>NZ_MEDS01000020.1 GCF_001724135.1 Comamonas sp. SCN 65-56 | reverse complement strand
GAAGTGCCACGCGACCGCCATGGCAGCTTCGAGCCTCAGCTCATCCCCAAGCACCAGACCCGCTGGGCCGGCTTCGACGACAAAATCATCTCGCTGTACGCCCGTGGCATGACGGTGCGCGAGATACAGGCCCACCTCGAAGAGATGTACGGCACCGAGGTCTCACCCAGCCTGATTTCCTCGGTGACAGATGCCGTGGCCGACGAGGTCAAGGCCTGGCAGGCCCGACCGCTGGAGCCGATTTATCCCATCGTCTATCTGGACTGCATCCATGTGAAGGTGCGCGAGGGCGCGGTGCGGGTCAAGGCGGTGTACCTGGCCATCGGCATCACCATGACGGGCGACAAGGAGGTGCTGGGCCTGTGGCTGGCCCAGACCGAGGGCGCCAAGTTCTGGCTGCAGGTGGTCACCGAGTTGCGCAACCGGGGCGTGCAGGACATCTTCATCGCCTACGTCGATGGGCTCAAGGGCTTTCCTGACGCCATCGAGGCCGTCTTCCCCCAGGCGGTTGTGCAACTGTGCATCGTTCACATGGTGCGCCACAGCCTGAACTACGTCTCATGGAAGCGCCGCAAAGAGGTGGCGGCCGACCTGCGCCGCATCTACACGGCCACCACCGCCGAAGAGGCCGAGCTGATGCTCGGTGAATTCGAGGCCCGCTGGGATGACGAGTACCTGCCCATCGGCCAGTCCTGGCGCAGGAACTGGAGCCGCTTGACCCCGTTCTTTGACTACCCGCCGGAAATCCGCAAGGTCATCTACACCACCAATGCCATCGAGTCGGTGAACATGAGCCTGAGGAAGCTGACCAAGAACCGGGGCTCGTTCCCCAGCGACGAGGCGCTGACCAAGCTGTTCTACCTGGCGCTGCGCAACATCAGCCAGAAGTGGACCATGCCCATCCGGGATTGGAAGGCCGCGCTGACCCGCTTTACCATTCAGTTCGGAGACCGCATCTCCGTCAATTGAAGTCCGACCCGTTTACACAAAAATTCGGACACGCCCGGTGCAGGAGCACCGAGCCGACTACCCGTCGCTGTGGGCAGCGATTGAATCGATTGCCCCCAAGATTGGCTGCGTGCCGCAGACCTTGAACGACTGGGTCAAGAAGGCCGAGGTCGACAGCGGCCAGCGCCCCGGCACCACCACGGCAGACGCCCATTTTTCGCGCAGGCGGAGCTCGACCGCCGACTCAAATCGTGAAGGCCTACATCGACCGCCACCGTGATGACTACGGGGTCGAGCCCATCTGCCGGGTGCTGCAGATGGCCCCGTCGTGTTATTGGCGCCACGCAGCCCGACAACGCAACCCGCAACTGCGCAGTCAACGCGCCCAGCGTGACGAGGGCTTGAAGGCCGACATCCAGCGCGTGTGGCACGCCAACTGGCAGGTCTACGGGGCCGACAAGGTCTGGCTGCAGATGAGCCGCGAGGGCATCCCGGTGGCGCGCTGCACGGTCGAGCGACTGATGCGTGCCATGGGCTTGCAAGGGGCACGCCGCGGCAAGACGGTGCGCACCACCACGCCGGGCACATCGGCGCGGTGCCCGCTGGACCACGTCAACCGGCACATCCATGCCAGCCGCCCCAACGAGCTGTGGGTGTCGGACTTCACCTACGTCTCCACCTGGCAGGGCTGGCTGTACGTGGCCTTCGTGGTGGACGTGTACGCCCGGCGCATCGTGGGCTGGCGGGTCAGCCGCAGCATGCAAACGGACTTCGTGCTCGATGCCCTGGAGCAGGCCTTGTACGACCGTCAGCCTGCGGCTCATGCATTGACGCACCATTCCGACAGGGGCAGTCAGTACGTTTCCATACGCTACACCGAACGCTTGGACCAGACGGGCATACAACCTTCGGTGGGCAGCAGGGGAGACAGCTATGACAACGCGCTGGCCGAGACCATCTCTGTACAAGGCCGAGTTGATTCACCGCCGGGGACCTTGGAAGACCAGGGAATCCGTGAAACTGGCCACCCTGCAATGAGTACACTGGTTCAACCACGTCCGACTGCTCACGCCGATTGGGGGCATCCCTCCGGCAGAAGCTGAGGCAAACTACTGGAGGCAACTCGCCGCCAGCGACACCTCGACAGAAGTGTCAACTTAAACCAATCGGCCTCCTCGAAAGCCGAGGCGATTCATATAGCCAGCTTCGAGGACAGGAGATGAGCGAGCACACAATGGTGATGATCCGGCGTCTGGACCGACGGGCTCACATCGACCGACCAGCTTTTGATCCGGAGCTTCGAGCGAGCTTGGCGGTCGTAGGGGGTATGTTTCCGCCGACCATCACTCCTGACCTGATCGACTTTATGCGCTTGTCATACGCAGGTCTGCCTCCTGACGCGCTGATTGCGGACCGCCCCATCCAGTACGAGGATCGAGTATTTGACGGGTATGGGGGGTACGGTCTGACGGCGTCAGTCTTTCGCCATAAGAGGGCTTCCGGACGGCGTCCTGGCCTTCTATTTGTGCATTCCGGGGGGCTTATGTTTGGCGATCGATTCAGCGGGCTGGATCGAATGATTGACTTTGTAGAGCTGCTAGGAGTCATTCTTGTATCGATTGAGTATCGACTCGCTCCAGAGCATAGTGATCCTTATCCACGAGAAGATGTGTATGCGGCACTGGAGTGGATGGCATCCCACGCGGAATCTCTAGGTGTGCGGAGCGACCGACTGATGATTGCGGGAGCCAGCGCCGGCGGCGGGTTGGCCGCTGGTGCAGCCCTTGCTGCGCGAGATCGTGACGGACCTCGACTTTGCGGTCAGTTACTAGACTACCCGATGCTAGATGATCGAGGATTAACAAAGTCCACCCTCCAGTTTGACGGGATGGGCGTATGGGATCGTGTAAGCAACGAGACTGGCTGGACGGCACTCCTTGGCGAAGCGCGAGGCGGTCCAGATGTTTCGCCATACGCCGCGCCTGCACGTGCGACCGATTTGCATGACCTGCCACCCGCGTTTCTTGATGTTGGTAGTGCAGAAATCTTTCGAGATGAGACAGTCGCGTATGCAGACGCTCTCTGGAACGCTGGTGGTCAGGCCGAGCTTCATGTGTGGCCCGGCGGTTTTCACGCGTTCGACATCTTCGCACCCCATACCGCTTTGTCCCGTGGCATGATCGAAACACGCCGGGCGTGGATGTCGCGCATCCTGGGAGATTAGGGGGCATATGCAGGAACTTCTTGCTCGATTGAGGACCCTCGATCCAAACGCTAGCCTGGCGTTAAGGGTTGTCGCGTGTTTCGACGAATTGGTCCGGGGCAGAGTAAACATACATGGACTACTGGGGGCTGCCGCTTCTCTCTCGGGTTGTGTTGCTGGCTGCTTTGATCAGGAGTCCGCTCGCAAGATGCGAGTTTCGCCGAGCGGGCATCTGCTCGGTGAGGGGGGGATGCCGGTGTGGGCGAGTGCCCTTGAGACAGATGGCCTGACAGTCTGGCTAGAGCGGGAGGGGGGCGCCCATGTCAACGACGCAATAGTTCTTGAGCGTTTGGCTTTAGCACTGGCAACACGCACAGGCCGGAGGATGGAGGAGTCTTTGCCTCGTCTCGGCGATCTGTTAGATGCCGCTGTCGACCCAAAGCAACGCCGGGCAACTGCTGCAAGGTTTGGTTTGGCAACGACCCAGCGGTATCGCGTGGCTACCTTGCCACTATTCGCGACCTGGAATCAGCACCCAGTGCTTCTGGAAGATGTCGTGTCCTCGAGCCTAGGTCCACTGCATGTTTGCGTGCTGCGCGCAGATGCTACGCACATCGGCGCAAGTCCCTGCGGGATCGGGGTGGCGATGGGAATCGACAATCTTCATAGATCGTTCTCTACTGCGCTAGTCAGCCTGCGCCTGTGCCAGCCCCCCGAGGTCCCCCTTGTCCTGGCAGACGACTACGGTGGGTTGGTCGAAATTCTCTCCCAATGCTCGGTCGATCAACCACTGATTGACGTCGAGGAACTGGAAGCCGTTATGGAGTACCCGTGGGCTGCACGCACTCTCGATGCCCTCCTTCGTTCGGCATCAATACGCGATGCATCGCGCGTTGCCGACGTCCATCACAGCACGATGCAAGCGCGTATCGATGTTATGCGGGATCTGCTCTCGTTTGACCCAACAGACGGCATTGGTCGCACCCGTATCGGCCTTGCATTTCTAGCATGGCGCGTTCGGCACTCAACCGTGCTTGATCTTCCCGCCCCTGGCGACCGCTAGCGCAAACCGCCAAATGGCGGGGGATAACACCGCCACAGGGCGCCGCTCGGCGGTTATCGACGCACCTTTAGATTGTTACGCTGATTGCACCTCAGGAATTTTGCCTGAGGTGCGCCACGAGTCTTGAAGACCGGCACCTGAATCTTGGCGGTGACTTGAAAGGCCGGAGGAGACAAAAATGACAGACTTTACGAAAGCGATTGATGCTGTTCTAGACGGGGTAACGACGGGTACAACTCGCGTGCCAGGAGTATCCGCAGCCGTGACCGACCGCCTAGGCACCATCTATCAAGGTTCTCGCGGTGTACGGAATACAGGGACAGGTGAACCATTCGAACCTGACACAGTGTGTGCAATCTTCTCGACTACCAAGGCTATTGCTGGTACAGCTTGCCTGCAGTTGGTGGAGGACGGTCTTCTCGATCTTGACGCTCCTGCCAAAGAATACGTGTCTCAACTCGGAGACATTCAGGTGATTGAGGGCTTCGATAGCGAGGGGAAGCCGAAATTGCGCGCTCCTCGACGTGACGTGACGACGCGTCATTTGCTAACGCACACGGCCGGCTTTGCCTACGATTTCTTCAATGAGACGTACACACGTCTCGCAAACGGACAAGGCCAGCCCTGGGTGGTAGACGCGTCATGGAAGTCCATCAAGACGCCGTTGCTGTTTGATCCAGGAGAGCAGTGGGAGTACGGTACCAGCATCGACTGGGCTGGTATGGTGGTCGAGGCCATCACTGGCAGGCGCCTCGGTGAAGTGATGCAGACAAGGATCCTGGGCCCTCTCGGGATGAATGACACAGCTTTTACGATGACTCCATCTATGAAGGCTAGGCAGGCAACGATCCACGCTCGCGAAGATGGCGATGGATCACTCATTCCGCTTGACGGGGTGACATTGCCCCAGGAGCCGGAGCTCCACATGGGAGGACACGGCCTTTACGGTACTGCGACAGATTATGTGAAATTCATCCGCATGTGGCTCAATGACGGCCGCAGCGATAGCGGCGAGCAGATTTTGCGGCCTGAGACCGTTGAGATGGCATCCCGCAATCATCTGCCTAAGGGAATGCACATCAAGATGTTGCCTGGCGTGGGCGCAACCAACACAGCGAAGTCGATCCTTCCAGTGTCAAAGCCGCGATTGTCTAACGACGCTGAGTTTTTCCCAGGTATGCCCAAGACCTGGGCACTCACATTCATGATCAATGAGGAGCCTGCACCAACCGGGAGGCCCGCAGGATCGCTAGCGTGGGCTGGTCTTGCAAACCTCTACTATTGGATTGATCGGAAGAATGGTGTCGGTGGATATTGGGCAACCCAAATTTTTCCGTTCGCGGATCCGACATCGGTCGCAGGCTTCCTTGAGATGGAAAGGGCCACATACCAGTATGCAAAGCTTCGAGGTTGACTAAGAGGGCCCCACTCTCGCAAATCTAGTTCCTAAGTATCCGCCTTCGCAGACTTCGAGGGCTGGGTAGGACAAAAAGCGGCGGTCATCGAAAGCGATGACCGCTGGATCACTTCGTATGACATTCGTAGCGCGCAGAGTTGGCTCGCCGCTCTATATCCATATGCGGTGGAGAGCGTTGTTAAGGCAATGCTGATTAAGGTCCACCGTTGTGGGGTTTAAACCGTTATCTGCACATGAAGCAGCAGACCTTGGCAATGGCCGCAGATCAAGACAGCGGATTCGAGCAACCGCGCAAGCCCACCCGACGCGAAGAGTTTTTGCAAGCCATGGATGCCATCGTGCCGTGGGCCGCGCTGTGCCAGGTGATAGAGCCGCACTACCCCAAGGCAGGCAATGGCCGCCCGCCCATTGGCCTGGAGCGGATGCTGCGCATCCATTTCCTGCAACACTGGTTCAACCTGGCCGATCTGGCGTGCGAGGAGGCCCTGTATGACAGCGCCAGTCTGCGCCGCTTTGTGGGCATTGACCTGGGTCGCGAACGCGTGCCCGATGCCACCACGGAAGCCGATGCCTTCAAGAGAGGACGCCAAGTATAAAAAAGCCCCGGACGGGTGTTCCCGACCAGGGCTTCAGCACAGAGCAGGTGCATGAGCATGAACCCGAGCTTTCTCAGCTTTTGGGGTTCACTTTCTCACCATATGCGTCTCTCTACAAGTACTCTCACACGTCGATATTGCCCGCGTGCAGCGCGTTGGTTTCGATGAACTCGCGCCGCGGCTCGACGTCGTCGCCCATCAGCATGGTGAAGACCTGGTCGGCCTCGACCGCGTCGGTCACCTGCACGCGCAGCATGCGGCGCGTGGCCGGGTCCATCGTCGTGTCCCAGAGTTGCTCGGGGTTCATTTCGCCCAAGCCTTTGTAGCGCTGGCGGCTGGTGGTGCGCTCTGCTTCAGATAGCAGCCAGCGCATGGCCTGCCTGAAATCTGACACTTTTTCTTCTTTTTTCTTGTCACCCTCGCCGCGCATCACCTTGGCGCCTTCGGCAAGCAGGCCGTGAAAGTGCCGCGCGCCGTCGGCCAGCGCTTCGTAGTCGCTGCCGGTGACGAAGTCGTGGGGCAGCACGCTGCTCTTGATGTTGCCGTGGTGGTGGCGGCTGATGCGCAGCAGCAGGCCACCGTGGCGCGGATCGGTTTCGGCGCTCACCGTCGCCTCGGTACCGGCGTTGTCAAGCTCGCGCAGCTTGTCCTGCAGGCGCTGGGCGCTGGCCTGCGCGGCTTCCATGCTGGAGAGGTCGAGCGCCACGCCGTCGGCCACGGCGCGCAGGGCTTCTGCATCCATGTAGGCCGAGAGGCGCTCGATGATGGCTTCCATGCGCTGGTGCTCGCGCGCCAGATCGGCCAGTTCGGTGCCCGCGAGCACGCGGGGCGCGTCGCCACCGGTGCTCACGCTGGCGCCCACCAGCGCCACGCGCAGCAGGAATTGATCGAGCGCCGGGCCGTCTTTCAGGTACAGCTCTTCCTTGCCGTTCTTCACCTTGTACAGCGGCGGCTGGGCGATGTAGACATGGCCGCGCTCGACCAGCTCGGGCATCTGGCGGTAGAAAAACGTGAGCAGCAGCGTGCGGATGTGCGCGCCGTCCACGTCGGCGTCGGTCATCAGGATCACGCGGTGGTAGCGCAGCTTGGCGATGTCGAAATCGTCGGCGCCGCTGCTCTTGCCGTTGCCGTTCTCGTCGTCGCTGGCGGCGCGGCCTATGCCGGTGCCAAGCGCCGTGATCAGGGTGATGATTTCCTGGCTGGACAGGAGCTTTTCATAGCGCGCCTTTTCCACGTTCAAAATCTTGCCGCGCAGCGGCAGGATGGCCTGGAACTTGCGGTCGCGCCCCTGCTTGGCGCTGCCGCCGGCGGAATCACCCTCGACGATGTAGATCTCGCACAGCGCCGGGTCTTTCTCCTGGCAATCCGCCAGCTTGCCGGGCATACCCATGCCGTCCAAGACGCCCTTGCGCCGCGTCATCTCGCGCGCCTTGCGCGCGGCTTCGCGGGCGCGGGCGGCTTCGACGATTTTGCCGCACAAAATTTTCGCGTCGTTGGGTTTTTCTTCGAGGTAGTCGGTCAGCAGCTTGCCGACGATGTCCTCGACCGGCGCGCGCACTTCGCTGGAAACCAGCTTGTCCTTGGTCTGGCTGCTGAACTTGGGCTCGGGCACTTTCACGGAGAGCACGCAGCACAGGCCTTCGCGCATGTCGTCACCGGTCACGTCCACCTTGGCCTTCTTGGCCAGTTCGTTGTCGGCGATGTACTTGCCGATCACGCGCGTCATCGCCGCGCGCAGGCCGGTCAGGTGGGTGCCGCCATCACGCTGCGGGATGTTGTTGGTGAAACACAGCACCTGCTCGTTGTAGCCGTCGTTCCACTGCATCGCGACCTCGACGCCAATCTCGGTGCCGGGGATGCCGCCGTAGGTCTCGGCCGCGCGCGTGCCGCTGGCGTGAAATGGCGTCGGGTGCAGCACCTTCTTGCCAGTGCTGATGAATTTGACGAAGCCGAGCACGCCGCCGGCGCCAGAAAAATCGTCTTCCTTGCCGGTGCGCTCATCGATCAGGCGGATGCGCACGCCGTTGTTGAGGAACGAGAGTTCGCGCAGGCGCTTGGCCAGCGTGTCGTAATGGAAATCGTGGTTGTCGCCGAAGATTTCCACGTCGGGCAGAAAGCGCACCGCCGTGCCGCGGTCTTCGGTGATGCCGGTGATCTTCATCGGCGAGGTCTCGAAGCCGTCCACCACCTCGATCGCGCGGTTTTGCACGAAGCCGCGCGCGAATTCGATCTGGTGCACCTGGCCTTCGCGGCGCACCGTCAGACGCAGCCATTTGCTGAGGGCGTTGACGCAGGAGACGCCGACGCCGTGCAGCCCGCCCGAGACCTTGTAGCTGTTCTGGTTGAACTTGCCACCCGCGTGCAATTCCGTCAGCGCGATTTCGGCGGCCGAGCGCTTGGGCTCGTGCTTGTCGTCCATCTTCACGCCGGTGGGGATGCCGCGGCCGTTGTCGGTCACGCTCAAGGAACCGTCGGCGTGGATGGTGACGGCGATGTCGTCGCAATACCCGGCCAGCGCCTCGTCGATGGAGTTGTCCACCACCTCGAACACCAAATGGTGCAGCCCTGTGCCGTCGGACGTGTCGCCGATGTACATGCCGGGGCGCTTGCGCACCGCCTCCAGGCCTTCGAGGATCTGGATCGCGGATTCGCCGTAGCCGCTGGCATTGCCGGGGCCGTTGGGTGCCTCGTGGTGCGGCTCGTTGTGGTTCTCTTCAGTCATGCGACGGTTTTTCGGGAATGTCTGCACATCCCATCAAATATCAATCAAATATGGTTCCAGCGCTTGTCCAATAAGCGCGAACAGCTATCAAATTCTCATGGGCATCACGACATATTTGAAATGCTCGTTGCCCGGAATCTGGAACACCACGGAGCTGTTGCCGTCGAGCATGTCGATGCGCACCATCTCCTGCCCCATGCTGACCAGGGCATCGATGAGGTAGGTCACGTTGAAGCCGATCTCGATCGGCTCGCCGCCGTAGTCGATATCGAGCTCGTCCTGCGCTTCTTCCTGCTCGGCGTTGTTGCTGGACACGCGCAGCGAGCCGGGCTCGATGTTCAGGCGCACGCCCTTGAACTTCTCGCTCGTCATGATGGCCGAGCGCTGCAGGCTGGCCAGCAGCGGTGCGCGGCCGAGCGTGATCGAGCTCTGGTAATTGCGCGGAATCACGCGGTTGTAATCGGGGAATTTGCCTTCGACCAGTTTGGTGACGAACTCCATACCGCCAAAAGTGAAGCGCGCCTGGTTGCCGGCAAACTGCATCTGGATCGCGCCATCGGCGTCCGACAGCAGGCGCTGCAGCTCGAGCACGGTCTTGCGCGGCAGGATCACCTCCTGCTTGGGCACTTCCACCTCCAGATCGGCGGCGGTGAACGCCAGGCGGTGGCCGTCGGTCGCCACGAGCGAAAGCGTCTTGCCCTCGGCGACGAAGAGGATGCCGTTGAGGTAATAGCGGATGTCCTGCACCGCCATCGCAAACGAGACCTGCGCGAGCAATTCCTTGAGCACCTTCTGCGGCACGCTGAAGACGGGGCCGAAATTCGCCGATTCCTGCACCAGCGGGAAATCCTCGGCCGGCAGCGTGTGCATGGTGAAGCGGCTCTTGCCGCCCTTGAGCACCAGTTTGGACGGGCCGGAATCCAGGCTCACCGTCTGGTCGCCCGGCAGGGTCTTCAGGATGTCGATCAACTTGCGTGCGCCCACCGTGGTGGCGAACTCGCCGGTATCCCCGCCGAGATCGGCCGTGGTGCGGATCTGGATTTCCTGGTCGCTGGTGGTGAACTGCAGCGCGTTGCCGGTTTTCTGAATGAGCACGTTGGCAAGAATCGGCACCGTATGGCGGCGCTCGACGATGCCGGAGACCGCCTGCAGGACGGACAGGAATTTGTCTTGGGTGCTCTTCAGGACAATCATCGGGTAAACCTCGGTGAAACGAATGGTGGAGGGGAAATCCGTCAACCCTTGAGGGTCTGCTCGAGCACGTGCAGCTCCTGGTTGAGTTCGGTGAATTGCTGGCGCTCGCCGCCGATCTTGCGTACCGCGTGCAACACCGTGGTGTGGTCGCGCCCGCCAAACAGCTCGCCGATTTCGGGCAGGCTTTTCTGCGTCAGTTCCTTGGCCAGGTACATCGCGATCTGGCGCGGGCGGGCAATGCTGGCCGGGCGCTTTTTGCTGTACATGTCGGCGACCTTGATCTTGTAGTAGTCGGCGACCGTTTTCTGGATGTTCTCGACGCTGATCTGGCGGTTCTGGATGCTGAGCAAATCGCGCAGCGCCTCGCGCGCCACGTCGATGGAAATCGCTTTCTGGTTGAAGCGCGCATAGGCCAGCACCTTGCGCAGCGCACCCTCCAGTTCACGCACGTTGGAGCGCACGTTCTTGGCAACGAAAAACGCCACCTCCTCGGGCATCTGCGCGCCTTCGGCCTGCGCCTTGTTGATGAGAATGGCCACGCGCATTTCCAGCTCGGGCGGCTCGATCGCCACCGACAGGCCGGCGTCAAAACGCGAGACCAGGCGCTCATGGATGTTGGTCAGGCCCTTGGGGTAGGTGTCCGACGTCATCACGATGTGGCTCTTCTTGGCCAGCAGCGCCTCGAAGGCGTTGAAAAATTCCTCTTGCGTGCGCTCCTTGTTGGCGAAGAACTGCACGTCGTCGATCAAGAGCAGATCGAGCGAGTGGTAGCCCTGCTTGAACGCGTCAAAAGCGTTGTGGCGCACCGCCCGCACCACGTCCGAGACGAACTGCTCGGCGTGGATGTAGCGCACCCGGGCGCCCGGGCGGTCGTGCAGCAACTGGTTGCCCACGGCATGCATCAAATGCGTCTTGCCCAGGCCCACGCCGCCGTAGATGAAGAGCGGGTTGTACATCTGCCCCGGCTGCGCCGCGACATGCATCGCCGCCGAGCGCGCCATGCGGTTGGCCGTGCCCTCGACCAGCGTGGCAAAGGTGAGCTGCGGGTTCAGGCGCGATCCCGAGCCCGCACCCGTGGGCGGCGCGGCTTCTTCCTGCGGCTCGGGCACGGTTTCCTGCGCTGGCGGCTCGGCACGCGCCGCACTGCGCTTGGCAGCGCCGCCGCGGTGCGGCGCCACCGCCAGCTCCAGCTGCACCGGCCCGCCATACGTCTCCTGCAGCACCGCGGCGATCTGGCCGGCATGCTGGGCGCGCACCCAGTCGAGCTTGAAGCGGTTCGCCACGAACAAGGTGACGCGAGAAAGATCGGGCGCCACCTGCGCCTTGAGCGGCCTGATCCAGGTGTTGAACTGCTGCTCGGGCAATTGCTGTGCCAGCAAGGCAAGACATGCCTGCCAAAGGCGCTCGCCAGCATCCGCCGCAGGCTTTGCGGACGGCTTCTGGGAGGATGGGGAAAGCGGGAGTCCCTCGTACATCGGGGCAGTTCTTCTAGTTGTCTGAAAGCGGGAAGCAAGACCGGTCATTCTAGCGCCTCCGACCGAGTTATCCACAAGCCGAAAGCGTCCGGTTGCAGCCGGGCACCAGCGCGCCGCGGCAAAAATATTTGCGCGCCGGCGAGCGAGCTGCGATAATCTCCCGTTTTCCCTGAATGTTCAGGGGTTACCCAAGTAGAGGGCGCCAGGCGCCTCTTTGCGCGCCTGGGTCGGCGTGGCTTGCCAAGCGCGGGTCAAGAGGCCAAGCCAAGCGCCACTGAACTTCCAAGGACAGACCATGAAACGTACCTACCAGCCATCGAAGACGCGCCGCGCCCGTACCCACGGTTTTCTCGTGCGCATGAAGACCAAGGGCGGCCGCGCCGTGATCAACGCCCGCCGCGCCAAGGGCCGCAAGCGCCTGGCCGTCTGATACGGCTTTGCATTCAAGCGTAGAACACGGCGGGAAGCCGCGGACAGTGCTGTCGCACGACAAGGCGAACCCGCACAGTCATACGTTTGAAGGCGAAACCGTATGAGGCAGGTTGCCCACGCAGCGCCCATTCAGGCCGTTGCCGCATGCACCGGCTGAAGACGCGCCCCCAGTTCCAGGCCACCATGGCGGCTGGCACCATCGCCCGTACGGCGCATTTCGCGCTGCATTGCCTGGCGCTGGAATCGCCGCATCCGCTGTTTGCACCGGAAGGCGCCAGCTTGGGCGCCCTGGTGCCCAAACGCTGGGCGCGCCGTGCCGTGACGCGCAACACCATCCGGCGCCAGATCTACGCCCTGGCCCGGCAGTGGGATGCGCGTTTGCCGCAGGCCGCCTATGTGGTGCGCCTGCGCTCGGCGTTCGATCGCACGACTTTCGTGAGCGCCACCTCGGTGGCGCTCAAGCGTGCACTGCGCGCCGAGCTGCAGCAGCTGTTTGCCCGCACGCTGGTGCGTGCTGCCAAACCATGATGCGCCGGCTGCTCATGGCGCTGGTGCGCGGCTACCAGCTCTTGCTCAGCCCCTGGCTGGGCGGCAGCTGCCGGTTCGAGCCGACCTGTTCCAACTATTCGCTGCAGGCACTACAACAGCACGGCGCCGCCGCGGGCAGCTACCTCACGCTCAGGCGCATCGCGCGCTGCCACCCCTGGTGCGACGGCGGCCACGACCCGGTGCCCGCCGAGCTGCCGCGCGAGCTGCGACTGTTTTCCCGCTGGACAGGCGCCAAAGACGCCCCCCACACCTGACACATCCCTATCCATGAACGACATCCGCCGCACCATCCTGTGGGTCATCTTCGGCTTCTCCATGGTCCTGCTGTGGGACAAGTGGCAGGTCTTCAACGGCAGGCAGGCCACCTTCTTCCCCTCGCCCACCACGCAGACCGTGGCCGGCACGGCGGCGCCCACGCCTGCAGCACCCACCAGTACCGCCAGCGTCACCCCGGCCGCGCAGCCCTCCGCCGGCGCCGCCCCGGCTGTCGCGCCCGCCAGTAACGAGCCCGCAGTCGCGCATGAACAAGTCACCGTCACCACCGATCTGCTCAAGCTGACCTTTGACAACCAGGGTGGTTCGCTGGTCGGAGGCGAGCTGCTGCACCACAAGGGCAGCCAGGACGACCCCAAACCCTTTGTACTGCTGGAAGACGACAGCAAGCATGTCTACGTGGCGCAGACCGGCCTGATCGGCGGCGCTTTTCCCACGCACAAGACCTTCATGCACATCGCGCCCGGCCCGCGCGAGCTCAAGGCCGGTGACAACGAGCTCACCGTGCGCTTTGAATCGCCCGACCTGGGTGGCGTGAAGCTGGTCAAGACCTACACCCTCAAGCGCGGCGAGTACGCCATCGGCGTGCGCCACGAGATCGTCAACACCGGCGCGGCGCCCGTAGCCCCCAAGCTGTACCTGCAGCTGGTGCGCGACGGCAACCAGCCCGACGGCACGGTACCCTTCTATTCCACCTTCACTGGCCCGGCGATCTATACCGGCGCCAAGAAGTACCAGAAGATCACGTTCAAGGAAATCAAGGAAAAGAAGGTCGCCATTCCGGCGGAGTCCACCGATGGCTACATCGCCATGGTGCAGCATTACTTTGCCACCGCCTGGCTGCTGCCCGACGGCACACCGCGCGAACTGCGCGTGGACGCTGCCGACATCGGCGCGCCGGCGCCCGACTGCTGCTACCGCGTGCAGGAAATCACGCCGTTTGGCGAGCTCGCTCCCGGCCAGACCAAAGCCATCGATGCGCGCCTGTTCGTCGGCCCGCAGGTGGAGAAGGTGCTGGAGAACCTGGCGCCGGGCCTGGAGCTGATCAAGGACTACGGCTACCTGACCATCCTCGCCAAACCGCTGTACTGGCTGCTGGACAAGATCCACAGCGTGCTGGGCAACTGGGGCTGGTCCATCGTCGGCCTGGTGGTGCTGCTCAAGCTGATGTTCTACTGGCTCAACGCCAAGGCGTATTCGAGCATGGCCAAGATGAAGGCGCTGAACCCGCGCATCCAGGAGATGCGCACGCGTCTAAAGGACAAGCCGCAGCAGATGCAGCAGGAAATGATGGCCATCTACCGCGAGGAAAAGGTCAATCCGCTGGGCGGCTGCCTGCCAATCGCGATCCAGATCCCGGTGTTCATTGCGCTGTACTGGGTGCTGCTGTCCACCGTCGAGATGCGCCATGCGCCCTGGATCGGCTGGGTGACGGACCTGTCCACCAAGGACCCGTACTTCATCCTGCCCATCCTCATGACGCTTTCCACGCTGCTGCAGACGGCGCTGAACCCCGCGCCGCCCGACCCGATGCAGGCCAAGATGATGTGGATCATGCCGCTGGCGTTCAGCTTCATGTTCTTCATGTTCCCGGCCGGCCTGGTGCTGTACTGGCTCACCAACAACCTGCTGTCGATCGCGCAGCAGTGGGTCATCAACACCCGCCTGGGCGTGCCGCCGCAGTTTCACCTGCCCAAGTTCCGCTGAATTTTTGAGGGGCAGGCATGCCATCGGGGGCGATTGACCGCTGGAAACCACATGTCACCGTCGCGGCGGTGCTGGAGCAGGGCGGCCGCTTTCTGCTGGTGGAGGAAGAAACCAGCGACGGCCTCAAGCTCAACAACCCGGCGGGCCACCTGGAGCCGGGTGAATCTCCCGCACAGGGCTGCGCGCGCGAGGTGCTGGAAGAGGCCGCCTGGGATTTCGCGCCCGAGGCGCTGGTAGGCGTTTATCTCAACCGCTTCACCAAGACGCGCACCGGCGAGGACATCACCTACCTGCGCTTTGCCTTCTGCGGGCGGCTGCTGTCGCACCACGCCTGGCGCCAGCTGGATACCGGCATCGTGCGCACGGTGTGGATGACGCCGCAGGAAATCCGTGCCTGCCGGGAGCGCCACCGCAGCCCGCTGCTGCTCAAGAGCATGGAAGATTACCTGGCGGGGCAGCGGTTTGCGCTCTCGCTCATGCATGTCGATGCCAGCGTGATGCGCTGAGCCCGCGGGGTCACGCAACGAAGCTGCCGGGTCCGGGTCGGCAGGCACAATCGCGCAGACTTGATCTGTCGCACGAAGAGGTCGGCCATGGCGATGAAATCCAGACTGAGGATCATCTTCTTTCTCGTGTTTTGCCTCCCGGGGCTGTTCATCACGGGCTATGGCGCGAAGCTGGCCGCCGATGCCATGCACCTGGCGAGCAAGGGATCGACCGCGCCGGGCACCATCGTCACGTACGAACGCCAAGGGTATTTCGGCAAGGTGGGGCGGCGCCTGTGTGCCGTTGTCGAGTTTTCGCACGCGGGCTCGACGCATCGATTCACCGACGACTGGTGCAACCCCTCGCCCAAGGAGCGCCCCGTCGGCTCCAGCGTGAAGGTGGTTTTTGATGTCGGCCATCCGTCACTGGCGCGCATCCACACCTGGAGCGCGCTCTACGGCAAAAGCCTGTTCACCAGCGTCATCGGCGCGCCCTGGCTGCTGCTGGGCATCGCGCTGGTCATGCGCGTGCGGTGATGACAGACCGCCCGACGCCATACGCCACAGACCACGGGGTCATGCAGGACACCCCCAAGTCCGCACGGTCTGCATGACAAGCGCGGACCGCAAAAACTCCTGCTCCAGTCGGCCATGCACAAGGCTGCGCAGATGTGCATCCAGTGTCATCTCCTCTGGCAGCAGGGTTCCGGTGCCGGGCTCTGGCTCTGGCGCCGGCTGCGGCTCGGCCACGGTGCAGCCCGGGTGGGCGTCAAAGGTGGCGCGGTCCATCAGCAGCGCCTGCAGCTGCGGCACATGGCCGCGTGCGCTGGCCAGCATGTGCAGGCCCCAAGTGTCGATGTCGCCCCAGTAGGCCACACGGCGCTGCTGCAGCCAGGGCGCAGAGGCCAGCCAGGCCAGGTCCAGCCCCGCGCCCAGAATGGCCACGCAGCCCGCCAAAGCTTGGGGCAGCAGGTGCAGGCAGCGTTCGTTTTCCACCAGCAGGACATGCGTGCCGGGCAGCGGCTGGCGCGCCAGCTCGGTGGTGGGCACGCGCTGGCGCACAAAGGGCAGCAGACCGGGGGCCAGCGGGGCGACCAGCAGCCAGTGCTCATCCTCGGCGCTGGCACCCAGAAAGGCCACCAGCCCCTGCCTGCTTGCCGCCTCGTCAAACAACACGTCGAGCAGCGCGGTGATGAGCGCGTCGTGGCGCTCAAAAAACTTGCTGTCGTTGCCCGCCACCGTCAGGGCGCGCAGCGGCAGGCCGTGGGCGCAGCCCGGCCGCAGCTGCAGGGCGATGTGCGCGGCCTGAATGACCACCTGCACCGGCGTGCCGCGCCACAGCGCCAGACGGCGCAGCAGCAGGCGGTGAAAACGCGCATCCACCGCCGCCAGCACGGCGGCCAGGGCCTGATGCTCGATCCGTAGCTGAGCGCCCTCGGCCCCGCAGTACTGAACGATGGCCGCCAGCGCCGCCGACGGCCGAGGCAGCAGCCAGTGCGTGGGCAGCTCCACCGGCTGGCTGCCGCCACGGTAGCTGCGGCTTTCCCACTGCACCTCGCCCAGCTCTTCTGCGACCACGGCGCGCCACTGCTGCACATGCTGGCGCAGCTGCGCGCTGTCGTGCTGGAAGTGGTGCGCGCTGGGCAGGCCAATGGTCAAGCGCAGCGGCCAGGCCCCTTGGGCGTTGAGCAGATAGCGCTCGCGCCAATCGGCCTGCTGCCATTGGCGCGCCAGCTGCCGGGCCAGGGCGGCGGGGGATTTCATTTACTATTGGAAGTGGAGCTGGTGGCGCTTGGTGGTTGGGCGCTATTGCCTGATTTCATCAAATTTTTCTCCGCGGCCATCCTCAGACCTTTGCCAGCGTCAGCTTGAGACCCATGGCGTGCAGGACCTTGAACAGCGTGTCCGAGTTGGGCGCACGCTCGCCGGAAAGGCTTTTGTACAGGCTCTCGCGCGACAAGCCAGTGTCGCGCGCCAGCTGCGTCATGCCACGGGCGCGGGCAATGTCGCCCAGTGCGCCGGCGAGCTCGGCAGGGTCACCATCTTCGAGTACCTGACGCAGGTATTCGGCAATTTCTTCTTCGCTGGCCAGGTGATTGGCCATGTCGAAGGGGCGGGTCTGTGTGCGACTCATGGGGCAAGCTCCTTGGCAAGGGTGGCGGCAATGGCTTTGGCGGCGACGATGTCGTGCTGCTGGCTGGATTTGTCGCCACCACCGAGCATGACGATCAACACCTGACCGCGTTGCAAGTAGTACATGCGCCAGCCTGGGCCAAAAAACTCGCGCATCTCCCAAACACCATTGCCCAGGGGTCTCACGTCTCCCAGATTGCCGAGACGAGCCTTGTTGACCCGGCGGCGCAGGCGGATGCGCGTGGGCATGTCCTTGATGGCATTCACCCACTGGACAAAGGCCTCGGTTTCCAGGACGGTGTACATGGTGCAATTGTAGCCAAAAGGCTACGGTCCGACAAGGTTCAGCGGGTGCTTTGCATCCTCCGCGCCCTCTCCCCCAACTCCTCCCAACTGAGCGACGCCAGCGTGGCCCGCTGCCCCGTGCGGTGCACCACCACGGCGCTGCGGGTGTGGTTGCGCAGCAGGCGCAGCTCTTTGTTGGGCGTGACGAAGAGTGCGTGCAGGCCGAATTCGCGCAGCGCCTGGATGATGCGTGCGGCCACGGTTTGTGAGCTTTTGGAGAAAGCCTCGTCGAGCACGATGCTGGCAAACAGCGGCTGACTGCGCCCGGGCGGGCACAGGGCGTAGCTGAGCGAGGCGGTAAGTACGTAGCTGGCGATGATTTCCTTCTCGCCGCCGCTGCCGCCCTGCGAACCGGTGCGGCGTTCCAGCACCTGACCGCTGGCGCGGTCGAGCACATGCACGGCAAATTGCAGGCGGTAGCGTGCGTCCAGCAGCGCCTGCGCGGCCTTGGTGCGGCGGTTGCTGGCGTGTTCGCGCAGCAGCTCCACCAGGGTTTGCAGCGCCTGGTAGTGGCGCTGACCGCCGTCCTCGTCGCTGCTTTGCAGGCGCTCGCTGCGCAGCCGCGCCATGGCTTGGGTGAGCTGTTGCAGGCTGGGATGCAGAACGGCCTGCGGCGCCAGTTGCAGGTAGCGCCCGGGCTGAAAATCCACCCGCGCCAGGGTGTGGTTGAGCTGGTCTATGCGCTCGCTGATTTCGGTCACCTGCGCGTCTATGCCCGACAGCAGCGTGCTTACGCCCTGGTCGCTGGCGTTGTTCAGGTAGTCCTGAAAGCGCTGGCGTTTGTCCGGCAGGGCTTCTTCTTCCAGGGTTTGCAGGCGCGCCAGGTAGGGCGGCATGGCCTCCACCTCTTGCAGCAGCTCGGCGAGTGCGCCGCGGTCTTCTTTTTGCGCACGCGCCATCTGGCGGATGATGTCTTTTTGCAGCTCGGCCAGGCGCTGGCCTTGCTGCTCCAGCGTCTGGCGCGTGGCGGCTTCGATCTGGCGCTCCTGGCGCTCGATGTGCTCGCAGCTGGGCGGCTCGGGCAAGAGCGCGGCGATGGCGTCCTGCCAGGGCGTGCTGTCGGTATCGAGCTGCGCCAGGCGCTCGGCGCAATCGGTCTGGCGCGCCTGGGCGCTGCGCTGGCGCTCGTGCAGCGCGGCCTGCTCGGCTTGCAGGATGCGCAGCGCCTGGGCGGCGGCCTGGCTGTGCTGCTGCGCGGCCTCGTAGCGTGCCTTGGCCTGGGCGGCGTCGGACTGCGGGTCCAGCAGCGCGGCCAGGCGCTGCTGCGACTGCGCCAGTTGGGCGCTGGCGCTGGCGGCGTCCAGGTCTTGCCATTGCAGCGCTTGCAGCTGCTGCCAAAGTTGGTGTTTTTGTACCGATAGCGCTTGTGTAGATTGAGATGTTTGCTTCTGTTTTTGTAGTATTTGCCAGGCAGTTTCGCTGCTGGTAATGCTTTGCTGCAACTGCGCCAGGCGGTGGCGGTTGTCAAAGCCAGTCATCCAGTCCTGGTCGATGCGGCGCTGGTCCTGTTTGTCAAAGTGCTGGGCGCGGCCAGACATCAGGCCCTCGCGTGTCATGGCGTGAGGCGTTGCGCGCAGGGTCTCGGGGCTTCCCACGCAGTGGCGGTCCACCTCGGCCAGCAGCTGGCGCAGCGCGCTGCTGTGGGCGTGGGGCTTGAGGCGCAGCTTGCGCGCAAAGCCGTCGGCCCAAAAGCTGGCGGGCGCGGCCACCTCGCGCACCTCCAGCAGGCGCACATGCAGCCGGTTGTGGCGTGCGTTCACCCAGGCCAGTGCGTCGCCCATGGCGGCGTGTGGCACCAGCAGGCGCAGACGCTGGCTGCCCAGGGCGCGTTCGATGGCGCCGCGCCAGGCGCGCTCACTGGGCGGCACTTCGACCAGCTCGGCGACGAAGGGCAGGGCCTCGGCCGGCAGTTGCAGCTGCGCGGCCAGGTCGGCGCGAAACTGCGTGAACTCGAGCGGCAGATTCGAGCCCGGGCGTTGGCGCACGGCCTGCTGCTCGGCGTGCAGGGCCTGCAGCGCGGCGTGGGCGTTGCGCTCGTCGGTCACGGCCTGCTCGGTGGCCTCTTGCAGGGCGCGCTGCTCGTCGGCCAGCTGCGCCAGCGCGGGCGCAGCCTGCTGCTGGTGCTCGGCCAAGAGCTGCGCGCTGGGCGCGGCCACCTCGCCCAAGCCCAGGTTGCGCGCCAGCAGGCGGTAGCTGGCCTGCGCCGTCTGGCGCTGCGCCAGCAGCTGGTGCAGCTGGGCCGTGTGGCCTTGCAGCAGCTGCACATCGCCGCCGCCGCAGCGCAGATAGGCCTCGAGCAGGATGTGTGCGGCGCTCTCGGCCGCTTGCTGCGCAGCCTCGGCGTCGGTGATTTGGCGCTCGGCGCTGGCCAGGGCGGCATTCAACTCGGCCAGGCGCGTGCCCCACAGCTGCGCGCCCTGCGTGGCAAACCAGTGCGGCAGCGCGGCGTGCAGGGCGCGCTGCTGCTTTAGCTGGCGGTGCTGCGCGGCCTCTTGCGCCGCCAGTTCGCGCAGCGGCAGCAGGGCCAGGTATTGGCGGTTGGCCAACTCCAGCTCGGCGTGGATGGCGGCCAGTTCGTCAAAGCTGGCCGCTACCTGCAACGCATCGTCAAAGGCGCTGTGGTCGTCGAGCACCAGCTCGCGAAAGATCTCGTCGATGCTGTTGAGCTGCTTGAGCCCGGCGGCGCGGTTGAGCAGGGTGAAGGCGTTGGGGCCGACCTCGAAAAAGCGCTGCAGCCGCGCCAGGTAGGCGGACTTGCTGTTGTAGAAGCTCAGGCCGTCGGTGTTTTTCTCCAGCCGCGCCAAGGCGCGTGCGCCGCCGCTGTGGTGCTCCTCCAGCCACAGATCCAGGCTGTGGCCGCTGCCCTGGGCCAGGCACCAGCGCCGCCCCATGTCGGCCAGGCTGGAGCTGCTGCCGTCAAACCACAAAATCGCGCCGATGAGCAGGCTATCAGCCGCGTTGTCGCCGCGCACCAGCTGCGCCGCAATGCCGGTCACGCAGCGGCCACTGCGCGCGATGTGCTCGCTGCCGTCATCGCCGCCGCCCGGGCCAGTGGCACCGCGCACGTAGCTGACCAGGTCGCGGTCGCTCTCGTGCCCGCCAGTCGATGCCAGGTTGTAGCGCGGATGCTGGCACAAGAGCGTCATCAGCGCGTCGATCAGCGTGGTCTTGCCGCTGCCGGTGGGGCCGATGACCGCCGTGTTGCCCGCGTCGATATGCGCTTGGTGGCGGCCAGCAAAAGCGCCCCAGTTGTACAGGTGCAGGCTGTGAAGGCGGTAGCCATTCATGCGCTGCCCTCCGGGGTTGCGGCGCTGGCTTCGCGCAGCTGCTGCAGCAGCGCTTGCAGGTTTTCGGGGTTAGCCAAGTGTACGATCATGGGGCGGATCAGCAGGCGCTCGCTGCCGTCCACCTCCGACACTACGCCGTGGCCGCGCAGGTTCTCCAGCAGGTTCAGCAGGCGCTTGCGTTCTTGCAAGTCGCTGCCGGTGGCACCCAGGTAAATCTCCAGCTGCGGCAGCAGCGCATCGACGGTGGTGTACACCGGCACGCCCAGACCTCCCTCTTGTTCGCGCTGCAAAAACTCGCGCCGCAAGATGGCCAGCAAGAGCGACTGCTCCAGCGTCAGGCGCTGGCGGCGCACCAGCGGGTGCGTCCATTCGTCGCCCTCGTCGCCCTCGCCCTGGTAGTCGCCCGCCACGCTGACAAAGGCCAGGCCGCGCAGGTCGTCCACTTGCACGCGCAAATCCAGCGGCTCCAGCAGCGCATCCACCCGCGCCGTGGCGCTGGTGATTTGGCGAAACAGCAGCGGCTTGGCGGCTTGCTCGAGCAGGCCCATTTTCAGCAGCTCTTGCACCGCGCGGCGCAGGGCCAGGGGGGTGGCGGCGGTTTCTGGCGTGGGCTCGGGTGGGGTGTTGGTGGGGGTGGGGGCAGCCTCAGGTGCGGGTGTGGCGCTGGCCCATTGGTCGAAGATGTCGGGGGTGGCAGGGAACATTTCAGACGCGCTGCGAGACATGGTGTTTCCACTCCTTGCACAGCTTGCGGAAGGATCGACTGTTGTCAAAGGCCTGTTTCAAATCAAACCTTGCGGCAAACGCAGGCTGATCGAGCAGGGGGCGGTAGATGCCACCCGCCATCCGTTCCCGCATCCATCCTTTCGCATCGCGCGGCACTTCTGCCTCGATCACCCGATGGGTGGTCATCGAGAAGCCCCTTGCGCCATCCAAGGAGAGGGCTGCGGCGATGAACCACGCTTCAAATTCGCGATTCGCCAACACCACTGATACACGTCGGTGTGGTGCATGCTGCAGGGCGCGCTGATACAGGTCTTGTCCGAGGCGTGCGGGGCAATCGTCATCGGCATCGAGCAGAATCAAAATCCATCCGTCATCCCCGCTTTTAGCGGCAGCCAGCAGCAATTGACGGCGAAACTCCTCCTCCTTTTGAATGAACCTGTCCCGTCGCACCCGGATGGGTGGCAATGGATTGACGAGGGTCTCCGGCGCCCATTCATTGGCCAGTCGGCGCAGCACGATGGGCAAGGCGGCCACTTCTCCATCTCCCTCCACGATGGTTGCGATGGAGATCATGAGTGCGTCTCTCCAAACAACTCAGCCTGTGACTTGTCCTGTTGCTCAATGATTCTGCGATCAGGGCTCAATTGGTTCAGGCGCAGCAATTCCCCGGCAGAAAACAAATGCTCGCGCAGCATTTGTCGCGATGCTGCGTCCAAGGGGGCTATCTTTGTTTCTCCATCTTCAGACACCACGGCAAGAATCGCATCTGGGGGGATGCCGTGGTCGTCCAGGAGATCTGGGCTGTGGCTGGTCACCAAGACTTGAGTGTGCAGGGCCGCTTGCCCCAGGACTTCACGCAGCGCTGAACTGGCCGCTGGGTGCAGCGCCGTTTCAGGCTCTTCAATTCCAATCACCGTCGGCGAATAATCCGCATTGTTTTGGAGCAAAGCCGTTAATACACCCAGGGCACGCAAAGTCCCGTCAGACATGTTTTGCGCCAGAAAGCGCCAGGGATGCTGTGCGCCAACTACTTTCTGGCGGAATTCCAGTGTTTCCATAGGGCCGATGGCAATGCGCTCCAATCCTTGCACCATGGGCGCCACCAATTGCAAATAGTCTTTGATGGACTGCATGCGATCCGGAGCCACCCGTTGCAGATGATTGATCACACTGGCAATGTTTTCCCCTACGGGTTTGAGCAGGCGGCCATCTTGGGGTTTTTGCAGCTCACGCATGGTCTTGGGATTCAGGTTGTAGAAGCCCATGGCTGTCAAGCCATCAAAGACAGGCCGAAATACGGTCAAGCCCGATACAGCCACCAAGGCCAGTCGGTCACTGGTGACTGCGGGAAACGTGGTTTCGCTGCTGCCTTGCAACTGTCCTTTTGCGATGCGGAAAAAAGGCCCTTTACCCATTCCGCCGATGACGCATTCCTCGTTCTGCACTTCATGGCCGCCGCTCGCCAATGCACCGATGCGAAAGGCGTACCAGCCTTCACGTCCGTCCTTGAGGCGGAACTCCAGGCGAATGCCAATATGGTTGGGATGGCCGCTGGAGCGGCGGCGAACCTCGTTCAATCCGCCGCGCTCACTGAGGGCGTTGTCCAGTGACCCCGTCAGTGCATCGCGCACAAAGTGCAATGCATCCAGAAAATTGCTTTTCCCTGCGCCGTTTTGTCCCACAAGATAGGTGAGTGGATGCAGGCGGATATCGCATTTGGCAATGCTTTTATAGCTGCGCAACACCACGCGCTGTATGAAAACGGAATTTGTCATGCGATCCTCTTGAAGCAAGACGAAGCCTACCCTTGAATGACTTTGCAGATTACCAATCCGCATCCACCCCACGCAGCGCCTCGGCCTCCAGCACCGCCCGGGGCACGGTAAAGCACCACGTGCCCGGCCCATCCTGCGTGGTGATCTGCTCTACCTGCCTCACATCCCACTCGCCCCCCGCTTCACGCGCCAGGGCCAACCACAGGGCCAGGGTTTCCAGGTCGTGCGCGCCCGGCGGCAGGGCCTGGGCCAGGGCGGCCAGGGTCATGGGCTGATTGGCCTGCTCCAGCACCTGCAAGGTCTGCTCCAGCAGCACGCGCCGATCCAGCCCTTCGAAGGCCTGCCAGAACTCGCCCTCCACCTGGTCCAGGTCGGCGTATTGCGTGGTCAGCAGCAGCTCGGCCTGGGCGCCGCCGTCCAGCGACTTGACGCGCAGGCGCTCGATCAGTGGCAGGTTGGCCAACGCCACGCCCAGGGGTGGCAGTGGCGCGCTGGAGCGGCGCACGGCCTGGCGCTGCCAGTCCACCTGCAGGGCCTGCTGCAGGATGTCGTTGAGCAATTGGCCCACGCGCTGGTTCTCCGCCGCCTGGCCGATTTTCATGAACTGGCTGACTTCGCGCTCGCTGCGCGCGCGCACGGCCTGCACCACCTTGGCCTCTTTGATGAGCTGGCCGGTCAGCACCTGCAGGGCACTGCGCTGCAAATCGTCCAGCGCCTGCGCGGTGGCCGGGTGCGCCAAGATGGCGCGGATGCGTGCGCGCATATGGGCCAGCTCGGCCTGCTGGTGCAGCTGCTGCTGAAAGCCCTCGAACACCCGCCCCTCCTGGGTGCTGAGCAGCTGAGCGTGGCCGTCCAGCAGTTGATCGACTACGCTGCCGCGGTGCTGCTGGGCGCTCAAGATGGCTTGGCGCAGCGCCCGGTCGGCGGCGCGCCAGGAGTCCTCCACGCGGCGAAAGTCGGCGCGCAGGCTGGTGGCCAGGGCATAGACCTCGCGGATGCCCTCGACGGCCTGCGCGTCGCTGAGCGGCGCAACGCGCCCAGCGCGCACCTCCTCCAGCTGCCACTGCAAGTCGTCTATGCGCCGCTGCAGGTGCGCGGCGCGGCTGGCCGGGTCGGGGTCGAGCTGCGCGGCCAGGTGGTCGATCTCGCGCTGCACCACGGCCAGGCGCGAGGCGGTGGAAGTCATCATGCACTGATCGAGCTGCGCGACAAAGCGCAGCGCGGTCTTGAGCGCGTCGGTCTCGTGGATCAGCCCTTCGCGCTCGGTGATCAGGCCACGGCGTGTCCATTCGCGCAGCTCGCGCCGCGCCTGGACGGGCAGGTCGGCAGCGTCGATCTCAAAGCTGCTGTCGTTGGCATGCGCGCCCAGCAGCTCGGCCAGGGCCTGCACCGCCTGCTCCAGCGGCACGCCGCCGGGTTGGTGCTCCAGCAGTGATTCGAGCGCACTCAGCATCAGCGGCCCGCGGCGCGAGGCCAGCAGCAGCCAGGCAGGGTGCTGCTGGCGGGCGAGGAGGTATTGCTGCGTGCGTTGCTGCGGGAGGGTGGGCACGCGCCGATTGTAGAAATCGGCGCGTCGCGATCAGCCCGTGGCCTGGAGCTGCGTGATCAGCCGCTGATAAAAGCGGATCGCATCGGCATAACCCTTGACCGACAAGCGCTCGTTGGTGCCGTGAAAGCGCTTCAAATCCTCGCTGTTGGCACGCACCGCCGAGAACTTGAAGATGTGGTCGCTCAAGGGTTCGTAGTGCACCGAATCGGTCGCCGCCACCATCAGGCCGGGGGCGACCAGTGCATCGGGAAAGATCTCGCGGATGGTCTGGTTCAGCACGCGGTACTGCGCCGAGCCGGTGGGCGCAACCTTGGATGCTTCCTTGGCACCGGGCAGCATGCTCACCTTGAAGTGCTCGGGCGGCGCCACCTGGCCCACGACCGAGCTCACGTGCTGCATTACGCCATCGCGCGTATCACCGGGCAGGATGCGGAAGTTCACCGTCGCGTCGGCGCGTCCGGGCAGCACGTTGTCCTTGTTGCCGGCATTCACGATGGTCAGCGCCGTCGTCGTGCGCAGCATGGCATTGGTGCTGTCGGCAGACTCCAACTGCTTTTGCACGATGGGGCCGAAAAGCCAGAGGTTGGACAGCGCCACGCGCGAAAAGCCCCCCATCTCGGGCGCCAGCACGTCGAACATCTCGCCCGCGACGCCGCGGATCGCCGCCGGCATCTGGTGGTTTTCCAGCGCATTCAAGGCGGCGGCCATCATCGCGATCGCGCTCGTGCCCGCTTTCGGCGGCATCGACGAATGCCCGGGCGTGGCGCTGGCTTCAAGCGCCACCGACATGTAGCCCTTTTCGGCCACGCCGATCAGCGCCGCCGGTTTTTTCAGCCCCGGCATCACGCCGTCCAGCACCAGCAGTCCCTCGTCCAGTACGAAATCGAGCTGCACGCCACGGCTCTTGAGCAGCTCGGCGATCTTGGCTGCGCCGCGGTGCCCGCTCACTTCCTCGTCGGCGCCATACGCCAGGTAGATGGTGCGCGGCGGCTGCCAGCCACTGGCGATCAGGTTTTCCACCGCCTCCATCTGCGACAGCAGATTGCCCTTGTCGTCCCACGAGCCGCGGCCCCAGATGTAGCCGTCCTTGACCACTCCGGCAAACGGCGGCTCTTGCCAGTCACCCTCGGTGCCGGGCGCGATCGGCACCACGTCCTGGTGCGCCATCAGGAGGATGGCCTTGGCCTTGGGGTCCTTGCCCGGCCAGGTGTAGAGCAGTGACAGGCCGTTGACGGTTTCGCGCTGGAGCGTTGCGTGCAGCTTGGGGAACTGCTTTTGCAGCAGCGCGTGCAGCGCCTCGAACTGGTCTTGATTCAGCGTGGCATCGGTGGCCGATGAGACGGTTTTCAGGCGCACCGCCTGCGCCAGGCGCTCGGCCGCGGCCGCCTCGTCGATCGCCACCGGCGCCAGCGGCGCCACCTGCAACTGGCGCGAGCCCTTGCGCCAGGTGTTGATGGCAACGGCTGCCACCAGCACCAGCAGCGCGAGGACGATGAACTGAAAAATGCGCTTGAGCATGCGTGTCGTCTCCTTCGATATCGGGGGCATCGTAGCGACAGCCCATGGCAGCCCCTGACGCGCGCGCGACGGCCCACGGATAATCGCGACCATGCAAAAGCACCGCATCGTGGTGGGCCTGTCGGGCGGGGTGGATTCCGCCGTCACGGCCCACCTGCTCCAGCAACAAGGCCATGAGGTCGTCGCCCTCTTCATGAAAAACTGGGAGGATGACGACGACAGCGAATACTGCTCCAGCCGCCAGGATTTTTTGGACGCCGCCAGCGTCGCCGACGTGCTCGGCATCGAGATCGAGCACGTGAACTTCGCCACCGAATACAAGGACAGGGTGTTTGCCGAGTTCCTGCGCGAATACCAGGCCGGGCGCACGCCCAATCCCGACGTGCTGTGCAACGCCGAGATCAAGTTCAAGGCCTTCCTGGATCACGCGATGCGCCTGGGCGCCGAGAAAATCGCCACCGGCCATTACGCGCGCGTGCGCTTCAATGAAACCACCGACCTGCACGAACTGCTCAAGGGGCTGGATGAAACCAAGGACCAGAGCTATTTTTTGCACCGCCTGAACCAGGCCCAGCTCTCGCGCACGCTGTTCCCGGTGGGCGAGCTGCGCAAGAGCGAAGTGCGGCGCATCGCTGCCGAAATCGGGCTGCCAAACGCCAAAAAGAAGGATTCCACCGGCATCTGCTTCATCGGCGAGCGGCCGTTTCGTGACTTCCTGAACCGCTACATCGCACGCGAGCCCGGCCCCATCATCGACGACCGAGGGCGCCAGTTGGGGCGGCACATGGGGCTGTCGTTCTACACGCTGGGCCAGCGCCAGGGCCTGGGCATAGGCGGGGTGAAAGAGAAAAACGCGCCGCGCGGCGGAGGTGATCACGCGCCCTGGTTCGTCGCACGCAAGGATTTGCAGCGCAACGCGCTCATCGTGGTGCAGGGGCACGAGCACCCCTGGTTGCTCTCGCATCAGCTTGCCGCGCAAGATGCAAGCTGGATCGCGGGCCACGCGCCCGCCCGCGGCGATTACAGCGCAAAGACGCGCTATCGCCAGCAGGATGCGCGCTGCACGCTCTCAAATACAGAGCAAAAGAGCTTTGCCTTGGCATTCCCCGAGGCGCAATGGGCCGTCACGCCGGGGCAGTCCGCCGTGCTCTATGACGGCGAGGTGTGCCTGGGCGGCGGGGTGATTGAGGCGTCGGACGGCGGCTAGACAGCTCACGTTCACGCAAAAAAGGGCCATCCAGTGGCCCTCGTGCATGCGTCATCGGCCAAGCCCGGCGGGGCTCAATCCTTCTTGGCCTTGCGCCGACGCAGGGCGGCGAGCCCGCCCAAACTGCTCAACGCCCCCAAGAGCAGCGGGGCAGCACCGGGAAGCGGCACGGTCGACACCGGGGGAATCTCTCCCGGCTGGTACCAAACTGAAAAATGTGATATGGAGTTGTGGGCGCCGCCCGGCCCGCTCGTTTCCCACGTTCCGCTGAGTGTTGGCAACCCCGCCAGATCCAGCAGATAGCCCGCAAATGAATTGGCCTGGACGATGGTGAGCAAGAGGTTGCCATAGCTCACAGAGGGATTACTCCACGTGATGCTCCAATCTCCGGGCCCTGTAGTCGCACCAATGCCTGAAATATTCAATCCGGCAACGGGCCCCGCGGCAAAACCTCCGTCAGTGGAATACCCCAGTGTCCAACCAAGATCGTCCAGCGTGTTCTTGTCATTGCTATTGGACTCGCAATACATGGCGGACAAGCCCTCGGGTGTTCCGCTGATGGTTTGCGTGAGATCGTAGTTGATGGTTTGCTTGCCACTGGATGCGGAGCAGCTCGCAGCCGATGCCGTTGCAGCAGACAGTGCAAACGCTGCGCCTATTGCCACACTTGCAATGGCTCGTGAAAAAGTCCAATGTGTCGTCATCCGGCGCTCCTTCGTCCATGTAACCGACTGCCACGTAACGCCAGCATGATGCATTGCACACGCGTACCTCGCAATGAGCCGAACGGGCTAATCGCCAAGAGCGGGAGCACGATGGTGTTGGCAGCAAGTGCCGGCATTCAGTGGTTTGAGCGGACTAAAACGAACTGCCCGGCTGCTGCAAAAATACAAGCTCCTCGGGCGTGCTGGTGCGCCCCAGCGCGGTGTTGCGGTGCGGGTAGCGGCCAAAGCGGCGAATGATGGCCTCGTGCTGGCGCGCGAAAGCGAGGTTGCCGGGCTGCGCCAGCGCGACGTACAGGCGCAGCGACTCTTGCTGCACCGCGAGCGATTCGCTGTGCATGTAGGGCAGGTAGGCAAACGCCCGGTGCACCACCGGCAGCTTCATGTCCAGCCCTTGCGCGACGAGTTCCTGCGCCAGCACCAGCGCCATCGCGTCCTGTGCGAAAGCGACGGGACTATCCCGGTGCAGATTGCGCGAGAACTGGTCGAGCACGATGATCTCAGCCAGTCTCCCGGGGGCATCCGTGCGCCAGCGCCACAGCTCGCCCTGCGCGGCGCACGCATGCAGCGCGGCAAAGCGCGTGCGAATCGCAGCGTCAAAGGCATCATCCTTGGCAAACCATTGCTTAGGGCTGCTTTCGTCAAACCAGAAGCTGAGTACCGCAGCGGGGGTGATCGTCGTATCGTTCATGGCTGTGAGTATCGCGCCGGACAGTATTTGAATCAAATCGGCCTCCAGCGCTTTGCTGGCAAGCGTTGGCAGCTATCAATAGAGAATAGAGGAATTTTCATGACGATGCACGACTTCGCGATCATCGGCGCCGGGATGGCCGGGGCCTCGCTCGGCTGGCAATTGGCGGGCGCGGGCACCTCGGTGCTGCTGCTGGAGCGCGAATCACAGCCTGGCTACCACAGCACCGGGCGCTCGGCGGCGCTGTTCATCGAGACCTATGGCACCGAGGCGATCCGCGCGCTCACCCGCGCCAGTCGGGGTTTCTACGAGGCGCCGCCTGCGGGCTTCACCGACGCGCCCATCCTCACGCCGCGCGGCGTGGCCTATGTCGCGACGCACGAGGAACTGCCCGAGCTTGCCCAACTGGCCGCCGAGCTGCGCCCGCACGCGCCCGATCTGGCCGATCTCGATCACGCCGCACTGCTGCGCCTGCTGCCCTGTCTGCGCCCCGAGGTGATCGCCGCCGGGCTGCTCGACCCAGGCGCGACCGACATCGATGTGCACGCGCTGCACCAGGGCTATCTGCGCGGCCTGCGCCAGCGCGGCGGGCGGGTACAGACCAGCGCCGAGGTCGTCGGCCTGACGCGAACGGGCAACGCATGGACGATCCAACTCGCCGAGGGCGAACCGGTGCAGGCGCGCCGCGTGGTCAACGCCGCCGGTGCCTGGGCCGATGCGGTGGCGCGCCTGGCGAGCGCCCGGCCCGTCGGTCTGGTGCCCAGGCGGCGCAGCGCCTTCAGCTTCCCCGCACCAGCGGGCACCGACGTGCGGCGCTGGCCGGCGGCGATCGGCGTGGCCGAGAACTGGTACTTCAAGCCCGACGCCGGGCAGTTGCTCGGCTCTCCCGCCAACGCCGACCCGACCGAGCCGCACGACGTGCAGGCCGAGGAGCTGGACGTGGCCACCGGCATCGCGCGCATCGAGGCGGTGACCACGCTCACGATCCGCCGCCCGACGCATGTCTGGGCCGGGCTGCGCTCCTTCGTCGCCGATGGCGAGTTCGTGATCGGCGAGGATGAGGCGGTGGAAGGCTTTTTCTGGCTCGTCGCGCAGGGCGGCTATGGCATCCAGAGTGCAGCGGGGTATTCGCTGCTGGCGCGCAACCTGCTTTTGCAAGAGCCGCTGTCCGAGCCGCTGCGCGCCCAAGGCATCGATGCCACGATGGCGGCCGCGCTCTCGCCCCGGCGGTTGCGCGCTTGATGCGTTCCAGACCGTCTACGGCCCGAAATCCTCGCGCAGGCGGTCGATCTGGTGCATGCGTTCGTGGAGCACGGTCACGATGCCGATGTCGCCACCTGACAATTCGCGCCAATAGACAAAGTGGTGTTGGTGGCGAAAAAGTAACCATGGACGCCCAACTCGGCCGGTATCGGCCTGGAAGGCGTGGAGTGGTCGAGCAAGCCATCAAAAGCGGCAAACAAGCCCGTGAGATAGCGCTCGGCCTGCTGCTGGCCCCAGCGTTCACGCGTGTAGCGAAAGATCTCATCCAGCCGATACGAGGCCGCAGGCTACACGCGGATGCGGCGCTGGATGGGCACGGCGCGTGCTCAAGGCCGGTTGCGAGCGATCACGTCGGCAGCGCTCAAGGGCCGGTACGACGCATCGGGTGCGGCAAACGCCTGCGTCAATTCGGCCTGGAGGCGCTCGAAAGCCTGCTGCTGCATCCGCTCCTTGTCGCGGCGGATCAGGTCACGCAGATATTCGCTGACGCTCTCGTAGTCCCCCTGTTCGCCCACGTTGGCTGCCACGAACTCGCCGAGCGTGCCGCTCACGCGAACAGTCAAGGTGGTGGGATGGGCGGGCATGGCGGTTCTCGAACGCATTCAACGTATTCAATATACGGCAAAACGAATACGCCGATGCCTCATCCCCGGGCCGCGTTGAGCAGATCGCGCGTGGCCTGCGCTGCCGCGCGCGCGGCCTGCGCGAAATCACTGCCGCTGGAGGCGTAGAGGATGGCGCGCGAGGAGTTGACGACGATGGGGCCGTCGGGACGCCAACCCGCGCGCACCGTCGCCAGAGCGTCGCCGCCCTGCGCACCGACGCCGGGAATCAGGAGCGGCACCGTGGGCGCGATCTGGCGCACGCGCTCGATCTCCGCCGGGTAGGTGGCGCCAACCACCAGGCCCAGCTGGCCGTTGGTGTTCCATGAGCCCTGTACCAGGCCGGCCAGGTGTTCATAGAGCAGCGGCTGGCCGGGCACATCCGCCAGACGGCGCGCCTGCAAATCGCCGCCGCCGGGGTTGGACGTGCGGCACAACAGGAACGCCGCCTTGCCCGGGTAGCGCAGATACGGTTGCACCGAATCGAGACCCATGAAGGGCGAGAGCGTGACCGCGTCGGCGCCGTAGCGCTCGAAGGCCTCGCGCGCGTACTGCTCGGCGGTGGCGCCGATGTCGCCGCGCTTGGCGTCCAGGATCACCGGCACATGCGGCGCGTTGGCGCGCAGGTGCTGCATCAGGCGCTCCAACTGGTCTTCGGCGCGCTGCGCGGCGAAGTAGGCGATTTGCGGCTTGAAGGCGCAGGCCAGATCGGCGGTGGCATCGACGATGGCGGCGCAGAAATCGTAAATCTTCTGGCCATCATTTTTGAACCGTGCCGGAAAGCGCGCCGGATCAGGGTCCAGCCCCACGCAGAGCATGGAATCGTTGCGGGCGCCAGCTTGGCGCAGCAGGTCGAGGAAGTCCATGCGCGCGATTGTAGAAGGCGCCTTTTGAAGGCACATTGCTCGATGCGGGCACAATCGCGCGCCATGCCCGCCTTCTCCCGCCGTCACCTCATCGTGCTGGCACTGCTCACCACCGTCTGGGGGCTGAACTGGCCGGTGCTCAAGATCGGCGTCACCGGCTTTCCACCGCTCAGCTTTCGTGTCGCCTCCCTGTGGCTGAGCCTGCCGGTTTACGCCTTGGTACTCAAGCAGCAAGGCTCCAGTTTCGTGATCGAGCGCCGCTACTGGCGCCGCATGGCCTTGCTGGCGCTGTTCAACATGGCGCTCTGGAACGCGCTGATGATCCTGGCGATCCCGCTGCTCTCCAGCGGCCGCGCTGCCATCCTGTGCTACACCATGCCGATCTTCTCGGCCGTCATCGGGCAGTTGGCCTTTCATGACCGGCTGAGCACGCGCGGCTGGCTGGGCGTGGCCGCAGCCGCGGCGGGCGTCACCTTGCTGCTGTGGAATGAAATGGCGCGCCTCTCGGGCAGCGCCAGTGGCGTCGCGCTGATGCTGGGCGCCGCGGTTTCATGGGCGCTGGGCACGCAGCTGCTGCGGCGCTCCACCCTGCCGGTGCCTCTGCTGGCGCTCACCTTCTGGATGACGCTGGCGGGCCTGATCGCACTCACGCCACTCGCCTGGTGGCTGGAGCGCAGCCAGTGGCAACTGCCCGGCATGGCCACCACGCTGGCCATCGCCTACAACGCGGTGCTGGCCCTGGGGTTTGCCCAGGCGGCATGGTTTTTCCTCGCGCGCACGCTGCCGCCTCTTGCCAGCACGCTGAGCGTGATGATGATCCCGGTGATCGGCGTCTTCGCTGGCAGCGCGTGGCTGGACGAGCAACTGCACTGGCAGGATTTCACCGCCATGGCGCTGATCCTGATGGCGATTGCATCGGTGCTGTGGCCGGTGCGCGCAACGGCGAAATGACGCCTCAGGGCGCGTATTCGGTCAGCACGTAGCTCACCTTGCCGCCCTTGAGCATGCGCGAATCGGCAGGCTCGTCGCGGTCAAAGCGCGCCAGGCCCACGCCCTTGCAATACCACTCGGTGGACGCGATCGTCTGGTCCGCGACGCCCGTGAGGCCGTCCTTGTAGATCTTGAAGCTGCCGCTGCCTTCCACCCGCACGCAGGGGCTGAAGCGCCCGGCCGGCACCTCCAGCGTCTCGTCGATCGCGGCGATGCGATAGACCATGTGGGCGCGGTATTCGTACTTGAGCTCGTGCGGGAATTCCAGCGTGCGCTGCAACACTACAGGCGCGGTGCTGCCAATCCACTCCACTCCGGGCTGCAGCCTGGCGGGCAGGATGCGGATCGGCGTTTCATCGCGCAGCGGCAGTTCTTCCAGGTCGGTGCGCGAGGCCACGCGCTCCAGGCCCGAGGCATTCTCGCGCACGTAGTATTCGACGCCCGAGGCGCTGCGGCGCACCGTCACCGGCTCGCCTTCCAGCGTTTCCTTGCGCACGACCGAGAGCTCCAGCGTGGCCTCGACCGGGGGCTTGGCCATGTCGGTGCGCAACGCATAGGTCCAGCGTGCGCCGAGATGCAGCGGGAAATAACTCTCCGCGTCCGGCGGCGGTCTGTTGCACCCCGCCAGGGCCATCGCTGCGAGCAGCACCATGGCGCAAACAAGCTGTGGCCGCATGTCATTTCTCCGGCAGTTGCGGACGTGGCAGGTCACTGATCTTGATCCTGGGCTTTTCCCCGGGGCCGGGCAACATCCAGGAAAAGCCCGTGCCCTTGGGCCCGTTGGGCGGCTCCAGCGTGCCCATTTGCGAATTGCCCTGGCGGTTTTTCTTCATCGCATCGTTGAACAGGCTGTGCAGATCCTTGTCGTAGGGCAGGCGGTAGGCGCGTGGCTGGGCCGCAGGCTTGTTGTTCTCCAGCGCGTTCACCCAGAGGTAGATGTTGCCTTTGTGACCGAGTTCGCTGCTGGGCTCTTCCGTCACCACCGCCAGCAGCACGAAACGCTGGGGCAGCTCAACCTGCGCGGGCCAGCCCTGGCTCTCCTGCCAGCCCTCGTAGGCGACGAAATACGCCACGGTCACCAGCGCCACCAACCCGATCTTCACGGCCACATGCCAGCGCGTCCAGACGCACAGAAAAAGCAGCAGAAAGGCCAGCAGCGCATAGGCCACGGTCAGCAGCAGCAGGGAATGGTTCATAGCCCTTGTCGCTCCACAATGGTTTTGGGTAGGGTGTTGACGTCGGTGACCTTGCCCGCGCCATCGAGCGTGAAGCGCACCAGCGTGCGCTCGTCGCCCTTGCTCGGGATCTGCACCGTGCCGTAGTAAACGATCTCGGCGCGCGGGTTGATCTTGACGACGCTGACCGAAACATCGACGGGCTTGCCGTCCCTGGAATCGTAGTAATGCGCATTCACCACATACTCGCCCGGCATGAAGCCGCGCAGCGTGGCGATTTCCTGGCGAATGGGATTGGTGATGGTGCGACCATTGGCGATGACGGAGTTGTTGGCCGCGCCGCGATCGTCGCGATCCAGGTGCATCAGGCCTATGTCGCGCTGGCGAAACCAGAGCAGATCGCCCTTGGGGTCCTGCACCCAGGTATCGACATCGTCGGGGCTGTTGTCTTCCCAGCTCACGGTGATGATGAATTCCGCCTTGGCCGGGATATCGCCCGCCTTCTTGGCCTTGGGGTTGATGGCCAGCAGCGCCACGATGAACAACATCACGAACGCGATCAGGATGTTGAACAGGATGTCGTAGAACGGATCGACCTCCGCTTCACGCGGGCGGCGCTTGAGTGCCACGGTTGAGGCTCAGCGGTCCGGGAAGACCCGCGCCAGGCCGTTCTCGGCCAGCTCCAGCGCATCGGCGACGAGGGCATCGGCGACGCGGTCCAGACGCGAAAGCTGCAGGCCCAGCAAGATGTTGCCCACCAGACCGGTCATCGTGGTGAGCAGCGCCGTGCCCAGGCCGGCCGTCAGGTTCTTCAGCAGCGTGGAGGTTTGCGTCGCCTCGATCGAATCCAGGCTGCCCAGCGCCAGCGCCATGATGGAAAAGCCGATCACCTTGCCCAGCAGGCCGAGCTTGAGCAGCGCCGCGTTGAACCACCAGGCGCTTTCATGCGCGCCGTGGGACTTTTCCGCCAGCAAATCGGTGAGCTGGCCATTGCCGCGCCAGTGGCCCGGGCCCTTGGCGATCAGATCGGCCAGATAGCACTGCACCCAGGATTGCGGCTGCGCCCGCAGCGTGGTGAGCAGGGTGGCGGACTGGGGCGCCGGCCCCTGCAGCAGCGCACGGGCCTCGGCCAGCCAGGCGTGCTGGCGTGACAAAAGATAGCTGCGCCGCCCCACCCAGAGCGTGGCAGCGGTGAAAATCACCAGGATCACGATCGTGAGCAGCGTGGGATCGGCCGCCACCAGCATCTGCCACACGCCCAGGCGCCAGAGCAGCCAGCTGGCAAACACCAGCAGTCCGAAGAAGGCCAGCCAGACCGCCAGCAGCACTTCGTGCTCGGCAATGCCGTCGCGCTCGCTCTGTCCCTGCAGCGGATGGGCGAACCACGAAGTGCGCCAGGTGTGCAATGCGTTCATGGGTCGCCGCCCTTGTCTCTTGTTCTGTGTTGTGACAGCCGGTGCGTTGTGCAAGCCGCCATCAACAGCAATAGCAAGTTCCGTACCGGGAATGCGGCGCAGGGTATCACGCGCCGCTCGGCGGCTGCCCGTCCTGGCGCGTGCGGCGGTAGCTTGCGCGCACCGCACGGCCCGGGCCGCTGTCACCAGCGCTTCCGAACGACCGACGGATCAGCCACAGCAACAGCGTGAACAGCAGCGCATAGGCCAGTGCCCAGCACGCCGCCGCCAGCGCCAGCAGCGCACCATTGGCCGAGGCGCCCAGGCGCAGCAGCGCCGCCAGCGTCAGCAGCGCCACGGCGGCATAGGCCCAGGGCAGGTGATTGGTGTCGCTCGTCGCACGAAACATCTGCGTGCGCAGCATCACGCCAAACGTCAGCGTGCCCAGCGCGCCAACGGTGATGGCGTGCAAGGCCGTGCTCACAGCATGGCCTGCGAGCACGGCCCACGCAACCAGTACCCACCCCGCGATCAGCCAGAAATAGCCCGCCAACAGCGCCACCAGATCGGGTTTGTCATGGCACAGCCAGAAGTGCCAGCGCACCATGCGCACCAGGGTGAGCAGCGCCGCCGTCAGCAGCGCCACCACTCCGGCGCGCGCCGCCCAGGGCCAAGGCAGCAGCAGGCAAACGATGCCCGCCGCCAGCAGCGCCAGCACCGCCACCTCCAGGCCGGGCTGCACCACATGCTCGATAGGCGCGCCTTTGGCGCGCAGATGCCCGGCAACCGCTGGCGCCAGAATGCGCCCGCCCATGAAGAACATCAGCATGCTCAACAGCAGCACGGCAGCACGCACCGCCTGATGCACCGCCAGCGGCGGCAGCGCATGAAACGCCAAGGCCGCAGCCGCCAGCGCACCGATGATCAACCCGACCGAGCGATTGCTCCATTTGCTCGCCCTGAGGTAGATCGGCGTCACCAGGCCTGCCAGGCCGAGCACGAACAGCGCATCGAGCACGAACGCCAGGCTGCCCAGCGGTGCCAGCAGAAAAGCCAGGCGCGCCGCCAGCCAGACACCGAGCAGAACGAAGGACTTCTTGCCACTGCCCGGCACCAGCGTGTAGCCCGCCACCACGGCCAGCGCGTAGCCGAAGATCATCTCGTGCGCATGGTCCAGGCCGGTCTGCAGTGCCTGCGGCGCGGGCAGCAGGCCCAGTTGCCCCAGCACCGACCACGGCAGGGCGATGGCGGCATACAGCGCCGCCACGGGAAACCAGTAGCTGCCGGGGAAGTACCAGGGGTTCTTCATCACTCCTGGCGCAGCGGCTTGATCTGCCCGCAGTCAGCCGACAGCCAGCGGCCCTTTTGCGTCATGTCCATCTGCTCGGGCTTGCCCTCGACCTGGGTGTGCATCTGGTACTGACCGTCGAAAGCGGTCGGGCCGCCCATCGTCATCGAGCCTTCGCCCGAAGATGGCGGCTGTCCTGCCTTGCCTTCGCACCGAAAGCTGACCTTGAGCCGACCCGGCCCCGCGCGGGTGACCTTGTGCGTGCAACCCTCCTGGGCAGGGATGTTGTCCATGTCCACATCCTTCTGCGTCATGCAGACCTTCAGCGTCGTGGCAGCGCCGCCGTTCGCGCTGGCGCTGGGCATGCTCATGCCGCGCTGCGCCATCATCTGCTCCATCTGCTTGCGCTGCTCTGGCGGCATGCTGGCCAGTTGCTCCTGCATTTTTGCCATCGCGGCTTCCATCTGGCCGCTGGATGTTTTCATCGTGCTTTGCAGCTCCCACAGGCCAGGGCGCAATTTCACGTCAGCGGCGTGCGCCGCAGTCAGAGTGGCAGCGGCCAACGCAACAGACATGATGGTGCGGATGATGTGCATGCTCGTCTCCTTCAGGGTGCGCGCACAGCGCAGGTTGTGGGCCAACCGCCATTCTGGACCACGCGCATTGTCCGCACACCCTACACTGTTCCCATAGTTCACAGGAAACCGGCAGATGGCGGATTTTGACTTTGACCTTTTTGTGATTGGCGGTGGCTCGGGCGGCGTGCGCGCCGCACGCTTTGCCGGTCAGCGCGGCATGCGTGTGGGGATGGCGGAGAGCAAGCGCATGGGCGGCACCTGCGTGAACGTTGGCTGCATTCCCAAGAAGCTCTACAGCTACGCCGCCGAATACGCCGAGGGCTTTGCTGACGCGCGCGGCTATGGCTGGAGCATTCCGGGCGAGCCCACGCTGGACTGGGACACGCTCAAGCACAACCGCGCCCAATCCATCGCCAATCTCAACGCCATCTACGAAAAGCTCATGACGGGCGCCAAGGTCGATCGCATGCAGGGCCACGCCAGCCTGGCGGATGCGCACACGGTACGGGTGCGCCACGGCACAGCGCCGCCGCCATCCTGATCGCCACTGGTGGCACGCCCTGGGCGCCCGAGCTGCCCGGGCGCGAGCTGGCCATCACGTCGGACGACATCTTTGACCTGCCGCGCTTTCCCCGGCGGCTGGTGGTGGTGGGCGGCGGCTATATCGCCTGCGAGTTCGCCAGCATCTTTCACGGCATGGGCAGCCAGGTGACGCTGCTGTACCGCGGCGAGCAGATCCTGCGCGGCTTTGATGACGAGGTGCGCAGCTTCGCCGCCGAGGAAATGCGCAAGGCCGGGGTCGACATCCGCGTGCATGCCGACGTGGCCCGCATCGAGGCTGCGGGCGATGCGCGCCGCGTGCACCTGCGCGATGGCACTTCAGTGGATGCCGACGTGGTGCTCTACGCCACCGGCCGGCGCGCCAACACCGAAGGCCTGGGCCTGGATGCTGCCGGCGTGCGCCAGACAGAAAGCGGCACCATCGCCGTGGATGCGCACTTTGCCACCAGCACGCCCGGTATCTACGCGCTGGGCGACGTGGTGGGCCGCATGGAACTCACGCCGGTGGCGCTGGCCGAAGCAATGGTGCTGGTTGACCACCTCTACGGCCCGCTGCCAGGCAAGGCGGCGCGGACAATGGACTATTCCAACATCCCAACCGCCGTATTCATCCACCCGCCGATTGGCACCGTGGGTCTCTCGGAGCAGGCGGCACGCGAACAATTCGGCAAAGTGCGCATCTACCGCAGCGACTTCCGGCCGCTGCAGCACAGCCTCTCGGGCAGGAGCGAACGCACCATGGTCAAGCTCGTCGTGGACGATGCCAGCGATCGCGTGGTCGGCGCGCACATGGTCGGCGCCCAGGCGGGCGAAATCATCCAGGGCTTTGCCGTCGCATTGAAATGCGGCGCCACCAAGGCGCAGTTCGACGCAACGATAGGCATTCATCCGACCAGCGCGGAAGAATTCGTGACGCTGCGCGAGGTGAGTCGTACATGATTGCGCAGCCGATAATTTGAACAAATACGGCTCCAGCGCTTGTTTAGCAAGCGCACATAGCTATCTTTTGCATAGTAAACCTGTACTAAGATTTTGCCTTGCAGGCCTGCGGCAATCAGAGCCAACCGCCGAGCCTGGCCACCCACGACAAACACAAGCCCGCCAGCACCGCACGCACAGCCCAAGCCCCACCCCAGCGCACGGGCCGGACATGGCCGGTCACGGCTTCGCCGGCCCCTTGCAAGACCCACAGGCTGATCAAGGCCAGCAGGCCGAGCGCACCGGGGTTCGCCGCCCAGGCGCCTGCCCAGTCCCCTTGCGCCAGCGCGGCGCAGGCATGGGTGGCACCGCACAGCGGACATGGCAGCCCCGTCAACGCTCGAAACGGGCAACCAAGCTCCGGTCCGCTGTGCAGCCACGTCGGCGTGGCCGCAATCGCCATGGGCCACGCCAGCGCCGCGCCCAGCCGCAGCGCCCGTGGTCCGGGGGCGATCTGCACGGCGGGGGCTTCAGGCCTGCTCGATGGCGATGGGTGCGGGTACATCGCCGACCAGTTGACGCGCCATGTAGTACGAACCGATCACCGCCAGGGGCACGGTCAGGAATACCCCCACGCCGCAGGCCAGCGAGCCCACGCCGCCGACGATGCCCAGCACCAGCGCACACCAGAAGGCCGATCCCAGGTTCTGCGTGACCACCTTCCACGCGCGATTGAAAGCGGCCACGCCATCGCGCTCGCCTTGCGCCACGATGAACAAGGCAACCGTGGGCAGCGCCATGACCAGCAGGCCGGGGATGAAACACAGCATGAAGCCGACCGAGAGCACCAGCAGGCTAATCAGACCGGCCACGAAGGCGGGCACGAAATCGTCGAATCCGCGAAAGACATCGGTAATCTGCACCGTTTCCCCGCGCTCCGCTCTCGCTATCATGCGCAGATAGCCCACGAGCATCGGACCAGCGAGCAGCCCGGCGCTGATGCTGCTCACGATCGCCACCGCGAGGCAGACCACCACGTGGGTGACGACGTCTTTCTTGAACAGATCCCAGGCGCCTGAAAGGCAGGCGCCGACACTGGCTGCAGCCATTGCATCTCCTTCAACAGTGAGGGTGGAAAGCGCTCGCAGCATCGTTGAAATCGGGTGAATCCGCCACCATGGATACCCTTGGAGCCTGTCGAATTCGGATCAAGGCGTTTGTCGGCGTGATGCGCACTATCCTTGCGCGTTTTGACTTTTTGACGGGAAATCCATGGCCTTGGGCGTGATTTCGGTGATGGGCCTGGCCTGGCTCTACGTGGTGCTGCGCTTCGTGCGCCATCTCCCCATCGGGCGCCGGGGGCGGGTGACCGCCGCGCTGGCGCTGCTGCCGCTGGCCGAGTACTACCTGCTCGTGGTCTGGTCCTCGGGCCATCTGTCGGACATCACCTGGCCGCACGCGGTGACCGTCGTCGTCGGCTGGGCCTTTGGCGGCTTTCTGCTGCTGGCCTTGCTGCTGCTGGCGCGCGATGGGCTGGGCGGCGTGCTCTCCATCGCCTTACGCACACAAGGACGGCGCTGGCTCACCAGTGCGCGCGTTTCGATGGCGCTGGGCGCCGTGGCCTTGCTGCTCGCCACCTGGGGCAGCTGGCAGGGCTTGAAACTGCCCGAGGTCAAGCGCGTGGAGATCGCCGTGCCGGGCCTCCCCGCCGCGTTTGACGGCTATCGCATCGCACAACTGTCGGACTTGCACGCCACGCCACTGCTGCCCGCCGCATGGCAGCAGGCGGTGGTGGACAAGACCAATGCGCTCCAGACCGATCTGATCGTCATCACCGGCGACCTGCAGGACGGCGCGCCGCGTGAGCGGGCGGCGGATGTTGCGCCGTTCGCGGGTTTTCATGCCAGGGATGGCGTGCTCGCCGTGCCAGGCAACCATGAGTATTACGTCGACTACCCCGGCTGGATGGCGGCGTTCAAGGCCATGGGCCTGCCGATGCTGGAAAACCGCCATGTGGTGATTCAGCATGGCGGCGCGCGCCTGGTGGTGGCGGGCCTGACCGATCCGCAGGCGAGCGCCTTCGGCCAGGCGCCGCCCGACCTGAAGGCGGCGCTCTCGGGCGCGCCCGCAGGCGTGCCTGTGCTGGTGCTGGCGCACCGCCCCGGCGCCGCGCCCGAGCATGCGGCTGCCGGGGTCGCCTTGCAGCTCTCGGGCCATACGCATGGCGGGCAGATCTGGGGCGTGAACCTGCTGACGAAATGGGCCAACCACGGCTTCCTGGCGGGGCTGTACCAGGTGGGTCGCATGCCGCTGTACGTGAGCCGTGGCACCGGGCTCTGGCACGGGCTCATCTTGCGCCTGGGCACGCCTTCGGAAATCACCGAGATCGTGCTGCGTCCGGCAGTGGACTAGCCCGCTGCGGCCAGCCTGCGCCCCCAGCGCGTGCCGGGGCGCGTCGCAAACGCCAGCGCCATCATGATGGCCAGCACCACCAGCCCGCGCAGCACCAGGATGACCCACAGATTGGCGCCCAGCGCGGCGATCAGGATCGTGTCTTCCAGCACCGCGTGAAAGAGTGACAGCCAGCACAGCGCCAGCAGCAGCGTGCGCCGGTCGTGCCCTTCGCGTTCGCTCGCCTCGATGAGCAGCGCCCCGCCGTAGGCCAGACCCATCAGCATGCCTATGGTGGTGAGCGGCGCCGCCGCCTCGCTCAGGCCGGTGAGGCGCAGCACCGGCGCAAGCTTGCGCGTGAGCCAGCGCGTGACCCCCAGACGCTCCAGCGCATCCAGCATCACCACCAGCACACAGATGATGAGCCAGATCAAGAGCAGCGAGCGCGCGGTGGAGAGCACCCAGGGCAGCACATCGGGCGGGCCGGAGCGCACCGCGCCGTCGCTGGCCAGCCAGGCGAGCGAGACGGGCTCCTGCAGCCAGCCGCCAAGGTGGCAGACCCAGGCCACCGCCGCGCCATAGGCCGCGCCCACCAGCAGGCGCAGACCGCCCGTGAACAAGGCGCTGGCCCCGGCGCCGCGCACCACCGCCTGTTCGGTCGGCAGGTTGTGCGCGAACAGCATCATCGAGCCCAGCGCGCTCATCTGCGCGCCGTTCAATTGCAGCTCGCCCGAAAGCGCCGCCAGCACGGCGATGCCGCCGTAAATATTGGTGATGACCGTGGTGGCCCAGACGATGCCCGCCTCGGCCGGCAGTTGCATCAGCGCCATGGCCGGGGCCAGCAGCTCGCCCGCCAGCCGCACCAGCCCCAGGCGCTCGGCCACATACACGAGCACCATCACCGGCACCATGATGGCGGCGACGGTGAGGAACATGCGCGTGGCGCGCAGGCGTATGGTGTTCAGGTAGCGCAGCATCGGGCAAGGTGCGAGGAAAGGCCGCGATTGTGGGCCAGGCGGGCGGATGGCGCTGTCGCCCGCAAGTGGCGCAGGCGGGCTACATCTTGCCCGGAAGCGCCGTCGCCAGGCTCGGGAAGTACCACAGGATGACGAGCATCAGCACCATCAGGAAGAAGTAGGGCAGGCATACGCGCGCGATCCAGGTGATCTGCTTGCCGGTCATGCCCTGCAGCACGAAGAGGTTGAAGCCCACCGGCGGCGTGATCTGCGCCGACTCCACCGTGATCACGAGGAAGATGCCGAACCACAGCGGGTCGATTCCTGCGGCCTGGATGATAGGCAGCACCACGCCCATGGTCAGCACGATGGTGGAGATGCCGTCGAGAAAACAGCCCAGCACGATGTAGAAGATGGCCAGCGCGACGATCAGCATCGCGGGCGAGAGGTGCAGGCTGCCGACGTACTCGGCGAGCTGGCGCGGCAGGCCCATGTAGCCCATGGCGAGCGTCAGAAACGCCGCGCCCGCCAGGATCAGCGCAATCATGCAGTACAGGCGCGTTGCGCCCATGAGCGCATCGCGGAAGTTCTGCCAGGTGAGCGAGCGCTGCCACGCCGAGAGCGCGAGCGCGCCCAGCACGCCGATCGCGGCCGCCTCGGTGGCGGTGGCGATGCCGGTGTACATCGACGCGATCACCGCAACGATGAGCAGCACCACCGGAATCAGGTGGCGCGCCTCGGCCAGCTTTTGCATGAACGTGAGTTCCGCATCCGCCTTGGGCACCTGATCGGGGTGGCGCAGCGCCCAGAGCATGATCCAGCCGCTGAACAGGGCCGCCAGCAGCAGCCCCGGCAGCACGCCGGCCATGAACAGCTTGGCGATCGAGAGCTCGGCCGAGACGCCGTAGATGATGAGGATGATCGATGGCGGAATGAGCAGCCCCAGCGTGGCCGGACCGCCCAGCGTGCCTATGACCTGCGCCTCGGGGTAGCCGCGCCTGAGCAGCTCGGGCAGGTTCATCTTGCCCACCGTCACGCAGGTCGCGGCCGACGAGCCCGAGACCGCCGCGAAGATGGTGCAGCCGGCCACGTTGGCGTGCAGCAGCCGCCCGGGCAGCTTGTTGACCCAGGGCGCCAGGCCGCGAAACATGTTGGCCGAGAGGTTGGTGCGGTAGAGGATCTCGCCCATCCAGACGAACAGCGGCAGCGCGGTGAGCGTCCAGCTGCTGCTCGAGCCCCAGATGGTCACGGCCATCGCGTCGCCCGCCGCGCGCGCGGTGAAGAAGGCCATGCCGAACCAGGCCACGCCTGCCAGCGTCAGGCCCACCCAGACGCCGCCCGCGAGCAGCGCGAACAGCACCGCGAGCAGCGTGGCGCTGGCGGCGATTTCACTCATGGTGCGCATCCTCCTGGCTTGCCGCCACGCGCTTGCCCCGCAACTCCAGCACCAGCTCGTCGCAGAAGGCGATGAAGAAGATCAGCGTGCCCAGCGCCATCGGAATCTGCGGGATCCACAGCGGCGTGGCGTCGATGCCGACCGAGATGTCGTTGATCTCCCACGACTGCCAGACGAGGTAGGCCGAATACCACGCGAGAAAGCCCGCGAGCAGCGTGGCGATCGCGAGTGCCAGCACTTCGAGCGCCTTGTGCGCCCCGCCCCTGAGCGCGCCCAGCAGCAGCGTCACGCGGATGTGTTCGCCTTTTTTCAGCGTGCTGGCGAGCGCCATGAAACCCGCGCCCGCCGTGGCATAGCCCGCATAGGCGTCGCTGCCCGCGGCGGAAAAGCCGAAGAAGCGGCTGGCGATGGTGAGCGCCACCATTGCCAGCACGCCAACCATGCACAGCCCCGCAAGCCAGGCGCTGGCCAGGTAGAGGCGATCAAGCCATTTGCGCATCGGCAGCTTTCCAATTCAGGGGCAGGGCGCAGTGGCGGGCCGTGGGTGCGCGCCCGCCCGCGGCTTTACTTGCTCTTGTTGTAGGCGTCCAGCAGTGCCTTGCCGTCGGCGCCGGCCTTCTCCACCCACTCCTTGGTCACGACCTCGCCCACCTTGACCAGATCGGCCTTGAGCTGGTCGGACGGCGCGAGCACCTGCATGCCGCCCTTTTTCAGCGTTTCGATGGAGCGCGTGTTGACTTCGCGCGACGACTCCCAGCCGCGCTTTTCCGCTGCCGCGGCCGCCTGGCGCACCGCGTCCTGCTCAGCCTTGGGCAAGGCACTGAAGGCCTTCTTGTTCACCGTGACGGCGTTCTTCGGGATCCAGGCCTGCACCTCGTAGAAGTACTTCAGGTGCTCGTAGAGCTTGTTGTCCGCGCCGGTGGCGCTGGACGTGATCAAGCCCTCGATCACGCCGGTAGCCAGCGCCTGCGCCAGTTCCGCCTCCTGGATCGTGACCGGCGTTGCGCCCACCAGTTCGCCGATGCGTGCGGTGGTGGGCGAATACACGCGCCACTTCAGGCCCTTGAGGTCAGCGGCGGAGTTGATCGGCTTGGTGCTGTAGATGTTTTGCGGCGGCCAGGCCACCGAGTACAGCAGTACCTGGTTGGCCTTGTCCAGCGCGGCTTCGAGAAACGGCTTTTGGGCCTGGTAGAGCTTGAAGGCATCGTCGTAATCCTTGGCGAGAAAGGGCAGGCCGTCGGCGCCGAAGATCTGTGACTCGTTCTGGAAACTCACGAGGAAGAACTCGCCCATCTGCGCGTTGCCGGTCTGCACCGCGCGCTTGATCTCGGGCATCTTGAACAGCGACGCGCCAAAGTGCGGCTGAATCTTGAGCGCGCCCTTGGTTGCGGCGGCAACGTCATCGACGAACTGCTGGTTGTTCTTGGAGTGGAAATTGATCGCCGGGTAGGCGGTGGCGAAATCCCATTTGGTTTCGGCCTGCGCCAGCGTGGGCAAGCCAAGCCCAGCGGCAGCCAGTGCAGCGCCGGTGGTGCAAAAGTCGCGACGTTTCATCGTTGTCTCCCGGTTGTCGTTGAAAGATGACCGATGGTAGCGGTGCGGCGGCGCAAACGGGTAAAAATGCGCGACACACGCATTGGGGAAAACCATGGACATCAACAGCGATCTCGGCGAGAGCTACGGCGCCTGGCGCATGGGCGACGATGCGGCGATGCTGGCCATCGTCACCAGCGCCAACGTGGCCTGCGGCTTTCATGCGGGCGATCCGGCGGGCATCCTGCAGACCTTGAAAAACGCCGCCGCGCACGGCGTGAGCGTTGGCGCGCATGTGGCCTACCCGGATCTGGTGGGGTTCGGGCGCAGGAATATGGATCCGACAAGCGCCGAGTTGGTGGCCGACGTGATCTACCAGGTCGGCGCGCTGCAGGGGCTGGCTGCGGCGGCAGGCACGCGCATCACCTATGTCAAGCCGCACGGAGCGCTGTACAACACCATTGCGCACGACGAGCGCCAGGGTGGCGACGTGATCACCGCGCTGCTGGCGACCGACCCCACGCTCACGTTGCTGGGACTGGCCGGCTCGCCCTTGATAGAGCGGGCGCGTGAGCGCGGCCTCACCGTGGTGGCCGAGGCCTTTGCCGACCGCGCCTACAACGACGACGGCACGCTGGTCTCGCGCCGACTGGACGGCGCGGTGCTGCACGATGCGGATGCGGTGGCCGAGCGCATGCTGCAGTGGGTGCAGACGGGCGAGATCACGTCCATCAGCGGCAAGCGCATCCGGCTGCAGGCCGACTCGATCTGCGTGCACGGCGACAGCCCAGGCGCAGTGGCGATGGCCCAGCGCATCCGCGCGCACCTGACCGCCGCGGGGGTGCCGCTCGCGCCGTTCGTGGCCTCTGCATCGGCTGCGGGGCGGTGATGCGCATTCTGCCTGCAGGTGATGCCGCGCTGCTCGTGGAGCTGGCGGATCTGGCGCACACGCTGGCGCTTTACCGCGCGCTGCAGACGCAGCCGATCGCAGATGTGCATGAGCTCGTGCCCGCCGCGCGCACGTTGCTGGTGCATTTCCATCCCGAGCTGCTTGCGCCCCCCGCGCTCATCGCCACGCTGCGCCGCACCGCAAGTGCGCTTGCCGCGCACGCCGCCGAGCCGCCGCCGCCCGGGCGCATCGTCGAAATTCCCGTGCGCTACGACGGCGAAGACCTGGCAGAACTCGCCGAACACCTGGGCGTGAGCGCGCGTGAACTGGTGGCGCGCCACACCGGCCAGCCCTGGCAGGCCGCATTCGCCGGTTTTGCGCCGGGTTTTGTCTACCTCGCCGGGGGCGATGCGCTCTTCACCCAGATCCCCCGGCGCAAGACGCCGCGCACGCGCGTGCCTGCGGGCTCGGTCGCGCTGGCGGGGGATTTCAGCGCCATCTACCCCAGCGCCAGCCCGGGCGGCTGGCAGTTGATCGGCACCACCGAGTGCGCGCTGTGGGACCTGGCGCGCGCCGAACCCGCGCTGGTGCAGCCGGGGTTTCAGGTGCGGTTTGTGGAGACGGGGCGCATGGTGGTGGCGGGGGGCAACCCCTCACCCCAACCCTCTCCCCAAAGGGGCGAGGGAGTCCCCGGCTCAAGCGCCTCCCGGGTCTCTCCCCCTCTCCCTCTGGGAGAGGGCAGGGGTGAGGGCCAGCAGCGCCTGGATGGGCACGCGGCTGTGGATGCGCCAGCAGCCCCCATCCCGACCTTCCCCCAGAGGGGGAAGGAGTTGGATGCCGAAATTTACAAGCGAAATCGGTCTCCAGAGCTTACCCAACAATCGCTGTCAGCTATCGAAATTATCAACCCCGGTCTGCAAACCCTGATCCAGGACGAGGGCCGCCACGGCCTCGCGGGCCTGGGCATCTCCGCATCGGGCACGCTCGACCGGCCCGCGATGCACCAGGCCAACCGCCTTGTCGGCAACCCGCCCGATGCGCCGGTGCTGGAAAACCTGCTCGGCGGCCTGCAGCTGCGCGCCTTGGGCCGCGCCACGCTGGCCGTTGCAGGAGCCGATGCGCCGCTCCACCTGACTGCCCTCGACGGCCGCGCCTGGCCCGTGCCGAATCACGCCGCCATCGCGCTGGATGCGGGCGACGTGCTGCGCATCGGCGCGCCCGTCGCGGGTGTGCGCTGCTACCTCGCGGTGCGTGGTGGCTGGCAGGTCGATGCGGTGCTCGGCAGTTGCGCCACCGATACCCTGGCGCATGTCGGCCCTGCCGCGCTGCACACCGGTCAGCGCCTGTTCGCAGGCCACGCGATCGCTGCCCACGCCCTCGCCGCCTGCGCGCCGCCCGAAGCGCCGCACCCTGCGCTCCCGCGTGCGGGCGATGAAGTGCTGCTCGACGTGCTGCTCGGCCCCCGCACCGACTGGTTCACGCCCGAGGCGATCGCCTTGCTGCCAATCCAGCCCTGGCAGGTCACCCCGCAATCCAACCGCGTCGGCATGCGGTTGCAGGGCGCAGCGCCGCTCACCCGCGCCCGCCACGACGAGCTGCCCAGCGAAGGCACGGTCATCGGCGCGATCCAGGTGCCGGCCAGCGGCCAGCCGGTGCTTTTCCTGGCCGATCACCCGTTGACGGGCGGCTATCCCGTCATCGCGGTGCTCGCCCGCCACCACCGCTCGTTGGCCGCGCAAATTCCCGTCGGCTGCCTGCTGCGTTTTCGCGTCATCGCATCTTTTAAAGAGGGTTGACCCATGATCACCAAGGTTTTGATTGCCAACCGCGGGGAAGTAGCCATCCGCATCGCCCGCGCCTGCCGCGACTACGGCGTACGCTCAGTCGCCGTTTATGCCGACCCCGATGCCGACGCGCTGCACGTGCAGGCGGCGGATCAAGCCTGGGCACTCGAAGGCACGCGCGCGGCGGATACGTATCTCGACATTGCCAAGCTGCTCGCCATCGCCCGGCGCAGCGGCGCAGATGCGCTGCACCCCGGCTACGGCTTCCTCTCCGAGCGCGCCGACTTCGCCCAGGCGGTGCTGGATGCGGGCCTGGCGTGGATAGGCCCGCGCCCGGTCACCATGGCCCAGCTCGGCGACAAGGTGGCAGCGCGCGCCATCGCGCTCAAAGTGGGTGCGCCGCTGGTCGCGGGCACCGCTGGCCCGGTCAAGGACGCCGCCGAGGTGCTGGCCTTTGCCCGGCAACACGGCCTGCCGATCGCGATCAAGGCGGCTTTTGGCGGCGGCGGGCGCGGGCTGAAAGTCGCGTGGCGCATCGAAGAAGTGGCCGAACTCTACGACTCCGCCGTGCGCGAGGCCACCGCCGCGTTTGGCCGTGGCGAGTGTTTCGTCGAGCAGTTCCTGCATCAGCCGCGCCACATCGAGGCGCAGATCCTCGCCGACCGCCATGGCCACGTCGTCGTCGTCGGCACGCGCGACTGCTCGCTGCAGCGGCGCAACCAGAAGCTGGTCGAAGAAGCCCCCGCGCCCTTCCTCACCGACGCGCAGCACGCCGCCGTCTGCCGCGCTGCGCGCGACATCTGCCAGGCTGCGGGCTACGAGAGCGCAGGCACGGTGGAATTCCTGCTCGGCCAGAACGGGCAACTCTCCTTCCTCGAAGTCAACACCCGTCTGCAGGTCGAGCACCCGGTGACGGAAGAAACCACTGGCATCGATTTGGTGCTGGAGCAACTGCGCGTGGCCGACGGCCTGCCGCTCTCGTTCACCGACACCCCGCCCGCGCGCGGCCACGCGATCGAATTTCGCATCAACGCCGAAGACCCCGGCCGCGGCTACCTGCCGACGCCCGGGCGCATCACGCGCTTTGATGCGCCCAGTGGCCCGGGGGTGCGCCTCGATAGCGGTGTACATGAGGGCTGCACCGTGCCCGGCAGCTTCGATTCACTGATCGCCAAGCTCATCGTGACCGGCGCGACGCGTGAGCAGGCGCTCGTGCGCGCGCGCCGGGCGCTGGCCGAGTTCCAGATCGAGGGCATCGCCAGCGTGCTGCCGTTTCACCGCGCGGTTGTCGAAGACCCGGCCTTCACCGCCGAGCACGGCTTTGCGGTGCACACGCGCTGGATAGAAACCGAAATGGCCGCGCCATTCGAGCCCGCCGCGCGCCCGGAGCCGGAGGACTACGCGCCACTCACGCGCACCTGGATCGAGCTGGACGGCAAGCGTATGCGCCTGGGCCTGCCGGTGGGGCTGGCGCTCGCGGGTGCCGCCATGCCGCCCGTCGCACCCATGGCCGTCGCCGTGCCAACACACGCGCCTGGCGACGTGCTCGCCCCCCTCACCGGCAACCTGGTGCGCTGGCACCGCGCCGAGGGCGATCAGGTTCAGCAGGGCGAGCAGATCGCCACCATGGAAGCGATGAAGATGGAGACGGCTGTGCTCGCCCCTTGCGCCGGGCGGCTGCGCTGCATCGCCCAGGTGGGGGGCGTAGTGCAGGCCGGGGAATTGATAGCGAAAATTGGCTCCGACGCTTGACCAGTGTGCGTTGACAGCTACTTGAACAATAGCTTGCAAGAACCTTCCGCCTGCCGCACGCGCCCGCATCAGCATGCTGCAGCAAACGCAACGCCAAAGCCCGGGGCGGGCGGCTCCCTACCCCCCGCAGCTACGCTGATACTGGGCCCGGGCGCTCTCCAGACGCCCGGCACGGCGCGCGGATTGGGCCGCGCTCGCCTCCTCCATGCGCTGCACCGAGTGCAGCAGGATCTCGCACCTGCGCTGCGCGGGATCGATCCGCGGCGTCCGTGGCTGCGCCGCGGCAACCTCGGGCAATGGTTGGCGCATGCGGCCCGTCGCGCTCTGGCCTGGTGGTGACTGCAGCGACCGGCTCGCGGCGGGCCCCGCCCGTGTCGCGGCCGGTGTCGCAGCGTTGCACAGCGGGTCGACAAAGCCTTTCCAGCCGGCCGCGTAGCGCTGCTTGAGGCGGTCGAGCGGGATGTCCTGCGCGATCGCACGGTGCGCGCACGCGAGGTAATCCTGCCCTGCGGCAGCGGCCGGCGACGAGTTCGCGAGTTGGCCCACCCAAGCGCTCGCGGTCGCCGCGCGATCGACGCAGGCGTCGACGAGGTCCATGTCGAAGATGCCCTCGCGCTGAGTCCGGGCCCAGACGATGCGCCCTTCGGTGATGTGTCTGTCGGTCTCGCGCACGAAGCAGCTGCAGTCGTAGACCAGCATGTCGCTGCGCCCGGCCCGCTCGGCAATGCCCGTGCACCATTGCCGCATGAACGCATGGATCTCTGCCCGCTCAGGTGTTCCGGCAGCGGGCGCCGGCGCACGATCGCTCTTGAGCGCCTGCACCTGCTGGCGTGCGCTTGCCAGACTTGCCTGCACGCGGGCATCCTGCGGATGGGCGGCGGCGCGCCGCTCCCAATGGCGCAGCACCTCCTCCCTCAGTCTGAGCGCCTCCTTGTCATCGGCGTCGACGGGATAGCGCAGCCGGGCCGGCCGGGCACTCGCATACGCGCGGGCGAATGTATCGAGCGTGTCCGCGCAGCGATCGTCCGTCGCCGCCTTCTGCACGCAGGCGACGAGCATGCGCGCCACTTCCTGGTGCTCTTGCCGATCCAACGTACATTTCCCGGACAAGGAAACCAGCGATCCGACATCGCCCTTGCGCGCCCCCTCGAAAAAATACCAGCAGGAAAAATACCGCCGGTCTTCATCGGACATGACGCGGCTCTTCTCGAACGCGACGCCGATCCAGTCACCCATTGCGGCGTAGGCGGACAGATCTCCCGCCTTGATCTTGCGGTCGAAATCCTGCCGCGCCTTTTTCGTTGCCTCCTGCATCTCGTTGATCTCGAGCTCCCGCTTGTAGCGCTCGCACACCTGCGACACGCCGCCCACATTGCCGATCGCGGTCAGGGCAGAGGCGTCCTTGGTGATGGGCGACTCTTTCATCACGTCGATGGTCGTGCACAACGGACCGTTCTCACCGATCAGATGCGCCTGCAACTGCCGCATCCTGGCCAGCAGGCTGGCTCGCTCGGCGCAGTTGCCACAGGATTCGAGCTCCTTGCGCCAGGCATCAAGTTGGGCGTACCCGGCCAGCGAATCGCCCGAATAGCGCTGCAGATCCATGACCCCACCCGCCAGCTGCGACACGCCGTCGCCCATCTGCTGGCCAATCATGTATGCGCCCAAGGCCGAGCGGGGCACGAGGACAAGCTCCGCCTGGGCGGGCATTGGCAGCTGCATCCACAGCAGCAGGGAGATCAGGATTCGCATCATGGTGCAGGCTCCGCGAGAGTTTCCGATCTGTCTGGCCAACGGTTCGGACTTCAGGCTGCCCCACTGCGCCGTTGGCTGCGTGCGTTCAGGCCCTGTCCGCGCGTCCCCATTTCAGCCACGCCAGCGCCACTGCCATCAGCACCAGCGCCGGTATCGAGCCGACGTTGAGCCAGCCCCAGCCCTGGGTCGTCACCAGCGCACCCGAGCTGAATGAGGTCACTGCCATCGTGGCAAATACACAGAAATTGATCGCCGCCTGCGCACGATCTTTTTCCTCGGGGCGATAGGCCGAGAGCGCCAGCGTGGTCGAGGCGGTGAAGAGAAAATTCCAGCCCACGCCCAGCAGGATCAGCGCGCTCATGAAGTGCTGCAGCTCGACGCCGGACAGTGCAATCGCCACGCACAGCGCATTCAACAGCACGCCCGCGCCCATGACATTCAGCGTGCCAAAGCGCCGGATCAGGTGGCCGGTGAAAAAACCCGGCGCGTACATGCCGATCACATGCCACTGCAGCACCGAGGCTGTGGCGGCAAACTCAAAACCGCAGACCTGCATGGCCAGCGGCGTCGCAGCCATAAGGAGGTTCATCACGCCATAGCCTATGGCCGCGCCCAGCGTGGCGACGATGAACACCGGCTGGCGCATGATCTCGGCGAGCAGCCGACCCTGCGGCGCGTGGCGTTGCACCACCGGCGCAGGCGGAAATTCGATCAGCGCCATCACGCCCATCGCCACCACGGCCACCAACGCCAGCGTCAGATAGGCGGCGACGAAGGGCGTAGGCAGCAGCGTGCGCGTCCAGGCCGCCATGTTGGGCCCGACCACCGCGCCCAGCAGCCCGCCCGCGAGCACCAGCGAGACGGCTTTTTCGTGCCAGTCGGGGCGCGTCAGCTCGGCGGCGGCAAAGCGGTAGAGCTGGCCGTTGGCGTTGTAGTAGCCAGCGATCACGGTCGCCAGATTGAGCAGCCAGAAGTGCCGTGTCTGCGCTGCATACGCTGCCAGCAGCGCCGAGCCCAGCGCCACCACCAGGCCGATCTGAAACGAGCCGCCCCGCCCCCAGCGCATTTGCGTGCGCGCCACGAGAGGCGTGGCCAGCGCCCCGCCCACCACGTAGCCCATGATGGGCAGCGTCGCCATCCAGCCGTGGGGCGCCAGCTGCAAGCCCACCAGCCCGTTGATCGCGATGAAGGTGACGTTGTTGACCAGGAACAGGCCCTGGCACAGCGTGAGCAGCAGCAGGTGGCGGTTCATGCGGCTGCTTTGACAGGGCCACTCTTGCGGTTCACCAGCACGATGCCGCCCGCCACCAGTGCCAGCGCCGCCAGCAAGGTGGCTGTCACCGGCTCGCGCAGCCAGAGAGCGCCGACGACCAGCGTGAACACCGGCGTGAGAAACACGAATACCGACATGCGCGTGGCCGGATAGCGCGTGAGCAGCCACATCCACACCAGATAGCTCGCAAACGCGCCGATCAAGCCCTGGATCAGGAGCGAGCTCCAGGCAAAGGCGCTGAAATCCAGCTGCCAGCGCTCGCCCAGCAGCAGCGACAACACGGGCAGCATCAGCGTGGTCACGCCCATCTGCCACAGCAGTTGCTTCTCGGGCCGCACATGCTGCAGCGGAGAGGCGCGCAGCACGCAGGTAGTCAACCCCCAGCCCAGACCCGCAAGCAAGGCCAGCCCATCGCCCCACCAGGCGTTGGCATGCGCCGCGTCATCGGTGCGCCAGCCATCGCTCAGCGCCAGCAGCACACCGAAGAAGGCGCAGACCAGCCCCAGCCATTGCACGCGGTTGAGCCGCTCGCTCTTGACGAAATGCGGCAGCACCAGCGCCACCCAGAACGGCGAGCAATACAAAAAGATCGTGGCGCGCGAGGCGGTGGTGTACTTGAACGCGAGGAACAGCGCGGCGAACTCCGTGGCGAACAGCAGGCCGGCCAGCAACCCGGCGCGCGCCGCGCCCGCAGGCTCTTGTGCCCCCGAAAGCGAGATGCCGCGCACGCGGCACCACAGCAGCAGCACAACCGTTCCCAACCCGAAGCGCCAGAACGCCTGGTACAGCGGCGCCACCTCGGTGATCGTTGCCTTGGAGAGCACCTGCTGAAATCCCCAGTAGAGACAGCAACCGAGCAGCAGCGTGGTGGCAAGGGTGTCCAGATTTTCTTTGCGTGCAACAGGCATCGGGTGATTATGCGTGTGCATGCCGCCCGTTGCCGGTCTCCAAGGCAGCAGCCGTACGGCTGCACAGTACACTTCACGGGTTTGCTTTTTGCACCCAGTTCCCCCTGCTACATGGCCGTCGAATCCGCGGGCCCTACCCGCACCAGCTTTGAGCTCAAGAGTGCCCAGCTCTCCGTCGTCGCGGTGGTGCTCAAGAGCACGGACGGCGCCCAGCTGGCCGCCGAGCTGGAACGCCAGCGCAAGGACGACCAATCGTTTTTCGACGACGACCTGGTGCTGATAGACCTCGCTGCCGTGGCGCAGGATGAGCAGCCGATCGACTTCGCCTCTCTCCTCGCCCTGCTGCGCGAACACCGCACCCGGCCGGTGGCCGTGCGTGGCGGCAATCCGGCGCAGATGCAGGCGGCGCTGGAGTGCGGGCTGGTGCAGGCGCCCCCTGAAGTCCTGCGCCGCGCCACGCCGGCTGCGCAGGAAGTGGTGCATGAAGTGGAAGTCGTGCGCGAGGTGCCCGTCGCTGCCGCGCCCGCCATGGTGATCGACAAGCCCGTGCGCTCGGGTCAGCGCATCTATGCCCGTGGCGACCTGGTGGTGCTGGCCATCGTGAGCTTTGGCGCCGAGGTCATCGCCGACGGCAGCATCCACGTGTATGCCCCGCTGCGCGGTCGCGCCATGGCGGGCGCGCGTGGCGACGTCAATGCACGCATCTACACCACCTGCCTGGAGCCGCAGCTGGTGTCGATTGCCGGTATGTACCGCACGACCGAGAACGAATTGCCCGAAGACGTGCGCGGCAAGGCAGCGCAGGTGCGCCTTGACGGCGAAAAGCTGATCTTCGAACCCCTCTGAACCATCCAAGGAAACCATACCCATGGCCAAAATCGTCGTCGTGACCTCCGGCAAGGGGGGCGTGGGCAAGACCACCACCAGCGCCGCATTCGCCGCCGGCCTGGCGCTCGCCGGACACAAGACGGCCGTGATCGACTTTGACGTCGGCCTGCGCAACCTGGACCTCATCATGGGCTGCGAGCGCCGCGTGGTGTATGACTTCGTCAACGTGATCCAGGGCGAGGCCAATCTCAACCAGGCGCTGATCAAGGACAAGCAACTCGAGAACCTCTTCATCCTCGCCGCCAGCCAGACGCGCGACAAAGAGGCGCTGACGATGGAAGGCGTGGAGAAGGTGCTGAAGGACCTCTCCGAAATGGGCTTCGAATACATCGTCTGCGATTCGCCCGCCGGGATTGAAAGCGGCGCGCTTGCGGCGATGCACTTTGCCGACGAGGCGCTGCTGGTGACCAACCCGGAAGTCTCCAGCGTGCGTGATTCGGACCGCATCCTCGGCATGCTGTCTTCCAAGACCCGACGTGCCATCGAAGGCAGCGAACCAATCAAGGAGCATCTGCTCATCACGCGCTACAACCCCAATCGCGTGGAAGACGGGCAGATGCTGAGCCTCACCGACATCCAGGACATCCTGCGCATCAAGCTCATCGGCGTGATCCCCGAATCCGAGAACGTGCTGCAGGCCTCCAACCAGGGCTTGCCTGCGATTCACCTGACTGGCACCGAAGTGTCGGAAGCCTACAAGGACGTGATCGCGCGCTTCCTCGGCGAGGACAAGCCGATGCGCTTCACCGATGCCGTGAAGCCGGGCTTTTTCAAGCGCATGTTTGGCGGGAGGTAAGCTGCCATGTCCCTGCTTTCCTTCCTGTTGGGTGAAAAGAAGAAGACCGCCTCGGTCGCGAAAGAGCGGCTGCAGATCATCCTTGCGCACGAGAGAAGCGGACGCAATCCCGGCCAGCCCGACTACCTGCCGGCGCTGCAGCGCGAGTTGGTGGCGGTGATCTCCAAGTACGTGCACATCAACCCCGACGACCTCAAGGTGCACTTCGAGCGCCAGGACGAACTGGAAGTGCTGCAGGTCAAGATCGAGCTGCCGGAGACGGCGGCGCGGATGTGACGGAAAGTTCGAACTAGGGAGTATTAACACTAATTGAATGAATGGTTCGGATGAATGACACTGCTGACCATGGAGATCACACCCGAGCAATTCGCCCTTATCGAACATTGTTTGCCCAAGCA
>NZ_MEDS01000019.1 GCF_001724135.1 Comamonas sp. SCN 65-56 | reverse complement strand
AAGTAGGTCATCGTCAGGCACCATCACCACCAACCCTCCGCAGCAGCCATGCCGCGGGGGGTTTCGTGTTTTGCGGGCACAATCAACGTCAGACCAGCCCTTGAGAGGGAAGCGCGAAGCATTGCACTGCATACTGGAACGGCAAAGATGCCTGCGCCGACTCCGATCTCCATGAGTACTACGTTCACCATCAGCGATCTGGCGCGCGAGTTTGACTTGACGACGCGCGCGATCCGCTTCTACGAAGACATGGGTTTGCTGCGGCCGGAACGTACCGGCGCCGGAGGGCGCTCGCGTGTCTACAGCGGTCGTGACCGCACGCGGCTGAAGCTAACCTTGCGTGCCAAGCGATTGGGTCTTTCATTGACGCAGGCCAAAGAAATCATCGACCTCTACGACAGCCCGCGTGATACCGGCGCGCAACTGCGCAAATTTTTGGAGGTGCTGCGCCAGCACCGCGAGCAGCTCGAAGCGCAGAAGAGGGATCTGCAGGCCAATCTCGACGAAATTCGTGCCCATGAACACGAAGCGCGGGCGCTGCTTGCGCAGCTTGATAAACGCCAGGAAATCATGGACAATTAACGTTTACGTAAACGTCAAACAATTCAGCGGGCCAAGCCCGACGTCAGGAGAACTTCATGAGCGTTCTGCATTCGCTGCCCGGTTTGAATTTCCAACTGGGTGAAGACATTGATGCGCTGCGTGACGCGGTACGCGACTTTGCGCAGGCCGAGATCGCGCCGCGTGCCGCCGAGATCGATCACAGCGATCAGTTCCCGATGGACGTCTGGCGCAAGCTGGGCGAGCTGGGCGTGCTGGGTGTCACGGTGCCCGAGCAATATGGCGGCGCCAACCTTGGCTATCTGGCGCACATGATCGCGATGGAAGAGATTTCGCGTGCCAGCGCTTCGGTGGGCCTGTCCTACGGCGCGCACAGCAATCTGTGCGTGAATCAGATCAACCGTAATGGCAGCGATGCGCAGAAAGCCAAGTACCTGCCCAAGCTGATCTCGGGCGAGCACGTCGGTGCGCTGGCAATGAGCGAGCCGGGCGCGGGCTCGGACGTCATCAGCATGAAGCTGCGCGCCGAGGACAAGGGTGGCTACTTCGTGCTCAACGGCACCAAGATGTGGATCACCAATGGGCCGGATGCCGACACCCTGGTGGTCTATGCCAAGAGTGAGCCCGAGCTGGGCGCGCGCGGCGTCACGGCCTTTCTGATCGAGAAGGGCATGAAGGGCTTCTCGATCGCGCAGAAGCTCGACAAACTCGGCATGCGCGGCAGCCACACCGGCGAGCTGGTGTTTCAGAACGTCGAGGTGCCTGCCGAGAATGTGCTCGGCGGCGTGAACAACGGCGCCAAGGTGTTGATGAGCGGGCTGGACTATGAGCGCGCGGTACTCACCGGCGGGCCGCTCGGGATCATGCAGGCGGTGATGGACAACGTCATCCCCTACATCCACGATCGCAAGCAGTTCGGCCAGAGCATAGGCGAGTTCCAGCTCATCCAGGGCAAGGTGGCCGACATGTACACCGTGCTGCAGGCGGCGCGCAGCTTTGCCTACACCGTGGCCAAGAACCTCGACATGCTCGGCAAGGACCACGTGCGCCAGGTGCGCAAGGACTGCGCCAGCGTCATCCTCTGGTGCGCCGAAAAGGCCACCTGGATGGCGGGCGAGGGCATACAGATCCATGGCGGCAACGGCTACATCAACGAATTTCCGCTGGGGCGCCTGTGGCGCGACGCCAAGCTTTACGAGATCGGCGCGGGCACGAGCGAGATTCGCCGCATGCTGATTGGCCGCGAATTGTTCGCGGAAACCTGTTGAGCAGCAGTTCTGCCCGTAACGCAAAGGAGAGGCTTGATGCCTACGACGAATATTGCCACCCTGTTCGAGAACAACCGCGCATGGGCGGCGCAGATGGAGAAGGAGCGCCCGGGCTTTTTCACCAATCTGAAGGCGCAGCAAAAGCCGCGCTACATGTGGATAGGTTGTTCTGACAGCCGCGTGCCCGCCAATCAGATCTCGGGCCTGGAGCCGGGCGAGGTGTTCGTGCACCGCAACATCTCCAACGTCGTTGTGCCGACCGACCTGAATTGCCTTTCGGTGGTGCAGTACGCGGTCGACCAGCTCAAGGTGGCGCACCTGATGATCGTCGGCCACTACGGTTGCGGCGGGGTGCTGGCGGCGCTGGAGAACCAGCGCATTGGCTTGGCGGACAACTGGATTCGCCACGTGCAGGATGTGCGCGATCGCCACCTCGATCTGTTGGAGAATACTCCGGTGCAGTGGCGTCACGATGTGTTGTGCGAGCTCAATGCGATCGAGCAGGTGGTGAACATGGCGCATTCCACGGTGATTCAGGACGCTTGGGCGCGCGGACAGAAGCTGGAACTGCACGCTTGGTGCTACGGCCTGAGCGACGGCTTGATCACCGACCTGAAGATGACGATACCCAGCGTCAATGGCCTGGAAGCGGCCTACCGCGACGCGATCGCGCTGGTGGGCACGCGCGAGCGCCGCTGAGCCTCGTTGGATGCGGCGCGGCCATGGTCACGCAACGCCTTGACGCGCCGCAGGCCTGGGATATCGCCAAGGCGATGATCGATGGCTTCAATCGCCACTATTCCCTTTTTCGAACCGAGTCGGCGCGCGCCAAGCACCGGTTTGAAACCCAGGATTGGCACGGGCAGCAGCGAGCACAACGCGAGCGCATCGAGTTCTACGACCTGCGCGTGCGCGAATGCGTGCGCCGGCTGGAAAAGGAATACCACGCAGGTAGCCTGCCGATGGCTGTCTGGCACCAGATCAAGCTGCACTACATCGGCCTGCTGGTGGAGCACCGCCAGCCGGAGCTCGCCGAGACCTTCTTCAATTCGGTCACGACCAAGATCCTGCACCGCACGCACTTTCACAACGACTTCATCTTCGTGCGGCCAGCGGTGAGCACCGAATACCTCGAAGACGATGCCAGCGCGCGGCCGAGCTGGCGTGCGTACTACCCGCAGCCCGAAAAACTGGCGGCGACGCTGCGCCGGGTGATTGAAGACTTTGAACTGCAATGCCCCTTTGAGGATCTGGAGCGCGACATCGGCTACGTGCATGCGGTGATCGAGCCGCGCATAGCCGCCTTGATCCTGCGCGCCAATTTTCAGATACAGGTGCTGGCCAGTCTTTTTTACCGCAACAAGGGCGCCTACCTGGTCGGCAAGCTGATCAATGGCTATACCGAGTTGCCATTCGCTCTGCCCATTCTTCACGCTGACGATGGCCGCCTGTTCATCGACGCCGCGCTGTTTGGCGAAGAGGACTTGCTGGCGCTTTTCAGCTTCGCCCGTGCGTACTTCATGGTGGACATGGACGTACCCAGCGCCTACGTCCAGTTCCTGCGCAGCCTGATGCCGCGCAAGCCCGTGGCCGAGCTTTACAACGCGATCGGCCTGGCCAAGCAGGGCAAGACGCTGTTCTATCGCGAGTTTCTCTCGCACCTGAAGCATTCGAGCGACCGGCTGCGCATCGCGCCTGGCATCAAGGGCATGGTGATGCTGGTGTTTGATCTGCCGAGCTTTCCCTATGTGTTCAAGCTGATCAAGGACCGTTTTCCGCCGCCCAAGGATACGACGCGCGAGCAGGTGCAGTCCAAATACCTTTTGGTCAAGCACCATGATCGTGTGGGCCGCATGGCCGACACACTGGAATACAGCCTGGTGGCGTTGCCGCGCGAACGCTTTTCCGATGAATTGATCGCCGAGCTGCTGCGCGAGGCACCGAGCCAGATCGAGATCAGCGACCGCGACGGTGATGGTCATCAGGAGGTGATCATTCGCCACCTCTACATCGAGCGGCGCATGGTGCCGCTGAACCTCTATCTGCAAGAGGCGTTCGACGCCGGGCTGGATCACCCCGCCAGCCGCGCGCAGGTGGAGCAGGCGGTGATCGAATACGGCAACGCGATCAAGGACATGGTCGCGGCCAACATCTTCCCGGGCGACATGCTGTGGAAGAACTTCGGCATGACGCGCGGCGGGAGGGTGGTGTTCTACGACTACGACGAAATCGAATACCTCACCGACTGCCAGTTTCGCGCCGTGCCGCCACCGCGCAATGAAGATGATGAACTCTCGGGCGAAGTCTGGTGGCCGGTGGCGCCGCGCGACGTCTTCCCCGAGACCTTCGCGCCCTTCCTGCTGGGCCACCCGCTGGTGCGGGAATGCTTTCTGCGCCACCATGGCGACTTGCTGACGCCAGAATACTGGCAGGCGCACAAGGAGCGCATCCAGCAGGGCCATCTCTACGACGTGTTCCCCTATGGTCCGGAGCGTCGCTTTAGCGTTGTACGGGACGATGCGTCAGGAGTGGAAGGATGAGCGAGGCGGAAGATGATTTTGATTGGGGCTCTGCGGATGGTGCAGAGGCTGTGATGTCGCGGGTCTGCGCCGACGAGGCGATGCGACGCGAAATCCTGCAGTGCCTTCTGGATTCCATTGCGTTTGTCGATCAGACTGCTCCCGACGCGTGGGCGGTTACTTTGCAAGGCAACGGCTTTCGGTTGAACGTCGGTCAGGTGGAGGCGTTGACGTGCGACGCTGGATGGCCATTCCCACCTTATGAGGGTGGTGCGATTGCGATGCGGGTATTGACGCACGGTGCTTTGCCCGATGACGTGTTGGCGTGGAGTGGTGATGGCAATCCGTCGCTTCAATTGGGTATTGCTCCTGCAAGCTACAAAAGCATCCCAGCACCAAAGCACATCGTGAAGCTGGCGGCCAAGCAGCCCGGAAGCATTCGACCCTGCTACGAGAAGTTGATGCGAGCACATGAATCGTATCTTTCGTCGGCACTCCAAACGCCAACCGGCAAGATCAGGTCTGGGACACCCTTCAAGCGGACGCATTCGGAAGATTTGGTCGCGTATGCAAAAGCGGTTTGCGGAACACCATTTGTGTCACACATCGCGGAAGTTGCGGCCGAACAAGATGGATCAGTCGCAGAGTATTTCGAAGGCCGCCGATTGCTATTCAGACAACGCGCTACGAGCGAGATCAGGCGGCAAGACGTGCCTGCTTGAATCATCACGGCTACAGCTGCGCGGCCTGCGGATTCAACTTTGGTGCCGTGTACGGGGCCGTGGCCGAACACAATGTTCAGGTTCATCATGTCAGGCCACTGGCTGCGCAAGGCTCGACGGGTGCAACGGATCCCGTGAAAGACTTGATTCCCTTATGTGCCAATTGCCATGCAGTGGCGCATTTCCGCAATCCGCCCTACACGGTGGAAGAAATTCGAAAATTTGTTCACAAGGAGTAGTCATCATGCAAGACCCCATCGTCATCGTCGGCGCCGCTCGCACCCCCATGGGCGCGTTCATGGGCGACTTTTCAACGCTGGCTGCGCATGACCTGGGTGGCGCGGCGATCAAGGCGGCCGTGGCGCAGGCCGGCATCGTGGCCGATAAGGTCGATGAGGTGCTGTTTGGCAACTGCCTGATGGCGGGCCAAGGCCAGGCACCGGCGCGGCAGGCGGCGCACAAGGCGGGCCTGCCGCGCAGCGTGGGCGCGGTGACGCTTTCCAAGATGTGCGGCTCGGGGATGGAGTGCGCCATCCTTGCGCACGACCAGCTGGTGGCTTGCAGCCGTGATGTGATGGTGGCCGGCGGCATGGAGAGCATGACCGGCGCGCCCTATCTGCTGCAAAAGGGCCGTGGCGGCTACCGCATGGGCCACGACAAGGTCTACGACCACATGATGCTCGACGGTCTGGAAGACGCCTACGAGCCGGGGCGCGCGATGGGCACCTTCGGCGAGGATTGCGCCGCCAAGTATCACTTCACGCGCGAGCAGCAGGATGCCTTCGCGATCGAGAGCGTGCAGCGCGCGCAGCGCGCGGCCAAGAGCGGCGCGTTCGACGCCGAGATCACGCCGGTGAGCTTTGCCACGCGCAAGGGCGAGGTGACGGTGGCGATCGACGAGGGCCCGGCCAAGGCCAAGCTCGACAAGATCGCCGCACTCAAGCCCGCGTTCAAGAAGGACGGCACGATCACCGCTGCGTCCAGCTCCAGCATCAATGATGGCGCGGCGGCGCTGGTGCTGATGCGTGCATCCACCGCCAACGAGCTGGGCTGCAAGCCTCTGGCAAGAATCGTCGCGCACGCCACGCACGCGCAGGAGCCGAACTGGTTCACCACCGCGCCGATCGGTGCGACCGAGAAGGCGCTGAAGAAGGCCGGCTGGAGCGTTGCCGACGTCGATCTGTGGGAAGTGAATGAGGCCTTCGCCGTCGTGCCGATGGCGCTGATGCACGATCTCAAGGTGCCGCACGAGAAGGTCAACGTCAATGGAGGCGCCTGCGCGCTTGGTCACCCTATCGGCGCCAGCGGCGCGCGCATCATGGTGACGCTGATCCATGCGCTCAAGGCGCGAGGCTTGAAGAAAGGTCTGGCGACGCTGTGCATCGGCGGCGGCGAGGCAACGGCGGTGGCCATCGAATTGCCTTGATGCGCTCTTGAATGCATAGCTTTTGACGCTTGATCCACAAGCGCTAAAGGTACTTTTGTTGGATAAATCATGTTGTTGAGCTCCGACCAGGAAATGATCCGCGATGCGGTGCGCGACTTCGTGCGCGAGCAGATCACGCCGCATGCCGCGCGCTGGGACAAGGAACACCACTTTCCCAAAGAGGTGCACCAGGGCCTGGCCGCCTTGGGCGCCTACGGCATTTGCGTGCCCGAGGAGTACGCAGGCGCCGGGCTGGACTACCTGACGCTGGCGCTGGTGCTGGAAGAAATCGCCGCTGGCGACGGCGGCACCAGCACCGCGATCAGCGTGACCAACTGCCCGGTCAACGCCATCCTGATGCGCTACGGCAGCGAGGCGCAAAAGCGCGATTGGTTAACAAAGCTGGCGCGCGGCGAGATGCTGGGTGCGTTCTGCCTGACCGAGCCGCATGTCGGCTCCGACGCATCCGCCCTGCGCACCACGGCCGTGAAAGACGGTGGCGAGTACGTGATCAACGGCGTCAAGCAGTTCATCACCTCTGGCCAGAACGGCAATGTGGCCATCGTCATTGCCGTCACTGACAAGGCCGCAGGCAAGCGCGGCATGAGCGCCTTCATCGTGCCCACCAACACGCCTGGCTACGTGGTGGCGCGGCTGGAGGACAAGCTCGGTCAGCACAGCAGCGATACGGCACAGATCAATTTCGACAACTGCCGCGTGCCTGCTGCCAACCTGATTGGCGCCGAGGGCGAAGGCTACAAGATCGCCCTCTCGGCGCTCGAGGGCGGGCGCATCGGCATCGCCGCGCAAAGCGTGGGCATGGCGCGTGCGGCCTTGGAGTGCGCGCTGCACTACAGCAAGGAACGCGAGAGCTTCGGCCAGCCCATCTTCAACCACCAGGCGGTGGGTTTTCGCCTGGCCGACTGCGCGACGCAGGTCGAGGCCGCGCGCCAGCTCATCTGGCATGCGGCCAGCCTGCGCGACGCTGGCCGCCCTTGCCTGAAAGAGGCGGCCATGGCCAAGCTGTTTGCCAGCGAAATGGCCGAGCGCGTGTGCAGCACCGCCATCCAGACCTTGGGCGGTTACGGCTATGTGAGCGACTTTCCGGTCGAGCGCATCTACCGCGACGTGCGCGTGTGCCAGATCTACGAGGGCACCAGCGACGTGCAGAAGATCCTGATCCAGCGGGCGCTGACGTGAGTACCTGCCCTTGCGCACGGCTGGACGCTCGCGGCAAGCCGCTGGCCTATGCCGATTGCTGCGGGCGTTATATCGCCCACTGGGAAGATGCCCCTGCACCCGACGCCGAAAGCCTCATGCGCTCGCGCTACACCGCCTTCGTGCGCGAGGATGAGCGCTATCTGCTGGCGACCTGGCATGCAAGCAAGCGCCCGTCGCGCGTGCGTTTCGAGGGTGGCGGCCAATGGCTGGGCTTGCAGGTGCGCAGCCATCGCATGACGGGCGATGCCAGTGCCGAGGTGGAGTTCGTCGCCCGCTTTCGCGCCGCCGGTGGCAAGGCCGAGCGCCTGCATGAGCTGAGCCGTTTTGTGCGTGAGCAAGGACGCTGGTATTACGTTGACGGCGTCCACGATCCCGCGCCGTCAGCCGCCGCTGCGTGACTGTGCGCGCCACTGCGCGGGGGCCAGCCCTGTCCAGCCGCGAAACGCGCGGATGAAGCTCTTTTCGTTGGCGTAGCCGGCCGCCAGCGCCACCAGCTTGATCGGGCGGCTTGTGTGGCGCAGTTGCTGCTTGGCAAGGCCCAGGCGCACTTCGTCCTTGAGCTGCTGCAGCGAGCTGCCTTCCTGCTGCAGGCGGCGGTGCAGCGTGCGTGGCGACAGATTCAGCCGCTCGGCCAGCAGGGTCGCGCCGTGCAGCATGGTCGGCTCGTCGGCGAGCAACTGGCGCACGCGCGCACTCACCAGGCGCTCGTGGCGGTACTGCCGTACGGTCAGTGGCAGCGCGCGCTGCAGCATCTGGCGCAGCGCGGCCTCATCGCGCGCCAGCGGCAGTGCAAGATAGTTTTTATCAAAATAGATAGCTGCTTGCGCAGCACCAAAGCGCGCTTGACCAGGAAAAAGCAATGCATACGTAGCCGCGTGCGTTGGTGCGTCAAACGGAAACTCCGTCGCCAGCAGCGGCAGGTGCGAATCGACAAACCAGCAGGCCAGGCCGTGGATGTTGCGCAGCACCGAGACCAGGCAAAACTCGCGCAGGCTGCCCTCCAGGCCCAGGGGCCGGTGCTCGATGATGGTGATGGCTGCGCGGTCGCCGTCCTCGTTGAGCGAGAGGGTGATGGCATCCGTCAACAGCCCGTGGTGGCGACACCAGCGCGCCAGCGCCAGGCCCAGGTGCGGCGCGCTGATGGAGGCGCGCGCCAGCATGCCGTAGCTGCCCCAGGGCAGGCGCCGCTCGAACCAGCCCAGCGCCTCGTCGTCGAGTTCGTGCATGGCTGCGCCGCACAGCGCCTCCATCTGCCAGGCGGTGATGCGGGCGTCCTCTTGGTTGACCTGTTCTGGCGCAATTTGTGCCGCTTGCAGGGCGGCGCCAGGGTCCACCCCACGCTGCGCGTAGACCTGCATGATGGCACGCACGAACGCCATGGGCGTCGCGGCTGCACCGCCTCGGCGGGGCGGCGGGCGCGGCCCTGCAGAGAGCGAAAACAGGGTGGGTGTATACATGTGAACCTGTGGTGTCATGCACGGGTATGGCAATTATTGCAACCTTGCTGTCGCCATCTGCGCAGGCATGCGACGTATTCTTGCGGCGCATCGCGCTTTCCAAGGAGACCCACCATGACCCAGATTCCTCTGAGCCAAAGCTACGCGCGCGGCAGCCAAGCCACGCCACTCATAGAGCAGACCATTGGCGACTATTTCCGCGACAAGGTGGCGAGCCAGCCCGCGCGCGATGCGCTCATCAGCCGCCACCAGGGGCAGCGCTACACCTACGCGCAATTGCATGCGGAGCAGCGGCGCCTTGCCAGCGCCTTGCTGGGCCTGGGTTTGCAGCCCGGCGATCGCGTTGGCATCTGGTCGCACAACAATGCCGAATGGGTGCTGATGCAACTGGCGACCGCGCAGGTGGGGCTGATTCTGGTCAACATCAACCCGGCCTACCGTACGGCGGAGCTGGAATACGCGCTCAACAAGGTGGGCTGCAAGGCGCTGGTGACCATGGCGCAGTTCAAGACCAGCGACTACCTGGGCATGCTGCGCGAGCTGGCGCCCGAGATGGACCGCTGCGCGCTGGGTGATCTGCACGCCGCGCGCCTGCCCGATCTGCGCACTGTGGTGTGGATTGATGTAGCGGGGCAGGGCGAGGAGCAATCCGGAGCGCTGCGCTTTTCCAGTCTGATGGCTCGGGGCGATCCGCAGGATGCGCGTATCGACGCGATCGCCGCGACGCTCAAGGCCACTGACCCGATCAACATCCAGTTCACCAGCGGCACCACGGGCTTCCCCAAGGGTGCGACGCTCACGCACCGCAACATCCTGAACAACGGCCTGTTCATCGGCGATTGCATGCAACTCACGCCGGCGGATCGCCTGTGCATTCCCGTACCGCTGTACCACTGCTTCGGCATGGTGCTGGGCAATCTGGCCTGCTTCACGCATGGCTCGGCGATCGTTTACCCCAACGATGCGTTCGATCCGGTCTCGGTGCTGGAGACTGTGCAGGCCGAAAAATGCACCGCCCTGCACGGCGTGCCGACGATGTTCATCGCCGAGCTGGACCATCCGCGCTTTGCCGAATTCGACCTCGGCAGCCTGCGCACCGGCATCATGGCCGGCAGTCCCTGCCCGGTGGAGGTGATGAAGCGCGTGCAGCGCGACATGAACATGGCCGAGGTGACCATCGCCTACGGCATGACTGAAACCAGCCCGGTGAGCTGCCAGAGCAGCACCGATACCCCACTGGAAAAGCGCGTCTCCACGGTGGGACAGGTACAGCCGCACCTGGAAATCAAAATCGTCAGCCCCGAGACGGGCGCCACCGTGGCGATCGGCGAGCGTGGCGAGCTCTGCACCAAGGGCTATTCCGTCATGGCAGGCTACTGGGGCGATGAAACGATGACGGGCGAAGCGATCGACGCCGACGGTTGGATGCACACCGGCGATCTGGCGACGATGGACGACGAGGGCTATGTGAACATCGTCGGTCGCATCAAGGACATGGTGATCCGCGGCGGCGAAAACCTTTACCCGCGTGAGATCGAGGAGTTCCTCTATCGGCACCCTATGGTGCAGGATGTGCAGGTGGTGGGCGTGCCGGACCAGAAATATGGCGAAGAGCTCTGCGCCTGGATCATCGCCAAGCAGGGCACCGAGCCCACGGAAGAAAACATCCGCGCCTTTTGCAAGGGCCAGATCGCGCACTACAAGGTGCCGCGCTACATCCGGTTCGTGAGCAGCTTTCCGATGACGGTGACGGGGAAAATCCAGAAGTTCAGGATGCGCGAGGTCATGGTTGAAGAGCTGCAGCTACGCGTCGAGCCGATGGCCTGAAGCGTCCGCGTGTTTAAGGCAGCGTTGAATAAGTCCGACAGGCGCCTAAGTGTCGCCACCCACCGGCAGGCCGGCGGCGCGGCGGGCCACGACCAGGCGCTTGCGCATGGCAACCTCCTGCAGGTCGAGCTCGCTGACCAGGCTGCGCAGCGACTCGTCGTTGATGCGGTGCGCCTGGCGTTCGCTGTAGTACCGGTCTCTTTCCGCGCGTATGCAATCAAGCCGTGCCTCGATCTCCAGCACATAGCGCAGCTTGCGCTGGCGCACCACCTCGGGCGCCTCGCGCTGCGCTTCGACGGTGAAGGTTGTTCCGCTGCCGTCGTCGAGCAGCTGAATGCGGGTGCGGTATTCCTGCGTCAGGTGGCCATTGACCTCCTGGCGCATGGCAACCCACTCGGCGTCGTGTTTTTGCAGCTCTTCCTCGGTCAGCGTCAGCCGTGTGATGGCGGCCAGACAGGCCTGCTCGCGCGCCAGGCGCTCTTCGCGCAGCGTGGGCGATTCGGCGGTACGCGGCAGGTAGCGCAAGATGAGCGGCAGGCTGATCGAGCCCAGCACCAGGGTGAAGAGGATGGTTCCGGTGGCGAGAAAAATCAGCATGTCGCGCGCCGGGAACGGCACGCCTTCGTTCAGCACCATGGGCACGGACAACGCACCGGCCAGCGTTACCGCGCCCCGAATACCGGCCATGGTCGTCGCCAGGTTCAGCAGCGGCGAGGGGCGCTCGGTCATCTTGCCCTGGTGGTGGGCGCGGGAGAGCGCACGGTGCACGCCCAGCGTCAGCCAAACCCAGCGCATCAGCAAGAGCGCCAGCGAAATGGCCACGACGTAGCCCACCAGAAGCCAGCCCTCGTGGCCCGCCTTGTGCAGCGTCACGCCAATGATGGATGGCAGCTGCAGGCCCAGCAGCAGGAAGATGGCGCCGTTGAACGAGGACTCCACCATGCTCCAGGTGCCGGTCGTCTGCATGCGCTCGCTGATGTAGCTGCTGCGTTCGAGGTCGCCGAAATTGGTTGCCACGCCCGCGGCCACTGCCGACAGAATGCCCGACACGCCGATCTTCTCGCCGACGATGTAGGCAGCAAACGGCAGCAGCACCAGCAGCAGCACCATTTGCGTGGCCGCCACGTCGCCCAGGCGGTGCGTGATGGTGCCGCGCGCGTACGAAAAGCCCCAGCCCAGCAGTGCACCCACACCCAGGCCGCCCACGGCCATCCAGGTGAACTCCTTGGCCACCTCGTTCCACGAGAACAGGCCGGTGAGCGTGGCGGCAATGCTGAACTTGAGCGCCACCAGGCCCGATGCGTCGTTGAGCAGCGATTCGCCTTCGAGCACGTGCATGGTCTTCTCGGGCATGCCCAGATTGCGCGTGATCGACGAGACGGCGACCGCATCGGTCGGCGAGATGACGGCCGCCAGCGCAAAGGCCACCGTGAGTGGCATCTCGGGAATCATCCAGTGGATCAGGTAGCCCAGGCCCACAACGGTGAACAGCACCAGGCCGAAGGCGAGCAGCAGGATGGGCCGTGCCAGGGCGAAGAATTCGCGCTTGGGAATGCGCCAGCCGTCGGCAAACAGCAGCGGCGGGATGAACAGCAGCAAGAACAGCTCGGGGTCGAACGTGATGTGCAGCCCCGCTTGCGGCCAGGCAATGAGGGCGCCCAGCGCAATCTGGATGAGCGGCAGCGGAACCGCGCGGATGTAACGCGCCACAATGCCGGTGAGCGCACCCAGAAGCAGGACGAGCAGAACAATTTCGACGGTGTGCATGCGGTATTTTCTTCCGCCGCTGCTGCCCCTGTTTGCAACACGTGCCACCAAAAAATCCGACACTCCCATCCAACACAACAGCAAAGAGGTCAGCCATGAGCATTCTGGGGACGCAACTCAATCCGCGTTCCGTGGGTTTTCAGGCCAACGCGCAAGCCATGCAGGCGTTGGTTGATGACTTGCGTGCACATCTGGAGCGCGTCGCGCTCGGGGGCAGCGAGTCCTCGCGCCAACGCCATGTTTCGCGCGGCAAGCTGCTGCCGCGCGAGCGGGTGCAGCAGTTGCTGGATCCGGGCTCGCCTTTTCTTGAAGTTGCGCCGCTCGCGGCGTTGAACATGTACGGCAACGATGCCCCCTGCGCCGGCCTGATCGCGGGCATTGGCCGGGTGTCGGGCGTGGACTGCATGATCGTGTGCAACGACGCCACGGTGAAGGGTGGCACCTACTACCCGATGTCGGTGAAAAAGCATTTGCGAGCGCAGGAGATCGCCGCTCAGAATTGCCTGCCCTGCATTTACCTGGTGGATTCGGGCGGTGCCAACCTGCCCAACCAGGATGAGGTCTTCCCCGACCGCGAGCACTTCGGCCGCATCTTCTACAACCAGGCGAATCTCTCGGCGCAGGGCATTGCGCAGATCGCCGTCGTCATGGGCTCGTGCACCGCGGGCGGCGCCTATGTGCCGGCGATGAGCGATGAATCCATCATCGTGAAGAACCAGGGCACGATCTTCCTCGGCGGCCCGCCGCTGGTGAAGGCCGCCACCGGCGAGGTGGTGAGTGCCGAGGATCTGGGTGGCGGTGATGTGCACACGCGGCTTTCGGGCGTGGCAGACCACCTGGCGCAGAACGACATGCATGCGCTGGCGCTGGCACGGCAGGCGGTAGCGAATTTGAATAAAAACAAGCCTGCAGCGCCCGGTGACATTGCGCCAGAAGCTCCCAAATATGGAGCAAAAGAGCTCTATGGGGTGATTCCGACGGATACGCGCAAGCCCTTTGACGTGCGCGAAATCATCGCCCGCATTGTCGACGCCAGCGCGTTTGACGAATTCAAGGCGCGCTTTGGCAGCACGCTGGTCTGCGGCTTTGCGCGCATCGAAGGCATGCAGGTGGGCATCATTGCCAACAACGGCATTCTGTTTTCCGAGAGCGCGCAAAAAGGCGCGCACTTCATCGAGCTGTGCTGCCAGCGCAAGGTGCCGCTCGTCTTCCTGCAGAACATCACCGGCTTCATGGTGGGGCGCAAGTACGAGAACGAAGGCATTGCGCGCCACGGCGCCAAACTGGTGACGGCGGTGGCCACGGCGGCAGTGCCCAAATTCACCATCATCATCGGCGGCAGTTTTGGCGCCGGCAACTACGGCATGTGCGGCCGCGCCTACTCGCCGCGCTTCCTCTGGATGTGGCCGAACGCGCGCATCAGCGTGATGGGCGGTGAGCAGGCGGCGAGCGTTCTGGCCACCGTCAAGCGCGATGGCATAGAGCACAAGGGCGGTACCTGGTCTGCCTCCGAAGAAGAAGCCTTCAAGGCACCGATCCGCCAGCAGTACGAAGAACAGGGCCACCCCTACTACGCCAGTGCGCGCCTGTGGGATGACGGCGTGATCGACCCGGCGGACACGCGCCGCGTGCTGGCGCTGGGGCTGTCTGCCTCGCGCAATGCGCCGATAGGCGAGACCCGGTTTGGTGTTTTTCGCATGTGATGTGTATCATGTGCATGAAACAGGTGATTTATACACATCATGCGTACCAACATCGATATCGACGATGACCTGCTCGCCCAAGCCATGCAGGCCGGCCCCTACACCAGCAAGAAGGAGACGGTGGAGGCTGGGCTGCGTCTGCTGGCGCGTCAGGCGGCCTACCGCGAAATTCTCAAGTGGGAGGGCAAGCTCCAGTGGGAGGGCGATGACGCCAGTGACTGGGTAGCGCTGAATGCGCAGGTGCAGCAGGCCGAGCCCATGGGTGTTCAGGAGCCTGCAGCGGGCTACGCAAGCAGGCCGTCCGTGCCCGCCAAGGCAATGCGTGGCAAGGCGCGCAAGCCGGGAGCCAAGTCGCATGCTGGCGGTTGATTCCAGCGTCTGGATTGATTTTTTCAATGCGCGCGACACGGCGCAGCGTGCGGAGTTGCGTCGTCTGCTGGACGACGGCCATACGCGCCTGGTCCTGCCCGACCTGGTGCTCTACGAGGTGCTGCGCGGCTTTCGCGAAGAGCGCGCGTTGCGCCAGGCGCGCCTGCTGCTGCAAACGCTCAGCGTCGAACCTTGTGGTGGCGAAGACATCGCACTGGCCGCCGCCGAGCATTACCGCCACCTGCGCGCGCGTGGCATCACCATTCGCAGCAGCATCGACGTAATGATTGCCGCCTTTTGCATCGAAAACGGCTACCTGCTGCTGCACAGCGACCGTGACTACGACGCGCTGGCCCGTTACCGCGGTCTGCGCGTGTGGGGGCAATGAACATGCCGACCTGGGCGCAGCATTTCGCCCGGCCCTGCCCGGAGCTTGACCTTGTCCATTACCTGCAAAACCCGGATGCACCATGAGCGAAAACCTCTCCATCACCCAATCCGGCCAGGTGGCCCGGATCACGCTGACCCGGCCCGACATCCGCAACGCCTTCAGCGATGAGGTCATTGCGGAGCTGACCGCCGCATTCAAGGACGTGGGTGCACGCGCCGACGTGTGCGCCATCGTGCTCGCCGCCGAGGGGCCGGCGTTTTGCGCCGGGGCCAACCTGAACTGGATGCGGCGCATGGCCGACTATTCGCACGACGAAAATCTGGCGGACGCGGCGCAGCTTGCCGAGATGCTGCGTGTGATGTACGAGTGCCCTAAGCCGACCATCGCGCGCGTGCAGGGCGACGTGTACGCCGGCGGCATGGGGCTGGTGGCCGCGTGTGACTTGGCGGTGAGCGCGGACAGCGCCCACTACTGCCTGAGCGAGGTCAAGCTCGGCCTGATTCCGGCCACCATCAGCCCCTACGTGATCCGTGCGATGGGCGCGCGCGCAGCACACCGCTACTTTTTGACGGCCGAGCGCTTCACCGCCGCCGAGGCGCTGCGCATCGGCTTCGTGCACGAGGTGGTGGTGGCCGATCAACTGGACGGCGTGGTCGATGGCTGGGTGCACGCGCTGTGCAATGCCAGCCCCCACGCGCTGCGCGAATGCAAAAAGCTGGTGCAGGACGTGGCCGAGCGCGAGATCAACGCGGCGCTGATCGCGCAAACCGTGCGCGGCATTGCCGACATCCGTGCCAGCAGCGATGGCAAGGAGGGCGTGCAGTCCTTCCTGCAAAAGCGCAAGCCCTCGTGGGTGGCGGGTTGAGCACCAAGCACGCCGCCTGAGCAAAGCAAACCACCATGGATCAACTCTGGCCCTCCATCGTGCAGTGGCTGCATACCGTGGGGCTGCATGTAGACCCCGGCACCGCGCGCGGCGTGGCCGAGGGCGCGGCACGTGTAACGGCCACGATGGACATGCCCAGCCTGCTGGCGCTGGCCGCGGCGCTGGGCTGGGCCAGCGGGCTGCGCCTGTACGCGGTGGTGTTCCTCACCGGCCTGGCGGGCGCGGCGGGCTGGATCGCGCTGCCCTCGGGGCTATCGGTGCTGCAGCACCCGGCCGTGCTCATGGCCAGCGGGTTGATGCTGTTCGTGGAGTTTTTTGCCGACAAGGTGCCCTGGCTCGACAGCCTGTGGGACGGCATCCACGCCTTCATCCGCGTGCCGGCCGGGGCGCTGCTCGCGGCCAGCGTGTTCGGCGCGAACGATGCCACGATGGCGGTGGTGGCGGGGCTGCTGGGTGGTTCGCTCTCGGCCACGGCGCTGGCCACCAAGATGACGACGCGCGCGGCGGCCAATGTCTCGCCCGAGCCGTTTTCCAACTGGGGGCTGTCGTTCTTCGAGGACGGCGTCGTCGTCGCCGCGCTGTGGCTCGCGGCGGCGCACCCGGTGTGGTTTGCCGTGGCGCTGGTCGTGGCGCTGGCGGTGTCGGCGCTGCTGCTGGTCGTGCTGTTCAAATTTTTGCGCGCCGTGCTGCGGCGCTTGTTTCCGGCTCAAGTGAAGGTGGCTTGAATGTTTAAAAAGATCCTGATTGCCAATCGCGGCGAGATCGCCTGCCGCGTGGCCGCCACCGCGCGGCGCATGGGCGTGAAGACCGTCGCCGTTTATTCGGATGCCGATGCCCGCGCCAAGCACGTGGCCGCCTGCGACGAGGCGGTACACATCGGCGCGAGCAGCCCGGCCGAGAGCTATCTGCGCTGGCAGACCATCATCGACGCCGCCAAGGCCACGGGCGCGCAGGCCATCCACCCGGGCTACGGCTTCCTCTCCGAGAACACGCACTTCGCGCAGGCCTGCGCGGACGCCGGGCTGGTCTTCATCGGCCCGCTGCCGCAAAGCATCCAGGCGATGGGCCTGAAGGCCGAATCCAAGCGCCTGATGGCCAAGGCGGGCGTGCCGCTGGTGCCCGGCTATCAGGGCGAAGACCAAGATCCGGCGCTGCTGCAGCGCGAGGCCGACAAGATCGGCTACCCGGTGCTCATCAAGGCCAGCGCGGGCGGTGGCGGCAAGGGCATGCGCGAGGTGTACGCGAGCGCCGATTTTGCCGACGCGCTTGCCTCGTGCAAGCGCGAGGCGATGAACAGCTTTGCCAACGACGCGGTGCTGATCGAGAAGCTGGTGCAAAACCCGCGCCACATCGAAATCCAGATTTTCGGCGACACGCAGGGCAACTGTGTTTACCTTTTTGAGCGCGACTGCTCCACGCAGCGGCGCCACCAGAAGGTGCTGGAAGAATCGCCCGCGCCCGGCCTCTTGCCCGAGATGCGCAAGCGCATGGGCGAGGCGGCGGTGGCCGCGGCGAAGGCGGTGAACTACGTCGGCGCGGGCACGGTGGAGTTCATTGTCGAGCAGCCCGGCGGCTACGCGCATCCCGAGCAGATGCAGTTCTTCTTCATGGAGATGAACACGCGATTGCAGGTCGAGCACCCGGTGACCGAGGCCATCAGCAGCCAGGACCTGGTGGAGTGGCAAATGCGCGTGGCGGCGGGCCAGCCGCTGCCGTGCAGGCAGGAAGACTTGCACATCACCGGCCACGCGATCGAGGCGCGCATCTGCGCCGAAACGCCGGACAACGATTTCCTGCCCGCCACCGGCCAGCTCGTCGTCTATCGCAAGCCGCCGCACGTGGCCTTCGAGCGCGCGGCGCTTTCGGGCAGCGGCATCCACGTGCGCTTTGACGACGGCGTGCGCGAGGGTGATGCGATCAGCCCGTTCTACGACTCGATGATCGCCAAACTCATCGTGCACGGCAGCACGCGCGAGGAGGCACTGGCGCGCATGCAGACGGCGCTGGCGGCCACGCACATCGTCGGGCTGTCGACCAACCTGCAGTTCCTGCGTCGTGCGGTGGCCAGTCACGCGTTCTCTACCGCCCAGCTCGATACCGCATTGATCGCACGCGAAAAAGCCGTGCTGTTCCACCAGGAGCCCGTGGGCCTGCCGCTGGCCGCCGCGGCCGCCGTGGCGCACACGCTGTTGCAAGAGCGCGCGCGCGAGACCACCGACCCCTTCAGCCGCCGCGACGGCTGGCATTCGCACGGCGACGTGCGGCGGCGCTTTGCGCTGGCGTTTGGCGACGCGCCCGCCAGCGCCACGCTGCATTACGCGCACGGCGGCGCTCTGGCGCTCAGCGTGGGCGAGGGTGCTGACGCGGTGCAGGGCGCGCTGGTGTTCGAGCGCACCGCGGGCGGGGCGATCGACCTGCGCTTTGGCGAGCGGCGCGAGACCGTGACGGTGTACGCCCAGGGTGGGCGGCTTGCCGTGTTCGCACCGCAGGGCGCGACGCGCATCGAGGTCATCGACCAACTGGCGCAGGCCAGCGCCACGCAGGAAGAGGGCGGCCGTCTGACCGCGCCCATGCCGGGCAAGGTGGTCTCGTTCGCCGTCAAGGCGGGCGACCAGGTGGCCAAGGGCCAGCCGCTGGCGGTGATGGAGGCGATGAAGATGGAGCACACCATCGCCGCGCCGAGCGATGGCACCGTGGCCGAGCTGATGTATGCGCCGGGCGACCAGGTGGCCGAGGGCGACGAGTTGCTCAAGCTTGAAGTGGCCTGATCGCCAAGGTTGAAAGGCTTGTGATGAACTACCCTGCCAAAGTCCGCCTCATCGACGTCGGCCCGCGCGACGGGCTGCAAAACGAGAAGCAGCCGGTCGCGAGCAGCGACAAGATCGCCCTCGTCGCGCGATTGCAAGCGGCCGGTCTGCGCGAGATCGAAGTCACCAGCTACGTCAGCCCCAAATGGGTGCCGCAGATGGCCGACAACCATGCGGTGATGAGCGGCATCGCGCGCGCCGCGGACGTGCGCTACAGCGTGCTCACGCCCAACATGAAGGGGTTTGAAGCGGCGCTGCTCGACAAGCCCGACGAGGTCGTGGTGTTTGGCGCGGCGAGCGAAGCCTTCAGCCAGAAGAACATCAACTGCTCGATCGCCGAGAGCATCGAGCGTTTTGCACCGGTCGTTGAAGCGGCGCGCGCGGCGGGCATCGCGGTGCGTGGCGCGATGAGCTGCACCGTCGGCTGCCCGTACGAGGGCGAGATCGCCCCCGAGAGGGTGGCCTACCTTGCCGGTTTGATGAAGGGCATAGGCGTGCAGCGCGTGGACGTGGCCGACACCATCGGCGTGGGCACGCCGCTCAAGGTGCAGCGCGCGATAGCGGCGACGCTTCAGCACTACGACATCGATCACGTGAGCGGCCACTTTCACGACACCTACGGCCAGGCGCTCTCCAATACGCTGGCCGCGCTGCAATTGGGTGTGTGGAATTTCCAGTCCTCCGTCGCTGGCCTGGGCGGCTGCCCCTACGCCAAGGGCGCGACCGGCAACGTGGCGACGGAAGACGTGGTCTATCTGCTGCACGGGCTGGGAATAGACACCGGCATCGACCTGGACAAACTGGTGGACGCCGGGGCCTACATCAGCGGCGTGCTGGGGCGCAAACCCCAGTCGCGCGTGGCCGTCGCCATCCTCAACAAGCGCGCGGGCTGAAGGACGATCCATATGGATTGGCATCTCTGGCTTGCCTATCTGGTCGCGGCGATCGCCATCGCGCTCTCGCCCGGGCCGGGCGCGGTGCTTTCCATGAGCCACGGCCTCTCGTGGGGTGTGCGCGGCGCCAGCGTCACCATCCTTGGCTTGCAGGCGGGGCTGGCGCTGATCCTGCTGGTGGCGGGCGTGGGCGTGGGGGCGGTGCTGCTCGCCTCCAGCACCGCGTTCACCGTCGTCAAGGTGCTGGGCGCGGCCTATCTGCTGTGGCTGGGGCTGCACCAGTGGCGCGCGCCCGTGATTTTCGCGAGAGAGGCCGATGACGCCGTCCCATCGCGGAGTGCGCAGGCGCCGCTGCTCAGTGCGCGCCAGCGCTTCCTGCGTGGCCTGCTGACCAACGCCACCAACCCCAAGGGCATCGTCTTCATGGTCGCGGTGCTGCCGCAATTCATCGTCCCCACGCGCGCGCTGGCGCCGCAATTGCTGGTGCTCTTGGTCACCACCCTCACGGTTGATTTCGTCGTGATGCACGGCTACGCGCTGCTGGCCGCGAGCTTGCGCGGGTGGATGAATTCGGCGCGTGCGCAGCGCACGCAAAACCGCATCGCCGGGGCGGTGCTGATGGCGATGGGCGCGAGCCTGGCCTTTGTCGGGCGGGTGGCCCGGGCGTAAGGGCGCAGGCGCGAGGCTGGTCCGGCTTTGGCCTAAAGTCAGCCCCATGACTGAAGCCACTTCCCTCCCTTCCAACGACAGCGTGCAGCGCGTGGTCGCGGCACTCAGCGCCGTCGGCCACCCGCACGCCCCTCAAATGCTCGACATCTCCGCGCGTACCGCGCAGGAGGCGGCCGGTGCGCTGGGCGTCGTGGTCGGCCAGATCGCCAAGAGCATCATCTTCCGGCGCAAGAGCGACGATGCGGCGGTGCTCGTCATCACCTCGGGCGACCGGCGCGTGGACGAGAAAAAGGTCAGCAGCCTGATCGGCCCCATCGGCCGCGCCGATGCCGACTTCGTCAAGAGCGCGACGGGCTTCACCATCGGCGGTGTCTCGCCCGTCGGGTTCATCCAGCCGCCGGTCACCTTGATTGATCGGGATCTGCTGCGCTTTGACGAAATCTGGGCCGCCGCCGGGCATCCGCATGCGGTGTTTCGCCTCAAGCCGCAAGACCTGGAACGCCTGACCGGCGCGCCCGTGGTCGATGTGGTGCAGGTGCCCAAGGCGTGACTTTGGGTCTTCTTCCCTCCCCCTCTGGGGGAGGGTAGGGTGGGGGCTTGCAATGCCGAACAGGACCCGCGACCGTGATTGCCGCGCTGCCCCCATCCCCGCCTCGGTGCTGGCGGCGGGACGCTGCCGCGCTTCGGGTTGTCCAGTTCCGCGCAGGCGGAACTGGAGCCGCAACCCTCAGCCCCAAAGGGGGAAGGGGTCGCACTGCCACGCTGCCAGTCGCGTGCCTGAACGGGTTTTTGCCTGAAATTTTGGAGTAACCATGCACGACATCACCTTCCACTTGGACTTCGTCTCCCCCTACGCCTGGCTCGCCTTCGAGCAACTGCCGCGCACCCTTGAGGGCCTGAGCGTGCGCGTGCGCTACCGCCCGGTGCTGCTGGGCGCGCTGTTGCAACAGCACGGCAACCCCGGCCCGGCGGGCATCGCCCCCAAGCGCGACTGGACCTACCGCCACGTCACCTGGCTGGGACACAGCCTGGGCGTGGGCCTCGATATGCCCGCACGTCACCCCTTCCCGCCGCTGCCGCTCTTGCGCCTGGCGCTGGAATGCAGCGACGATGGCTGCATCAACCGCTACACCGCAGACGCCATCCTGCGCCATGTCTGGCAGGGCGGCGCGGATGCGCTCGAACCGCAGCGGCTCGACGCGCTGAGGGTGCAACTGGCCGAACAACTGCGCCAAGATGAAGGCGCGGGCGAGCGTGCCAAGCGCCTGCTGCGCGAGAACACCGATACCGCCGCCGCGCGCGGCGTGTTCGGCGTGCCGATGTTCGAGGTGCAAGACAAGCTCTTCTGGGGCCTGGACAGCCTGCCCATGCTGCGTGTCTTCCTTGATGGCGATGCCTGGTTCGATGGCCCGGCGTGGGAGGCAGCGAGGCAACTGCTATCGGGCGTTCCCGATGTGACGTAAACCAACAAATCCATAGCTGTTGGCGCTTGTCTGAAGCGCGCCGAGCTGGATTTTCATATCAAACAGTGGGGCTACACTGGGCCAGGCATTGCGCCACTGCGCGCGCATGCCGCAAAAGACAGGCGTGCGGCAGTGGGCGGCCTGGAGCGGGTGGCAGACTCAAGCCTGAGTTGCGCGCAGCGCAGTCATGCGCTCGTTTCAGGCCGAGACGGTGGCCTGCGGCTCAATCGGATTTCTCTACGCCACTTCCGCCATGAGCTGCACCCGAGCCGCCGTCACGCGCACTTCCTTCATGCGCCCATGCCCTGGCAATACCTTCTCCGCGATCGTGACCAGACCGAAGCGCTCCATCTCGTCCAGATCGCGCTTGACCGCGCTGCGGTCGCGTTGCAGCCGTTCGGCAATCTCCGTGATCGATCCCGGCGTTTCCTTCACGGCGCGAAACAGCGCCAGGCGCGTAGCCGTCATCAGCTTCATCACGTCGGCCGGATCTTCAAAACTGACGATTCGCTCTTCGGGGATAGGCTCGCCGCGGTCTGCCGCACGTGCCAATCGGCGGCCACGCTTGAAGAAATCGTCTTCAGTAGCAATCTTGATGGTCAGTTGGGTCATGGGCGGCCTTTCAGTGCAATCCAGTCTTGCTCAAAGCGTTTTTCCACGTCCTCAAAGCTCACGAAGTCGATGGGCTCCTCCGCACCGAAGTAATGCCGATGGTGGTAGCCGTGGGCGTTGTCGTAGCCAACCACGCGCCCGTTGTCTCCTGAGTGCAAGCGGTGGTTGATGTAGGCCAGGTTGTAGCGTGTGACCTTGCCCTTTTCATCCACCCAGACTTCCCGACGCAGACTGCCATTTTCGCGCTTGTCGGAAATCTTGTGCGTATCGTCGTAGAGTTTGGACGCAGGCATGACGGATGTTATCACGCCTGATGGAAATTGCGGGTGCGCGCGGTCGATGATGCGAAGAGGATTGTTTGGCATTGAAATCGTTGGAGCACACTGGGCATTCACCTTGCGCAGCAGCACCGCCTCCGGTTACCTTCGGAAGAATCGCGGAGATGTTTATCTTCGGAAACAATAGCTGTTTGCGCTTGTCCTGCAAGCGCTAGAGGCCAATTTTCTTGAAAACCCATGCCCCTGTCCTGGAACGAAATCAAATCCCGCGCGCTGGCCTTCAGCCGCACTTGGGAAGACGCGGCCAATGAGGATTCCGAGGCCAAGCCCTTCTGGATCGCGTTCTTCGAGATCTTCGGCATCACCGACAAGCGCGTCGCCACCTTCGAACTGAACGTCAAGAAGCACGGTGGTGGTCAAGGGTTTGTGGACTTGTTCTGGCCCGGCATGCTGCTGGTGGAGCAGAAGTCGCGCGGGCGCAGTCTGGATGCCGCCTTCGACCAGGCGCTGGGCTACTTCCCCGGCATTCTTGAACGCGACCTGCCGCAGATCATCATCGTCTGCGACTTCGTGCGCTTTCGCGTGCACCAGCTCGCCAGCGGCAAGACCACCGAATTTGCCCTGGCCGACCTGCACAAGCACGTGCGCCTGTTCGGCTTCATCGCCGGCTACCGGATGCAGGAGATCACCGCGCAGAACCCGGTCAACATCCACGCCGCAGAGCGCATGGGGCGGCTGCACGACGCGCTCAAGGCCAGCGGCTACGGCGGCCATGCGCTGGAGGTGCTGCTGGTGCGCCTGCTGTTTTGCCTGTTCGCCGACGACACCGGCATCTTCCAGCCCGCGCAGGCGCTGCGCCTGTGGGTGGAAGAACGCACCGCGCCCGACGGCAGCGACCTGGGCCCGCGCCTGGCCCAGCTCTTTCAGGTGCTCAACACGCCCGAACACCTGCGCAGCAAGCACCTGGACGAGCAGCTTGCCGCTTTCCCCTACGTCAACGGCCGCTTGTTCGAGGAACCCCTGCCGCTGGCCGACTTCGACGCCGACATGCGCACCGCGCTGCTCGACGCCTGCGCGCTGGACTGGTCGGCCATCAGCCCCGCCATCTTCGGCAGCCTGTTCCAGAGCATCATGGACGCCAGGGCGCGGCGCAACCTGGGCGCGCACTACACCAGCGAAGAGAACATCCTCAAGCTCATCAAGCCGCTGTTTCTCGATGCGCTGTGGGCCGAGTTCCACAAGGTCAGGAACAACCGCAACCGCCTGTTCGAATTCCACAAGAAGCTGCGCCAGCTGACCTTCTTCGACCCGGCTTGCGGCTGCGGAAATTTCCTCGTCATCAGCTACCGCGAACTGCGCCTGCTGGAGCTGGAAGTGCTGCGCGCCAGTTACCAGAGTGGCCAGCAGACGCTGGACGTGCACCAGCTCATCAGCCTGGACGTGGACCAGTTCTTCGGCATCGAGATCGAGGAATTCCCCGCGCAGATCGCGCAGGTGGCGCTGTGGCTGGTCGATCACCAGATGAATTTGCGCGTGAGCGAGGAATTCGGCCTGTACTTCGCGCGCATCCCGCTCAAGAGCAGCGCGCGCGTGGTGCATGGCAATGCGCTCACGCTCGATTGGAACGAGGTACTGCCAATGGAGCAGTGCAGCTACGTGCTCGGCAACCCGCCCTTCGTCGGCGCCAAGTTCATGGACGACGCGCAGCGCGAAGACACCCGCGTGGTGTTCGAAGGCATCCCCAACGCCGGCCTGCTCGACTTCGTCGCCGCCTGGTACGTCAAGGCCGCACGCTATCTAACTCCCTCCCCCTCTGGGGGAGGGCGGGGGTGGGGGCCAGCGGCGCACGCGATGCGCGCCGCCTTCGTCTCCACCAACAGCATCACCCAGGGCGAGCAGGTTGGCGTGCTCTGGGGCTGGCTGCTGGCGCGGGGCATCCACATCCACTTCGCCCACCGCACCTTCAGTTGGAGCAACGAGGCCAGTGGCAAGGCCGCCGTGCACTGCGTCATCGTCGGCTTTGGTTTGCAAGACGTGCCGGACAAGGTGATCTACGAATACGAGGACATCAAGGGCGAGCCGCTGGCGGTGCCTGCCGCCAACATCAATCCCTATCTGGTGGATGCGCCCGATGTGGTGCTGCCCCGGCGCAGTCGGCCGATCTGTGCCGTGCCCGAGATTGGCATAGGCAACAAACCCATCGACGACGGCAACTACCTGTTCACCACCGAAGAGCGCGATGCCTTCATCGCCAGGGAACCGACCAGCGCGCTCTGGTTCCGGCGCTGGCTGGGCGCGATTGAGTTTTTGAACGGTTACGAACGCTGGTGCCTGTGGCTGGGCGACTGCCCCCCCGCCGCGCTGCGCGCCATGCCTGAGGCTTTGAAGCGCGTGCAGGCAGTGAAGAACTTTCGCCTTGCCAGCAAGAGCGCACCCACGCGCAAGCTGGCCGATACGCCGACGCGCTTTCATGTGGAGAACATGCCCGCCGCGCCCTATCTGGTGCTGCCGGAAGTGTCTTCCGAGCGCCGCGCCTTCATCCCGTTTGGCTTTGAGCAGCCCGAAACCCTGTGCAGCAATCTGGTCAAGATGGCACCCGGCGCCACGCTGTTTCACTTCGGCGTGCTCTCCAGCACCATGCACAACGCTTGGGTGCGTGCCGTCTGCGGCCGATTGAAAAGCGATTTCCGCTACTCCGCCGCCATTGTCTACAACAATTTCCCCTGGCCCGATCTACCGCCAAAATCAGAGCCAAATCGGCCTCCAACGCCCGCCCATAAAGCGCAAACAGCTATCGAAACCGCTGCGCAAGCCGTGCTCGATGCCCGCGCCCAGTTCCCCGCCAGCAGCCTGGCCGACCTGTACGACCCGCTGACCATGCCCCCCGTGCTGCTCAAAGCGCACCACAAATTGGATGCGGCGGTGGACGCCGCCTACGCCCTCGTCGGCGGCAAGAAAACCTGGAAGAGCGACGCCGAGCGCGTGGCCTTTCTCTTTGAACGCTACCAGCAGCTCACCAGCCTGCTGCCGGTGGGCAAGGCCAGGGCCGGGCGCAAGCGGGCCTCAGCAAGCGGCAGAAGTCCCGAGGTGTGACGTGCCTGTCATCTTCCGCCACCAAGCGTTTCGCTTTTTCTTCTACTCCAACGAAGGCAATCCGCGTGAAGCCATGCATGTGCATGTACGCAGTGGCGAGGGCGAAGCAAAATTCTGGCTGGCGCCGGAGGTCTATCTGGCCGACAGCGATGGCTTTGATGCCAGCACCTTGCGTAAACTGCGCGAACTGGTGGTCGAGAACCAGACTTTGATTGAAAGGGCGTGGAATGACCATTTCGCCTAAAGCCGTGCGGTTTGATGCGGACATGCTGTGGGTCGATTTGTCCGATGGGCGCACCATCGCCGCACCGCTGGCCTGGTTTCCGCGTCTGCTGGGTGCCAATCCGCAGCAACGCGCTCAGGTCGAGCTGAGCCGCTACGGTCTGCATTGGGAGGCTCTGGATGAAGACATTTCGGTCGAGGGTCTGCTCGCAGGGCAAGCCGATCGGACGCGCAGGGTGCAGCACGCGCCGGTGTGAGTCATGCCCACCATCGCGATCTTCTTCGGCATCATCGTGCGCATGTGGCACGACGATCATCCGCCGCCACACATTCACGTTGAATCTGGACCGCATTCAAGGAGCAGATCGTGATCAAGTTGCTTGAGGTCACTTCATTTGGCAAACACCGGCTGGCGCTGGTGTTCAGCGATGGCGTGCATGGCGTTTTTGATGGCGGCGCCTACCTCGCCACCCGCCAGGGGCCGTTGCTTGAGCCTTTGCGCGACGCGGCTTGCTTTGCGCGCTGCTTTGTCGACGCGGGTGCGCTGTGCTGGCCCAACGGACTGGAATTGTCTGCCGCGCGTCTGCATGGCCTGGTGGAAAACGCGCAAACCGCGTGACTGGGCACGTCTGGCGCATGAGCCTTCGGCTGCTTGAGCCTGCGCAGGCGGAGCTCGATGAAGCGGCTGGGTGGTATGCCGATCAGGCTCCGGGTTTGGGTGAGCGTTTTTTGCTTGAATTTTTGCAGGCGCTGCGGCTGATCGAGTGGTTTTCACTGGCCTGGCATCCGTGCTGCAGCGGTGGCTGCTGCCTCAACCGTCCCACGCAAATCGCATGCCGCCGCCCTCTTGCGTCATCAAAACGCGATCACGGGTGGCCGTGCAGGTCCATCGTTGCCGCGACGGGTCGAGTCCTCCCGCGGGCTCGCTCAAGGCTTCAGGGGTGAAGACGGCAAAGCAGGTGCGGCCGGGCGCACGCACCGAGGCGTACTGAATGACCTGAATGCCCGCAGCCTCGGCGGCGGCCGCCAGGCGCTGTGTTTCGGCGTAGTCCCGGGTGTTTTTCCAGGCATCCTCAAAAGTGTTCCAGGGAGGCAACGTCAGGTCCAGCCCCTTGCCTTCCACGGCGGCCTTGAAAAAAGTATGGTGGGTCGTGAGCCTGCGTTGACTCGGCCCCGCGCTGTCGAGAATGAAGCGCATGCGCCAGTAGGCGACTTCGGCGCAGGCCGCCTCCAGCTCGCGCGCACCGTACCAGATGCCCAGGTGCCCAAGTGCCCTGAAGCGGCTGGGGTGCTGCGGCGTATACCGGAATGGCGTGAAGAGCAGGAAGTGCTGGCTTTGGGTTTTCACGCTCGGCAGGGCAGGTTTGCTCGTTTCGAGAAGCGCTTCGAGCACGTCATGTTCGGCATGGGAATCGACGAGTTGCAAGCTGGAACTGACGTACTGCGTTTCGACGCCCCGCCATGCCGCAGGCTCCGTCAAATGGGTGGCTGTTTCGTCAAGCCACCCTGGCTGCCACCCGGCCTTCGTCATGCGGCGGCGCGCATCCCGTCCAGATAGGCCAGGGTGCGGACCAGGCCGTCGGGCTTGAGGACCAGCTCGGCGGGGATGCCCCCGAGGGCCTTGTTGCGCGAGTGCATCCACTGCCTGCGCATTTCGGTGTCCGAGCCGACCAGCGGATCGAGCGAGCGGAAGATGCGCACCAGCAGCAGCGCGAGTTCGCCGGCCTTGGTGGCGGGGGAGATTTCCGCGGTGCCGCTTCGGTAGCGGCTGACCGTTGCGGTGCTGACGCCGATCACCTTTGCCAGGTCGGTGTTCTGCAGGGCCAGCAGGTCTGCCGCGCGCAGGGTGGCCTTGGTCAGAACCGCTTGGGGATCGATGGCCTGGACGGCTTGGGTGGCGGTCATCGCGTGCTCCTTGCAAGACCATGAATGAATAGACACATGGTACAGGGTTCAGGCAAAAAACATCACATGAAATAAAACGATGTTTTTATTTCAAATGAAATAAAGCGCTGCCTATAACCCTGCATCCTTGCGACATGGGCCGCGCCGCCTAGAATTTTGGCCCCACCTCCGTGAAGGCCGTCACATGAACGAGGGAAGCATCCGCATCCGCGGAGCCCGCCAGCACAACCTCAAGAACCTTGATCTGGACATCGCCACCGGCACGCTGACGGTGGTCACCGGCCCGAGCGGCAGCGGCAAGTCCAGCCTGGTGTTCGACACGCTCTACGCCGAGGGGCAGCGGCGCTATGTCGAGACCTTCAGCCCCTACGCGCGCCAGTTCCTGGACCGCATGGACAAGCCGGCGGTGGACAAGGTGGAGGGCGTGCCGCCCGCGATCGCCATCGACCAGACCAACCCGGTGCGCTCCAGCCGATCGACCGTCGGCACGATGACGGAGCTCAATGACCACCTGAAGCTGTTGTTCGCGCGCGCCGGGCGGCTGTTTGACCGCCAGACCGCGCTGCCCGTGCGCCACGACAGCGCGGACAGCATCCACGCCGAGCTGCAGGCGCGCTGCGCGCAGGCGGGCGATCCGCGCATCGTGCTGACCTTTGCCGCCGAGCTGCCGGGCGGCACCACACCCGAGCAGATGCAGCAATGGCTGTCGGCCAGCGGCTTCACCAAGGTGCAGGCCGAGCGCGAGCACGACGGCAAGAAGCTGCTGGACGTGGTGGCCGACCGCTTTCGCATGGGCAGGGCCGAGCGCGCGCGCGTGGTCGAGGCGATCGAGACGGCCTTGCTGCGCGGCGGCGGGCGCATGGCGGTGTACCGGCTGCCGGAGGAGGGCGAGGCCGAGCCTGAAATCTGGCGCTTTTCCACCGGCCTGCACTGCCCGGAGAGCGACATCCGCTACGCCGAGCCCATCGCCTCGATGTTCTCTTTCAACTCGCCCGTGGGCGCATGCGAGACCTGCCGGGGGTTCGGCCGCGTGATCGGCGTCGATTGGGGGCTGGTGATTCCCGACGACAAGCGCACGCTGCGCGCGGGCGCGATCAAGGCGATCCAGACGCCCGCGTGGAAGGAAATCCAGGACGACCTGATGCGCCACGGCGAGGCCGCGGGCATCCCGCGCGACACGCCGTGGAACAAGCTCACCGAGGCGCAGCAATGCTGGGTGATCGAGGGCACGCCCGACTACCGCGAGGGCAACTGGAACCGCCAGTGGTATGGCATCAAGCGCTTCTTTGCCTACCTGGAGACCAAGGCCTACAAGATGCACATCCGCGTGCTGCTGTCCAAATACCGCAGCTACACCCCTTGCCCGGTGTGCAGCGGCGCGCGGCTCAAGACCGAGAGCCTGCTGTGGCGCGTGGGCAGCAAGGCGGATGCGGACGCGGTGCTGGCACCCGCTGCGCGCTTCATGCCACAGGGGGTGGCGTGGAGCCGGGCGCAGCTGGAGGCGCTGCCGGGGCTGTGCCTGCATGATCTGGTGATGCTGCCGCTGGTGAAGTTGCGGCAGTTCGTGCAGCGGCTGCTTCTTTCTCCCTCCCCCTTTGGGGGAGGGCAGGGGTGGGGGCTGACGGTGCCAAGTTCAGGCGATCTTGTGGATGTGGGCGCCGCTGGCCCCCACCCCCACCCCGGTGCTGGCGGCGAGACGCCGCCGCTCTTCAGGCTGTCCAGTTCCGCGCAGGCGGAACTGGAGCCGCAGCCTTCAGCCCCAGCGGGGGAGGGAGCCAATGCGGATGCCCAAGCGCGCCAGCAAATCCTCGAAGAAATCGCCACCCGCCTCAAATACCTCTGCGACGTGGGCATCGGCTACCTCACGCTCGACCGCCAGAGCCGCACCCTCAGCGGCGGCGAGGTGCAGCGCATCAATCTGACCACGGCGCTGGGCACCTCGCTGGTGAACACGCTGTTCGTGCTCGATGAGCCCAGCATCGGCCTGCACCCGCGCGACATGGATCGCATCAACGTGGCGATGCGCCGCCTGGTCGATGCGGGCAACACCCTCGTCGTCGCCGAGCACGATCCGGCGGTGATGCTCTGCGCCGACCGCGTGATCGACATGGGCCCGGGCCCGGGCGAACGCGGCGGTCAGATCGTCTTCGATGGCAGCGTGGATGCGCTGCGCCAGGCCGACACGCTGACCGGTGCCTACCTCGGTGCGCGCAAATCCGTCGGTATGGGCTTCAAGCGGCTGGTGGCGGCGTCCACGCCGCGCCTGATTCTGGAAGGCGCGCGCGAGCACAACCTCAAGAACCTCACGGTGCAGTTCCCGCTGCAGCGGCTGGTCACCGTGACCGGTGTGTCCGGCTCGGGCAAGTCCACGCTGATCCAGGACGTGCTCGCGCCCGCGCTGATGCGCCACTTTGGCCGCGCCACGGAGGCACCGGGCCGCCACGACAGGCTGCTGGGCGTGGACTTTCTGAGCGACGCGGTCTTCGTTGACCAATCGCCCATCGGCAAGACGGCGCGCTCCAACCCCGCGAGCTACGTCGGCGCGTGGGATGGCATCCGCGAGGTCTTCGCCGCCGCGCCGCTGGCCAGAGAGCGCGGCTACAACGCCGCCAAGTTCAGCTTCAACAGCGGCGACGGGCGCTGCCCGACCTGCGGCGGCTCGGGCTTCGAGCACGTGGAGATGCAGTTCCTCTCGGATGTGTATCTGCGCTGCCCCGATTGCAACGGCCAGCGCTACCGCCCCGAGGTGCTGGAGGTGCGCGTGGAGCGCGGCGGGCGGCTGCTCAACGTGGCCGATGTGCTTGAGCTCACGGTGAGCGAGGCGGCGCAGCTTTTTGCCGCCGATGCAGAAGTCAAGCGCGCACTGGCGCCCATCGTCGACGTCGGCCTGGAGTACGTGCGCCTGGGCCAGCCCGTGCCCACGCTCTCGGGCGGCGAGGCGCAGCGCCTGAAGCTCGCCGGCTTTCTCGCCGAAGCGGCGCGCGCGCGAGCCAAGTCGCACCAGCCGGTGGCACGCAAGGGGCAGCTTTTCCTGTTCGACGAGCCGACCACGGGGCTGCACTTCGACGACATCGCCAAGCTGATGCGCGCGCTGCGCAAGCTGCTGGATGCCGGGCATTCGCTGATCGTGATCGAGCACAACCTCGACGTGATCCGCGCGAGCGACTGGGTGATCGACCTCGGCCCCGATGGCGGCGATGCGGGTGGCGAGCTGGTGGCCGAAGGGCCGCCCGAGGAGCTGCGCCAGCACCCGGGCTCATACACCGCGCAGGCGCTGCGCGAGTACGAAAAAACGTTCAGCGTTCAGCGTTCAGCGTTCAGCGTGCAGGAGGTGCAGGCTGGGTATTTACGCCCAACGCCCAACCCCCAACGCCCAACCGCGATTGAGATCATCAACGCCCGCGAGCACAACCTCCAGCACCTGTCGGTCAACATCCCGCGCGGCAAGTTCAACGTCATCACCGGCGTTTCCGGTTCGGGCAAATCCACGCTCGCCTTCGACATCCTGTTCAACGAGGGGCAGCGGCGCTACCTCGAATCGCTCAACGCCTACGCGCGCTCCATCGTCCAGCCGGCGGGCCGGCCCGAGGTGGACGCGGTCTACGGCATTCCGCCGACGGTGGCGATCGAGCAGCGTCTGTCGCGCGGCGGGCGCAAGAGCACCGTCGGCACGACGACCGAAATCTGGCACTTTCTGCGTCTGCTCTACGTCAAGCTCGGCGTGCAGCACTGCATCCACGACGGCGCTGCTGTGCAGCCGCAGAGCGTGGACAGCATCGTCGCGCAGGTGCTGCGCGACTACCGCGGCCAGCACGTCGGCCTGCTCGCGCCGCTGGTCGTCAACCGCAAGGGCGTCTATACCGAACTCGCCGACTGGGCACGCCCGCGCGGCTACACGCATCTGCGCGTGGATGGCGAGTTTCTGCCGACGACGGGCTTTCCGCGCCTCGATCGCTTCAAGGAGCACAGCATCGAACTGCCGGTGTTCAGCCTGGACGTTTTGCCTGCCGATGAAGCCCTGCTGCACGAGCAGTTGGAAAAGGCGCTGGCGCTGGGCAAGGGTGTGGTGCAGGTGATCAGCCAGCTTGACGGACTGGAAGCCGCGCTGGCGCAGGGCAGGCCCACGTCGGGCATAGGCCGCGTGCAGGTGTTTTCCACTCAGCGCGCCTGCCCGGTCTGCGCCACCAGCTACGCCGAGCCCGACCCGCGCCTGTTTTCCTACAACAGCAAGCACGGCTGGTGCCCTGACTGCATGGGCACCGGCGTGCAGCTCACGCGCGCGCAGCGCAAGGTGATCACCGAGTCCATGCAGCCCGACCGCGAGCTGGGCCGCGAGAAGACCTTTGGCGAGCCCGAGCTGGAAGACCTGGAGGATGTGCCGTGCCCCACTTGTGAAGGCACGCGGCTGAACCCGGTGGCGCGCGCGGTGCTGTTCGAGGGCCAGCCCATCACCGACATCGCGCAACTCTCGGTGGCCGACGTGCGCGCGTGGGTGCGGGGCTTGCAATTGGACGGCCGCGGTGCCGAGATCGCGCGCGACCTGCTGCCCGAGATAGCGAGCCGCCTGGCCTTCCTCGAAGAGGTGGGCCTGTCCTACCTCACACTCGACCGCGGCGCGCCCAGCCTCTCGGGCGGCGAGGCACAGCGCATCCGGCTCGCGGCGCAGCTTGGCAGCAATTTGCAGGGCGTGTGCTACGTGCTCGATGAGCCGACCATAGGCCTGCACGCGCGCGACAACCGCATCCTCTTGAGGGCACTGCAAAGCCTGAGCGACAAGGGCAACACCCTGGTCGTCGTCGAGCACGACGAAGAAACCATCCGCACCGCGGAGCACGTGATCGACATCGGCCCCAGCGCCGGCAAGCGCGGCGGCCGCCTGATCGCCGAGGGCCGTGTGGCCGACATCGAGGCCGTGGCGGATTCGCAGACCGGGCGTTACCTGCTGCATGCGATGCGCCACCCCTTGCAGGCGCGGCGGCCGGTTTTGCTCCCTCCCCCTTTGGGGGAGGGCAGGGGTGGGGGCCAACCCGGTGCCAATGATGAATTTGAATCAAATCAGCCTCTAACGCTTGACCAGCAAGCGCGAGCAGCTATCAATGCGGAAGCTGCTAGCCCCCACCCCAACCCCGGTGCTGGCGGCGAGACGCCGCCGCTCTTCAGGCCGTCCGGTTCCGCGCAGGCGGAACCGGAGCTGCGGCCTTCAGCCCCAGAGGGGGAGGGAGTGAAGGCATGGCTCACCGTGCATGGTGCCCACCTGCACAACCTGCACCACCTCACCGCCCGCGTGCCTCTGAACCGCCTGGTCGCCATCACCGGCGTCTCCGGTTCCGGCAAATCCACGCTGGCGCGCGACGTGCTGCTGGCCAACGTGGCCGCCTGGGTTAGCCAGCGCCAGACCAAAGCAGGGCGCGATGCGATGGATGCGGGCAAGGCACCGCCGCTCATCGGCTGCACCGGCCTCTCGGGCTTCGAATCGGTGGATCGCGTGCTCGAAGTCGACCAGACGCCCATCGGCAAGACGCCGCGCTCCTGCCCGGCGACCTACATCGGCTTCTGGGACTTGATCCGCAAGCTCTTTGCCGAAACGCTGGAGGCCAAGGCGCGCGGTTACGGGGCGGCGCGGTTCTCGTTCAATACCGGCGAAGGCCGTTGCCCCTCCTGCCAGGGCCAGGGCATGCGCACCATCGAAATGAGCTTCCTGCCCGACGTGAAACTGCCCTGCGAGGTCTGCCACGGCGCGCGCTTCAACCCCGAGACGCTGGCCGTCACCTGGCGCGGCAAGAGCATAGGCGAGGTGCTGCGCATGGAGGTGGATGAGGCCGTCCAGTTTTTCGCCAGCATGCCCGCCATCGCGCACCCGCTGCAACTCCTGAAAGACGTGGGCCTGGGCTACCTGACGCTAGGCCAGCCCTCGCCCACGCTCTCGGGCGGCGAGGCGCAGCGCATCAAGCTGGTGACCGAACTCACCAAGGTGCGCGATGACGTTACGCGCCGCGGCCAGAAAACGCCGCGCACGCTCTACGTGCTCGATGAACCTACCGTCGGCCTGCACATGGCCGACGTGGACAAGCTGATTCGCGTGCTGCACCGCCTGGTCGATGGCGGCCACAGCGTGCTCGTCATCGAGCACGATCTGGACGTGATTGCCGAGGCCGACTGGGTGATCGACCTCGGCCCCGAAGGCGGCGCGGGCGGCGGGCGCATCGTAGCGGCGGGTACGCCCGAGGAATTGGTGCGGCTGAAGACCCATACCGGACAGGCGTTGGCGCCAGTGCTGGCGCGTTGAAAACGCGTTGCAGACGATCAATGTCATTTCTACAATGCAACGTAATACACCCAATGCAAAGCGCCGCCATGACCGAATCCGCCACCCTGCCCAGCCGTACCATCAATGTGCGCCTGCCTTCCGAGCTCTACCAGCAGCTTGAAGACTTGGCACGCGCAACCTCGCGCACCAAGAGTTTCGTCACGGTAGAGGCTTTGAGCAGCTACGTTGCCGCACAGCGCTGGCAGATTCAGGACATTGAAGCCGGGCTGGCCCAGGCGGAGCAGGGCGATCTCTCCAGCGAGGAAGAAGTCGCCACGGTTTTTGCTCGTCATGGCGCGTGACATCCGCTGGACGCGCCGCGCGCTGGCACGTCTGGATGAGATCGCTACCTACATCGCCCAAGACCATCCGGTGCGCGCCGCCAGCTTTGTGCGCGAACTGCGCGACAAACTAAACTTGTTGCGCGAGCACACGCTGGGCAGGCCGGGTCGGGTGTACGGCACGCGCGAACTGGTGCTGCACAAGCACTACATTGCCGTTTATCGCGTGAAGGACAACACCGTGCAGGTGCTGACCATCTTGCACACGGCGCAAAAGCGCCTTTGATGGGCAGGGCGCTGAATAAGCATGCCACCCTTGCACAAACCCGCGCGCCCCATGCCTTCAGGCTGGCAGCGCGCCTGGCGCCATGTGAACGCGCCGCCCAAGCCGCCCGTCGGTTCGCCCTGCAATGGCTGTGGCCTGTGCTGCCTGGCCGAACCGTGCCCGCTCGGCATGCTGTATTCGCGCCGCACCACCGGGCCATGCGTCAAGCTGCGCTGGGATGACGGCGCAGGGCGCTATGTCTGCGGCGTCCTGCAGGATGCTGAGCGCGCTGTGCAGCGGTGCAGCAACGGGCTCACGCGCGGTTGGCGCGCGCTGGTGCGCCGCTGGATCGCGGCGAGCATGGGGTGCGATGCCGATGGCATTGCGGAGGTGGATGCGTCAGCGCGTAGCCCGCGCGCTTGAAGCTGCGGCTCAGGCTTGGTGCGTCTTGTCCTGGTGTGCTGCCATCTGATCAATTGCCAGTGAGGAGTGCGCGTAGGCGCCGCCCGCGCGCATTTCGGCCGCGACCCAGATCGCTTCCATGATCTGCCCTTCAGTCGCGCCGGCCTTCAGCGCGCCGTCGGTGTGGCCGCGAATGCAATACGGGCACTGCGTGACATGCGCCACCGCGACGGCGATCAACTGCTTGGTTTTCGCATCCAGCTCGCCCTCGGCAAAGGCCGCGGCGCTGAAAGCGCGAAAGCCTTCAAGCTGTTTGGGCGCCAGCTCGCGGCGCTTGCGGGCGATGTCGGCGTCGCCGAACTTCGGATAAATCGCGTGGTCCATCGTTGCTCTCCGTTCATTGCACATCGAGGCCCGTCGGGCTCAACAGGTATTCGCGCATCGCCACCGCGTTGTTCACTTCTTCGTCGTGCGCGCCATACACCAGCGTGATCACGCCTTTGTGTGCGCGCTCACGCAAGGCGGCGAAATGCTCTGGACTTTGCGCCAACTCGGCGGCGTAGCGGCGGCGAAACTCCGGCCACTTGTCGTATTCGTGGTTGAACCAGTGGCGCAGGTCGGTGCTGGGCGAAAGATCCTTGTTCCATTCGGTCAGTTGCAAGGCCTCTTTCTTGACGCCGCGCGGCCAGAGCCGGTCAATCAAAATGCGTTCGCCATCATCAGGCGATGGTTCCACGTAGGCGCGCTTGATGCGTACATGGCTTGCTGGAATCGTGTTTTTCATGCCGTGCCTCCACACCAAACCAGCATACGCCTGTACCTCGATTTCTGCCGCGCGTGCGGCTATTGCGGCAGGCCCGTGCCCACCTCGTGCGTGACCACCTGTACCTCGGAATGCAGCGTGCGGTGCACCGGGCACATGTCGGCGATTTCCAGCAGGCGCTGGCGCTGCGCGGCGTCAAGCAGGCCTTCCAAGGTGATGGCGCGCTCGATGCGGTCGATCTTGCCGGCCTTGGTCTCGCACTCGGCGCAGTCGCTGGCATGCACTTTCTCATGGCGCAGCACCACGCTCACCTTGGTCAGTGGCCACTGTTTGCGATTGGCATACATGCGCACCGTCATCGCGGTGCAGGCACCCAGTGCCGCGCTCAGCATCTGGTAGGGGCTGGGGCCCAGGTCGTCGCCGCCCACGCTGGCGGGTTCGTCGGCCAGCCAGTGGTGCGGCCCGGCAGCAATTGCCACGGTGTAGGCGCCGGTGCCGCGCTCGGCCACATGCACCCAGCCATCTGCGGCCACAGCGTTTTCGGGCTGCGGCTGTGCCGCCGCTGGCAGATAGCGCGCGGCCCATGCCGCGATCACGCTGGCGGCGTAGCGTGCGTCCTCCTGGCGTGAAAGCAGGTGGTCCGCATCGTCCAGCGAGACGAAGGACTTGGGATGCATTGCCGCCTGAAAGATGCCACTGGCGTTGCTGATGTCCACCGTCGTGTCGATGGGGGAGTGCAGCACCATCAGCGGGCGGCGCAGTGCACGGATGCGCTCGGCCTGGCGCTGGCCGCGCACATCGTCCAGAAAGGCGCGGTCTATCGTGAACGCGCGTCCGCCCAGCTGCACCGTCGCACGGCCTTCGGTTTCTATCGTTTGCAGCTGCGCGCCGAAGTTGTGCGTCACATGCCCGGGCTCGAAGGGCGCGCCTATGGTGGCAAACGCCTTGGCGTCCGGGATGCGCGCGCCTGCCGCGAGGATGGCCGCGCCACCCAGCGAATGCCCGATCACGAGCGCGGGCGCACCGTGGCGCGCGCGCAGCCAGTCGGCGGCAGCGACGAGATCATCCACGTTCGATGAAAAATGCGTCTCGGCAAAATCGCCTGCGCTCTCGCCCAGCCCGGTGAAGTCAAAGCGCAGCACGCCAAAACCCGATTCCACCAGCGCACGGGCGATGAAGACCGCGGCGCGGCTGTCCTTGGAACAGGTGAAGCAATGCGCAAACAGCGCCCAGCCGCGCGGCGCGTCCTCGGGTTGGTCCAGCCGTCCGGCAAGCCGTGTGCCATGGGCGTTGGGGAAGGTGATGGGTGTGCTGCTCATCGCGCCACTGTAGGCGCAATCGCCATGCCGCGCTCAGGCGGGTTGCGCTATGGGCGCAGCGCCACGCTCGCCCTGGAGAGCGCGTAGTTCACGCCGCAATACAGCAGCGCCACCACCAGATACACCGGCACCAGCGCGTGGTAGTTGGCGATCAGCACCTTGGCGTTCTGCATCAGTTCGCCATAGGTGACGACGTAGCCAAAGGTGGTGTCCTTGACCACGATGACCAGTTGCGCGACCAGCGCCGGAATGATGGTGCGCAGTGCCTGGGGGAAGACGATGGAAAAAAACACCTGGGCTTCGCTTAGCCCCAAGCTGCGCGCTGCAGCGGTTTGGCCGCGTGGCACGGCAAGCACCCCCGCGCGGTAGACCTCGGCCACCACGGCGGCGGCGCTCAAGGCGATGGGCAAAGTCAGCATCCAGTAGGTGCTGAGCTTGATGCCCGCCTGCGGCAGCACCAGAAAGCACACGTAAATCAGCAGCAGCGTCGGCGTGCCGCGCAGCAATTCGATGACCGCCACGCTGGGCCAGCGCAGCAGCCGCAGCCGCGCCACGCGCCCGAGCATCAACCCCAGTCCCAGGGCCAGTGCGATGACGGCGGCCATGGCGGCGGACGCCAGCGTGCCCAGCAGGCCCTGGGCCAGAAACGGCCAGGTGGTTGGCCAGGCGAAGAATTGCCAGAAGCGGGCATCGAGCTGCCCCGCTGCGTGAAACTGCAGCACGATGGCCGCGGCCAGTGCCAGCAGCGCGAGCGCGGCGAGAGCGCTTGTCGCCTGTTGAGCGGCCCGCAGCCGGGGGCTGGGCGCGCCAAAGAGCAGGTTTTCCAGCGGGCGGCTCATCGCAGTATGCGCAGCTTCTTTTCGAGCGCCGCGCCCGCCCAGGCGATGAGCAGGCCGCTGAATACATACAAGGCCGCCGCGATGGCGAACGCAGGGATGCCGGCGGCCGAATCGGTGGCGATTTTGGAGACCAGCGCGGTCAGTTCCCGGCCCGGAAACGGCACCTGCGACGCCAGCGAGGTGGAGAGCATCAGCGCGATCAGCAGCGACGTCATGGGCTGCACCATCGCGCGCAGCGCCTGCGGCAGTACCACCGCCGTGATGACCTGCAGCGGCCGCAGTCCCAGGCTGAGGGCGGCCTCGACCTGGCCGCTGGCGACGGTGGCGATACCGGCGCGCAAATAGTCCGCCGTGAAGGCTGAGCCGACCAGCGCCAGGGTCAGGATGACGCTGGGCTCGTAGTCGATCACCAGCTCCAGATCGGGCAGCGCGAAGACGATGAAAATCAGCAGCGCCACGCTGGGGATGTTGCGAAAGACCTCGACATAGGCGGTGAGTGCCCAGCGCAGCGGCGGCAGCGGCAGCAGGCGCAGCACCGTCACCAGCACGCCCAGCAAAAAGCCGGGCACGAAGGACAGCACCGTGAGCTTCCAGGTCAACCAAAGGGCCTGCCCGAAGGCAGGCCCGTAGTCGGCCAGCAGCCGGGAAACCTCGCCCATTGCCGGTGGATCAGGGCAGGGCTGGCGGTGCTGGCACGGCGGCGCTGCCGGTGCGCTCGCCGATGGAGATCGTCCACAGCCTGGCCCAGGTGCTGTCGGCCGCCAGCTTCTTCAGAAAACCATTGAGGAAGGCCACGCCGTCCGAGCCCTTGGGCAGGCCGATGCCATAGGGGTCTGGCGCACCAAAGGGCGCGCCTGCCAGCTTGGCGTCGCCGCTGCCCAGGCTGATCGCGGTGAGCAGCAGCGTGTAGTCGGTCACATAGGCCTGCACGCGGCCCTGGCGCAGCGCGTCCAGCGCTTCCTGGTGGGTCTGGAATTCCTGCACCAGCGCCTTGGGGGCGAATTGCGCCAGGATGGCCGGCCCGGTGGAACCGGCCTGCGTCGCCACTTTTTTGCCGGCCAGGTCGTTGACCGACTGAATGGTGGTGTTGCCCGCCTTGACCAGCACCCCGGCCTGCGAGGTGTAGTAAGGGCCGGCGAAGTCGATCTTCTCGGCGCGCGCGGGAGTGATGGAGTAGGTGGCGATCACCATGTCCACCTGATCGTTGATGAGAATTTGCTCGCGCGTGGAAGAGTTCACCTGCGTGAACTGGGTTTTTGCGCCATCGCCCAGGATGTAGCGGGCGATGAGGTCGGCCAGGCCCGCATCAAAGCCGCGCATCCTGCCGTCTTTCTCGTTCAGCAGCGAAAACAGATTGGAGGTGCGCGTGCCGCCCAGGCGCAGCAGGCCGGCCTGCTTGATCTTGCTGGCCCAGGTGCTCGATGCGATGGTGGCCGCGTCGGCCACGGGGCCTTGCGCCACCAGTGCGTCAAACGCAGCGGCGTTGATGGGCGTGCCCTGGGCGAAAACAGCGGTGCCGGCCACCAACGCCAGCGCCGCGATGGTGGATTTCAGAAGGGATGGGATGGACACGGGAGCCTCTTGAACGGGGTGGTGCGTCAAGGAATGTATAGCAGGTTGTCTGGTTATGAAGAAGCAATGAAACAGACACATTTCAAATATTTACTGATATACGTACTCTGTCGAACCACCACATTAGTCCGATGGAACTATTGTGCGGATGAATTGGCTCCCTCATTATTGCAACCGTCTATCACAAGAGAGGCGTCCATGAAAAACGTTATTCGCATGCTGGGCGTGGCGGCCAGCTTTGCACTGGCCAGCAGCATGGCCATGGCAGATTCCATTTCGCCATCGACCTATTCGACGACATTGGGTATCGGTGAGTCCGTCACGATCACCAAGACGGTGGTCATCTCCAAGGGAAGCCCGACCTCGGCGCTCGTGGATGTGAAGTTCATTGCCGACACCACCGGTTCGATGGGTGGCATCAACAGCACGGTGAAATCCAATGCGACCGCCATCATGAGCGGTCTCTCAGGGTTTGGGGATGCCCAGTTCGGCGCCAGTGAATACAAAGACAGATTCGACTCGTACACCACCAAGGTCAATCAAGCACTGACGTCCGACACGTCTGCGGTACAGGCAGGCATCAACGCCTGGGGAGCCAGTGGCGGCGGTGACACCCCTGAAGCCAATCTAATTGCTCTCAAGCAGCAGGCAGAGGCCACGGATTGGCGTGAAGGCTCCAACCGTTTCATCGTCCAGTTCGGTGATGCACCGGGTCACGAAGGCGGCGACTACCCCACCTTGGCCAATACCATCACGGCCTTGAACGACAACAACGTCAAAGTCATTGTGGTCGGCACGTCGGCTATGAATAACACTTGCGCCTATGAAGGCAATAACTGCACCGGCAACGCCGCAACGACCATCGCCACTTCCACCGGAGGCTCGTTCAACCTTATTAGCAGTGGTGCAGACATCGATCAGTTGATCAAGGATGCGATAGGAGATTCGTTCGCAACCTATTCCAACGTTTCGCTGGGTCTTGTCGGCTCTTCGGGCGGAGTGGGCGTGAGCTTCAACCCGGTTTCCTACACCGGGTCTTGGGATCGTTCCGAAGACCGCGTCTTTACTTTTGACGTGACCTTCACGGGCATAGCTGCCGGCACCTTTGATTTCGGCGTCGGCGCCTTCGTCGATGGTGGCCGCGTAGCGCTGGAGACGGACAGCATCACGGTGGCCGCTGCCCCGGTTTCTTCCGTACCGCTGCCGGGTGCCTTGCCCATGCTGCTGGGCGCGCTGGGTGTGAGCGGCTCTTTCCTGCGTCGTCGCCGCCGCGGCTGATCGGGACAAATCTCTGAAGCACAATGGGGTGGCTTTTGCCGCCCCATTGTTTTTTGCAGTTCGCCCCGCCTGCGAATTCATTCCTAGAGGTCTTCATGCTCCCATCGCGCGTGCTTCTGGCTTTGACACTTGTCATGTCCCTGTTGTTGCTTGTGCCGCAGGCACATGCGGCATCGATAAATTTGACGGGTGCGGTGGTGGGTACAAAAAAACCGGCAGCTCAACCCGGACCGCTGGACGATGCGCTTAAACTGATCCAGGCGGGCAAGTCGGCGGATGCTGAAAAATTGGCACGCAAGGTGATCAAGGAGTCGTCTGACTCAGCCGCCGCCCATGAAGTCCTGGGCGTGGCGCTGGCGCTGCAGGACAAGGTGCCCCAGGCGATTGAGGCATTGCAGCAGGCAATCAAACTCAACGCCGGCCAATACACGGCCTGGATAAAACTGGGAGACATCGCGACCGCGATGGGAGAGCCGGAAAAGGCGATCTCATTTTACCGCGAAGCGCTAAAATCTGCCCCCGATGACAGACTGGTGAACCAGCGTATCGGTCTGTATCTGGCGCAGCATGGTGCGCTCCAGCCTGCCATAGAGCATCTCAAGAAGGGCATTGCCGGTATGCCCGAGACAGCCGCCGGACTGCGTGTGGATCTGGGGCGCCTGTATGTGCGTAACGGGCAACCAGAGCAGGCGTTGAAGCTGCTGGACTATTGGGACAAGGCTGCGAGCGACGCCAAGCCGGTTCCACCTGCGGCCCTCATGGTGCTTGGTGATGCCTGGCTGGCAACGGGCAATGCCACCAAGGCAGCCGACCGGTTCAAGGCCGTACTGGCAACGAAAGGCCTTGCCAAGGATGTACCGGCGTTGGTGGGCCAGGGGCGCGCCTATCGCGCGCTGGATCGCCTTGACGCATCCATCAAGACCCTGACCGAGGCCGCCAGGCTGGCACCCAAGGACCCTGCACCGCAAATCGAGCTTGCAGCCAGCGAAGCCTTGGCAGGCTCGGGGAAGGCGGCACAGGCGCGGCTCGAGCAGCTGGTGCAGCCGCAGCGCCAGCCCGACACCGACACGCTTGGAAGAGCGGGGCAGCTTTATGCGAGCATGGGTTTGTATGAAAAAGCCCGTGATGTCTTTGCACGCGCCAGCGAGCAAACGCCCAACAGCCCGGTGTTGCGTGCCAACATGACCATGGTGTTGCTGCGCCTTGGAGACACGCGGGGAGCCCTGGAGCAGGCGCGCAAGCGGCTGGAGCTGGCGCCCGGTGATGCAGACGCGGCCTTCATGGTCGGCATGCTTGAAGAAGGCTCGGGCGACAAGGCAGCGGCCGCCAAACACTACGAGCAGGCCATCAAGAATGCGCCGTCGCATTGGCAGAGCTTGAATAACCTGGCGTTGCTGCGCTTGAATGCGGGCAAGAAGCCCGAGGCGCTCTCGCTGGCGCGCCGGGCAGAGAAATCAGCGCCGGACAACACCACCGTGCTCGATACCCTGGCGCGGGTTCAGGAGGCGAATGGTGACGCCAACGGTGCGGCCGGGGCATGGCTCAAACTGGGCGACCTGTATCTGGCCGACCAGCGTAAGGATGAGGCGCGCAAGGTGTTGGAGTTTGCGTCACGGGCCGTGACCGATGCCGCTCTTCGCGCGAAGATAGACACCAAGCTCAAGGCGCTGTGAATCTGCAGCTTCCCGCCGCGTTCTGCGTTTGAATGCAAAGCCGTATCAGATCTTGAACAGATTCGCCGCCTTGATTTCCAGCACCAGATCGCCCTTCTGATTGGCCATCTCCCAGTCCCAGCGCAGCAGGCCAAGGCCTGATTTCGTAGTGCGTTTTTCAACGATGGTGATGGCCAGGCGCAGCGTGTCGCCGGGGCGCACCGGGTGCAGCCAGCGGATGTTGTCCAGACCGGGGGAGACATAGGATTCGGAACCAGCCAGGAAGGCGTCGACGGCCAGGCGCATGGCAATGCCGCAGGTGTGCCAGCCGCTCGCGATCAGGCCGTTGAAGGGGCCCGTGGCCGCCGCCTCGGGCTGGGTGTGAAACCACTGTGGATCCCACTGTTTGGCGAAGGCGAGGATTTCCGGCTCGGTGACCGTGTAGGGGCCTGCGTGCAGCACCTGGCCGACCTCAAATTCTGCGTATTTCATGGCTGCTGCGCCTTTCAGGCAAAGCGCGCCGGGCGCTTTTCGGTGAAGGCCGCTACGCCTTCGCGTGCGTCGCTGCCGGCAAAACCCAGGAATTCCAGCGCCAGCGAATGCTCGAACGCCGGCCAGGCGGCGCGCAGCCAGTGGTTCAGGCTGCGCTTGGTGTGGCCGAGCGCGGCGCGGCTGCCGCCTGCAAGCTCGGCCGCGGTGGCGCGGGCGCGCTCCAGCAGTTCGCCCTGGGGCACGGCCAGGCTGACAAGGCCGATGCGCTCGGCTTCGGCCCCCGTCACCGGTTGGCAGGTGAGCAGGTGGTATTTGGCCTTGGCCATGCCGCAGAGCAGTGGCCAGATGACGGCCGCATGGTCGCCCGCAGCGACGCCGAGCTTGGTGTGCGCGTCGATGATCTTGGCGTTCTCGGCGGCGATCGAGATGTCGGCCATCAGCGCGACGGCCGCACCGGCGCCCGCAGCCGCGCCGTGGATGGCGCTGATGATGGGCAGGTCGCAATCCATCATGCCTTGCACGATGGCGCGGGCCTCGTGCATCACGCGCATGCGCTTGGCTTCACTTTCCAGCATGTCTTGGAGCAGTGCCATGTCGCCGCCAGCGGAAAAGCCCTTGCCTTCGCTGCGCACGAGGATCACGCGGCATTGCGGGTCTTGGGCCAGCTCACCCCAGAGCGTGGCCAGGCGCGTGTGGTCGGCGCTGGTGCAGACGGGCAGCTCACCGGCCGGGCCGAAGACGACCTCGACCACGCCAGCGGTGGTGGGTTCGATGCAGATGCTCATGCCGCACCTGCACGCTGCAGCCAGGGGCTGATGCGGTAGCGTTCGCCGCGGTAGCAGGCGTCCAGCGCCTCGATCAGCCCGATGACGCGGGAGCGGCCCAGCCGCTGCAGCCACTCGAACGGGCCTGCGGGGTAGTTCACGCCCAGCTTCATCGCGGCGTCGGCGCCGTCGGGCGTGCACACGCCTTGCTGCACGGCGTCGGCCGCTTCGTTGACCAGCATGGCAAGCGTGCGGGCGACGACAAGGCCGGGGGCATCCTGCATCGGCACTGGCTGCCAGCCCAGCGCCTGCAGCACCCCGGCGGCATGCGCAGCGCTGGCTGCGCCGGTGGTGGCAAAGGCGATGGCGCCCCCCGCCACCGTTGGCAATTCGTCAAAGACGGCAAGCTGCGCCAGGCCTTCGGCGCGGGCGATCTGCCAGGCGGAGCGGCCATCGGTCTGGCGCAGTTGCAGACTGCCCAACTGCAGACCGACCCAATTGCTCGTGGGCACGCGCGAGACGGTGAAGCCCTTGGCGGCAACCGCCAGTGCATCGGCCACCGTGCCGCTGCCATGCACGACCACCGTGCTGCCTGCAGCGGGCGGCGCCACCGGGCAGGGAGCCAGTGCTGGTGCGCCTTCAGGGTAGACGTAGAAACCGCGACCATTCTTGCGCCCGAACTGGCCGGCCTCGACCAGCTCGCGCTGGACCAGGCTGGGGGTGAAGCGCCGGTCATAAAAATTGGCCTCGAACACAGTCTTGGTGACGGCGTAGTTGGTATCGAGCCCGATCAGGTCCATCAGCTCGCACGGGCCCATGCGAAAGCCCGCGGCGCGCAGCACGGCATCGAGCGCTTCAGGCGCCAGCGCCTGCTCTTGCAGCAGCATCAGCGCCTCGGCGTAGTAGGGGCGGGCGATGCGGTTGACGATGAAGCCCGGCGTGCTGCGTGCATGCACGGGGGTCTTGCCCCAGGCGCGCGCGAGTTGCTCGACCTCGGCCGCGATGGCCTTATCGGTGCGCAGGCCGTGCACAACTTCGACCAGCTTCATCAGCGGCGCGGGGTTGAAGAAGTGCATGCCGACGAGGCGCTCGGGGCGCTTGAGACCGGCACCGATGGCGGTGACGCTGATCGACGAGGTGTTGGTGGCCAGGATCGCACCTTCGGGCAGCAGGTCTTCGAGCTGCTGGAACAGGCTGTGTTTGACATCGAGGCGCTCGACAACCGCTTCAATCGCGAGCAGAGCGGTCTTGCCTTCGGCGAGAGTCTGGATGGGCAGCAAGCGCGCCAGTGTGGCATCGGCGTCCTGCTGCGTGAGTTTGGCTTTTTCGACCAGCTTGGTGAAGGTGGTGGCGATCTTCTCGCGTGCCTTGACCGCGGCGCCTTCGAAGGTGTCGAAGAGGAACACGCGGTGCCCGGCCTGCGCCGCGACCTGGGCGATGCCCTGGCCCATGACGCCGACGCCGATCAGGAGGATGTCTTGCTTGCTGGTGGTCATTGTGCTGTGTGGTGTGGATTCCAGGAGGCGGCGCGCTTGGCGAGGAAGGCGGTGAAGCCTTCGCGCGCTTCATCCGTGCCGCGCACGCGGGCGATGGTCTGCGCCGTCAGCTCGCGTGCCTCGGCCGTTACCGGTCCGCGGGGGAGCTGATCGTACAGCCGCTTGATTTCCACCTGGGCCTGCGGGCCGCCAATCAGCAAATCCGCCACGGCCTGCTGCACGGCCGCATCGAGCGCATCCAGCGCCACGACCTGCTGCACCATGCCGATGGCCAGCGCCTCGCCGGCCTGGATGCGTGTGGTGGTGAGCGCCAGGCGTCGCGCCTGCCGCCGCCCGACGGCGTTCAGCAGATAGGGCCCGATGACCGAGGGGATGATGCCGAACTTGGCTTCGCTGACGGCAAAGCTGGCGTTGTCGGCGGCGATCGCAATGTCGCAGGCGCAGGCCAGGCCCACGCCACCGCCGAGTGCCGCACCCTGGATGCGCGCGATGGTGGGCTTGGGGCTTTGCTCGATGCGCGACAGCATGGCGGCAAAGCGCCGCGCATCCTGCAGGTTCCAGTCGTGGTCGGCGAGCGAGGCGCGCTGCATCCACTGCAGATCGGCCCCGGCGCTGAAGTGCTTGCCACTGCCCGCGAGCACGATGACGCGCACCGCGTTGTCCTGCGCCAGTTGTGCAAAGGCGGTGTCGAGTTCGCCGATCATGGCCTCGTCGAACGCGTTGAAGACCGCCGGGCGGTTCATCAGCACCTGGGCCACGCCAGGCGCTGGGTGGGTGATCTGCAGCGTGTCCATCAGTAGGTTTCCAGATGCAGGCGGCCTTCGCGCTTGAGTGCGCCGCCGATCTCGTCCCAGTTCAACCCGGCTTGCACGGCCACGTCGCGCAGGGTAAGCATCACGCCTTCCTCCATGCTTTTGAGGCCGCAGACGTAGAAATAGGCGTTGGGGTCGGCAAGCAGCGGCGCCAGGTCGGCCGCGCGTTCGCGCATCAGGTCCTGCACGTATTTCTTGGGCGCGTCCGGCGTGCGGCTGAAGGCGAAGTTGATGTCGATGAAATCCTTGGGCAGGCTCAGCAAAGGGCCGAAGTAGGGCAGTTCCTCCTTGGTGCGCGCACCGAAGAACAGCATCAGCTTGCCGCCTTCGAACTTGCCGCTCTTGCGCAGGCGCCGGCGCCATTCGGTCATGGCGCGCATCGGTGCGCTGCCGGTGCCGGTGCAGATCATCACGATGTGGCTCTTGGGGTGGTTGGGCATCAGAAAGCTGTTGCCGAAGGGGCCGATGATCTCGACCTTGTCGCCCACCTTGAGGTCGCACATGTAGTTGCTGGCGACGCCGCGCACCGGGTTGCCGTCGTAGTCCTGCAGCACGCGCTTGATCGTCAGGCTGATGTTGTTGAAACCCGGGCGCTCGCCGTTCCTCGGGCTGGCAATGCTGTACTGGCGCGGCACGTGCGGCTTGCCGCGGGCGTCCAGGCCCGGTGGCAGCACGGCGATGGACTGGCCTTCGAGGACCGGGAACGGCATGGCGCCGAAATCAAGCACGATGTGGTGCGTGTCGTACTCCTTGCCCACCTCGGTCACGCGCAGCGTGCCGGTGACGGTGGCGGTGGCGGTCTTTTGCGCGGCGCGCGGGCCGTAGAGGTTGGTGTAGGCATGCGCGCCGGACCAGGGCGGCAGGGTCGAGTTGTAGGCGCTGGAATCAAACGGCGTCTCGCCCGAGGGATCGGGTTCGGCCGCCGCCGCTACCTGCGCCGCTTCTTCCTTTTGCGTCAGCGGCGCGTCGATGGCCATGTCGGCTGCGCCGAACTCGGCCAGCTGGGCTTCGGTCAGCAGCGCCGGGAGTTGGTCCCAGCTGAACTGCTGCTCCAGCGTATAGGCGAGCGAGCGCGGCACGTTGTGCCAGTTGTCGATCGCGCCCGTGGGGCAGACCGGCACGCAGGCCATGCAGTGCTCGCAGATGTTGACGTCGACGACGTAGTTGCGGTCGTCATGGGTGATGGCGTCGATCGGGCAGGCCGCCTCGCAGGCGCCGCAGCGGATGCAGATTTCCGGGTCGATCAGGTGCTGCTTGATGAGTGCAGTTTCAGGCATGCCCATATTCATCTCCTAACTTCAAAAAAAATAGCTGCCAGCGCTTGACTGGCAAGCGCTGCAGCCATTTTTATACATCAATTGAAACGCACGTACTCGAAATCCACCGGCTGGCGGTTGATGCCGATCGCCGGCGCCGCGATCCAGTTGGCGAATTTACCCGGTTCGACCACGCGGCCCATCAGGCTGGTGACGTAGGCACGGTCTTCGGCCGAGGGCAGCCATTCGCGGACGTGGGCGTTCCACTCGGCTTCGCTGATGACCTTGCCTTCCGGGCTCACGTGCAACCCGGCCAAGGCGCCGATCTTGCGGTTGAAGGCCTTGTGCGGCACTGTCAGCTTGAACGGGATGCCGGCCTTCTCGATGACGCGGTTCCAGCGGCTCACGCCGGCAACCGAATCCTTGATGTAGTCGTCGCGCAGCACTTCGTTGAGCGCGTTGAGCATCGGGACGTCCTTCTCCTGGAGCTGGCCGTCGACCACGTTGAGGATCTTGTAGGTCTGATCTTTGAGCAGGTGGTCGTCGACGCGCTTGCCTTCCTCGAAGCGACCCTTGAGACCGGTCGAGTAGAAGGTTGCGGCATTGCTCGATTCGTCGGCGCCGAACAGGTCGATGGTGACGCTGTAGTGGAAGTTCAGGTAGCGCTGGATGGTCGGCAGGTCGATCACGCCGGCGTTGCGCAGCGTCTTCACGTCGTCGGTCTTGAGCTCATTCATCACTTGGCAGGTGCGCTGCACGACGCGGCTCACGCCCTGCTCGCCAACGAACATGTGGTGCGCCTCTTCGGTCAGCATGAAGCGCGTGGTGCGGGCCAGCGGATCAAAACCCGACTCGGCCAACGCGCAGAGCTGGAACTTGCCGTCACGGTCGGTGAAGTAGGTGAACATGAAGAAGCTGAGCCAATCGGGCGTCTTCTCGTTGAAGGCCTGCAGGATGCGCGGGTTGTCCTCGTTGCCGCTGCGGCGCTCGAGCAGCGCCTCGCCTTCCTCGCGGCCGTCGCGCCCGAAGTATTTGTGCAGCAGATAGACCATGGCCCACAGGTGGCGGCCCTCTTCGACGTTGACCTGGAACAGGTTGCGCAGGTCGTACATGCTGGGCGCCGTCAGGCCGAGGTGGCGCTGCTGCTCGACGCTGGCGGGCTCGGTATCGCCCTGCGTCACGATGATGCGGCGCAGGTTGGCACGGTGCTCGCCAGGCACGTCCTGCCAGGCGGCTTCGCCCAGGTGGTCGCCGAAGTGGATCTTGCGGTCCTGCTCGGCCGGGTTCAGGAAGATGCCCCAGCGGTAGTCGGGCATCTTGACGTAATCAAAGTGCGCCCAGCCCTGCGGATCCACGCTGGTGGCGGTGCGCAGGTAGACGTCAAAGCCGTGCGAACCGTCCGGACCCATGTCGCCCCACCACGAGAGGAAGTTGGGCTGCCAGGCCTCGAGCGCGCGCTGTAGCGTGCGGTCTTCGTTGAGGTTGACGTTGTTGGGGATCTTCTGGCTGTAGTCGATGCTCATGAGATGCTCCTTGGAAGGTAGGAATTGCGTTGCAGGTTGGGCGTTGAGCGTTTATTGCGGAAAAGGGAGGTTCACGCCAAACGCTCAACGCTCAACGTCAAACCTCCCCTTGATCAGACGCGGTTCCAGTCGAAGGCGGCCTTGTCGCCCTTGCCGTAGACCTTGAGCGCACCCTTCTCGCCGACGGCGTTGGGGCGCTGGAAGATCCAGTTCTGCCAGGCGGTCAGGCGGCCGAAGATGCGGGTGACCATGTTCTCCGTGCCGTTGAAGCGCAGATTGGCTTCCATGCCGGTCAGGGCGTCGGGACTCATGGCGACGCGCTCTTCGATGGCAATGCGGGTTTCATCGGCCCAGTCGATATCGTCGGGTGCGCTGGTGACGAGGCCCAGCGCCAGCGCGGCATCGGCATCCAGCGCTTGGCCGATGCGTGCGCGCACGGCGGCAAGCGGCGCGGCTTCGTCGTAGAAGCGCCGCGCCAGGCGGCTCTGGTCGGTGGCCATGGGGTATTGGCCGAAATTGAGCTCGCCGACGCTGATCTTCGGTGCCTTCTCGGGCGCATCCGGCAGCGCCAGGTGGTAGATGCGGTCGCAGGCCAAGGCGAGTTCGAGAAAGCTGCCGCCAAAGCACGAGCCTTCGTCGACCAGCGCGAACAGGCTGCGCGAGGACACGTCGAGGCGGCTGAACACGCGGCGCAGCAGGCCCAGCGTTTCACGCACCAGCCAGTGGTTCTTGTGCGCCAGCAAGGATTTGTCCATCGCCGCAACGGCGTCCAGGCTGCCGCTGGTCTTGATCAGCCAGGTGCCTATGGTCGGCTCGTTGGTGCGCATCTGCAGGATCGCGTCGTCGAGCTCGCGAGCGAGTTGCAGCGGATACCACTGGCTGCCCGCGGCCTCAATGCCGACGATGTCGCCCGGCTGGGCGCCTTCGGGTGCGCGCACCGTGAAGGTGGCGACGCGCTGCTCGCGCTGGATTTCGACGCTGATGTGGCTGTAGCGCAGTGCATCCGCTTCGATGCTGCGGTTGAGCGGCGTGAGTTCGACACCCTTGGCACCCGCCGGGCGGTCGCTCTGCGCGGCCAGCGCCTGGGCGCGCTCCGCCACCTTGGCGGCAAACTGCGCCGGCTTGGCAATGGCATCCACCAGGCGCCAATCGACGGCCTTTTGCCCGCGCACGCCTTCGCTGGTGGTGCAGAAGATGTCGGCCAGGTCGTGGCGTACGTGGCGCTTGTCGGTCACGCGCGTCAGGCCGCCGGTGCCGGGCAGCACGCCCAGCAGCGGCACCTCGGGCAGGCTGACGCTGCTGGAGCGGTCGTCCACCAGCAGGATTTCATCGCACGACAGGGCCAGCTCGTAGCCACCGCCGGCGCAGGCGCCGTTGACGGCAGCGAGGAATTTGAGCCCGCTGTGGCGCGAGGAATCCTCCATGCCGTTGCGCGTTTCGTTGGTGAACTTGCAGAAATTCACCTTCCAGGCGTGGCTGGACAAGCCCAGCATGAAGATGTTGGCGCCCGAGCAGAACACCTTGTCCTTGAGGCTGGTGACGACCACGGTGCGCACCTCCGGGTGCTCGAAGCGGATGCGGTTGAGCGCGTCGTTGAGCTCGATGTCGACCCCCAGGTCGTAGCTGTTGAGCTTGAGCTTGTAGCCGGGACGCAGACCGCCGTCTTCGGCGAAATCGGCCGACAGCGTGGCAACCGCGCCATCAAAGCTCAGCTTCCAGTGCTTGTACTGGGTGGGATGGGTTTGGTATTCAACTCGAAAAGTGGGGTTCTGCGTCACGGCGGGCTCCGAAAGAGAGGGGTTCAACAAGGGCGATGAAGCGCATTATTATGCATATATCAGCGTATGTCAAGCGGAATATGCAGTCGAATGCATTTTTGTGCGTGTCAAAGAGTTGCCTTATGTTGCATGTGCGAACTGAAGCAGGGCGCGTACCTTGTCGCGCAACAAAAGAAAGGTTTTTTCTTGCGGCTGAGCGCTGGTATCGAGCTGCCATTCCGCCTTGGCGTAGAAGGCCGAGCGCCCCGCCAGGATGGAGCGCAGGTCGGCCATGGCTTCATGGCTGGCGTCCATCGGGCGCATGTCGCCTTGTGCTGCCACGCGGCGCATATGATCTTCCGGCGTGGCCTTGAGCCAGATGGTGGTGCAGTGCGCCAGCAGCAGATTGAAGGTGGCTGGATCGGAGACGATGCCGCCCGGGGTGGCGATCACCGCCTCGGGGTAGATCTGGATGGCCTCTTCCAGGGCCCGGCGCTCGTAGCGCCGGTAGGCGGCCTGGCCGTAGAGCCCCTGGATTTCGCTGACGCTGCAGCCGGCGAATTTTTCGATCTCGCGGCTGAGCTCGATCATCGGGAAGCCGAGATCCTGCGCCAGCAGGCTGCCCAGCGTGCTCTTGCCGGCGCCGCGCAGGCCAATCAGCGCCACCAGGTGGCTGCGTGGGCGTGCGCCCTCGCCTTGCGCGCCGCCAGTCCCCAGCAGATCGCCGATGGCCACGCGCGCCTTGTGCAGACTGGCCTCGTCGCGGCCCGCCAGCATTTCGCGGATGAGCAACCACTCGGGGCTGCTGGTGGTGACGTCGCCCAGCAGCTCGGCCATCGAACACTGCAGCGCCCGTGAGATCAGCAGCAGGATCAGGATGGAGGCATTGCCCTGGCCGTACTCCAGGTTGGCCAGATGGCGTTCGCTGACACCGGCCAGATGCGCCACGGCCTTGCGTGTGAAACCGCGGCGCGAGCGCAAGGTGCGCACGCGCTCACCCAGCTGCGCCAGAAAAGCGTCGCCTTCCTTGGCGAATTTGGTGGCGGCCGAGGCCCGCTTTGCGCCCGAATGGGGTGGCTCAGGCGTGCCGGAGACTAGGGAAATCCCTGATTCAGGCATTATATTGCTTGACACAGCGGTGGTGGTGGGTAAGATAACGAACGCACAATAATGCATCTGCCGCCAAACTGCAAGCACGAGCGGCGGTGCACAGCCTTCTCACTTGGAGTGTTCATGACCGCTGAACAACTGCGCAGCCAGATTGCTGCCTTGGCTCAACAGATCGCCGGCAAGCCGCTCGACAGCCGCCTTGCCGATTGGCTCAATACCGAGCATGGCCCGCTGTCGGACAGTTTCAGGCAGTTGCAGGCCACCTGCGAGGCGGGCGTGCACGACGGCTGGCTGTGCAACCGCGAAGGCGGCGGCATCCGCTACGGCCGCATCTTCAAGCCCGCGGACGATCTGCAGGGTTTTTCGGTGGATGTGGTGGACATGGAGTCCATCGCCGGGCCGCAGCATGTGCATCCGGGCGGCGAGATCGATCTGGTGATGCCGCTTTCCGACGGCGCGCAGTTTGACGGCCATGGTGCCGGTTGGGTGGTCTATGGCCCCGGCAGCCAGCATGCGCCGACGGTGACCGGCGGGCGCGCGCTGGTGCTGTATCTGCTGCCGGCGGGACAGATTCAATTCTTGTAAGGCGACTCAATGACTGAGCTTCTTTCCAATTATCTGGGCGGGCGTTGGCAGGCTGGCAGCGGCGTCGGCACGGCCTTGTTTGACCCTGTCCTGGGCAACGAGCTGGTGCGCGTGGATGCCACCGGCCTGGATCTGGCCGCCGGCTTTGCGTTTGCGCGAGAACAGGGCGGGGCCGCGCTGCGCGCGCTGAACTATCGTCAGCGCGGTGAATTGCTGGTGGCAGTGGCCAAGGTGCTGCAGGCCAACCGCGATGCGTACTACGACATATCCACGGCCAACTCCGGCACTGTGAAGGCGGACACCGGCATCGACGTCGATGGCGCCATCTACACGCTCAGCACCTATGCCAAGCTGGCTGCGGGTCTGCCCGAGGGGCATTTTCTGCCTGATGGCGAGGCGCAATCGCTGGCCAAGGATGGCTCGTTTGCCACGCGCCATATCCGCGTGCCGGTCGATGGCTTGGCGCTGTTCATCAATGCCTTCAATTTCCCCTCGTGGGGGTTGTGGGAAAAGGCGGCGCCCGCGCTGCTCTCCGGCGTGCCGGTGGTGGTCAAACCCGCCACGGCCACCGCCTGGCTGACGCAGCGCATGGTCAAGGACGTGGTCGATGCCGGCGTGCTGCCGGCAGGCGCGCTGTCCATCGTCTGCGGCAGCTCGGCCGGGTTGATGGATGCGCTCGCGCCGCAGGATGTGCTGTCGTTTACCGGCTCGGCCGATACTGCCGCGCTTTTGCGCAGCCATCCGGCCGTGGCTCAGTACTCGGTGCGCGTGAACATTGAGGCCGACAGCATCAACAGCGCCGTGCTGCTGCCCGATGCGGCGCCTGGAACGCCGGCGTTCGATTTGTTCGTGAAGGAGCTGGCGCGTGAGATGACGCAGAAGGCCGGGCAGAAATGCACCGCAATCCGCCGCGCCTTCGTGCCGGCTGCATCTTTCGATGCGGTGGCGCAGGCCGTCGGCGCGCGGCTGGCCAAAACGGTGGTGGGCAATCCGCGCAACGAGAGCGTGCGCATGGGCTCGCTTGTGAGCCGGGCGCAGCTGGGGAGCATCCGTGAGGGCATCGCCACCCTGCGCGGTGCGGCGCAGGTGCTGCACGACGGCAGCAGCGCGGCGCTGGTCGATGCCGATCCGGCTGTGGCCTGCTGTGTCGGGCCCACGCTGTTCGGCCTAGCCACGCCTGATGCCGTACTGGCCAATGCCGTGGTGCACGAGGTCGAGGTCTTCGGCCCGGTGGCCACGTTGCTGCCCTACGCCAACGTGGCACAGGCGGTGGCGCAGGTGGCACGCGGTCAGGGCTCGCTGGTGGCGTCGCTGTATGGCGATGACGCGCCGCTGCTGGCGCACACTGCGCTGCAACTGGCACCGTTGCATGGCCGCGTGCATGTGGTCAGCCCGGCGTGTGCCACGACGCATACGGGGCATGGCAACGCCATGCCGCAGTCGATGCATGGCGGGCCTGGGCGCGCCGGTGGCGGTGCCGAGCTGGGCGGTCTGCGCGCCCTTGATTTTTACCATCGCCGCGTGGCCATCCAGGGCGCGCCCGAAGTGCTCGGCGCACTCTGACCCACGGCAAGTCTGAAGGGAACCAACATGACAACGGATTTGGCCGCCAACGCACCTGAGGTGGCTGCGCCACCGACGATCTTCAACTTTGCGGCGCACCTGCTGCAGGTCAATGCGGGGCGCGCCCAGCGTGCGGCCTTCATCGACGACACCGAGCAACTGAGCTACGGCGCGCTCGAGCAGCGCGTGCGCCAGTGCGCCGCGGGCCTGCGTGCGCTGGGCGTCAAGCGTGAAGAGCGCGTTCTGCTGGCGATGCAGGACGTGACTGACTGGCCGGTGGCCTTTCTCGGTGCCATCTATGCCGGCGCGGTGCCGGTGGCAGTCAATACCCTGCTGACGGCCGACGACTACGCCTACATGCTGGAGCACTCGCGCGCGCAGGCGATATTGACCAGTGGCGCGCTGCTGCCGGCCATCAAGGGCGCGCTGGTAAAGGCAGATCACGAGGTGCAGAAGGTGATCGTCTCGCGCCCGGTCGCGCCATTGGATTTCGGCGAACTGGCGTTTGACGCCTTCCTCGCGGCACAGGCTCCGCTGCCGCACCCGGCGGCCACACATCCCGACGATCCGGCGTTCTGGCTTTACTCCTCAGGCTCCACCGGTCGCCCCAAGGGCGCGGTGCATTCGCACGCGAATCCGTACTGGACGGTGGAGCTGTACGCCAAGCGCGTCCTCGGGTTGGCGGAAAACGACGTCTGCTTCTCGGCCGCAAAGCTGTTCTTCGCCTACGGTCTGGGCAATGGGCTGACCTTTCCCATGGGCGTGGGAGCGACCACTATTCTGATGGCCGAGCGGCCGACGCCGGAGGCGACGTTCAAGCGCATGACCGGCGGTGTGGGCGGCGTCAAGCCGACGGTGTTCTACGGTGCGCCCACGGGTTTTGCCGGCATGTTGGCCAACCCGCACCTGCCAACGCGCGAACAGGTGGCGCTGCGCCTTGTGTCCTCGGCCGGTGAGGCGCTGCCGCGCGATCTGGGCGAGCGCTTCACCGAGCATTTCGGCGTCAAGATCGTCGACGGCATAGGCTCGACCGAGATGCTGCACATCTTCCTGTCCAACAAGCCCGACGACGTACGTTACGGCACCACCGGCTGGCCGGTGCCGGGCTATGAGGTCGAGTTGCGCGACCACGACGGTGCGCTCGTGCCCGATGGCGAGTTGGGCGATCTCTACATCAAGGGCCCCTCGGCGGCCCTGATGTACTGGGGCAACCGTGAAAAGAGCCGCGACACCTTCCGGGGCTCGTGGACCAAGAGTGGCGACAAGTACGTCCGCAATCCCGATGGCACCTACACCTATGGCGGGCGCAGCGACGACATGCTCAAGGTCAGCGGCATCTATGTGAGCCCCTTCGAGGTCGAGGCCACGCTGGTGCAGCACCATGCGGTGCTGGAGGCTGCGGTGATCGGCATCCAGGACGCCGATGGTTTGACCAAGACCAAGGCCTTTGTGGTGCTCAAGGACGGAGAAAAAGCCACCGAGGACGAACTCAAGGCCTTCGTGAAAGACAAGCTCGCGCCCTACAAGTACCCGCGCCAGATCGCGTTTGTGAAGGAGTTGCCCAAGACAGCGACCGGCAAGATCCAGCGCTTTCGCCTGCGCGCGATGGAAACGATTGGCGCATGAGCCAGACTGAAACGCGGTTTGCCGAGATCGCCTGGCGCGATCGTCCGGTGCGCATCGAGTACCAGTGGCTCGCGCCGGATCGCCGCGATGCACCGCTGATGGTGTTTCTGCACGAGGGCCTGGGCTCGGTGGCGATGTGGAAGGACTTCCCGGCGCAGTTGTGCGATGCCCTGCAGTGGCGCGGCCTGGTGTATTCGCGCCCCGGCTATGGCCGCTCCACGCCGCGTGCGGCCGATGAACATTGGGTCAATGACTTCATGCATCGCCAGGCCGACGAGGTGTTGCCGGCGTTTCTCAGTGCGGTCGGCGTGACGCAGCCGCCCTGGTTGTTCGGTCATAGCGATGGAGCTTCCATTGCCTTGCTGCATGCACGCAATCACCCGGCGGCGGGCGCCATCGTGCTCGCGCCTCATACCATGGTGGAGCAGATCTCGGTGGACAGCATCGAGAAGGCGCGTGAAGCGTATGTGGCTGGCGGCCTGCGCGAGCGTCTGGCGCGCTACCACGACGACGTCGATTCGGCCTTCTGGGGCTGGAATGAGGTTTGGCTGTCGCCGGCGTTTCGCGCCTGGGACATCCAGCAAGAGATCGCCGCCATCGGCTGCCCTGTCCTGGCCATCCAGGGCCTGCAGGATGAGTACGGTACATTGGCTCATGTGCGCAGCATTGCACGCCAGGTGCCGCAGACCCAGGTGGTCGAAATCGATCATTGCGGCCATTCGCCGCACCGTGACCAGCCTGCCGCCGTGATCACGGCGTGCAGTGCGTTTGTGCAACAACATTCTTTTTCCAACCACTGATCTTCCATAGAAAGACGAGGAGACGACCATGATGAATCGCAAGACCTTTCTGACGAGCGCGGCATCGCTGGCGCTGGCGGGCATCGCGCCGCTGGCACGCGCCCAGGCGGGCAAGCTCAAGGTGGGCTTCATGCTGCCCGCGACCGGCACCTATGCGGCGCTGGGCACGGCGATCGACAACGGGTTCCGGTTGTATGTGGATCAGCTCGGCGGCAAAATTGCCGGACGCGAGATCGAATACATCCGCGTCGACGACGAGAGCGATCCGTCCAAGGCCACCGACAACGTCAACAAGCTGATCAAGCGCGACAACGTGGACGTGATCGTCGGCACGGTGCACAGCGGCGTGGCGATGGCGATGGCGAAGGCGGCCAAGGAATCGGGCACGCTCCTGATCATCCCGAACGCTGGCGCTGATGCCGTCACCGGCCCGATGTGTGCGCCCAACATCTTCCGCTCCAGCTTCTCCAATTGGCAGCCGGGTTTTGCCATGGGCGAGGTGGCCGCCAAGCAGGGCCACAAGAAGGCGGTGACCATCACCTGGAAGTACGCCGCCGGCGCCGAGTCGGTCAAGGGCTTCAAGGATGCGTTCGAGAAGGCTGGCGGCAAGGTCATGAAGGATCTCACGGTGCCCTTCCCCAATGTGGAGTTTCAGGCGCTGCTGACCGAGATCGCGTCACTCAAGCCCGATGTGGTCTACACCTTTTTCGCCGGTGGTGGCGCGGTGAAGTTCGTCAAGGACTATGCGGCCGCGGGCCTCAAGGACAGTATTCCGCTGGTCGGCGCAGGCTTCGTCACCGACGGCACGCTGGAAGCGCAGGGCGCGGCGGCCGAAGGCCTGCTGACGGCGCTGCACTACGCCGACGAATTGCCGGCGCCCAAGGACAAGGAGTTCCGCCTGGCCTATGCCAAGGCCTACAAGATGCAGCCCGACGTGTACGCGGTGCAGGGCTACGACGCGGCGCAGATCCTGGCGATCGGCCTCAATGCCACCAAGGGTGACGCGAAGAATGCCAAGGCGTTCTCGGCCGCGGTGACCAAGGCGACGATAGACAGCCCGCGCGGCAAGTTCACGATGTCCAAGGCGCACAATCCGGTGCAGGACATGTATTTGCGCAAGGTGGTCGGCAACGAAAACGTCTATCAGAGCGTGGCGGTCAAGGCCCTGGCCGATCCGGCCACCGGCTGCCGGATGTAATCCGGCTTTCAGGGGCGGGCGGCCGATCGGCCGCCCGACGTGTTTCACCACGCGACTGTCTGCATGGACCTTCCAACCTTTCTCATCCAGTGCCTGAACTCTCTGCAGTACGGGCTGCTGCTGTTTCTCGTCGCCTCCGGTCTGACGCTGATCTTCGGCATCATGGGCGTGATCAACCTGGCGCACGGCAGCTTCTACATGATCGGCGCCTACATGGCGTATGGGCTGGCGCCACTTTTTGGCGGTAGTTTCTTCGTCACCCTGACGGTCGGCGTGGTGCTCTCGGTCGTGCTCGGCTACGTGCTCGAGTGGGCCTTCTTCAGCTTCCTCTATGAGCGCGATCACCTGCAGCAAGTCCTGATGACCTATGGCCTGATTCTGGTGTTCGAGGAACTGCGCAGCATTCTCGTGGGCAACGACGTGCATGGCGTGCAGGCACCGCCGTGGCTTGCGGGCTCGATCGAGCTGGGCGACGTGATGAATTACCCGGTGTATCGCTTGTTCATCAGCGCCTGCTGCGTTTTCCTGGCGCTGGGCATGTGGTGGGTGTTCACCCGCACGCGCCTGGGCATGCGAATTCGCGCCGGCACGGCCAATCGGGAGATGGTGCAGAGCCTGGGCATAGACATCTCGCTGCTCTACCGCATCGTCTTCGCCGTCGGCGTGGCGCTGGCGGCGTTCGCCGGCATGATCGCGGCGCCGGTTTCCAGCGTCTACCCGGGCATGGGGGAATCGGTGCTCATCATCTGCTTCGTCGTGGTGGTGATCGGCGGCATAGGCTCGATCCGCGGCGCGCTGGTGGCGGCGCTGTTGATCGGCTTTGTCGATACCTTTGGCAAGGTGCTGCTGCCGCAGGCGGCGGGCGTGCTGGTTTATGTGCTGATGGCGGCCGTGCTGCTGTGGCGCCCGGATGGATTGTTCAAGCCATGAGCGCCACGCCCCGTTCCTCCCCCTTGGGCGGCAAGCATGTGTTTGTCGCCGCCGTGTTTCTGCTGCTGGCGCTGTGGCCGCTGGTATCTGGCGCGTATGGCGCCGATCTGGTGGCCAAGCTCATGATCTACGCCATTCTGGCGGTGGCGCTTGAACTGCTGGTGGGCAGCACTGGACTGGTCTGCTTTGGCCAGGCGGCGTTTTTCGGCATAGGCGCGTATGCGGCGGTGCTGCTGGCGCCGGCCGACAACGCCGTGCCCTCGCTGCTGGTGGCGCTGCCGCTGTCCATGCTGCTGGCGGCGCTGTATGCACTGGCCGTGGGCGCGCTGTCGCTGCGCACCAAGGGCGTGTACTTCATCATGGTCACGCTGGCGTTCGCGCAGATGGCGTATTACGTGATCCACGACACCGAGCTCGGTGGCGGCACCGATGGCATCTACCTGTACGTGAAGCCGGTGCTCGGGCTGCTCGATCTGGGCAACGCCGCGCACCTGTACGGCTTCATCTGGTTCAGTCTGCTGCTGGTGTTTGCGTTTCTCGCGCTGCTGCTGCGCTCGCCGTTTGGCCGCGCGCTGGCCGGCATCCGCGTCAACGAGCAGCGCATGCGCGCCACCGGGTTTTCGGTCTACCCGTACAAGCTCGCGGCGTTCACGATCTCGGGCGCGATCTCCGGCTGGGCCGGGTTCCTGTTCGCGATCAAGGACGGTTTTGTGAGCCCCGAGCTCTTGAGCTGGCATTTGAGCGCGGGTGTGCTGGTGATGATCATTCTGGGTGGTCTTGGCCATCTGCGCGGTGCGCTGATCGGTGCGTTTGCGTTTTCGCTGCTGCAGGAGTTGTTCAAGTCCGAAGCGCTGCTGGGTGAGGCCGCCAAGCACTGGCATTTGGGCTTGGGGCTGGTGGTGATTGCCTGCGTGGCCTTCATGCCGCGTGGCCTGGTCGGCATCCCGCACCAATGGCGGCTGCACGCGGCGCGCAAGCGCGACAAGCACGCGCCCGACAGCGAGGAGGCGCAGGCATGAGCGGCGAAATTCTGTTGCGCGGGCGCGCGCTGACGCGGCGCTGGGGTGGATTGGTCGCGGTCAACGGCGTCAGCGTGGAGCTGGTTCGCGGCGCCGTGCATGCGGTGATCGGCACCAATGGCGCAGGCAAATCGACGCTGATCAACCTGCTCTCGGGCGAATTTCCGCCCAGCAGCGGCCAGATCGAACTGCTGGGCCAGGACGTGACGCAGTGGTCGCAGCCACGGCGGGCACGCGCGGGCCTGGGGCGCAGCTACCAGCGCAACACCATCTACCCCAGCTTCACGGTGCAGGAAAACTGCCGCCTGTCGGCGCAGGCGCGTTACCAGACGCCCTGGGCCTGGTGGCACGACGCCCAATCGCGCGGCCCGACGCAGCGCATTGCGCGCGAGGTGGCGCAGCGGGTGGGCCTGGGCGAGGTGCTGCAGCGCGAGGCCGGGCTGCTCAGCCATGGCCAGAAGCGCCAGCTGGAGATCGCCATGTGCCTGGCCACCGCGCCCAAGGTGCTGCTGCTCGACGAGCCGCTGGCCGGCATGGGCGCCGAGGAGACCGAGCGCATGCTGGCGCTGCTGGACGCCTTGAAGAAGGACCACGCGATCTTGCTGGTGGAGCACGACATGGACGCGGTGTTTCGCATCGCCGACCGCATCACGGTGATGGTCAACGGCTCGGTGATCGCCACCGGCACGCCCGACGACATCCGCACCAATGCCGATGTGCGCGAGGCTTATCTGGGGCACGATGCATGACGCAAACCAAAGTGATGTTGCAGGCGCAGGGCCTGCATGCGTGGTACGGCAGCAGCCATGTGCTGCATGGTGTCGATCTGGAAATCCGCCAGGGCGAAACCGTGGGTTTGCTGGGGCGCAATGGCATGGGCAAGAGCACGCTGATTCGCTCGCTGCTGGGCCATGTGGCGCAGCGCGAGGGCAGCATTCGCCTGTTCGACCAGGATATTTCGCGCGCCAAACCGCATGAGGTGGCGCGCCTGGGCGTGGCCTATGTGCCGGAAGGACGCGGGGTGTTCGGCAACCTCACGGTGCGCGAGAACCTCATCATGGCCGAGCGTCCGGGGCGCGATGGCCGCGCCGACTGGACCATGGAGCGCGTGCTGCAGACCTTCCCGCGCCTGTCGGAGCGCATCGACCAGCTGGGTGCGTTGCTCTCGGGCGGCGAGCAGCAGATGCTGTCGATCGGCCGGGCGCTGATGACGCACCCCGAGCTGGTCATCCTGGACGAGGCCACCGAAGGCCTGGCGCCGCTCATCGTGCATGAGATCTGGCGCGTGATCGACGAGATCAAGTGCGCTGGCATGGCGGTGCTGATCGTCGACCGCGACTGGCACCGGGTGCTGAGTCGCAGCAACCGCGCGCTGGTACTGCAAAAAGGCCAGGTGGTACTGCAGGGCGATGCGGAAACCATGCTCGAAGACACGACGCTGCCCGAGTATCTGGGTGTTTGAATAGTCCTGAATTCATAGCTGTTTGCGCTTTGCTGACAAGCGCTAGAACCTGATTTCGTCAAAATTTCATGACGAGCGATCTGTTTGCCGAAGACCACCCGCTGGCCGGCAGCACGACCCGGCTCGGCTCGCAGTCCGTGGTGTTGCGCGGCTTTGCGCTGGCGCTGATGGACGAGCTCTGGCCGCAGTTGCAGCAGGTGGTGGCGCAGGCGCCGTTTCGCCACATGGTGACGCCGGGCGGCCAGACCATGTCGGTGCCGCTGACCAATTGCGGGCCGCTGGGCTGGACCAGCAGTCGCGCCGGCTACCGTTATCGCGGTGACGACCCGGATACCGGCCTGCCGTGGCCGGCCATGCCGGCGGTGTTCATGCGGCTGGCCAGCGAGGCCGCGGCCGAGGCGGGCTTTGCCGGTTTCGCGCCCGATGCCTGCCTCATCAATCGCTACCGCCCCGGCAGCCGCCTGACGCTGCACCAGGACAAGAACGAGCGCGATTTTGCGCAGCCCATCGTTTCCGTATCGCTGGGCGTTTCAGCCGAATTCCTCTGGGGTGGTTTGCAGCGCAGCGATCGTACGCAGCGCATCCCGTTGTTTCATGGTGACGTGGCAGTCTGGGGTGGAGTGGACCGATTGCGCCATCACGGCATTGCGCCGGTGCGCGCGATGGCGCACCTACTTACCGGCAACGAGCGCATCAATTTCACCTTTCGCAAGGCGGGGTGATCTATTTGCTGCCGTAGGCCTGCTGCGTGCTCCCCAGCGTCGGGCGCACGGCGGTGAGGAAGTTCTCCAGCGCCTCGGGCAGCACCGCGCCCTTGCACCAGGCCAGGCCTACTTCGAGATCGGGCAGGGGCTGCAGCAGCTGCCGGACCTCCAGCCGGTCACCTTCCAGCGACCAGGGGCGATACAGCATGTCGGGCAGCACCGTGACCCCGGCACCGGTCGCCACCAGGCTGCGTACCGCCTCCACCGACGAGGTGCGGATCAGCACGCGCGGGTCGGTCTGCGCATGGTGCTACAGCCCAGTCGTCGTCTCTCCGAGTTCGTCCGACTCCAGCAGGATCAGGGATTCGCGCACCAGGGCGTCGGCATCGATCTGCTTCTCATCGGCCAGCCGGTGATTGACCGGGCACCAGACGCGCCATCCTGAGCGCAGGATGGTTTCGGTCTCCAGGGCGCGAAAGTTCTGCAACTGGGACACCGCGATCAGCGCCACGTCGAGCTCGCCGCTGACCAGCAGGTGTTCCAGATAGTCGCGCCGGTCTTCGGTGATGTGCACCTCGATGCGTGGAAAGACGCGGCGAAAGCGCTCGAGCAAAAACGGCAGGTAGTAGCCCACCATCAGGTTGGAGACGCCGATGTTCAGGCTGCCGGTGACGGCGTGCGGGCGCGATGCCAGCGCGTCGCGGGCATTGCGCATCGCCACTTCGATCTGCTGCGCATGGCGCAGGAACTGGTGGCCGGTGTGCGTCAGCGCCATGCCGCGGGCCTTGCGCTCAAACAACAGGGCGCCCAAGTCTTCCTCGATCTGGGCGATGGCTGTTGATTTCCACCCAGAACTGACCCACCTGCACGGGTAATTTCCATCCAAATCTGACCCACGTAAGAACCCTAACCTGCTGCTTTTAGTGGCAGGAGTACAGGAGTGATTGACGTGGCGACATTGAGTGTCATCAGGCGTTGGGCACTGCGAGAGCATCTGTCCCTGCGCGAGATAGCGCGGCGAGCCGGGCTGTCTCGAAACACCATCAAGAAGTACCTTCGGGCCGATACGGTCGAGCCGCGCTATGCCAAGCGCGTGAGCCCCAGCAAGCTCGACCCCTTCGCAGACAAACTGTCAGGCTGGCTCAAGACTGAGGCCGGCAAATCGCGCAAACAGCGGCGCACGGTCAAGCAGATGCACGCCGACCTGGCCGCTCTGGGCTACGACGGTTCGTACAACCGCGTGGCCGCCTTTGCACGTGTCTGGCAGGCCAAACGGCAGGAAGCCGAGCGAACCACTGGCCGAGGCACCTTCGTGCCCCTGACCTTCGGTGCCGGTGAAGCGTTCCAGTTCGACTGGAGCGAAGACTGGGCCGTCATCGGCGGCGAGCGCACCAAGCTGCAAGTGGCCCACACCAAGCTCAGCCACAGCCGTACATGCACCAAACGCCTTTGGTCACCCACCGCGTCGCAACTCCCTGACACCCCGGCCCAGCTTGCGGCGCAACAGGGCCCGCAGGGTCACCCCATCCGAGTACCCGACCTGTGCGGCGACCTGG
>NZ_MEDS01000018.1 GCF_001724135.1 Comamonas sp. SCN 65-56 | reverse complement strand
GAACAGGTCGGCCGCCATGCCGGCGCAGTCGCCCACGTTGTCGCCCACGTTGTCGGCGATCACCGCCGGGTTGCGCGGGTCGTCCTCGGGGATGCCGGCTTCCACCTTGCCCACCAGGTCGGCGCCCACGTCGGCGCCCTTGGTGAAGATGCCGCCGCCGAGCCGCGCGAAGATCGAGATCAGCGAGGAGCCGAAGGCCAGGCCGATCAGCGGATTGAGCGCGTGGCTGTCGGCGGCCGGGCCGCCGAGGAACCAGTAAAAGCCGGTGACGCCCAGCAGGCCCAGGCCCACCACCAGCATGCCGGTGATCGCGCCGCCGCGGAAAGCGACATCCAGCGCCGGGCCTATGCCTTGCGTGGCCGCCTGCGCGGTGCGCACGTTGGCGCGCACCGAGACGTTCATGCCGATGAAGCCGCAGGCACCCGAGAGCACCGCGCCGACGACAAAACCGGCCGCCGTGATGCCGTCAAGGAACAGGGCAATCAGGATGGCCAGCACCACGCCGACGATGGCGATGGTCTTGTACTGCTTGCCCAGATAGGCTGCCGCCCCCTGCTGGATGGCGCCTGCGATCTCCTGCATGCGCGCGTTGCCTGCGTCCTTGGCCAGAATCCAGCCACGGGCCCACAGGCCGTAAACCACCGCGATCACCCCGCAAACCAGGGCCAGTATCAGTGGCGTTGTCAGCTCTGCCGATTGAGGCATTCTCAACTCTCCTTTTGTGATTGTCATTGCCGGAAGCGCAACGCTTGGGAAGTGCTTCCACCGCGTTGCTTCCTCGACGTCCGACAATCGGAGGTGATTGGCCAACAGCGCTAATTTACTGCGATTTGCACCGCCTTACCGCATGCAAGCCTGGTGCAAGCCGGGTTTCTTAGAATCCGTGGCATGTTTTGTGCTCGGGAAAACCCTGACAATCCCATTTTTCAACACAGGCAAACCACACCATGGCCCTCAATCAAGTGAGCCCCGGGAACAAGCTTCCCGATCTTTTCAACGTCATCATCGAGATTCCCGCCGAGTCCGACCCGATCAAGTATGAGGTGGACAAGGAGACCAGCACCGTCTTCGTCGATCGCTTCCTCACGGTGGCGATGTACTACCCATGTAACTACGGCTATGTGCCGCAGACGCTGTCGGGCGACGGCGATCCGGTGGACGTGCTCGTTATCACGCCCTACCCGCTGCTGCCGGGCGTGGGCGTGGTTTGCCGCCCCCTCGGCATTCTGAAGATGGAAGACGAAGCCGGCATCGACGGCAAGATTCTCGCCGTGCCCTCGTCCAAGGTGCTCAAGATGTACGAGGGCTGGAAGACGGTGGAAGACGTGAACCCCATGCGCCTGAAAGCCATCAGCCACTTTTTCGAACACTACAAGGATCTGGAAGCCGGCAAATGGGTCAAGGTGCTGGGCTGGGAAGGCGTGGCAGCGGCGCAAAAAGAGCTGATGGACGGGGTGGCGAACTACGCCCAGGCCAAGGCCAAAGCCTGACGGCCCGGGTGCGTCAGGCCTCGTGCCTGAACGGGCTGTGCGCCTGCAGCTGGTCCATGTAGTGCTCCATGCCTTCGCGCTCGCGCTGCAGGTATTCGTCCACCGCATGGGCAAAGCCGGGGTGGGCCAGCCAGTGGGCACTGGTGGCCTGCGTCGGCAACAGCGCCCGCGCCAGTTTGTGCTCACCTTGCGCGCCGCCCTCGAAGCGCGCGACGCCATTGGCAATGCACCACGCGATCGGCTGGTAGTAGCAGGCATCGAAGTGCAGGCAATCCACGCGCTCCAGCGCGCCCCAGTAGCGGCCGTAGGCAACGGTTTGCATGCCGAATTCGTTTTTATCGCTGGATGGTTCAGCGCCAATAGCTATCAAACTGGAAGCAACGGGGTGGCCGTCGCGCTCGGCGATGAAGAGCAGCCACAGCTCGGGCATCTGGTGCGCGGTACGCGCAAAGAAGTCGCGCGTGAGGTAGGGCGGGTTGCCGTGCTCCCAATAGGTGCGGTCGTAGCAGGCATAAAAGAAATCCCAGTCCGCAGCGCTGATCTCCGTGCCGCGGCAGACGCGAAAGCGTACGCCCGCATCGGCGACGCGGCGGCGCTCCTGGCGGATCTTCTTGCGCTTGCCCTGCGACAGCGACATCAGGAAATCATCAAAATCCGAGAAGGGTTTGTGTTGCTGCGGATGCCGGTTGTGCCAATGGAACTGCACGGTATGGCGCAACATCAGCCCGGCCTGGCGGGCGCTGGCGATGTCCTCCTCGGCGGCAAACAGCAGGTGTAGCGAGGACAGGTGCTGCTCCCGGCACCAGGTGATCAGTTGCTGCAGCAGCATCTGGCGCGCCTCGCCATCGCGTGCCAGCAGTCGCGTGCCCGGGACGGGCGTGAACGGCACGGCGACCACGGCCTTGGGGTAGTAGGTCAGCCCGTGGCGGGCATAGGCATCGGCCCAGGCCCAGTCAAACACGTACTCGCCGCGTGAGTGCGCTTTCAGGTAAAGCACGCAGGCAGCGGCGAGTACATCGCCCTGCCACAGCGCAAAGTAGCGCGCAGCCCAGCCGGTGCGCGATGTGGCGCTGCCGCTGTCCTGCAGCGCTGCCAGATAGGCATGGCGCATGAAGGGCGAAGGGTGCGCCTGGCGCGCCAGCAGCGCATCCCAGGCAGCGGGGTCAATGGCGTGCACCGATGGGTGCACCTCTAACGTGTAGTCGGGCAAGGTGGTCTGCGGGTAGGGCGGTTGTGCCGCGTTGCGATAATAGACGGCGTAACCAAGGCCGGAGCCAACCGGTCAGCCACTTCAGGAACCCATGCCATGCAGATGATCACAGCTGTCATCAAACCCTTCAAGCTCGACGAGGTGCGCGAGTCGCTGGCCGCCTGCGGCGCCACCGGCCTCACTGTCACCGAGGTCAAGGGCTTTGGCCGGCAGAAGGGCCATACCGAGCTTTACCGCGGCGCGGAATACGTGGTGGATTTTCTGCCCAAGATCAAGATAGAGGTGGTGGTGCGCGATGACGACGTGGAGCGCTGCGTCGACGCCATCATCGCCGCGGCGCGCACCGGCAAGATCGGCGACGGCAAGATTTTCGTCACGCCGGTACAGCGCGTGATCCGCATCCGTACCGGAGATCTGGACGAGGCGGCGATCTGATCCCGTTTCCAGATCAACCGATCACTTTGTCAGCTTCGCTTGCCGTGCGACAGCACTGTCGGCGCTTCGCCTTCGCGTGCTCGATCGATCTGGAGTTGAAATGAGACGGATCAGATCACGCTGCGCAGCGGCTTGGTGTCGCGCGGCAGGCCGGCTTCCTGCACCAGCGCGGCCAGCAATGCGGGAACGTCGCTGCCCACGCGCACCAGCTCCATTTGCCACTGGCCCATGAAGCCGCTTTCCACCGAGTGCTGCAGAAAACCCAGCATCTGGCGGTAGTAGCCATCCGCATCGAGCACGCCTATCGGTTTGTCGTGGTAACCGAGCTGGCGCCAGGTCCAGACTTCGAACAGCTCTTCCAGCGTGCCTATGCCGCCGGGAAGGGCGAGAAAGGCGTCGCTGCGCTCGGCCATCATGGCCTTGCGCTCGTGCATGGTATCTACCACATGCAGCTCATCGCAATCGTGGTTGGCCAGTTCCTTGTGCACCAGCGCTTGCGGGATGATGCCGACCACGCGACCCCCTGCCGCTTTGGTCGCTTGCGCCAGCATGCCCATCAGGCCGCTGTTGCCGCCGCCATAGATGAGCTGGCCCTGGTGCTCGCCTATCCACCGCCCCGTCTGCTTGGCCGCCTCGATGAACAAGGGGTTGTTGCCGGGGCGTGAACCCAGATACACACAGAGTGAGAAGGCAGGATCAGACATGAGAGGAAAATCGATGGTAAGCGGCTATCAGCCATGCGCCAGCAGCTATCAAAAGCGAGAGCAAAACGGCTGCACTGCCCAGGTCTTTGGCGCGCTTGGAGAGGGGGTGCAGCTCACCCCCGAAGCGATCAATCGCGGCTTCGACGGCGGAATTGAGCAGCTCGGTGATCAGCACCAGCACTGTGACGCTGAGGAGGACAACCGTTTCCAGCCAGCCTTGCCCCAGCCAGAATGCCAGCGGCAGCAGGACGATGGCGATCAGCACCTCCTGGCGGAAGGCCTTCTCGCTCCAGGCGGCGCGCAGCCCGGCAATGGAATAGCCGGTGGCATGCCACAGGCGGGAAAGGCCGGTGCGGCTGCGGTGCGGATGGGAGTCGGGTGGCGGCATGCGGGTGGGAGAAGCGCTGGTTCAGTGCGGCTGGCGTGGCGGTGCGCGCCAGTGGATCAGCCGCGTTCCGGCCAGCTGGTCGTGCCAGAACTGCTGCTGCGGGTGCAATCGGCTGGCCAGCGCCCAGAGCGCGATCCACAGCACCAGCAGCGCCAGCGTGGTGACCAGGCCCAGCCCCAGGCTGTAGGCGGCCAGCGGCGGCAGGAACCAGAGCCAGGAGAGCATGTAGCGCAGCACGGCACGGCCCTGGGACACGCGCTGCCCCTGGGTATCGACAACGCGGATGTGCCAGGTTTTTTGTGCCAGCGTCTGCCCGCGTGACCAGAACCAGCCAAAGTAAATGCCGAACACCACGAACAGATAGCCCATGCGCAGCCCCCGGTGCGCCAGCGCGTGGCGCGACTGGCTCAGGGTGTCGAACAGGTAGTCCGCAATGAAGACCAGGCCGAACATCAGCATGCCTTCGTAGAGCCAGCAGGCCATGCGCCGCGACAGGGCGGGGGCTTGCAGCGCGCTTGAGGTGGGGTCCGGGGGGGTGGAGTCCAAGGTGGCTGTCGGGTGATGGAGCGTTGCGGCGCGGGTCCGCAAACGCGCGATGTTACTGCGCCGGCTGCGCGGGAGCGGCAGGTTCGGCTTCGGTGCCGGGCGTGGCGGCTAGGTCCGGTGCCGCGGATTCGGGTGCGGGCGCCGGATCTGCGGGAGCGGCATTCTCGTCCAGCGAAGGCAGGGGCTCACCTTTGGCGGACGGGGTTTCAACCGGCGTCGTCTCGACGAGGGGTGCGGATACGGGCGGCGCGGGCTCAGGCGCAGGGGCTGTACTGGCGCGCGCTGGCACCGGTACCGGGACCATGTCCACCACGGGCGGCAAAATCTTGGGTGGGTTGGGCGCAGCGGCCGCAGGGCCGGTGGCTGCGGGTACCTTGGCAAATCTGTGTTCCGGCACGGGCCGTACCGCGATGGCAGCGCCCTGCGGCGCGGGTGGCGCCTGAACGGCCAGCTCGTGCCTCGCCTCTTCGCTCAGGGCCTGGTAGGCGTCCCACTGCTCCTGCCGGGCAGGGGGCGCGACCTTGCGCGTAGCGGCAAAATTCAGCCGGGCGCGGTTGCGCTGCTCGGGCGACAGCGCGGCCCAGGCGGCCATGCGCGTCTGCAGCTTTTCCTGGTTGGCGTGGGAGAACTTGGGAAAGCGCTGCGCCAGCGCCATCCACTGCTGCTTCTGGGCTTCGCTCAGCGTACTCCAGTGCGGTTGCAAGGGCCCGAGCGCGGTTTGCTGCGCACTGGTCAAGCTGTTCCAGGATGGACCGGTTTCCTCGACGACGGGAAGCGGTGGCGGGGCGGGCGCGCGGGGCTGGAACCTGGCCGGCGCCGGCCGTGACACCGGCAGCGTGACGCCCGGAAGCGCCTTGACCCGCGAAACCGCCCATCCGCCAGCGAACACGAACGCCACCCACAGCGCCAGTGCCAGCGCCAGGATGGCGGTGTGCGCGTTGTTGGTGGGGGAAGAGTCAGGAGGCGAAGGCGGTGCTGCCATGCAGTCGGCGTGCGGCGGGGCGAAAATCAGTGATCCGTACGGCTGGATTTGATGAATTGTGCAAACCCGGGGTCGGTGTACGCGGCGGGTGGGAGGTCGTCGGTGAGCAGGGCGGTATCGATCTCGCTGATTTCACTCGCGACGCTTTCCATCTGCGTATGGTGCACCCAGGCCAAGCCGATCAGCAGTGCGGCGATCCAGGCGCCGGAGACCAGCGCCCGACCCCAATGGCGGCCTCCGCTCTCACCCTCGCCGGCACCCAGTGTGGCGGTCGCGCCCTGGGTTGTGACGGCGACGACTGGGTGCAAATACAGTTTTTGTGGTATTGCCGGGCGCTTGCGCTGGCCAACGGCCCGCACGCGCGCGGCGCGCAGGCGCTCGGCGATATCGTGGTGCAGATGATCGCCCGCTTGCGTGAGGCGCGCGGCAATGCGGCGCGCGAAGGCATCCGCACGGGGAGTGAGAGTGACGGCAGTGTCGTTCATGGTGCAATTCCTTGGGCCTGCAGCAGCTTGCTCAGGGTCTGGACAGCGCGAAAGCAATGCGTTTTCACACTGCCTTCGGAGCAACCCATCGCCGCGGCGGTCTCCGCAACATCCATATCTTCCCAGTAACGCAGCAAAAATGCCTCGCGTTGACGCGGCGGCAGTTGTTCGATCGCAGCTTCTATCGCCTGCACGGTCTGCGTCATCTTGACGGCGTCTTCCGGGCTTTGCGTCGCTTCATTATCCGACGCGGCGGGAGCGATCAGGCTTTCCAGCAGATCGAAATCCTGGCCGTCGTCCCCCGGCCTCTCGAATTCGCTCATGTTGGTGAACAGCGCCTTGCGCGTCTTCTGGCGCCGAAACCAGTCCAGGGTGCAATTGGAGAGGATGCGCTGAAACAGCATGGGCAACTCTGCCGGCGGCTTGTCGCCATAGTGCACCGACAGCTTGAGCATGCTGTCCTGCACGATGTCCAGCGCCGCTTCCTCGTCGCGCACATGGTAGACGGTGCGCTTGAATGCACGCCTTTCCACGCTTTTGAGGAAGTCGGAGAGCTCTTGTTCGGTGGCCAAAGACGAAAATTCCCGCTGTCGGGAACCGGGATGCGTCGCCGCGCACTGTGCTGCGACGCGCCGGATTATCCCATCGTGTTGCGTTTTTGGGACCGCGCACACGCAAATCGATGCTGCAGTGCAATAATGCGGTCTTGGTTTTAACGAAGCAAACGGGTCCCGGCTCGGCGCACGACAGCCCGCGTCCATGGCCGAGACCTCAAGTCCCGACGCGGCCCCACAAGGGCTCGACCGAGGGGCACCCAAGGTTTTTCGTCAGAGAAATTCGCAAAGGTTGATCATGGAAATCTCCAAAGCCGAAATGGCAAAAGCAGCTGCGGCCGCCGATGGTGCCGCGCATTCGGGCGCTGCACCCGCTGAATTGATGGGCGCCGAAATCCTCATGCGCGCGCTGACCGCCGAAGGCGTGAAGCACATCTGGGGCTACCCCGGTGGCGCGGTGCTCTACATCTACGACGCGCTGTACAAGGAAGAGTCGATACAGCACGTGCTGGTGCGCCACGAACAGGCGGCGGTGCACGCGGCCGATGGCTATGCCCGCGCCACGGGCGATGTCGGGGTGGCGCTGGTCACTTCCGGGCCGGGGCTGACCAACGCGGTGACGGGTATCGCCACCGCCTACATGGATTCCATCCCCATGGTCATCATCGCGGGCCAGGTGCCGACGGCGGCGATCGGCCTCGATGCCTTCCAGGAGTGCGACACCGTCGGCATCACGCGCCCCATCGTCAAGCACAACTTCCTCGTCAAGGACGTGCGCGATCTGGCGCTGACGATGAAGAAGGCCTTTCACATCGCGCGCACCGGCCGGCCCGGTCCGGTGGTGGTGGATATTCCCAAGGATGTCTCGCTCAACAAGACCACCTTCACCGGCTATCCCGAGACGGTGGAGATGCGCTCGTACAACCCGGTGAAGAAGGGCCATGCGGGGCAGATCCGCAAGGCGCTGCAGTTGCTGCTGAGCGCCAAGCGCCCGTATATCTATACCGGCGGCGGCGTGTTGCTGGGCAATGCCTGCCAGGAGCTGCGCACGCTGGTGGATCTGCTGGGCTACCCGGTCACGCATACGCTGATGGGTCTGGGTGCCTACCCGGCGAGCGACCGCAAGTTCGTCGGCATGCTGGGCATGCATGGCACCTATGAAGCGAACAACGCGATGCAGAACTGTGACGTGCTGCTGGCCGTGGGCGCGCGCTTTGACGATCGCGTGATCGGCAACCCCAAGCATTTTGCGCAGCGTGAACGCAAGATCATCCATATCGACATCGACCCGTCGAGCATTTCCAAGCGCGTGCGCGTGGATGTGCCCATCGTCGGCGATGTGAAGGAAGTGCTGGCGGAGCTGATCTCCATGGTGCGTGATGCCGCAACCAAGCCCGATGCCAAGGCACTGGCTGCCTGGTGGAGCCAGATCGAAGAATGGCGCGGGCGCGACTGCCTTGCCTACGACCGTGGCAACACCGAGGTCATCAAGCCGCAGTTTGTCGTGGACACCCTGTGGAACATGACCAAGGGCACGGATACCTACATCACCTCGGACGTCGGGCAGCACCAGATGTGGGCGGCGCAGTACTACCGCTTTGACGAGCCGCGCCGCTGGATCAATTCGGGCGGCCTGGGCACCATGGGCGTGGGCATTCCGTACGCCATGGGTATCAAGCTCGCCAAGCCGCAGAGCGAGGTGTTCTGCATCACCGGCGAAGGCTCGGTGCAGATGAACATCCAGGAGCTCTCCACCTGCCAGCAGTACCACACGCCGATCAAGATCGTGGCGCTGAACAACCGCTACCTGGGCATGGTGCGCCAGTGGCAGGAGATCCAGTACGCCGGGCGCTACAGCCAGACCTACATGGACGCGCTGCCCAACTTCGTCAAGCTGGCCGAGGCTTATGGCCATGTCGGCCTGCTGGTCGAGCGCCCGCAGGACGTGGAAGGCGCACTGCGCGAGGCGCGCAAGCTCAAGGATCGCACCGTGTTCCTCGATATCCGCACCGACCCGACCGAGAACGTCTTCCCCATGGTGCAAGCCGGCAAGGGCATCACGGAGATGCTGCTGGGGTCGGAAGACCTTTGAGTACAAGGGTTTGGTGTTGAGTGTTTGGCGTTGAGCGATCACGCCCAACCCTGAACGCTGAACGCCCAACCGCATTTTTTCGACGAATCTATTGCCTGCCGAGCCTGGCGCTTACCGGCGCCGGGGGAGGGCAGCAAGAAGAGGAATCTCATCATGAAACACATCATCGCAGTATTGCTGGAAAACGAAGCCGGCGCGCTTTCGCGCGTCGTCGGGCTGTTCTCTGCCCGTGGCTACAACATCGAATCGCTGACCGTGGCGCCGACGGAAGACCCGTCGCTCTCGCGCATGACGATCCAGACGCATGGCTCGGAAGAGGTGATCGAGCAGATCACCAAGCATCTCAATCGCCTGATCGAAGTCGTCAAGGTCGTCGATTTGAGCGAGGGCGCCTACGCCGAGCGCGAGCTGATGATGGTCAAGGTGCGTGCCGTAGGCAAGGAGCGCGAAGAGCTCAAGCGCATGGCAGACATCTTTCGCGGCCGCATCATCGACGTGACCGACAAGAGCTATACGATAGAGATCACCGGCGACCAGCAGAAGACCGAAGCCTTTCTGCAGGCGATCGATCGGTCGGCCATCCTTGAGACCGTGCGCACGGGCCTGAGCGGCATAGGCCGCGGCGAACGCGTGTTGCGCGTCTGATACCTCTTTTTTACCCATTTCAACCGGAGCAACCATGAAAGTTTTCTACGACAAGGACTGTGATCTGTCCCTCATCAAGGGCAAGACCGTTGCCATCATCGGCTACGGCAGCCAGGGCCATGCGCATGCGCAGAACCTCAACGACAGCGGCGTCAAGGTCGTCGTCGGCCTGCGCAAGGGTGGAGCGAGCTGGGACAAGGTCGGCAAGGCCGGTCTCACGGTGCTGGAAGTGGATGCTGCCGTCAAGGCGGCCGATGTGGTCATGATGTTGCTGCCCGACGAGCAAATTGCGGATGTGTACAGCAACCACGTCGAGCCCAACATCAAGCAGGGCGGGTCGCTGGCGTTTGCCCACGGTTTCAACGTGCACTACAACCAGGTCGTGCCGCGCGCCGATCTGGATGTCTGGATGGTGGCTCCCAAGGCCCCCGGCCACACCGTGCGCAACACCTACACCCAGGGCGGCGGCGTGCCGCATCTGGTGGCGGTGCACCAGGACAAGAGCGGACGTGCACGCGACCTGGCGCTGTCCTATGCCATGGCCAATGGTGGCGGCAAGGCCGGCATCATCGAGACCAACTTCAAGGAAGAAACCGAAACCGATCTGTTCGGCGAGCAGGCCGTGCTGTGCGGCGGCGCGGTGGAATTGGTGAAAATGGGCTTCGAGACGCTGGTGGAAGCCGGTTACGCGCCCGAGATGGCCTATTTCGAGTGCCTGCACGAGCTGAAGCTGATCGTTGACCTGATTTATGAAGGCGGTATCGCCAACATGAACTACTCGATCAGCAACAATGCCGAGTACGGCGAGTACGTGACCGGCCCGCGCGTGGTGAACGAGCAGTCGCGCGCCGCGATGCGTGAGGCGCTGAAAAACATCCAGAACGGCGACTACGCCAAGCAGTTCATCCTGGAAGGCCGCACCGGCTACCCGAGCATGACCGCACGCCGGCGCAACATGGCGGCGCACCAGATCGAGATCGTGGGCGACAAGCTGCGCTCGATGATGCCCTGGATCGCCAAGAACAAGCTGGTCGATCGCAGCCGCAACTGAAGCCGGCGCCCGGGCACGCAAAGGCCACCATCGCGGTGGCCTTTTTGCGTCCGGGCGATCGCTAAACTGTGGCGACTGCCGCAGCGCTCTGGCTATCAAAAAACATAGCTTTTGACGCTTTATGTAAAAGGGATTGGTTGGTATATGCCTTCTATTGATGAGTCGAGCCAGGACGCCGAGGCCGTGGTGCGCAAGCGCCGCAAGGGCATCTACATCCTGCCCAATCTGTTTACGCTGGCGGCGCTGTTCAGCGGCTTCTACGCCATCGTCATGGCCATCAACGGGCGCTTTGACCAGTCTGCCATGGGCGTGTTTTCGGCCATGATTTTCGACAGTCTCGATGGCCGTGTCGCGCGCATGACCAACACGCAAAGTGCCTTTGGCGAGCAGATGGATTCACTCGCCGACATGGTCTCGTTCGGTGCCGCGCCGGCGCTCATCGTGTACGTGTGGGCGCTCAAGGGGCTGGGGCGCTGGGGCTGGATCGCGGCCTTCGTTTATTGCGCCTGTGCGGCGCTGCGCCTGGCGCGCTTCAACGTCAATACCGGTGTGGTGGACAAACGCTACTTCCAGGGCCTGCCGTCGCCTGCGGCGGCGGCGCTGGTGATGGGCTTCATCTGGCTGATGACGGACAACGGCGTGCAGCGCGGCATCGGCGGGCACCTGAGCTGGCCGCAGGCCTCGTGGATTGCGTTTGCGATCACGCTGTACGCGGGCCTGACCATGGTCACCAACGTGCCGTTTTACAGCTTCAAGGACGTGCAGGCGCGCCAGAGCGTGCCCTTCGTTGTGCTGGTGCTGATCGCGCTGGGCATTGCCGTCATCAACATCGATCCGCCCAGTGTGCTGTTCATGGTTTTTGCCTGCTATGGGCTCTCAGGCTATGCGCTGTATGCCTGGCGCAAATCCAAGGGTCAACCGGTGAGCGTCATCAGCGTTTCCAAGGATGAGCCCGACGAGCGCGGGCTTCACGACTGATACGACTTCACCTTCAAACGCATAACTGCGTTGGTTCGCCTTGCCGTGCAACAGCACTGTCTACGGCTTCCCGCCTTGTTCTGCGCTTGAATGCAAAGCCGTATGCGTCAAATCTCCCGCTGATGGAAGCCAGAGCCCGCCAGCAAGCGTGATGCCGTGCGCCATGCGCGCGGCGCGCAGCGTGGCGCGGGCAACGGCTTCGGCGGCCATCACGGCCAGCACCACCATGCCGGGCGAGCGGGCGGCCTTGCCGGTGGACAGGGCAAACAGCGTGTCGCCATCCATCATCGTGTGTACCGGGTTGATGCTGCGCGCCAGGCCGTCGTGCGCGGTGGTCGCCAGGCGCTTGGCCTGGGCCTTGGTCAGGGGCGCGTCGGTGGCCACCACGCCGATGGTGGTGTGGGTGCCGGCCAGCAAGGAATGCAGGGGTTCGCCGCGCAGCAAGGCGGCAGTGCAGTGGCGCAGCGCGCGGCCGTCGGCGGTGCGCGCGCCGGCCACGGTCTGGCCGTTGGCGGGGTCCACCACGTCGCCCACCGCATTGCAGGCGACGAGTGCGCCCACGGTCACTTCGCCCAGGCGCACCGAGGCCGTGCCGATGCCGCTTTTCATCGCCAGCTCGGGGCCAAAGAGCTTGCCCACGGTGGCGCCCGTGCCTGCGCCCACATTACCCTCAAGCGGGCGCTGGCGCGAGGCGGCGGCGCAGGCCGCGTAACCCGCCTGGGCGTCGGGGCGGATCGTGGCGTCGCCCACATGCAGGTCGAACAGCACGGCGGCGGGCACCAGCGGCACCAGGCTGGTGCCCACGTCCATGCCAATGCCGTGTTCTTCCAGCCAGCGCATCACGCCGCTGGCAGCATCCAGCCCCCAGGCACTGCCGCCGGCCAGCATGACGGCGTGGATGTGCGGCACCAGGTGCGTGGGGTCGAGCAGATCGGTCTCGCGCGTGCCCGGCGCCGCGCCGCGTACGTCCACGCCCGCCACGGCGCCATCTCGCGCGATGACCACGCTGCAGCCGGTGGGGCGACGGGTTTCGGTGTAATGGCCGACCTCGATGCCGGCCACGTCGGTGATGGCTCCTGCGTCCATGCCTTGTGCTCCTTGAACCTGAAAACGGCAGTTGACCGCTTGTTGGTGTCAACAAGGTGTTGTTGACATTGAGTTTATCGGCTTCGGCGTGATTCACCTGTTGGGTGACAGCGCTATGCACTCACCAGCACCATGCTCGGCGCGCCATGCGGCGTTGTTCGTCCTTGCGCACAGGAGTGCGCTGCGTCCTCGCGCCTTGCCTGGCACACCGATCACGGCACTGATGAGCGCATCCAACTGCCGTTTTCAGGTTGAAAAAAAAAGGCCTGCCGACCCTCTCGAATCGGCAGGCCTGATGGCCGAAAAGTATGACAGCGCGCTCAGTTGTTGTGCGCGAGCTGCTCCAGGATTTGCGGGTTCTCCAGCGTGCTGGTGTCCTGCGTGATCGCTTCACCCTTGGCGAGCGATCGCAGCAGGCGGCGCATGATCTTGCCCGAGCGCGTCTTGGGCAGGTTTTCGCCGAAGCGGATGTCCTTGGGCTTGGCGATCGGGCCGATTTCCTTGGCCACCCAGTCGCGCAGTTCCTTGGCGATCGCCTTGGCCTCATCGCCCGTGGGGATGGGGCGCTTGAGCACGACGAAGGCGCAGATGGCCTCGCCCGTCAGATCGTCGGGGCGCGCCACCACGGCGGCTTCGGCCACCAGATCGGTCTTGGCCACCAGCGCCGATTCGACTTCCATCGTGCCCAGGCGGTGACCCGAGACGTTGAGCACGTCGTCGATGCGGCCGGTCACGCGGAAGTAGCCGCGGTCTTCGGAACGCACGGCGCCATCACCGGCAAAGTAGTAGCCCTTCATCTCCGGCGGGAAGTAGGTTTTCTTGAAGCGCTCGGGGTCACCCCAGATGGTGCGGATCATGCTGGGCCAGGGCTTCTTGTAGGCCAGCATGCCGCCCTTGCCGTTGGGCATTTCCTCGCCGGTTTCATCGACGATCAGCGGGTAGATGCCGGGCAGCGGCAGCGTGCACGAACCCGGCACCAGCGGCGTGGCGCCCGGCAGCGGGTTGATCATGTGCGTGCCGGTCTCGGTCTGCCAGTAGGTATCGACGATGGGGCAGCGGCCGCCGCCGACGTGGTTGTAGTACCAGACCCAGGCCTCGGGGTTGATCGGCTCACCGACGCTGCCGATGATGCGCAGGCTGGAGAGGTCGTACGACTTGGGGTGCACCTTGTCGTCCGCTTCCGAGGCCTTGATGAGCGAGCGGATGGCGGTGGGTGCGGTGTAGAACACCGAGCACTTGTGGCGCGCGATCATGTCCCAGAAGCGTCCGGCGTTGGGGTAGGTGGGGATGCCCTCGAAGACGATTTCGGTCGCTCCGGCGGCCAGCGGTCCGTAGGTGACGTAGCTGTGGCCGGTGACCCAGCCGATGTCGGCGGTGCACCAGAACACGTCGTGCGGCTTGATGTCGAAGGTCCAGTCCATCGTCAGCTTGGCTTGCAGCAGGTAGCCGCCGCTGCTGTGCTGCACGCCCTTGGGCTTGCCGGTGGAGCCCGAGGTGTAGAGGATGTAGAGTGGGTGCTCGGCATTCACCGGCACCGGCGCGCACTCGCTGCTCTGGCCCTTGAGGATATCGCTGAAGGTGTGGTCGCGCCCGGCGGTCATCGCGCAGGCGGTTTTGGTGCGCTCGTAGACGAACACGTTCTTCACCGACTCGCAGCCGCCCAGGGCAATGGCGTCGTCGACGATGGACTTGAGCGCCATCTCCTTGCCGCCGCGCATCTGGTAGTTGGCCGTGATGACGGCCACGGCGCCGACGTCCACGATGCGGTCTTGCAGTGCCTTGGCCGAGAAGCCGCCGAACACCACGCTGTGAATGATCCCCAGGCGCGCGCAGGCTTGCATCGCCACCACGCCTTCGATCGTCATCGGCATGTAGAGGATGACGCGGTCGCCCTTCTTGATGCCGTGCGCCTTGAGCGCGTTGGCGAACTGGCTCACGCGGGCCAGCAATTCCTTGTAGGTGACTTTGGTGACCTCGCCGCCGTCGGCCTCGAAGATGATGGCGGTCTTGTTCTCGACCGGCGTGCCCATGTGCTTGTCCAGGCAGTTGGCGCTGACGTTGAGCTCGCCATCGGCGAACCACTTGTAGAACGGCGCGTTGCTTTGATCAAGCACTTGGGTGAAAGGCTTGGTCCAGACGATGTTCTTGCGTGCCAGATTGCCCCAGAAGCCTTCAAAGTCCTTGTCGGCCTCGGCGCACATCGCCTTGTAGGCCTCCATGCCCGAAATATTGGCCTGCTTGACCAAGGCCTCGGAAGGCGGAAAAACGCGACTCTCGACCAGTACCGAGTCGATCGCCGAAGAAGAAGTAGCCATGGATTCGTCTCCTGTCAAAAACAAACAACCAAACCGTCCGACTGTCGGCCGCTGCACTTACAAGCGGCTGACTGCGACGCCAGCTTAGCCCAATCGCGCCGGCATGGGTATGCGCCGACACACTGCGCACACAAAAGCACAAACCGTGCCATTCCTGGTGGAACGGCACGGTTTGCGATGGGTGGTGTTGCGACTTGGACGCTCAGCGCTTGCCGGGCGCCGCCAGGTAGGCGGCCAGGTTGGCGATATGCGTGTCGGTGAGTGGCTTGGCCATGGGCGCCATGATGGGGTTGCTCCGCGTGCCGTCGCGGTAGGCCTTGAGCTGTTCCACCAGGTACTGCTCTTTCTGCCCGCCGAGGTTGGGGTAGATCGGTGCGACCGAAATGCCGCCGGGCCCGTGGCAGGCCACGCAGGTGGCGTCGTACTGGGCCTTGCCTGCGGCCGGGTCGGCCGCTTGTGCCGTCAGGGCGAAGGCGGCCGTCGCCGCTGCCGCCAGACCGATGAAAACGTTGCGCTGGTTCATGTCAGTTCTCCGTTGTGCGGTGGGGGCGCTGGATCAGTGGGCGGCCGCGGTCTTGCGCAAGTCGCGGTTGTAGAGCAGGGCCCAGGACGCCATGATGGGCACGGTGCAGCCGACCCAGAAGGCGACCCAGAATGTCAGATAGGGGAGCGTGGCGAGTTGGAACAGTGACAGAATGGCCAGTGCCACCGCCATGATGATGTTGACCCAGCTGAACCACGGATGCGGGTCGCTGCGGCGTGCCCAGACCGCCATCACCAGGAACAGCGCGGCAAAGCCCATCAGCGGAAAGTAGCGCTGCTCCACCCAGGTGGGGTGCAGCACCACCGAATACACCAGCACGAGGCCGGCAATGCTGTTGATCAGGTTGGCAAACATGCTCAGGCCTCCTCGCCTTCGTGGTCGTGGATCTGTTCAAGGTAGCGCAGGGTGATGGGCGGAATGCCGGCGTAGGCAAGGGCGCTCACCAGCACCAGCGCCTTCCATCCCGGGGACAGTGGCGAATAGACGCCGATCGCCACCGCCAGGCCCAGGGCGACGATGTAGCAGCCCAGCGCCATGTGCATGAAATCGGCGCGCGTGCGGGTCTTGCCCAGGCAATACAACAGCGACCAAGCGCCGCCGGCGAGCACCAGCAGGCCCATCATCACCGCAGTCTGGATCAGGGCTTCGGGGGTCATGCGGGCTCCGGCTGTGCGTGGCCGACGGGCGGCAGTGCAGCGCTTTCCTTCTGCGGCACCGGCGCCTTGAGCAGGTCAATGATCAAGAGCACATAACCCAGCGCAAACATGAAACCGAAACCGGTGCGGGCCCAGATGCCGCTGGTGAACCAGGGGTTCTCCGACGCCACCGTGTAGGCCATGAGGGTGGAGCCACCGGCCGCGCGCTCGAAGAAGGCTTGCGCCATGCCTGCGAGCAAGAGCCCCATCACCATGCCCAGCATGCCGATATTGAGAAATCCGTAGGCCCATTTCCAGCGGTTGCCGCCCATGGTCTGCACGCCGGATACCCGCTGCTTGGCGACGTAGAGCACGGCGATGATGCCGCAGACATACGCGCCGTAGAACGCGAAGTGGCCGTGCGACGCCGTCCACTGCGTGCCGTGCGAGAACATGTTGATCTGCGGCAGCGTCATCATGAAGCCCCAGACGCCGGCACCGATGAAATTCAGAAAGGCTTCGGTCGTGATCCAGAAGTAGGCCGGGCGGTTGCCGGTCTTGAGCCGGTGCATGCCCGCGTCATAGACCGCGTGCACCACCATGCCCAGCAGCGGCAGTGGTTCCAGCGCCGAGAAGAAGCCACCGATCGAGAGCCAGTATTCCGGCGTGCCGATCCAGAAGTAGTGGTGGCCCAGCCCCAGGATGCCGGCGCCCAGCACCAGCATGACTTCGATGTACAGCCAGGTCTCGACGATGCGCCGCGACGTGCCCATTACATCCATCAGCACCCAGGCCATGATGCAGCCGATCAGCACCTCCCAGGTGCTCTCCACCCACATGTGCACCAGCCACCACCACCAGTACAGGTCGCGTGAAAGATTGGTATCGGCCGGGAAGGCGTCCAGGTAGACCACCACCAGCGGCACGAGATCCAGGCACAGCACCCAGAGGATGCCGGTCATCTTGTGCTTGGCCTTCACGCAGGTGGCGATGATGTTGTAGGAGAACACCAGCATGATGGCGGTGATGCCCACGGCCGCCCAGCGTGGCGCTTCGACGTATTTGCGCCCCTGGTTGATGAACCAGAGTGAAAACTCGTTGGCCTCGCCGTACTGCACGAAGAGGAAGGTGAGCGCCACCAGCGCCACCGACACGCAGAAGACCCAGAACGCCAGGTTGCCCAGCTTGATGCCGACCACCTCCTGCTCCAGCTCCTTGGGCAGGTAGTAGTAAATGGCACCGATCAGACCCATCAGCAGCCAGATCACCAGCGTGTCGATGTGCAGCGTCTTGGACATGCTGAAGTCAAAGACGTTGTAGAGCATGCCCGGAAACAGGTAGTAGAGCGAGGACAGCAGGCCGAAGAGAATCATCACGCCGAACAGCGTGACGGCGGCCGTGAGGTACTTGATGCCCAGTTTCTGTGCTTCGTACATGGCGCGGGTCCTTTCAGCGTTGCGGGGCCATGCGGCCGAAGCCGGACGGGAAGCCGTTGGTGTCGATGGCGGCGATCCACTTCAGGTAGGCGACGGTGGCGCGCGCCTCTTCTTCGGTGATCTTGAGGTTGGGCATCTGCCGGCGCCAGGTCGGGTATTTGTCGGGATGCATGAGGAATTCGGCCATGGCTTCTTCCTTGGTGGCCTTGCCGGTGGCGGGTATCCAGATCTGGTCCCACGCCGGGTCCAGCCACGCCTTGGTCAGGTCCGGGCCGTAGTAAGCGCCGTTGCCGAAGATGGTGTGGCAGTTCATGCAGTTGCGCGTCTGGATGACCAGCTTGCCCTTGTGCATGATCTGCTCGGCCTCTTCGCGGCTGACCTTCTTGCCGAACAGTGGCTCATCCCCGCCGATGACTGGAACATCCGCACTGCGCGACCAGTCGTACTTGTAGTCAATCGCCTGGTTGATCACGTCGTAGTGCGGCACGTTGATGCCGCCGGCGGTGACGTAGCGCATGCTGTCGATGGAGAGAAACGCCAGCACGATCAGCATCACGAGCGTGGTGGAGACCGCACCGGCGCGCCAGAACAGAGGATCCTGAAAGTTCATGGAAATCTCACGCTTGGGTTGACGCTATTCATTCTGAGAGCGCGCAACGCGTCTGTCCATCAAGAACCGGCTGCCATCAGTGTCTTTCAGCCGCTTCTCTTGATGTAGCGCAAACATTCGCGTGCATTGCGGTGCCGCGCTGCGTGGTGCGTGCGCCGACAGCTATCAAGAAGGGAACAGCCCGCTCCCTACAATGGCTTCCCTTGAGTTCTGTCAGTGGGGTATCCGTGCAGCTAGCAGCGTCGATTTTCAAGGCCTATGACATTCGCGGCGTAGTGCCTGCCACGCTCACCGAAGCGGTGGCGCAGGCGGTGGGCCGTGCGTTTGGCTGCGCTGCGCGGGCGGCCGGCCAGCGCACGGTGGCGTTGGGGCGTGACGGGCGGCTCTCCGGCCCCGCGCTGGTGGCGGCGCTGACCGAGGGGCTGCTGCAGGCCGGCGTGGACGTGATCGACATCGGGCTGTGCACCACGCCCATGCTGTATTTTGCCGCCAGCACGCTGTGCGAGAGCGGCATCCAGGTGACCGGCAGCCACAACCCGCGCGACCACAACGGTTTCAAGATGGTGCTGGCGGGGCGTGCGATTTACGGCGATGAGATTCAGGCGCTGCGGCTGGCGATCGAAGCGGAGCAGTGGCCCGAGGTGGCCCGTGGTTCGGTGCGTCAGGCTGATGTATTGCCTGCCTATGTGCAGCGCATCACCGGCGACGTCAAGCTCGCGCGGCCGATGAAGATCGTGGTCGATTGCGGCAATGGCGTGGCGGGGGCGTCCGCGCCCGCCATCTTCCGTGCGCTGGGCTGCGAGGTGACGGAATTGTTCTCTGAAGTGGATGGCAATTTTCCCAACCACCACCCGGACCCGAGCAAGCCCGAAAACCTGCGCGACCTGATGGCGGCGCTGCAGGCGGGCGATGCCGATCTGGGGCTGGCGTTTGATGGCGATGGCGACCGACTGGGCATAGTCACGCGCTCGGGGCAGAATATTTTCCCGGACCGGCAGCTGATGCTGTTCGCGCAAGACGTGCTTGCGCGCGTGCCGGGCGGCACCATCGTCTACGACGTGAAATGCTCGCAGCGCCTGGCGCCCGCGATTGAGGCGGCGGGCGGCGTGGCGCTGATGTTCAAGACCGGGCATTCGCTGGTCAAGGCGAAGATGAAAGAGGTGCATTCGCCGCTGGGCGGCGAGATGAGCGGGCACATCTTTTTCAAGGAGCGCTGGTACGGCTTTGACGACGGTACCTACGCTGGCGCGCGTCTGCTCGAAATCCTGAGCCGCCATGCCGATCCGGGTGCCGTACTCGAAGCGCTGCCCACCAGCCACAGCACGCCGGAGCTGAATGTCGCCTGTGTCGAGGGTGAACCACATCGCCTTGCGGCCGAGCTGCAGGCGCTGGCGCCGCAAGCGTTTGCCGCACCGGCGCGGATCAGCACCATCGACGGCCTGCGCGTGGATTGGCCGGACGGCTTTGGCCTGATTCGCGCGAGCAACACCACGCCGGTGCTGGTGCTGCGCTTCGAAGGGCAGACCGACGAGGCGCTGGCGCGTATCCGCGGCGAAATGCTGGCGCTGCTCCAGCGCGTGAAGCCCGACGCGACGCTGGGCGCTGCCGCGCACTGAATGAGCGCCATGCAGCGGCTTGCGCTGGCCGGCTACAGCCTGCTGGCGTGGCTGGCGACGGGGTTGCTGCGGCGCAAGCTGCGTCGGCGCGCGCGGGCCGAGCCGGGGTATGCGCTGGCGGTTGAAGAGCGTTTCGGGCATTACGACACACCGGCCAGTCGGAGCGGTTCAGTGCTGGTCTGGCTGCATGCGGTATCGCTCGGCGAAACGCGTGCCGCTGCCATCCTGGTGCAGGCGCTGCGTGCGCAGCTTCCCGGCATGCGCCTGCTGCTCACCCACGGCACGGCGACCGGGCGCGCCGAAGGCGCCAGGCTGCTGCAGCCGGGCGATATGCAAGCCTGGCTGCCTTGGGATACGCCGGGCGCGGTGCGACGTTTTCTGCAGCACTTTCGCCCGACGGCAGGCGTGCTGATGGAAACCGAAATCTGGCCCAATCTCGTGGCGGCGTGCCGCGTGCACGGTGTGCCGCTGGTGCTCGCCAATGCGCGACTCAACGAAAAATCGCTGCGTGGCGCCCGACGCTTGGCATGGCTGTCGCGGCCCGCTTATGCGGCGCTCTCGGCGGTGTGGGCGCAGACCGGGCAGGACGCTGCGCGCCTGCGTAGCCTGGGCGCGCCGGTCGCGGGCGTGTTTGGCAATCTGAAGTTCGATGCCCAGCCCGATGCCGCGCTGCTCGCGCAAGGCCGGGCATGGCGTGCGCTGCAGCCTCGCCCCGTCGTCATGCTGGCCAGCTCGCGCGAAGGGGAAGAAGCGCTGTGGCTGGAAAATATCAAGCAAAAACAGCCCGCAGCACTTGTGGATAAAGCGTTAACAGCTATCAATTCGAATGTGTTGACAGTGCCGGTTCAATGGCTGATCGTGCCGCGCCATCCGCAGCGCTTTGACGAGGTTGCACTCCTGTGCGCGGCGGCCGGTCTGAGCGTCTCGCGCCGCAGCCAGTGGCGTGATGCACCAGAGGCGGCCGACGTCTGGCTCGGCGACTCGCTCGGCGAGATGGCGCTGTACTACGGCTTGGCCGATGCCGCGCTGCTGGGCGGCAGCTTTGCACCGCTGGGCGGGCAAAACCTGATCGAGGCCATCGCCTGCGGCTGCCCGGTGCTGCTCGGGCCGCACACCTTCAACTTTGCCGAGGCAGCCGAGGGTGCGGTGCAGGCGGGCGCCGCATTGCGTGCGGCGGACATGGGTGCCGCGCTCGATCAGGCGCTTGCCCTGGTGCACGCCGGTGACCAGCGTGCGCAGATGGTGCAGCGCTGCGGTGCGTTCCTCGCGCAGCATCAGGGGGCTGCTCAAAAGACGGCGGCAGCCATTGCAAGCGTGGCGGGCGTATATTTTTCGCCGAACCGATAACCCCAGGAGACCTTTGCCATGAGCGCCATTTCCCCCGCCATCCGCCGCCAATCGATTGCCGACATCCTGCGCCGCACCGCGCTGCGCCTGCCGAACAAGGTGGGTGTCATCTGCGGCGACACGCGCTGGACCTATGCCGAGTTCGATGCGCTGGTCTCGCGCCTGGCAGCCGGTCTGGCGCGCATCGGCGTGGCGGAAGGCGACACGGTGGCAGTGCTGGCGCGCAATTCGCACGGCTTTGCCGCGCTGCGTTTTGCACTGGCGCGCCGCGGTGCGGTGCTGGTGCCGATCAACTTCATGCTCAAGGCCGAAGAGGTGGCCTTCATCCTGCGCCATGCGGGTGCGCGCATGCTGGCCACCGACAGCGGCCTGGCGGCGCTGGCGCGGGAGGCGGCGGGCCTGGATACGCGGGTGGAGCAGTTCATCTGGCTGCCGTCCGAGGAGGCGAGTGAGCCCGTGCCCGGCATGCACGATTTCCATCAACTGGCCGCCTGCACGGATGCGCTGGCCGAGCCGCAGCTGGCGGGCACCGATGTGGCGCAGATCGTCTACACCAGCGGCACCGAATCCAGCCCCAAGGGCGCCATGCTAACGCACGATGCGGTGCTGTGGCAGTACGTGAGCTGCGTCATCGATGCCGAGATTGCCGAGGCGGACGTGATGCTGCACGCGCTGCCGCTGTACCACTGCGCGCAGCTGGATGTGTTCTTCGGCCCGGCGGTGTATGTGGGCAGCACCAACCTCATCACCGCCAAGCCCACGCCGGACAACCTGCTGCCCTTGCTGCAGCAGCATGGCATCACGAGCTTCTTCGCGCCGCCGACGGTGTGGATCGCGCTGCTGCGCTCGCCGCTGTTTGATCCGGCCAGGCTGCACCAGCTGGCCAAGGGCTATTACGGCGCCTCCATCATGCCGGTGGCGGTGCTTCAGGAAATTGCCGAGCGTTTGCCGTCGGTGCGCTTGTGGAATCTTTATGGCCAGACCGAGATTGCGCCGCTGGCGACGCTGCTCGGGCCTGACGACCAGCTGCGCAAACCCGGCTCGGCCGGCCGTGCGGTCATCAACGTGCAGACGCGCGTCGTCGACGATGCCATGCGCGATGTGGCGCCAGGCCAGGTGGGCGAGATCGTGCACCGCTCGCCGCATTTGATGCTGGGCTACTTTCACGATGACGAGCGCACGCAGGCAGCGTTCGAGGGCGGCTGGTTTCACAGCGGCGACCTGGGCGTGATCGACGAGGAGGGCTACATCACCGTCGTCGATCGCAAGAAGGACATGATCAAGAGCGGTGGCGAGAACGTCGCCAGCCGCGAGGTCGAGGAAATGATTTATCGCCTGCCGCAAGTCAGCGAGGTGGCCGTGGTCGGCCTGCCCGATCCGAAATGGGTCGAGGCGGTGACCGCCGTGGTCATCGTCAAGCAGGGCCAGGTGCTGAGCGAGACGGACGTGATCGCGCATTGCACTGCGCATATGGCGGCCTTCAAGGCGCCCAAGCGCGTGGTGTTCTTTGACCAACTGCCCAAGAATCCCAGCGGCAAGGTGCTCAAGCGCAGGCTGCGTGAGCAGCTCGTCTGAGCTTCACAAACCATAGCTGTCATCGCTTTCTGGAAAAGCGCTGGCGGCATATTTCATCTTGGATTCAAGTGGCAGCGATGCCGCCCGTTGTGCGCTGCCGACCGGCCGCGCATGGCGCTTGCGGTCAACGGCGCGCGAGCGCCGGCGGTTTCCCGGGGACAATGGGGCCACGTCAAGCCTTGCCAGACCGCGCTGCAATGCGGCAGGCGGGCGCGGCCGTTTTGGAATATGGAGAAGGAAACCCGTGGCAAAACCCAACTATTCGTTTGAAAAGCGCCAGCGTGAACTGGAAAAGAAAAAGAAGAAGGAAGAGAAGCTGCAGCGCAAGCTCACGCGTGGCTCGGAGCCGCAGGCAGATGCCGCCCCCGAGGATGCGCAGGAGCAGGCCGCGGCACCGGAGGCGGGCACGGAGCCCGGCAGCGCGCAGTAAAAGCCTGCCCTGCTCGGGTTTGTCAATTTCCGCACAATCGATGGCTTTCGTGTTCGCACTGCATGTACTGCCCAGCCGATCGGCCGGGATGCGCACGGCGCGCTTGCCACCATGATGGAACAACACTACCTCACGCCGCTGTTCTCGCCGAAGTCGGTGCTCGTCTTTGCGGGTGACCGCAATGCGCCACAGCAGCTCACGGCCCAGGCGCGCGCCTTGCACGAGGCCTTGCGGGCGCAGGCTTATGACGGCACGCTGCACTATGTGGATGTGCACACCAGCGGCACGCTGGCCGACTTGGTGAAAACACGTGCCGATCTGGCGGTGATCGCGCTCCCCGATGCCGACGTGCCGGCCGCCCTGGCACTGGCCGGGCGCACGCGCTGCCGCGGTGCGCTGGTGCTGTCCAGCGGCGTGGATGCGCAGCAGGCGCAGCAATGGCGCAAGATCGCGCGGCGCGAGGGCTTGTACCTGCTCGGACCCAATTCGATAGGCCTGCAGCGGCCACTGCTCAAGTTCAATGCGAGTGCCATGGGGCCGCTGGCACGCCAGGGCTCGCTCGGAATGGTCTGCCAGTCGGGCGCGCTGACGGCGGCGATGCTGGACTGGGCGGTCAACAACGGCGTGGGTTTTTCCAGCGTGATTTCGGTCGGGCCGCATACCGACATCGGGCTGGCCGAGGCGCTGGATTTCCTCGCCCACGATTCGCACACGCACAGCATTGCGGTGTACATGGAAGGCATACAGAACGCGCGCGGCTTCATGAGTGCGCTGCGTACGGCGGCGTTCGCCAAGCCGGTGGTGGTGCTCAAGGCAGGGCGCAAGCCCGCGGGCAATGCCGCCGCGCAGACGCACAGTGGCGCCATCGTCGGCAGTGATGAGGTGTTCGATACCGTGCTGCGCCGAGCCGGCGCGGTGCGCGTGCGCTCTTTCGTGGCGCTGTTTTCTGCCGTCAAATGCCTGGCGTCGCGCTATCGGCCGGTGGGCAACCGTCTGTGCGTGGTCACCAATGGCGGTGGCCCCGGCGTGCTGGCGGCAGATTGGGCCAACGAGATCGGCATCGACCTGGCGCAGCTGTCCGAAGCCAGCGTGCAGGCGCTGGCGCCGCAGCTGCCGTCGCTGGCCACGCTGTCCGATCTGGTGGATCTTTCGGAGGAGGCCACGCCGGCGCATTACGCACTGGCGCTGGATGCCGCCTTTCAGGATCGCGGGGTCGATGGTGTGCTGGTGCTGTATTCGCCCAAGCTGGCTGGCGACGCTGCGGCAGTGGCGCAGGCGGTGGTCGATGCGCGGCAAAAAGCGAACAAGCCGGTGCTTACCAGCTGGCTGGGCGATGCTTCGGTGCTGCCCGCGCGCGAGCTGCTGCGCACTGCCCAGATTCCGACCTTTCGCACACCTGAATCGGCGGTGGGAGCGTTCGGCAATATTTCCTCGTTCCACCAGAATCAGCAACTGCTGCAGCAGACGCCGCCACCGCTGACCGGCATGGGCAAGCCCGATATCGAGGGTGCGCGTCTGGTGATCGAAAGCGTGCTGGCCGAGCGCCGCCACATCCTGACCGAGATGGAATCAAAAACGCTGCTCGCCGCGTTCCAGATTCCTGTCACCAACACGCTGCTGGCCAGGAGCAGCCGCGAGGCGATGATGATTGCCACGCAGATCGGCTTTCCGGTGGCGCTCAAGATCGATTCGCCGGACATCACGCACAAGTCCGATGTGGGTGGCGTGGTGCTCAACGTGCACAGTGGCGCCGCGGCGCGCGATGCCTATGAAGAGATGGTGCAGCGCGTGGCGCGGTTGCAGCCCAAGGCACGCATCAACGGCGTGACGGTGCAGAAGATGGCCAAGGTGCGCCGCGGGCGCGAGGTCTGCATCGGCCTGGTGACGGACGAACCCTTTGGCCCGGTGATCTCCTTTGGCGCGGGCGGCACGATGATCGAGCTGATCCGCGATCGGGCAATGGAGCTGCCGCCGCTCAACCAGTTTCTGGCGCGCCGCCTCATCAGCCGATCGCGCGTGGCCGAGACCCTGGGTGAATGGCACGGTGCGGCCGCGGTGCACAAGGAGGTGCTGGAGCACATCCTGCTGCGCGTGTCGGAAATGGTCTGCGCGCTGCCACAGCTGCGCGAGATGGACATCAACCCCATCATCACCGACGAAAACGGCGCGGTGGCGGTGGATGCGCGCATCGTGGTGCACGAGGCGGCGAGCAGCAGCGATGGCAAGGGCGGCAGCTACTACGGGCACCTGGCGATCATGCCCTACCCGGAGCGCTACGAGCAGGTCTGGCCGCTGCAGGGCGGCGGGGAGTTCCTGGTGCGCCCGATCCGGCCCGACGACGGGCAGATGCTGCAGCAGTTGGTGCGCGAGCTCTCTTCGGAAAGCCGGTATTTCCGCTTTGTCTCGCCGCTGTCGGAGCTGCCCGACACCATGCTCGCGCGCTTCACGCTGATCGATTACGACCGCGAAATGGCGCTGGCGGCGGTGCACCGCGAGACCGTGGTGGACGAGCACGGCAACGCCAGCCAGAGCGAGCGCGTCATCGGCGTCTCGCGCTACGTGGCCAACCCGGACCACACCAGCTGCGAATTCGCGCTGACCGTGGCCGACGACTTCGCCAACCGCGGCGTGGGCGGGCGGCTGATGCTCGCCATCATGGATGTGGCGCGCGACCGCGGGCTGTCGGAAATGCAGGGCCTGGTGCTTGCGGGCAACGTGCGCATGCTCAAGCTGATGCGGCGCATCGGCTTCGAAATCCGCCCCTGCGAGGACGAGCCGGAATTCAAGCTGGTGGTGCACCCGCTGTAAGCGTGGTGCGGTGCGCGGCGTTCAGCGGTAGCTGGCAAACACTTGCGTCGCCACCTCGCCGCGCTTCATCGCGGGCGTGACCAGCAACACCTCGTAGGCATCCTTGCGGCCCTGGTACTCCGGACCGTCCATGCCCGGGCTGCCCACCGGCATGCCCGGCACCGCAAGCCCCAGTGCGCGCGGCTTTTCCTTCAGCAGGCGCTGCACGTCGCTTGCGGGTACATGGCCCTCGATCACATAGCCGCCCACCAATGCCGTGTGGCACGAGCCCAGCGCGCGCGGCAGCCCCAGCCGTGCGCGGGCACCGTTGTTGCCTACCTCGTGCACCGTGAAGTCAAAGCCATGCTGCTGCATGTGCGCCATCCAGTCCTTGCAGCAGCCGCAGCTGGGGTCTTTCCAGAGTTCCACCTGGGTGCGCCCAGGGCTGGCGGCCCAGGCGGGCAGAGCGAGGCTGCCTGCGGCCAGAGCAGCCAGCCAGTGGCGGCGGGTGAGGGGTTTGGCAGCAGGCATGTTTTCCATCCTCAAAATCGGGGTTTGCGCTTGCCATGCAAGCGCAAGAAGCTATCAAATTAGCCAGCATCTCTGGCGCATGGTCGTTGTTGGTGGCGATTCATCCGTCCGAGGTTCCCGCGCGCCGCAGCCTGAGGCCATTGGCAATCACCAGCAGGCTCACGCCCATGTCGGCAGCCACGGCCATCCACATGGTGGCGATGCCCATCACCGCCAGCAGGCAGAACGCTGCCTTGACCAGCAGCGCGGCGCTGATGTTCTGCCACAACACGCGGTGTGCGCGGCGCGACAGCGCCACCGTATCGGCCACGCGGCGCAGGTCATCGTTCATCAGCACCACGCCGGCGGTTTCCATCGCCATGCCGGTGGCGTGCTGGCCGCCCATGGCAAAGCCCAGGTCGGCAGCGGCCAGGGCCGGGGCATCGTTGATGCCGTCGCCGGTCATCGCGGTGGCGCCGCGCCGCGCTTGCAGTTCGGCCAGCGCGGTGAGCTTGTCCTCGGGCAGCAGGTTGCCGCGGGCGTCGCCGATGCCGGCCTGCGCGGCGATGGCCTGCACGGTGGCGGCGTTGTCGCCGCTGAGCACCACGGGATGAATGCCGAGTGCCTTGAGGCGCTCGATCGCCTCGGCCGCGTGTTCGCGCAGCGGGTCGGCGACCGCGAACAGGCCGTGCACGCCCGTGGCGTTCAGCAGCAGCGTGAGCGTGCGGCCCTGCTGCTCATGCTCGGACAGCAGCGTGGTGAGCGGCTCGTCGAGCAGGCCGCGCTCGCGTGCCAGGCGGGTGTTGCCCAGCGCCCAGGATTCGCCCTCCAGGATGGCCTGCACGCCACGCCCGGGCAGCGCGTTGAAATCCTGCGCCTCCAGCGGCTGGCCCTGTGTTGAGCCCTCCAGGCCTTGGACGATGGCGCGCGAGACGGGGTGGTCCGAGCGGCCGGCCAGGCTCGCCGCCAGCAGCGCAGCGCGCTCGGGCGTGCTGCCTGCCAGCGCCTGCCAGTGCACCAGGGTCGGCTCGCCGGTGGTGAGCGTGCCGGTTTTGTCGAGCGCGATGGCGCGCAGGCTGCGCGCACCCTCCAGCGCGCTGCCGCCCTTGATCAGGATGCCGCGCCGGGCGGCGGCGGTCAGTGCGCTGACCACCGTGACCGGCGTCGAAATCACCAGCGCGCATGGGCAGGCGATGACCAGCAGCGCCAGTGCTTCGTACACGGCATGCTGCCAGGTCCAGCCCATGAAGAGTGGCGCGGCAACGGCCAGCAGCAGGGCGAGGGCGAAGACGATGGGCGTGTAGACGGCGGCAAAGCGGTCGACGAAGCGCTGCGTCGGCGCGCGGCTGGCCTGCGCCTGCTCCACCACGTGCACGATGCGCGCCAGCAGGGTGCTGCTGGCGGCGGCGGTGACGCGCATCTGCAGTCCGCCCTGCTGGTTCACGCTGCCGGCGTAGAGCGGGTCGCCCACGGCCTTGTCGGCCGGTTGGCTCTCGCCGGTGATGGGCGCCTGGTTCACGCTGCTGGCGCCCTGCGTCACCGTGCCGTCCAGCGGCACGCGCGCACCAGGGGTGATGCGCAGCAGCGCGCCCAGCGGCACCTGCGCGGCGCTCTGGCGCTGCACGCTGCCATCGGCCTGCAGCACGTCAGCCATCTCGGGCGCAAGGTCCAGCAGGCCGCGGATGGCGTTGCGCGCCTTGTCCATCGCGCCGTGCTCTATGCGCTCGGCGGCCACGTACAGCGCCATCACCATCGCCGCCTCGGGCCACTGGCCGATCAGCACTGCGCCGGTGACAGCCACCGTCATAAGCGCGCTGATGCCCAGGCGCAGGGCCAGCAGGTCCTTGATGCCCGCGCGGTACACGCCCAGGCCGGAGAGGGCGATGGCCACCACGGCCAGCGCCATGCCCGGCCAGGGCTGGGCAAAGGCGTGCGCCAGCTCCGCGCCGGCGGCGAAGGCCAGCGCCAGGGCGATGCGCGGCCAGTTGGGCAGCAGGCCGTGGTCATGCCCGCCGTGATCGTGATCACCATGGCTCTCGCAGGAAGCGCAGGCGCTGGCCGGTGGGGCGTCTACTGAGGCGTGGTCGTGCTGGTGATCGTGGTCACCCGTGTGGCCGTGCGGATGGGCGTGGCTTGCGTGGTTCATGCGATGATTGGAAACCTTGAAGTCACTCCAAGGTCAAGCATGAGCGCGCAAAACCCCCACCACCGCATCGGCGAAGCGGCGCGCCTGTCGGGTGTGTCGGCTGCCAACATCCGCTATTACGAGAAGGAAGGGCTGCTGGCGGCGGGCGTACGCGGCGCCAACGGCTATCGCTTCTATAGTGACGCGGAGGTCCACCGGCTGCGCTTCGTGCGCCTGTGCCGGGCGATGGACATGTCGCTGGACGAGGTGCGCAGCTTGCTGGCGCTGGATGTGCACGGCGCGGGCGCCGACCATGCGGCCTGTGCCACGCTGGACGAGCACCTGCGCCATGTGCGTACCCGCCTGACGGAGCTGCGCACGCTGGAGCAGGCGCTGCTGGACCTGCGCAACCGCTGCGACGGCACCGGCGCGCAATGCCATGTGATCGAAGCACTGCACGCGCAGGCCGATGCGCAGCCCGTGCCCGCGCCTGCCACCGCGGGGCGACGCCATGTCTGAGAGCTTGAGAGGCAATCCCCCATGCCCGCCCTGCACGCCAAAACACCGCCCCTCTTCGTTGCAAATGCTCGCCATGGCCCGCGCCATGACTGCGCTTTGCGCCTAGATGGGCAGCGTTTTGACGCGCCTTTCGGGTACGGGCAATTTCCTCTCAAGCTCTGAGGCAAGGCGGATCGCTGCATCCGGAAAACTATCAGAACCATAGTTGCCAACGCAATGTGGTAAAGCGCTGGATGGCTTTTTGATGGTCATTCCGGCTTTGCGTATGATGGCCGCATGCACGCACCTGCAGTGAGGGGGACCCCCTGGTTTGAGCGCCTGTGGCGCGGTGCGCGCGCGCGGCTGCTGGCCTGGTGGCGCATCCTGGATCTGGGCGCGCTGGTGCTGGTGCTGCTGCTCTCGCCCTCCAGCTGGGGGCGCTCGGCGCGTGAGCGGCTGGCGCGCCAGCTCGTCACCGATACGCTGCCGATTCTGCTGGGCTTCACCGTGTTGGCGGCGCTCATCAGCCTGGTGCTCACGCGCATCGTCGTCGTCACCGCACTGAGCTACGGGCTGACGCGCTATGCACTGGAGATGGTGGTGCGCGTGCTGGTGCTGGAGCTCGTTCCCCTCACGGCGGCGCTGTTTGTCGCCATGCGCACCACGATACCCAGCGGCTCGCAGCTGGCGCGCCTGCGTGGCTCGGGCGGCGTGCAGGGCGTGGCGCTGGTGCGCGCGGAGGCGTTGCCGCGGGTTGTCGCCGGGCTGCATGCCAGCGTTACCCTGGCGGCGCTCTCCTGCGCGGTGGCGCTGGTGATGGCTTACATCGGCGTGTATGGTGCCAATCTGGCCGGACTGGCGAGCTATACGCGCCAGTTCGGGCAGATTTTCACGCCGCAGATTACGCTGGTATTTGTCGCCAAGACCCTGCTGTTCAGCCTGGCGGTGGCGCTGATTCCCATGGCCAGCGGCTTGTACGCGGCAGAATCGGCGCGACGCGGCAGTGCCGGGCTGGGTGGCTTGGCGCGCATGTTTGCGGTGCTGCTGCTGATCGAGGTGATCTCGCTCGTGGGCAACTATTACTGATGAACGACGCTTCACACCTTTTGCCGGATGAGCCGGCGCAGCCCCCGGTGGCGCATCTGCGCCTGAAGGCGACGCTGCTGTTGCTGTTCACCGGCCTGTTGATCGCCGGTTCGGTGCTCTATCTGCTGTATGCACGCGGCGCGTTCGAGGAGACCCAGCGCCTGGTGCTGCTGGCCGACGACTCCGAAGGCGTGACGGTGGGCATGGACATGACGTTTTCGGGCTTTCCCATAGGGCGGGTGCGCTCCATCGCGCTGGCCGAGGACGGCAAGGTGCATATCGCGGTGGACGTGGCGCGCCGCGAGGCCCACTGGCTGCGCGAGTCCAGCGTGTTCACGCTGGTCGGCGGGCTGATGGGCGGTGCCGCCATCCGCGCCTACAGCGGCGTGCTGGCCGATCCGCCGCTGCCCGATGGGGCTGAGCGGCCGGTGATTCGCGGCGATGTCGGGGCGGAGATTCCAGCCATCATGAGCAGCGCGCGAACGCTGCTGGACAACCTCAATCAGATCACCGCGCAAGGTTCGGAGCTGGCGCAGACCCTGGCCGAAGTGCGGCGACTGGCCGAGCGCCTGAATGCGCCCGGCGGCGCCATGGGCGTGCTGATGGGCGAGGGCGCGGACGCGCGCCAGCTGCCCGAGTTGCTGGCGCAGGCGACGCAGCTCATGCGCCAGAGCGCGGCGCTGGTGGCACGGCTGGACGGCCTGGGCGCAAAAGCCGATCGGCAGATATTTGGCAGCGACAATGAGGGCGGCCTGTTGCCCGAGGTGCGCCAGAGCGTCGCGCAGACCAGCCTGCTGCTCCAGGACGCGCGCCAGACCCTGGCCAAGGTGGACGGGGTGCTGGCCCAGGCGCAGGCGATCGGCAAGAACGCGAGCGAGGCGACGACCGATCTTGCGGGCCTGCGTGCCGAGGTCGAGGCCAATCTGCGCAAGGTCGAGGGGCTGATCAACGAGATCAACCGCAAATGGCCGTTTGCGCGCGATACGGAGCTGAAACTGCCGTGAAGCGTTTTTGCATCCTCCCATGGCTGGCGCTGCTGCTGGCGGCGTGCGGCAATGCCCCGCCGGTGCCGTCCTGGCAGCTCGACGCCCGTGGCGGCACGGACCGGGCGCTGCAGGCCTATCTTTCTGGTGACGCCAGGGTGGCCGATGTCGAATGGGCGCGCGTGCGCGCCGACGTCGCGCGCACCGGTCAGCCGGCGCTCGCCGCGCGCGTGGAGTTGTTGCGCTGCGCCGCCCAGGTGGCCAGCCTGCAGGAGCAGCCCTGCACCGGCTTTGATGCGCTGCGCCAGGATGCGGGGGCTGAGGCGGCAGCCTATGCCGATTACCTTGCCGGGCATCTGGATGCTGCGCGCGTGCCGCTGCTGCCGCAGGCCCAGCGTGCGCCGGCGCTCGACGTGGCCGCCGTGGCGCAGGTGGCGGACCCTCTCTCGCGCCTGGTGGCCGCGGGCGCGGCGTTGCGGGCGGGGCGGGCCACGCCCGAAACCCTGGTGCTGGCGACGCAAACCGCCTCGGCCCAGGGCTGGCGCCGTCCGCTGCTGGCCTGGCTGCTGCTGCGCGAGCAGCGGGCACGTGCCACCGGCGATGCGGCGCTGGCCGATGCGCTGGCGCGGCGCATCCGGCTGGTGCAATCCTCGGGTGCTGCCGTCGCGCAATGACTGCGGCGGGCTGGCGTGGGGACGTTCCCCGTGCTCAAGGCTGCAGGGTGCGGGCCAGGGCGCTGGCGGTCAAGGCCTGGCCTGCGGGCCAGGCATCGGCCAGCGCGCCGTGTCGCCAGCAGGCGCTGGCGGCGGCGTGCAGTGCCTGGTCCGTACCTGCCGGCGCTGCGGCCAGGCGCGCGCCGATGAGACCGGCGAGCACATCCCCGGTGCCGGCGGTAGCCAGCCGGGCATTGCCGGTGGAGTTGATACGCGGTGTCTGCCCGGGCGCCGCCACGATGCTGCCCGAGCCCTTGAGCACCACGGTGCAGCCGAAGCGCCGGGCCAGGGCGTTGGCGGCCCCCAGGCGGTCGGCCTGCACGGCGGCGGCGGTGCTGGCAAGCAGGCGCGCGGCCTCCAGCGGATGGGGCGTGATCACCGTGGTGCAGGCACTGCGCTGTGCGCGCGCCGTCAGCAAGTTCTGCAGGGCAGCGTCGGCCGCAATGGCATTGAGCGCATCGGCATCCAGCACCAGGCGATGGGCCTGCGTCAGCACCCGCGGCAGTGCCGCGGCCACGGCCGCGCCGCCGCCACAGCCGCAAACCACGCTGGCCTGCGCAAGGTCGATCGCCTCCAGGCGGCGCAGCATCAGCTCGGGGCTGGACGCCAGCGCGGTGGTGGCGCCGTCGTCCAGCAACGCCAGCAGCACGCGCCCCGCGCCGCCGTGCAGCGCGGCCAGTGCCGCGAGCAGGGCGGCGCCGGTCATGCCCATGCCGCGCGCCGCCAGCCCTTCGCCACCGATCACGGCCACGTCGCCATAGCTGCCCTTGTGGCCGGCGTGCAGCCGCGCTGCGGCCGCGGGCATGCCGTTCAGCAGGGCTGCCGCTGGCTCGCCGCTGGCATCAACGCCCAGAGGGTCGAACCAGACCGTTCCGGCCGCATCCCGGCCGTGGGCGGTAAACAGTCCCGGATGCAAGGTCAGCAGCGACAGCGTGTGGCGCGCGCCCGCGCCCCGGGGGCTGTCTTCAAACCCCGGCGCCCAGCCGCCGGTATCAGCGAGCAGGCCCGAGGGCAGATCGACGCTCAACAGCGTTGCGGCGCTGGCGTGCATCTGCGCCAGCCACTGCACGCACCGCTGGTCGGGTGTCTGCGCGCGCGGCTGCGCCCTCAACCCCAGACCCAGCAATGCGTCGATGCACAGGTCCTGCGGCCCCAGCAGCGGCGCCGTGTCGATGAAGCGCACGCCGGCGTTGCGGGCGCGCTGCCAGGCGGCGGCCGCGTCGGCCGGCAGCTGCTGCGGGTCGGCCAACAGGCCAACGCAGACCGGATGGCCGGCCGCCTGCAGCAGCGCCGCCGCTTCCAACCCGTCGCCGCCGTTGTTGCCGCTGCCACAGGCGATCCAGAGGCAGCGTGCGTGGGGCGCCAGGGCCAGCGCCAGGCGCGCCACCGCGGCGCCGGCTCGTTGCATCAGCGCGTGGGGCGCCAGGGCGGCGCTGGCGGCCGCTTCCAGGCGGCGGGTGGCGATGGTGTCGTGCAGCGCGTGCGGCTGCTGGCTGGAGATGCGTTGCATGGCCTGCATTGTCGCGGGGCCGGCCGCGCGGCTGCCGCAGTGCAGAGGTCTTCGGTACATTCATGCCCGGACAGCGCCTGCACCAGGGCGGGCGCGCCACAGGAGCAGACACGATGCAGGGCGCAGAGCCGATTCAACCGGGGCAGGGGCTGCGTTATGGCGCGCCGGACCTGCTGCGTGGCGTGGCGCTGGTGTGGATGACGCTCTACCACTTCGGCTTTGATCTGAGCCACTTTGGCTATTGGACGCAGGATTTCAAGGCTTCCCCGGTCTGGACCCTGCAGCGCACGGCCATCGTCAGCCTGTTCCTGCTGTGCGTCGGCCTGGGGCAGGCGATTGCCGCCAGCCAGGGCGTCGGCTGGCGCCGGTTCGGGCGGCGCTGGGCGCAGATCGCGGTGTGCGCGCTGCTGGTTTCAGCGGGTTCGTTTGCGATGTTCCCGCACAGCTTCATCTATTTCGGCGTGCTGCACGGGATTGCGCTGATGTGGCTGATCGCACGCCTGACAACCGGTTGGGGACGCTGGCTGTGGCTGGCGGGCGCCCTGGCGCTGGCCTCGCCCTGGGTGGCGCAGGGTGTGCTGGCAGGGCCGCTGGCGGCGTGGGCGCAGAGCTTCAACGGCAAGGCGCTGAACTGGATCGGCTGGATCACGCACAAGCCCTTCACCGAGGACTATGTGCCACTGTTTCCCTGGATGGGCGTGGTCTGGTGGGGCATGGCGAGCGGCCAGTGGCTGCTGGTGCACCGCACCGGCTGGCTGGCGCTGGAGCTGGGCGGTGCAGGCAGGGCGCTGACGCTGCTCGGGCGGCACAGCCTGCTGTGGTACATGCTGCACCAGCCGGTGATGATGGGAGCGCTCATTGCGCTGGGTTGGTGGTGGCGCCCGTGAAAAACCTTCGTTGGGTGGTGTGGATCGCAGCCATTGCAGCGCCAGCTCAAGCCTGCGCTTCGCGGCGCAGCAGTTCACGCTTGCGATCCACGCCCCAGCGGTAGCCGGAAATATCCCCATCGCGTCGCACGACCCGATGGCAAGGAATGGCCACGGCAATGTGGTTCATGGCACAGGCTTGCGCCACGGCGCGCACTGCCTTGGGCGAGCCGATGCGGGCGGCGATGTCCGCGTAGCTCGCCGTGATTCCCGGCGGGATCTCGCGCAATACGCGCCAGACACGCTCCTGGAAGGCCGTGCCCCGCACGTCCAGCGGCAGATGCAGCCCCATCGAGGGCACTTCGATGAAGCCCACCACCTGGGCGATCAACTGCTCGAATGCGCCGTCGCAGCCAATGAGCCCGGCCTTGGGAAACTGGTCTTGCAGGTCGCGCACCAGCCGGTCGGGGTCATCGCCCAACAGGATCGCGCAGATGCCGCGCTGGCTCTGCGCTACCAGAATGGAACCCAGCGAACACAGGCCCACCGCAAAGCGGATGACCGCGCCAGCGCCGCCTGCCCGGTATTCGCGCGCACGCATGCCCAGCAGGTCGTCCGCAGCTTCGTAGAACCGGCTGTTGGAGTTGAAGCCAGCGCCATAAATGGCATCGGTGATGCAGGCCTGGCTGCCCAACGCCTCGCGCAGCTTGCGGGCACGGTGGGCCGAGCTGTAAGCCTTGGGCGTCAAGCCGGTCTCGGCCTTGAACAGGCGATGAAAATGGAACGGGCTCATGCCCGCCGCGGCTGCCAGTGCATCGAGCTGAGGCGGTACTTCCGACGTTTCGATCATGCGGCAGGCCCGAGCCACCAAGGCGGCGCGCTCGGCAGCGGCACTGGTTTGGTCGCCGTGGGCACGCCGACTGCCACGGTAGCCTGCCGCTTCGGCAGCTTCAGTCGTATCGAAGAACTCCACGTTCTCGCGTTTGGGCAGCCGCGCCGTCGAACTCGGCTGGCAGTACACGCCCGTGGTGCGCACGGCGTAGACGAATCGGCCATCGGCCGCGGCATCGCGTGCCTGCACGGCCGCCCAGCGTTCCTCGTCGGTCTCGTAAGCAATGGTCGTAGTCATGGCAGATGTCCTGTGCTCATCCAACGTGGTCAGAATACGCAGGACTTCGGTCGCAAGCACTCCGATTCTTGCTGTCAATCTCTGTTGGGCGGGAAGGCGCCACAGGTACCCGAGCACCATGGTGCAATGAAAAACGCGGCCTGAAGCCGCGTTTTCGGGTGAGAGCGCAAGAGGCTTACTCCACCTTGGCCTTGGAGCGCAGTTCCTGCTGGAATTGCGCCAGCTTTTGCTGTTCGAGCTGCTGGCGGATCTGGGCCTTCACGTCGTCGAGCTTGGGCAGTTGTGCGTCGCGGATGTCGTTCAGGCGGATGATGTGCCAGCCGAACTGGCTCTTGACCGGCTCCTGCGTGATCTTGCCCTTTTCGAGCTTGATCATGGCTTCGGTGAACTCGGGCACGTAGCTGCTCGGGTTGGCCCAGCCCAGGTCACCGCCCTTGGCGCCGGAGCCAGGGTCCTTGGATTCCTTCTTGGCGATGTCTTCAAACTTCGCGCCCTTATTCAGCTGCGCGATGATGTCCTTGGCCTGGTCTTCCTTCTCGACCAGGATGTGGCTGGCCTCGTACTCCTTGCCGGCGCTGGCGGCGGCGAACTTGTCGTACTCGGCCTTGACATCGGCATCCGACACCGGGTTCTTCTTCTGGTAATCGGCGAACAGCTCGCGGATCAGCAGCGCTTGGCGCGCCAGCTCCATCTGGTCCTTGAAGTCCTGGCTGTTCTGCAGGCCACGCTTCTGGGCTTCCTGCATGAAGACCTCACGCGCAATGACTTCTTCCTTGATCTGGTTCTTCAGTTCAGGCGTGATCGGGCGCCCGGAGTGCTCGATTTGCTTTTGCAGCTGATCGGCACGGGCCGTGGGAACCGCCTTGCCATTGACGACGGCGAGGTTCTGGGCAGCCGCGGGCAGTGCCGTGGCGCCAACGAGAGCAACGGCCAGCAGGCCGGACAGGAGCTTGTTGTGCATGGAAATGATGCGAGGAGGGAAAAGGAGGGAAAGCGGCGCGGCCGCTGGGAGATAGGGACGGATCAGAGAACTTCAATGGCGATCGCGTGGGCGCCTTGGTCGATGAAGGGGCGCAGCGCATCATACACAAGCCGGTGCTGTGCCACGCGGCGCAGACCGACAAGCTGCGGCGCCGCGATGCGCACGCGAAAATGAGTGCCAAAGCCGGTGCCATTGGCGCCTGCATGGCCTTTGTGCTGCCAGCTTTCGTCCAGCACCTCCAGTTGGCTGGGCGCCAGCGATTGCCGCAGCGCGGCGTCCATGGCTTCGGCGGTCACCGCGTTGCCGGTGGGGGGTGCAGGGGGTTGGCTCATTTCGAGGCTCCCGGTGGCGCCGCCTCGGGCGCTTCAACCATATGGCGTGCGATGTACAGGCCTTGACCAATGATGAAGGCGACGGGAAAGACATAGCCCCAGAGCTTGAAGTCCATCCAGGCGTCGGTGGAGAAGTACGCTGCGACGTAGCCGTTGATCACCGCCATGAACAGGCAGTAGCCTATCCAGGCGATCGAGAGCTGCTGCCAGATCTGCGGCGGCAGGGCGATCTGGCTGCCCAGCATGATCTTGAGAAAATTCTTGTGGTAGACCCACAGCGCAATCGCCAGCGCCAGCGCCATGGCGGCGTAGAGCACGGTAGGTTTCCATTTGATGAAGCGTTCGTCCTGCAGCACCAGGGTCAGGGTGCCAAAGAGCAGGATCAGCACCAGCGTGGCCTTGTGCATGGTGCTGAGTTTCTTGTCCAGCCACCAGACGATGGCCATCTGCACCACTGTAGTGGCCATCAGCACGGCCGTGCCGACGTAGATGCCGTGCCACTTGTAGGCAGCGAAGAACAGAAGTATGGGGATGAAGTCGAGCAGCAGGCGCATGGCGGGCTGGATTATCGCGGCTCGAAGTCCAGCGAGGCGGAATTCATGCAATAGCGCAGGCCGGTGGGGGCTGGCCCGTCGTTGAACACATGGCCCAGGTGGGCGCCGCATTGGGCGCAGGTGGTCTCGGTGCGCAGCATGCCGTGGCTGCGGTCCACCGTCTCGCGGATGCTGCCCGGGATGGCTTCGGAAAAACTGGGCCAGCCGCAGCCGGCGTCGAATTTGGTGCCGGCTTCGAACAGCTTGGCGCCGCAGCAGATGCAGTGGTAGCTGCCGTCGGCCCAGTGACGCTCGTACTTGCCCGAGAACGGCCGCTCGGTCGCGGCATGGCGCGTGATCTGAAAGGCGCCCGGCTCGGCCTGCTTGGCGGCCAGTTCGGTGCGCCATTCGTCTTCGGATTTCTGGATGGGATAGGTCATGAGGAACAGCTCAGTACAAGAGAGGAAGCCCAGGCGGGCGGCGGTCCGGCCCAGGCATCGTGCTGCGGATGCTCGTCAAATGGACGCGCCAGCAGCGTTTGCAAGGTTTGGAGTGGCTGGAAGTCGCCAAGTTTCGCCGCACGTATCGCCTGTTCGGCGAGGTGGTTGCGCAGCACGAATTTCGGGTTGGATTGCAGCATCAAATCGGCCTGCAGCGCACGGCTGTCCTGCGCAAGCAGCTTCTGATAAGAGAGCATCCAGTGCTGGAACGCATCGCGTTCCTTGAACAGAGCGAGCACCGGCGCGTGGTGGCCGGTGGCCACCATCAGCGACAGGCGGCGCCAGAACAGCGGGTAGTCCACCGCGTCTTGCGCCATCAGCCGCAGCAGGTCGGCGAGCAGCGCCTCGTCGCCTTCGCGCGGCTGGCGCAAGCCGAGCTTGGCGCGCATGCAGACTAGGTACTGCGCCGTGAAGGTATCGGCATAGCCGTCCAGCGCCGCCTGCGCGCTTTCGATGTCGCCAATCAGCGGCACCAGCGCCTGTGCCAGGCAGCGCAGGTTCCAGTGCGCGACGGCGGGCTGCTGGTCAAACGCATAACGGCCGTAGCGGTCCGTGTGGTTGCAGATGTGCTGCGGCCCAAAAGCGTCCATGAACTGGAATGGGCCGTAGTCGAGCGTCAGCCCGAGGATGCTCATGTTGTCGGTGTTCATCACGCCGTGCATGAAGCCCACGGCCTGCCATTGGGCGATGAGACGCGCCGTGCGTTCGCTCACGGCATGCAGCAGCGCGGCATGGGCGTTGCCGCCAAAGCCTTCGGCGTCGCGGCATTCGGGGTAGTAGCGCGCAATGACGTAGTCGGCCAGCCGGCGCAGGTCTTCGATCTGACCGCGCGCGGCGAAGTGCTCGAAGTGGCCGAAGCGGATGAAGCTGGGCGCTACGCGCGTGACGACGGCGGCGGTTTCGATTTCTTCACGCCGTACGGGCGTGGGCGAGCCGATCAGCGCCAGCGCGCGCGTGGTCGGCACCCCGAGCCCGTGCAGCGCAATGCCGGCCAGGTATTCGCGGATGGACGAGCGCAGCACTGCGCGGCCATCGGCGCCGCGCGAATAGGGCGTGCGCCCGCTGCCCTTGAGCTGGATCTCCTGGCCCAGCGCTGTTTCACCCAGCAGCAGTGCGCGCCCATCGCCGAGCTGCCCTGCCCAGGTGCCGAATTGATGCCCGCTGTACACGCTGGCCAGCGGCGTGCTGCCCGGCAGCAGCGCATTGCCGCTGAAGACGGCCAGCGCCGCTTCGCTGCCCATCCATTCGGGCGACAGGCCCAGCAGCGCGGCCACGTCAGGGTCGGCCGCGACCCAATGCGGGTCTTGCAGCGGCGTGGGCGCAAGGCGCGTGAAGAAGGCTTCGCCCAGCGCCGCAAAGCCTTCTTGCCATTGCAGGACGGCGTTGGTGTCACTCGGGCGGGCAGGAGTTGCCATGGTGCTGGACATGGCGGCATTGTCCTTCAGCATGCCCTGTGGCGCAGGCTGCGGAATCATGTCCGGTGGGTGACACCACGGCAGCGCCACAGCGGCGCTCGCGCGCCCCAGGCCCGCGGAGGCGGCGCTACCATTGCGTCGTTTATTTCACCCAACAAACCTGCAAGGAGACACCATGCTGCTGGGACAGATGCAGAACCAACCCCTTTTGACGTCGATGCTGATGGATTTCGCGGCGCGACACCATAGCGACGGCGAGATCGTCTCGCGCCGCGTCGAGGGCGACATTCACCGCTATACCTATGCCGATCTGGCCAGGCGCTCGAAGCAGTTGGCCAATGCGCTGGAGGCCAGCGGCACGCAGCAGGGCGACCGCATTGCGTCCATCGCGTGGAATGGCTACCGCCACATGGAGCTGTACTTCGGCGTGGCGGGTTCCGGGCGCGTGATGCACACGCTCAACCCGCGCCTGCACCCCACGCAGCTGGTGTGGATCGTGAACCATGCCGAGGACAAGGTGGTGTGTTTCGACGCCACCTTCCTGCCGCTGGTGCAGGCGGTGCATGCCAAGTGCCCGACGGTGAAGACCTGGGTGCTGCTGTGCGACGCCGACAAGCTGCCCGCGGACAGCGGCATTCCGGGCCTGCTGAGCTACGAGGCCTGGATTGCCGGGCAGTCCGACCAATACGCCTGGCCGCAGCTGGACGAGAACACCGCCGCCGGCCTGTGCTACACCAGCGGCACCACGGGCGACCCCAAGGGCGCGCTCTACAGCCACCGCTCGACCGTGCTGCACGCCTACGGCGGCGCGCTGCCCGATGCCTTGAACCTGTCGGCGCGCGATTCGATGATGCCGGTGGTGCCGATGTTCCACGTCAACGCCTGGGGCCTGCCGTATGGCGCGGCGCTCACCGGCTGCAAGGTGGTCTTCCCCGGCCCGGCGATGGATGGCAAATCGATCTACGAGCTGATGGAGTCCGAGCAGGTGACGATGGCGGCCGGCGTGCCCACCATCTGGCAGATGCTGCTGGGGCACCTGGGCGCCAACAAGCTCAGGTTCAGCACGCTCACGCGCACCGTCATCGGCGGCTCGGCCTGCCCGCCGGCGATGATCGACACCTTCCGCGAGCAATACGGCGTGGACGTGCTGCACGCCTGGGGCATGACGGAGACCAGCCCGCTGGGCACGGTCTGCACGCTCAAGAACAAGCAGCTGCATCTGCCCGCGGCCGAGCAGCTGCACATCCGTACCAAGCAGGGCCGCGCGATCTTTGGCGTGGACATGAAGATCGTGGGCGACAACGGCGAGGACCAGCCCTGGGACGGCAAGACCTATGGCGACCTGCTGGTGCGCGGGCCGTGGATCATGGACCACTACTTCAAGATGGAGGGCAGCCCGCTGGTCAAGGACGCGCAGGGCCGCGGCTGGTTCCCCACGGGCGACGTGGCCACCATCGATGCCGATGGCTTCATGCAGATCACCGACCGCAGCAAGGACGTGATCAAGTCCGGCGGCGAGTGGATCAGCTCGATCGACATCGAGAACGTCGCGATGGCGCACCCCGCGGTGGCGATGGCGGCCTGCGTGGGCATGCCGCACCCCAAGTGGGACGAGCGCCCCATCATCGCCGTGGTCAAGAAGCCCGATGCGCAGGTGACGCGCGACGAGCTCATCGCCTTCTACGAAGGCAAGATCGCCAAGTGGCAGATTCCGGACGACGTGGTGTTCGTCGAGGCGATCCCGCTGGGCGCCACCGGCAAGATGCAGAAGAGCAAGCTGCGCGAACAGCTCAAGGATTACAAGCTGCCGGGGCTTTGATGCGCGCGGCCTGCCCGGCCCTGCAGTCATCCATGTGACTGAATCGGTTCAAAACCCGGGCAAACCCTGAAATGCCGGAGCGGAGGTCTCCTGTAGGCTATGGCGCCATGCCAACCCCTGCAGGAGACACTATGCATTTCACTATCAAGATGATGGCTGCTTGCGCAGCGCTGGCGTGCGCTGGCGCGGCTTTTGCTCAAAGCGGGCAAACCGTCAAGATCGCCATGATCGAGGGCCTGTCCGGCCCCATGGGCCCGGTGGGCACCAACCAGCTCAAGAGCTGGCAGTACGTGGCCGAGCATCTGAATGCCGCCGAGAACCCCGCCGGCATCAAGTTCGAGGTCGTGCCCATGGACAGCAAGAGCTCGCCGCAGGAGGCGCTGAACCTGCTGAAGTCGGCCGTGGACCAGGGCATCCGCTACGTCGCGCAGGGCAACGGTTCGAACGTGGGGGTGCCGCTGTCCGACGCGGTGGGCAAGAGCAACGAGCGCAACCCCGGCAAGGAGGTGGTCTACATCAACTACGCCGCGGTCGATCCGGCCCTGACCAACGAGAAGTGCAACTACTGGCACTTCCGCTTTGACGCCGACCTGACCAGCTTCATGAAGGACCAGAAGGACATCCACAAGGTGTATCTGGTCAACCAGAACTATTCGCACGGCCACCAGGTGGCCAAGTATTTCAAGGAAGGCATAGAGCGCAACCGCCCGGACGTGAAAATCGTTGGCGAGGACTATGTGGCGCTCGGTCAGGTCAAGGATTTCGCGCCCTACGTCGCCAAGATCAAGGCAGCGGGCGCCGACACGCTGGTGACCGGCAGCTGGGGGCAGGATTTCACGCTGCTGGTGAAGGCGATGAACGATGCCGGACTGGCCATCCCGATCTACGCCTACTACGCCGGTGTGACGGGTACGCCCACCGCACTGTCGCAGGGCAAGATCGCCGAGGTCTACCAGATCGCCTACAACCATTCGAACTACACCGGCCGCATGGGCGAGCTGACCAAGGGTTTCAAGGCACAGTACAACGACGATTTCTACACCTTCTCGGTCTACAACGGCCTGGTGGCGCTGTCGGACGCCATGGCCAAAACCAAGTCCACCGACCCGGTGAAGGTGGCGAAGGCGCTGGAGGGTCTGCGTTTTGAAGGTTTCAATGGCGAGACGCAGATTCGTGCAACCGACCATCAAAGCCAGCTGGGCATGTGGATCTCCAAATGGCAGAAGATCGACGCCAAGAACAGCTACAACCTCGAGAACACCGGCTATACCTTTGCGCCGGTCAAATACCTGGAGCCCTACATCGCCAGCACGCCCACCAGCTGCCAGATGAAGCGGCCTTCCTGATTCGACTCAATCGTGTCTGAAAGACGTCGGGACTTCGTGCCCGGCGTCGTCTGCTGCCGCGCCCAACGATGGAATTTTTCTCGATCTCGCTGCTCAACGGCCTGAGCTACGGGCTGATGCTGTTTATGCTCAGCTCGGGCCTGACGCTGATCTTCAGCATGATGGGGGTGCTCAACTTCGCGCACGCCAGTTTCTACATGCTGGGCGCGTACTTCGCATTCATGCTTTCGGGGCAAATCGGCTACTGGCCCGCGCTTTTCATTGCGCCGCTGCTGGTGGGCCTGCTGGGGGCGGTGTTTGAGCAGGTCTGCCTGCGCCGCGTGCACCGCTTTGGCCATGTGCCCGAACTGCTGGTCACCTTCGGCCTGTCCTACCTGGTGCTGGAGCTGGTGCAGCTCGTCTGGGGCCGCAACGTCGTGCCCTATGGCCTGCCCGAACAGCTGCAGGGGCCGCTGTTCACGCTCTACGGCACACAGTTTCCCAAGTCGCGCGCCTTCATCATGCTGGTGGCGGTGCTGATGCTGGGCGGTATCTGGCTGGTGCTGACGCGCACGCGCATCGGGTTGGTGATCCAGGCGGCGCTCACGCACCCGGACACGGTGCAGGCGCTGGGGCACAACGTGCCGCGCGTGTTCATGCTGGTGTTTGGCGGCGGCGCGGCGCTGGCGGCACTCGCTGGCGTGGTCGCGGGCAACACCTACGTCACGGAACCGGCGATGGCTTATGCAGTGGGCTCCATCATCTTCGTGGTGGTGGTGGTTGGCGGCATGGGTTCGCTGGCGGGCGCCTTCCTGGCGTCCATCCTCATCGGCGTGGTGCAGACCTTCGCGGTGGCCATCGATACCTCGCTGGCCGACCTGCTGCGGGTGATCGGCGTGCAGGTGGCGAGCGGCAACCCTCTGGAGCAGGCGCTGCGCCTCACGGTCTCGCAGATCGCGCCCATGCTGCCCTACCTTTTCATGGTGCTGATCCTGATCCTGCGCCCGCGCGGGCTCATGGGCAAGCGGGAGGAGTGAGGTGGACGGCCCAATGCTTGTTTCTTCTTCGCGCGGCCGCTGGCTCACCTGGGGTGGCTACGCAGCGGTGCTGATCGCCGCGCCGCTGGTGTTTCGCAGCAGCCTGGCGGTGAACATGCTCTCGCAGATGGGTTTTCTCATCATCATCTGCCTCTCCTACAACCTGCTGCTGGGGCAGGGCGGCATGCTGAGCTTCGGGCATGCGGTGTATACCGGGCTGGGCGGCTATGCGGCGGTGGCGGCGATCAGCCATGTGGATGCGCACGGCATAGCCGTCCCGCTGGTGCTGATGCCCCTGGTGGGCGGCTTCATGGGGGCGCTCATCGCCGTGCCGCTGGGCTATGTTTCCACGCGCAAGGCGGGCTTGACGTTCGCAATGATTTCGCTCGGCATTGGCGAGCTGGTGGTGGCCTTTGCCATCATGCTGCCCGACCTGTTCGGCGGCGATGGCGGCATCTCCATCAACCGCACCTATGGCAAGCCTTTGGCGGGCATCAACTTCGGCCCGCAGATCCAGCTCTATTACCTGATAGCGGCCTACTGCTTCGTCTGCACCGCGCTGATGTACGCGTTCACCGCCACACCGCTGGGACGCATGCTCAATGCCGTGCGCGACAACCCCGAGCGCGCGCAATTCGTCGGCTACAACACGCAACTGGTGCGCTGGTACAGCTTCATCATCGCGGGTTTTTTTGCCGGTATCGGCGGCGCGCTGGGCACCATCAATTTCGAAATTTTCAATGCCGCCGATTCGCTCAGCGGCCTGCGCTCGGGCGCTTACCTGCTGTTCACCTTTTTGGGCGGCGTCACGTTTTTCTTCGGTCCCATCATCGGCGCGGTGCTGATGGTGATCGCGACGGTGCTGCTCTCGGAGCTGACCAGCGCCTGGCTGCTGTATCTGGGCCTGGTGTTCGTGCTGATGATCATGTATGCGCCCGGCGGCATCGCCAGCCTCGTGATGATGAACGTGCACATGGCGCGCATGGGCAAGCTGGGCCGGTTTGCCGGGCTGTACGGCGCGCTGTTGCTGGCCTGTGCGCTGCTGCTGCTGGGGGTTGCGCCGCTGATCGAGATGGTCTATCACCTGCAGCTCAACGCCGGCGCGGGCAGCGTCATCACTTTTTTCGGCCTGTCGCTTGACGCTGCGACTGCCGGCCCCTGGATCGGCAGCACGGTCGTGGCGCTGCTGGGCGCGCTGGCGGTGCACCAGGCGGGCAAGCGCTTTGCGTTGGCCTGGGGCAGAGCGCAGGAAGAAATCCAGGCCGAGCTGCAAGGTGCGGGAGCGGCGACATGACCTGCGCACTGGAGCTGAAAAATCTCTGCAAGAGCTTTGGTCGCACGGAAATCATCCGCGGCGCCAACCTCGCGGTGCGGCCAGGCGAGCGCGTGGCCATCATCGGGCCCAACGGCGCCGGCAAGTCCACGCTCTTCAATCTGATCAGCGGGCGGCTGTTGCCCACCAGTGGCGAGGTGCACCTCAATGGCCAGCGCATTGATGGCAAGAGGCCGCACGAGATCAACCGCCTGGGCCTTTCGCGCAGCTTTCAGATCACCAACATCTTTCCGCGCCTGAGCGTGTTCGAGAACCTGCGCTGCGCGGTGCTCTGGAGCCTGGGCTATCGCTACACTTTTCTGCGCTTTCTCTCGGGCTTGGAGGATGCGAATGCGCGCGCCAACCAGTTGCTGGTGCAGGTCGGCCTGGCTGCCAAGCGCGACGTGCAGGCCGTCAACCTCACCTATGCCGAACAGCGCGCCCTGGAGATCGGCATCACCATCGCCGGCGGCGCGCAGGTCATCCTGCTGGACGAACCCACCGCCGGCATGAGCACCACCGAGACGGCGCATTTCATCCGCCTGATCCGCGAGGTGACCGAGGGCAAGACGCTGCTGACCGTGGAACACGACATGGGCGTGGTGTTCGGCCTGGCGGACCGGATCGCCGTCGTCGTCTATGGCGAGGTGATCGCGTTCGACACCCCCGAGGCCATCCGCGCCAACCCGCGGGTGCAGGAGGCTTATCTCGGCTCGCCCGTGGCCGAGGCGCAAGGAGGCGTGCACTGATGCTGCAAGTGAGGGATCTGCAGGCCTGGTACGGCAAAAGCCATGTGCTGCATGGCGTGAACCTTGCGGTGCAGCCGGGCGAGATCGTTGCCCTGCTCGGGCGCAACGGCTCGGGCCGTTCCACCTGCGCCAAGGCCATCATGGGCATGGTGCACGCTGCCGGGCAGCTGCGCTTCAAAGAGCAGGACTTGCTGGGCAAAAAGCCCTTCGAGATTGCCCACCTGGGCCTGGGCTACGTGCCCGAGAGCCGTGACATCTTTCCGCGCCTGACGGTGCACCAGAACCTGATGCTGGGCCAGAAGGGCAGCGGGCGCGCCAGCCGCTGGAACTTCGACGACATGTACGCGATGTTCCCGCGCCTGAAAGAGCGCTGCAGCGTCGAGGCCGGGCTGCTCTCCGGCGGCGAGCAGCAGATGCTGACGCTGTGCCGCACGCTGATGGGTGACCCGGATTGCATCCTCATCGACGAGCCCACCGAGGGCCTCGCACCCAAGATCGTCGAACAGGTCGGGCAGTATCTGCAGCGTCTGCAGGAACGCGGCATTGCCGTGCTGCTCATCGAGCAAAAGCTCACGATTGCGATGCACATTTCCAACCGGGTGCTGGTCATGGGGCACGGCCGCATCGTGTTCGAAGGTACGCCCGACGCGCTGCGCGCCGATGCGCAGGTGCGCAAGGAGTGGCTCGAAGTCTGATACGGCTTCGCCTTCAAACGTATAACTGCGTTGGTTCGCCTTGTCGTGCGACAAGCACTGCCTGCGGCTTCCCGCCTTGTTCTACGCTTGAATGCAAAGCCGTTTGGTTCAGCGCGGCAGCACGGTGCTGCCTATCAGGTATTTGTCCACCGCACGCGCCGCCTGGCGGCCTTCGCGGATGGCCCAGACCACCAGGCTTTGACCGCGGCGCATGTCGCCGGCGGCGAACACCCCTTTGGCATTGGTTTTGTAGCCCTTGGCGTCGTCCACGCTGGCATGAGCGTTGCCGCGCGCGTCCTTTTCCACGCCAAAGGCATCCAGCATGGTGGTGCTGGGCCCGGTAAAGCCCATGGCCAGCAGCACCAGTTCGGCCGGCCAGTCCTTCTCGGTGCCGGGCACTTCGGTGATCTTGCCGTTCTTGAACTCGATCTGTACCGTTTTCAGGGCCTTCACCGTCTGGCTGCGGCCGCTGCCGACGAAGGCTTTGGTGGAGATGGCGAACTCGCGCTGCGCGCCTTCTTCGTGGCTGTCGCTGGTGCGCAGCTTGATCGGCCAATAGGGCCAGGTGAGCTCCTTGTTCTCGTGCGCGGGCGGCATGGGCATGAGTTCGAACTGCGTCACGCTCTTGGCGCCCTGGCGGTTGCTGGTGCCGACGCAGTCGCTGCCGGTGTCGCCGCCGCCGATCACGATGACGTGCTTGCCCTTGGCCGAGATCGGGTCCTTGACCTTGTCGCCCGCGTCGATGCGGTTTTGTTGTGGCAGAAACTCCATCGCAAAGTGGATGCCGCGCAACTCGCGACCCGGGGCGGGCAGGTCGCGCGATTGCTCGGCGCCGCCGGTCAGCAGCACGGCGTCAAACTCCGTCAGCAGCTGGTCTGCGGTGACTGTTTCGCGCGAGAGGTTGGTGATGGTGGCGCCCACGCCGTCACCTGGCATGCCGGCCACCAGCACGCCGGTGCGAAACGTCACGCCCTCACCCTGCATCTGCGCCACGCGCCGGTCGATGTGTGATTTGTCGAGCTTGAAATCCGGGATGCCATAGCGCAGCAGGCCGCCGATGCGGTCGTTCTTCTCGAACACCGTCACGGCATGGCCCGCGCGCCCGAGCTGCTGCGCCGCGGCCAGCCCGGAGGGACCGGAGCCGACCACGGCCACGCGTTTGCCGCTTGGGCGCAGCGCCGGGCGCGGTTGCACCCAGCCTTCGGCCCAGGCGCGGTCGATGATGGCGCGCTCCAGGCTCTTGATGCCCACCGGCTCGCTGTTGATGTTGAGCGTGCAGGCGGCCTCGCAGGGCGCGGGGCAGATGCGACCAGTGAACTCGGGGAAGTTGTTGGTCGAATCGAGCACCTGGAAAGCGTTTTTCCAGTCGCCCCGATAGACCAGGTCGTTGAAGTCCGGAATGATGTTGTTGACCGGGCAGCCGTGGCTGCAAAACGGAATGCCGCAATCCATGCAGCGCGCCGCCTGCTGCCGCGCCAGCGGCTCGGTCAGGGTGGTGACGAACTCGTGAAAGTGCGTAATGCGCTCGGCGACGGGCGCGTGGGGTTCGGGGATGCGGTCGAACTCCAGAAAGCCGGTGATCTTGCCCATGGTGTGTCTTGCCTTGAGGAATATGCGGTGGGTCTTGAGCGAGTGCGCGTCTGCATCAGGGATGCGACGCAACCCCTTGTTTGATAGCTGTTGACGCTTTACCAGCCTGCGCTTCAGCCAGTTTTCTTTCATGAATCTGGGCCAAAGCGCGCTGGTACTCGGTGGGAAACACCTTGACGAAGCGCATGCGCGTGGCTTCCCAGTCGTCCAGCAGCGCACGCGCACGCCGGCTCCCGGTCCAGCGCAGGTGCTCGCCCAGCAGCGCCTTGAGTTGCTCTTCGTCGGTGCGCCCGCCGTGCATCGCCGTCACGCTCTCGCTTGCGGCCTGCTCGGAAGCGGGCAGCACGCGCTCGAGCCGCACCATGGAATGGTTGCAGCGGCTGGCAAAGCGCCCGTCCTCGTCGTAGACGTAGGCGACGCCGCCCGACATGCCGGCCGCGAAGTTGCGCCCGGTCTCGCCCAGCACGACGACGGTGCCGCCCGTCATGTACTCGCAGCCGTGGTCGCCCGTGCCTTCGACCACCGTCGTGGCGCCCGACAGGCGCACGGCAAAGCGCTCGCCCGCCACCCCGGCAAAGTAGGCCTCGCCGCTGGTCGCGCCATAGAGCACGGTGTTGCCGACGATGATGTTCTCGTGCCAGGCGCCGCGAAAATCCAGGCTGGGCCGCACCACGATGCGCCCGCCCGAGAGGCCTTTGCCGGTGTAGTCGTTGGCGTCGCCGATCAGGTACAGCGTGATGCCCTTGCACAGGAAGGCGCCAAAGCTCTGGCCGCCCGTGCCCTCGAACTGCACGTGGATGCTGTCGTCGGCCAATCCCTCGGGGTGCGCCTGCGTCACCAGCCCGGCGAGCATCGCGCCGACCGAGCGGTCGCCATTGCGCGCCGTCTCCAAGATACGCACGCGCTCGCCGGATTCGACCGCCGGGCGTGCCTTGTCGAGCAGGCGGTGGTCCAGCGCGCGGCCCAGGTCATGGTCCTGTTCCTCACAGTGGTGGCGCGCCACGTCCTCGCCCATCGCCGGCCGGGCGAAGAGGCGCGAGAAATCCAGCCCCTCGGACTTCCAGTGGTCTATGCCGCGGCGCATGTCCAGCAGGTCGCTGCGGCCCACCAGTTCATCAAACGTGCGGATGCCGAGCTGCGCCATGATCTGGCGCGCTTCCTCGGCGACGAAGAGGAAGTAGTGAATGATGTGCTCGGGCTTGCCGGTGAAACGCTTGCGCAGCTCGGGGTCTTGCGTCGCAATGCCCACGGGGCAGGTGTTCAGATGCCCCTTGCGCATCTGGATGCAGCCCTCGACCACCAGCGGCGCGGTGGCAAAGCCGAATTCATCGGCGCCCAGCAGCGCGCCGATCACCACGTCGCGCCCGGTTTTCATCTGGCCGTCGGCCTGCACGCGAATGCGTCCGCGCAGGCGGTTCAAGACCAGCGTCTGCTGCGTCTCGGCCAGGCCGATCTCCCACGGGCTGCCCACGCGCTTGACCGATGACCAGGGCGAGGCCCCGGTGCCGCCGTCGTGCCCGGCGATCACCACGTGATCGGCTTTGCACTTGGCGACGCCCGTGGCGACCGTGCCGACGCCGATTTCCGAGACCAGCTTGACGCTGATGCTGGCGTGCGGCGCGACGCTTTTCAGGTCGTGGATCAGTTGCGCCAGGTCTTCGATCGAGTAGATGTCGTGGTGCGGTGGCGGGCTGATCAGGCCCACGCCGGGCACGCTGTGGCGCAGCTTGGCGATGTAGTCGGTGACCTTGCCGCCGGGCAGCTGGCCGCCTTCGCCGGGCTTGGCACCCTGCGCCATCTTGATCTGGATCTGGTCACTCGACACCAGGTACTCGGTGGTCACGCCAAAGCGCCCCGAAGCCACCTGCTTGATGCGGCTCCTCAGGCTGTCGGTATCTTCCAGCGGTTGATCGACCTCGACCACGTCCTGCCCGATCACCGACGCGAGCGACTTGCGCCTGGTCACCGTGATGGGCTTGCGTTCTTCGCGGTAGCGGTGCGGGTCTTCGCCGCCTTCGCCGGTGTTGCTCTTGCCACCGAGGCGGTTCATCGCAATCGCCAGCGTCGCGTGGGCCTCGGTGGAAATCGAGCCCAGCGACATCGCGCCGGTGGCGAAGCGCTTGACGATCTCGCTCGCCGGTTCGACCAAGTCCAGCGAGATCGCCTTGCTTGGGTCGACCTTGAACTCGAACAAGCCGCGCAGCGTCATCAAGCGGGCCGACTGATCGTTGATGATCTGCGCGTATTCCTTGTAGGTGTTGAAATTGTTGGCGCGCGTGCTGTGCTGCAGCTTGGCGATGGCGTCGGGCGTCCACATGTGCTCGTCGCCGCGCACGCGCCAGGCGAAGTCGCCACCGTCGGCCAGGCGCTGGCGCAGCACCATCGCGTCGCCAAAGGCCGTGCGGTGACAGCGCAGCGCTTCCTCGGCGATTTCGAAGATACCTATGCCCTCGACGTGGCTGGCGGTGCCGGTGAAATATTTTTCTATGGTCTCGGAGTTGATGCCTATGGCCTCGAAGAGCTGCGCGCCGCAATAGCTCATGTGGGTGGAGACACCCATCTTGGACATCACCTTCGACAGCCCCTTGTCGATCGCCTTGATGAAGTGCGCGATCGCTTCGGCCGCGCTCAGCTCGCCCGGCAGGTCCTTGTGCATCGCGGCCAGCGTTTCCATCGCCAGCCAGGGGTGCACCGCCTCGGCGCCATAGCCCGCAAGCACCGCGAAGTGGTGCACCTCGCGTGCGCTGCCGGTTTCCACCACCACGCCGGTGCTCGTGCGCAGGCCGGTGCGCACCAGGTGCTGGTGCACGCTCGAGAGCGCCAGCAGCGCCGGAATCGCCACGCGCTCGCGCGCCACAGCGCGGTCGCTCAGGATCAGCACGTTGTGGCCGTTGTGAATCGCATCCACCGCCTGCGCGCACAGGCTGGCCAGGCGCGCCTGCACGCCCTCGGCGCCCCAGGCCAGCGGGTAGGTGATGTCGATCACGTGCGAGCTGAACTTGCCGTGCGTGCGCCGCTTGATGTCGCGCAGCTTGGCCATGTCCTCGGGGTCGAGCACCGGCTGGCTCACCTGCAGGCGCATCGGCGGATTCACCTGGTTGATGTCGAGCAGATTGGGGTTGGGGCCGATGTAGCTCACCAGGCTCATCACGATGGCCTCGCGGATCGGGTCGATCGGCGGGTTCGTGACCTGCGCGAACATCTGGCGGAAGTAGTTGTACAGCGGCTTGTTCTGGTCGGAGAGCACCGCCAGCGGGCTGTCGTCGCCCATCGAGCCTATGGACTCCTCGCCGTTGGCCGCCATCGGGCTGAGCAGGAACTTGATGTCTTCCAGCGAATAGCCGAAGGCTTGCTGCAGGTCGAGCAGGTCGGGCGAGGTGCTGGCGTCACCGGCGGTCTGCGGATCGGTTGCGGCCATCGGCAACTCGTGCGCGTCGGCACCGGCCACCGGCTGCACCACGTCGTCCAGGCGCACGCACAGGTTGTCGATCCAGCGCTTGTAGGGCTTGGCGTTGGCAAGACCCGCCTTGAGCTCTTCGTCGTCGATCATGCGGCCCTGATCCAGGTCGATGAGGAACATCTTGCCCGGCTGCAGGCGCCACTTTTTGACGATCTTGTGCTCAGGAATCGGCAGCACGCCGGATTCGGAGGCCATCACCACCAAGTCATCGTCGGTCACGCAGTAGCGCGCCGGGCGCAGGCCGTTGCGGTCCAGCGTGGCGCCGATCTGGCGCCCGTCGGTGAAGACGATGGCGGCCGGCCCGTCCCAGGGCTCCAGCATGGAGGCGTGGTACTCATAGAACGCGCGCCGACGCGGGTCCATCGTGGTGTGCTGCTCCCAGGGCTCGGGGATCATCATCATCATGGCCTGCGCCAGCGGGTAGCCAGCCATGGTCAGCAGCTCCAGGCAGTTGTCGAACACGGCGGTGTCGGACTGGTGCGGGAAGCTGATCGGGTAGAGCTTTTGCAGGTCGGCGCCCAGCACCGGGGAGCTCATCACGCCTTCGCGCGCGCGCATCCAGTTGTAGTTGCCGCGCACGGTGTTGATTTCGCCGTTGTGCGCGACGTAGCGGTAGGGGTGGGCCAGCGGCCACTCGGGAAAGGTGTTGGTCGAAAAGCGCTGGTGCACCAGGCCCAGCGCCGAGACGCAGCGCTCATCTTGCAAGTCAAGGTAATACGCGCCCACTTGGTGCGCCAGCAGCAGCCCCTTGTAGATCACGGTGCGGCTGCTCATGCTCGGAACGTAGTATTCCTTGCTGTATTTGAGCTCCAGGCGCTCGATGGCGGCGCTGGCGGTCTTGCGGATGACGTAGAGCTTGCGCTCCAGCGCGTCCTGCACGATCACGTCGCTGCCACGGCCGATGAAGACCTGGCGGATCACCGGTTCCTTGGCGCGCACCGTGGGCGACATCGGCAGTTCGCGATCGACCGGCACGTCGCGCCAGCCCAGCAGCACCTGGCCCTCGGCGGCGATGGCGCGCTCAAGCTCTTCCTCGCAGGCGAGGCGGCTGGCGTGCTCCTTGGGCAGGAAGACCATGCCTACGCCATATTCGCCCAGGGGTGGCAGCTCCACGCCTTGCACGGCCATGTCGGCGCGGTACAGGCTGTCGGGGATTTGCAGCAGGATGCCCGCGCCATCACCCATCAAGGGATCGGCGCCGACGGCGCCGCGGTGGTTCAGGTGCTCCAGGATCTTGAGCGCCTGGGTGACGATGTCATGGCTCTTCGCGCCCTTGATATGGGCCACGAAGCCGACGCCGCAGGCATCGTGCTCGAAACGCGGGTCGTACAGCCCGGTGGCTGCAGCTGCACGGATTTCCTCGGCAGAAGGGGTGGCTGAGTGGTTCAAGGCAGACCTCATGTCAATTTGCATCAAAGTATGCAAAACAGGCATAGATTAACACTTGCCGAGAAGGTCTTCAATCAAAATAAATAGGGGTCAGACCATTAATAATTCTGATAAAACCAATATTTTCAAAAATTGGGGACATATCAAAAAACAATTGATTCAATGACTTGCACAAGCTAATGCCTGTGAACGCCTGTCAATGGCTTGCGTTGCAACGCGCCGGCCGGCCTGGTGCGCGTGGTGCGGCAGGGCGGCCGCTGGCGCCTGCAACCGAGATGAAGCCCGCCGAGCCCAGCGCCCAGCCGCCGCGCGCGGCGCGGCGCAGGCGGGCATCCTGTGCGCTGCTGCTGCCGTGGCTCAGGCGCTCGCGCCAGGCGGCTTCGCGGGCAAATGGGGTGTTGCCCAGGCTCCAGTAGGCGGGTGGATCGGTGACCAGCGGGTCGCGGCAGCTGCCCAGGTGGTGCGCGGCACTGCTGGCAGCGCCGGGCTCGCCCTCCTGCTCCATCCAGGCCATGGTCGCCAGCAGGGGTTCGCCGGGCTCCACCGGGGCGGCGTGAAAGCGGCCGTTCCAGAGCGTGCCGCTGCGCCCGTGCTTGCGGTTGAAGGCACCGACGTAGCGCCGGCCTATGGTTTGCATCAGGCGCGCGAGCGATTGCGGCTGCGCCGGGGTGGCCAGCAGCAGCAGTTCCTGCGTGCGCAGCGCGTAGGCATGCAGCTGTACCTGCTCGTCCACCAGTGCCAGGCGCAGTACTTCGGTGAGGAGCTCCAGGTCTTGCGCGTCCTCGAAGATGGGTTGACGGTCGATCGCACGCTGAATCAGCAGGTGCGCGTGGCCGGGGATGACGAGGCGGGGCAGTCTGGCCATGGCGGGTGCGGGGCTTATGCCGTGTGCCTTGTGCTCGGGCAAAGATCAGTCATCGAGCCCCAGCTCCTGGATCTTGCGCGTGATGGTGTTGCGCCCAATGCCGAGCTGGTGCGCGGCTTCGGCGCGGCGCCCGCCCGCGACGGCGAGGGCAGTGCGCAGCAGCTGTGCTTCAAACTGTTCACTCAGGCGCTGCCAGACGTCCGTGTCGCCGGCCTGCAGGCGGCGGCGCGCATCGCGCTCCAGCAGCGCGCGCCAGTCGGGCGCACTGCCGGTACTGGCGACGGCCGGGCCGGGTGCTGCGCCTTCGGTTTCGCCCTGCGGCGGCAGGTCTTGCGGCGTGATGACCTGCGCCGGTGCCATCACCGTCAGCCAGCGGCAGAGGTTTTCCAGCTCACGCACGTTGCCAGGGAAGGCGTAGTCCGCCAACCGATCGCGCGCCGCGTCGGTGAGGCGTTTGGGCTCCATGCCCAGCTCCTGCGCGCTGCGCACCAGAAAATGGCGTGCCAGCGCGGGAATGTCCTCGCGGCGTTCGCGCAGCGCTGGCAGGCGCAGGCGGATCACGTTCAGGCGGTGGTACAGGTCTTCGCGAAAGCGGCCCTGGCGCACGCGCTCCTCCAGATTCTGGTGGGTGGCGGCAATCACGCGCGCACTGGCCTGCAGGGGCTCCTGACCGCCGACACGGTAGAACTGTCCGTCGCTGAGCACGCGCAGCAGGCGCGTCTGCAGCTCCAGTGGCATGTCACCGATTTCGTCAAGAAACAGCGTGCCGCCCGCGGCCTGCTCAAAGCGGCCGCGCCGCAGCGTCTGTGCACCGGTGAAGGCACCACGCTCGTGGCCGAAGAGCTCGCTTTCGAGCAGATCGCGCGGCACTGCGGCGGTGTTGATGGCGATGAAAGGGCCGCTGGCGCGCGGGCTGTGGCGGTGCAGCGCATGCGCCACCAGTTCCTTGCCGGTACCGCTCTCTCCGGTGATCAAGACGGTGGCGTGGCTGGCACTGAGCCGGCCAATGGCGCGAAACACATCCTGCATCGCCGGCGCCTGGCCGAGCATCTGTGGCAGGGCGGCGCTCTCGCTGCCCGGACTGTCGTGCGCCTGGGACTCTGCGGCGGCGCGGCGGATCAGCTCCACCGCCAGGGTGAGGTCAAAGGGCTTGGGCAGGTATTCGAAGGCGCCGCTTTGCAGTGCGCCGACGGCGCTGTCCAGGTCGGTGTAGGCGGTCATGATGATGACCGCGATGCGAGGGTGGCGGCGCTTGATTTCGGCCAGCAGTGCCAGACCGTCGCCGCCGGGCATGCGGATGTCGCTCACCAGCACCTGCGGCAAAGCACCCGGGTCGAGCGCGGCGAGCACTTCGGGTGCGCTGCTGAAGGCGCGCACCGGCAGTTGCTCACGCTCCAGCGCGCGCTGGAGCACGAAGCGGATGGAAGCGTCGTCGTCGACGATCCAAATGAGGGGCGCAGTGGAGCGTGGCATGCGTGGGTGACTCAGAGCTTGAGAGGAAATTGCCCGTGCCCGAAAGGTGCGTCAAAAACGCAGCCATAGCTCGGGCTATGGCGAGTATTTGCAACGAAGAGTGGTGGTGTTTTGGCGTGCAGGGCGGGCATGGGGGATTGCCTCTCAAGCTCTCAGGATTTCTCAGGCAGCGGCAGCACCATGGTGAAGCGGGTGGCGCCGGGTCTGCTCTCGCAGGCAATGCTGCCGCCTTGCTGCTGCACCAGGGTTTGCGTCAGGGTCAGGCCCAGGCCGGTGCCTTCGGGGCGGCCAGTGACCAGCGGCTGGAAGATGCGCTCGCGCAGCGCAGGCGGCACGCCGGGGCCGTTGTCTTCCACTTCCAGCTCCAGCGCCAGCCGGTGGCGCCGTCCGGCCAGCGTGGCCTGGTGCGCTATGCGGGTGCGCAGCACGATGCGGGCGTCGCCTTGCCGGATGCGCTCGGCAAGTGCCTGCGCCGCGTTGCGCACGATGTTGAGCAGGGCCTGGATGAGCTGCTCGCGGTCGGCGCGCAGCTCGGGCAGCGAGGCGTCGTAGTCGCGCTGGATCTCGAGGCCGCGCGCAAACTCGGCCAGCACCAGCGTGCGCACATGCTCGCAAACCTCGTGGATGTTCACCACGGCCCACGCGGGCGCGGCCTGGTGCGGCGCGAGCAGCCGGTCGACCAGCGCCTGCAGGCGATCCACCTCGCGCACGATCACCCCTGCGTATTCGCCGGCGCTGCCATCGGGATGGTCCAGCGCCAGCAGCTGGGCGGCGCCGCGGATGCCGCCCAGCGGGTTCTTGACCTCATGGGCCAGGTTGCGCAGCAGCTCCTTGTGGGCCGTCGCGAGCTCGCGTGCGCGCTGCTCGCGATCGAGCCGCGACTGCTGCTCCAGCTCGGTCATCTCCACCAGTGCGCAGGTCTGGCTGGCGTGCACGAATGGGCTGACCGTCACGTGCACCGCAAGCGCTTGCGGCCCCGGCGGCACGCAGCACAGGCTGGCGGCAAAGCGGCTGACGACGCCACCCTCCTGGACCACGCGGCGCAGCGCGTCGTGCAGCAGTGCGGGTTCGTTGAACCAGTGCGCGGCCTGGCCGTGCACCAGGCGGCTGCGCGGCAGGCACAAGGTGTTTTCGAGCGCCATGTTCACCATCAGGCAGCTGCCGTCCGCACGCACCAGCGCCACCAGCGTGGCAAGCCGGTCATAGGCCTCCTGGGCGTGGGGATCGGGCGCGAGAGCCATGGTGTGCGGGATGGATTGTCACCCAGCGTTGTCGAGGACATCTCCGGAGCACCCACCGGCTTGCGCTGCCAGGCGGGGGATCAGAGGATGGCCAGGATGCGCTCCAGTGCCTCGCGCGTGGCTTGCGCCGTGTTGAAGGCGGTCAGGCGCAGATAGCCTTCGCCCGAGGGGCCGAAGCCCGAGCCGGGCGTGCCGACCACCTGGGCTTCGTGCAGCAGCCGATCGAAGAAATCCCAGGCGCTTTGCCCGCCGGGAATTTGCAGCCAGACGTAGGGCGCATGCACGCCGCCGAACACCTGCAGACCCGCGCCGCTGAGCGCCGTGACGATCTGGCGTGCGTTGTCCATGTAGGCGCGCACCTGGTCGGCCACCTCGCGTCGGCCCTGCGGGGAAAGCGCGGCCGCGGCCGCGCGCTGGACGGGGTAGGACACCCCGTTCTGGCGGCTTGCCACGCGCCGGCGCCACAGCGCGTTGAGCGACACCGCGCGGCCGTCCACCTGCGCCGTCAGGGCCTGCGGGATCACGGTGTAGGCGCAGCGCGTGCCGGTGAAGCCGGCGGACTTGGAGAACGAGCAGCACTCGATGGCGATCTTCTCTGCACCCTCGATCTCGTAGATCGAGCGCGGGATGGTGTCGTCCGTGATGTAGGCCTTGTACGCGGCGTCGAACAGGATCAGCGTTTGCGTCTTGAGCGCCCAGTCGACGAAGCGCTTGAGCTGCGCGCGTGTGAGCACGGTGCCGGTCGGGTTGTTCGGGTAGCACAGATAAAGCATGTCCACCGGCGTGCTTGGCAGCTCGGGGACGAAGGCATTTTCTGCGTTGCAGGGCAGGGTGGTCAAGCGACTCCAGCTATCGTTTTCATAATTTCCGAGGCGCCCTGCCATGGCGTTGGAATCGACATACACCGGGTAGACCGGGTCGGTGAGCGCCACGCGTGCGTCGGCTGCCAGCAGCTCCTGCAGCGCCGAAGTATCGGTCTTGGCGCCGTCGGTGATGAAAACGTCGTCCAGCGCCAGCTTCACGCCCAGCGGCGCATAGTCGACATCCAGGATGGCCTGGCGCAAAAAGTCGTAGCCCTGGTCGGGCGGGTAGCCATGAAAGCCGTCGGGCGTGCCCATTTCGAGCGCGGCGTCGGCCATGGCCCGTGCGATGGTCGGCGTCAGCGGTTGGGTCACGTCGCCTATGCCCAGGCGGATGAGGGGGCGCGGTGCCTGGGGCGCGTAGGCGTTCACGCGGCGCGCGATCTCGGCAAACAGGTAGTTGCCGGGCATGTGGATGAGGTGGGTATTGAGGTGCATGTCAGTTGTCAAGCCAGGTGCCGTCGAAGACGAACGCTGCCGGGCCGCTCTGGTAAATATGGTTGTCGTCGGGGTTCCAGGTGACTTGCAGTTCGCCGCCGCAAAGCTTCACGCGCGCACTGCGCTCTGTCAAGCCATTGAGCACGGCGGCCACCAGCGCCGCCGCGGCGCCGGTGCCGCAGGCGAGGGTCTCGCCGCTGCCGCGTTCCCAGACGCGCATTTCGATCTGGTCGGGCGCCAGCACGTGCACGAATTCGACATTGGTGCGCTTGGGGAACAGCGCATCGTGCTCGATCTGCCGGCCTATGCCATGCACGTCGAACTGCGCCGGATCATCGACGAAGATCACCGCGTGCGGGTTGCCCATGCCAACGCAGCTCATGTGCAGGGTCTGTCCGCGCACGTTGATCGGATGGTTGAGCACCCTGGCGCCGGGCAGGTTCACCGGGATGGCTGCGGGCGCGAGCTGCGGCTCGCCCAGATCGACGGTGACCTGACGCACGCGCCCGGCATCGATCTGCAGCTCCAGCGTCTTGATGCCGCTGGCGGTCGCCAGCCGCACCCGCGATTGCCGCGTCAGGCCGCGTTCGTAGACGTACTTGGCGATGCAGCGCACGGCATTGCCGCACATCTCGCCTTCGGAGCCATCGGCGTTGAACATGCGCATGCTGAAGTCGGCTTCGCTCGCAGGGCCGATCAGCACCAGCCCATCGGCGCCTATGCCGAAGTGCGGGCGGCTCATCGCCACCGCGAGCGCCGACGGGTCCGTCACCGTCTCTTCGAAGGTGTTGATGTACACGTAATCGTTGCCGATGCCGTGCATCTTGGTGAAGCGCATGTCCCGGCTCGCTTCAGAGGCTGTAGTACATGTCGAACTCGATCGGGTGCGTGGTCATGCGATAGCGCGTGAGCTCGCCCATCTTGAGTTCCATGTAGGCGTCGATCAGCGCATCCGAGAACACGCCGCCGCGCGTGAGAAAGGCGCGGTCTTCGTCCAGGTAATCCAGCGCCTGCTCCAGGCTGTGGCAGACGGTGGGGATCTTGGCGTCTTCCTCGGGCGGCAGGTGGTAGAGGTCCTTGGTCGCCGCCTCGCCGGGATGGATCCTGTTTTCCACGCCGTCAAGGCCGGCCATCATCAGCGCTGCAAAGCCCATGTAGGGGTTCATCAGGGGGTCGGGAAAGCGCGCCTCGATGCGCCGCCCCTTGGGGTTGGCCACATAGGGGATGCGGATCGAGGCCGAGCGGTTGCGCGCGCTGTAGGCGAGCTTGACCGGCGCCTCGAAGTGCGGCACCAGGCGCTTGTAGCTGTTGGTGCCGGGGTTGGTGATGGCGTTGAGCGCGCGGGCGTGCTTGATGATGCCGCCGATGTAGTACAGCGCGAAGTCCGACAGACCCGCATAGCCGTCGCCCGCAAACAGGTTCTTGCCGTCCTTCCAGATCGATTGGTGTACATGCATGCCGCTGCCGTTGTCGCCCACGATGGGCTTGGGCATGAAGGTGGCCGTCTTGCCGTGGCGGTGCGCGACGTTCTGGATCACGTACTTCTGCAGTTGCAGCCAGTCGGCGCGCTGCACCAAGGTGGAAAACTTGGTGCCCAGTTCCATCTGCCCGGCCGTCGCCACCTCGTGGTGGTGCACTTCGACCGGCACGCCCAGCGCTTCCAGCAGCAGGCACATCTCGGAGCGCATGTCCTGCGTGGCATCGACCGGCGGCACCGGAAAGTAGCCGCCCTTGACGGCGGGGCGGTGGCCGCTGTTGCCGTGGGCATATTCGGTGGCGCTACTCCAGGCCGCTTCTTCGGACTCGATCTTGACGAAGCAGCCGGACATGTCAGCCTGCCAGCGCACGCTGTCGAAGACGAAGAACTCGGGCTCGGGGCCGAAGTAGGCGGTGTCGCCCAGGCCGCTGGCTTTCAGGTAAGCCTCGGCGCGGTGCGCGAGCGAGCGCGGATCGCGCTCGTAGGGCTTGCCGTCCAGCGGGTCGTGCACGTCGCACTGCAGGATGAGCGTGGGTTCTTCAAAGAAGGGGTCGATGTTGGCGGTGGCCGGGTCGGGCATCAACAGCATGTCCGAAGCCTCGATGCCTTTCCAGCCGGCGATGGACGAGCCATCGAACGCATGTCCGGCGCTGAACTTGTCTTCATTGAAATGCGAAACCGGCACGGTCACGTGCTGCTCCTTGCCGCGTGTATCGGTGAAGCGCAGATCCACAAACTTGACGGCCTTGTCGGCCACCATTTTCATTACGTCGGATACGTTCTTGGTCATGGTGAAACTCCCTTGGAGCGTGAGGTGTACGCCGTGCTATTGCAGAAACCGTGCCAGCCTGGCTTCTCGAGGAGACAAGGCAAACGCCGTTGATGGTTTGCACCACGATGGGGAGCGAATGCACCGAATCGGTGCGTGCACCACCGTATCGGCCTCACCGCCGAAATTTTGAGAGAAAAAGGCCGTTTGCGCATACCCACCATGCACTGTCAGCTATCAAATTGACCAATGGTTTGCTTCTTTGTCCCGCGCGAGACAAACTGCGCAAGGGTGCGCACGTAGACTTGAGAAAAAGCACGGTCGTACTTTTTTACGTTTTACCAAGGAAGACAGCATGACGGCAAGCTATCAGGTGCACGGCGATGTGGCCGTAATCACGCTCGACAACCCCCCGGTCAACGGCCTGGGCCTGGCCACGCGCCAGGGCATCGTCGCCGGTCTTGCCAAGGCGCAGGCGGATGCCGGCGTCAAGGCCATCGTGCTGACCGGCGCTGGCAAGGCGTTTTCGGGCGGGGCCGACATCAAGGAGTTCGGCACGCCCAAGGCAATCCAGGAGCCCAACCTGCTTTCGGTGATCCTGGCCGTCGAGCACTGCAGCAAGCCGGTGGTGGCGGCCATCCACAGCGTGGCCATGGGTGGCGGGCTGGAGCTTTCGCTCGGCTGCCACTATCGCATCGCGGCGCCGGGCACCAAGATTGCGCTGCCCGAGGTCAAGCTGGGGCTGATTCCCGGCGCAGGCGGCACCCAGCGCCTGCCGCGCGTGCTGGGCGTGGAGGCGGCGCTCAACATGATCGTCAGCGGCGAGCCGGTCAAGAGCGAGATGCTGGCCATGCTGCCCGGCCAGAAGCTGTTCGACAAGATGGCGTCGTCGCCCGAATCGCTGATGGACGAGGCGCTGGCGTTCGCGCGCAGCGTGGCCGATGCGCGGCCGCTGCCGCTGGTGCGCGATCTGCCGTGCAAGCACCCCAAGGGCGATGCCTACTTCCAGTTCGCGCGCAACATGGTGCGCGGCATGGCGAAGAACTTCCCCGCGCCGCTGCAATGCGTCGATGCGGTGGAGGCGGCGACGAAGAAGAAGTTTGCCGATGGCATGGCGTTTGAACGCCAGCATTTCATCAACCTGATGTGGACCAGCGAGTCGCGCGCGCTGCGCCATCTCTTTGTCGCCGAGCGCGCCGCCAGCAAGATTCCCGACGTGCCTTCGGATACGCCGCAGCGCGCCATCGCCCGCGTGGCCGTGATCGGCGCCGGCACCATGGGCGGCGGCATTGCGATGAACTTTCTGAATGCCGGCCTTCCCGTGACCATCCTGGAGATGAAGCAGGAGGCGATCAACCACGGCGTGGCGGTGATGAGCCGCAACTACGAGGCGCAGGTCAAGAAGGGCAAGCTCAAGCAGGAAAAGTATGAGGAGCGCATGGCGCTGCTCAAGACCACGCTCAGCTACGACGACCTGAAGGATGCGGACCTGATCATCGAGGCGGTGTTCGAGGACATCGGCGTGAAGGAAAAGGTGTTCAGGCAGCTGGATGCCGTGGCCAAGCCCGGCGCCATCCTGGCGAGCAACACTTCGACGCTGGACGTGAACAAGATCGCCGGCTTCACCGCCCGCCCGCAGGACGTGGTGGGCCTGCACTTCTTCAGCCCGGCCAACGTGATGAAGCTGCTCGAAGTGGTGCGCGGCGAGAAGACCGCCAAGGACGTGCTGGCCACGGTGATGGCGGTGGCCAAGAAGATCCGCAAGACCGCGGTGGTCGCCGGCGTGTGCGATGGCTTCATCGGCAACCGCATGATCGAGCAGTACGGTCGCCAGGCCGGCTTTCTGCTGGATGAAGGCTGCACGCCCAGCCAGGTGGACAAGGCGATCGAGAAGTTCGGCTTTGCCATGGGACCGTTTCGCATGGGGGATCTGGCGGGCAACGACATCGGCTGGGCGATCCGAAAGCGCCGCTATGTCGAAAAGCCGAACATGAAATACAGCAAGACCGCCGATCTGCTGTGCGAGAAGGGCCGTTTCGGCCAGAAGGTGGGCAAGGGCTGGTACGACTATGTGGCCGGCAAGCGCGACGCCATCCCGAACACCGAGGTCGAGCAGATGATTGCCGAGCACCGCCAGGCGCTGGGCATCACGCCGCGCAAGATCGCCGATGAGGAGATCGTGCAGCGCCTGGTGTTCAGCCTGGTCAACGAGGCCGCGCGCATCCTCGAAGAAGGCATTGCCAACAAGGCCAGCGACATCGACGTGGTCTACATCTTCGGCTACGGCTTTCCGGTGCACCGTGGCGGGCCGCTCAACTATGCCAACGAACTGGGGCTGTTCAACGTGGTGCAGGCGATGCAGCGCTTTGCGCGCAACCCGCTCGACGACGCCGCGTTCTGGCAGCCGGCGCCGCTGCTGGCCAAACTCGCCGCCGACGGCAAGACCTTCGCTTGAATGCACCGTAACGCACAAGGAATACCGCAATGACCTCCGCAGTGATTGTTTCCACCGCCCGCACGCCGCTTGCCAAGAGCTGGAAGGGCGCTTTCAACATGACCCATGGCGCCACGCTCGGCGGCCATGTGGTGCGCGCCGCCGTCGAGCGCGCGGGCATCGAGGCCGCCGAAGTGGAAGACGTGATCATGGGTTGCGCCAACCCCGAGGGCGCGACCGGCATGAACATCGCGCGCCAGATCGCGCTGATGGCCGATTTGCCCGTCACCACCGCCGGCATGACGGTGAACCGCTTCTGCTCCTCGGGCCTGCAAACCATTGCGCTGGCCAGCCAGCGCATCATCGCCGGCGAGGGTGAGGTCTACGTGGCCGGTGGCGTGGAGAGCATCTCCTGCGTGCAGCAGGAGATGAACATGCACATGATCTTCGATCCGGCGCTGCAGAAGAAAAAGCCCGAGATCTACTGGAGCATGCTGCAGACCGCCGAGCAGGTGGCCAAGCGCTACGGCATTGGCCGCGAGGCGATGGACGAATATGGCGCCGCCAGCCAGCAAAAGGCCTGCGCGGCGCAGGCGCAGGGGCTGTTTGATGCGGAGATGGTGCCTATCACCGTCACCGCCGGCATCGCCGACAAGACGCTGGGGCTGATCACCAAGCAGGTCACCGTCAGCAAGGATGAGGGCCTGCGCGAGGGCACGACGGCAGCGGGCATCAGCGGCATCAAGCCGGCCTTGCCCGGTGGCTTGGTGTCGGCCGGCAATGCCAGCCAGTTCAGCGACGGCGCCGGTGCCTGCGTGGTGGTGAGCGAAGACTACGCCAGCCGCAAGAACCTGAAACCGCTGGGGCGTTTCCTCGGCTTTGCGGTGGCGGGCTGCGAGCCTGACGAGATGGGTATTGGTCCGGTGTTTGCCATTCCCAAGGTGCTGAAAAAGCTGGGCCTGGGGATAGGCGACATCGACCTGTGGGAGCTGAACGAAGCCTTCGCCGTGCAGGTAATCTATTGCCGCGACAAGCTTGGCATCCCGGCCGACCGCCTGAACGTCAACGGCGGCGCGATTGCCGTCGGCCACCCCTACGGCGTGACCGGCCAGCGCCTGACCGGTCATGCGCTCATCGAAGGCAAGCGCCGCGGTGCCAAGCGCGTGTGCGTCACGATGTGCATCGGCGGCGGCATGGGCGCCGCGGGGGTGTTTGAAGTGCTCTGAGCCGGCAGCCGGCGATCCAACCCCTGCAAGTCCATAGGGTTTGCGGGAGTTTTGCTTTTATTGCGATAGCTGCCAACGCATGGTGGGCGGGCGATAAAGGCCAAAAACGTCGGATTTGCGACGAATCTCAAACTCCTTCCCTCCCTGGGTGAAGGTGGGGATGGGGCATGCACGCGCAGAACGCTGATCTTCAGGCGCTGCAGGCCTCTGCCGATGGGCTGTTCACAGGGTCCCCCAGCGCATGTGCAGCGGCCAGCACACTTGCCGACGCTGCGCCGGGTCGCCCCAGAGCCCCGCCAGGTCGATGGCAAAGCGCTGCAACAGCGCCTCGTGCCCGGCCTCGCGCGCGCTGCGCACCGCCGACCAGGTGCCGATGTAGCCCAGCAGTTCTGGCAGTTGCCAGTGCTTGCGGATTTCCAGCGCGGGCGCCTGTTTTTCCTCAAAGGGAAAGGGCAGGCTGGCGTAGCCGCTGTCGACCAGCCTGCGCTGCGCTGGCCAGAAGGGGCCGATCTCGCTGGCGTAAAACTGCTGAAAGCGCTGGTCCAGCGGGTCGTCCAGCCGCAGCACGCCGTAGCTGATGAGGGCCAGCCCGGCGCCGGGCTTGCCGATGCGCCGCACTTCGGCGTAGAAGCGCGGCAGGTCGAACCAGTGTGCGGCCTGGGCGGCGGTGACGAGGCTGACGCTGCCGTCCTCTGCCGGCAGCTGCTCGGCCGGGGCTCGGGCGTAGGCCACGCGCGGGTGCGCCGTAGCGTGGGCAAGCTGCTCGGCGCTCGGGTCCAGTCCCAGCACCCGGTCGAAGTGCCGCGCCAGTTGCAGCGTCAATTGCCCGTTGCCGCAGCCCACGTCGACCGCCAGCGTGCGGTCTGGCGACTCGGCGGCAAGCCAGTGCGCCAGCGCATCCGGGTACTCGGGCCGAAAGTGCGCATAGGCGGCGCCGCCCTGGTCGAACCAGTTGCGGCTGGGGGATGCGTGGTCATGCACCATGGACGACTCCTGCGGGATGGTCTTCGTCTCTCGCGTGCGCGCGCTCGAGCAGCTGTGCAAGATAGAGGGCGAACAGTTCCCGCGACGATGGTCCGAACATGCGTATGCGCCCGGTGTGGCGCAGCACCAGCAGGCCGACGATGTGCGCGAACAAGGCCGTTACCTCGCGGGTGGCGGTGGCGTCGTCCATCCCCAGGCCTTGCAGCGCAGCATGGCACGGCAGCAGCGCATCGCGCAGGCGCAGGTTGAGACGGGTGTTCAGCTCGGGTGTGAGGCCACGCGGCGCCATACCCTGAAAGAGGTAGAACCCCAGGTCGAGATCGCGCGGATTGGCGTGGTAGAACTCGAAGAAGGCGCTGGCGGCGGCGCGCAGATGCGCGCCATGGCCAGATTCCGTGATGAGCGCCTGCGCCACCTGCGCGTTCAGGCGTTCGAGCGATTCGCCGAGCAGCGCGCCATAGAGGTGTTCCTTGCTGGGAAAGTAGCTGTAAAGCGCGCCGGGGGTGTAGCCGGCGCGCCGCGCGATCTCGCGCAGGCTGGCCTTTTCCATGCCGAGTTCGAAGAATGCCGAGCGCGCAGCCTGCAGCACCAGCTCCTGGCGCACGTCGGCCCGCTTGCGGCGGCGCGCGGCGCGCGGCGTATCGGCGGGCGTGGCGGCGGCGCGCTCCTTGGTGGCGGTCATGCACTTCATCATAGCGTTGACAAAATAATTGAACACCGTTCAAATAATGACGAAATTGTTTGGAGAATGGAATGGAAACCACTGAAGCTCCTTTGCCAACGCGCGTGCCGCTGATGTCCGGCGACGCCTACCGCGAGTCGCTCAGGCGGCTTGCGCCTCGTGTTTTCGTCGATGGCCGGCGGATCGAGAGCGTGGCCGATGCGCCGCAGCTCGCGCCGGGCGTCAATGCACTGGCCTACACCTACGACTTTGCGCTGCGCGAGGAGCTGGCGCCGATCGCGCTGGCGACGCAGACCAGTCGTGGCAAGGTGGTGCCGCGCATGCTGCATGTGAACGAAGCCGCGGGTGACCTGCTCAACAAGCTTGAGGCGGTGCGCGTGCTGTGCCAGGAAACGGGCTGCGCCCAGCGCTATCTGGCGCACGACGGGCTCAACGGCCTGGCGCAGGCCTGCGCGGCGATCGATGACGCCACCGGCACCCATGAGGCGGGGGACCGCTTTCGCAACTACCTGGTGCATGCGCAGGACAACGATCTGGCCATTGGCATCGCGATGACCGATGCCAAGGGCGATCGAACGAAGAAGCCGCACGAGCAGGCCAACCCGGATGCCTATGTGCATGTGGTACGCCAGGACGGCAAGGGCATCTGGATCAGCGGTGCCAAGGCTATCGTCACCGGCGCGCCCTACATGCACGAGCTGCTGGTCATGCCGAGCCGCAACATGGGCCCGCAGGACGCAGCGTTTGCGGTGTGTTGTGCCGTGCCGGTGGATGCCCCGGGCATCACCATCGTCTCGCGCGTGGCGGGGCGCCCGGGCGAGCAGCCCGAGCACGGCGCACCGCTGTTCTCGCGCAGATACGGTCAGTCCACGGCCGTGGTGCTGTTCGAGGAAGTCTTCGTGCCGTGGGAGCGGGTGTTCTATGCCAACGATTGGGAGCGCAGCCACATCCTCACCTACAGCTATGCCACGCACCACCGCCACAGCTGCATTGCGGCGCGCGCGGGTTTTGGTGACCTGTTGATCGGCGCGGGCGCGCTGATGTGCGAGGCCAATGGCGTGCCCGACCTCGGCAAGGTCAGCAGCCTGCGCGAGCCCATGGTGGAGCTCATCAAGATTGTCGAGGGCTTTTATGCCTGCGGCGTGGCGGCAAGCGTCTATGCCGCCCCCGACAAATACAGCCAAACCTTCATGCCCGAGCCGGTGTTCGCCAACATTGGCAAGCTGCTGCTGGCCACGCAGATCTACGACATGCACCGCCTGGCGCACGAGGTCTCGGGCGGCCTGATCGTGGCGCTGCCGGGGCCCGATGAGGACCACAATCCCGAGACGGCGGCGAAGCTGGCGGACGTACTGCGCGCCAACCCGGCCGTGCCCTACGACAAGCGCATCGAGGCCGCGCGCCTCATCGAGGACCTCACCGCCTCCTATCAGGGCGGCTGGTACTCGCTCATCAGCCTGCACGGCGGAGGCTCGCCGGCGGCGATGAAGCAGGAGATCTGGCGCAACTACCCCGTGGGCAGCAAGGTGGAACTGGTCGAGCGCCTGCTGGAGCGCGGCGTGGTGCACGATGCCAACCGACCGATCACGAAAAATCGCGAACCTGGCAAGTGCTGCGACAACGGCTGCACGGCACCAGGGCAGGGCATCATGGCGCCGCTCACGGTGCAGCGCAATCGACATTGATATCCGGGGTCTCGGCGGCGCAAGACACCGCGGCCTTCGCAGGTTTTGTGGCTGCGCTGCGGGTGAGCGCCGATGCGGCGCACAATGCCTCGGTACTCAAGCGATGTGAGGACGGTGTGCAATGACAGCGGATTCCGGAAGCGGGCAGATAGCCCGCATGCGTTCGGCGATTGGCGAGGCGGTGGCGGTCGCGCCACGGTTCTTTGCGCGGCGAAGTGGATGCCGACCATATGGCGCACACCATGATCGACGCGGTGCGTGCGTATGCAGAGCGCGAGCAGGCGCTGGGTGGCGATGGCCAGCCGGAAACCCTTGAGGCCGAGCACCTGCAGCATGCGCTGATGGAACTGATGGGCTGTGGCTCAGGCTACCTTGAACACCGATGTGACGCGGCCTGAATCGGACGCACCATGACCTGGATGGTAGGGAGGTTCGGCAAGCAATGAAGCAAGACGGGCGCCGACGAGGCGCCCGTTCTGTTTGCAGCGCCTGTTTCGTTCAGGCGACCACTTCGACCAGCTCCATCATGCCCATGTCTTCATGGTCCAGCGCGTGGCAATGCCAGACGAACTTGCCGGTGAAATCGGTAAAGCGCATGCGAAAGGTGATGGAGGTGGGCTTGTCGCTTGAGCCGCCCCAGAGGATGGGGATGGTGTCCGTCCAGTAGGGCTCGACTGCCTCGCCGTTGACCTTCACCACCCAGGCGTCGTTCACGTGGATGTGAAACGGATGCGGGTAGAAGTTCATGCTCTGGATCGTCCACTCTTCCACCGCGCCCAGCGCCACCGTCTGGGTGACGGAGAGCGAGGACTGAACCGGTGCCAGGCCTTGCCCGGCAATGCCCGCGGTAAAGGCAAAGTCGGCGTTGTCGTTCTTGCCGTCTTCGGGCGGAATGAACCATTCCTCGCCAGCGGGAATGGGGCTGGCCAGCCGCGGATGGCCCTTGCGCAGCACGGCCAGCACCAGGTTGCGAGTCTGGCCACCCCCGCTGGCAAGCTCTTCATTGGTGATGGGGCGGTGCTCGGCATACACGGGCAGGTCTTGCGCGCGCGGCAGAGCGGTGCTCATGGGCTCGCCTTCCACGACGATGCGGGCAACGATTTCTTCGCTGTCGCGGTCGCTCGACGGTGCCTTCATCGAGCGCAGGAAGTAGGTGCCCGGCGTGCTGCTGGCTTGCACGATGACGGAGTGGCGGTTGCCCGGGTACATGAGGTTGCCGGGCCATTGGGTGCCTTGATACTGCGTGGAGGTTTCAAGGTTGATGGAACGGAATTTCTTGGCAAACACATTGCCGTCGCGCGCGTAGTGCCACAGCGTGTGCTCGTCGAGCACCGGGTTGAAGGGGTAGAAGGAATCGCTGTTGATGAAGTGCCAGTTCTGCACCTCGCCGGGGCGCATCACGATGGTGGGCTGGTAGGCGCCATTGAGCATGAAGGCCGTGGGCGTGTAGACCATCGCGTCGTAGAAGGTGTCGGATCGGCCCTTGGCGTTGAGGTTCATCTTGTGCACGAAGATCACGCGCTCGCGGATGTCGGGCGACTGCGCGAAGCGGTCCTTGGCGTCATGCACGATGATGGCGCCGAACATGCCGTTGTTCACCTGGATGTTGGTGGCGCCGTGCAGGTGGGGGTGGTACCAGTAGATGCCGTTGGTGTGATCCAGGGGGAGCGTGATCTCGTGCTGGCGGCTGCTGCCGGGTCGAACGCCCGCCTCGGCGGTGTCCACCACGTAGTCGCCAAAGACGCCGGGGCGGATTTCTTTCGGATCCACGTGCAGACCATGAAAGTGCAGGTTGGTGCTGTTCTGGTAGTTCAGGTAGCCGAGCGACGACTGACCTGCAATGTTTGTCGGCAAATCGTTGACCAGTTTCACGCGCAGCGTGTCGCCCTGGTTCAGGTGCAGCGTGGGCGCAGGGCTGGCGCCGTTGTAGCTGCGCAGGCTGGTCTGGATGCGGCTGGCCTGGCCGGGCCACGCGGCTTGGGGATCGGTGGTGGCCATCAGATCTCGCGGGGCGTAGCTGGCGGTGAGCGTGAGCTCCAGCAGGCCGCTGCTGGCCTTGAGGTTGGTGGGTTCGGGCAGGGTGTCTGGCGTGCCCGAGGCGCTGCATGCGCTGATCTGGGTGACGGCGTAGCCAGCACAAAGGCCGGCAGCCCAGCGCAGAACGTTGCGGCGGTCGGGGTCTTGCAGAGAGGGTGTGGTGGTGCGCATGGCGGTCTTCCTCACGCAAGCGTGATCGGTCTGGGGGAGCGGATGCAGGATTGGGCTGCCGATGTGCCGCAGGTGGCGCTGCGGTTGTCACCCCAGGCGAACACGCGCTGGCCGTCGCTGGCCAGCAGGTGGCCGCTACCTGCGGCCAGCAGGGTCATGTGCTTGAGCCCGGAAATACGGGCAGGCTGGTGCGTTGAGGTATTTGTGCTGTGTCCTGTCTGCCCCAGCCCGTTCCAACCCCACGCAAACACCTCGCCCTGAGAGGAGAGCGCTGCGGTGTAGAACATGCCGCCATCGAGATATGCCAGCGGAAAATCCAGTGGCACGCGTTGCGGTTGTGTGTAGTAGGCGCTGCCCGCCAGCCCCGTCTGGCCGTGCTGGTTGGAGCCCCAGGCCCACAGCTGGCCACTGGCATCGAGCGCAAGGCTGTGGGTGTCTCCGGCAGCAATCTGCGCTATGGGTTTAGGGAGTGTTATCTGGGTGGGTTCCCTGTTTTCCGTCAGCGTTCCGTTGCCCAGCTGACCGGCGGCATTCGCGCCCCAGGCCCAGACGGCGCCTTGGCAATCCAGCGCAAGAGCGTGGGCATTGCCAGCGGCGAGCCGGGCGATGGCGGGCAAGCCCGTGACGGCACCTGGCCCCGCAAGCCAGGCCTGTGCAGCGCGTCCAAGTTGACCGTGGTTCGAGGGTCCCCAGGACCATACCGTTCCCTTGCCATCCAGCGCCAGGCCAACGCTGGCGGTGGCTGCCAGTTGTGCGATGGAAGCAGGCAGGCCAGCCAGCCGCTGGTGGATTGCGCCGCGTCTCGGATCGACCACGGGCTTGCAGGCAAAGGCATTGCCTGCGCGGCACACCGCCAGGATTTGCGTGTGGCTTTCGGCGATCAGGGCAAAAGGGGTTGCCGCATTGAGCAGCAAGGCATGTGGCTGGGCGTAGCGGTTGTGGCCCACGAGTGCCGGATCGCTGCTGCATACCTCGCCTTCGGGTGGCTGCAGGTTTGTCGGCGCGCTGGCGTCCCAAGTGCGCAAGGCGCCCCAGGCCCATGCCTCGCCCTTGTTGGTGAGCACGACCGAACGATCCCGTCCGGCAGCGAGCTGGGTGATGCCCATGGAGCCTCCTGTCATGTTTGGTGTCGCTGTTTGTACCGTAGAAACAGTGATCAGGAAGAAACAGACGATGGTTTTTGGCCTTGCCGATGCAGCGCGGGACGACCGATGGTGACGGACCTGAGCAAACACCGGCACAGTGAAACGCGCGACACTCGTAAACTGCACGCCATATGGAAGTCATTCCCTGGAGGTGCAAGCCATGTCACAGACCGTAGAAGCGCTGCAGGCTCAGGCTCTGAACCTGCCTGCCATCGAGCGTGCCCGCTTGGTCGAGAAGCTGATCGCGAGCCTGGACACTGATCCTGACGTCGAGACCGCTTGGGCAGCGGAAGTCGAGCGACGCCATGTGGAGTTGGTCAGTGCGGTGGCATCGCCTCTCCCGGGAGCGGAAACACTGGCGCAGTTGAAAGCCGAATACCAGTGATGTATTCGCTGCACCCGGAGGCAGCAGCCGATCTGCGGGAAGCTGCCGAGTACTACCGGGATCGCGCTGGCGCCTTGATGGCTCAGGTTTTTTCTTGGCGAATTTGAACGCGCCATGGCACTGCTGCTGCAACACCCCCTGCTCGGAGGAAGGTGGTTGCGTGACAAGCGGCGCCTGGTCATGCGGCGCTTTCCGTATTCCATCATCTACGTGACCACCGATCAGGAAATTCTGGTGCTGGCCGTCGCCCATCAGAGTCGGCGGCCGGGATATTGGCGCGAGCGAGGCAGGAGCCTGTAACCTCGGCAAGTGGCCGTCAATCCCGCAGCCCCTTGAACTTCTCAAACGCCGCAGCCATGGCCGAAGGCGCCTGGACATCGCGTGGTGCGTGGCGTTGTTGCCCGCGCCCCGCTGCTTCATAGCGGTTCTCGCGCGGCGCGTCGCGCCGCACGGGAGCCGCATCGAGTTTCATCGTCAGGCTGATGCGCCCCCGCGCCACGTCTACTTCCAGTACCTTGACCTTGACGACCTGGCCGGTCTTGACGATTTCGCGTGCGTCACTCACGAAGCGATTGGCAAGCTGGCTCACATGCACCAGACCATCCTGGTGCACGCCCAGATCGACGAAGGCGCCAAACTGGGCGACGTTGCTCACCGTGCCCTCCAGCACCATGCCTTGCTTGAGGTCGGTGATCTCGTTCACGCCTTCGCTGAAGCGTGCCACCTGAAAATCCGGGCGCGGATCACGACCGGGTTTTTCCAGCTCTTGCAAGATGTCCTTGATGGTGATGGCACCGAACTGTGGCGTGATGAACTGTTCGGGTTTCAAACCCTTGAGCAGCTCGGCGCGGCCCATGATCTGCTCGATCGGTTTGCCCGTGCGCGCGATGATCTGCTCGACCACCGGATAGGTCTCCGGGTGCACGCCGGTCACGTCCAGAGGGTTTTCGCCATCGCGGATGCGCAGGAAGCCGGCGGATTGCTCGAAGGTCTTGGGGCCAAGACCCGTGACCTTGAGCAACTGCTGGCGGCTGGCGAAGGCGCCGTGCTGCTCGCGCCAGCGCACGATGGCGCGGGCGGTGGTGGCGGTGAGGCCGGAGACACGCGAGAGCAGCGGCACGCTGGCGGTGTTCAGGTCCACGCCCACGCCGTTGACGCAATCCTCGACCACCGCGCCGAGCTGGTGCGCGAGCTGGCTCTGGTTCACGTCGTGCTGGTACTGGCCCACGCCTATGCTCTTGGGGTCGATCTTCACCAGCTCGGCCAGCGGGTCTTGCAGGCGGCGCGCAATGCTGGCCGCGCCGCGCAGGCTCACATCCACGTCAGGCAGCTCTTGTGATGCGTACTCACTGGCAGAGTAGACCGAGGCGCCAGCCTCACTGACAACTACTTTTTGTATAGCTTCTGACGCATGTCCCGCTTGCGCTGGAGGCATTTTTTGCATCAAATGAATCAACTCGCCCGCCAGCTTGTCGGTCTCGCGGCTGGCGGTGCCGTTGCCGATGGCAATCAGCTGTACGCCGTGCTTTTGCGCCAGGCGGCCCAGGGTGGCCAAGCTGCCGTCCCAATCGCGCCGCGGCTCGTGCGGGTAGACGGTGGCGGTTTCCAGCAGCTTGCCCGTCTGGTCCACCACCGCCACCTTGACGCCAGTGCGGATGCCGGGGTCGAGCCCCATCACCACCTTGGGCCCGGCGGGCGCGGCCAGCAGCAGATCGCGCAGGTTGTCGGCAAAGACCTTGATGGCCACGGCTTCTGCGCTTTCCCGCAGGCGCGCGAACAGGTCGCGTTCCAGTGACAGGCTGAGCTTGACGCGCCAGGTCCAGGCGACGCATTTGCGCAGCAGGTCATCGGCAGGGCGGCCCTGGTGGCTCCAGCCCAGGTGCAGCGCGATGCGACCTTCGGCGAGGCTGGGTGCGTGACTCCTTCCCCCGTTGGGGGAAGGCGGGGATGGGGGCTGGCCCGCTGAAGGCGCCGCCTTCGCTGGCCCCCACCCCGGCCCTCCCCCAGAGGGGGAGGGAGAGAGAACCTCAGGCAGCACCAGCTTGGCATCCAGAATTTCCAACTGCCGCCCGCGAAACACCGCCAGCGCGCGGTGGCTGGGCACGCGGGCGATGGGTTCGTCGTAATCGAAGTAATCACGGAATTTGGCGACCTCGGGGTCGGCCTCGTTCTTGCCGGCGACGAGCTGGCTTTGCAGCAAGCCCTCACCCCAGAGCCATTCGCGCAGGTTTTGCACCAGCGCCGCATCCTCGGCCCAGCGCTCGGAAAGGATGTCGCGCACGCCGTCGAGCACCGCTTGCACGCTGGTGAAATCTTCACCGCCTTCGCCTTTTTCTGCTTTTACATAGGGCAGGGCGGCGGTGGGCGGATCCAGCGCCGGATCGGTAAACAGCGCATCCGCCAGGGGCGCCATGCCGAATTCACGCGCGATCTGGCCCTTCGTGCGCCGGCGCGGCTTGTAGGGCAGGTAGAGATCTTCAAGTTCCTGCTTGGTTGGCGCGGCCTCGATGGCGGCGCGCAACTCGGGCGTGAGCTTGCCTTGCTCTTCGACGCTCTTGAGGATGGCGGCGCGGCGTTCAGTGAGCTCGCGCAGATAGGTCAGGCGCGTCTCCAGTTCGCGCAGCTGGGCGTCGTCCAGCCCGCCCGTCACCTCCTTGCGATAGCGGGCGACGAAGGGCACGGTGGCGCCGCCGTCGAGCAGCTCGACAGCCGCCTTGACCTGGGATTCGGAGGCGTGGATTTCAGCGGCGATCTGCCGCAGGATTGGTTGCATGGGAGAAGAGAGAGAAACCGGGAAAACCGGCAAGTTTGCCATGGGATGCCCGCGCGGCAGGCACGGTGGGCCGCGCTCGGGCACACTCCGGCGATGCAAGAAGAAGACAAAGCGCAGGCGGCCACCACACCTGACATGGCAAGCGAGGTGCCGCGGGTGCGCATCTTCATCGTGATTGCGCTGGCGCTGCTGATGATGTCGCTCGATTCGACCATCGTTGCCACCGCGCTGCACGCGATGCAACTGGGCCTGAACACCACGATCAACTGGGCGGGCTGGACGCTGACGGCGTATGCGCTCGGGTTCGTGGTCGCGGTGCCGATCACCGGCAAACTCAGCGAGCGCTATGGCAGGCGGCGGGTGTTTCTGGTGTCGGTGCTGGTGTTCACGCTCGCTTCGCTGGCCTGCGGGATGGTCAACGATATCTATTTATTGATAGCGCTTCGCGTAGTACAGGCGGCTGGTGGCGCGGGTTTTACGCCATCAGCGACGGGCATCATCGTCGATCACTTCGGCAGTGCGCGCGACCGGGCGGTGAGCCTGTTTGGCAGCATCTTCCCGATTGGCGCGATGGTGGGGCCGATCTTTGGCGGGCTGTTTGTCGAGTACTGGCACTGGCGCGGCGTGTTTCTGGTGAACGTGCCTATCGGCATCGCGATCATGCTGGCCGCGTGGCGCTTGATTCCGCACGACCGCAAGAACCATCGCAGTGATGAGCCGCTGGACATCGTCGGCATGAGCCTGATGGCAGCCTGCGTGCTGGGTGGCATGCTGGGGGTGAACTATCTGGGCGAGCGCGGTGTGGGCTTCATTGCACCGCAGGTCTGGGTGCCGCTCTTGGTGGCGGTGCTGGCGGGCTGGGCCTTCGTACGGCATCTGCACCGCTCGGCTCAGCCCTTCATTGCGCCGCGCCTGCTGTTCGGGCCGGATTTTGGCGTGGTGAACCTGGTGAACGTGCTGATCGGCGGGCTGCCGGTGGGGGCGATTGCGCTGGCACCGCTGTACGCCACCAACCGCTACGGCATCAGCGCGCTGTCCTCGGGCACGCTGCTGGTGGCGCAGGGACTGGCTTCGGTGGTGTTTTCGGTGCTGGCGGTGGTGGTGATACGGCGCACCGGGTATCGCGGGCCGATCGCGCTGGGCGGCTTGTGTGTCGCAGCCGGCTTGCTGCTGCTGGCAGTGCCGCCACAGGCGGGCGCGTCGCCCTATGGGTGGCTGGCAGGTTCGGCGGTGCTGGTGGGCGTGGGCATGGGCATCACCAACCCGGCCAGCCGCAACGCCGGCCTGCAACTGGCACCGGAAAACGCCTCGTCGCTGGCGGCGATCCGCTCGATGTTCATGCAGGGGGGCACGATCTTGCTCGTCTCGCTCGCCACCGCGGTGCTGGCTGCCGTGGACGACCCGGGCATGGCGCAGGCCTGGATTTATGTGGTGGCCGCGGTGGTGGTGGCGACCGCGCTGCTGGTGCTGGTGCCCAGAGTGCCGGAACACAAGGGGGCGTGGTGATCACCACGCCCCGCTGCAGCCGGCGGCTGTGCCGATTTACGCGGCCAGCTTGCCGGCCACTTCCACCAGGCGCCTGGTCTGGTAGGTGATGATGTCCTTGACCTCATCGTCCACCGCGCCCATGGTGTTGCTGGCGCCGTAGGGGTTGCCGCGGCCCTTGAACATCACGCCGTCGGTAAAGCCCGGCGGCACGATGATGGAGCCCCAGTGGGCGAAGGTGGTGTACATACCGGTGGTGGTGGTCTCCTGACCGCCGTGCAGGTTCTGCGCGCTGGTCATCATGCTGACGGGCTTGCGGTTCAGATGGCCCTGCTGCCAGATCGGTCCCAGCGTGTCGATGAACGCCCGCACCTGGCTGGCCACGGTGCCAAAACGCGTGGGGGCGCTGAACAGCATGGCGTTGGCCCAGACCAGATCGTCCGGCGTTGCCACGGCGACATTTGCCGTCTTTTGCTGGAACTCCTTCCACGGCGCGATGGTATCGATGACGGCTTGCGGCGCGGTTTCCTGCACCTTGCGCAGGCGCACTTCAGCGCCCAGCGCCTTGGCTGCCTGCTCGGCGATTTCCGCCATGGCGTGGTTGGTGCCATAGGCGCTGTAGTAGACGATGGCGAGCTTGACCTTGTTCATGTGTTTCTCCTTCGAATGGCGGCTGTGATGGGATGTACAAGCCATCGGGTTAACCCGGGAACTTGCATGGACAGTATTATCAAACGTGGGCCTATGCATTATTGATAGTGGTATTTGCGTTTGATTGTCCTGAAAATAGAACCATGCACGATTTGAACGACATGCTGTACTTTGCCGAGGTGGCGGAGCGTGGCAGTTTTGCGGCCGCAGGAAGGGCGCTGGGTATCCCCAAGTCGCGCCTGTCGCGGCGCATCTCGGAGTTGGAGGCGCAGCTCGGTGTGCGTTTGTTGCAGCGCACCACGCGCACGCTCTCGCTGACCGACGCGGGGCAGGCTTTCCTCGCGCATTGCACGGCGGTGCGCGAATCGGCCCAGGCGGCGGCCGATGCGGTGGCGCAGGTGCAGGCCGTGCCGCGCGGCACGGTGCGCGTGACCTGCCCGGTGACGCTGGCGCAAACGGTGCTGGCGCAGCAACTGCCGTTTTATCTGGATCGCTACCCCGAGGTGCGGCTGGAAATGCAGGTGACCAACCGCGTCGTGAACCTGGTGGAAGAGGGCGTGGATGTGGCGCTGCGCGTGCGTGCCTCGCTGGAAGACAGCGGCTCTATGGTGGTCAAACGCCTGGATGAGGTTTGCCAGGTGCTGGTGGCCAGCCCGGGGCAGCTGCGGCGCCAAGGCACACCCAAGGTGCTGGAAGACCTGGCGCACATGGATGTACTGATGCCGTCCGCGGGTGACGGGCGGGTGAGCGTGCGCTTGATCAACCCGCAGGGCAAGGCGCAGACGCTGGAGATCACGCCGCGCTGCGTGATCGATGATCTGCTCTCGCTCAAGTTTGCCGCGATGGCCGGCACCGGCATGGGCTGGCTGCCGGACTACATGGTCGCCCCCGAGCTGCGCGACGGCCGCCTGGTGCGCCTGTTAACCGAATGGAGCCAGCCGCGCGCCATCGTGCATGCGGTGTTTGCCTCGCGCCGGGGCATGTCGCCGGCGGTGCGCAGCTTTCTGGACTTCCTGGGCGAGGTGATGCCGTCGCATATGGGCGGTTCATGCGAGACCCAGCCGAAGATCGGCGGAATGTGAAGCGCATTCACAGGAAAGCCCCCTACACTTGATCTCTGTTTGGAAAAGTTACAAAAGGGGTCGCCATGAAGAAAAGCCATCTGGCTGCTGCGGTATGTGCCTCGTTGCTGTTCCTACTCGTTTCTTGCGGCGGCTCATCGACCTCGGACATCAATATCCTGCCCAAGGACACGCAGGAAAACGTCGCCCGGGTGCTGTGGCAGAAGAGCTATGACGAAGCCAAGATGCCCGCCGAGGTCGTGCAAAAACTCTACAGCGCCAAGAACCTGCCCGATGCGCGCGGCAGCCGCACCCAGGCTTTCCTGGATGATTTGATCGCCAACCCCGACAGCTGTTCACCCGACTACACCGACCGGCACAAGGCGCTCAAAGGTTTTGCCGGCAGCCTTTCGGGGCAGCAAGCCTATGCGATGGATTTGATGCTCGGGCCGACCAGCTCGCGCGGGTATCAAGAGACTCCCAAGGCGATCCAGTTCTCCTTCCCCAGGGACGATGCGCCGCAAAATCAATTCCAGGTCGGCTGGCATTTCTTCGTCGGCAGCGCCTACGCACAGGATGGCGAGGAATTCGGCGTGCAGATGATGTTCTGGCACTACGCGCTGCTGCCGCCGGCGATGGCCAAGGCGGCGAGTTTGTCGGATCTGGAAAACCAGGTGCTGGAGATGCATCTGGCGGTGAGCCGCGCCGACGGGCGCCACTACCGCGCAAGCCCTATGTGGTGGCAGGCACCACGGGCCTGATCAACTTCAGCGAGGCACCGTTCAACTACGAGCAGGGCAAGAACCACATGCGCTCGCGTCAGAAGGACAGCCTGTTTCCCATCGATTTGCGCGCCTGGGGGCTGGACGAGGCGGGCGACAAGCCGGTGGAGCTGGCGCTCAACCTGGGCCTGAGCCAGACCAAGGGCTATGTGCTCAATGGCGCCGACGGCCTGAGCCCGGCCTGCGGCGGCGTCGGTACCTTGTACTACTCGGTGCCCAATCTGCGCGTGACCGATGGCAGTTGGGTCGAGATCGACGGCAAGAAGGTCGACTTGGCGAGTGGCAAGTTCTGGTATGACCACCAGTACGGCACCGGCATGCTGCCCGACGGCAACCCGCGCAACGAGCTGGTGCGCGCCTTCACACGCACGATGGAGCTGGCCAAGGCACCGGGGCCGGGTGGGTGGGACTGGATGATGCTGCAATTCGACGACAACACCGAAATGGGGTTGGCCGCGCTGCACACGGCTGAGAACGCCGGGTTTTATGAGCAAACCGGCGCCAACCCGCTGGGCACGATGACGGCGGCTATGAACGGCCTGTTCATCGACAAGGACGGCAGCAAACGCGCCGTCAAGGGCCACATCGAAGTGAGCCAATGGATACGCAGCAGCGTGAGCTACCCGCCCTATGACGTGACCCACACCTGGTATCCCGACCACGTCAACATCGTCTTCGACGCTGATGCGCCGGTGCCTGCCGAGCGCCGCGTGGTGCAGATGGTGCCCATCGTCAAGACCGGGCAGCAGGGCTGGTTTGCCATGGGCTTGCAGTATTCCGAGGGCGCGGTGTACCTGCAAAACGCCCAGGGCGAGGACGTGGGCCGGGGCTTTCTTGAATCGACAGGCTACGCCGACGGCAGGGCGCAGATGCTCAAACTGGCGGGCATTCCGGCGACACCGGCGATGCTGGGTTTGCTGGAGCGGCGCAAGCTTGGCGAGGCACAGGCCAAGCAGTGCGGCGAGATGCTGCTGGCCAATGCGGCACAGCTTGAGCAGGAAATGGGGCAGTGCAAGGGTTTGTAGGCCCTCGCCCTGCCACGCAGCGGCCTCAGGCGGCCACGGCTTCGCGCTGCGGCTGCCCCAGGCTGCGCAGCACGTCGCGCACCATCTGCGCGCGCTGATCGGGTTCGAGCAAGGTGCGCTCGATGCGCAGCTTCTCGTTGCCCGCCAGCTTGATGTCGCGGTTTTTCTGCACCAGCCGGATGATGGCCATGGCGTCGATAGGCGGCTGCGGGATGAAAGTGATGTTGATCACGCCCGGCGCCGCATCCACCTTGGTGATGCCATAGGGCTCGCAGAGCACGCGCAGGCGGTGGGTATCGATGAGGGTTTGCGTCTGCGCGGGCAGCTTGCCGAAGCGGTCAACGATTTCTTCGAGCAGCGTGTCGATCTGATCGGCGGTGCGCGCGGTGGCCAGCTTCTTGTACAGCGAAAGACGCGTGTGCACGTCGGCGCAATAGGTGCTGGGCAAGAGCGCCGGGGCGTGCAGGTTGATGTCGGTCGTCGCCTGCATCGGGGCGAGCAGGTCGGGCTCCTTGCCGGCTTTCAGGCTGCGCACCGCCTCGCTCAGCATCTCGTTGTAGAGCTGAAAACCGACCTCGATCATGTTGCCGGACTGGTTTTCGCCCAGCACCTCGCCGGCGCCGCGGATTTCCAGGTCGTGCATCGCCAGATAAAAGCCGCTGCCCAGTTCCTCCATCTGCTGGATGGCTTCCAGGCGCTGCACCGCGTGGCCCTTGAGGCCCTTGACGTCCGGCACCATCAGGTAGGCATAGGCCTGGTGGTGGCTGCGCCCGACGCGGCCGCGCAACTGGTGCAGTTGCGCCAGGCCGAACTTGTCGGCGCGGCTGATCAGGATGGTGTTGGCCGTGGGCACGTCGATGCCGGTCTCGATGATGGTCGAGCACAGCAGCACGTTGGTGCGCTGGGCGATGAAGTCGCGCATCACGTGCTCCAGTTGCCGCTCGGGCATCTGGCCGTGGGCGACGGCAATGCGCGCTTCGGGCAGCACCTCTTGCAGGCGTGCGCGGCGCTCTTCTATGGTCTCGACCTCGTTGTGCAGGAAGTACACCTGCCCGCCGCGCTTCAATTCGCGCAGCACCGCCTCGCGGATCACGCCCTGGTTTTCCTCGCGCAAAAAGGTCTTGATCGCCAGGCGCCGCTGCGGCGCGGTGGCGATCACCGACAGATCACGCAGACCTTCGAGTGCCATGCCCATGGTGCGCGGGATTGGCGTCGCGGTGAGGGTGAGCACATCGACCTCGGCACGCAGCGCCTTCATCGCCTCCTTGTGGCGCACGCCGAAGCGATGTTCCTCGTCGATGATGAGCAGCCCCAGGTTCTTGAATTTCGTCGAGGGCGAGAGCAGCTTGTGCGTGCCGACGACGATGTCCACCGTGCCTTCGGCCAGGCCCTTGAGCGCCGCCGCCGCTTCCTTGCCCGAGGCAAAGCGGCTGACCTGCGCCACCTTGACCGGCCAGCGCGCGAAGCGGTCCACCAGCGTTTGATAGTGCTGCTCGGCGAGCAGCGTGGTGGGGGCCAGCAGGGCGACTTGCTTGCCGTCGGTCACCGCGATGAAGGCCGCGCGCAAGGCGACCTCGGTCTTGCCGAAACCCACGTCGCCGCAGACCAGGCGGTCCATCGGGCGCGGGCTGATCATGTCCTGGATCACGGCGTGGATCGCGGCGTTCTGGTCGGCGGTTTCCTCGAAACCGAAGTCGGCAACGAAAGCCTCGTAGTCCTGCGGTGAAAAGCGGAAGGCAAAGCCCTCGCGCGCGGCGCGGCGGGCGTAGATGTTGAGCAGCTCGGCGGCGGTATCGCGCACCTGTTCCGCCGCCTTGCGTTTGGCCTTTTCCCATTGATGACCGCCGAGTTTGTGCAGCGGCGCATCGTCCTGTGCAATGCCGCTGTAGCGGCTGATCTGCTGCAACTGGCTCACCGGCACGTAGAGCACGGCCTTGTCGGCGTATTCCAGATGCAGAAATTCCTGCAATGCCGGGCTGCCGTCGGGGTTTTTTTGCCCCATGTCCATGTTGATGAGACCCCGGTAGCGGCCGATGCCGTGCTGGGCATGGACGACCGGGTCGCCGATTTGCAGCTCGGCGAGGTCCTTGATCATGGATTCCAGATCGCTGGTCTGCTCCTGCTTTCTGCGCCTGCGCGCGCCGCCACCGGTGGCGGCGAACAGCTCGGTTTCGGTCACGAAGTCGATGCCTTCCTCTTGCCAGGCAAAACCTGAAGCCAGCATCGAGGTGGCGATGCCCACGCGCTCGCCGCGCGCGTCGAGGAATTCTTCGAGCGAATCGAAGGCGGGCGGGTTCAGGTGGCTGGCGCGCAGGAAGTCCAGCAGGCTCTCGCGCCGACCATCGCTCTCGGCGAGCAGCAGCACGCGGTGTGGTGTGCGGGCGATGTGGGCGTGCAGCTTGGCAATCGGGTCTTCGGCGCCGCGCACGGCGGTCAGATCCGGCAACGGCGCGAATTCCGTGTTGATCTCCCTCCCCCGCTGAGGGAGGGCAGGGGTGGGGGCTGCCCCCGTATCCACCAGTGCTGGTGCTGCCTCCAGGCCCCTCTCCCCAGAGGGGCGAGGGAGCAAGTCCGCGTCGCCAGCAGACCGCAGCGCCAGTTGCGCATGCGCCTTGGCCTGGCCATAGAACTGCTCGGCCGTGAGAAACAGCGCCTCCGGCGGCAGCGCGGGGTGTTCTGGGTCACCCGCCAGCAGCCGGTGGCGCTCGCGCGTGTCTTGCCAAAAGCGCTGAAACGCCGCTTCCAGATCGCCGTGCAGCACCAGCGTCGCGGCCTCGCCCAGGTAGTCGAAGACGGTGGCGGTCTGCTCGAAGAACAGCGGCAGGTAGTACTCGATGCCGGCCGTGGCCAGGCCCGCGCCCATGTCCTTGTAGATGCGGCTCTTGGTCGGGTCGCCCTCGAGCAGCTCGCGCCAGCGGTTTCTGAAACGCGTGCGCGCCTCCTCGTCCATCGGGAACTCGCGCCCGGGCAGCAGCCGCACTTCGGGCACGGGGTAGAGGCTGCGCTGCGTGTCGGGGTCGAAGGTGCGGATCGAGTCGATCTCGTCGTCAAACAAATCCACGCGCAGCGGCTGCGCGGAGCCCATGGGAAACAGGTCAATCAGCCCGCCGCGTACCGCGTATTCGCCATGCGCCACGACCTGCGCCACGTGCTGATAGCCGGCCAGCGTCAACTGCGCCTTGAGTTTGGCCTCGTTGAGCTTTTGCCCGCTCTTGAAATGAAAGGTGTAGCCCGCGAGGAATGCGGGTGGTGCCAGGCGGTACAGCGCGGTGGTTGCGGGCACCAGCACCACGTCCACCTCGCCCTGGTTGATGCGCCACAGCGTCGAGAGGCGCTCGCTGATCAGGTCCTGATGCGGCGAGAAGTGGTCGTAGGGCAGCGTCTCCCAGTCGGGGAAGAGCGCGCAGCGCAGCTCGGGCCCGAAGAAGGCGATCTCATCGAGCAGGCGGCGCGCGTCGAAGGCATCGGCGCAGACGATGGCGGTGAGCTGCTTGCCGCTGGCCGCGCGCTCGGCCAGGCGCGCCAGCAGCAGGGCATCGGCACTGCCGACGGGGCGGGGGAGGGTGAAGCGTTTGCCGGCGGCGAGGGTAGGGAGTTGCATGACGGGCTGAAAACGGCAAAAACCCCCGGCGGTGAGGACGGGGGGTGTGGGTGCGCCATTTTAGGCCAGTGGACAGGAGTGCCGGTTTTGAATGAAAAACCGGAATTGCGCTTTACCCATAAGCGCGCGCAGCTATCAAACATGCAGTTTTTGGCGCGGTCGATGGCCATCGCGCGGCGCACGGCCTGCGGCAGGCTGCCTGACACCCTATAGTCAGGGCATTGCATCTGCATTGGTGGCCCGTGAGGGCTGCACATTCACCTTATGACTGATTCCACTTCGCCCATTGCGACGCGCTTTGGCAGCGGGCGCGCCGTGCAGCGCGTCGAAGATGCGGCATTGCTGCAAGGTCGCGGCCACTATGTTGACGATCTTGAACGGCCGGGCGATGGCTGGGCGGTGTTCGTGCGCTCACCCCATGCGCATGCGCTCATTCGCAGCGTGGATGCCGCACAGGCGCGCGCCATGCCCGGTGTGCGCGGGGTTTTCAGCGGCGCGGATCTGAAAGCCGCGGGCGTGCCTGCGATGCAGATCGGAGCGCCATTTCAGCGTGCGGATGGCACGGCCTGTGCCACGCCGCAGCGCTATCCGCTGGCCGTGGATACGGTGCGCTTCGTCGGCGAGGCTTGGGCGGTGGTGGTGGCCGATACGCAGCAGCAGGCGCGCGACGCGGCAGAGGCCGTGTTGGTGGACTACGAGCCATTGCCCGCCGCGGCCACGCTGCAGCAGGCCCTGGGCGCAGCAGCGATGGTGACGCCGCAGGCGCCGGACAACATTGCCTGCGAGGCTCGCCATGGCGACGCGCAAGCCGCAGCTGCGGCATTTGCAAGCGCGGCGCATGTGGTCAATCTGGATCTGACGCACCAGCGCGTGGCCGCGCTGACGCTGGAGCCGCGCAGCGTGCGCGCCGCCTGGGATGCGACGGCGGCGCGGCTGGACATGCACATCTCCTCGCAGATGCCGACGGCGGTGCGCGCCAATGTGGCACGCACCCTCGGCCTGGCACCCGAGATGGTGCGCGTGCGCGTGGGCGACGTGGGCGGAGGCTTCGGGATGAAGACCGGCTCCTACCCCGAGGATGCGGTGATCGCCTGGGCGGCGCGCGCCACGGGTGGTGCGGTGCGCTGGGCGGCGGACCGCAGTGAGGAGTTCCTCTCATCCATGCACGGGCGCGATCTGCAGGCGCATGCCGAGCTGGCGCTGGATGCCGATGGCGCCATCCTCGCGCTGCGCGTGCATTCGCATGCCAATGTGGGTGCGTACGCGCTGACAACGGGTGTCGTCATCCAGTTGCTGATCGGCCCTTGGGTGCAGACCAGCGTCTATCACGTGCCGGTGATTGATTTTCACTTTCGTGCCGTACTGACCCACCAGGCACCCACCGGTGCCTATCGCGGCGCGGGTCGGCCCGAGGCGATCTTCAACATCGAACGTCTGATGGACGAGGCCGCGCGCCAGACGGGCATCGACCGGGTGCAACTGCGCCGGCGCAATTTCATCCGGCCGCAGCAGATGCCCTACACCAACCCCATGGGGCAGACCTACGATACCGGGCGCTTCGAGCATGTGCTGGACCAGGCGCTGCCGCTGGCCGACTGGGCGGGGTTCGAGGCGCGCGCGGAGCAGTCCAGGGCGCGTGGGTTGTGGCGCGGGCTGGGCATCGCCACGTTTCTGGAATGGACCGGGGGTAATGCGTTCGAGGAGCGCGTCACTGTCGACGTGCAGGCCGGCGGCGTGATCGAGGTGTATTCGGCCGTGAACCAGATGGGTCAGGGCATCGCCACCTCGCTGGCGCAGCTGGTGGTTGATGCGTTTGATGTTCCCATCGAGCAGGTGCGCGTGGTGCTGGGCGACACCGATCGCGGCAACGGCTTTGGCACGGCGGGCTCGCGCTCCCTGTTTACCGGTGGCTCAGCCATGCTCACGGGTGCACGCCGCACGGTGGACGAGGCCAGAAAACTCGCTGCCACGGAACTTGAAGTGTCGGAGGCCGATATCCGCTACGAGGCCGCGCGTTTCACCGTCGCCGGCACCGATCGTGGCATTGATCTGTTTGCACTGGCGGGCAAGCAGGCGGGCCGCCATATCTACGTCGAACACACCCACACCGTGGCCGGGCCGACCTGGCCCAACGGCGCCCATGTGAGCGAGGTGGAGATTGACCCGCAGACCGGCACGGTGGAGGTCGTTGCTTATACCGGCGTGAACGATATCGGCCGTGTGGTGAACCCCACCATCGTGCGCGGGCAGCTGGTGGGTGGCGCGGTGCAGGGCATAGGCCAGGCACTGATGGAGCGCCTGGTGTACGACGGCGAGACCGGGCAGCTGCTCACTGGCAGTCTGATGGATTACTGCGCGCCGCGTGCGCAGGACTTTGCCTGCGACTTCCACATGGAAATGGACGAGTCCACCCCCTGCGCCAACAACCTGCTGGGCGTCAAGGGCGTGGGCGAGCTGGGCACCATAGGCGCGACGCCTTGCGTGGTCAACGCGATCGCCGATGCGCTTGCGCGCAATGGCCGGGCGGATGCGGCGCCAAAGCTGCAGATGCCGCTCAGCGCCGCTCGGCTGTGGTCCTTGCTCCATGCCTGAACCAGCGCGCCTCATGGCCTTGGTGCCCTGCGCCGGCAGCGGTGCGCGCGCGGGCACGGAGCAACCCAAGCAGTACCAGTCAATCGCCGGGCGCATGCTGGTGCAGCACACGCTGGCGGCGCTCGCGGCGGTGGCGCGGATCAGCCGGGTGCTGGTGGTGCTGGCCCCGGGTGACGCGACGCTGGGCGCTCAGCCGGGCGTGGAAACGACGCATTGTGGCGGCGCCACCCGCGCCGAGAGTGTCTTCAACGGCTTGGCACATCTGCGCGCCAGCGGCGCCGCCGACACCGATTGGGTGCTGGTGCACGATGCGGCGCGTTGCCTGGTCACGCCCGCGCTGGTCGATGCACTGATCGATGATTGCCTTGCAAAGGGTGAAGGCGGGCTGCTGGCGCTGCCCTTGCCCGACACGCTCAAGCTGGCGCAGGGCGGGCGGGCGGTTCAGACCCTGGCGCGCGAGGGCAAATGGCTGGCGCAGACGCCACAGATGTTTCGGCTGGGTCCACTGCACGCTGCGCTGGGGGCCCATGCGGCGGCTGGTTTTGCAGGGATTACCGACGAAGCCAGTGCAATGGAGCTGGCCAGCTGCCAGCCACTGCTGGTGCGCGGCAGCGCCCTCAATCTGAAGGTGACCTACCCTGAGGATTTCGCCTTGGCGGAGAGCATTTTGAGGAGCCGTGCACCATGAGCGATGCGATGCGGATGCGCATAGGCGAAGGCTGGGACATTCATGCGCTGGTGCCCGGCCGGGCACTGGTGATCGGTGGTGTGCGCATCGAGCACGCGGCAGGGCTGCTCGGACATTCGGATGCCGATGTGTTGTTGCATGCCATCACCGATGCCCTGCTTGGCGCTGCGGCGCTGGGTGACATCGGCAGCCATTTCCCCGACACCGATGCGCGCTGGAAGGGCGTCGATTCGCGCGTGCTGCTGACTGCGGCGGCGCAGGCCGTGCGCGCCCAGGGCTGGCAGATCGCCAATGTCGACAGCACCGTGATCGCCCAGGCGCCGCGCCTTGCGCCGCATATCCCCGCGATGCGCGACTGCATCGCCCAAGCGCTGGGGCTGCAGATCGACTGCGTGAGCGTCAAGGCCAAGACCGCCGAGCGCCTGGGTCCGGTCGGGCAGGGCCTGGCGATGCAGGCGCGTGCGGTGGCGCTGCTGACCGCAGGCTGAACGCTGCCTGCTACATTCGCTTCCCCATGAAAACCCGTTTTGAAAATCGGCGCCTGGCGCTGTTGCTGCCCGTGTGTGCACTGGCGCTCGCTGCCTGCGCCCAGCCACCCATGTCTTCTTCCTCCAACCCGGCGGCTGCCAAGGAGCTCAAGGCCTTCCCGACCACGCTGGCGGGCCACCAGCGCCATGTCATCGAGCTGCCCCAACTGCCCGATGAAAATGACCACAAGCTGGAGCTCATCGCCGGCAAGACGATGCCGGTCGATTGCAACACCCGCGGCATGGATGGCCGGTTCGAGACGCGCGATGTGCAGGGCTGGGGCTATGCCTACTGGGTGTTCAGCAGTCAGGGGCGGGTGCTTTCGACCATGATGATGTGCCCGCCGAACAGCGCCAAGCCCGGCTTTGTGCAGGCCGAGCCGCTGCTCGTGCGCTACAACAGCAAGCTGCCGGTGGTGGTGTTCGTGCCCGACGGCTTTGAGCTGCGCTGGCGCGTCTGGCAGGCGGGCGCGGTGCAGGGCGTCATGCCGCGTTGAGTACCCCCATTTTCAGGAAACCGTGATGAAGCGCTTTTTGCAACTGATGGTGGCGGTCGTGATGACCAGCCTGCTGATGGGCTGTGGCTACAACGATTTTCAGCGCCTGGATGAGTCGACCAAATCCGCCTGGAGCGAAGTGGTCAACCAGTACCAGCGCCGCGCTGACCTGATCGACAACCTCGTCGCCACCGTCAAGGGCGAGGCGAATTTTGAGCAGGACACGCTCACCAAGGTGATAGCGGCGCGCGCCAAGGCGAGCAGCATTCAGGTCACGCCCGAGCTCTTGAACGACCCGCAGGCGTTTGCCAAGTACCAGGCGGCGCAGGGCGAACTCGGCAGCGCGCTCAGCCGCCTGATGGTGACGGTGGAGCGCTATCCGGACCTCAAGGCCAACAAGGCCTTTGCCGATCTGCGCGTGGCGCTGGAAGGCACGGAGAACCGCATCGCCGTCGCGCGCGGGCGCTATATCGAGGCAGTGAAGGCCTACAACGTGCTGGCGCGCGAGTTCCCGACCAACCTCACGGCCAAGGTCTTCGGCTACGCACCCAAGGAAAATTTCAGCGTTGCCAATGAAGCCGAAATCAGCAAGCCACCCAAGGTGGACTTCGGCACCGGGAAGAGCAAGTAAGCAAAATTTTGAGATAAAAAATGGCTCTGGCGCTTGTGCGCAAAGCGATTGCAGCTATCTTTTTGATGGTTGGATTGCTGGCGGGTGCTTGGGCGCAGGGCTTGCTGCCGGTACCCGAGCTCACTGGCCGTGTGATCGACCAGACGGCGACGCTGGATGCTGCGCAGCAGGGCGCTCTGGAAGAAAAGCTCGCGCAACTCGAACGCGACATGGGCTCGCAGGTGGTGGTGCTGATCGTGCCGACCACCGCGCCCGAGGACATCGCCGCCTATGCCAACCGCATCGGCAATGCCTGGAAGCTTGGCCGCAGCGATGTGGGCGATGGCCTGATCGTCGTCGTGGCCAAGGACGATCATCGCATGCGCATCGAAGTCGCCAAGGCGCTGGAAGGCGCGGTGCCCGACATCGCGGCCGGGCGCATCATCAGCGACGTGATGACCCCAGCGTTTCGCCGGGGTGATTTTGCCGGCGGGCTGGATGCCGCGGTCGACCAACTGGCCGCACGTATCCGCGGTGAGCCCCTGCCCGAAGTGAACGACGGCGGTCCGGGCACGACGCCCGATGACGTGTTCGACCTCATCATTCCGGCGCTCATCGCCATTCCGGTGCTGAGCCAGATCGCCAGCCTGATCCTGGGGCGCAAGCTCGCGGCGCTGGGGATAGGCACCGTGGTGGGGGCGCTGGCATGGGGAATCTGGGGCATGACGATGATCGTGGCGCTCGTCATCGGTCTGATGGCGATGGTCTACGCCCTGCTGGCCGCGATGATCGAACGCGGCGGCTCGGGCCGATCACGTGGTGGCGGCTTTGGCGGCAGCTCGGGCGGTTTCAGCTCCGGCGGTTTCAGCTCGGGTGGCGGTGGCGATTTTGGCGGCGGCGGCGCCAGCGGCAGTTGGTGACGGGGGCAGCAACGCATGTGGACCCATTTCAAACGCTGGCTGCGCCACGCCTGGCTTGACGAGGCCGATGCGCGGCGTGTCGTGCCGCCCGCCATGCGCCAGCGCCTGGCCGCGCGCGTGGCCGCCAGCGAGGCGCGCCACACCGGGCAGGTGCGACTGTGCGTCGAGGCCAGCCTGCCCGTGAGCTATTTGTGGCGCCACCTCTGGCATCGCCAGAGCCTGCCTCACGTGGTGCGCTCGCGTGCGCTGATGATGTTCTCCAAGCTGCGCATATGGGATACCGAGGGCAACAACGGCGTGCTCATCTACCTGTTGCTGGCCGAGCGCGCCATCGAAATCGTCGCCGACCGCGCGCTGGCCCGGCAAGTGCCTCAGCCCGAGTGGGATGCGATGCTCGCGCGCCTGAGCGGTGCGCTGCACGCGGACCGATTTGAAGACGGCCTGACGCAGGCGCTGGGGGAGGTCTCGGCGCTGCTGGTCGCGCACTTTCCGCGCGTGCCGGACGACGTGCTGCCGCCCGGCAATGAACTGGCTGACGAGCCGGTGGTTCAGTAACCCTCGAATTCCTCGGTACGGATGTTGTCTTCATCCGCCCCGGCCTCAAGCAGCAGGCCGCGCAATTCGCTGGCCGTGCTGATCGGTCCCGAGGCGTAGCAGATCGCATCGCCCAGCGCGTGGGTGTGCGATCGCAGCGTCTGCGCCGTCAGCGGCCCCTGTGCGTTGGTGAACACCGGCACGTAGGCGAAGTGCGGGTTGCGACGGCTGAGTTCCAGCAACTCCTCGTGATAGGCCGCCTGCGCCGGTGCGGGGTTGGCATAGATCAGCGTGATCGCGTGTTCGGCCTTCTCGTGCGTGGCCTGCGCGATGATGCCGCGCACCGGCGTGATGCCGATGCCGCGCGTGACGAACACCGCCGGCTGGCTGGCCTTCTTGTGCAGCACAAAATTGCCCCACAACGCCAGCAACTGAATCATGGTGCCATCGGGCACCTTGACCGCCGCCTGCTTGAACGCGCTGCTGGCGCGCATCAGCGTCGTCATGCGCAATGTGTCTTCAAACGGCGCGCTGACAAAGGAAAAGCCGTGCTTGTTGTGCTGCGCATCCAGCCCGGTGGAGGGCGGGAGCACGATGTCGCCAAACTGCCCGGCGCGGTACTCGAAGCCGGCGGGCTTTTCGATCGTGAACTCCATCGTGTGCTCGGCCACTTCGCGCTTGTGCAGCAGGCGCACGTCATACGTCGTTGTCATTTCGTTCCTCTTGTATGTCAGGCCGCGGCCTGCGCCGCAATGCGCCGCGCCAGTTGCAGCCGCGCTTCGTGCCGCGCCAGCCCGGTGACGAAGCGCTCCGGAATGCCGCTCAGGCCCACCATCGCGCCCACCAGCGCGCCCGTGAGAATGGCGCGCGCCTGGTTCTGACCGCCGCCGTTGACGGCATGCAGCACCGCGCTTTCAAAATCGTCGGCAAAGCGCGCCGCCAGGTGGTAGGCGGCAGGAAACTGGTGGTAAACCGCACACGGCATGCCGTAGACCTCGGACACTTTCCATGCCGGCTCGATGCGCACCGCCGGGTCGAGCGCGGCGGCGGCGATATGGCCCATGCCGATCAACGCGTCGGGCGAAGCAAACTGCCCTGTGTGGCGCGGTCGCTCCGGCCCGGGCGGCACCGAGTCTTCGCCGGCGTTGGTGACGCTGTGAAACGGCAGCGTACCCGCGCGCACGCGCGCCATCAGCTTGTCGGAGATGCGGCCGTCAAAGCGCTCGCCCTGCACCATAAGGCCCAGCGCCAGCGCGTAGGCGGTGGTCATCGCGCCGACCACGCCATCGGCCTGCGTGAGTGCGGTATTGCTGCTCACGTCGCGGGCCAGCGCGCCCAGGTCGCGCGCATCGCGCACGGCGATTGCCAAGACGCGCTCCGCCGCCTCGGTGGTATCGGCCCAGCCGCTGACCTGGCCCCAGGGCTTGCCGAGCGTGACGCGCAGCCGGTAAGTCTCGCGGATCGACTGGCTGGTGTAGCCGCCAGGCCCGTTGTTGGGCGTGCCGTCGATCAGCGGGAAGAAGTCGCGATCGAGTCGCTGGCAAAAGTCCTGCTCGTCGTAGCGGCCTTGTTCTGCCAGCGAACGCATGGTCAACTCCAGCAGCACACCGGCCTGCGATGAATCGCCGGCCCTGAGCCCGTCGTGATAGCGCCCCGGCTTGGGCGTGGTGTAGTCGCTGATCCACGGGCCGTAGGCGGCGCGCAGCTCGTCCAGGTTGTAGTACCAGTGCGGCCCGACGGCCAGCGCGTCGCCGATGAGGGCTCCCATCAATAGAGCTTGAGAGGCAATCCCCCATGCCCGCCCTGCACGCCAAAACACCACCACTCTTCGTTGCAAATACTCGCCATAGCCCGAGCTATGGCTGCGTTTTGCGCCTCGATTGGCAGCGTTTTGACGCACCTTTCGGACATGGGCAATTTCCTCTCAAGCTCTGAGTATTGGCTGCAGGATAGGGCGACAAGGCAATGCGCGCACTGGCGCACCTGCAAGACAGCACTCGCTGCGAGTGCTTGCGTGAAGGTCAGCGCACGCGCTTCCAGATCGTTGCCTGCGACAGCGTGTGCTGGAACTTGCGCCGGGTTTCGCGGATGACGAAGGGCACATCCCGCGGCTCGCCTTGCAGGACAAAGTGCGCGCCGAGCAAGGCCTTGAGCGCATCGAGCGTGCGCCAGCTCTCGCCGTCCTTCTTGTAGCCACCCAGCCATTTCTCGCGCGGCGTGTGCTCGGCGAGCCAGGTGTAGGGCGAGGTGATCATGAGGATGCCGCCGACGACCAGGCGCTCATGGATCACCTGCAGAAAGTGCGTCGGGTCGTAGAGCCGGTCGATCAGATTGGCCGCGAGGATCAGGTCGTAGCCGGAAAACTGCGGCTTGAGGTTGCAGGCGTCGCCTTGCCAGAACTGCACGCGGGCGGCGGTGTCTTCAAGGCTCAGGTCGGCAAGCCTGATTGCCTTGTATTCCACCAGCTCGCCTTCCTCCGTTGCGGTGTAGCGCACGGTGTCGCCGCGTGCCAGAGCCACACCCTGGTCGATGAAGCGGGCGGAAAAATCCATGCCCGTGACTTCGTCGAAATGCCGGGCCAGCTCGAAGGTGGCGCGCCCTACGGCGCAACCCAAGTCCAGGGCGCGGCGGTGCGCTCCCTGACCTGTGGCCTCGATGGCGATCTGCGCCAGTGCCTTGGGGAAATTGGGCACGCCCCAGTACTCGGCGCCAAAATGGAATTCCATGTACTGGGTCACCAGATCATCGGTTTCATACTGCGAGGCCAGCGGGACGACGGGCGCCTGCGCCACCACATAGCGAAAACCGGCGTGCTGGAAGAAGTGACGCCTGAAGGCGTAACGTGATTCGGGTTCGGCTTCGTTGCCAGCGGAGATCCAGGAGCCGCCCTTGATCAGGTTATGCCGGTCGTCAAACGTGGGCGTGGTGAAATCGTCGTAGATCGGGTGGGTCTTGAAGCCCTCGAAGGGGTAGGTTGGTGTTTCGGTCCACTGCCAGACGTTGCCGACGGCATCACAGAGCGGCCCATGCTCGAAACGGTCCACGGGGCACGAAGACGCCCAGTGCTCGAGGTAGAGGTTGGCATTCGCCGGTGGTGCCGGGGACAGCTCCCAACCGCTTGCCGACAGGATGCGATGCCATTCGTCTTCGGTGGGCAGGCGCACGCTCTGGCCGCTTTCGGCTGCCTTCCAGCGGCAAAAGGCGCGCGCCTCCAGGCAGTTGACTTCCACCGGCCAGTTCCACGGCATGGGGATTTCCTGCGCCAGCAGGCGCAGCCGCCACTGCGCACCCGCCTTCACCCAGAAGGTCGGCTGGCTGGCCTTGGCAAAGTCGCGCCAGCGCTGCCCTTCGTCGTCCCAGTACGCGTTGTTGGCGTAGCCACCCGCCTGCACGAAGGTCAGAAACTCGCCGTTGCTCACCAGCAGGCGGCTGGCCTGAAACGCCGGCACATCCACCTCGTGGTGGCCGTACTCGTTGTCCCAGCCATAGCGCGGGCTGTCCAACGGCTTGCCGAGCTGCACCTGCCCCTGGGCGATATCGATCAGCGTGTTGTGCGGCGCCTTCCCGGTATCGCTGCAGGCGGGCCAGTCGGGCTGCGCTTTCACCCAATCCAGGCGGTGCTGGCGCATCAGTACCGATGAGGTTTCAATGTGAATGCGTTCATGCTCCACCCCCATGACGATGGCCCACCAGGGATGGTCCCAGTTCACGGGGAGCGTGAGCGGCGCGTGGTCGATGAGGCCAAGCACCATCGCCCGTACCTTGTCGCGGTAGTCCTGCACCCGGGCGATGCTGGGCCAGTCGTAATGTGCGTCGTTCAGATCGTCCCAGCTCATCTCGTCCACGCCGACGGCGAAGACGGATTCGAGCTGCGGATCGATGCGCTCGCTGATCATGCGCGTGAGCAGCAGCTTGTTGGTGAAGAAGGTCGCCACATGACCGTAATAAAAAATCAGCGGATGGCGCAGCGTGATCGGCCGCTGGTACCACGCGTCTTCGCAGGCCAGCGTGCGAAAAAGCGATTCGGTGCAATCAAAAGTCTGGGTGAAATAGTGGCGCAGCCGCTGGCGGAAATCTTCAGGGCTGTCGGCCCGCAGGTCAAAGCGCCGGGCCAGGGAAAAGGGGCTTTGCGGCGTAGTGAGCAGGGCTGGGTCGATTCGGTTCATGGGTATGCATGCAGGGGTGGCGCGAGCCAAAAAGGTTAACACCAACGCCCGCTGGATGCCCGAGGCCGGTTATTCGCTCCCATTCGCCCGCGGCCCGCGGCGCATCAACGCTGCTTGATCCCGAAGGCCCCCAGCATTTGCTCGGTCTGCTTGTTCATCTGCTCCTGCATGTGCTGAAACACCGTCTGCGACTGTTCCACGTAGCTGCCCATCAGACTCTGCATCATCGGCGACTGCAGATTCATGAAGTGGCTCCACATCTCGGGTGTGATGGTCTTGGTCTGTTCGGCGAGCTTGGCCTGGACCTCGGTGAACATCTGCACGTTCTTTTCCAGGTAGGCGCCCATGAAGCCCTGCATCGCATGGCCATAGAAGCGGATGATATTGGCGAGTGCCGCTTCGCTGAACATCGGGGCGCCGCCGGCTTCTTCCTCCAGAATGATCTGCAGCAGGATGGAACGCGTGAGGTCCTCGCCCGATTTGGCGTCGCGCACCGCGACCTGCGTACCGTCAATCACCAGCTGACGTACTTCGGCCAGCGTGATGTAGGTGGACGTGGATGTGTCGTAGAGCCGCCGGTTCGGGTATTTTTTGATGATCCGCGGCGCGGCTTTGGATTCTTGGGGGGCGGTATGGTCTGGCACCGTTTGTCTCCTTGATGCAATGGCCTGCGGAGGCGGGCTGTATTGCAGTGCAGCAGATTTTAAGGGCGAGCCCCGTGTATCGCGTTTTACTGCCATCCCCGGCGGAGACTGTAAAACCCCCTCCGGGTTTGGAGTTGGGACAATGGTTGGAACAACGGTAGGTTTCGAAGGGGCGATGAAGAAAGGACTTAGCCCCTTTCGAAGCCAAGTCCTTGATTTAAATGGTCGGCGTGGCGGGATTCGAACTCGCGACCCCTTGCACCCCATGCAAGTGCGCTACCAGGCTGCGCTACACGCCGAAGAGTGGGATTGTAGCGTGACTGTCACTGCTCCAGCAGCAATCTGCGGATTTCTTCGAGCTCCATGCGCATCTGCTCCGGCGTTAGTGGCGGCAGGGCAGAAGCAACCGCTTCGGGCGTCGCGCAAGCCTGGGTTGACGTGGAACCATGGGCCAGCTCTTGCAGCCGATTGCGCGCGCCGCTGATGGTGAAACCCTGCTCGTACAGCAAATCGCGGATACGCCGGATCATCAGCACCTCGTGATGCTGGTAGTAGCGCCGGTTGCCGCGGCGTTTCATGGGGCGCAGCTGTGAAAACTCCTGCTCCCAATAGCGCAGCACATGGGCTTTGACGTTGCATAGCTCGGCCACTTCGCCAATGGTGAAATAGCGTTTGGCAGGGATCGCGGGCAGCACGGAGCTCATGTCGGTCAGATCAAAGAATGCGCCACAAACTGCGTAGGGTACTGCAGACCGTCATCGATGGGCAGTGCCGGGATGAGACGCTGCCTTACTCCTGCAGCTGCTCCTTGAGTTTGTTGCTTGCGTGAAACGTCACCACGCGCCGCGCTTCGATGGGGATCACTTCGCCGGTACGCGGATTGCGCCCCGGACGCGGAGCCTTGGTGCGTATCTGGAAGTTGCCGAAGTTGGACAGCTTGATGTCTTCGCCGCGTGCCAGGCTTTCGACGATCAGGTCGAAAAACGCGTCTACCATGTCCTTGGCTTCGCGCTTGTTCAGGCCGATCTGCTCGAAGAGCAATTCCGCCAGCTGCGCTTTCGTGAGCGCCGGTGTCTCCAGGCTCTCGACGGCGAGTTCAATCTCGAACGGTGCGGCGGGTTGGTTCATCGCAGTCGGGCTCCCGTTTGTTGTGCCAGCGCCTGCACTACCTGCTGGACGGCGGCGTCGATGTCGGTGTCGGTCAGGGTTGCATTGCCACTTTCCAGCGTCAGGCGGATGGCCAAACTTTTCTCGCCACTTGCAAGGCTGCCGGAGGAGGCGCCTGCCTGTGGGCGAAAGACATCGAACAACACGCAGGAACGCAGCAGATCGGCAGCGAGCGCGCCTTGCGCTGCCTGCAGGACTTGCTGGTGGGTGATGCTCTCGGCCACGACGATGGCAATGTCGCGTTCCACATGCTGCAGTCGCGCGACCGATGCGAAGGCGGGCACCTTGCGCTGCAGCACGGCGTTGAAGTCGAGCTCGAACAACATCGGGGCCTGGGCCAGGCTCCACGATTGGCGCCAGCGCGGATGCAACTCGCCGACGTGGCCAATGACCTTGCCGTCCAGCCGTACGCAGGCGCAGCGCCCGGGGTGCATCGCCGAGTGTTCGGTGGCTTCAAAGCTGGGCTTCAGAGGCGACAGCAGTGCCTCCACATCGCCTTTGGCATCGTAAAAATCCACCGCGCGCTCTTTCGTTCCCCACTGAAGCGCGCTGGCGCTGCCGTAGGCCAGTGCGGCGATATGCACAGGCTGGGCGTAGCCTTGCACGGTGGCGTCGGTATCTTTCACCCGGGCATCGCGCCGGTACACGCGGCCGACTTCAAACAGGCGCACGCGTGCCGCCTTGCGGTCCAGGTTGAACTTGAGTGCCTGCAGCAGCGAACCGAGCAGCGTGGAGCGCATCACGCTCATCTGGCTGGCGATGGGGTTGAGCAGACGGATCGGCGCGTCGTTGCCTGCGAGCTCGTGCTCCCAGCGTTCTTCGACGAAGCTGAAATTGATGGTTTCCTGGTAGTCCAGTGCCGCCATTTCGCGGCGCACCACATAGCGGCCACGCTGGCTTTCGGCCTGCAGCCGTGGCGCGATGCGGCCCAGGGGGGCGTCGGCAGGCAGGTTCTGGTAGCCGATGATGCGGGCAACCTCTTCGATGAGGTCTTCCTCCATGCGCAGATCAAACCGATAGCTTGGTGGCACCACCTTCACGGCGCCGTCTTCCTGGGTGACTGCCAGATCCAGGCGCTTGAGCGCGTCGGCGCACTGCGGCTGGGTCAGTGGCATGCCAATCACCTTGGCGGCGCGCGCCACGCGCAGGCGCACCGGCGTGGGCTGGGGCATGGCGGGCTGGTCATCCACGATGGGGCCGCAGGTGGTCTCCGGTGTGCCGCAAATTTGCAGGACGAGCGCGGTGATGTGCTCGATATGCTCCACGGTCAGCGCGGGGTCAACGCCACGTTCGAAGCGGTGTCCCGCATCGGTCGAGAAATTGAAGCGGCGCGAGCGCCCGGCAATGGCGTCGGGCCACCAAAAGGCAGCCTCGATGAAAACATGCCGCGTGTCGTCGCTCACTGCGGTGGTGTCGCCGCCCATGATGCCGGCGAGCGACTCCAGCCCGTTGCGGTCGGCAATCACGCCTACTTTTTCATCTACGGTGACGGTGTTGCCGTTGAGCAGCTTGAGTTGCTCTCCTGCTTTGCCCCAGCGCACCGTGAGGCCTCCTGCGATCTTTTCGAGATCGAAGATGTGCGAGGGGCGCCCCAGCTCGAACATCACGTAGTTGGAGATGTCCACCAGTGGCGAGACGCTGCGCTGGCCGCAGCGCGCCAGGCGCTCGACCATCCACCGCGGCGTTTGCGCGCGCGGGTTGATGTGGCGCACCACGCGGCCGGAGAAGCGGCCGCAGAGGTCGGCAGCCTCAATCGTGACGGCAAGGCGATCGGCGTTGGTGGGCGCGATCGTTGGCAGTGGCGGCGCCTTGAGCGGCGCGCCGGTCAGCGCCGCCACTTCGCGCGCGACGCCATGCACGCTCAGGGCATGGCCGAGGTTGGGCGTGAGCTTCAGCGTGAACAGGGTGTCGTCGAGCTGGAGGTATGCGCGGATGTCCTGACCCAGCGGCGCGTCGGCAGGTAGTTCCAGCAAGCCGGCATGGTCTTCCGAGAGCTTGAGCTCACGCGCCGAGCACAGCATGCCGTGGCTCTCCACGCCACGCAGCTTGCCTGTCTTGATGTGAAACGGCTTGCCGTCGTCGCCCGGCGGCAGCTCGGCGCCAACCAGCGCGCAGGGCACGCGGATGCCCGCGCGCGCGTTGGGCGCGCCGCAGACGATGCTGAGCAACTGCGCGGCGCCCACGTCCACCTGGCACACGCGCAGGCGGTCGGCGTTGGGGTGTGGTTGCGCATCCTTGATCTCGCCCACGACGATCCCGGAAAAGGGCGGGGCAACCGGCCGGGTGTCTTCCACTTCGAGGCCGGCCATGGTCAGCAGATCGGCCAGCGCCTGCGTGTCCAGCGGCGGGTTGCAGAATTCACGTAGCCACGATTCAGGAAATTGCATGGGGTTTTCTCGGGAATGCTCTTGTTTGAGTAGCTTTTCGCGCTTGCTGTGAAACGCTTTCAATAACAAAACGGTTTTATATCCATGCCAGACAGGCGCTGACAGCTCTCTTTTTACTGAAATTGCGACAGAAAGCGGATATCGCCATCAAAGAACAGCCGCAGGTCATTCACGCCGTAACGCAGCATGGTCAGGCGGTCCGGGCCCATGCCGAAGGCGAAACCGATGTAGCGCTCGGGATCGAGCCCCATGTGGCGTACCACGTTGGGATGCACCTGGCCCGAGCCGGCCACTTCCAGCCACTTGCCGGCCAGCGGCCCCGAGGGGAACTGGATGTCGATCTCGGCGCTTGGCTCAGTGAAGGGGAAGAAGCTGGGGCGAAAGCGCAGCACTAGATCGTCGTTCTCAAAGAACGTGCGGCAAAAACCCGTGAAAATGGTTTTGAGGTCACTGAAGCTCACGTTCTCGCCCAGCCACAGGCCTTCGCATTGGTGAAACATCGGCGAATGCGTGGCGTCCGAATCGACGCGGTAGGTGCGCCCGGGCGCAATCACGCGGATGTCGGGCATGGGGCCACTGTAGAGCTGCCCCGAGCGCGGATCAAAGCCGTTGCCGTATTTGCGCACGTGGGCGTGGGCATAGCGCACCTGCATCGGGCTGGTGTGCGGGCGCAGGTTCAGCGGCAGGCCGTCGCTGCCGTTGCCGTCGATGTAGAAGGTGTCCTGCATCGAGCGCGCCGGGTGGTTGGGCGGGTTGTTGAGCGAGGTGAAGCTGAACCAGTCGGTCTCGATCTCCGGGCCGTCGGCCACGTCGAACCCCATGGAGCCGAAGATGCCCTCGATGCGCTCCATGGTGAGTGTCACCGGGTGCAGGCCGCCGTGCCCGCGCTGACGCCCTGGCAGCGTCACGTCCAGCGCCTCGGCCTTGAGATGGGCTTCAAGCTCGGCATCCTGCAGCGTCTGGCGGCGTGCGTTCAAGGCAGCCTCTATGGCCTGTTTGGCGGTGTTGATGGCGGCGCCGCGTGTGCGTTTTTCCTCGGGCGATAGCTGTGCCATCCCCTTCATCAGCTCGGTCAGTCGACCGGACTTGCCGATGAATTGCGCCTTGGCGTTCTCCAGATCGTGGGGCGCACTGGCGGCGGCAAATTGCGTGCGGGCGCTTTCAACCAGGGTATCCAAATCGTTCATGACAACTTCGCAAATAAAAACGAGGGCCAGTGCCTTTGCAAGCTCTGGCCCTCGTGGGGAGTGCGCGAATTGCTACGTTTGAAATAGCAATTGCGTGCCGACTCAGGCTGCCAGCTTGGCCTTGACCTGCTCCACGATGCCGCTGAACGCAGCTTCGTCGTGCACTGCGAGGTCGGCCAGCATCTTGCGGTCGATCTCGATCATGGCCTTCTTCAGTCCGTTGGTGAACTGGCTGTAGGTCAACCCTTGCACACGCACGGCCGCATTGATGCGGGTGATCCACAGACGGCGGAACACGCGCTTCTTGTTGCGGCGGTCACGGTAGGCGTATTGGCCCGCCTTCATCACCGCCTGTTTGGCGATGCGAAAGACGTTGCCGCGACGACCGCGAAAACCCTTGGCAAGGGCGAGAACCTTTTTATGGCGGGCGCGAGCCGTAACACCACGTTTGACGCGAGGCATGTGTTTTCTCCTTGTTCGTCAGTGAATTACAGACATCTTGGCGATGGAGCCCATGTCACCGTCATGCACCCCGACCATGCCACGCAACTGGCGCTTGTTCTTGGTGCTCTTCTTGGTCAGGATGTGGCGCTTGAACGCCTGGCCCCGCTTCACGGTGCCACCCGGACGAACGCGGAAACGCTTTTTCGCGCCGCTCTTGGTCTTCATTTTGGGCATTTGCATGCTCCTCTTCATTTGTGCTCGTGAGGCGTGTGCACAACCTTGTGCACCCTTGCAGGCCCCGAGCCACTTTTGACGATCAGGCCTTGCGGCGCTGCTCGTGCGGCAGTGCGTTCACCGCACTGCCTGTTGGCGTGGCAGCAGGCTGCCGCACCACATTCAATTCCATTGCCAACTTTATGCGGCAGCCGTCGTGCTGCTGGCAGTCAGTGCCTTTACCGGGGCGGCGGGTTTTTTGCGCGCCGGGGCGATCATCATGATCATCTGACGGCCTTCAAGCTTGGGAAACTGCTCGACCAGGATGGTGTCGGCCAGCTCATCGCGGATGCGATTGAGCAGGGCCAGCCCCAGGTTCTGGTGCGTGATCTCGCGGCCGCGAAAACGCAGCGTGACCTTGACCTTGTCGCCATCGGCCAGAAAGCGGCGGATGTTGCGCAGCTTGATGTTGTAGTCGCCATCGTCCGTGCCAGGGCGGAATTTCACTTCCTTGATGTCGATGACGGTCTGCTTGGCTTTGGCCTCCGCCGCCTTCTTCTGTTCCTGGTACTTGAACTTGCCGTAATCCATCAGGCGGCAGACCGGCGGATTGGCGGTGGCGGCAATCTCCACCAGATCCACGTCCAGGTCGCCGGCCATGCGCAGGGCTTCCTGCAGGCTCACGATGCCTATGGCTTCGTTGTCCGGCCCCGAGAGGCGAACCTCGGGAGCCATGATTTCACGGTTGAGCCTGTGCTTGCGTTCCTCGCGGTGACGGCGATCACGGTATTCAGTAGCGATGGTTTTCACCTCTGTTCAGTTGACTACGAAAAGCGTAGCCGCTTGCGCACTGCTGGCGCGCGTCAAAGCATGATTCGGCTATGAAATTCAGGCCTTGGCGGCGATGTCCCGTGCGATTCGTTCGACGAAAGCGTCGAGAGACATCACGCCCAGATCGACATTGCCCCGGGCGCGCACTGCAACTGCACCTGCCGCCTTTTCCTTGTCGCCAGCGACGAGGATGTAGGGCGGCTTTTGCAGCGCAAACTCGCGTATTTTATACGTAATCTTTTGGTTACCCAGGCCGGTCACTACCCTAAGGCCTTGATTCGGCAACGCTTTTTGCAGCTTTGCGGCAATTTCGCGACAGTAGTCGGCTTGCGCGTCGGTGATGTTGAGCACTGCCACCTGTACCGGCGCCAGCCACACGGGCAGTGCGCCCGCGTGCTGCTCGATCAGGATGCCGATGAAGCGCTCCAGCGAACCGACGATGGCGCGGTGCAGCATCACCGGGCGATGGCGCGCACCGTCCTCCCCGACGTATTCGGCGTCCAGCCGTTCAGGCATGGAAAAATCCACCTGGATCGTGCCGCACTGCCACTGGCGCCCGATCGCGTCCTTGAGCGTGTATTCGATCTTCGGGCCGTAAAACGCCCCTTCGCCGGGTGAGAGCTCATAGCCGCAACCCGAGGCCTTCAGGCTTTCGATCAGCGCCGCCTCGGCCTTGTCCCAGACCTCGTCAGAGCCGATGCGCGCCTCGGGGCGCGTCGCGATCTTGTAGATGATGTCCTTGAAGCCGAAATCGGCGTAGACCTTTTGCAGCACGCGCGTGAATGCCAGCACCTCGTCCTGGATCTGATCTTCGGTGCAGAAGATGTGGCCATCGTCCTGCGTGAAGGCGCGCACGCGCATGATGCCGTGCAGCCCGCCTGTCGGCTCGTTTCTGTGACAAGCGCCGAATTCGCCATAGCGCAGTGGCAGGTCGCGGTAGCTTTTCACGCCCTGCTTGAAGATCAGGATGTGGCCCGGGCAGTTCATCGGTTTCAAGGCGTAGTCGCGCTTTTCTGACTCCGTCGTGAACATGTTTTCGCGGTATTTTTCCCAGTGGCCGGTTTTCTCCCACAGGCCCTTGTCCAGAATTTGTGGGCCCTTGACCTCCTGGTAGCCGTTGTCGCGGTAGACGCGCCGCATGTACTGCTCGACTTCTTGCCAGATCGCCCAGCCGCGCGGATGCCAGAACACCGTGCCGGGTGAGTGCTCGTCGATGTGAAACAGATCGAGCTCACGCCCCAAGCGGCGGTGGTCGCGTTTTTCGGCTTCCTCCAGCATGGTCAGGTACTGCTGCAAGTCTTCCTTGCTGGCCCAGGCCGTGCCGTAGATGCGCTGCAGCATCTCGTTGCGGTGATCGCCCCGCCAATAGGCGCCAGCCACCTTCATCAGCTTGAAGAATTTCAGCTTGCCCGTCGAGGGCACGTGCGGGCCGCGGCACAGGTCTTCGAAGCCGCCCTCGCGGTACAGGCTCACATCCTGATCCTGCGGGATGCTGGCGATGATTTCGGCCTTGTAGTGCTCGCCCAGGCCCTTGAAGTACTCAACGGCCGCATCGCGCGGCAGCACGCGGCGCACCACCGGTTCGTCCTTGGCGGCGAGTTCGGTCATGCGCTTTTCGATCGCCGCGAGGTCTTCGGGCGTGAACGGGCGCTTGTACGAAAAGTCGTAATAAAAGCCGTTTTCGATCACCGGGCCTATCGTCACCTGCGCGTCGGGGAACAATTCTTTCACTGCATAGGCCAGCAGGTGGGCGGCAGAGTGGCGGATCACCTCCAGCCCCTCGGCGTCCTTGGCCGTGAGGATGGCCAGGCGGCTGTCTTGCGCGATGGAGTACGCGGTATCGACAACCTTGTCGTTCACCTTGCCCGCGATCGCGGCCTTGGCCAGGCCCGTGCCGATCGAAGCGGCCACTTCGGCGACGGTGACCGGGCCGGGGAATTCGCGTAGTGAACCGTCGGGAAGCGTGATGGCGATCATGAGAAATCTTTCGTGGCGTTATGGTGCGATGGGCGCGCTTGAAAAGAAAAAAGCGCGAACCTGGTGTCCGCGCTTTTCGTGTGGGAGAGAGATTTCGGGCAGGCGCGAACGATGACCGTCAAGGACGGGTGGTGGTCTCCGTGCTAGTTCGCGGTGTCATAACCGACATTGCCTTTCTCGCCCTTGTAATCCGTAAAGAGCCCAATTCTACCGGTGTCACGAATTTACGCCACGCAATCGGCGTAATAGCGCATCGTTCCTTCGGCATCCTCCATCTCGACCAGGCCGTGAATATCGGTCTCAAAGCCCGGACACAAGCGTGAAAACTCGCGCGCGAATTTGAGGTAATCCACGATTTTTCGGTTGAACACTTCGCCCGGAATCAAGAGCGGAATGCCGGGCGGGTAGGGGGTGATCAGGCTTGTCGTCACGCGCCCTTCCAGGTGATCGATCTCCACACGCTCTGTCTTGCGCGCCGCGATGTGCGCGAACGCGTCGCTGGGCTTCATCGCGGGCGTGAGCGGCGAGAGGTACATCTCGGTCGTCAGCCGCGCCACGTTGTAGCGGGCGTAGAGCTCGTGCACGTGCTGGCACAGGTCTTTGAGGCCCATGTGCTCGTAGCGTTTGTGCTGCTGGCAGAACTCCGGCAGGATGCGCCACATCGGGTGGTTTTTCTCGTAATCGTCCTTGAACTGCTGCAGCGCGGTGAGCATCGTGTTCCAGCGGCCCTTGGTGATGCCGATGGTGAACATGATGAAGAAGCTGTAGAGCCCGGTTTTCTCGACCACCACGCCATGCTCGGCGAGGTACTTGGTGACGATGCTCGCGGGAATGCCGACCTTGTGGAATTTTCCGTCCAGGTCAAGCCCCGGCGTGACGATGGTCGACTTGATCGGGTCGAGCATGTTGAAGCCGTCTGCCAGATCACCGAAGCCGTGCCAGCGGTGCCCGTTCTTGCGGCCCTTGCCGTCGCTGCGGATGATCCAGTCCTCCGCGCGCCCCACGCCTTCTTCGGCAATTTTCTCCGGCCCCCAGACCTTGAACCACCAGTCGCCCTTGCCGAACTCCTGCTCCACCTTGCGCATCGCGCGGCGAAAGTTCAGCGCCTCCAGGATGGACTCCTCCACCAGTGCGGTGCCGCCCGGGGGCTCCATCATCGCCGCTGCCACGTCACAGCTGGCGATGATGCTGTACTGCGGGCTGGTTGAGGTGTGCATCAGATAGGCCTCGTTGAAGAGGTGCCGATCGAGCTTGGCCGTCTGGCTGTCTTGCACCAGCACGTGGCTCGCCTGGCTGATGCCCGCGAGCAGTTTGTGTATGGACTGCGTGGAATACACCACGGATTTTTTCGGCCGTGCGCGCTTCTTGCCCATCGCGTGGTAGGAGCCATAAAACGGATGAAACGCGGCGTGCGGCAGCCATGCTTCATCGAAGTGCAGGTTGTCCACGTAGCCGTCGAGCATCTGCTTGATGGTCTCGGTGTTGTAGAGCACGCCGTCGTAGGTGGATTGCGTGAGCGTCAGCACGCGCGGTTTCACCTTTTTCGCGTCCACGCCCTTGAGCAGCGGGTTGGCGCGAATCTTGGCCTGGATGGTGGCGGGCTCGAATTCGCTTTGCGGAATCGGGCCGATGATGCCGAAGTGGTTGCGCGTGGGCTTCAAAAACACCGGCACAGCGCCCGTCATGATGATGGCGTGCAGGATGGATTTGTGACAGTTGCGATCCACGACGACCACATCGCCCGGGGCCACGGTGTGGTGCCAGACGATCTTGTTGCTGGTGGACGTGCCGTTGGTCACGAAAAAGCAATGGTCGGCATTGAAGATGCGCGCCGCATTGCGCTCGCTCTCGCCGATCGCGCCGTTGTGATCAAGCAATTGCCCCAGTTCTTCCACCGCGTTGCACACGTCGGCGCGCAGCATGTTCTCGCCGTAGAACTGGTGGTACATCTGCCCGATCGGGCTCTTCAAAAACGCGACGCCACCCGAATGCCCTGGGCAGTGCCATGAATACGAGCCATCCTCGGCGTAGTCGAGCAGCGCCTTGAAAAACGGTGGCTGGATGGTTTCCAGATAGCTCTTGGCCTCGCGAATGATGTGGCGCGCCACGAACTCCGGCGTGTCCTCGAACATGTGGATGAAGCCGTGCAGCTCGCGCAGGATGTCGTTGGGCAGGTGGCGGCTGGTCTTGGTCTCGCCGTAGATGTAGATCGGCACATCCGGGTTTTTGCGCCGAACTTCCTCGATGAAGGCACGCAGGCTGTGAATGATTGGATCCTGCCCCGCGCCCAGCGTGAACTCCTCGTCGTCGATCGACAGAATGAAGGCGCTGGCGCGGCTTTGCTGCTGCGCGAACTGGGTCAGATCGCCGTAGCTGGTGACGCCGAGCACCTCGAAGCCTTCTTCCTCAATGGCCTGCGCGAGCGCGCGTATGCCCAGTCCCGAGGTGTTGTCGGAACGGTAATCTTCGTCGATGATGACAATCGGAAAACGAAATTTCATGCGCTGCCTCCGGCAAGCTCGGGACCACAAAACGGCGCGAAGTGTATGAAAAATCGGCCGGCCTCGAAGATCGTCGGCTGTTTGACCCACAATCGAGTGGCGCAAACAACATTGCACGTCGAGCAATGAAAGGGAGTGTCCAATGGATTTGGGTGCATCCACCTTGTGGTGGCTGGTGACGGCAGTGGCAGTGGTAATTGAACTGCTCAGCGGAACGTTTTATCTGTTGATGCTGGCCATCGGCCTTGCGGCGGGAGCCATCGCCGCCCACCTTGGCCTGTCCGGCGTCACGCAGATCGTGGCCTGTGCCATCGTGGGCGCGGGCGCGGTGTTCGCGGCATACTGGGTCAAGCGCCGCCGCCCGGGAGATCCACCTGCGCGCGCCGATCGCAGCGTCAATCTGGATGTGGGAGAAACCGTTCAGGTGAACGAATGGGCCGCGGACGGAACGGCCGTGGTGAAATACCGCGGCGCCAACTGGACGGCAATACACCGCGACGGCGCCGTTCCCGTGACGGGCCCGCACAGGGTTGTGGAGCTGGTGGGCAGCCGTCTGCTGCTGGAGTCGCTCACTGCTTGAGTGAATGCAACAAGGGAAGAGAGGAGCCAATCATGTACGTCGCCATCGCCATTTTTGTCATTGCCGTCATCTTCATCGTCCGCGCCGTCAAGATCGTGCCGCAGCAGAACGCGTGGGTCATAGAACGACTGGGGAAGTACGCTGGTACGCTCGCCCCCGGGCCAAAGTTCATCATTCCTTTCGTCGACAGGGTGGCCTACAAGCACAGCCTCAAGGAGATACCGCTGGATGTGCCCAGCCAGGTCTGCATCACGCGCGACAACACCCAGCTGCAGGTCGATGGAGTGTTGTACTTCCAGGTGACCGACCCTATGCGTGCGAGCTATGGATCGAGCAATTACGTCGTGGCCATCACCCAGCTTGCGCAGACCACATTGCGCAGCGTGATCGGCAAGCTGGAACTGGACAAAACCTTTGAGGAGCGCGACATCATCAACGGGCAGGTGGTGGCGGCGATCGACGAGGCAGCGCTCAATTGGGGCGTGAAAGTGCTGCGCTATGAAATCAAGGACCTCACGCCGCCGGCGGAGATCCTGCGGGCCATGCAGGCCCAGATTACCGCCGAGCGCGAAAAGCGCGCGGTGATTGCCACGTCCGAAGGCAAGCGCCAGGAGGAAATCAATCTGGCGGATGGACAGAAACAGGCGGCCATCGCCAAATCCGAAGGCGAAAAGCAGTCGCAGATCAACAATGCCGAGGGGGAGGCCGCGGCCATCATGGCCGTCGCCACTGCTACGGCCGAAGCGATCGGGCAAGTGGCGGCAGCCATTCGCCAGCCGGGCGGAGAGCAGGCGGTGCAGCTCAAGGTGGCTGAGAAGGCGGTGGATGCCTATGGCCGTCTTGCCTCGGACGCCACGACGACGCTGGTCGTGCCCAGCACCATGACCGAGGTCTCTGCCTTGATCACGTCAGCCATGAAGATGATCCAGACCGGGCAGCACCCGGGCGGGGCCTGACACCATGCGCACCAGAGGTGACTAACTGCGCGTTGCTGCGTTCAGGCCGATGTTTCTGACTATTCCAACGCTCCTGACGTGGGCGCGTATCGTCGCAATCCCCTTGATCGTCGGGGTGTTCTACATGCCGTTGAGCGGTGCCGAACGCAACCTCGCGGCAACGGTGCTGTTCGTGGTGTTTGCAGCAACCGACTGGCTTGACGGTTATCTGGCGCGCAAACTCAACCAGTCTTCCGCCTTTGGCGCATTTCTGGACCCGGTGGCCGACAAATTCCTGGTCAGCGCGTCGCTGCTGGTGTTGGTGCACCTGGGGCGTGTGGATGTGTTTGTCGCGCTGATCATCATTGGTCGGGAGATTGCCATCAGTGCACTGCGCGAGTGGATGGCCCATATCGGCGCCAGCAGCAGCGTGGCGGTGCACATGCTGGGCAAGCTCAAGACCACCGTGCAGATGCTGGCGATTCCTTTGCTGTTGTACGACGGGCGTTTTTTTGAGGTGTTCGATACAGGTGTCTGGGGTACGTGGCTGATCTGGCTCGCGGCGGTACTGACCGTGTGGTCGATGGTCTACTACCTGCAGCGCGCGCTGCCGGAAATCCGCGCGCGCACGCGATGAAGCCGGTGTCGCGCAGGTATGCGGAACGGGAAAAAATGCGACTAGAATTCGCGCGGCCGTGCATCGGGATGGGACGGATTGACACCTGAAATCACCGCGGCTTTAATGGAGCGGCTGCAATGCGCAGTTGCCCTTGCGCCGTGCAAATGCCGCGAGCAGTTCGCGGCAAATTGCAGCCACTGTACAGAACACGACATTTCATTTCTTCTATCCATGAGAGGCACCTTGTGAACAAGACCGAACTGATCGAGCACATTGCAAACCACGCTGACATTTCCAAGGCTGCCGCCACGCGGGCGCTGGAGTCGACGATTGACGCAGTCAAGAAGACGCTAAAAAAAGGCGGTACGGTCTCGCTCGTCGGTTTTGGCACCTTTGCCGTGGGCAAGCGTGCGGCACGCACCGGTCGCAACCCACGCACGGGTGCAACGATTAAAATCAAGGCCGCGAAAGTGCCGAAGTTCCGTCCCGGCAAGGCGTTGAAGGATGCTTTGAATTGATGGACGATTGAGAAAGGGTGCTTAGCTCAGTTGGTAGAGCGGCGCCTTTACACGGCGTAGGTCGGCGGTTCGAGACCGTCAGCACCCACCATTCACAACCCGAAGGCGAACACCTTGTTCGCCTTTTGTTTTGTTGCCGTTAAGAGACCAGTTCATGTTTGAATCCATCCGCAAGCACTCCAAGATCGTCATGGGGGTGCTGTTTCTGCTGATCATTCCTTCCTTTGTGCTCTTTGGCATTGACGGCAACTACTTTTCCGAGAAAAGCCCGACGGTTGCGAGCGTGGATGGGAAGGCCATCACACAGACCGATTGGGACAACGCCCATAGGGAACAAGCCGATCGCTTGCGCGCCCAGCAGCCAGGCGTGGACAGCAAGCTGCTTGATTCGCCGCAGGCACGCTATGCCATGCTTGAGCGCCTGGTGCGCGACCGCGTACTCGCTACTGCGGCGCGCCAACTGCATCTGACGGTGAGCGACGCCCAGCTGGCACGCGAGCTGCAAGGCATTCCGGTGATTGCACAGCTGCGCAAGCCCGATGGCAGCCTGGACACGCAGGCCTATCGCGCCCTGGTGGGTGCACAGGGCCTGACTCCAGAAGGCTTTGAAGCGCAGATGCGCAACGATCTGGCCGTGGCCCAGGTGATGGGCGGCGTGGCTTCCACCGCCTTTGCCACGCCGGCCGAAAGCAGCCTGGGCATGGATGCCTTGCTGCAGCGTCGTGAGATTCAGGTGGCCCGTTTTGATGCGGCCAGCTATGCATCCAAAGTCACCGTCAATGAGGCAGACCTGCAGACGTTCTACAACGACCATCCGACGCTTTTCCGACAGGCAGAAGAGGCGACTGTCGAGTATGTGGTGCTGGATATTGACGCCATCAAGGATGGGTTGACCGTCAGCGAGGACGACCTGCGCACCTACTACAAGGAGAACCAGAATCGTCTGGGCACCAAGGAGGAGCGACGTGCAAGTCATATCCTGATCAACGCACCCAAGGATGCGCCTGCCGCTGAGCGCGAAAAGGCCAGGAAGAAGGCCGAGGAACTGCTGGCGCAGGTGCGCAAGGACCCGGCCAGCTTTGCCGAGGTGGCGAAGAAAAGTTCGCAGGATCCGGGCTCGGCCGCGCAAGGCGGGGATTTGGGGTTTTTTACCCGCGATGCCATGGTCAAGCCATTTGAAGAGGCCGTGTTCTCGATGAAGAAAGGCGATATCAGCGACGTGGTTGAAACCGATTTCGGCTACCACATCATCATGCTGACCGACATCAAGCCTTCCAAGATTCCAAGCTTTGATGAGGTGCGTCCCAAACTGGAAGCGGAGCTGCGTCAGCAGCAGGCGCAGCGCAAGTTTGCCGAAGTGGCTGAAACCTTCTCCAACATCGTGTACGAGCAGCCCGACAGCCTGCAGCCGGTGGCCGACAAACTCAAGCTCAAGATTCAGGCCGCCACTGGCGTCACGCGTACACCCGCTGTGGATGCCAAAGGTGTGCTGGCAAATCCACGCTTTCTGGATGCACTTTTCACACCCGAATCGCTGCAGGCCAAGCGCAACACCGAAGCCGTTGAAGTGGGGAGCAATGAGATTGCCGCCGGGCGAATCACCGCTTACCAACCGGCGGAAACCTTGCCGTTCGACAAGGCCAGGGATCGTGTGCGCAGTGCCTATGTGGCGCAGAAATCGGCCGAGATGGCTCAGGCGGATGGTGTCGCCAAGCTGGCTGCCTGGCAGCAAGCGCCAACCAGCGCTACCGGTCTTGCACCCGCCGTCACAGTTTCAAGAGATCAGCCGCAGCAGCAGCCGCAGCGTTTGCTGGATGCTGTCCTGCGCGCCCCGGCGGACAAACTCCCGGCCTGGGTTGGGGTTGATCTCGGAGCGCAGGGCTACGCCGTCGTGAAGCTGGAGCGCATCGTGCCCCGCGAGGCTGAAGGCGAAGCCCAGCAAAAGGCGCTGCAGCAGCAGTACTCCCAAGCATGGACCCAAGCCGAAGCCCTTGCATACTATGATCTGCTCAAGCAACGCTACAAGGCGCAGATCAAGGTGCCGCGGCCGTCTGTCAATCCATCCGAACAGGAGTAACGCTGCGTTTTTCGCCAGCAATTGCCAGATATAATCGGCGGCTACGGTGGCTGTAGCTCAGTTGGTAGAGTCCAGGATTGTGATTCCTGTTGTCGTGGGTTCGAGCCCCATCAGCCACCCCAAGCAAACAAAGGAAACCCTGCTATCTAAACGGTAGCGGGGTTTTTTCTTTACCGGCTCATGTAGCCACCATGTAGCCAGCAGTACAGGGTTTTGCACCATGTAGCCAGCGTGTAGCCACCCAGCCCCAGCAACAAAAAAGCCCCACGGTGGGGGCTTCGGTTAGCTTTTTTCTGGACGGT
>NZ_MEDS01000017.1 GCF_001724135.1 Comamonas sp. SCN 65-56 | reverse complement strand
ATACTGCACCGACTCGGCTGCCCGCTGTGGCACGCTGAGTAGCGTGTATCTCAGCCGGTCCGGGCTGGGGTCTTACACCACGGGATGGGACACGACCTGCGGAGATGGTGCTGGAACCTGTGCAATACCCGGCCGCACGTCCATTCACTGCCCGGCGTCTGGAGTTGACGGGCTGGAGTCGCCCGGGCCGCCAGGGCGCCGGATTGTCACTGGGCGTCTGGGCAAGCGATCGTGCGCCATTGCCAGTGGGTGCGACCGACAGGTTTGGCCTTTGGGTACCGCAAATCGGCGCCCACTGGCGCATGCCGCTTGCGAGTCGCCTGCAGTTGCAGGTCTCCGGCTGGATGCCTCTGCAAGAGTACGGCGCCGCGCACAACCGCTGGCCGCTGAGAAACCCCGATGTCGCCTATGCCGCCCGCCTGGAGGTGCAATGGAGTTCGCCGCGCTGGGGCGGGTTGATCCCGGAATATGGTGCGATTGGTGTGCAGCTGCAGGGCAGTTCCTCGGGGCGGCTGCTGCTGCGCGCGCGCCACGGTGGGCCGATGATCTACTACCGAGCCAAGTTTTGAAGTGCTGACTCACAAGAAATGAAAAAACCGCCCGAAGGCGGTTTTTCTTTCTTTCGACAGCGCACCCGTTACAAACGGCAGGCAGCGAACTGCCCGTGCGTGCAACCTGAAAGGTTCAGGCTGCGGTGACCAAGGCCTTGACCTTGGCGGACAGGCGGCTCTTGTCGCGCGCTGCCTTGTTCTTGTGGAAGATGCCTTTGTCAGCGATCGAATCGATGACCGATTGCGCCTTGGCAAAGGCTTCAGTTGCCTTGGCCTTGTCGCCCGTGAGAACAGCCTTTTCGACGTTCTTCACGAAGGTGCGGTAGCGCGAGCGCAGCGACGTGTTGGCGGCGTTGAGCTTGACGTTTTGACGTGCGCGCTTGCGACCGGAGGCAAGGCGCGGGTTTTTCTTGACTGGCTTTGCAGAGGCCATGAATGAATTCCTTGTGTGTCTGTGGATGATGTCGAAAGAACCAGCGATTGTAATTCATCCTTGATGCTTGCGAAAGTGCTGCTGCGCGCGCATACACTCGCTTCGGTGTCTTTGATCCAATCTGCTTCCACGGTTTCGCTGTTGACGCTGGCGTCGCGTGTGACCGGGCTTGCGCGTGATTTGCTGATGGCTGCCGTCTTTGGCGCCAACAGCTTCACCGATGCCTTCAACGTCGCTTTTCGCATTCCCAATCTCTTTCGTCGTCTGTTTGCCGAGGGCGCGTTCAGCCAGGCCTTTGTGCCGGTGCTGGCGGCGCACCGGCAGGCGCATGGCGAGGCGGACACGCACCGCCTGATCGACGCCGTCGCGACGGCGCTTTTTTCTGCGCTGGTCCTGACCTGCATCCTGGGCATGCTGGGGGCGCCGCTGTTGGTCTGGGCACTGGCCAGCGGGCTGCGCCAGGAACCCAGCGGTTTTGAGGCAGCCATTTTCATGACGCGCTGGATGTTTCCCTACATCGCGTTCATGTCGCTGGTGGCACTGGCTGCCGGCATCCTCAACACATGGAGGCATTTTGCCGTTCCCGCCCTTACGCCAGTGCTGCTGAACCTGTGCATGATCGCCGCGGCCTGGTGGGGGGCGCCGTTGCTTGCCGCTGGCGGCATAGAGCCCATTTTCGCCATGGTTGGCGGGGTCATGGCAGGTGGCGCGCTGCAACTGGCGGTTCAGTTCCCTGCGTTGCAAAGGCTGCGTCTGTTGCCGCGTATTGCACTCGGGTGGCGCCATGTTCGTTCGGCCTGGACCGATCCCGGGGTGCGGCGCATCCTGTCCTTGATGGCTCCGGCTGTTTTGGGGGTAGGGGTGGCGCAGTTGTCGTTGATGATCAACACGCAGATTGCTTCCTATCTGGCGCCAGGCAGCGTGACCTGGCTGTTTTATGCCGATCGGCTCATGGAGTTTCCGACGGCGCTGCTCGGGGTGGCGCTTGGAGTCGTGCTGACACCGCAATTGGCGGGCGCCCTCGCGGGCGGCGACCAGGCGCGCTATTCATCGATGCTGGACTGGGGCTTGCGCATGGTGGTGTTGCTGGCAGTGCCCTGCGCCGTCGGCCTGCTGGCGTTTGCGCGCCCGCTGGTAGCCACGCTGTTTCATTACGGTGCGCTGCACGACAGCGATGTCCTGCGCATCGCGGCTGCACTCATGGGCTATGGGGTGGGGTTGCTGGGGCTGGTGGCGGTCAAGGTGCTGGCGCCGGGCTACTATGCAAGCCAGGACATGCGCACGCCGGTGCGCATCGCCATGGTGGTGCTGGTGATCACGCAGCTGTTGAATGTGCTGCTGGTCCCTTGGCTGGCGCATGCGGGGCTTGCACTTTCGATAGCGCTGGGGGCGCTGGTGAATGCCGGATGGCTGTTGATCGGCTTGCGGCGCAAGGGCAGTTACAAACCGAACCCGGGCTGGGGCGTATTCTTGACACGTGTGGCTGCAGCGGCAGGTGCACTGGCCCTGTGGCTGGTCTGGGGCGCGCGGCATTTTGATTGGCTGGCGCTGAGTGCGAGGCCGCTGGAGCGTGTCGGGCTGCTGGCGCTGCTGCTGGCGGGTTCGGCACTGGTGTATTTTGGCGTGTTGGCCGTGTCGGGTTTGAAATGGGCGCAACTGGCGCATCGCGGATGAAATGGACTGCACTGACCCCTTTGGAATACTTTGCATCGCTGGTGCATGGTGACACCATGCCGCTGCTGGAGACGGTGGCGAGCCTGGCGCAGGATGCAGAGCCGCAGCTGGATCTGCAGGCGCTGGTCACCGAGGTGGACAGGCTGTTGCACAAGCTCAAACAGCGTCTGCCAGCGGATGCCGGTGCGCTCACCCGGCTGCGCATGCTGCACCACTATTTCTACAAGGAACTTGGGTTTGGCGGCAACCGCAACGATTATTACGCCGCGCGCAACAGCTATCTGCACGAGGTGCTGCGCACCCGCATGGGCATACCGGTGTCACTGGCGGTGCTGTGGCTGGAGTTGGCGCGCGGCATCCAGTTGCGTGCCGATGGCATCTCGTTTCCAGGCCATTTTCTCCTGAAAGTACGGCTGCCGGATGGCTATGTGGTGATTGATCCCATGAACGGGCAATCGCTTTCGCCCGACGAGATCGGGGAGCGGCTGGAACCGATGCGCGAGCGCCTGGGTGCGCCATCGGATGAAGAGCTCCCGCTGGCGCTGTACCTGCAGGCGGCTTCGTCTCAGGATATCGTCGGCCGCATGCTGCGCAACCTCAAGGAAATCCATCGTTCCAACGAGGAATGGAGCCGGCTGATTGCGGTGCAGGATCGCATGCTGGTGCTCTACCCGCAAGGGTGGAGCGAATGGCGCGATCGCGGCTACGCCCACGCCCAAGTCGGCAATATCGCCCTGGCGATGCAGGATCTGCAAGCCTATCTGGCGCATGCAGGCCAAGCGGGCGACGTCGACGATGTCGCGCGGCTGGTCGACCAGTTGCGCGGCGCCTCCGATGCCGACGCAGAGCGCCGGCCCGACTAGAGAGTTAGAGAGTAACGGGGCTCAGTCGGCCTTGACCGCCAGCACGGGGCAGGGGACGTTGAGCAGGATGTCCTGCGCCATGCTGCCCAGCAGCAGCTTGCCGACGGGATTGCGCTTGCGCAAGCCGATCACGAGCACCGTGACCTGCAGGGTCTGCACCATCTCTTCGATTTCCTCGATCGCGCTGTTGCCGCGCACGAAAACCTTGAACTCCGCCTTGATCGGCAAGGTCGTCAGACGCTCTTCGACGCGCTCGACCTCGTAGCCGGTGACGACGTTCGGGTCGTCCGAGCGACCGCCTGGGCCAGCGTTGACGACCACCAGCTGCTCGTTGTTCTTGGTGGCGATTTCAATGCCTTTGTCCAGGGCGGCCTGGCCTTCGGGGCGGGGAACATAGGCGACGAGAACGGTCATGGTGATACCTGCATATTTGTAGTGGAAAGCAACGCTGATTATGCAAGAAGCCACGGATTTCAGCGCAACTGCGCCGGTGCTGGTTTACACCAGTTGCGCAGCCTCGAGCTCCTTCTTGGCATAAGCATAAAAGAGCGGCGCGGCCACCAGCCCGGTCGGGCCGAAGATGGATTCGGCCACGAACAGCACCGTGAGCAGCTCCCAGACGCGGATGTGCGTTTGCTGGCCGACCACTTTGGCGTTGATCAGGTATTCCGCCTTGTGGATCAGGATCAGGAAGCCTAGACAGGCAATGGCCGCGAGCGGCGACACCGACAGCCCCACCAGCGTGATGACGGCATTGCACAGCAGATTGCCGACGATGGGGATCAGTCCACCGACGAATGTCAGCGTGATGAGCAAGGCGGCGTAGGGCAGCTTCAGGTCCCACAGCGGCAGCACCAGCAACAGGAAAACGGCGGTGAGCGTGGTGTTGAACGCCGCGATCCAGAACTGCGCCGTGACGATCTGGCGAAATGCCTCGCCCATGCGGGTGGCGCGCAGCATCAGCTGCTGCACCAACGGCCCGCGGGTCTTTGTCTCATGGGGCAGGGCGGCCAGGGCACCCACGATCAGGCCGACATAGGCATACAACAGCCCACCCAGCCAGGCCCGGCCCGCCAGGGCCAGTGCGCCGGCCTTGGCGCCCAGGTAGCCGGCCAGCACACGCTGAACCTCGGCAGCGCCTTCGGGCAGTTGCGTGGCGATCTCGGGCGGCAGCTTGTCGCGCAGCTCCAGCACCGTGCGGGCGAGAAAATCCAGCAACTCGCGGTACTGCTGGGGCGCGCCGATGATGTAGGAGCGCGAATGCGAGAGCGCCAGCGCCAGCAGCAGCAAGGGCGCCAGCATCACCAGTGCGGCAGCCAGGTTGTGCACCGCAAACGGCAACCGCTGCTGCGCCCAGCGCAGGCGCTGATTCATCCAGCGGGTCAGCAAAAAGGCGACACAGGCGCTGAGCATGCCCGCCAGCAGGCCGTAATGCATCACGCTCAGCAATGCGCCAGCCATCAGGAAGTGGCTGGCAGCAGCCACCGCAGGTGCGCTGTGTGGCGCGATCGGGCTGGTCACGGGGGAGGCAATCAGGCGATGCTGACGGCAGCACGGCCGGCGCCACGCGGCGCGACCGTGCCTATGGTGTAGACCGTTTCGCCCAGCGCCTGCAGGGCAGCGGCGGCCGCGGGCGCCGCCTGCGGCGACAGGATGGCCACCATGCCGATGCCGTTGTTGAACGTGCGGTTCATTTCCACATCGTCAATGCCGGCCGTGCGTTGCAGCCACGCAAAAAGCTCGGTTTGCGGCCAGCTGCCTGCCCGTAGTTGCACGCTCAGGTGCTGCGGCAGCACGCGCGGGATGTTCTCCAGCAGGCCCCCGCCGGTGATGTGTGCCAGGGCCTTGATCGGATGCTGTGCGAGAACGCCGAGCACGCTTTTGACATACAGCCGTGTGGGTTCCATGATGGCCTGCTGAAAAGGCGTGCCGTCAAGCTGCGTGGGGACGTTGGTACCTGCCCGCTCCAGGCACTTGCGCACCAGGCTGAAGCCGTTGGAGTGCACGCCGCTGGATGCCAGGCCGAGCACGGTATCGCCCGCCTGAACGCTGCTGCCATCAAGGATTTTTGATTTTTCGACCGCGCCCACGGCAAATCCGGCGAGGTCGTATTCGCCATCGGGATACATGCCGGGCATTTCGGCGGTTTCCCCGCCGATCAGGGCGCAGCCGGAAAGCTCGCAGCCCCTGGCGATGCCGCCCACTACGGCGGCGGCGGTGTCCACGTCCAGTTTGCCGCAGGCGAAGTAGTCGAGGAAGAACAGCGGCTCGGCACCTTGCACCAGCACGTCGTTGACGCTCATGGCCACCAGGTCTATGCCCACGGTGTCGTGCATGTTCCATTCGAACGCCAGCTTGAGCTTGGTGCCCACGCCATCGGTGCCGGCGACCAGCACCGGCTCCTTGTAGCGCTTGGGTACCTCAAACAGCGCGCCAAAGCCACCGATGCCATTGATCACGCCTTCGCGCAGCGTCTTGCGGGCGAGGGGCTTGATACGCTCCACCAGCGCGTCGCCCGCATCGATGTCGACGCCGGCGTCTTTGTAGGAAATAGGGGCTTGCGCTGCTGGGGAACTCATGGGCGGTGCGCGCACGTGGCGGCCGGGTGGTTGCAAGGGCAGGCGACGATTCTAGGGCAACGTAAAATCGATCCATCCGGCTTTCGCTTGCGTCATTGCAGGAAAACGCCGCGTCTTACCTTTCTTCATGCACACCCTCTTGTCCTCCAACGCCGCCCGGTTCGCGCCATGAAACAGTTGGCTCTCGATATCGGGCTGCCCGCCGGTCCCACGCTGGTCAATTTTCTTGCCAATCGCAACGGTCAGGCGCTGCAATGCCTGCAGGAAGGGCTGCGCCGCGAGGGCCGGGCGCAAGCGCCGGTGTACCTGTGGGGCAGCCAGGGTTGCGGCAAGTCGCATTTGTTGCGGGCCACGGTGCTGGCGTTGCAGCAGCAGGGCGCCAGAGTGGGTTGGATGGATGCGGAGTCCGGCAGCCCCGGAGCGTTTGACGACGGCTGGGATGCCGTCGCCATGGACGATGTGCAGCGGTATGACGCAACCCTGCAGCAAGCGGCGTTCAACTGGTTTGTGAATGCCACCCACCCGCAGGCCGGCAGCGCACGCTGGGTGCTGGCTGCAGGGGCCTTGCCGCCGGCGGATCTGCCGTTGCGCGACGATCTGCGCAGCCGCCTGGGCTGGGGACAGGTCTTTCAGCTTCAGCCTTTGGACGAGGCGGGGTGCCGCCAGGTGCTGCGCCAGCAGGCCAGCGAACGTGGTATCGCCTTGCCCGATGAGGTGCTGGATTACATGCTGGCGCGTTTTGCCCGGGACATGGGGAGTCTGGCCCAGATGCTGCAGGCGCTGGACCAGTTTGCCCTGCAAGCGCAGCGGGCGGTCACCATTCCGCTGGTTCGCGCCATGCTGAATGAAGCGCTTGACGTGGCGGAGCTTGCATGACGCAGGGTGAAGGGCGCGGCGCGCCAACGCGCTTGGCCTTGTTTGATCTGGACCATACGCTGCTGCCGCTCGATTCCGACTACGAATGGGGCGAATTCACGATCCGTCAGGGCTGGTGCGATCGCGACGATTTCGGGCGGCGCAACGCGGCATTTTTTGCCGATTACCAGCGTGGTAGCCTGGACGTGCACGACTACGTGCGTTTTGCCACCCAGGCGTTGCGCGCACAGGGAGCCGAGGCGGCACATGCCGCGCACGCACGCTTCATGCATGAAGTTATCGGGCCCGCGATACGCCCCCAGGCACTGGCCCTGCTGCAAAAGCACCGCGATGCGGGCGATTTGATGGTCATCATCACAGCCACCAATGAATTCGTCACGACGCCCATAGCGCAAGCGTTGGGTATTTCCAATTTGATAGCAATTGAACTGCAGCGGGACGCCAGCGGCTGGATCACGGGCGAGATCCGCGGCGTGCCCTCGATGCGCGAAGGCAAGGTCGTGCGCCTGCGCCAGTGGCTCGCGCAGCGCGGCCTGACGCTGGAACATTGCGAATCCACCTTCTACAGCGACTCGATGAACGATCTGCCGCTGCTGCAGCAGGTCGACCACCCCATAGCCACCAATCCTGGCGACGAGTTGCGTGCCCTGGCGCATGCGCGCGGCTGGCCCGTGCTGGACCTGTTTGCCGAACCCTCCATTCCATGATCAAGACCTTCATCGACAAATTGCTCGGCAAGCGTGCCGGCAGCAAAAATCCTTTCGGCAAGCGTCAGGAAGTGCCCGAGAGCGTGCACCACATCGATCCGGCGCTGGTGGACAAGCGTGCGGCAGAGGTGGTGCGCACGCTCAAGCAGGCGGGCTTTGAGGCCTACATCGTCGGCGGCGCGGTGCGCGATCTGCTGCTGGGCCTCAAACCCAAGGATTTCGATGTTGCGACCAATGCCACGCCGGAGCAGGTCAAGGGTCTGTTTCGGCGTGCTTTCATCATCGGGCGGCGCTTTCGCATCGTGCATGTGGTGCATGGCCGCGGGCGCGAGCATGAGGTGATCGAGGTGTCGACGTTTCGTGCCTACCTCGACAACGCGGCGGCAGAGCAGGTGCAAGGCAACGAAAAAACCGGCAAGGCCGAACTTGCCGGCTTGCGCCATGCGGTCGATGCCAGTGGCCGCGTGCTGCGCGACAACGTCTGGGGGCCGCAGGAAGAAGACGCAGCGCGGCGCGACTTCACCGTCAATGCGCTGTACTATGACCCCGAAACGCAAATCGTGGTGGATTACCACAAGGGCATAGAGGATGCGAACAAGCGCCTGCTGCGCATGATCGGCGATCCGGCGACACGCTTTCACGAAGACCCGGTACGCATCATCCGCGCTGCGCGCTTTGCCGCCAAACTGGGGGCACGCGGCTTCACGCTGGAGCCACGCTCCGCCAAGCCGCTGGTGGCCTGCGAGCCGCTGCTGCGCGACATTCCGCAAAGCCGGTTGTTCGACGAGATGCTCAAGCTGCTGCAGACCGGGCATGCGCTGGCGTCGGTAGAGCAGCTGCGCAAGTTGGGGTTGGAGCGCGGTATCTACCCGCTGCTGGACGTGGTGGTGGAGCGCGCCGAGCTGCCGCTGGTGCATGCCGTGCTGCTCGATACCGACCGGCGCGTGGGCGAGGGCAAGGCGGTGGCGCCGAGCTTTCTGCTCTCCTGCGTGCTCTGGCCCGATGTGAAGGCGGGCTGGGAGCGCCACCAGGCCCGGGGCGAGCATGCCTTTCCGGCACTGCAGGCGGCGATCGACGAGGTGTTTGCCCAGCGTATCGGCGACATCTCGGGCCGTGGCAAGCTGGCCGCCGACATGCGCGAAATCTGGGTCATGCAACCGCGCTTCGAGAAGCGCTCGGGCCAGAGCGCGCTGAGCATGGTGGCGCATATCCGCTTTCGCGCCGGCTTTGACTTTCTGCGCCTGCGCGCCGACAGCGGGGAAGTGCCGGAGGAGCTGGTGGCCTGGTGGCAGCAGTTTTCGATGGCCGACGATGCGCGCCGCCAGGACATGCTGGACCAGGTGCGCGACGAACAACGCCAGCGCCAGCGTGCGCAGTCGCGCCGATCGGCCCCAGTGGCGCCTGCCGCCCAAGAAGGGGCTTCGGCGGCGCCCGAAGGCACCGACGGCGCGCTGCATGCGGCGCCGAAGAAGCGCCGGCGCCGTCGCCGCAAGCCGGCGGCAGACGGCGGTGGTGAGGCTGCGCCCGAGTGAACGCCTTCGTTGGCCTGGGTGCCAATCTGGGCGATGCGCAGGCAAGCCTGCGCACTGCAGTGCAGACCATGGCACAGTGGCCGCACACTCGGGTGCTGGCGGTTTCCTCGCTGTACGCCAGCGCGCCTGTGGGGGCACAGGGGCCGGACTACCTCAATGCGGTCGTCAAATTGGATACGAAATTGCTCCCTGGCGCTTTGTTGGCGGCGCTGCAAGCTATAGAAAACGAAGCGGGGCGGGAGCGACCCTACCGCAACGCGCCGCGCACGCTGGACCTGGATTTGCTGCTGCAGGGCGATTTGGAGCTCGATGATGCGCAGCTGACGCTGCCGCACCCGCGCATGTGGCAGCGTGCGTTTGTGTTGCTGCCGCTGCGCGAGCTGGCGCCTGAGCGGGTGAGCGCGGCGCAACTGGCCGCGGTGCAGGATCAGCGCATCCGCTGCGTACAGCCTGGGGATGCCTGGGCGGGTGGCGGCGGGTAGCCGCGCACATCATGCGGAGTGCTTGTCGGCCTCGGTCAGGAAGGCATCGGCAAAAAACGCATCCTCCGGCAAGCCGCGCAGGGCAGTGAAATCCGCACGGGCGGCATTCACCACCACCGGCGCGCCGCAGGCATAGACCTCGTAGCTTGAGAGATCCGCCAGATCGTCGAGCACGGCCTGGTGCACGAACCCGGTGCGACCACTCCAGCCATCTTCGGGCAGTGCGTCGGAGACCACCGGCACGTAGCGCAGCGTGGGCAGTTGCGCCAGGCGCTCACGCACCCAGGCATCCATGTACAGATCCCGCGGCCGGCGCCCGCCCCAGTACAGCGTGGCCGCTCGCGTGCTGCCCAGGTGCTGCAGGTGCTCGATCAGCGCCTTGACGGGGGCAAAACCCGTACCCGAGGCCAGCAGGACGATGGGCTTGTCGCTGGCTTCGCGCAGGTAGAAGCTGCCGAACGGGCCTTCAACGCGCAGGATGTCTTTCTCCTTCATGCTGGCGAAGACCTGCTCGGTGAAGAGCCCGCCCGGGGTGTGGCGAATGTGCAGCTCCAGCCCGCGCTGCGTCGCCTGCGTGTGCGGTGCGTTGGCCATCGAATAGGAGCGGCGCGAGCCGTCCTTGAGCAGCACATCGACATACTGCCCGGCACGGTAGCCGAAGGCGTCACCCGCGGGCAACATCATCTGCGCCATGATCACGTCGGGCGCCGGGCGTTCCAGGTGCAGCACGCGCACCGGGAACTTGCGGATGGGGTAGCTCGCTTCGCTGCTGACCTGGTCGGATTCGATCACCACATCGCTCTGCGGCCATGCGCTGCAGGCGAGGATGATGCCCTGGGCTTCTTCCTGCGCGTTCAGCGCATCGTCCAGATGCTCGCGCAGACGCACCTCACCCTCGAGCTTGCGGCATTTGCACGAGCCGCAGGCGCCATCACGGCAGCCATAGGGCATGCCGATCCCCTGGCGGATGGCTGCGGCCAGAATGGTCTCGCCGGGCTCGACCGCGAAGCTGCGGCCGCTGGGCTGGACGGTGACTTTGAACGAACTGTCGGAACCGGACATGGGCTGGGTATGCTCCTGCATGCGTGAAACGGACGAACGCTGATTGTGCCTTCCAACCTTTATCCCCTGGGCGCGCTGCCGGCGCGCTTTCGCCGTCAGCGCGTGCTCATCGTCGGCTGCGGCGACGTGGGACTGCGCACTGCCAAGGTGATGGGGCGCAACGTCCGCCTGCTGGCATTGACTTCTTCGCCTGACCGAATCGCCCGGCTGCGCGCTGCAGGGATTACGCCTTTGCGCGGCAATCTGGATGAGGCAGCCACACTGGCGCGCCTGGCCGGGTTGACCACGCGGGTATTGCATCTGGCACCGCCACCATCCACCGGCGAGACGGATCCACGCAGCCAGGCGCTGGTTCGGGCGCTGGCACGGCGCAGTCTGCCGCAAGCGCTGGTGTACATCTCGACCACGGGCGTGTATGGCGATTGCGGCGGTGCCTGGGTGGCTGAAACCCGGATGCCGGCGCCGGCATCCGAGCGTGCACGCCGGCGCGTGGATGCCGAAGCCACGCTGCGTGCACTGGGGCGACAGGGCGTGCGCGTGGGCGTGCTGCGCGTTCCCGGCATCTACGCGGCGGACCGCCCGGGTGGCGCGCCGCGCGAGCGGTTGCTGCGCGGCACGCGGCTGCTGCGTGCCGAAGATGATGTGTACGTGAGCCATATCCACGCCGACGACCTGGCGCGCGCCTGCGTGCTGGCCTTGTGGCGCGCGCTACCGCAGCGCATTTGCCATGTGGCGGACGAGAGCAGCCTGCGCATGGGTGACTATTTCGATCTGGCCGCTGATGTGTACGGCTTGCCGCGCTTGCCGCGTATTTCGCGTGCCCAGGCCCAGCGAGAACTCACACCAGCGATGCTGGGTTTTCTGGGTGAGTCGCGGCGCCTGCTGACAGCGCGCATGCGGCGGGAACTGCGCCTCAAGCTGCGCTTTGCGACGGTGCGCGAAGGTCTGGCGGCCAGCGTGGCGGATCAGCGCGGATAGGCGTTGCCTTGCCTGTCGAAGCAGCGAAAGACGTTGCACTGCACCATTTCGGGCCTGGGCTTGGGCTGGATGTTGTGCGGGGGATGGGGGCGAGGAGGCGGCAGCACGACGACGGGCGGGATGAAGCCGGGGTTTTGGTAGACCGGGCGCTGCTCGCGGTCGCGCTGCAGGCGGGCGTTTTCTTCCGGTGTGAGACAGGCCAGTTCCTCGTTGCGCTGGGCGTTGTAGATGCGGGTGTTGGTGTCGTAGAGCGACGGATCACGCGCCTGCGCCGCCTTCAGTGCCTGGCGGGCCTGTGCGCACTCGGCAGACTGGGCCGGATCCGGCGGGTGCTGCCGGTCAGCGTCTTGCCGCGGTTTTTCCACCGGGGCCGGAACGGCTTGCGCTGCCTCCAGTGCACGCCGCTCCTGCTTCAGGCGCATGGCCTCCTGTGCCTGATCGCGTTCGCGCTGAATGTCTTCAGGGCTCTGGCGCGGCGCCACTTCCTTGCGTGCCTGCCCTGCCGCGCAGTCGCCATCGGTGTAGGTGATTTTTCCCGTCACCGGGTCGCTGCAGCGCGTGACCTGGGCTGCGGCCGATCCGGCCCACAGGCTGGCAGCCAGCAGCAAGGCAGTGCAGTGGATGGTGCGACGGTCAGGCATGAAAATGGTGGTTCAAAAAAGGTGGTTCAACGGTGGCCGCGCCAGCGCCCGCCGCCGGCGTCTCCGGGGGCGCCACGCTCGCGCCCACCGGGTGGTGAACGGTCCATGCGCGACGCAGAGCCCCTATCCAGCGCCTGCGGTCTTCGCCTGTTGTCGGGCCCAAACTGCCCGTGGCGCCCATCGGGTTCACCTGCAATGGGAGGGCGCTGGTGGTCGTGCGGGCGAGGGTGCGCGTGGTTGCCGGGGCGGTCCTGGAGCCAGGGTGGCGGGTGCCGGTCAACGGGGCGCCGGCCCGAGTCGCGCCAGCCGTGCCGATGGCGTGCGGGCCCGGAATCGATCCAGACCTGGCCGCCGAGAAAAACAGGCGGTGCGCCATAGAGATAAGCGGGATCCGCCGGGCCTACATAAGGCGCAGAGGGATACGCCGGGCCGTCGTAGCCGTAGGGGTCCGCCACGGGAACCGCGCAGCCCGTCAGCAGCAGTGCGACGGCAAGGACGCCACCCCACATCAGTGAATGACGGGTGGATAGCGTAAAAAATGCGTGCATAGGCCTGAGACGTCTCTTGAGCGGAGGTGGTTGACCGGATCGCGTCCTTTTACCCGTTCTTTACTTCCTGTGCGAGCGGGGCATTTCGGTCACACGCAACCGCTGGCTCGCAGGGTTTCGATTTCGCGTTCCGACAAGCCCCACTCGCGCAGCACTTCGTCGGTATGCTGTCCCAGCGCGGGCGGTGCGCCGTGGTAGCGGATCGGCGTCCTGGACAGCCGCAGCGGGCTGGCGACCGTATCAATTTGCGCTATGCCGTCGCCTGCATCCCGTGGCAGCTCGACGCGCAGACCGCGGGCGCGCACCTGCGGGTCGTCAAACGCTTGCGCAATGGTGTTGATCGGGCCGCAAGGCACGGCTTTGTCGTGCAGCAAGGCGATCCATTCGGCGCTGCTGCGCTCGCGCAGCACCGGTTGCATCAGCGCCAGCAGCGCGCTGCGGTGGTGCACGCGGGCGGTGTTGGTGGCAAAGCGCTCATCAAGGGCCCATTCGGGTCGGTCGATCACGCCGCAGAAGCGGCTGAATTGCCCGTCGTTGCCAATGGCCAGCAACACCTGGCCGTCACGCGTGGCGAAGTTTTGGTAGGGCGCGAGGCTGGGATGGCTGTTGCCGGCGCGCATCGGGCTGTCGCCAGTGGCCAGAAAGCCGGCCGCCTGGTTGGCGAGTACGGCCATGCCCACGTCCAGCAGCGCCGTGTCTATGTATTGCCCCTCGCCCGTGTGCGCGCGCGCATGCAGTGCGGCAAGAATGGCGTTGCTGGCATACAGGCCGGTGAAGATGTCGATGACGGCCACGCCTACCCTGAGCGGGCCGCCACCGGGTTCGCCATCGGCATGGCCGGTGACGCTCATCAGACCGCTCAGCGCCTGGACCATGAGGTCGTAACCTGCGCGCTCTGCATAGGGACCACTCTGCCCGAAGCCGGTGACCGAGCAATAGATGAGCCGCGGGTTGGCGGCCTTCAGGCTGTCGTAGTCCAGCCCGTAGCGCGCCAGGCCTCCTACCTTGAAGTTTTCGACCACCACGTCGACCTCGGCCGCAATGCGCCGCAGCAGCGCCTGGCCTTCGGGGCGGGACATGTCCAGCGTGACCGAGCGCTTGTTGCGGTTGCACGCCGTGAAGTAGCTGGCCTGGGAGGTCGCTGCGCCGTCGGCCGTCTGCAGAAAGGGCGGGCCCCAGTGACGCGTGTCATCGCCGCTGCCGGGGCGCTCGATCTTGACGACGTCGGCGCCCAGGTCGGCCAGGATCTGCGTGCACCAAGGGCCGGCGAGAACGCGCGACAGATCCAGCACCTTGATGCCGGCCAGCGCCGTGTCACGGGGCTGTTGCATGGCTGTGGAGATGTGGCCGCTGCCGGATTTACAGCGTGAACTCCTTGCCCACCATGTCTGCCGGAACCCGCTTGTGCGTGCCATCGCAATTGGGTGCGTTGTGCGTCTGTTTGCAGCGGCACAACCAGGCGTCGCCGGTTTTTTCGGCGGTGAAGGCCAGTGGCGTGATGTCGGTGGTGCGGTGCGAGCCGTCGCAAAAGGGCTGGCGCTTGGACAGACCACAGCGGCACCAGTGGTAGGTCTTGCCTGCCTCCAGTTCGACTTTGATGGGGGTATTGGCTGCGACGACGGGTTTGCTCATGGGTGTCTCCACTGACAAATGTTGAAACGGTTGGCATCTTGCCAAGTTTTTCGGCTGGCGTCAGCGCCGACTGTCAATTCCGAGTGCCATGCGCTCATTACACTGTCCCCACTGAGTCGTCGGGGATGGTGCATGGAGCATGGATTCTGGCTGGAACGCTGGCGCGAAGGGCGCACCGGCTTTCATCAGCCGCAGGTCTCAACGCTGCTGAAGAGGCATTGGCCGCAATTGGGCCTGGCACATGGCAGCAAGGTGTTTGTGCCGCTGGCGGGCAAGTCGCTGGACATGGTGTGGCTTGCCGAGCAGGGCCATGCGGTGCTGGGCGTGGAACTCTCGCCGGTGGCGGTGCAGCAGTTTTTTGCCGAGCATGGCTGGCAGCCGCGATGCCATGAAAGCCGCCATGGCAGGCACTACAGCGCCGGCGCCATTGAACTCATCTGCGGCGATGCCTTCGGCCTGGATGCTGCCGTACTCCAGGATTGCGCAGCGGTGTACGACCGGGCTGCGCTGATCGCGCTGCCGCCGACGATGCGCGCGGGCTATGCGCAAGGGTTGATGGACCGCCTGCCCGCCGGCTGCCGCGGCTTGCTGCTGACGCTGGAGTACGCACAGAACGAAATGGATGGCCCGCCCTTTGCCGTGCTGGAGTCCGAAGTGCGCGAACGCTATGCGGGCCGCTGGGACGTCGCGCTGCGCGAACGGCTGGATATCCTCGCGCAGGAGCCGGGTTTTGCTGCGCGCGGGGTCACGCACATGGCAACGGCGGTTTACGGTTTGCAACGCTTGGGATGAACCATGGCAATCACACTGAGCCCTGTCAGGGCTTTTGGCGTTTTGGCGCTAGTGCTGGCCGGTTGCGCCAGCACCACCGCCAGTTTGACGGCGCCGCAAGAGCTGACGGCTGCGGACGGCAGCAAGCAGGTGAGCTCTGCGACGGCGGCGCTGGTGTGCGGTCAGCCGCGCTGCCCGCAACTGACGGCGCGCTGGAGCAGTCTGCGTGCCGGCGTGGCGATGCTGACCATAGGCGTGCCTTATCAGACATCCACCATCACGAGGGCGGAGTTTCACTTTGGCAGCAACCAGGTAATACGGCTGATGCTGCCCTCCGCGGAGCAGCCCGCGCCGGGCAACGACCCAGCCACCACGTTTGACGCGCCGCTGTCGCTGATCCATGCCATGGCCTACAGCGCCAATGGCTGGGTCAAGGTCGTCATGGCGAACGGCGCGATGGTGCAGGAAACGCTGCGCGATGGTGAGGTGAAGAGCCAGGCGGTGGACGCCATGCGCGAATTTTTGCGTGCGGTGGATACGGCCACCGGCAAGCCGGCCGATGAACGCGGCAGTGGCGGCGGGTTGTTCGATCTGTTCAAGTGAGCCGGGCAGGAACGCGCGCGAGCGCCCTTACAAGCGCTTGACCAGCACCTGGCTCTTGCGGTCCCAGTTGTACTTGCGCTTGCGCGCTTCCGGCAGCCAATCGGGTTCAACCGGGGAAAACCCGCGCTTCAGAAACCAGTGCACGGTGCGTGTGGTGAGTACGAAAATGCTGGCCAAGCCCATGTCGCGTGCACGCTGCTCTATGCGCTTGAGCAGCTTTTCGCCATCGCCCGTGCCCTGGCTGTCGGTCGATACGGTGAGCGCCGCCATTTCGGCGGTTTTCTGCTCGGGGTAGGGGTAGAGCGCGGCGCAGCCGAAGATCACCCCGTCGTGCTCGATCACCAGGTAGCTCGTGATGTCGCGTTCGATCTCGGTGCGATTGCGTTTGACCAGCGTGCCATCGCGCTCGAACGGCTCGATCAGCTGGATGATGCCGCCCACGTCGTCTATCGTCGCCTCGCGCAGCTCCTCGAGTTTTTCGTCGATCACCATCGTGCCTATGCCGTCGTGCACGTAAATTTCCAGCAGCAGCGAGCCATCCACGCCGAACGGCAGGATATGGCTGCGCTCCACACCATGCTCGCAGGCCTGTACGCAGCGCTGCAGATAGAACGCCGGGTCGGTGGGTTGCGATGGCTCGGGCAGATCGGCCAGCATGCGCCGAGCCGTGGCCAGGGTGATTTCGGTGTCTATCGGGTTGTCCTCGGCCTCGGGTTCCAGTGGCTTTTCGCGCACGCCGGGGATCTCGGTCAAAAACAGCAGCTTGTCGGCCTGCATTTCGCTAGCCACGCGTGTGGCGACTTCTTCCATGCTGAGGTTGAAGGCCTCGCCTGTGGGCGAAAAACCGAAGGGTGAGATCAGCACCAGCGCCTGCGAGTCGAGTGCGCGCTGTATGCCTTCCACGTCCACTTTGCGCACCTTGCCGGTGTGCTGAAAGTCCACACCATCCACGATCCCGAGCGGCTGTGCGGTCAGGAAGTTGCCCGAAATCACGCGCACGCGCGCGTCGGCCATGGGGGTGTTGGGCAGGCCCTGGCTGAAGGCGGCTTCAATCTCGTAGCGCAGCTGCCCGGCCGCTTCCTGCGCGCAGTCGAGCGCGACCGGGTCGGTGACGCGCACGCCCTTGTGGTGGCGGGGGGTGTGGCCCTTCAGGCGCAACTGCTCGCTCACCTGCGGGCGAAAGCCGTGTACCAGCACGATCTTCACGCTCATCGCCTGGATCAGCGCGAGGTCCTGAACGATGCTTTGCAGCTTGCCCGCCGCCACCGCCTCGCCGGTGAGGCCGACAACGAAGGTCTGGTGGCGAAATTTGTGGATGTAGGGCGCAACCGAGCGAAACCACGGCACGAAGGTGAAATTGAAGACGGTGGACATGGGGCCGAAAGAGCAGCGGTCTGTGGGATGCGGGCCAAAGCGGCAAATTGTGCATCAGGCGTGAGCTTCACAGCCAGCCAACCCGCTTGAAGCGCCAATACAGGAGGGCGGCGGCGCTGGCAATCAGCCCCAGTGCCATCGGATAGCCCCAGGCCCATTTCAACTCGGGCATGCGCTCGAAGTTCATGCCCCAGATGCCGGCCATCGCGGTCGATACCGCGAAGATCGCCGCCCAGGCCGCGAGGCGTTTGGTAGTTTCCGATTCCTCGATCGCCACCATCGCCAGGTTCACCTGGATCGCGGTGCCTATGGTCTCGCGCATCGCTTCAATTGCGGCGTTGATGCGCGTGAGGTGGTCTTGCACGTCGCGAAAGTACTCTTGCAGCCTGGCGCAGGGCGCGGGCACTCTGCCGCCGTGCAGCTTGCCCACGGCGTCCGAGAGCGGTGCGACGGCGTGGCGCATGTGCGCGACGTGGCGCTTGAGCTCGTACAGACGCTGGATTTTCTGGTGCGCCGAGCCGCGCTCGAAGATGGTGTCTTCAATGGCTTCGAGTTCGGTTTCCAGCGCGTCGAGCAGCGGGAAGTAGCGATCGACCACCGCGTCCATCAGCGCGTACAGCACAAAGCCCGCACCCTGGCGCAGGTGTTCGGGCTCGTTCTCGCAGCGCGCGCGCACGCCAAGAAAATCGCGCGGGTTCTGGTTGCGCACCGAGACGACGAAATTGGGGCCGACGAACACCGCGAGTTCCCCCCAGACGGTTTCACGGTGCTCGACCAGCGGCAGCTTCATCACGACGAACAGCGTCTGGCCGTACTCCTCGATTTTGGGGCGCTGATGGCCGTGGCTGGCGTCTTCCACGGCCAGTTCGTGCAGGCCGAATTCATGCTGGACCGCGCGCAGTTCTTCGTCTGTTGCATCGCGCAGCGCCACCCAGACGAAACAGCCGGGGCGCAGCAGCCACTGGTCGATGTCTTCGACGGGGATGTCGGAGAGCTTGCGCCCTTCTTCGTAGGCGACGCAGTTGATGAGCATGCGGGGTGACTCTCGGGGGTGGCGCGGGGTTGGCATCTTCCCACAGCGGGGGGCGCGGGTGCAGGCGCGTGCGGGCCTTGGGATAATTGCCGCCCCCATGCCAATGCCCTTGCCATTTCAGATCGGCTTCCCCGAATCCCTTCCCGTCTCCGCGCGCCGCGATGAAATCATGGCCGCCATGGACAAACACCAGGTCATCATCGTCTGCGGCGAGACCGGCTCGGGCAAGACCACGCAGCTGCCAAAAATAGCCCTGGCACTGGGCCGGGGCCGCTGCAATGCGCCAGAGGGTGAACGCGGGCGGCTGATCGGCCACACCCAACCTCGGCGCATTGCGGCTTCCAGCGTCGCCAAGCGTATCGCCGAAGAACTCAAGACCCCGCTGGGCGAGGTGGTGGGCTACAAGGTGCGCTTTGCCGACACGCTGCAAAAGGGCGCATCGGTCAAGTTGATGACCGATGGCATTTTGCTGGCCGAGACGCAGACCGATCCGCTGCTCAAGGCCTACGACACCCTCATCATCGACGAGGCGCATGAGCGCAGCCTGAACATCGACTTTCTGCTGGGCTATCTGCGCCAAATATTGCCGCAGCGCCCGGACCTGAAGGTCGTCGTAACCTCGGCCACCATCGACGCCGAGCGCTTTGCCAAGCACTTTGAAAGCAAGGCCGGCCCGGCGCCGGTCATCATGGTGTCCGGGCGCACCTACCCGGTCGAGATGCGTTGGCGGCCGTTCGAGGAGAAGAAGGACTTCGACCTCAACGACGCGATTGCCGACGGTGTCGATGAGCTGTGGCAAGGCGGCGCGGGCGGCGACATCCTGATCTTTCTGCCCGGCGAGCGCGAGATCCGCGAGGCCGCCGACCATTTACGCAAGCACCTGCAGCACTCGCCCGTGCTCAGAAGCGCCGAGGTGCTGCCGCTGTTCTCGCGCCTGTCGCAGGCCGAGCAGGATCGGATTTTTGACAGCCACAGCCACCGCCGCATCGTGCTGGCGACCAACGTGGCAGAGACTTCGCTCACGGTTCCTGGCATCAAATACGTTGTTGACGCAGGTACGGCGCGCGTCAAACGCTATTCTTTTAGAAGCAAAGTGGAGCAACTGCTGGTCGAGCCCATCAGCCAGGCAGCCGCCAACCAGCGCGCCGGGCGCTGCGGGCGCGTGGCCAACGGCATCTGCATCCGCCTGTACGACGAGGCGGATTTCAACCAGCGCGACCGCTTTACCGACCCCGAAATCCTGCGTTCTTCGCTCGCCGGCGTCATCCTGCGCATGAAGAGCCTGGGCCTGGGCGACGTGGTGAACTTTCCGTTTCTGGAGGCGCCCTCGGGCCGGGCAATTGCCGACGGCTACCAGCTGTTGCAAGAGCTGGGCGCGGTGGACGAGCGCGGCAGTCTGCTGCCCATGGGCAAGGAGCTGTCGCGCCTGCCGCTGGACCCGCGCGTGGGCCGCATGATTCTGGAGGCGCGCGCGCGCGGCGCGCTGGCCGAGGTGCTGGTGATTGCCTCGGCCCTGTCGGTGCAAGACGTGCGCGACCGGCCGCTGGAGGCGCAGGCCCAGGCCGACCAGGTGCACGCCAAGTTCGACGACGAGAAGAGCGAGTTCTCTGGCTATGTGCGGCTGTGGAACTGGCTCGACGACGCGCGCGGCGGTAAGGTAGTGGCAAGCAGTCGGCGTGAGATGGCGGCGCAGCACTCTGTCGCAGCCAAGGCGCGCAACCAGGCGTTTTTGCCGGTGGCGCAGCGGGGCACGGGGGCGGCGCAGCCCTCTCCCCAGCCCTCTCCCAGAGGGAGAGGGAGTGAAAACCAGGGCGCAGGGAATTCTCTCCCTCTCCCTCCTGCGGGAGAGGGCAGGGGTGAGGGTGCATCCGACACCCACAAGCTCAGCAACCGCCAGTGGGAGCAACTGCTACGCCAGAACTACCTCAACATCCGCCGCGTGCGCGAGTGGCGCGACATCCATTCGCAGCTGCTGACCGTGGTGCGCGAGCACCAGTGGCAGCTCAACGCCCAGCCGGCGGGCTACGAGGCGGTGCACCTGTCCATGCTCTCGGGCCTCTTGGGCAACATCGGCTTCAAAGGCGAGGAGAGCGAGGCCTACCTGGGCGCGCATGGCATCAAGTTCCACCCGCACCCGGGTGCGCACCTGTCCAAGAAGCCAGGGCGCTGGATCGTCGCCGCCGAGCAGGTGGAGACATCGCGCCTGTATGGCCGGGGCATTGCCGCCATCGAACCGCAGTGGCTCGAAGAAGTGGGCGCACATCTGCTCAGAAAGCAGCTGCTGGACCCGCATTGGAGCAAGAAGCAGGCTGATGTGGTGGCCTACGAGCGCGCCACGCTCTACGGCCTGGTGGTCTACAACCAGCGCGGCGTGAGCTATGGCCGCATCGACCCGATCGAGGCGCGCCAGATGTTCATCCGCCGCGCCCTGGTCGAGGGCGAGTGGGACAGCCCCTGGCCCTTTCTGGCAGCGAACCACAAGACGGTGCGCAAGGTCGAGGACCTGGAGCACAAGAGCCGTCGGCAAGACGTGCTGGTGGACGACGAGCTGATCTACGCCTTCTACGACCAGGCGATTCCCGAGGGCATCTACAGCGGCGCGACCTTCGACAAGTGGTTTCGCCAGGCCAGCAAGGGCCAGCCCGAGCTGCTGCGCCTGTCCAAAGACGAGCTGATGCGCCACGAGGCCGCGGGCATCACCACCGACAAATTCCCCAAGACCGTCAAGTTGGGCGGTGTCGATTGCACGGCCAGCTACCTGCACAGCCCGAGCGATGCACGCGACGGCCTCACCGTGACCGTGCCGCTGTTCGTGCTCAACCAGGTCAGCGAGGAGCGCGCCGAATGGCTGGTGCCGGGCATGCTCAAGGACAAGATCCAGGCGCTCCTGAAAAGCCTGCCACAGCGCCCGCGCAGCCGCTTTGTGCCGCTGCCCGAACACGCCGAGCGCCTGGCGCAGCTGTTCTTGCAGGGCGAGCGCTGGCAGCAGGGCGGGCTGATCGATGTGCTCTTGAAGCAGGCGCGCGATGAAACGTCCCTGGACATCAAGCGCGCCGACTTCAAGCTCGACATGCTCAGCGCGCACCTGTTCATGAACCTGCGCGTAACCGACGAGCATGGCCGCCAGCTGGGGCAAAGCCGCACCCTGGGCGCCCTGAAAGCAGAATGGGGCGGTAAGGCGCGCGGGGCGTTTCAGGCGCTGGCGGAGTTGAAGCTGGCGTCTCCTGCTTCTTCTCCCTCCCCCACTGGGGGAGGGCAGGGTGGGGGCAAACCTGGCGCAGCGCCTGTTGCCAGCCGCCCCCACCCCAACCCTCCCCCAGGGGTGGAGGGAGTGAAAACCGAGGCCGGGCAGCGCTACACCAGCTGGAGCTTTGGCGAGCTGCCCGAGCTGATGGAGCTGAAAAAAGGCGGCCATACGCTGATCGGCTTTCCGGCGCTGATCGACCAGGGCGATGCCGTGACCATCGAGGTCTTTGACGAGCCCGAGCTGGCCGCAGCCAAGCACCGTCTGGGCCTGCGCCGCCTGTGTGCGCTGCAGATCAAGGACGCGCTCAAATACCTGGAAAAAAACATTCCGGATCTGCAAAAAATGGCCGTGGCCTATATGCCGCTGGGTACGCAGGAGGAGCTGCGCGCGCAGATCATCGACGTGGCCATGGACCGCGCCTTTGTGCAGGAGCCGCTGCCGCAGGACGAGGCGCAGTTCAAGCAGCGTGTGCAGGACGGGCGCGCCCGTCTGACCTTGATCGCCAACGAGGTAGCGCGCCTGGCCGGCGTGATCCTGGCGGAATACGCCGCCGCCCAGCGCAAGATAAAAGACAGCAAAAATGCTATAGAAGCCACGCAGGACACGGGCAAGCAGCTACAAAATTTGATGCCTAAAAATTTTATTGCTGCTGCCCCCTGGGCGCAGCTGCAGCACTTTGCGCGCTACTTGAAGGCCATCGTCGTGCGCCTGGACAAAGTCCGCGCCGACCCGGCGCGTGACGCCGCCAAGATGAAAGAGTTGCAGCCCTTGGAGCAGCGCTTCACGCGCCTGCTGGCCGAGCGCAAGGGCCAGCAGGACGTGCGCATGCAGGAATACCGCTGGATGCTGCAGGAGCTGCGCGTGAGCCTGTTCGCGCAGGAGCTGAAAACCCCATACCCGGTCAGTGGCAAGCGCCTGGACAAGGTCTGGGCGCAATTAACCACCTGACTATCGCCCGATCACCATCACGCCAATGCAAGCCGGTTGAGTTCCGCACAGACATCGGCCATGCGGCCGGAGGCAACCAGTCTGCACGATCCATCGGCAGCACGATTGACGATCAGGCGCAGCGACGGGCGGGTGGCGGCACTGGCGCGATCGTTGCGCGGCTGGTGCCGCTGCGCCAAGGGTCGCAGCGCGATGATGTTGCCTTCGGCGGGCGTGGGGAAGAGCGGAAGCGGGCGCTGGGCAGACTGCATGTGAAACTCCATTGGGTAAGAACACAGGCAGGATTGCCATTGAAAACCTCGCCTCAGGGTTGGCATGCGGGAATGCGTGCGCACCCCTCGCCATGCCAGACGCCCGCCACCTGCGGCGCGGACTGCCATGCCTACATCAGCATGGTGTTGCGGATCAGGCCCACGGCCAGGCCTTCAATTTCAAACGGTTCACCGGGATGCACCTGGATGACCGGGTAGTCGGGGTTTTCAGGCAACAGTTCAATCTGGCCGCCACTACGACGCAAGCGTTTGACGGTGACTTCGTCTCCCAGCCGCGCGACGATGATCTGGCCGTTGCGGGCATCGTGGGTGGCTTTGACGGCGAGCAGGTCGCCGTCCATGATGCCGGCGTCGCGCATGGACATGCCGCGCACCTTGAGCAGGTAATCCGGCTTGTGGGCAAACAGGGTACTTTCGATGGTGTAGCTCTGGTCGACATGTTCCTGCGCCAGAATCGGCGAGCCGGCAGCGACGCGGCCTATGAGCGGCAGAGTGAGCTGCGCCAGGCTGGGGATGGGCAGACTGAACTGCAGGCCGCGCTGGGTGTTGATCTCGCGCAGAGCGCTGCTGCGCAGACGGATGCCGCGGGAGGTACCGCTGACGAGCTCGATCACGCCCTTGCGCGCCAAGGCCTTGAGATGTTCTTCGGCCGCATTGGCAGATTTGAAGCCCAGCTCCTGCGCTATTTCGGCGCGCGTGGGCGGCGCACCGGTTTGCGCCACGGCCCGTTCGATGAGTTCGAGGATCTGCTGCTGGCGGCTGGTGAGCTTGGGCTGGTCAGGCATGAGATGCTCCGGTAGATTGGCAGGGCGATGGCGAAATGCACAACTGTCGTTTAATCCAGTAACTGTATTTTCAATCAGTTTTGAAAAAGGCGCAACCCATGGGCAGAAAAATCGTGATTCTGGGTACCGGCGGCACGATTGCCGGCACCGGGCCGGTGGGTGGCAACAGCTACACGGCAGCGCAGCTGAGCGCGGAGCAACTTGTTGGCAGTATTCCCGCGCTCATGCAGGCCGCGGGTGGCGAACTGCAGGTAGAGGAGGTGGCGCGCATCGATAGCAAGGACATGACGCATGCGGTGTGGCAGCAGTTGGCGCAGCGCTGCCTGGCGCACCTGGCCGACGACACGGTGGGAGGCATCGTCATCACCCACGGCACGGACACGCTGGAAGAAACCGCCTGGCTGCTGCATGAGGTGTTGCCGGCCGACAAGCCGGTGGTGCTTGCCTGCGCGATGCGCCCGGCAACCGCACTCTGCCCCGACGGGCCGCAGAACCTGCTGGATGCCGTGGACGTGGCGGCGCACCCGCAGGCCTGTGGCGTGCTGGCGGTGGTGGCGGGCAGCATCCATGGCGCACGTGAAGTGGCCAAGGTGCACCCGCAACGCCTGGACGCGTTTGCCTCGCTCGATGGCGGGCCACTTGGCTGGGTACAGGCTGGGGACGTACGTTGGGCGCATGCAGCGCCTCCCCGGCCTGCGGCGCCGCGTCATGGCGAATTGCTGCTGGCGCCCGCTTTCATGGCGCCGGAATGGCCCCGGGTGGAGATCGTGCTCAGTCACGCGGGCAGCGACGGCATGCTGATCGACGCTCTGGTGGCCGGCGGCGTTCACGGCATCGTGGTAGCCGCCACGGGCAATGGCACGCTGCATGAGCGCCTGCAGGCGGCGCTGCGGCGTGCGATCGCCGCGGGGGTGGCGGTGCGCATTGCATCACGCTGTGGTGAGGGCTGCATCAGCCCCATCACCGATCAAGCCTGGAAGGATGCGGGCGGATTGAGCCCGGTGAAGGCTCGCATCCGCCTGATGCTGGAGCTGATGCAGCCATGAAAAAGCCCCGCGGAGCGGGGCGATTCGGGTGCAGGTCGACGGCGCCTCAGCTGGACAAGGCTGCCAGTGCCCGTGCGGTGATCTCGTCGACGTTGCCCAGGCCATTGATGGCGCGGTATTTGGGCGCGGCAGCCGGGTCGGCCTTGGCCCAGCTGGAGTAGTAGTCGACCAGCGGGCGCGTCTGGTCGCTGTAGACCTGCAGGCGTTTCTTGACGGTCTCTTCCTTGTCGTCGTCGCGCTGCACCAGCGGCTCGCCGGTCACATCGTCCTTGCCGGCGACCTTGGGCGGGTTGAAGGTGACATGGTAAGTGCGCCCCGAGGCCGGATGGCTGCGGCGGCCGCTCATGCGCTCGATGATGGCATCGAACGGCACGTCGATTTCCAGCACATAGTCCAGCTTGACCCCTGCCGCCTTCATCGCGTCCGCCTGGGGGATGGTGCGCGGAAAGCCGTCAAACAGAAAGCCTTTGGCACAGTCGGGCTCGGCGATGCGCTCCTTGACCAGGCCGATGATGATGTCGTCGCTCACCAGCGCGCCGGAATCCATGACGGCCTTGGCTTTCACGCCCAGCGGCGTGCCTGCCTTGACGGCGGCGCGCAGCATGTCGCCGGTGGAAATCTGCGGAATGCCGAACTGCTTGCAGATGAAGGCCGCCTGCGTGCCCTTGCCGGCGCCGGGTGCGCCCAACAGTATCAGTCTCATGGATGTCCTCTCGTACTATGAAAATCGGCGGCGCCGCCGCAGTGCGCGCAAGCGGTCAAGAATAGCACGCACCTTTGCTTACAGATCGGGCTGCCGGGAGAACCACTCGCGCACGCGTGCAAGGTCGGCCGGAGTGTCTACCCCGGCGCCCGGTGCATCCGGCGTGATGTGCACAGCTATGCGAAATCCGTGCCAAAGGGCGCGCAGCTGTTCCAGAGACTCGATTTGCTCCGTGGGCGCAGGCGCCAGCGCGCTGAAGTCGCGCAGAAAACCCGCGCGGTAGCTGTAGATGCCGATGTGCCGCAATGGTGCAATGCGCGCCGCCGTGGCGGTCTGCCACCAGGCGCTGCCGGTCGCCGCGTCGCGCGCATGGGGAATCGGCGCGCGACTGAAGTAATGCGCCATGCCGCGCGCGTCGCAGACCACTTTGACCACGTTAGCGTTGGCGAAATCCTCCGCGCTGGCAATCGGGTGGGCGGCGGTGCCCATGGCGGCGTCCGGCTGCGCGGCCAGCAGCCGGGCGACGGCGTTGATCAGCTGCGGATCGATCAGCGGCTCATCGCCTTGCACGTTGACGACGATGGCGTCGGGTGCCAGCGCGAGCAGTGCGCAGGCCTCGGCCAGGCGATCGCTGCCGCTGGCGTGGTCAGCGCGTGTGAGCTGCGCTTGCACGCCATGGGCCTGACAGGCCTGCACGATGCGCGCATCGTCGGCGGCAATCACCACCTGCGCCGCGCCGCTCCTGGCTGCCTGCTGCGCCACGCGCACCACCATCGGCACACCGGCGATATCGGCGAGCGGCTTGTCCGGCAGCCGCGTGGAGGCCATGCGGGCCGGAATCAGGACGGTGAAGGGCGGCGTGTTCACTTCGTGTCGAGCTCGTCATCGTTGAGCGTGCGTGCCTCGGTCTCGAGCAGGATGGGGATGCCATCGCGCACCGGGTAGGCCAGGCGCGCGCTATGCGAGACCAGTTCCTGACGCTCGCGGTCGTAGGTGAGTGGCCCCTTGGTGACGGGGCAGACCAGCAGTTCAAGCAGTTTGGGGTCCATGGCGTGATGATAGTGAGGCCAGGCGCGCGTCCAGCCAGTCCAGGAAGGCGGGTGCCAGGGTGGTCTGCAGCGGCACCGCCAGCGCGTCGCTGGCGTGCCGCCAGAGCTTGACGGCGTCTTTTTCGGTGCAAATCAGGCATTCGCGCTTGTCAGCAGGGCGCTGCCAGCTATCAAAATCATGATGATCCGGCAGGATCTGCGTGCGCGCAAGCGTCAAGCCCTGCGCGCGCAGCATGGTAAAGAAAGTCTCTGGTTCGGCAATGCCCGCCAGCGCATGCAGCGGCTGGCCGACGAGGCTGCCCAGCGCCACCGCATCGCCGTTGGCACTGATGGCATGGTCGGCCAGCGCGCGCTGAACGGCAAACGCCGGCGCCGCACCCGCCGGTGGTGTGCCGCGATAGAGCACCGCATCCACGGCACGCGGCCAGGGCTCGCGCAGCGGGCCGGCAGGCAGCAGCCAGCCATTACCAGCGCCCGTATCGCTGAAGACACAGAGTTCCAGATCGCGCGCCAGCGCCAGGTGCTGCAGGCCGTCGTCGCACAGCAGGATGTCGGTGGCGGGATGGGCGGCGAGCAGCGCGCGGCCCGCGTCGGCACGGCGCGGCGCAACGTACACCGGCACCTGGGCGCGGCGGGCGATGAGCAGGGGCTCGTCGCCGACGTCGCGAGCGCTGCTTGCCGGCAGCACGGCGCGGCAGTCCTGCGTTGCCCGGCCCCAGCCGCGGGAGATCACGCCCGGATGCCAGCCCCTGGCGCGCAGGTGCTGCGCCAGTGCGATGGTGACGGGGGTCTTGCCGCTGCCGCCCGCCACCACGTTGCCGACGACGATCACCGGCACCGGCAGGCGCTCGCTGCGCAGCCAGCGGCATGCGTAGATCGCGTGGCGCAGGCGCACCAGGGCGCCGTAGAGCTGGGACAGCGGCCACAGCAACCGCGCTGGTGCGCCACGGTGCTGCCAAGCGCGGCGCAGGCGCTCGCTCATGTCACTGCGGGTCGGCAGATGCCTTGGCGCCGCCGGAGCTCTGGGTGGCAAAGGTGATCTGCGCCAGGCCCACGCGGCGTGCCGCTTCCATCACCGTGACGACGGACTGGTGTGGCGCCAGCGCGTCGGCACTGATGATGAGAATCGGATCGCTGCCGCTGGGCATGGCCGCCTGCAGCGCAGCTGCCAGCGCCTGCACGCCCTTGCCGGCCAGCGTGGTCTTGTTGACGGCGTACTGTCCTTCGGCCGAGACGGCGACGATGACCTCGCGCGGGCGCTCGCGCATCTGCTGCGCATCCGCCACGGGCAGCGTCAGCTGCAGCTCGGTGAAACGACTGTAGGTCGTGGTGAGCATGAGAAAGATCAGGATCACCAGCAACACGTCAATGAACGGGATCAGGTCGATCCGGGGCTCTTCCCGGGGGCTGGCGCGAAAGTTCATGCCTGTGCTCTCACGCTCTCAGGGCTTGCGCTGGCCCAGCTGGGCCAGGTGGCGCAAGAAGCGGTCGCTGGCCAGTTCGAGTTGCAGCACGTAGGCATCGACGCGGCTGCGGAAGTACTTCCAGAAAAACAGCGACGGTATGGCAATGATCAGACCGAAGGCCGTGTTGTACAGCGCCATCGCAATGCCATGCGCCAGCTGCGCCGGGTTGCCGCCGCCGGCCACCTGCCCGACGGCGCCGGCACCGGCCTGTGCGCCGAAAATCTCGATCATGCCGACCACCGTGCCGAGCAAGCCCAGCAGCGGCGCTGCCGAGGCGATGGTGCCCAGCGCGTTGAGGTATTTTTCCAGCCGGTGCGCCATCGCCCGGCCGCTGCCTTCCATCGCCGCGCGAATCTCATCCGGCGAGCTGCGCGGCTGGCTGACGAGCTGGCGGATGCCGCTGGCCAGCACCTCGCCCAGGGCGCTGTTCTGTTCCAGCTGGGTGACGACATCCGGCGCCGGCAGACCGCGCGCGGTGACGGCGATGGCTTCATCGAGCAGCTTGGGCGGCGCAACGCGTCGCGTCTGCAGGGAAATGAAGCGCTCGATGATGAGCGCGAGCGCGGCGATGGAGCAGGCGATGAGTGGCCAGATCGGCCAGCCCGAGGCTTGTATGATCGAAAACAATGCGTACTCCGCGCAGTTGGATGCAAGCGTTTGATTATGGCGCACCGACATTGCGCAGCTGCCGAGACCGGGCTGCAGGACGAGCAACGAAAGTCTTCCACCTTTTCTGTGGATAACTTTGTGGGTAACTGGCGGTACAAGCGGGTCCGGAGCGCATCCACTGGTGTTTTGCACGCATTGCCTAAAAATTGAGCTACAAAAACATCAATTAAATCAATGAGTTACACGTGCGTTGGTGATTTTCGTGCTATCGCTTGCACTTTCATGCTTTCGTCAACCACGGCAGCCTTTCTGTGGATGACTGCTTCGCAGACACCGGGCGCAAGCCCTTGTCCCGCCTGTGTTTGAACCCCAAAACCACGCAACCGCGCCGCTGATCTGGGAGGTTGGCGCGCTGTGCCGCGCCGTGGCGGACAGTCTGCAGGCGCGCTTCAACCCGCTGGCGGTGCGCGGCGAGCTGGCGGGCTTCTCGCGCGCGGCCAGCGGACATTGCTACTTCACGCTCAAGGATGCGCAGGGGCAGTTGCGCTGCGCGATGTTTCGCCGCGCCGCCGGCCAGCTCACGTTCAACCCGCGCGATGGCGACCAGGTGGAGCTGCGCGCCAGCCTGGGCGTGTACGAGGCCCGCGGCGATCTGCAGCTCATCGTGGAGGACATGCGCCAGGCCGGGCAGGGGCAGTTGTTCGAGCAGTTTTTGCGCCTCAAGGCCAGGCTGGAGGCCGAAGGCTTGTTCGATGCCGCGCGCAAACGTCCGCTGCCGGTGATGCCGCGCGCCATCGGGCTGGTCACCTCGCTGGGCGCCACCGCGCTGCACGACGTGGCGACCACGCTGGCGCGGCGCGTGCCGCATATCCCCGTGGTGCTGGCGCCAGCGCAGGTGCAGGGCGCGGCAGCGCCCGCAACGCTGTGCGAAGCGCTATCACAGTTGTATCTGCTAACGCATGCTGGGCAAGCGTCAGAGGCCAAAAAGCCTTTGAATCATCCGCCGATCGATGTCATCTTGCTGGTGCGCGGCGGTGGCTCGATGGAAGACCTCTGGGCCTTCAATGACGAGGCGTTGGCACGCACCATCGTGCGCAGCCCCGTGCCCCTCGTCAGCGGCGTGGGGCATGAGACGGATTTCACCATCGCCGATTTCTGCGCCGACCTGCGCGCGCCCACGCCCACTGCTGCCGCCGAACTGGTGGCGCAGCCGCGCGCAGACTGGCTCGGGGCGCTGCAGCTGGTGCAAGAGCGCTTGACGCAGGCGCTGCAGCGCCAGATCGATGGCGGCCACCAGCGCCTCGACGGCGCAGCGCAGCGCCTGGGGCGCCCTTCGGGTCTGGTCGCGGCGGCGCAATTGCGCCTGGCCAACCAGGCACAGCGCCTGCGCCATGCAGCACTCTTCAAATTGGAGCGCAGTGCGCAGGTGCAGCAAGCGCTGGAGGGCGATTTCCCTCGTATTTTCGAGCGCAGCCTGGCGCGCCATGCCGAGCGCCTGGAACGCACCGCGCTGCGCCTGCAGCTGGTCGATCCGCAGCAGGTGCTTGCGCGCGGCTACGCACTGCTGACCGATGCGCAGGGGCAGGTGCTGACGCGTCCGTCCCAGGTGCGTACCGGCGCGCCGGTGCACGCCCGCCTGGCCGAGGGCGAACTCGACCTGACCGTGGCACAGCCGCGCCTGCTGTAGGAGCCTGCCCGTGCTCTCGATCGAAGCACCCGCTCAGGCCGCCCCCCGCTGGGCCGCGCTGCGCCGCGATGTCGGTGTGACCTATGCGGTCAACGGCCTGATCGGCTTCATCTTTGCGGCGACCGGCCCGGTGGCGGTCATTCTCTCGGTCGGGCTGCGCGGCGGGCTGTCGGAGTCGGATCTGGCCTCGTGGATTTTTGGCGCCTTTTTTCTCAACGGGCTCATCACGCTCTTGATGTCCTGGCGCTACCGCCAGCCGCTGGCGTTCTTCTGGACCATCCCGGGCACGGTGCTGGTCGGCCCGGCGCTCGAGCACCTGAGTTTTGCCCAGGTGATTGGCGCGTTTTTTGCCACCGGCGTGCTGCTGCTGCTGCTGGGCATCAGCGGCTGGGTGCGGCGCGCGATGGCGGCCGTGCCCATGCCGATCGTGATGGGGATGGTGGCTGGCGTGTTCCTGCGCTTTGGCACCGACCTGGTGCGGGCGCTGCACCAGGACGTGCCGATCGCAGCGCCCATGGTCGTCGCCTTCTTGCTGTTGAGCGGCTGGCCGCGCCTGGGCAAGCGCCTGCCGCCCATGCTCGGCGCGCTGCTGGTCGGCGCGATTGCCGTGGTGCTGTCGGCGCGGTTTGCGCCGCAGCTCGATGCCAGCATGGTGCTGGCGCGCCCCCACCTCTACGCACCGGCCTGGTCGCTGCAGGCCATGATCGAGCTGGTGCTGCCGCTGGCCATCACCGTGCTGGTGGTGCAGAACGGGCAGGGCGTGGCGGTGCTGAAGGTGGCTGGGCACGAGGCGCCGGTCAACGCGGTCACGCTGGCCTGCGGCATCGGCTCCATGGTCAGCGCCTTTGTCGGCACGGTATCGACCTGCCTGACCGGGCCGACCAATGCCATCATCATTTCCTCGGGAGAGCAGCGGCGCCACTACACCGGCGCGCTGGTCGTCGGCCTGCTGGCGATGGCTTTCGGCCTGCTGTCGCCCTTGTTCACCCGGCTGATGCTGGCCACGCCCCCGGCGTTCATCGCCACGCTGGCTGGGCTGGCCATGCTGCGCGTGCTGCAGACGGCGTTCGTCGCCTCGTTCGCCGGGCGTTTTTCGCTCGGCGCGCTGGTGGCGTTTCTGGTGACGGTGACGGATTTGACGATCCTGAACATCGGCGCCGCGTTCTGGGGGCTGGTGGCGGGCGTGCTGGTGTCGCTGCTGCTGGAGCGGGCCGATTTCGCCGCCCTGCGCGGCTCGGGCGGCTGAATCTCGCAGAATCTCGCAGTAGGCGATGGGGCTGCCCGAATCAGGGCGGGCAGTCAGGCACGGACCTTCCTACAATGGTCGGGTTTGCCGCGCTGACTGGCGGCAACCGGTTCATTGACAGACAACGAAAGGAACACACCATGCAACACGAATTGCCCGCTCTTCCCTATGCCATGGACGCACTGGCGCCCCACATCAGCAAGGAAACGCTGGAATTTCACTACGGCAAGCACCACAACGGCTATGTCACCAACCTGAACAACCTGCAAAAAGGCACCGAGTTCGAGCACATGACGCTCGAGGACATCGTCAAAAAATCCAGCGGCGGTATCTTCAACAACGCCGCGCAGATCTGGAACCACACCTTCTTCTGGCACAGCCTGAAGCCCAATGGCGGCGGCCATCCCGGTGGTGCGCTGGCCAAGGCGATCGACGCCAAATGGGGCAGCTACGCGGCCTTCCGCGAAGCCTTCGTGAAAAGCGCCGGCGGCAATTTCGGCTCGGGCTGGACCTGGCTGGTGAAGAAGGCGGACGGCAGCGTCGACATCGTCAACACCAGCAATGCGGCGACCCCGCTGACCGGCGCCGACAAGCCGCTGTTGACGGTGGACGTGTGGGAGCACGCCTACTACATCGACTACCGCAACGCGCGCCCGAAGTTCGTCGAGACGGTGATGGACCACCTCATCAACTGGCAGTTTGCCGAGAAGAATTTCGGCTGATGGCTGGCCGACGCGTTCGGCATTCACTGCAAGGGTCTTTGGCTTGGCGTCAAAGGCCCTTTTTGCTGGGCGCAGGGTGAAGGAGGGCGGATTTTTTGCCAAATGAAATCCATCTCAGATATCATGAAAATTTGGTCCAAGGCCCGTGATCCGGGCCGCGACTTTCATTGTTTTCCGCCATTTTCGGAGGCTTGCGCGATGAGCACACCAGAGACATCCATCATCTACACGCTGACCGACGAGGCCCCGCGCCTCGCCACCGCGTCCCTGTTGCCCATCGTGCAGGCGTTCGCCGCCTCGGCCGGCATCCACATGCAAAGCAGCGACATTTCGCTGTCGGCGCGCATTCTGGCGCAGTTCCCCGAGCTGCTGAGCGATGGCCAAAAAGTGCCCGACACCCTGGCCGAACTGGGCAAGAAGACCTTGCAGCCCGATGCCAACATCATCAAGCTGCCCAACATCAGCGCTACCGTGGCCCAGCTCAAGGCGGCGATCAAGGAGCTGCAGGGTAAGGGCTACAAGATCCCCGATTTCCCGGATGCGCCCAAAAACGACGAAGAAAAGAGCATTCGCACGCGCTACGAACGCTGCACCGGCAGCGCGGTCAACCCGGTGATCCGCCAGGGCAACTCCGATCGCCGCGCGCCCAAGGCCGTCAAGGCCTATGCGCGCAAGCATCCGCACAAGATGGGCGAGTGGTCGGCCGCTTCGCGCACCCACGTTTCGCACATGAAGCGCGGTGATTTTTACAACGACGAGCTCTCGATCACGCTGGACCGCTCGCGCGAGGTGCGCATGGAGCTGGTGACCAAGGGGGGCAAGACCCTCGTACTCAAGCCCAAGGTCAGCCTGCTCGAGCGCGACGTGGTCGACTCGATGTTCTTCAGCAAGAAGGCCTTGCTCGAGTTCTACCAGGAGCAGATCGACGATGCGCGCAAGACCGGTGTGCTGTTTTCGCTGCACGTCAAGGCGACCATGCTCAAGGTCTCGCACCCCATCGTCTTCGGCCACTGCGTGCGCGTGTTCTACAAGGACGCGTTTGCCAAGCACGCCAAGGTGCTGGACCAGCTGGGCGTGAACGTGAACAACGGCATGGTCGATCTGTACAACAAGATTGCCACGCTGCCCAAGAGCGTTCAGGAAGAAATTCGCGCCGACCTGCATGCCTGCCATGCCAATGGGCCGGAGCTGGCGATGGTCGATTCCGACAAGGGCATCACCAATTTCCATTCGCCCAACGACGTCATCGTCGATGCCTCCATGCCGTCGATGATCCGTAACGGCGGCAAGATGTACGGCGCCGATGGGCGCCTGAAGGAAGTCAAGGCGGTGATGCCGGAATCGACCTTTGCGCGCATCTACCAGGAGATGATCAACTTCTGCAAATGGCATGGGGCGTTTGACCCCACCACGATGGGCACGGTGCCCAACGTCGGCCTGATGGCGCAGGGCGCGGAGGAGTACGGCTCCAACGACAAGACCTTCGAGATTTCGGAAGACGGCACGGTGCAGATCACCGACAACGCCAGCGGCGAGGTGCTGTTGCAACAGAACGTCGAGCAGGGCGATATTTGGCGCATGTGCCGCACCACCGATGCCGCCATCCGCGACTGGGTCAAGCTCGCCGTCACGCGTGCGCGCAACTCCGGCATGCCCGTCGTCTTCTGGCTCGATCCGTACCGCCCGCACGAGAATCAGCTCATCACCAAGGTGAAGATGTACCTGAACGAGCACGACACCAAGGGGCTGGAAATCCATCTCATGAGCCAGGTGCGTGCCATGCGCTATACGCTTGAGCGCATCGTGCGCGGTCTGGACACCATCAGCGCCACCGGCAACATCCTGCGCGATTACCTCACCGATCTGTTCCCCATCATGGAGCTGGGCACCAGCGCCAAGATGCTCTCCATCGTGCCCATGCTGGCGGGCGGCGGCATGTACGAGACCGGCGCCGGCGGCTCGGCGCCCAAGCATGTGGAGCAACTGGTCGAGGAAAACCACCTGCGCTGGGATTCGCTGGGCGAATTCCTGGCGCTGGCGGTGAGCCTGGAAGAGCTGGGCCTCAAGAACCACAACGCCAAGGCCGTGGTTCTAGCCAAGGCGCTCGATGCCGCCACCGGCAAGCTGCTGGACAACAACAAGAGCCCGAGCCGGCGCACCGGCGAGCTGGACAACCGGGGTAGCCATTTCTATCTGGCGCTGTACTGGGCGCAGGAGTTGGCGGCGCAAAAGGATGATGCCGAGCTTGCCGCCAAGTTCGCTCCGCTGGCAAAGACGCTGACGGACAACGAAGCGAAGATCGTTGATGAACTCAACGCGGTGCAGGGCAAGCATGTGGACATCGGCGGCTATTACCTTCCCGACGTGGCCAAGCTGGAGACGGTGATGCGCCCCAGCAGCACCTTCAATGCAGCTTTGGCGGCTCTGAAGTAAAGTTCGGGGTTCCCGACACTGGTTCGGTCAGGCACCGGTACTTGACGAGCACAGCGCCGTCCTTGGGCGGCGTTGCCGTCATTGCGGCCGCAGCCGCAAGACCCTCCCGGCTACCCAGTCGCTAAAGGTGCATATGATATGCACATTTAACGCATTCCCACAGCGAGACCCATGACCGAACCCGTGGACACCGTGAGCGCCGCCTCGGCCATAGAAGACAAGCCCCAGGATGAGGCGTTGACGCAGGCCCTGCAGCGCAGCTACCAGCACGGCTTCGTCACCGACATCGAAACCGATTCGCTGCCGCCGGGGCTGAATGAAGACACCATCCGGGCGATCTCGCGCAAAAAGAAGGAACCCGAGTTCCTGCTCAAGTGGCGCCTGGCAGCGTTCGAGCGCTGGCTCAAGATGGAGGCTCCCACCTGGCCCTATCTGCACCTCTCGCCCATCGATTATCAGGCGATCAGCTACTACAACGCGCCCAAATCGGCCAAGGACAAGCCCAAGAGCATCGACGAGGTCGATCCCAAGCTGCTGGAAACCTACGAAAAACTCGGCGTGCCGCTGCACGAGCGCGCGGCGCTGGCCGGCGTGGCGGTGGATGCGGTGTTCGACTCGGTCTCGGTCGGCACTACGTTTCGCAAGCAGTTGGCCGACGTCGGTGTCATCTTTTGCTCGTTCTCCCATGCCGTGGAGCACCACCCGGAGCTGATCGAGAAATACCTCGGCACGGTGGTGCCCGTGACCGACAACTACTACGCGGCGCTCAACTCCGCGGTGTTTTCCGACGGCTCCTTCGTCTACATCCCCAAGGGCGTGCACTGCCCGATGGAGCTGTCGTCCTACTTTCGCATCAATGCGGCCAATTCCGGGCAGTTTGAGCGCACGCTGATCATTGCCGAAGAAGGCAGTGATGTGAGCTACCTCGAAGGCTGCACCGCGCCGCAGCGCGACGAAAACCAGTTGCACGCGGCGGTGGTCGAGCTGATCGCGCACGACGATGCCTTCATCAAGTACTCCACGGTTCAGAACTGGTATCCGGGCGACGAAAACGGCGTCGGCGGCATCTACAACCTGGTGACCAAGCGAGGGCTGGCCGCGGGCAAGCGCTCGCGCATTGCCTGGACGCAGATCGAGACCGGCTCGGCCGTCACCTGGAAGTACCCCAGCGTGATCCTGCGTGGCGATGAATCCAGCGGCGAGTTCTATTCGATTGCCGTCTCCAACCACTATCAGCAGGCGGACACCGGCACCAAGATGGTGCACCTGGGCAAGAACACCAAGAGCCGCATCGTCTCCAAGGGCATCAGCGCCGGCCATGCGCAAAACAGCTACCGCGGGCTGGTGCGCATCAACCCCGGTGCCTCGGGCGCGCACAACCACACGCAGTGCGATTCACTCTTGATCGGCACGCATTGCGGCGCGCATACCTTTCCCTACATCGACACCGCGCGCGCCGACGCCGTCGTCGAACACGAAGCGACCACCACCCGCATCTCCGAGGAGCGGCTGTTCTACTGCCAGCAGCGCGGCATCGAACCCGAGGAGGCGACCGCGCTGATCGTCGGTGGCTTTTGCCAGGCGGTGCTCGAAGAGCTGCCGATGGAGTTTGCGCTGGAAGCCAAGGCGCTGCTCGCGGTCTCGCTCGAAGGTTCGGTGGGTTGATCCAGCGCCGACAGCGTTTCAGAAATTTTGAAGAAGAGAGTCCAATCATGAGTGTTTCCCACGCCTTGCTGCAGGTACGTGACTTGCGTGTCGATATCGGCGAGCGCACCGTGCTGCAGGCGGTTTCGCTCGATGTGCAGCCGGGCAGCCTGGTGGTGCTGATGGGCGCCAACGGCAGTGGCAAGAGCACACTGGGTATGGCGCTGGCGGGGCATCCGAGCTACCAGGTGGTGTCGGGCCAGGCGGTGCTCGATGGCAAGAATCTGCTGGAGCTGGAGGCACATGAGCGCGCGCGCGCCGGACTGTTTGTCTCGTTTCAGGCACCGCCCGATGTGCCCGGCGTGAAAAACAACCTGTTCGTGCGTACCGCGCTGAACGCCGTGCGCCAGGCGCGTGGCGAAGAACCGCAGGATGCATTTGACTTTCTCGCCAGCGCCAAGGCGGCGGCCAAGGAGCTGGGCCTGCCCGCGAGCATGCTGGGGCGTCCGGTGAACGAAGGATTTTCGGGTGGCGAGCGCAAGCGCAACGAGTTGCTGCAGCTGGCGCTGATGCAGCCCAAGCTGGCGATGCTTGACGAAATCGATTCGGGCATGGACGTGGATGGCGTGCGTGCGGTGGTCAAGCTGGTGGAGCGCCTGCGCGGCGAAGGCACCGCTTTCATCATCATTTCGCACTATCTGCAGATGATTGAATCGCTGCATCCGGACGCCGTGCTGCGCCTGGATGGCGGCAAGATCGCCGAAGAGGGCGACATGGAGCTGGCTCGCAGCATTGCGCGCACCGGCTTCAAGCAGCATGCAGCGGCTGCGGGAGCAGCCGCATGAGCGACGTTCTTGCACAGCGCCAGGCCGCGCGCGAACAGGCGCAGCGGCTCGGTTGGCCGGGTCGGCGCAGCGAGCACTTTCGCGCCCTGCCACCGCCAGTGCTCGAGCGATGGATGCAGGCCGAGCTGCCGCAAGAAACGGCCAGCGGCTGGAGCGTGGAGCAAAGCGCCGGCAAGAGCGTGAACGTGCGCACGCTGAATGCACTCGATGCCAACGATCGCTCGGTGCTGCTGGCGCATTTGCCTGCGCCGCAAGACGACCGCGCCGCACCGTTCGCCTGGGCGCACCGAGCGCTGTGCACGAGCGCCTTGCATCTGCAGGTGCCGGCCTCTGCCGAAGCGGCCGTGGTGCGCCTCAGCCACCGCGCTGCGGGTGCCGTGCAGGCCCCGGCGCTCATCGTTGAGCTGCAGGAAGGCGCACGGCTGGTACTGATCGAAGAGCACGCCTGGCCGCAGCAGCCGGATGGCGTGGCGCAAAACCTGGTCGCCCAGATCCGCCTGGCGGCGGGGGCGCACATGCAGCATTTGCGCATCGTCACGCCCGACGCCAGGGATCGCGTCGCGCACCATGTGCAGGTGGCGCTGCAGGGCAAGGCGCATTACGCACAGGCGCTCGCCGCCACCGGCTGCGGCTACCACCTGCAGCGCAATACGGTGGAGCTGATCGAACGCGGTGCCGAATCACGCCATGCCGCGCTGGTGCTCAATGCCGATCAGGCGCTGGACTATCAGATGGTCGGTCAACTGGCCGCGCCGCATACGCGCCACCAGGTCGAAACGCTGACGCTGGCCGGCGGCAAGGCGAAGTCGGTGTCCAACGCTTACGCACGCATTGCACCCGGCGCGGACGAGGCCGACGTGTTTCAGCGCCTCACCGGCATTGCCCTTGAAGGCCAGCCGCACATGCAGCTGCGCCCGCATCTGGAAATCCTGCACGATGCGGTGCAGGCGGTGCACGGCGCTACCTGGGGCCAGCTCCCCGAGGATGCGCTGTTTTACGCCTGCCAGCGTGGGCTGGACGACGCTACCGCGCGCGCCCTGATCGTGGAGGGCATGGCTCGCGCCGTGCTGGCGCGCTGCCTCGGCGATGCGCTGGACGACGGCGAGGCGCCGCTCACGCAGTGGGTTGACGGCCCGTGGTTGACCGAGGCTATCGCCGCGCAATGGCACAGGGAGCCGGTCCATGGGTGATGCGGGCATGCTGGCGCACGGCCTGGATGTTGCGGCGGTGCGGGCGCTGTTCCCTGTGCTGCATCAGCAGGTGCATGGGCATGCGCTGGCCTATCTGGACAACGGCGCGACGACGCAGATGCCGCTGGAGGTGCTGGACGCCATGCGCCACTTTGAGGAGCACGACCGCGCCAATATCCACCGCGGCGTGCACACCCTGAGCCAGCGTGCGACCGACGCCTTCGATGGCGCGCGTGCGGTGCTCAAGCGCTTTGTCGGCGCAGGCAAGGCGCATGAGCTGGTGTTCACCTCCGGTACCACCGAGGCGCTCAACACCATCGCCAACGGCCTCTGGGCGGGAGGCAAGGGCCACGCCTGGCTGCGCGAGGGCGATGAAATCATCGTCAGCGGCCTGGAGCACCATGCCAACATCATCCCGTGGCAGCACGCGGCGCGTCTGACTGGTGCGAAGCTGCGCATCCTTCGTGCCGATGGCGAAGGTCGCGTGCATGAGGCCGATCTGAAGGCATTGCTGTCACCGCGCACGCGCGTGTTTTCCATCACTGCCAGCGCCAACGCCACCGGGGAGCGCCCGCCGTATGAGGCGCTGCTTCAGCTGGCGCACGATGCCGGCGCGCTGACGGTGCTGGACGCCGCCCAGGCGGTGAGCCATGCGGTGCCCAAGCTGTCCGATCTGGCCTGCGACTTCATGGTCTTCTCGGGCCACAAGATGTATGGCCCGATGGGTACTGGCGCCTTGGTGGGCAAGCGCTCGGCGCTAGAAAAATTGTATCCCCTGCGCCTCGGCGGCGACATGGTGGACTGGACGCGCTACGAGGACGCCGGGTTTGCCGAATTGCCCGCGCGCCTGGAGGGCGGCACACCGAACGTCGGCGGCGCCGTCGGCCTGGCCGCTGCGGCGCGGTTCATCGAGCGCATGGGCCGTGCGGCGATTGATGCTTATGTACACGCCTTGCGCGCGCAGGCGCTGCAAGGCCTGCGGGGCATCGACGGCGTACGCGTGCTTGCGCCGCACGCCACGACGGCGGCGCTGGTCTCGTTCGTTGCCACGGACGCCCATCCGCACGATATCGGCACGCTGCTCGATGAGCGCGGCATTGCGGTGCGCACCGGCCACCACTGCGCGCAGCCGCTCCTGGATCAACTGGTGCAGGGGCCGACCACGCGCGCGTCTTTTGCCATCTACAACACGCCGGGCGAAGTCGATCGCCTGATCGCCGCCGTGGCCCATGCCGTGAAAGCCTTGCGATGAGCAGCGCGGAATCGTGATGGAGCACAAGCGTGCGCCACGCAATTTCGGCCACCTGGCCCACCCCACGCACCAGGCCCAGGGCACCAACCCTTCGTGTGGCGACAAAATCGCGGTCGAGCTGGAGCTCGACGGTGATCAGATCAAGGCCATTGCCTTCAGCGGGCAGGCCTGCGCCATCTGCATGGCTTCGAGCTCGATGATGACCGAGGCCATCAAGGGGCGGGACGTGCAGCTTGCCAAGGAGCTGCAGCAGCATTTCCGCGGCGTGCTCACCGGCGAGATCGACCCCGACGATGTGGAGATCGGCAAGCTCGTGGCGCTCGCCGCCGTGCGCCGCTACCCCAGCCGCATCAAGTGTGCGCTGCTGGGCTGGCATGCGCTGATGCATGCCATTGCCGGTCAGGCTGGCACGGCCACCACTGAAACAGCGAATTCTGGAGAGTAGACACCATGGCGCGTTCACGCGAATCGGTATTGGTCAGGCGCGACGTGGTCGGCGAACTGGTGCCCTACGGCACGCCGTTTGAGCTGCAGGAAGGCACCTGGGCCGAGATCACGCAGGCACTGGGAACCTCGTTCACGCTGCTCGTGGAGGGCCGCCTGGTGCGCCTGGGCGGCGCCGATGCCGATGCCATCGGCAAGGACAAGCCCGAGGCCATGAACGTGGTGCACGACGGCGACGACACCAGCGACGAGGAAGTCAAGCGCCTGATCTGGGAGCAGCTGCACACCTGCTACGATCCGGAAATCCCGGTCAACATCGTCGACCTGGGCCTGGTCTACAAATGCGAGGTCGAGCCCTACGAACAGGAAGCCGGCAAGCTGCGCGTGATCGTCGACATGACGCTGACCGCTCCAGGTTGCGGCATGGGCGAGGTCATCGCCAACGAGGTGAACGACAAGATTCTGAACCTGCCGCGGGTCGAGGAAGTGACGGTGAACATCGTGTTTGATCCGCCCTGGGATCGCTCCATGATGACTGAAGAGGCGCACCTGGCGCTGGGGCTGTAGGCGTCCTTGGGCGTGATGGCTGGTCAGCGCAGCGCTGCGTCTGGTTCTGGCCCCTGGAGCGCGCGGGCGGCTGCCACGCCGAGCCGCACAGCGCCTTCCAGCGTGGCCGGATAGGGCCCAGCGACATAGTCGCCGCAGGCCAGCAGGTCCGGAGTAATTGCCGGCGCCGGGCGCACCAGCGCCGGGGTGCAGGCAAAGGTGGCGCGCTTTTCCACTACGGTCTGCAGCACCTCCAACCCTGCGAGCCCCAGATGTTGCGCCGCTTGGCGCAATACCTGTTCTTGTAGCGCTTCACGCTCACCGGCAAAGGCGCTGACGACAAAAGCGAGCACGCCGCAATGCCCGCGCAAACGTCCGCAGTCAAAAACGAATTGCGCTGGTTGCCCGGGCGCTGCACGCAGCGCCAGCATGGCACGCGGCAACAGCGGCGCCGTCGCCCCGGGCAATTCGGCATAGATGGTGGCGATCGCGCCAAAGGCCAGCGTCTGCGCGCTCTGCGCCCAGGCCTGCAGGCGCGGCAGCAGACTGGGCGCTGCCTCCGCCCCGCCCACCAGCCGCGCCGCCTCGGTATTGGGGCAGGCGAGCAGCACCGCATCGAACGCCTCGCCATCCACCAGCCAGCGACTGCCTACGCGCGCCAGCGCCTGTACGCGCTGCCCAAGCCGCACCGCGTGGCCGCGCGCTTGCAGCCAGCGCAGCGTGGGCTCGGGCAGTAGCGCGCCCAGCGGCAGACGCGGCAACAGCAGGTTGGAGCCGCCGCGCCCACCCAAAAGGCTGTCGTGCAGCACGGTCAGGAATACCTGGCCGCTCGCCTGCTCGGGCGGCGTGTTGAGCGCCGAGACGCACAGCGGCGCGATGAATTCCTGCATCAGGCGCTCGGGCAGCCCGTGGCAGAGCTGCGCCACGTTCTTGTGCGGCGCGCAGCGAAAACGCATCAGAGCCCAGCGCGTGGCGCGTACCAACAGCGCCATGCGTTCGGCGGGGGACCAACCGCGTGCGCGGGCGATGCCGACGAACGCATCCAGCGGCGCCGCAAGATCGGGCAAGGTCAGGCCGCCGCGGTCGGGAAAAACCAGCGCCAGCGGCTCGCGGTGCAGCGCGGTATCGGGATGGACGCCCACTTCGCGCATCAGTCGCAGGCATTCGGTGTAGGCACCGATCAGGATGTGCTGGCCGTTGTCGAGCAGCAGCGTCGAGCCATCGGTGCGGCGGGTGGCCAGCGTGCGCGCTCGCCCGCCGGGTTCGCGCGCGGCTTCGATCAGGGTGACGGCATGGCCCGCGAGCACGGCCTCGACGGCGGCAGCGCAGCCCGCCCAGCCCGCGCCGACGATGCAGACGTTCACGCGCAGCCGTTCCGCGCGGCAGCCATGTCCGCCATCACATCCGGCCCAGCGCTTGCACCTTCCACGCCAGCCAGAGCTTGCGCATCGGCGTGAGGGCGATGCGCTGGTGCAGCACCTGAAAGTCGCTCGCCTCGATCTCGCGCAGCAGCGTGCGGTAGATGCTGGCCATCATCAGGCCGGGTTTCTGGTTGCGTCTATCCAGCGCGGGCAGCAGCGCCAGCGCCTCGTCGTAGCAGCGCTGCGCGCGCTCGGCCTGAAAGCGCATGAGCTGCGTGAACGGCTCGCCGTAGCGGCGCTGGGCGATGTCCTCGGGCGTCACGCCAAACTGTCGCAGATCGGTTTGCGGCAGATAGACCCGCCCGCGCAGAGCGTCCTCGCCGATGTCGCGGATGATGTTGGTGAGCTGCAGCGCCAGCCCGAGCTTGTGCGCGTACTGCGTGGTGGTCTCATCCTGCTGGCCGAAGATGCGCGCCGAGACCTCGCCGACGATGCCCGCCACATGGTGGCAGTAGTTGGCCAGGCCCTCGAAGTCTTCGTAGCCGTCGTACTTCAGGTCCATCTCGCAGCCTTCGATGATGCCGTGCAGCGCATCGGGCAGGATGCGGTAGCTGCCCGCGTGCACCAGCAGTGCGCGCATCACCGGGTGCGTGGGCTGGCCATCGAAGGCCTGCGACACCTCGCCGTGCCACCAGGCCAGCTTGGCACGAGCCACGTCCTTGTCGTGCACCTCGTCCACCACATCGTCCACCTCGCGGCAGAAGGCGTAGAAGGCGGTGATCGCGGCGCGCCGCTCCTTGGGCAAAAAGAGGAAGGCGTAATAAAAACTGCTGCCGGAGGCGGCGGCCTTGTTCTGAACGTATTGCTCGGGGGTCATCGGGGGGCGATTGTCCCATGCGGGCAGACACCTGCCCCAAGATCGTGGTTTCAAGCCAAATCGGCCTCCAGCGCTTGATGGATAAGCGCAAACAGCTATCAAATTGGTAGTTTCATGCGCCACGCTCGCCACAGCAGCGCGGGCACATCCCAGGCGCGCAGGCGCGGGCGCTGGTGCAGGCTGGCCCCACCCAGCGCTTGCACCTTGGCCAGTACCGTGAGGCCCCCTTGCACCACCAGGCGCAGCTCCCAGCCCATGCGCGTGGGCAGGCGCTGCGTGAGCGGTGCGCCTTCAAGCATCAGCGCGCGCGCCCAGGCGGCGCAGTCCAGGATGAGAGCGTCACTGGCGGCAGAGCGCCTTTGTGCCGCCAGGTCAGCGCGACTCACGCCATGGGTGGCGCAGTCGGCGTCGCTCAGGTAGTGGCGGCCGCGCGGCAGGTCCACGCTCAGGTCCTGCCAGAAATTGATGAGCTGCAAGGCGCTGCAGATCGCATCGCTTTGCGCCAGTGCCACGACGTCGTGCACGCCGTACAGATGCAGCAGCAGCCGCCCCACCGGGTTGGCCGAGCGGCGGCAGTAATCGAGCAGCGCGGCGCGGTCGGCAAAGGCGCTGCCGGCGCGCGTCATCACGACGTCTTGCTCGAAAGCGGCCAGCAGGTCGGCGAGCAGCGGCACGGGTAGCCGGTGGCGGGTTATTTCGTGCTGCAGCGGCGCGAAGACTGCGGCCCAGCGCGGGCTGAATGCCTCGCCGCTGCTGCACGCCAGCAAATCGACCCGGTAGGCGTGCAGATCCGCAAGGCGCTCCTCGGCACTCACGTCGCCTTCATCCGCGATGTCGTCGGCCGTGCGCGCGAACGCGTAAATCGCGCGAATCGGCGCGCGCAACTGCGGCGGGCACAGCCACGAGGCGACGGGGAAGTTTTCGTAGTGCCCGGGGGGCGGGGCGGGGGTTGCGGTCACGAAGCGTAGTGCGGCAGGGTCTCAGGCGGGCCAGTACACCTTGCGCAGCGGGATCAGGCGCTGCATTTCCACATCGAGCTGCTCGTAATGTTCGAGCAGCGCCTTCACCAGATCATCCAGGTCCATCAGCGTGATCGGAATCCGGCCGCGCTCGGCCTCGTAGCGTGCGTCCTTGGTGAAACCGCCGGTGCTCACGTACAAGCCCTTGTCGTGATCGTGGCGGCCACCAAGGAAGCTGCGAATTTCCTGCGAACCCATCGCGGCCTCGCGGTGCTTGACCTCGACGATGATGCGCGGGTCTTCAAAGCCCAGGCCGTCGGGCGAGGCGACGATGTCCTTGCCGCGATCCGAGCCGCTGGGCGAGATGCGCGTCTTGTAGCCCATGGCGCGCAGCAGGCCCGCGACGAGCTCCTGCATTTCGACCCAGTCGAGCGCATTCACGCGGTCTTTGGTGAATTCGAACCCCTTGGCCTGCACGTCGCGGTACAGGTCTTCGGATTCCTCCTCGGCGGTGGGCTCTGGCGTGGCTGATGTCGCTTGGGCAGCTTGAGCGCGGGTGTGGGCGAGCGCGAGCATCTCCCGCGCGACCGCCTCGGGCAGCAGGAACAGGGTCGAGATGGCACCCAGGCTGTTGCGCGCAGCGACCGACAGCCGATCGCGTGCGACGTTTGCGCGCCATAGCACGGTCCGGACATTGGTCAGCCCCGCTGCCGCTTCTGGCCGATGCGCGTAGGCCCCGGTGATTTCGCCGAGCAAATAGCTGCGCGCGCTGGCGTCGTAGCTGACGACGTGATCGCCCGTCTGCATCTCGCGCACGAAGCGGTAGGTCTGGCCCGCAGCCGCCGCGCGTTGTCCGGCCTTCAGTGGCCCGAGGTGCGCGGCAATCGCTGCCGTGAAATCGGCACGCGTGGCGTAACGCTGCATGTCGCCCAGCGGCTCCCAGCCAATGGCGACCAGCGAATCGTTGCGAAAGTCGTCGATCAGCGTGCCGCCCTCGCCGGCGCGCACCATCCACATGGGCCGACTGACCGGGCTCGCTTTCGCACGAAGCGCATTTCTCATTCGTGAATCGTCCCAGGTTTCGAGGAGGCTACGTGGTTAAAGTGGCTGCCTCTTCCGAAGCGTGTTTGATTGCCAAGTTACTGAAGTATTTTGCTTCAGCTT
>NZ_MEDS01000016.1 GCF_001724135.1 Comamonas sp. SCN 65-56 | reverse complement strand
TCTTCTCTCGATTCGAGAAACTCGACGCAATGTTCCTCGGCTTTCTCTGCTTCGTGCTGGTGGTCGATGGCCTTCGCAGTTTGTGTTAACAGGTCCTAGAGCACGCGGTGCCTGAGCGCGGGCAGCTGCCGGCGCACTTCCCGCAGGTGGGTCTGGCGCACGTCTGCCAGCACCACGGCGCTGCCCTGCGCCTGCTGCACCAATACATCCCCCCAGGGACCAACCACCATGCTCCGGCCCCAGGTACGCCGCCCGTTTTCGTGCTGGCCGCCCTGGGCCGCCGCCAGCACATAGGCCTGGTTTTCGATGGCGCGGGCGCGCAGCAGCACCTCCCAGTGTGCACGGCCCGTCGTAGCAGTGAAGGCGCTGGGCAAGAGCAGCAGATCGCAGCCTGAGTGCGCGTGCGCGCGGTAGAGCTCGGGAAAGCGCAGGTCATAGCAGACCGAGAGTCCCACGCGCCAGTCAACGCCAGCGCGCGTCTGCAGCACGAAACGCACCGGCCGGCTGCCGGCCAGAATGGTGCGGGCCTCGTCAAAATGCTCTGCGCCGGTGTCAAAACCGAACAGATGGATCTTGTCGTAGCGCGCCACGCAGTCGCCCTGCGGATCGAACACCAGCGTGCTGTTGTGCACACGCGCTGCATCGCTGGTGGCCAGCGGCAAGGTGCCCCCCACCAACCACAAGCCATGCGTGCGCGCCTGGCCTGAGAGAAACCGCTGCACCACGCCATCACCAGGCCGCTCGGCCAGCGCCAGCTTGTCGCGGTCGCCGTGGCCCATGAGGCAGAAATATTCGGGCAGCACGGCAAGCTCGGCTCCGGCGTGCGCTGCCTGCGCGATCAAGGTGGCCGCCTGCGCCAGATTGGCTTGCAGCTGCGCGCCCGAGACCATCTGGATGGCCGCAACTTTCATGGCTTCTTCTCCTCACTGGCACCCAGTTCGCCCGCAGGCACCTGCCGCACCTGTGGATCGCTCCAGGTACCGTCGATACGGAACTCGCGCGTGGCCGCCTTCACCAGTGTGTCACCCAGCACGAACTGCGCCAGAAAGCTGCCCAGTCCCACCAGCGGATTGATCGCCGCGGCCACCAGCGATGCCGAAAGCGTGTTGAGCTCCGGCACCACCACCACACGCAGATCCTGGGTTTCGCGGGCGATATCCGCCTGACCTTCCATGAGCACCGCCGCATTCACGCCCTTCATCTGCAGATTGCTGGTGCTGGCGATGCCGTTACTGATCTTCACGTCGCCGCGCACGTAATCGAACGCAAAACCGGTGCTGAAGACATCACGGAAATCAAGCGTGAGGCGCCGCGGCAGCGCCTGCAGGCTCAACACACCCAGCAATTTGGACAGCCCGGGGTCGGCCTTGAGAAACTGCCCGGAGGCCATGTCCAGCCGCATCTGCCCGGTCATGCTGGGATAGTCCGGCGACATCGGCGAGCCCAGCCAGCCGACTTGCCCGGACAGCTGGCCGCTACCCCGGCGCAGCACGCCAGGCATGCCCAAGCGCTCCAGCAGTGCGCCCGAATCGCGCACCTTGAGCTCGAACTTGAGCGCCGTGCGCCGTTGCGCATCCTGGCCGGCGCGTCCCAACAGCGCCCAGTTGCCGCTGGAGCTGAAGCTCGCCTCCGGCATCGCCAGATCCAGATGCGTGAGACGCCATTCACGCAGGCCGTCGCTGCTGGTGCGGTTGGCGGCCTGCAGCGTGAGCTGCCCGAGGTGTTTGCCGCGCAGCTCGAAATCCTGCACCTGGACATCCAGTGCGGGCAGCTCGCCCGGGCCGTCGTCCAGCAAGCTGTCGACCTGCGCCTCCTGCGCCTTGGGCAGCGACAGCCGCGACAGGCGCGCCTGCACCTGCCCCTGAGGCAAGGCGGCATCCGCAGCGCGGTAGGCGATGCTGCCTTCCATCTCCCTGGCGGCGATGCTCGCACGCCAGCCACTGCCCTCGGCAAAGGCATGGGCGACCACGTCGTGCAGCGTGCGCCGCATGAAGGTCAGCGATGCCACGCGCAAGTCCACACGGTCGGGCTTCCAGGGCGAGCGCCTGGCCGTCTGGCCCGGCGCCGGCGCGGGCGTCAGGGCGCTCCAGGCATCAAGGTCCAGCGCATCGAGATTGACGCTGGCCTGCACACCGCTGCGTTCACTCACCTGCGCCGCCTCTCCCGGACCCAGCAGCACGCGGCCGGAGAGCACCTGCGGCCCGCCGTGGCCCAGCGACTGCAGGTAGTTGAACGAGAACTGCTCTCCCGCCTTGAGCGTCAAGCGCTCCAGCGGCGGGTCGCTGCCGTGGGCCGCCGCCGCCAGCTGGCTCTGAAAGCGCACCGGCAGCACCTGATCCTGCGGTTTGCCCAGGGGCGCCGGCAGTTCAAGCGCCATGCCTTGCAGGTCGGTGGTGACGAGGACCTCGGGCACGCCCTGGCGCACGCCCAGCGTCAGCGCATACGGCGTCTGGCCGTGCACGCGAGCCGCCAGCGGACGCAAGCCAGGCACCTCGGCGGTCGCCGCGCGCAGGCCCTCGTCCGTGGCCACACCGCTGGCCTGCACCTGCAGCACCGCGTCGCCCCCCTGCGCCGGCGCCTTCAAGCCGCCGGAGAGCCGTACCTCCCCGCCCAAGGCTTGGGCACGCACCTGCTGCAATTCAAAGCCACGCTCGGTGAACTGCACCTGGCCATGCGCCTGCGTGAGCCGCGGCGCTGCAGGGGCCACGCGCACCTCGTTGCCCGCAAGCTGCACGCTGCCCTGCACCCGGCTTTGCTCCAGTCCGGCGATGGGCAGATGCAGTTGCAGTCGCAGCGACGCAGCACCCTGCGCCTGCATATCGTCGAGCGCGCCCTGCGTGAGCTGCGAGACCTGCGAACCGCGCACGAACGCCAGCATGTCGCCCAGCGGCCCGGCCACGTCGCCGGTGACCTGCACCACCGGCGTGGCCAGGTCGGGAATGCGGGCGCTGACCTGGCTGACCGCCAGCCGCGGACTGCCCGCCACCTGCCCGGCGGCGCCTTCCACCCGCATGCTGGCACGGTCAAAAATGAGTGATCCAGACAAGCCGGTGAGCGCCGGCCAGGGCCGATCGCCGGGTTTGAGCACCGAGCGCGGCGCATAGGCATAGGTGGTGTTCTTGACGCGCGCGGCAATATGAAACTCGCCCTGTGGATCGTTGTCGAACGGCAGATTTTTCAGGTCGCCGCGCACGCGGAATTTCACCTCGTCGCTGACGCCCGCGGTGATCGCATCGCGCACGTAATGGCGCGCCTGCGTGCCCACGGCCAGCGGCAGGTAGCGGTGCACACGCGTGCCATTGGCGCGCGTGAGGCTGCCAGAGAGATCGAGCACGCCGGGCAGGGGGTGCTCGGGAGAGCCGCCCGTGCGCCAGCGCAGCCGCGCCTGGCCCTGTGCGTCGGCATTGGCAAAGCGCAGATCGCTGCTCTCGACGCTGACGCCATCTCCATTGATCTGCCAGCGCACATTGGCGGCAAGCGTCTGCAGCGGCAGGCAGGGGTCTTCAAAAACACCCGGCAACAACAGCGCACCGTCCTGGATGGAGAGCGCTGCGCTGCCGCCTGCCTGAGTCAGCTCGAAACTGCCGGATGCATTGCGCAACCCGAAAGCGGTCGGTGCGCAGACTTTTTCTTCGCCACCGGCCAGCGAAAGGGCCGCTACCCGACCTTTGGCGCTGTAGGCCGCGATCGCATCCAGCGGGCCCTGCCAGTCGGCCTGCAACTGCTCCACCCGGCCCTCCGGCGCATAGGTGGCCAGTGCCTCCCGCATGGCAGGCGCCAGCGGCACGCGACTGGCAATGCGCGCCAGCAATGCCAGATCGAGCCGATCCGCCTGCAGCCGGCTGTGCTGCGCGCCGCCCTCGCCCTGCATTTGCAGCGCCAGCGCATCGCTGTGCCAGCTCAGGCCATCATCGGTACGAAATTGCAACTGCCGCGCCCTGGCCGCAAAACCCGCGGTGAGCGGCTCAAAGCTCAGGCGCGCGCGGACCTCCGCCAGCGCCAGCGGCTGCTGCGCCTGCGGCCATTGCCAGCGCACCTGCGCCAGCGCAACATCGCTGACGACCCGCTGCAGCTGCCCGCGCTGCAAATCCAGCCAGGTGCGCAGCGCCCCGCGGCCGCTGTCCACGCGCACGCCCTGCAGGTCAAGGTAAGGCGCCAGCCGCGCCATGTCCACTTCGGGCCATTCGGCGTAGGCCTCGCCGCTCCAGCGCGTCCAGGCATTGTTGAAGGGACTGAGCAAGGGTTCATGCAGGCGCGCGCGCAGCGAAAACCGCGCGCCCCAGCCCGGCGGCGGCGTGGCATCGAGTCGGATCGCATGGTCCCAGGCGCCCCCGCGCAGCACCAGGTCAACCGCGCTCAGACCGACCGGAGGCAGCCCGCGCAGCTCATCCAGCCATTGCACCGCGCCACCCTGGATCACCACCTCGCGCTGCGACAGAAGCCAATCGATGACCGAAGCGTCACCGCCCGCGCCCGCCATGGACAGCCCCGCGATCCACCATTGCCCGCCGATATCGCGGCGCACCTGCAGCACCGGCGCCTCGATGTAGATCTGCCGCGCCCCCAGACGCAACAGCGAGCGCGGCGACAAGGCCAGCACCACGCGCTGCAATTGCAGCGCCGCCTGGCCCGCTGCGTCCAGCACCTGCACGCCCGACAGCTCCAGCGTCGGCAGCACGCCCGTACTGCGCGCGGACAGGCGCGCGATGCGCAGATCAACCCCAAGCGCGCGTCGGGCTTGCTGCTCCAGCAGCGGGCGCCAGTCATCGATACGCGGCACAATCCACCAATGCAATCCTGCCCAGGCCAGCACCAGGAGCAGCCAGAACGCCAGCAACGCCCCCAAGGCCCATCGCGCGGCACCCGCCAACCAGCGCAACCAGCGGGGGAAATGTGTAGACGCCTCGGACATGAACATCGATTGCAGCAACCGGAATTATGACCCGCGGCCCCGCCGGGTTTCACACCCGCTCTGCCGGGAGCGAACCTTCATCCACCATGCCATCCGTCCCCGAGCCCACGACCACCGCGGGTGATTCTGCCGCCCATTCCCGCCTCTACCAGCGCCTGCACCGGCGCTACGGCGCCGAGTGGCCGCTGCTCGCTCCCGGCCTGCCCGACCGCGCCGCCATGGCCGCCACCTGCGACCAGCTGCTGGCGCAGGGCAGGGACACGGCAGCGGCGCTGCGCATCCTGCGCCAGCTGGTCATCGAGCGCCTGATGGTGCTCGATTGCGAGCATGGCGCCGCGCTGGGCGATGTGTGCGGCACGCTGACGCTGCTGGCCGAATTTGCCCTGGACCGCGCCTGTCTGCAGGCCTGCGCCGAACTCGATGCCTTGCATGGCCGGCCGCTTTGCGCCCAGACCGGCGCCGCGGTAGCGCTATGGATCATCGGCATGGGCAAGCTCGGCGCGCGCGAGCTCAATGTCTCCAGCGACATCGACCTGATCTGCGTCTATGAAGCCGATGGCGAAACCGGCGGCCAGGCCGACGGGCGCGGGAAGGTTTCCAACCATGAATATTTCGTGCGCGCCGTGCGCCGCGTGAGCAGCCTGATCGGCGAACAGACCGAAGACGGTTTTGTCTTTCGCGTCGACCTGGCGCTGCGCCCGCATGGCAACTCCGGGCCGCTGGCAGTGTCGCTGGCCACGCTGCAGGATTACCTGCGCCAGCAGGGGCGCGAATGGGAGCGCTTTGCCTGGCTCAAGAGCCGCGTGGTCGCACCAGCGGCGGCACGCGGCAGCCCCGGCGTGCAGCAACTGCGCCAGGTGGTGCTGCCCTTCGTCTTTCGACGCTATCTGGACTATGCGGTCTTCGATGCCTTGCGCGTGCTGCACCGCCAGGTCCGGCAGGACGCGCAGCGCCGCTGCGCCGGCCACCCCGAGCGCGCCAACGACGTCAAGCTCTCGCGCGGCGGCATCCGCGAAATCGAGTTCACCGTGCAACTGGTGCAAGTGGTGCGCGGCGGGCAGTTTCCCGAGCTGCGCTGCCGCCCGACGCTGGAGGCCCTGGAGCGCCTGGCACGCGCGCAGCTGATGCAGCGCGAGACAGCGGACGCCCTGGCGCGCGCCTATGTGTTTCTGCGGCAGGTGGAGCACCGCATCCAGTACCTGGACGATCAGCAGTCGCACGTGCTGCCGACCAACGATGAAGATCTGGCCTGGATCGCCCGCACCATGGGCCTGGGCTGCTGCGAATTTCTGCGCGAGCTCGACGCCCACCGAGAGCGCGTGGCGCAGGAGTTCGACGCACTGCTGGGCGGCCCGGAGAAGAAGAAATGCACCGGCCCCGGCTGTGGCCGCGGACCGGACGAAGCATCCGACTGGGACAGCGTCATCGCCGCGCAGCCCGCCGCCGTGGCAGAACGCATGCGCCAGTGGCGCGAACAACCACGTGTGGCGCAACTGCGCGAACAGGCCACGGCGCGGCTGCTGCGCATCCTGCAGCAAACGGGCGAGTGGCTGCAGCAGGGCAGCGTCTCCGAGCAGGGCGCGCTGCGCCTGCTGGACTGGCTGGAGCTGCTGCTGCGCCGCGAAAGCTATCTGGCGCTGCTGGTCGAGCGCCCCCTGGTCCTGCGCCGCCTGGTCGCGCTGCTGGGCGCGGCGCGCTGGCCCGCGCGCTACCTGCAGCAGCACCCGGGCGTGATTGACGAACTGGCGAGCGAAGCCCTGTTTCACGAGCGCTTTGACCGCGCCGCCTTCGAGCGCGAATTGCAGGCGCGCCGCGCCAGCCTGCACTCCACCGGCGAGGACGACGACGAGGCGCTGCTGAATCTGCTGCGCCGCGCCCACCATGCGGAGGTGTTTCGCACGCTGGCGCGCGACGTGGACGGGCGCATCACCGTGGAGCAGGTGGCGGACGATCTCTCGCTACTGGCCGACAGCCTGCTCGCCGTCACGGTGCAATGGTGCTGGGAGCGGCTCAGGAACCGCCACCGCGATGTGCCGCAACTGGCCATCATCGGCTACGGCAAGCTGGGCGGAAAAGAGCTGGGCTACGGCAGCGATCTGGACATCGTCTTCGCTTACGACGACACGGACGAGCGCGGGCCAGAGGCCTATGCCGCTTTCGTGCGCAAGCTCACCTCCTGGCTCACGGCGAAGACGGGCGAGGGCGATCTGTTCGAGATCGACACGCAGCTGCGCCCCAACGGCAATTCGGGGCTGCTGGTCACCACCTTCGATGCCTACGCCGCCTACCAGCAGCAGCGCGGCAGCAATACCGCCTGGACCTGGGAACACCAGGCCATGACGCGCGCGCGCTGCGTTCTGGGCTCCGAGGCCTTGCGCCAACGCTTTGACGCCGTGCGCGAGGCCGTGATCACCGCTCCGCGCGAACAGGCTGCGCTGGCGCGGGAAATCCTCGCCATGCGCGAGCGCCTGCGCGCCGCGCACCGCAGCAGCCCGCAACTGTTTGACGTCAAGCACGACGCGGGCGGCATGGTGGACGTGGAATTTGCCGTGCAATACCTGGTGCTCGCGCACGCGGCCACCCACCCCGGGCTACGTGAGAACAAGGGCAACATCGGCCTGCTCGAGCGCGCCGAGGTCGCCGGACTGCTACCCGCGGGCGTGGGCCACGCAGCCGCCGACGCCTACCGCCGGCTGCGCCAGGTGCAGCACCAGGCGCGCCTGAACGAAGAACCCACGCGCATCGCGCCCGGGCAGGTCGCCGCCGAGCGCGGTGCCGTACTGGCCCTGTGGCAGGCGGTGTTCCCGGCGACACCCGCAGCACCCGCCACGGCACCCGCGTGATGCGGGTTTGTCTGGGGACGTCTGGCGAGCCCCGGATGCGAAGATGGCGGCGCGCCCCCGCTCGCTCCTGACTGCGCACGGCGCATGACTTGAACCGGTGCGATGCAAGGCTCGCTCTACCTGCGATGAAAGCTATCGTTTTTAAGGCCATTGCCGCCGCCCTGCTTGCGCTGGCGCTGGTTTTTGCCTTGACATTCACGCGCCCCTGGCATGCGCTGGAGTTCAAGACCTGGGACCTCTGGAGCGCGCTGGCGGCGCCAGGCCACGGCGGCCAGCGCATCACCATCCTGGCCATTGACGAACCCAGCTTCCAGCAACTGGGTGCCTGGCCCTTCCCTCGCAGCCTGCATGCACGGCTGGTGAACCGGCTGGTCGCTGACGGCGCGCGCGCCATCGGGCTGGACATGGTGTTTGCCGACCCGGCCACCGACCCGGCGCAGGATGCGGCACTGGCCGACGCGATCGCCCGCGCCACGCAAGCCGGCGTGCCCATCGTGCTGGCCTCGGCGCTGGAGCAACTGGGCAATGCCAACGCCACGCAGTGGGTCGCGGTGCAGCCACTGCCCGAGCTGCTGGCCGCCGGCGGCCTGGCGGGCGATGCCGGCGTGCAGCCGGACGATGACTTCGTCGTGCGCCGCCCTCCGGTATCCGCACAGAGTTTTTCTGCCACGCTGGCGCGGGCACTGGGCAGCAGCACGCCCCCCGCGGACCTGATCGCCTATCGCGGCGGACGCGGCAGCTTTGACACGCGCTCCTACTACCAGGCGATAGAGCCCGGCATGCTGCCGCCAGGATTCTTCAAGGGCAAGACGGTACTGATCGGTCGCTCGGCACTCGCGGCAGCCGAACTGCAGCATGTGCAGGCGGATCTGTTCAATGCCCCTTCTGGCTTGACGGGTGGCGAGCGCCTGATGCCAGGCGTGGAACTGCACGCCACGCTGCTGGACAACCTGCTGCAAGGCGACGGCCTGCGTATCGCACCTGAGTCGACAAGCGTGCTCATCGTGCTGCTGGCGAGCGCGCTGCTGCTGTGGGCGGGCGCACGCTGGCACCCCGCCAGCGCCGCCGCGCTGGCGGTTGCGCTGGCGCTGGCACTGGCGTTGCTGTCCTGGTGGCTGTTCGTGCACCAGCGGCTGTGGCTGGCACCCCTGTGGCCGATCGCCAGCATGGCCGCGGTCTATGGCGCCAGCGCGCTCGTTGCATGGGCGGCGGTGCGCCAGCGCGCCCGCCAGACGCGTGCCATGTTTGCACAGTACGTACCGCCCGAGGTCGTCAACCGCCTGGTGGAACAACCGGCGCTGCTGCGCCTGGGCGGCGAGGCGCGCGAGGTGACGCTGATGTTCACCGACCTGGCCGGTTTCACCTCCATCGCCGAGCGGCTCAGCGCCGAACAAACCGTGGACGTGCTGACCGGCTATTTCAACGCCATGACGCCGCTGATCCACGCCAGCGGCGGCACGGTGGACAAGTTCATCGGCGATGCCGTCATGGCCTTCTGGGGCGCGCCGCTGCCCGATGATCGGCATGCCGAACACGCGGTGCGCACCGCCATCGCGATGCAGCAGGCCATGACAGCGCTGGTCGCCGATCTGCAAAAACGCGGTCTGCCGGCGATCCAGATGCGCATCGGCATCCACAGCGGACGCGTGGTGGTGGGCAATGTGGGATCGCAGCAGCGGTTTTCCTACACTGCGATCGGCGATGCCGTGAACCTGGCGGCCAGACTGGAAGGCGCAAACAAGGCGTTTGGCACCGGCATCCTGATTTCGGGCGACACCGCCGCCCGGCTACCGGCAGATCTGCTGCTGCGCCCGCTCGATGACGTCATCGTCAAGGGCAAGACGGCGCCGGTGCGCGTCTACACCCCGTGCGACGATGCACAGGTGCGCCAGCTCTCCCAGGCGGCGCTGGATGCGCTGCAGGCCCACGACGCGCAGCAGGCCCAGGCATCGCTGGACACGCTGCTGCTGCGCCTGCCGGGGGACCTCGCCGCCCTCAGGCTGCAAGAGCGCCTCACGCATGCCGCGGGAGGAGGCTGGCCGGGCGCTGTCGCGCTGGATAAATTGTGAGCCCTGCACGACCCGGCCTTCACTGCCCGTTCGTGGCTTGGGCGCACTGCCCCCACTGCCCGGCTCAGAGCGCTTTCAAAGTCTCGTCGGGAGGTGCCTGCGACACATCGCCCGCCATGCGGCAGCAGTGGCGCCCATCCGCCTTGGCTGCGTAGAGCGCACGATCGGCGCGAGCGGCAGGCGGACTCACTATCGCCGCTGGTCAACGCAAAACGGGTCCGGCATGAGGCGCACGCATGCGACACTCGCGGCTTTGCATTTTTTGCCCACCCATGCCGCGACTCGCCCTGCCCACCATCGCCCTGCTCGCTGCGATAAGTATCGGCGCCGTCCATGCCGAGACAGCGCCGCCCAAGGCGCAGCCCGCACTGACCATCACCACCACCACGGCACAGCGCACACACCTGACAGAACACCTGGCTGCCAACGGCAATATCACGGCTTGGCAAGAGGCCGTCGTCGGCGCCGAAATCGGCGGGCTGCGCGTGGCCGAGGTGCTGGTGAACGTGGGCGACGTGGTGCGCAAGGGGCAAGTGCTGGCGCGTCTGGCGAGCGACCTCGTTGAAGGCGACGTGGCGCAGGCGCGCGCCGCGCTGCAACAGGCACAGGCGGCAGTGACCGAGGCCCGCGCCAATGCCGAGCGCGCACGCGCATTGGCCGACAGCGGCGCGATGAGCAGCCAGCAAATCGGGCAATACACCAGCGCGGAAATCAGCGCCACGGCCAGCGTGGCAGCAGCGCAGGCGCAACTGGGCACGCAGTTGCTGCGCCTGAAGCACACTGAGGTGCGCGCCAGCGATGCCGGAGTCATTTCCGCGCGGCTGGCCACCGTGGGTGCGGTGGTCAACGTTGGCGCCGAGCTCTTTCGCATGGTGCGCCAGGGGCGGCTGGAGTGGCGCGCGGAGGTGAACGCCGCCGATCTCGCGCGTCTGCGTACGGGCACCCAGGCCGTCATCACCACGGCGGGTGGCGCGCAGGTCAAGGGCCAGCTGCGCATGCTCGCGCCGACGGTAGACGTGAACACGCGCAACGCGCTGGTCTATGTCGATCTGCCCGCCCGCCCCGATCTGCGCGCGGGCCAGTACGCCAGCGGCGAATTCCTGCTGGGCGAGAAATCCGCGCTGTCGGTACCGATGTCGGCCGTGGTGGTGCGCGACGGCTTTCCCAGCGTGTTTGAACTGCAGGGCAGCGACCACGTGGTGCTGCGCCGCGTGCGCACCGGTCAGCGCACCGGCCAGCGTATCGAGATCACCGATGGCCTGGCCGAGGGCGCGCGCATCGTCGAACGCGGGGGCACCTTCCTGAACGACGGCGACCTGGTTCGCGTGGTCGAAAATTCAGATCAAAAACAGGCTAAAGCGCCCGTCAGTAAAGCGCAAGCAGCTACAAAAACAAAGTAAATCATGAACGTTTCTGCCTGGGCCATCCGCAATCCCGTTCCGGCGGCGATGCTGTTCGTGCTGCTCACGCTCGCCGGGTTGATGTCCTTCAGCTCGATGAAGGTGCAAAACTTCCCCGACATGGACTTGCCGGTGGTGATCGTCACCGCCGCGCTGCCCGGTGCGGCGCCCGAGCAGCTGGAGAGCAACGTCGCACAGCGGCTGGAAAACGCCATCGCCACCACGCAGGGGCTCAAGCACATCACCAGCACGCTGACCGACGGCATGGTGACCATCGCCGCCGAATACGTGCTGGAAAAACCGGGGCAAGAGGCGGTGGACGATGTGCGCACGGCGGTGGCCCGCGTGCGCGCCGATCTGCCCGCCGACGTGCGCGACCCGGTGATTGCCAAGTTCGATCTCAACAGCCAGCCCATCCTCGCCTACGCCATCGCGTCCAGCCGCTGGGACGACGAGGCGCTGTCCTGGTTTGTCGACGACACGCTGCAGCGGCGCCTGCTGGCGGTGCCGGGCGTGGGCGCGGTCTCGCGCGTGGGCGGCGTCACGCGCGAGGTGCGCGTGCTGCTCGATCCGCTCAAGCTGCAAGCGCTGGGCGCAACCGCGGCCGAGGTCTCGCGCCAGTTGCGCCAGGTGCAACTGGAGAGCGCCGGCGGACGCACCGATCTGGGCAGCAACGAGCAGCCGGTGCGCACGCTGGCCACCGTGAAGACGGCCGAGGAAATCGCACGCATCCAGATCGCGCTGGCGGGCGGGCGCACGGTGCGCCTTGACCAGCTCGCCAGCGTGAGCGACACCGTCGCCGAGCCGCGCGCCGCGGCGCTGCTGGGCGACAGGAAGGTGATCGGCTTCGAGATCTCGCGCAGCAAGGGCGCGAGCGAAGTCGAGGTGGGCGCGGGCGTGCAGCTGGTATTGGCAAAGCTGGAAGCCGACTACCCGCACCTTGAGCTGACCAAGACGGTGGACTTCGTCGATATCGCGCAAGACGAATACGACAGCTCGATGCGCCTGCTCTACGAAGGCGCGCTGCTGGCGGTGGTGGTGGTCTGGCTGTTTCTGCGCTCGTTTCGCGCAACCATGATCTCGGCGGTAGCGCTGCCGCTGTCGATGATTCCGGCCTTCGTGGGCATGCACTACCTCGGCTTTTCAATCAACATCCTGACGCTGCTGGCGCTCTCGCTCGTCGTCGGCATTCTGGTGGACGACGCCATCGTCGAGGTCGAGAACATCGTGCGCCATCAAGGCATGGGCAAAAGCCCGTACAAGGCGGCGATGGAAGCGGCCGACGAGATCGGGCTGGCCGTCGTCGCCACCACCTTTGCGCTGATCGCGGTGTTTTTGCCCACCGCCTTCATGAGCGGCATCCCGGGGCGTTTTTTCAAGCAGTTCGGCTGGACGGCGGCGCTGGCGGTGTTCGCCTCGCTGGTGGTGGCGCGCCTGCTCACGCCGATGATGTGCGCCTACCTGCTCAAGCCCATCAAGGAAGACCACCACGAGCCGCGCTGGCTCAAGGCCTACATGCGCGCGGTGACCTGGTCCACGCACCATCGCCTGACCACGCTGGTGCTGGCGCTGGCGTTCTTCATAGGCTCGCTGGCGCTCATTCCGCTGCTGCCCTCGGGCTTCATTCCGGCCGACAACAACGCGCAAACGCAAATCAATCTGGAACTGCCCCCGGGCACGCTGCTCGATGAAACCGAAGCGCTGGTGCTGGAGGCCACGCGCCGCGCGAAAGCGGTGGGCCACATCGAAACCATCTACAGCACCATAGGTGGGGGCAGCGCGGGCGCCGACCCCGCCACCGGCGCCGGTGCGACCGACCCGCGCAAGGCCACGCTCACGCTGCGCATGACGCCGCGCGGCGAGCGCCCCACCAAGCAAATCATGGAAGAGCGCCTGCGCGCCGCGATGCAGGATTTGCCCGGCGCTCGCGTGCGCGTGGGCCTGGGCGGCTCCAACGACAAATACATGCTGACGCTCTCCAGCGACGACGCGGCTGCGCTGGAGCGCACCGCCAGCGAGGTCGAGCGCGGCATACGCACCATCCCCGGCATCGGCGGCGTCACCTCCACCGCCAGCCTGGTGCGCCCAGAGATTTACGTGCAGCCCGACTTTGCCCGCGCCGCCGATCTGGGCGTGACCAGCGCCGCGATTGCCGAAACCCTCCGCGTGGCCACCGTCGGCGACTATGAGCAGAACCTGGCCAAACTCAACGTGGCGCAGCGCCAGGTCCCCATCGTGGTGCGTTTGAACGACGCCGCACGCGAAGACCTGAGCGTGCTCGAACGCCTGACCGTGCCGGGCCAGAAGGGCCCGGTGCGCCTGGGCGAAGTGGCCACGCTCACGCTCTCGGGCGGGCCGGCGGTGATCCGCCGCTACGACCGTGCGCGCAACGTGCGCTTCGAGATCGAACTGGGCAGCCGCGGCCTGGGCGAGGTGACGCAGGCGGTGCGCCAGCTGCCCGCGATCGAGCAGATGCCCGCCAGCGTGCACCTGGTGGACGTGGGCGACGCGGAGATGATGACCGAGCTCTTCGGCAGCTTCGGCATCGCCATGCTCACCGGCGTGGTGTGCATCTACATCGTGCTGGTGACGCTGTTCAAGGACTTGCTGCAACCCTTCACCATCCTGGTGGCGCTGCCGCTGTCCCTGGGCGGTGCCTTCGTCGCGCTGCTGCTGGCGCACCAGAGTTTTTCCATGCCCTCGCTGATCGGGCTGGTGATGCTGATGGGCATCGCCACCAAAAACTCCATCCTGCTGGTGGAATACGCGATCACTGCCCAGCGTGAACTGGGCATGAGCCGCGAGCAGGCGCTGCTGGACGCCTGCCACAAGCGCGCGCGCCCCATCATCATGACCACGCTGGCCATGGGCGCGGGCATGGCACCGGTGGCGCTGGGCCTGGGCGGCGCGGATATGAGCTTTCGCTCGCCGATGGCGATGGCGGTGATCGGCGGGCTGCTCACGTCGACCGTGCTCAGCCTGCTGGTGATTCCAGCCGTGTTCACCTATGTGGATGATTTCGAGCACTGGATTCGCCGCCTGGTGCATAGCCAGCCTCAGGCTGCGGCGCGGGCTGCCGATAATCCGGGCTGAACGACGCCGCCATGAACCTGATTCCGGTCAATCTCGATTCGCTGCCTTTGGGCAAGCCGCTGCCCTTTACGCTGCGCTCGGCCGAAGGCGGGCTGCTGGCACCGCGCGGCTACGTCATCCGCAACCGCACGGAAGTCGAGACCCTGATCGCCCGTGGCGTGCAGCTGTGCATGGACACCACGGAGTCGGCCGACAGCCACCGCAGCTACGTCGCGCAGCTCGGCCAGATGCTGCGCGACGACCAGCCACTGGGGCAGATCGCGACGATGAAAATCGACATCGACGCGCCGGTGCGGGCGGACGCTCTGGCCGACGGGCCACCCGACTGGCACGAGCTCGAGCACTTCACCTCGCAGTTGCTGCGCCACCCGCAAGCGGCCGATTTCCATGGCCAGCTGCGGGCGCTGGCAAGCACCCTGCAGCGCCACGCCACGCGCACACCCGACGCCACCTTGCTGGCCCTGGTCTGGCTCAGCGGCCAGGGAGCGCAGCGCTACAGCGCGCTGCACGCCCTGCTGGTGGCCAGCATGTGCATGTTGACCGCGCATGAAACCCTGCACTGGCCCGAGGAAGAGGTGCACACCCTGGGCTGCGCCGCGCTGACCATGAACCTGGCGATGGCGGCGCTGCAGGATGAGCTGGCACGCCAGCCTGGCGCACCTGACGCGACGCAGATCGATGCCATCCACGATCATGCCCGGCAGTCCGAAGCCCTGTTGCGCCATCTCGGCGTCACCGACGCAGCGTGGTTGCAGGCCGTCGCCATGCACCACCAGCACGCCAGCGGGCCGCTGGCCGCGCAGGAACCCGCACGCCAGATGGCGCGGCTGCTGCAGCGCGCCGATGTGTATGCGGCGCGCCTGGCACCGCGGGCGACGCGCCCGGCCATGAGCGTCACCGCGGCCGTCAAGGCCAGCTATTACGACGACCAGGGCCAGGTGGACGAAGCTGGCGCAGCCCTCGTGCGCACCCTCGGCATGTACCCGCCCGGCAGCCTGGTACGACTGGCGAGCCGGGAGATCGCCATCGTGCTGCGCCGTGGCTCCACGGCAACGACGCCGCGCGTGGCCGTGCTCATCGGGCGCAGCGGCATGCCCACGGGCGAGCCCATCCCGCGCGACACGCGTCTGGGCGAGCACAAGGTGGCAGCCCCGCTGGCCTTGCACGAGGTGCGCCTGCAAGTGTCGCTTCAGCGACTTGCGAAATTGCCTTGACAGGTTGAAGTGCCACAATCGCCCGCGGAACTTTTGGTTGACGCGTGCAGTCCATACGGTGTCTCGGCACGGTCGACACATCGATTCACCCAAGCAGAAACATCACACCATTTCCAGTTGCGAAGCCTTCCGGATGTCCGGTTGAAAGCCTGAGGCGGCCTCTCCTCCCTCCCTCTCTTCTTTCGTTTCAGGGCGCTTCGCAGCTGTTTTTATTGAGCGCAAGGCGCGCACTCCCCAGCGGGAATGCGCGCCTTGCGCGTTGCATGGGTTACTGCAGCCGTGGCTGGGTGTCGATGAAGCTGGCTCGCAGCATCAATTTATCGTACAGGCGAGCCAAATTGGGGTGCTCGCTGCGCCAGTCGAGTTCGGGCAGGCGGAAGGTCAGCCAGCCCAGCGCGCAGCCCACGGCCACATCGGCCAGGCTCAGATACACACCGGTACAAAAAGGCTTGTCGCCCAGGCCTTGGTCGATTCCGCGCAGGCCGGCACGCACCTTGCCGAGCTGGCGATCGATCCACGCCTGGCTGCGCTCGCCATCGCTGCGCCCGGCCCAGTTGCGCTCCAGCCACGCCAGCACGCCGGCATCCAGCACGCCATCGGCCAGCGCCTCCCAGGTCTTGACCTCGGCACGCTCGCGCCCCGACGCGGGAATCAGCCGCTGCACCGGCGAGAGCGTATCCAGGTACTCGACGATCACGCGCGAATCGAACATCGCGTCGCCCCCGTCCAGCACCAGGCAGGGCACCTTGCCCAGCGGATTGGAGCGGCCGATCGTCGCCTCGTCAGACCAGACCTGGTCGAGCTCCAGGCGGTAGTCGAGCTTCTTCTCGGCCAGCACCACGCGCACCTTGCGCACATAGGGGCTGGTCAGGGTTCCGATGAGCTTCATGGGACGTCGGCCAAGGGCACGGCAATGGGAAGAGAGGCATTTTATGCAGCCCTGCCTCCTACAATCGCGGCCCATGGAACTCTCGCCCCTGACCGCTCTTTCTCCCCTGGACGGGCGCTACGCCGCCAAACTCGCCCAGCTTCGCCCCTTGATGAGCGAGATGGGCTACATGCACCGGCGCGTGCAGGTGGAAGTGGCCTGGTTCATCGCGCTGTCGGACGCCGGTTTTGCCGAGTTCACTCCGCTTTCAGAAGCTGATCGCGTATACCTGCAAAGCCTTGCAGCTGATTTTGATGAGAAAGATTGCGCCGCCATCAAAGCCTTCGAGAAAACGACCAACCACGACGTGAAGGCCGTCGAATACTGGATCAAGGACCGCATCCAGGGCCACGCCGCGCTGGAGCAGGCGGCCGAGTTCGTGCACTTCGCCTGCACCAGCGAAGACATCAACAACACCAGCCATGCACTGCAGACCAAGGCTGCGCGCGACACGGTGCTGCTGCCCGCCCTGCAAGGCATCGCCGCCACGCTGCGCACCATGGCGCACCAATACGCCGCCGTGCCCATGCTCAGCCGCACGCACGGTCAGACCGCCAGCCCGACCACTGTGGGCAAGGAAATCGCCAACGTGCTGGTGCGCCTGGAGCACGGCATGGCCCGGATTGCCGAGGTGAAGATCCTCGCCAAGATGAACGGCGCCGTGGGCAACTACAACGCCCACCTCGCCGCTTGGCCCGACTTCGACTGGGAGGCGTTTGCCCGCAAGGTCGTGGAATCACCCGAACCACAAGGGCTGGGCCTCACCTTCCAGCCCTACTCGATCCAGATCGAACCGCACGACTGGATGGCCGAACTCTTTGACGCGGTGGCGCGCGTCAACACCATCCTGATCGATTTTTCGCGCGACGTCTGGGGCTATGTGAGCCTGGGCTACTTCAAGCAGCGCCTGAAGGCGGGCGAGATCGGCTCCTCCACCATGCCGCACAAGGTCAACCCGATCGACTTCGAGAACGCCGAGGGCAACCTGGGTCTCGCCAACGCGCTCTTGCGCCACCTGGCCGAAAAGCTGCCCATCAGCCGCTGGCAGCGCGATCTGACGGACTCCACCGTGCTGCGCAACATCGGCGTGGCGCTGGGTTACGCGGTGCTGGCCTATGCCTCGCTCGCCACGGGTCTTGCCAAGCTGGAGCTCAACGAAGAGCGCCTGGCGCAAGACCTGGACCACGCCTGGGAAGTGCTGGCCGAGCCGATCCAGACGGTGATGCGCCGCCACGGCGTCGCCGGGGCGTATGAAAAACTCAAGGAAGTCACGCGCGGCAAGACGGTAGGCGCCGAAGCGCTGCACCAGCTGGTCCAGAGCCTTGCGATTCCCCAGGCCGACAAGGACCGGCTCTTGGCCATGACCCCGGCGAGCTACACCGGCAAGGCGGCGGAGCTGGCGCGCCGGGCGTGAAGAGGCAGGTTTGGCGTTGAGCGTTCGGCGTTGAGCGCAAACGCCCGCCATCGCACCGCCTTTTCTCACGCTGAACGCTCAACCCGCAACGCTCAACCTCCCCCCCATGGCCCTCAAATCCACCATCTTCAAGGCGACTCTCTCGATCGCCGACATCGACCACAGCTACTACGCCGACCACGCACTCACGCTGGCGCGCCATCCGAGCGAGACCGACGAACGCATGATGGTGCGCCTGGCCGCGTTGGCGCTCAACGCGCACGCCTTGCAGGACGTGTGTCAGGGCGATGGAACGCTGGCGTTTGGCGCCGGCCTGTCCGATCCGGACGATCCGGACGTGTCCCTGACCGATTTCACCGGCCGCAAACGCCTGTGGATCGAGGTTGGCCAACCTGAGGAAAAGCCGCTCACCAAGGCCTGCTCACGCGCCGACGCGGTACTCGTCTACACCTTTCACTCAGCCGCCGATGTCTGGTGGCGCGGCATCGAAGCCAGGCTCGCACGGCTCGAAAAACTGCAGGTCTGGCGCCTGCCCGCCGACGCAGCCAAGGCACTGGCAGCCCTGGCCGAGCGCAACATGCAGCTGCAGGCTACGCTGCAGGAAGGCCTGCTGACGCTCAGCAGCAGCCAAGGCAGCGCGATGCTGGAGCCGCTGCGCTGGAAGTAGCACGCCGCGCTATCGCCTCAGCGCGGCATGAGAGCGCCGCAGTTCCAGCACTGCTCAAACCCGCCCTCGACGATCTCGCCGCACGAAGGGCAGGCCCAGCGGCGTTGGGGCAGGCGCTGCAGCGCATCGAGCAGCGTACGCGCGCGGTCCAGGTGCTCGCCATGCTCCAGCCAGATTTCGGGCAGGCATTCGCTCGGCGGCAGTTGTCCGGCCGCCGAGCTCAAGTACTGGCGCTGCACCGTCGCCGGCATGCCCGCCTCGCACAGCAGATCGCACCAGACGGTGGCGATAGCGATATTGGGAGCTTGGATGAGGCGCTGCATGGGGCAAGACGGGCGACTGACGCGGCCATCATAGGCGGCTTGTGGTTTAATTTCGCCCATTCAAGGGGGAGTAGCTCCCCGCCGACGCGGCCCTGGCCGCGCTGGCGGATGGCACGGTCGTCATCACGAAGCGCAGCTGCGCTTCCGGCCTGTCAGGTGTGGCGGGCGCCATGCCGAGCAAGACCCTTGGGCCCCGGATTTTCCGTGTGCGGTCCAAGGCGTCTGTCTGCAAGTGGTGCAGCAAGCTCCCGGGCTGGTGCGGAAGATCCACAACCACCGACCCGCTTTCCAGCGGTTTTGAGGACAGTACACATGGATCTGGAATTCTTCCTGCACACGCCCTTTTGGGTTGCGCTCGGTCAGCTCATCATCATCGACATCCTGCTCGGCGGCGACAATGCCGTCGTGATTGCGCTGGCCTGCCACAAGCTGCCGCCCGCGCAGCGCGCCAAGGGCATCTTCTGGGGCACGGCGGCGGCCATAGGGCTGCGTGTGGTGCTCATCATTTTTGCAATGACGCTGCTCACCCTGCCCTTCGTCAAGCTGGTGGGCGCGGTGCTGCTGATCTGGATTGGCGTCAAGCTGATCGTGCCGCACGAAGACGGGCACGAGAACATCCACAGCAGCGACAAGCTGCTCACCGCCATCAAGACCATCGTCGTCGCCGATGTGGTGATGAGCCTGGACAACGTGATCGCGATCGCCGCTGCGGCCAAGAACGCCGGGCAATCGCATGAGCTGGTGCTGGTCATCCTCGGCCTGCTGATCTCGGTGCCCATCATCGTCGGTGGCTCGCAACTGGTGATGAAGCTGATGGAGCGCTTTCCCATCATCATCGTGCTCGGTGGCATGCTGCTGGGCTGGATCGCCGGCGGCATGTTCGTGACCGACCCGGTCTTCACCCACCCCGAGCAATGGCTCTGGGCGCCCAAGCTGGGCACGCTCAACGCCGATGGCCTGGCCGAGGTGCATGGCGCGCTCTACTACGGCTCCCATCTGGCCGGCGCGCTGCTGGTGCTAGCGACGGGCAAGTGGCTGGTGGCCAGAAGCAAAAAGGAAGGCTGAAGCGATGCGCATTCTCTTCAAGTGGGCCCTGCACGCGGTGGCGCTGCTGTGCGTGGCCTATCTCTACAGCGGCGTGCAGGTGCACAGCTTCGGCGCCGCGCTGGGCGCGGCCTTCGTGATCGGGCTGCTCAACGCCGTGCTGCGGCCCATCCTCGTGATTCTGACGCTGCCCGTGACCATAGTCACCATCGGGCTGTTCCTGTTCGTCATCAACGCGCTGATGTTCTGGGCGGCTTCCGGACTGCTGGGCGACGGCTTTCAGGTGGCGGGCTTCGGCGCGGCGCTGATCGGCTCGCTGATCTACTCGCTGCTCGGCCTATTGATCGAGTCGGCGCTCGCGCGTCTGTTCGTCAAGCAGTGATTTCACGGCGCGCAGCCGGGTGTCGATGATCGAGGCTTCGATGTAGTCCTGCACACCGCCGCCCTTGCGCGCCAGGTCCTGCCCGGCGCGCAAGCGGTCTACCGCGGCGGCGTAGTCGTAGTGCGCCACCTGCACCTCGGCCTCGGCGCGGATGGATCGCAGCATCTGTCCCTGCTGGTGCCAGACCTGCGCTAGCGCCTGCCATGCGGCGCCATCATCCGGATGCAGCGTCACCCGGGTCTGCAGCGGCCCTGCCACGGAAGCCGCAGCGCCCGCAGCCAGCAGTGCCTGCGTGCGCAGCAGCAGCTCGGGGCGCGCCTCCTTGTCGGTCGTCGGCCCGAGCGCCTTGAGCGCCGCCGCCGCATCACCTTCGGCCAGCGCCAGCTCCGCATCCATCAGGCGCGCCTGGCGTGCCGCGGCCGCATCCTGGCGCACATCGACCTGCAAAGGCTCAAAAAGCGCGCGCGCCAGCTTCAGGTCCTTGAGCTGCTGCGCGGCCAGCACGCCCTGGGTGCGCACCCGTACGCGTTCGGCCAGGGGGCGGCTGGCGATGCCCGCGTCCTGGGCGTCCTGCAGCCATTGGCGCCAGAGGTCTATGCCCGGCTGCGCCAGCACGCGCGCGCGCGCCACCATCATGGCGTGCACCAGCGGCGCCGCGGGTGCGGGCGGCTCATCCTTGGGCAGGCGGCTGTGCATGTCAGCGATGCGCTGGGTGGTCAGCGGGTGGCTGCGCAGCCAGGGCCAGCTGCCGTTGTCGTTCAGGCGGTTGGCCGCCTGCAGCTTGTCGAACATCGCGACAAAGCCCTGCGGCGCAAAGCCGGCGGGCTGCATCAGCGAAAAGCCGACGCGGTCGGCCTCGCGCTCCATGTCACGCGAGAAGTTGAGCTGGTTTTGCGCCGCCAGCGCCTGCCCGCCCACCATCAGCGCCTGGCCGGCATCGGGGCTGTGCCCGGCGACGATGGCGCCCAGCAGCAGCGCACCTATCATCAACGGCGTCATGCGCTTGTCCTGCGCGATCAGGCGCGGAATGTGGCGCTGCGTGACGTGGCTGAGCTCGTGCGCCAGTACGGACGCCAGCTGGTCTGGCGTATCCACCACCGCCAGCAGGCCGAGCTGCAGGCCGAAGAAGCCGCCAGGCAGTGCAAAGGCATTGACCGTGCGGTCGCGGATCAGGAGGATCTTCCAGGCGAAGCGCTCATGCATCTCCGGCGTCATTTCTCCGCGCGCCAGCGACGCCTGGATCAGCCGATCGAGAATGCCCTGCGCATACTCCTGGATGGCCGGGTCCTGCATATAGCTGGGGTCGCGGTAGATCTCGGCGACGATGCGCTCGCCGAGCTGACGCTCGCTCGCCAGCGACATCTCGCCGCCATCGCCCATCGCCGGCAGCCCCTGGGCCGCCGAGAGCGCAGGCATGACGCCAATAAAAACTATCAAAAAAAGAGCTTTCAGCGCCCGCCTGCATTGCGCAACCACTGATTTTCCCTGCATATGTTTCAGACCGGGTCCGGTCGCTTGCGACCGCCGTATGATGCCCGCTTCCACCGAAGGTTTCCGCCCGCCATGTCCGATTCCCCGCTCACCCACTTTGACGCCCAGGGCCAGGCCCATATGGTTGACGTTGGCGCAAAAAGCGCTACCCACCGCATCGCCGTTGCCACCGGACGCATCCGCATGCAGGACGCCACTTTCGCGTTGATCGCCTCGGGCAGTGCGAAAAAGGGCGATGTGCTGGGTGTCGCGCGCATTGCCGGCATCATGGCGAGCAAGAAAACCAGTGAGCTGATCCCGCTGTGCCACCCGATTGCGCTCACGCGCGTGGCGGTGGAATTTGAGCTGCTGGAGAGCGAGAGCGCCGTGCAATGCAGCGCCCGGGCCGAAACCGTCGGACCCACGGGCGTGGAGATGGAAGCGCTCACCGCCGTGCAGGTGGCGCTGCTGACCATCTACGACATGTGCAAGGCGGTCGACCGCGGCATGGTGATCGAGGGCGTGCAGCTGCTGGAAAAGCACGGCGGCAAGTCCGGCAGCTTCGTGCAGCCCCGCTGACCCAGCCGTACGGCACGCGCGAAAAGCGTCAAATATCCAGCACCAGCGTCTCGCTCCTGCTGCCGCCAACGCACACCATCATCGACTGATTGGCCGCGCGCTCCTTGGTGCTCAGCACCGAATCGCGGTGATCCGGAATGCCACCCAGCACCTTGGTTTCGCAGGTGCCGCACACGCCCTCGCAGCAGCTGTAGTCCACGTCTATGCCTGCGTCCAGCAGCGTGTCCAGAATCGATTTGTCCGCCGTTACCTGAAGCGATTTGCCGCTGCGCCGCGCCTCGACGGTGAAACTCGCCAGCGCGGCGTCGGATGCCGCCACCGCCACCGCGGCGAAGCGCTCAATGTGGTGGTTGGCGTGGCCGAGGTCATCGCAAGCTTGCTCGAACACGTCGAGCATGGGTGCGGGTCCACAGGCGTAGTAGTGCGTGTTGGCGTCGGGGCTGCGCCGCGCCAGCAGGGCTCGCAGATCGGGCGGACCACCGGCTTCCTTGTCAAAGTGCAGATGCAGTGGCATGCCCAGGGCCTGCAGCTCGGCCAGAAAGGCGGCGCTTTTGCGCTCGCGCGCGAAGTACAGCATCTCGAACGATCGCCCCAGGCTTTTCAGGCGTCGCGCCATGCACAGCAGCGGCGTGATGCCAATGCCGCCCGCTACCAGCACGCTGTGCGCGGCGTCTTCCACCAGCGCGAAGTTGTTGCGCGGCGCGGCAATCGTGATGGGCATGCCGACCTTGAGGCTCTCGTGCACGCAGCGCGAACCGCCGCGACTGGCGCGGTCCAGCAGCACGGCGACCACATAGCGCTGGCGCTCCTCGCTGCTGTTGCACAGCGAGTAGTTGCGCACCAGGCCGTTGGGCAGGTTGAGGTCGATGTGCGAGCCCGGCGTGAACGCAGGGAAGTCACCGCCGCGCTGGGGGCGCAGCTCGACGCTGATGGTTTCCAGCGCCTCGTAGGTCAGGGCGTGGACATAGGCTTGCAAGGTGGTGGTCATGGTGGCATCAGTCTCCGGAAGTCAGTGTTGTGGTAGAGCTGCTTTTGCGAAAACGACAGGCTTGGGCCCGTGCTCCCATATCAGCTAAATTGCGAAAATCCAGCGAGTCGTTGCGGCCCATCGAGGCGTCCGCAACTCACTCGATCATCGCCAAGCCGTTGTTGCAATGACTTTACCTCCAAACGAGGGGCTCCAGTACGCACCGACCACGCGGCGCACCTTGCGCCGGATCGCAATCCACCGTTGCCCACAGGTGAGGCGGGGGCGCAAGACCGACGCTAACCACTTGGTAGAGAGCAAATCAACCCGAGGCGTTCTCATCGATTCCCTCTGGCAAACATCACCTCCAAACCATAACCCGAAATCACTCGGCAGATCGCTTATCACCAAGCACCATAAATGTCAATGGTGTTTCACCCAAGACCCCGCCACCCATAACCTGTATACAGTTTCTGTATGGACGTTGCGTGCACATCTTGGCAAGTCGACGCCGCGCGTCCGAGAGTCGGGGCCTTGGTCGCCACGACAGCAATATCAGCTTGAAGCAGGAGTAAAGATGTTGAAAGACAGAGTTGTGATCATCACAGGATCCGGTGGAAATATTGGCAGAGCATATTGCGACGGGTTTCTGGATCTTGGCGCAAAAATTATTGCTGCCGACATAGGCGACCAAGCAGAATTGCGCTCTCGCCACAAAGGTAATCCGAACATTGCATTCGCAATGGTCGATATCTCGAACCAAAAAGCAACGGATAGCATGGCCGAGCTTGCATTGGAAAAATATGGAAAAATCGACGGCTTGATCAACAACGCAGGATTTTTCAAAGGCGCCACCTTCGGCAGCTTCATGGACATTCCACCAGAGGAGTGGGATCTCTGTTATCGAATCAACGTACGAGGATTATGGCAATGTTGCAAATCCGTCTTTCCTGCAATGAAAAAACAAGGAAACGGTAGCATAGTAAATATTTCCTCAAACACTCCGTACAAAGGCATTCCAAATTTCTTGCACTATACATCCTCGAAAATGGCGATTGTTGGCTTATCCAGATCTCTCGCCCGTGAAGTGGGAAAATACGGAATTACCGTGAATACCTTATGCCCGGATCTGATTCCAGATCAAGATATTATCAACCAACAGGGCGAAGGCCCGAACCAAAGAACCGTATCCGAACGATGCATTGCGCGCACGCAATTGCCGGAAGACATGGTCGGAGCCGCTGCTTTCTTGCTTAGCAAGCATTCTTCTTTCATTACTGGACAAAGCCTACTTGTAAACGGTGGCGCACTGTTCAACTGACATTGAGATATCATTCAGGAGGTCAATCATGTCCGCATCCGAATCCACACATTCGAGTTACTCTCTGCAATCTGAAGATCCAGAGAAAAATCCTACGTATCTAGCGTTGAAAAATTTTTGGCACCCGGTTTGCTATGCTAATGAGCTTCGCGATGAGCCAAAGCAGATTACATTGTTCAACCAGAATATATGCGTTTCGAGAATTGGGGCGGAAGTCGTCGCATTTGAAGACAGATGTTGTCACAAAGGTGCCGCGCTATCACTCGGCACGATAACCGACGCACAGACGATTCAATGTCATTATCACGGCTGGGAATATGATGTTAGTGGCAAAATTGTTAAGATTCCAGCCCGTGAAGAATTTGTGGCATCGATCAAGCGCACGCTTAAAAAGTATCATGCAAAAGAATCGACTGGGTTGATCTGGGTTTGCATAGCAGAGAATCCGAAATATCCGGTGCCAGATTTTCCAGAATTTTCTGATCCAGATTACAAAGTGCTTCAAGGCGAGGCATATGACTGGGCCACAAGTACGCCGCGCAGACTGGAAAATTTCGTTGATTTCGCTCATTTCGCCTTTGTACACCCGGACTCTATTGGCACGCCAGATCATGCACGAGTGGAGGCCGTGAAAATTTGGAGAGAAGGTGGCGTTCTTCGTTTTGATCGAAGCGGGATTCCTGAGCCCAGTACCCCAGCAAAAAAGAAGTTGATGGGGATCGAAGATATGGAATTGATTGAGGCTGTGAACACATACCATGTGACCATGCCGCATACTGTTCATCTGAAGCGGGATTTCCCGCGCGGTGCTAGGTATGTTTTGCTTATGTCGGTTTCCCCCATATCTGCAACTCAAGCACGATCCTTCTGGTTTCAAGCAAGAGATTTTGGTATGGATGAAATTCATGACAAATTTTTCATGGATTATGAAAAACATGTCTTGGCGCAGGACAAGCCAATCATCGAATCACAGCGACCAATTCAAATTTATTTCTCAGGTGAACTCGCAAGACAGGAGCTCCCATTGGCTCACGCTGACGCCGTAACCATCGAATACCGTCGTTGGCTGCATGAATTGACGCGAGAATTTGAAAATGATCACTGACAGCCGCAACGGAACGTCGATATTCATTCCAGGAACAGCTGGAGAGCTACATGTACGTCGCTGGGGCACGCAAGGACCAGCACTCCTTGCATTGCATGGAGTAACTGGATGCACTGCACTTTGGTATGGTGTGGCCAGGAACCTACATATCGATCACCGTGTGATCGCGTTTGACTACCGAGGACACGGCAGAAGTGCGTGGAGTACTGCACACGAATATGACACCGAGTTCTATGTGGCTGATCTGCTTTCTGTGTGCAACTCCTTGAGCGTTGACGAACGGCGCAACCTCACCCTTGTGGGATCATCCTGGGGTGCACTTGCAGCCGTTCGGGCTTTGGCTGCTGGCCTTGAAATGATCAAAGGCCTTGTTATCGTGGACGTTGAACCATCATTCGAAATCGGTGAATTCGACGTCCACCCACGGCCTTATACATTCCAATCGATTGATGACGTTGAGACTTGGGAGCGAAAGGCAAATCCTGATGCACCGCATGAAGATTTGACACTTTTTTCGCAAGAGACGGTCGCCCAAGCCATGGATGGCACATATCACCGCAGGCATGATCCGTTTTTTCTTAAATGTTGGCCCTTCAGGAAGGACGACGTCTGGGCACAGCTTGGTAAGATCAATCAACCAACCATCATACTCAATGGTGATCGGAGTTTTGTACGCGAAAACGTATGCCGCCGAATGTCGGAAAGACTACAGCATTCCAAGTACGTAAAAATAAAAAACAGTGGTCATCTTGTACCTCTCGAGCAACCGGAATCCACATCAGATGAAATAAGACGATTCATCCACGAATCTCAGACTCGCCTGTGAGTTTCGAGATGCTCTATAGATTAAATCCATTCGCCATGCGCAATCCACAAACAACGCGGCGATAGGGCTTATTATATAAATATTCGCAATCGACAACTAATCCGATGGCACTACCCTGACTCACGTTGTTTGAGTGATAATTAGAACGAGATTTATAAGAAAAAACAGACATTGCATATATTAATGCATATTAAATTGATTATCAATAGCGTGCAAATATGAGAGGCATCATCTTATATGCAGATACTCCTTCGTGTTAATAATATTTGAAGCTGATTGGGCCGATCTACCAAAACAATTTTCAAACATTTGTTTTCATAATTACGCCAAGGCAATCATGAATTCGGAATATAAATTATTCACCGGTTTTTCGACGATTCTCGACCCTTTCCGAACTACCCCCGAGGGTAAGGGGGCATTGTTAGTTAAAAACAATATTATTCACGATCTTGGCTCTGTCAAAGAGATGGAAGAGCGTTATCCCAATGTGAATGTAGCACTTGATTGCTCTGGTTGCGCAGTAGCGCCGGGACTGGTCGATGCGCATACGCATTTGTTCCAAACCATAGGGCGAACCCTCGGAGATGGCCTTACCCTTCTTCCGTGGCTGGAGCGTTTCATGTTGCCTCTGGCAGCACAGATGACACGCGCAGACGCCGTCGCAATTGCGAAGTATGCCGCACTTCATAGCATGAAGTGCGGCACCACAGCACTGATCGACAACCATTACGCCCCGACAGATTTCGAAACAATCCAAGCGGTCTGTGATGCTGTCGAAAGTGTCGGGATGCGCGGCGTGATCGCCCGGGGAGTGTTTGGCCAAATGGTGGAAGGCGGACGGGCAATGGGGTGCGACCCACGCTTGTTCTTCAGATCGAAGAGAGACGAAATCGACGAAACAGCAGCCTGCATCAATGCTCGGGCTAAGCATTCTAGAGTTCAGGTTTGGCCGATGCCGGAAAATATCGTCTACGTCGATCCCGAGCTTATCGCCGCATGTCATGACCTGTCGGTCCGTTACGACGTTGGGTGGCAGGCACATTGCAGCGAATCAAAATTTGAAGTTGATATTTTTCAACGTCTCCATGGACTGAGGCCAGTGAATTGGTTGTATAAAAATGGCATGCTTTCTGATCGGACTTCATTAGCACACGGCATATGGCTCGATGATGAAGAAATTGGAAATATTGGGGAGAGCGGTGCATCGATAGTGCACTGCCCTGTGAGCAATCAATATCTCGGCTCCGGAATCGTAAAACTCCAGCCACTTCGTGGCGCTGGAGTTAATATTGCACTCGGCACCGACGGCACAGCCGTCGGCGGAAAAAGCATTTTCGAAGCGATGAAAAATGCACTCTTGATGCAGCGACTTAGAGAGCTAGATCCATCGTGCACAAATTCGCTTCTGGTATTCGAGATGGGAACCATATCGGGCTCGAAAACCTTACGCCAAAATATTGGTAAATTGGAAATTGGCTCACAGGCTGATTTTTTGGTAATTGATTTAAATAAATACCACCATCATCCCACACAAAATATAATTACGGATGTCGTAATGTTTACAGAATCAAATGATATCAGAGATGTAATCATCGATGGCGAGGTAGTCATAAAAAATGGCCGCTCGACCAAGGTTGATGAAACACAAATCATGCAGGATGCAATCAATGCTTCCAAGGCTATGGTTAGGAGGGCAGACCTGCAAGGTCTGTTAATGTAACGGATTTGTTGATTCAAAAAGCGCGAAAGTATTAAACATATTTTAACGAAAAAATAAGATATTATACTCCTAAGAACTCTCTTGTTGCGCACTTGAGATAATTATGAATTAGCACACATAATTTTGTGAAAATATATGAAACATAAACCAATCCTTCTTGGGTGTGCTGGCCGCGGGGTGCAAAATTCAAGCATCCAATCACCAGTTTCTTTGAACGAACTGTCAGTTGATCTTCAGTTTCATATGGTTGTTGAGTCTGGGGTATTTGATTTTTTCGACCGACTACCGCTCACAGAGAGACTAGAAGAATATATTGAAGCAGTCCAAAAATATTCTTTTCCGGTTTTGGGGTCCGCCTGGACATACAAAATTGGTGCCGATCCATTGGGTGTACTACAAGGTCACCTGAAAAATTGTGCCTCCGCCGGTGTGCGATACCACAATATGATGATTCTTGCCCATCACTTAGATGGACATGTAGTCACCGACCAAGAGTTGGTGGATTTATATCTCCGCTCTTATGAGCTTGGACAAAAGTACGGCGTGGGGATCGGGTTCGAAGTTCATATTTTGATGTGGTCGGAAGATTTCCGTCGAGTCTCCCCTGTGGCGCGTCGAATACGTGATCAGGGAGTTCCATTCAACTTCGTAATGGACTACAGCCACTGCATATTTAAGATCGGCAATCCTAAAGAGCAAAAAATTTTTGATATCGATGAGGATGTACGTAACGGTGCATTGGTTCTGGATCCATTCGAAAAAGGGAACTTGGCTGATGAGTGGTTAGGCATGAATATGGTTTGGTGGCAGCAGAACCGCCCGGCGGTACCCAATGGTCCTTGCAACCAGTGGGCATTCAACGACGATGGTACACCGGGGCGCGGTGTTCAATATCCATTTTTGCGGCCGCGGCCGGGTGAGTGGTACGACGAATGGCACGAATACCTCCTCGAGCCGACTAAGGAAGTTGTACGCAAGACCTTGCGCCACCACCTTTCCACCGAAGACAGTCCACTCGAATTGATGACTGTTGATTACATAAATTTGCCTGATTATGGCCTTGGTGTTCAGTACAACACATTTGAGTCAAGTGTGGCAGTCGCGAAATTTATTCGGACAACATACGCACAGATCTGCAATCAACTTGATGCAAAGGAGTACAGAGATATTGAACATCTTGACCGACAATCGCGAATGAAATAGTCATTTTTTCATATTTATTAGTTGAAATTTAATTATTCGGGAGACACGATGAGTACAATAGTTGGCACTCCAAATTCGCGTTCGACCGCTCGCGAACCGGTTGACGAGATTTTGCCACCAGTGCGCCTCTTCGCTTTTGGATTGCAGCATGTGTTAGTGATGTATGCTGGGGCGATTGCCGTTCCCATTTTGATCGGCGGGGCGGCAAAGCTGACTACCGAACAAATTGCACTGTTGATCAGTGCTGACTTGTTTGTATGTGGCCTGGCATCACTGATTCAATCCGCAGGATTGTGGAAATTCGGGATCAGGTTGCCCATGATGATGGGCGTCACCTTTGCCGCCGTTCCGCCGATGATGGTCATGGTGACATCCCCGCATGTCGGCCTTACAGGAATGTTTGGTGCGATCATTGCAGCTGGGCTAGTTGCAATTGCTGCCGCGCCATTGGTCGGAAAGATGGTGCACTTCTTCCCTCCGGTGGTGACAGGCACCGTAATCGCGGTGACTGGAATTAATTTGATCCCAGTGGGTGTGGGCTGGGTTGCGGGGCGCGGCGATACAGCTGGAGATCCGATAAATCTTTTGATCAGCCTTGTGGTGTTGCTCAGCATCATGGTAATAACGAAGCATGCCCGTGGAATGATTCGAAATATTGCTGTATTGCTCGGCATAATAATTGGATTCGTCTTAGCGGTTATTCTCGGAAAAGTAAATTTTGGCGCAGTGAGAAATATGCCATGGTTCGAACTGGTTGAGCCGTTCCATTTTGGGATGCCAACCTTCGATTTAGGCTCGATCATCGCGTTATCGATCATCATGATGGTTGTTATGGTCGAAACAACTGGAATGATGTTGGCCGTCGCCGAAATGGTCGGGAAGAAGATTGGCGAAAAGGATATTACGCGAGGAGTCCGAGTCGATGGGCTCGCTACGGTGATCGGCGGAATATTCAATACATTCCCATATGTGAGTTACTCACAGAATGTAGGCCTCGTTGGCGTCACTGGGATTAAGAGCCGATGGGTTTGTGCGGTTGCTGGCTGCATTATGATGGTGCTTGCGCTTTTCCCCAAACTATCAACGATTTTCGCTCTGATTCCTCAATCCGTACTGGGTGGCGCAGGAATCGTCATGTTCGGCATGGTTGTGGCGGCCGGCATCAAAGTACTTTCGAACGTGAGTTATCAGGATTCAGATGATGCCTCGCGCAACAATTTAATCATTGTTGCTGTGAGCGTGGTTGTCGGCATGATGCCACTGGTGAATAAACAATTGTTCAGTCAGATGCCGGAGTGGATGTCGCCATTCACGCACAGTGGCATCGTTTTAGCGGCAGTCACTTCGTTGCTATTGAATTTGTACCTCAATGGCTTGCCCAAGGCGCAAAGCAAAGAATTGCACGAGACTGCCGCGCGCGCGTGAAATTAATCGTGCTGAATATATATTGGCACGAGTGCGAACAGCTATTTTGACAAGCGCCATATGATAGATTTGGCCTGACCTTTGGGATAAGTAGACCACCGAACGCAACACACTGGTATGGAGCCGCCTTACCTAGTACAAAAGGAGACGAATATGAAATCAGAAACCATGCATAGTCAAGACCCGGTCGATGAAAAATTTGGACTGGGAAAAATGAGTATTCTCGGCTTCCAACATGTGATGGTCATGTATGCGGGAGCCATTACTATTCCGCTGATCGTTGGAGGGGCACTTGGACTTTCGAGAGAAGATATGGCGCTGCTGATCAATGCAGATTTGCTGTGTTGTGGCATCGTTTCTATTATTCAGTGCCTGGGCATTGGGAATTTTATCGGTATAAAATTGCCGATCATGATGGGTGTGGCGTTTGCTGGGGTCGCTCCGATGATCGCCATTGGCCATGACTATGGATTGCAGGGTTTGTATGGTGCTGTAATTGGTGGGGGATTAATTTGTTTTATTGCGATGCCGTGGATTGTTAAATTGTTGGTCCTGTTTCCTCCGATTGTAACCGGGACAACACTATTGAGCCTCGGAGCAGGCTTGCTCGGCATACCAACGATATGGATGGGGGGCGGATTCGGCGCACAGGAGTTCGGTTCGCTGACTTACTTGGGCATCAGCGCTGCGGTAATTTTGAGTATTATTATATTTATGAGATATGGGAGAGGATTTTTCTCTCATATTTCTGTTCTTCTAGGTCTGATTGTGGGTTACGCCATTGCCTTCGGACTGGGGCTAGTCGACTTTTCCGGTGTGGCTGAAGCGCCCTACTTTGGTGTCGTCAAGCCTTTCCATTTTGGCGCACCCACATTTCAGCTTGTTCCTGTTTTAACGATGACAATGATTGTCATCGTTACATTGACCGAATCCATAGGTTTATTTTTTTCCATGGCTGAGATCTTGAATCGCAATCTCACTCGAGATGAATTTTTGCGAGGACTGCGCGCAGATGCGGCCGGAGCGGTAATTGGTGGCGTATTCAATACATTCGCGTATACTTCGTTCGCACAAAATATCGGCTTGGTTGGATTGACCGGCGTGCGAAGCCGCTTTGTCACAGCTATTGCGGGGGTAATTCTTATCGTTCTTGCGTTCATTCCCAAGATCGCAGCAGTGGTAGCGACGATTCCTCAATTCGTACTGGGCGGGGCGACACTAGTAATGTTTGGACTGATCGCTCTCTCTGGGGTGAGCATTCTTAGTCGCGTGCCATGGCTCGAAAAACCTCATAATGCATTTATTGCTGCAGTCGCACTTGGTGTGGGGATGATGCCAGCAATGTCCGATAAAATTTGGTCTCATATGCCGCCAGCAATTGGTCCAATTTTGAATAGTGGTGTTCTTTTGAGTGCTACAGTTGCCATTGTTTTGAACCTTATTTTCAACGGGCTTGAGGTTAAGGACTGGCGGGCTGCGGCAGTCAAAGGAGACTAGCATTGGTTCTTTAGAGACTTGGTGGCCACGCTAGCCTGCCGAGCCAGTCACCAGCCGCATGCTTGGCAGCAGCCGGGCCGCCAGTTCCGGCCTCTCCATCGCGTATTCCAGGTTCATGCGGGCGATTTCAACATGCTCCTCGCCCAGCGCCTGCGCACGCGCCCCCTGCCCGCGCTCAATCGCCTGCAGGGTTGTATGGTGCTGGCGCTGCGCCAATTGCATCCACTGCTGACCCTCCTGCATCGACGATTGCATGGGCAGCATGGCGCTGGGTGAGGCAAACGGTTGGCTGTTGAGAAAATCCAGCGTGCGCCGGATCGCGGTGTTGCCGCCACCCTGAACGATGAGCACGTGAAAACGGTTGTTCATCTCGACATAGGCCGCGTAATCGTCCAGCCCCATGCTGGGGCGGTTGACGATCTGGTCGCCTTCTTCCAGGCAGTCGCGCAGTTTGCGCAGCAGCGGCCGTGGCGCACCTTCCTCGGCCAGCAGGCGGGCGGCGCACCCCTCGATCACGCCGCGCAGGCGGATGGCATCATCGATCTCGCGCGAGGTAAAGCGCCGCATCTGGTAGCCGCCCGCGGGCGAAGGCTCTATCAACCCCTCGTGCTCCAGCGTCATCAGTGCCAGTCGCACCGGCGTACGTGACGCACCCAGCCGTTCCGCCAGCGGGATTTCGGCCAGGCGCTCGCCGGGCTCGAAGTCGCCCTTGAGGATCATGTCGCGCAATTGCACGACAACGCGGGATTGCTGGGAAGTCATGGGCTCTATTGCATGCAATAACCATCGATCACGCCGATGCGGCATCCGATTCTCGCATAACCCAGCCACAGCCGCACGCCCAATTTCTTAGGGAAAATACCCACATCGCAAGAATTGACAAAAAACCGCCAAGCCTGAAAATAGCCGTCATTGCATGCAATGGTATGCAGCATTTTTTGGAACGGAAACCCATGGCCAGCGCTGAACACAACGAATTGATGACCCGCACCAACCCCGGCACCGCTGCCGGCAGCCTGCTGCGCCAGTACTGGCAACCGGTGGCACTGGCCGAGGAACTCGACGGGCCGCGTCCGCTGAAGCCGGTCGAGATCATGGGGCAGCACCTGGTGCTGTTTCGGGATGAACAGGGGCGGCTGGGCCTGCTGGACCGCGACTGCCCGCATCGCGGCGCCGACCTGGCCTATGGCCGCATCGAGGATGGCGGCCTGCGCTGCCTGCTGCATGGCTGGCTGTTTGACGTGAACGGCTGCTGCATGCAAACCCCGGCCGAGCCCGAAGGCAGCAAGCTGTGCTCGCGCATCCACCAGGGCGCCTACCCGGTGGTGGAGAAGAGCGGCATCATCTTTGCCTATCTGGGCCAGGGCGAACCGCCGGCGTTCGCCGATTTCGATTGCTTCGTCGCGCCAGGCAGCCACACCTTCGCGTTCAAGGGCCTGTGGGAATGCAACTGGCTGCAGGCGCTGGAGGTCGGCATGGACCCGGCGCATGCCTCGTTCTTGCATCGATTCTTCGAAGATGAAGACGTGTCGGAGAGCTTTGGCAAACAGTTTCGCGGCGCCTCCCTGGGCACCGACCTGCCGATCGCCAAGGTGCTGCGCGAATACGAGCGCCCGGAGATCAACGTCGATGCCACCGACTACGGCCTGCGCCTGACGACGCTGCGCCAGCTCTCGCCCGAGCAGACCCATGTGCGCATCACCAACGTCGCCTTTCCCAATGCCTTCGTGATCCCGATGGGGCCGGAGATGACCATCACCCAGTGGCATGTGCCGGTGGACGACCACCACAGCTACTGGTACTCGATCTTCACCAGCTTCTCACAGCCCGTGGACAAGGAGCAGATGCGCGAGCAGCGCCTCAAGACCATAGAGTTGCCGCTGTACAACTCGCGCAAGAACAAGCGCAACCACTACGGCTACGACATCGACGAGCAGCGCGATCAAACGTACACCGGCATGGGCATGGACATCAACGTGCACGACCAATGGGCCTGCGAGTCCATGGGCAGCATCCAGGACCGCACACGCGAGCACCTGGGCACCACCGACAAGGCGATCGCCGCCTACCGGCGCATGCTGATTGATGCCATCGACACCGTGCAGACCGGCCAGCCGCTGCCGGCACGGCCCGCCGCCGGCCAGGGCGGCCGCTTGAGCGGTCCGCCGGCGGTCGATGGCGTGACCACGGCCGATGCCGCGATGCAGTTCTGCCACAGCGCCGACCGCGCACGCCGCCAGCAGTGCGACTGGGCAGCGGCCCGGCTGGGCGATTGAGGCGCGCAGCGGTGATGGACGATTTCGTCACGCGCCACGGCTTGTGGAACGACACGCAGCAGGCACAGGCGCAGGATTTCATCGCCCGCCTGGAAGCCGGCGAATGGGATGTGGTGCGCTTTTCCTGGGCCGACCAGCATGGCGTGCTGCGCGGCAAGACCCTGGTGGCCGACGCCGGGCGTTCGGCGCTGCGCCGCGGGGTGAACCTCACCACCACCCTGCTGGCCAAGGACACCTCGCACCGGTCGGTGTTTCCGGTGTTTGCCACCGGCGGCGGGTTCTCGGTGCCGGGGCTGCAAGGCGGGGCGGATTTCGTCATCGTCGCCGACCCCGGCACCTTGCGTACCCTGCCCTGGGCGCAGCGCACTGCCTGGGTGCTGTGCGACGCGTACATGAAAGATGGCCAGCCCTGTCCGTTCGACACCCGGCGCATTCTGCGGCGCGCAGTGGCCGAGCTGGCCACGCAGCAGCTGTCCTTCGTTGCCGGGCTGGAAGTGGAGTTCCATGCCTTCAAGCTGGATGAGGCCGCCATGCAGCTGGGCGATTCCGGCCAGCCCGGCGTGCCGCCCAGGGTATCGCTGCTCACGCATGGCCATCAGTACCTGACGGAGTTGCGCTACGACAGCGTCGAAGCGCTGATGGAATTGCTGCGCCGCGAGTTGCTGGCGCTGGGGCTGCCGCTGCAATCGCTGGAAATCGAGTTCGGCCCGAGCCAGTTCGAGCTGGTGTTCGGCCCGACCGCGGGGCTTGCGCCGGCCGACACCATGGTGCTGCTGCGCAGCGCGATCAAGCAGATCTGCCGCCGCCACGGCTACCACGCCACCTTCATGTGCCGACCGCGCATCCCCAACGTCATGTCCAGTGGCTGGCATTTGCACCAGTCACTGTGCCGGATGGCGGACGGTGCCAATGCCTTCATACCGACACAGGAAGGGGGAGCTCCCCTGAGCCCGATGGGCATGCACTACCTTGCCGGCCTGCAGGCGCATGCCTGCGGCTCGGCCGCGCTGGCCAGCCCGACGCTCAACGGCTACCGCCGCTACCGCCCGCTGTCGCTGGCACCGGACCGCGCCATCTGGGCCGAGGACAACCGCGGCGCCATGCTGCGCGTGCTCGGTGCGCCGGGCGACGCAGCCTCACGCATTGAAAACCGCATCGGCGAACCGACGGCCAACCCCTATCTGTACCTGGCATCCCAGCTGTTTGCCGGCCTGCACGGCATAGCCGGGCAGATGGACCCGGGTCCTTCGGCGGATGCGCCCTACGAAACCCCGGCGCCGCGCCTGCCGCGCACGCTGGAGCAGGCCTTGGCTGCGCTGCGTCAGGATACCTGGCTGTGCGAAAAGCTCGGCCAGGGCTTTGTCGACTACTACTGCCACATCAAGGAAGCCGAGATTGCGCGCTTCAACCTCGAAGTGTCGGAGTGGGAGCAACGCGAATATTTCGACATGTTCTGATGCCCTGCCTCCACCCGGGCCCAGCGACCCGACTCCGCATGAAAGCGTTCCGCCCATGATTCCCGCCCGAATCCACACCGAATCCGTACGCCAGCGCATCGGCGAATACGCCGACCCGCTGCACAGCGCCGAAGAACGCGGGCGCATCTACGAAGAATTGCTGGGCTTCGTGCCGCCGCGCATCGAGGCGCGCCTGGCCGTCACCGGCGGGCATGTACCCCAAGAGCTTCGACGTGAAAACGGCGCAGCTCATGCTGTTCGGCATGCTGCTGATGGATGGCAGCGACGCCGCCATCCTGCACGCCATCGCAGCGCGGCGCGCCGGAGCGAGCTGGCACGAATTGCAGGACACGATCAATTTGTGTTTTCTGTTTCGCGGCCTGTCGGCGGCCAACCGCGGCGCGGAAATCCTGGCCCATATCGCGCACCGCGAACAAACGGCGGCAGACAAGTCTGCGGGCAGCGGCCCGGACAGCGCTGCGTGATGCGCAAGCCCGGCGCATCATTTTTTGAAAGACCTCCCATGCCCAAAATTCTTGTGCACAGCAGCCAGGCACCGGTCACCGGTTTTACCGACCACAGCAAGCCCTCCCCGCTGGCGCAGGCGATCCGCGCCGGCGACATGCTCTACGTGTCGGGGCAAGGGCCGCTCGATCCGGCGACGCGCGAGGTGATTGAGGGCGGCATCGCCGAGCAGACGCGCCAGACCTTGAGCAACCTCCGGGCCATCCTCGAAGCCGGTGGCGCCAGCCTGGCACAGGTGGTCAACATGCGGGTCTGTTTGCGCGATACCGCCGATTTCCCGGCTTTCAACGAAGCGTTCCGGGACTTCATGGACGGCGAAAAAGTCACCCGCACCTGCACCGGCGGCACGCCGCACCGCAAGGGCGTGCGGGTGGAAATCGATTGCGTGGCCTATCTGGGCTGAAGGAGCCGCACCATGTACCAAATGCCGATCGTGCGCATGCAAGAACGCATGCAGATGCTGGAAAAAACCGGCGCCTACGTCAGCGTGCTGTGGCAACAGCCCGAATCACTGGTGTTCGTGGCACGCGGCAGACCCTACCGCAGCGAGTTCCACATCAACCCGAGCGACGAGATGATGATCATGCTCAAGGGCGAGATGCGGTTGCATTACCGCACGCCCGAGGGCAAGGAAGAGGTAGCGGTGATTCCCGAAGGGGCGGCCATCCACACCCCGGCGGGCATCCCGCATTCACCGCGTTTTGCGCCTGATGCTTATGCGCTGATTCAAGAGCGTGCCCGCCGCCCCGGCGAGGACGACCAGTTTCAGTGGTACTGCCCGCGGTGCGACCATCTGCTGCACACCGAGGTCTTCAATGTGTCGGACTACGGCAAAGACCCGGTCAGCCAGGCCTATCGCAACTTTTTTGATAGTGAAGAGCACCGTACCTGCAAGGGTTGCGGCCATGTCATGCCCAATGCATTGGCGCAGGGGCAATGAGCGCAGCCAGGCACCCGGACATCCCCTTTCCCAACCTGCACATTCCAACAAGGAGACACCATGCAGCATTTCACGAGACGCGCCGCCACTGCCCTGCTGATTGCCGGGGCAGCGAGCCTGGCCAGCGCGCAGACCAAGGACCTGACGATAGGCGTGATCCTGCCGATGTCGGGCTCGTTCGCCGCACACGGCAAGCAGATCAAGCATGGCATCGATCTGTACATGGCGTCGCACGGCGACACGGTCGCCGGACGCAAGATCAAGCTGATCGTCAAGGACGATACCGGCATCGCGCCGCCGGTGGCCAAGCGCCACGCGCAGGAACTGCTGGTCAATGACAAGGTCGACATCCTCGCCGGCTTTTCGCTGACGCCCAATGCCTTTGCCGCCGCGCCGGTGGCGACGCAGGGCAACGTGCCCATGGTGGTGCTGAACGCGGCCACCTCATCGATCACCGAAAAATCGCCCAACATCGTCCGCGTGTCGATGACGCTGCCGCAAAACGCCATGCCGATGGCGCGCTGGGCCTGGGACAACGGCATCAAGTCGGCCTACACCATGGTGACGGACTACGGCCCGGGGCACGACGCCGAGAAGCAGTTCCAGAAGACCTTCCAGGAACTGGGCGGCAAGATCGTCGGCAGCGTGCGCACCCCCGTCAACACGCCCGACTACTCGCCGTTCCTGCAGCGCGTGCTCGACGCCAAGCCGGATGCGGCCTTCTTCTTCGTTCCCAACGGCGAGGACAACGTGGCACTGGCCAAGGGCATCAAGGAGCGCGGACTGGAGCAGGCCGGCGTCAAGGCGATTGCCACCGGCGACGTGACCGACGAAGAGGAACTGGCCGCGATGGGCGATGCCGCCCTGGGCATGATCACCTCCTACCACTATTCACAGGCCCACGACTCGCCCGAGAACAAGGCCTTCGTCGCCGCCTACACCAAGGCCTATCCCAAGGACAGGCCCAACTTCATGGCGGTGGCGGGTTACGACGGCGTGCAGATGATTTACCAGGCGCTGGAGAAGACCAAGGGCGATGCCTCGGCCCCCGCCTTCATGGCAGCGGTCAAGGGCATGAAGTGGATGAGCCCGCGCGGCCCGGTGCAGATCGATCCCGAGACGCGCGACATCGTCCAGAACGTCTACATCCGCAAGGTCGAGAAGGTTGGCGGTGTGCTGCAGAACGTCGAATTCGCGCGCTATGAGGCGGTGAAGGACCCGGGCAAATCCGCCAAATGAGTGGGGAGGGCCTTGCCACGATGAAGCCGATCGCGGTTTTCCAGCACACCGTCGTCGGCGCGCCCGGCGCCGTGGTGCCCATACTGCAGGCGCTGGGCCGCCCGGTGCAGCTGGTGCGCATCGTGGCGGGCGAGGCCGTGCCCACCGATCCCGGCGCCTTCGGCGCGCTGGTGTTCATGGGCGGTTACATGAGCGTGCACGACGACTACCCGTGGATCCCCCAGGAGCTGGCGCTCATTCGCGCGGCCGATGCGCAGGGCATTCCCGTCGCCGGTCATTGCCTGGGCAGCCAGCTGGTGGCGCTGGCGCTGGGCGGCAGCGTGGCAAGCCATGTTCGGCCGGAGATCGGCTGGCAAGCACTGCAGACCGCGGATAGCGCGGTGGCGCGCGACTGGTGGGGCGCCTGGGCCGGGCAGACGCTGGAGACCTTCCAGTGGCATGGCGATACCTTCACGCCGCCCCCCGGGGCGTTGCAGATTGCCCGCAGCAGCCACTGCGAGCACCAGGCTTTCGTCCTGCACGAACGCCACCTGCTGCTGCAATCGCACCTGGAAATGACACCCGAGCTGGTGGAACTCTCGCTGCAACACAACGGCCAGCAGCTGGAGCGTCAGTTCGCACTGGGCAACCCGGCGGTCTGCGACCCGGCCGACGCCCGGCGCGATCTGCCCGAGCGGACGGCGCGCATGCACACCCTGCTGACGCAGCTGTATTCCCGATGGCTGCGGGGCATTCCCACGTGATTCAGCGCGGCAGCGCACGCTCGAGAATGGCCGGCACGTCCAGGCCGCGCACGTCGATCGCGCCGGCGACCCGCCCGCCCTGGCCCGCAGCTCCCAGCCGAGTCGCAATGAAGGCATCGGCCACGCACGCCGGCGCATGCTGGCGCAGCAGGCAGCCTTGAGCCAGCAGCACCATCTGCTGCACGAAGATGCGGCCCAGCGCTTCCAGTGCTTCGGGCGCCGTGGTCACCATCGCGGTGAGCGATTGCAGCAATGCCTTGAGCAGCGGCTCGCGCAGCGCGACGGGCGCGAGCTCGGCCAGCAGCGCCTGCGCCGCCTCGGGTTCGCGCGCCAGCGCGCGCAGCACGTCCAGACACATCACGTTGCCCGAGCCTTCCCAGATCGAGTTGACCGGCGCCTCCAGGAACAAGCGCCCGACGATGCCGTCCAGGATGTAGCCGTTGCCGCCCAGCACCTCCATGGTCTCGCCGGTCAGCTCCACGGCGCGCTTGCAGACCCAGAACTTGGCAGCGGGCGTCATCATGCGTTTCCAGGCGCGCTCGGCGGGGGTGTCGTCGCGCTCGTAGGCGCGGGCCAGGCGCATCAGCAGCACCAGCGCGGCTTCGCTCTCCAGCGCCATGTCGGCCAGCACCGCGCGCATCAGCGGCTGCTCGGCCAATGCCTTGCCGAAGGCGTGGCGTTCTCGCGCATAGGCGATGGCCTGCACCAGCGCCTGGCGCAGGATGGCACTGCTGCCCACCACGCAGTTCAGCCGCGTGAAGGTCGCCATCTCGATGATGGTGCGTATGCCGTGGCCTTCCTCACCCATGAGCACGCCCCAGGCATCATGGAATTCCACCTCGCTGCTGGAATTGCTGCGGTTGCCGACCTTGTCTTTCAGGCGCTGGATGTTGACCGCGTTCTTGCTGCCGTCGGGGCGCCAGCGCGGCACGTAAAAGCAGGCAAACGGCCCGCCCTCGCCGACGCGCGCGACCACCAGGTGCGCGTCGCACATCGGCGCCGAGAAGAACCACTTGTGGCCGCGCAGCAGGTATTCCTGGCCGCGCCCGCCACCGGCGACGGGCGTGGCCACGGTGGTGTTGGCGCGCACGTCCGAGCCGCCCTGCTTCTCGGTCATGCCCATGCCGATCCAGATGCTGTCTTTCTGCGCCACTGGCAGGTCGCGCGGATCGTAGGCGTCGCTGTAGAGCTTGCTGCCCAGCAGGGCCCACAGCGGGGGTTCACGCTGCAGCAGCGGGATGCAGGCCTGCGTCATCGTCGCCGGGCACAAGGTGCCCTGCTCGATCTGGCCATGCAGATAGAAACCAGTCGCCCACGCAGTCCAGCGGCCCGCCTTGCGCTCCTTGAATGGGAGCGAAATCAACCCCTCGCCGCGGTACATCGCCATCAGCTGGTGCCATGCGGGGTGGAACTCCACCTGGTCGATGCGCCGCCCGCGCATGTCAAAACCGTGCAGCTCGGGCGTATGGCGGTTGGCCATCGCGGCGAGTTCATAGGTCTCTGACTGGCCCATGAGCCGTGCGTAGTGCGAGAGTTGCGGCACGGCCCATTCGGCGCCATCGCGGCGGATCGCCTCCGACAGCGCCGGGTCGGTCGCCAGCAAGTCATAGTCACGCAGTTCGCTGACCTGATTGAATACGTCGTGGGTAGTCCAGTTCATGGGGAAGCTCCAATGGAACGCGCCTGAAAACGCCGCGCTAGCGCCGCGCAAGTCATCAGCTGCAACTGGTGGTAAATCATCAGCGGGAGCAGCAAGGCCCCCATGCTGCCACCAGTGAACAGCACCTGTGCAATAGGCACACCGGTGGCCAGGCTTTTCTGCGAGCCGCCAAACAGGGCGGTGATGCGGTCTTCCATGGCAAAACCCAGCCGCCCCGTGGCCCAGTGGCAGCCCGCCAGCGCCAGCGCCAGCACGGCAAGACAGCACAGCACCAGCAGCAGCAGACGGCTCACGGGCAACTGCTGCCAGATGCCGTCGACCACTGCCTTGCTGAACGCGGTGTAGATGACGAGGTAGATGGAGGACTGGTCCACCTGCCTGAGCACCGCCTTGTGGCGCGCCACCCAGGCGCCTATCCAGCGGCGCGCCACCTGACCGAGCGCAAACGGCAGCAACAACTGCACCACAACGCGTACCAGCGCCTGGCCAAAATCAATGCCCTCGACCGCCGAGCCCAGCAACAGCAGCACCAGCGCGGGCGTGAGAAAGACCCCCAGCAGGCTGGAAACGGCCGCCGCGCAGACCGCGGCCGACACATTGCCCTGCGCCATCGAAGTGAGCGCAATCGCCGACTGCACCGTCGACGGCAGCACGCAAAAATAGAGCACGCCGCGCGCCAGCTCCGGCCCCAGCAGCGGCACCAGCATCGGTTGCGCGGCCCAGCCCAGCAGCGGAAACGCGATGAAGGTGACGCCCAGCACGAAGCCATGCAGCCGCCAGTGCGACAGCCCCTGCACCACGGCCGCAAACGAGAGCTTGGCGCCATGCAGAAAGAACAGCAGCGCGATCGCCGCATTGGTCAGCCAGGCCGCCCCATGGGCCGCCGCCCCGTGTACCGGCGCCACGCTGGCGAGCACGATCAGCGCCACCAGCGTCAGCACGAAGTTGTCGGGGAGCCAGGAAGGGCGTTGCATGCAAGTCAAAGATGAACGAAGCAAGGCGTGCCAGCGGCGGCCGGTTGCTACACTTGTGCAAGCATATACCCGCGGATCAAGGACGCCCATGGCACCGACACCGTTGCTGCATGTGCCAACGATGCTGCTCATGGACATCGTGGCCAGCACCCTCATGGCCGCTGCCATCGTCGCCGTGCAGCCACGCCGGCGCGAAGGCATGGGCCTGTGGGCATCGGCCATGGCGCTGCACGCGCTGGTGTTCACGCTGTTCGTGCTGCGCGGGCAGATATCGGACTGGATCAGCATCGTGCTGGCCAATGTCTTGCTCTCCGCGGTGCTGGCACTGCTGCTGGGCGCCGTGGCGCAGTTTCATCATCGCCCGCTGCCGCGCTGGCAGATGGCGCTGCCGGTCGCGGCCGTGGCGCTGCTGTTGTCACTGTTGCTTGGCAACTACCACGCCCGCGTGCTGGTGGTCAGCTACGTCCTGAGCCTGCAGCTGGTGCTGATCGTCTGGGCGCTGTGGCGGCCCACGGCGCCCGAACACCGGCGCAGCGCCGTATTGCTCAGCGTGCCGCTGGTGCTGCAGGGCGTGCTGCTGCTCGGGCGCGGGCTGTGGTTCACGTGGCAGGGCGCGGGGCAGCGCGGCCTGTTGGCCGATGGGCCCGAACAGATTCTGACCTTTCTGTCGGCCTTCATCTTCGTCGTGCTGGCTTCGCTCGCGTTCATCTTGCTGGTCAAGGAGCGCGCCGACGCCATCAATCAGCGCCTCGCCCGCTTTGACCCGCTCACCGGTCTGGCCAACCGCCGTCTGCTGGAAAAAGGGCTGGTGCGCGACACCGCGCGCGCGATTCGCACGCACGAGGCCTATGCGGTGCTGATGATCGACATCGACCACTTCAAGGCGGTGAATGACCAGCATGGACATCTGGCGGGCGATGCGGTGCTGCGCCACGTCGCGCATCTGCTGACCCAGCGCCTGCGCGCGCCCGACATCGCGGGCCGCTGGGGTGGCGAGGAATTCATGGTGTTGCTGCCGGTCACGCCGGAAGCCGGGGCGCTGCGCGTGGCGCAAGCGCTGCGCCAGAGCGTGGAGCAAACGCCCTGCCTCTACCGAGGCCGTTCGATTGCCGTCACCATCAGCATCGGCGCCTGCGCGGAATTCTTGCTGGCGGGCGATACCCCCGAGCAATTGGTGGACGGCGCGGACCAGGCCTTGTATGCAGCCAAGGAAAGCGGGCGCAACCGGGTCGTCAGCCGGCGCCTCCACCGGGCGTGAGCGGCAGGCGGCGCTTGTGGCCGCTGCCGTCGTACAACGCGATGATGCGCGCCGCTGCCGCGTCGCTCACGGCCTGGCCGTGCAAAAAGGCGTCGATTTCGGCGTAGGTCACGCCATAGGCAACTTCGTCGGGCTTGCCCGGCGTCAGGTTCTCCAGATCGGCGGTCGGTGTCTTGTCCACCAGATGCGCCGGTGCGCCCAAATGCCTGGCGATGGCGCGAATCTGCCCTTTCACCAGGCCGGTCAGGGGCGCCAGATCGCAGGCCCCGTCGCCAAACTTGGTAAAGAAACCCATCACCGCCTCGGCCGCATGGTCGGTGCCGATCACCAGCCCCTGGTGCGCATTGGCAATCGCGTACTGCACCACCATGCGGCAGCGCGCCTTGATGTTGCCGAGCACGAAGTCGCGCCGCGCGGCGGGCAAGGCGTGCAGCGCCGCGATCGGCCGCGCCAGCGCATCCACGCCCGCGGCGATCGGCACCGTGAGCGTTTCATCGGCGCGAATGAACGCCAGCGCCGCCTGCGCGTCCGACTCATCGAACTGCTGCGCATACGGCAGGCGCACGGCAATGAAGCGCCAGGCGGCCTCGCCGGTGGCGGCGCGCAGCTGCTGCACCGCGAGCTGCGCCAGGCGCCCGGCCAAGGTGGAATCGATGCCGCCGCTGATGCCCAGCACCAGCGCGCGCAGGCCGCTGGCGCGCAGTGTTTCGGCAATGAAGGCGATGCGCCGCTCGCACTCGGCCACCAGCGCAGCCTGGTCGGCAAACGGCGGCACCACCTGCAGGGCGGCGGCGATCTCACTCTGACGGCTCATGCGTGCTTCTCCTGGATCAGTGAGCGCCACTGTGCCAGACCTTGGGCTCGAACTGCAGCGTGGCAAAGTGATCCTGCAGCGTCTCGGCACGGCGGATCAACTCCACCTGGCCATCGGCGCGCAGCAGCAGCTCCTGCGGGCGCAGACGCCCGTTGTAGTTGAAACCCATCGCATGGCCGTGCGCGCCGGTGTCTTCGATCACCAGCAGATCGCCATCGGCGATCGGCGGCAGCGGCCGCTCGATGGCAAATTTGTCGTTGTTCTCGCACAGCGAGCCCACCACATCCACCGCCACATCGTCGGCGCCCGGCGCCTTGCCTACCACCTCGATGTGGTGGTAGGCACCGTACATGCCGGGGCGCATCAGCGCCGACATGCAGGCATCCACGCCGATGAAGCGCCGGTAGGTGTCCTTGTGGTTGATCGCGCGCGTCACCAGCACGCCATGCGGGCCGGTCATGTAGCGGCCGCTTTCCATGAACACCGCGGGCGCATAGCCCTGCGCCTGCTCGAAGTCCTGCACCAGCGCCTGCGTTTCGCGCCCCAGCCGGGCCACATCGAATGCGCTGTCTTCGGGCTGGTAGGGAATGCCCAGACCGCCGCCCATGTTGATGAACTCGAAGCGGATGGAAAGCTCCCGGCTCACCCAGGCGATCACATCCAGCAGCATGCGCACCGTCTCGACCACGTAGCGGCAATCGCGCTCGTTGGAGGCCAACATGGTGTGCAGGCCAAAGCGCCTGGCGCCGCGCTCGCGCGCCTGACGGAAGGCATCCAGCAGCTGCTCGTGCGCCACGCCGTACTTGGCCTCCACCGGGTTGCCGATGATGCTGTTGCCGCTGCGCGCCGGGCCGGGGTTGTAGCGAAAGCAGATGAGTTCGGGCATCTGCGGCACCTTGGCGATGAGGCTGATGTCGTCCAGGTTCAGCAGGCAGCCGCCATCCTGCGCCGCGGCGACGAACTCCTCGGGCGAGGTGTTGTTGGAGGTGAACATGATGTCATCGCCCCGCGCACCGGCCGCGCGCGCGAGCTGCAGCTCGGCCACCGAGCTGCAGTCAAAGCCGAAACCCATCTCGTGCATCAGCGCCAGAATGCGCGGATTGGGCAAGGCCTTGACCGCGTAGTACTCGCGAAACCGCCCCACCCCGGCAAAGGCCTGCTTGAGCTGCGCACCGGTCGTGCGGATGCCGGCTTCGTCGTAGATGTGAAACGGCGTGCCAAAGCAGGTGGCAAGCTCGGGCAGCAGCGGAAACAGCCGCTGGCGATAGGCGCTGGAGAGAGGCATGGTCAGGTATTCCAACAAGGGTTGAGCGCCGCAAATGGCGGGCGGCGATTGTGCACCTGTCCGGCCGCCCTGTCTGCCTGCGCCCGCACCCGCGGCGATAGACTTGCGCCAACGCTCGCACTTTGGCATCCCATGGCCCTCCTGCCCCCGCTTGACACCCCCACCATGATGGTCATGGTGGCCGCCGGAACGCTCAGCATGGCGATTGCCATGAGCGTGGTACGGCCACGGCGCCGCGAAGGCCTGGGCCTGTGGGCCCTGGCGCTGGTGGCGCATGCGGTTACCTACCTGCTGTTTCTGCTGCGCGGGCAGGTCACGGACTGGATCAGCGTGGTACTGGCCAATACGCTGCTGGCGCTGGTGTTCGCGCTGCTGCTGGGCGCCGTGGCCGAATTCCACGGCCGGACGATGCCACGCCTGCAGATGGCGCTGCCGGTGGTCGCCACCGCGGCGCTGATGACGCTGTTTCTGCAGAGCTACCAAGGGCGCCTGCTGTCCAGCAGCTTTCTGCTGGCACTGCAGATCGCGCTGATTCTCCGGGCCCTTTGGCGCCCCGATGCGCCGGCGCAACTGCGCGGCGCCCTGCTGGTCAGCGTGGCGCTGGGCGCGCAGGGGCTGCTCCTGCTCGGGCGCGGGCTGTGGTACGCCATCAAGGGCGCGCCGCAAGCCAGCTTCGTTGGCAATGGCACGGGGCAAAGCATCACCTTGCTCTCTGCCTTCGTCGTCGTGCTGCTGGCCTCGCTGGGCTTCATCCTCATGGCCAAGGACCGGGCGGATGCCGCCAACCGCCACCTGGCACGCCACGACGAGCTGACCGGCCTGGCCAACCGCCGCATGCTGCTGCAGACCCTGGCCCGCGACGTGGCGCGCGCCATCCGTGCGCGTCAGCCCTACGCGCTGCTGCTGCTGGATGTCGACCACTTCAAGGCCATCAACGACACCCACGGCCACGCCGCAGGCGATGCCGTGCTGCAGCATCTGGCCGGGCTGCTCAGGCAGCGGCTGCGCGCGCAGGATCTGGCAGGCCGCTGGGGCGGGGAGGAATTCCTGCTGCTGCTGCCCGGCACAGACCCTGGCGGAGGGCAGATTGCGGCAGAGAAATTGCGCCACATGGTGGCGCAGAGCCCCTGCACCTTCCAGGGCAAAAGCATTGCGTTCACCATCAGCATCGGCCGCTGCACCGAATCGCTGGAGCCGGGCGACCAACCAGAGCACCTGATTGCCGCCGCCGACGAGGCGCTGTATGCCGCCAAGCGCGAAGGACGCAACCGCGTGGAAAGCGCGCCCTTGTCGCGCATGCACGCGCTGATCGGTGCCAGGCCGGCGCCCGCGCGGGCGTGATGCACGGCCGCCCCAACTCCACCCCTTTCGCACCATGACCACTTTTGACAGCCAACTGGCCGCCCGGCGCCTGACCCAGGCCTGGGACGAAGACATCACGCGTCAGATCCAGGACTACATCGCCGTCCCGGCCAAGTCCCCGGCCTTTGCCGCCGACTGGCGCGAGCTGGGCCACATCGAAACCGTGGTGCGCCGCGCCGCGATGTGGGTCGAGCAACAGCAGGTGGCCGGGCTGGCACTGGAGGTGGTGCGCCTGCCCGGTCGCACGCCGCTGATCTTCTTCGAGGTACCGGCCGCGCACAGCAGCAGCGCACAGACCGCGCTGATGTACGGCCACCTGGACAAGCAACCCGAATTCGAAGGATGGCGCGGCGACCTGGGGCCGTGGACGCCCGTCATTCAGGACGACAAGCTCTACGGGCGCGGCGGCGCGGACGATGGCTACGCCATCTACGCCAGCGTGGCCGCAATCAAGGAATTGCAGCGCCAGGGCGTGGCGCACCCGCGCATCGTCGGCCTGTTCGAAACCTGCGAGGAAAGCGGCTCGACCGACCTGCTGCCCTACGTCGATGCATTGCGGACGCGGCTGGGCAACGTGGCGCTGGTGGTCTGCCTGGATTCGGGCGCGGGCAACTACGACCAGCTCTGGCTCACCACCAGCCTGCGCGGCATGGCCAGCGGCACGCTCAAGGTCGAGATCCTGACCGAAGGCGTGCACTCGGGCGATTCCTCGGGCGTCGTGCCCTCGTCGTTTCGCATCATGCGCGAGGTGCTGGACCGGCTCGAAGACTCGCGCACCGGCCGCCTGCTTCCCGAGGGCTTTCACTGCGAGGTACCCGCCGAGCGCCTGGCGCAGGCGCGCGCGACGGCGGCCATCCTCGGTCAGTCAGTGATCGGCAATTTCCCTTGGGCGCACTACGACTGCGGCGGCGCGCAGCAGGTGGCGCTGGCGACGACGAGCGACCCGGTGCAGGCCCTCATCAAGCGTACCTGGGAGCCGACGCTCTCCGTCACCGGCGCGGAGGGCCTGCCCGCGCTCAAGGACGCGGGCAACGTGCTGCGCCCCTACACGGCCTTCAAGCTCAGCCTGCGCACGCCGCCGACGGTGGACGCGGGCGCCTGCGTGGCCGAGATGAAGCGCATCCTGGAAGACAACGCGCCATACCACGCGCGCGTGACCTTTCACGTCGACGGCGCGGCCAGCGGCTGGAACGCACCGGCCGTCGCGCCCTGGCTGGCGAAGGCGCTCGACGACGCCAGCCAAGCGCAGTTTGGCGCGCCCTGCGGCTACATCGGCCAGGGCGGCACGATTCCCTTGATGAACATCCTGAGCCAGGGCTTTCCGAGCGCGCAGATGGTGGTCTGCGGCGTGCTCGGCCCCAGAAGCAACGCGCACGGGCCCAACGAATTCCTGCACCTGCCGTACGCCAAGCGGCTCACGGCGGCAGTGGCGCAGGTGCTGGCGAGCATGCCCTGATAGTTGAACGATTTATGCCTTTTTCCATTACCCAGCAAGCGCAAATAGCTCTTGTTTTAGGAAATGAACCGATCAGCCGCATTCACTAAACCGGCAGAGCGAGGCGGCCGCATGGTCGTCGTCGCTGGATCATTTACTTGACACTGCCGTCGATGCCGCAGCCGGTTGACTTTCCGCCCGTTCACGAACCGTCGGCAGCACCGCATCGACCATGGCCTTGAGTTTGGGCCCATCGATCAGTTCGATGTTGCAGCCCCTGACGAAAGCGCGGGCTTCCGAGGTGAACGCACCAGAAGTGACGACGAAGCCTCCTGCAGCGCCCTCGGCGGCCATCACGCCATACAACTCACGCACGACTTGAACCGGCACCTTGAATGCCTTCCAGTGCTTGCACTGCACCAGAAAGGTTTCACGCCCTTTGGCCAGCCGCAAATCGACGCCGCCATCGGCACCACCGCTTCCCGTCTCGATGACGGTGTAGCCACGCATGCGAAACGCCTCGCCGACAAGCAGCTCGAAATCTCTCCACGCCATGGCGCGCAAGGTCGCGCCGTCAGAATCGCCGGCCACGCGGGTGATCAGGCCTTGGCGCTTGTGCCTTTTGATGACCGACGCCAGGGCAGCGGCCAAGAAAATCAAGGGCAGAAGATATTGTCCCCAAAAGACCAACGCCTTGAGCAAATAGGCGGCTGCCATGCTTCCCATTTGATTCGTCGAAGTTGCCACAGCGACCTCCTCTGCGGCAAAGCGATGCAAAAGCACATAAGCCAGTACCGCCAAGCCCACACCCACCCACCACGGCAATACCGCGATCACATCGAACAGGTCGCCGGCCGTGCTGCCCTTCTTCTTCCTTGCCACTTGCCCACTCCCCTGCAATTCAACTTGGAACACTTCATCAGATTCAAAACGTCCCCGGATACAGCCCGCCATCGAGCAGAAGGTTCTGCCCATTGATGTAATCCGCCTGCGGGCTGCACAAAAAAGCGCACAACGCGCCGAATTCGCCTGGCGTGCCAAAGCGGCGCGCCGGGATTTGCGCCGCCTGGGCGTGGCGCACGTGCTCCAGCGTCTGGCCGGTTTTCTCGGCGGCGGCGACCAGCGTGGCGTTCAGTCGGTCGGTGTCGAACTTGCCCGGCAGCAGGTTGTTCACCGTCACGCCATTCGCCGCAATCGCGGAACGCGCCAGCCCGGCAACGAAGCCGGTAAGGCCGCTCCTCGCGCCGTTGGACAGCGCCAGCACGTCGATCGGCGCCTTGACCGCACTGGACGTGATGTTCAGGATGCGCCCGTAGCCGCGCGCCGCCATGCCATCGACCACTGCGCGGATGAGCTCGATCGGCGTGAGCATGTTGGCATTCACCGCACGCTGCCAATCGTCGGCCGTAAAGCCGCGAAAGTCCCCCGTCGGCGGGCCGCCCGCGTTGGTGAGCATGATGTCGAAATCCCGACCCGGCCCGCCGGCTGCCGCCCACACGGCTTCGCGGCCCTGCGCCGTGGTGATGTCGCAGGCGACCGCCGCGATTTTTGGCTGATTTTGGCCTGTAGCGCTTGCCCACTGGGCGCCAACAGCTCTCAATTCAGAAGCTGTCTGCAACAACGGCGCCTCGCTGCGCGCGTTGATCACGAGGTTCACGCCCTCGGCGACGAGCGCCTGCGCGCACCCCCGGCCCAGCCCCTTGCTGGCGCCGCACACCAGCGCCCAGCGACCGGCGATTTCCAGATCCATCACGAGCCTCCTTTCAACCCGCAGATTCAACTGCCATTTTCAGGTTCAACCCTGCTCTTGCAACAAGGCCTGCACCGCAGCGAGCAAACCGGGCAGCGCCGTACGTGCGATCTGCCAGACGGTTTCCGGCCGTATCGCGGCGTACCCATGGATGAGTTGATTGCGAAACGCGACGATGTGCGCCACGTCGGGGACACGTGCAGCAAGCACCTGATCCGCCTTGGACAACTGGTTCAGGGCTTCGCCAATGACTTCGAATTTGCGCTCGACGGCCGCCTGCACCAAGGCGTTGTCGGCAAACGTCGCCGCATCCATGCCTTGCACGAAAGACTGAATGTCCTGCCCGGCCTCCCGGACATCCCAAAGATACGCGCGTGGGTCACGTGCCATACACGTTTTGGCGCTGGTGTTCGATTTGCGACAGCACGTAGGGATTGCGCACCGCGCCTTGCTCGACCAGATCAACCTCCCGACCCAGCACTTGCTCCAGTGCCTGCTTGGCTCCGAAAAAGCCGCTCAGGTCCGCAGGAGTATCGGGCGCGAATTCAACGAGAAAATCCGCATCACTGCGACTGGCGTCGAAATCCTGCCCACGCGCCGCCGAACCAAACACATCCAGCCGCCGAATGCCGAAACGTCGGCAGATCGCGGCGATCTCGGATTGGTGTTTGGCGATCGCGGGGTGCATGCGTCCGAGTGTAGCGAGTCAGGCTCGAACGGCAACAGCCGATGACAAGCATCCCGGGACTTCAGGACGCCGCAGGCAACTCCAGCCGCATGCGCAAGCCCCCCAGCGGTGAATCATCGGCATGCACGCTGCCGCCATAGGTTTCGGCCAGCGAGCGCACGATATCCAGCCCCAGCCCGGCACCCGCGCGCGCGCCCTCGGTGTCGGCCAGCTGCACGCCGCGCTCGAAAATGCGTGCGCGCTCGGCTTCGGGCAGGCCGGGCCCGTCGTCGTCGATCGTGAAATGCAGCATTCCTCCGTCCTGAGCCAGATCGACGAGCACACGCGCGCGCGCCCATTTGCCGGCGTTGTCGATCAGGTTGCCGAGCATTTCATACAGGTCTTGCGCTTCGCCGCGAAAGCGCGCGTCGCGCACGCCCGGCGCCAGCGCGAAGGTGACACCGCGCTCTTCGTGCAGCCGCGCCATGGTGCGCAGCAGCGCTTGAAGCGGTTCGAGCACCGGCGTGGCCAGGCCGGTGGCGCGCACGGCGGCGCTGGCGCGTGCGCGCGCCAGGTGCCAATCGACCTGTCGGCGCGCGGCCTCGGCCTGCTCGCGCACGAGAAGCGCCAGCGGCGTCTGCTGCCCCTGCGCGGCGTTGGCCAGGATGGTCAGTGGCGTGTTGACCGCATGCGCCAGGTTGCCCGCCTGCGCGCGGGCGCGGCGCACCATCTCGGCGTTCTCGCCGAGCACGTGGTTGAACTCATTCACCAAGGGTTCCAGCTCTTGCGCAAAGCCGCCTTCAAGCCGTTCGGCCTGCCCGGCGCGCACGGCGGCCAGGCGCTGGCGCAGCGTTGTGAGCGGGCGCAGCGCCAGCTGCAGCTGCAGCGCCACGGCCAGCGCCAGGCCCAGAGCCAGCGCACCCAGGGCCAGCAGCAGGATGTGCGTGAAACGCCCCAGGGGCTCGGCGATCAGCGCCTTGTCGCCAGCTACCACCAGGCGCAGCGGTGGCGCGCCCTCGTCGGCCAGCTGCACGCTGCGCGCCACGGCCAGCAGCGCATGGCCCTGCGCGTCGTGCAGCTGCAAAACGCTGTGGCCCTGCGCCAGGTAGGCGGCGGGCGCCGCGGGCAGCTGCAAGGTCTGGTCCCACAGCGAACGCGAGCGCGCCAGGCCGGCTTGCGGCTGCGCGCCCAGCCGGTCGATCTGCCAGTACAGGCCCGACAGCGGCTGCGCCAGGCGCGCGTCGGGCTGCTTGTCCACGTCCAGGCGGCCGTCCGGCGCCCAGTCGATGCTGCCGCTCAAATGGTCCAGGTCCATCACCAGCTGCACCACCAGCTGCTGCGCTATATGCCCTTGCAGCAGCGCACGCAGCCCCCAGCCGGCGGCGGCGATGCTCAAGAGCAGCCAGGCCAGGGTGCCGACCAGAAGGCGCAGGCGCAGCGAATTTTTCATGCAGCAGCGGCGCTGTCGACCAGCCGGTAGCCCAGGCCGCGCACGGTCTCTATGCTGCCCTCGGGCAGCTTCTTGCGCAGCCGGCCGACGAAGACCTCGATGGTGTTGGAGTCGCGCTCGCTGTCCTGCGGGTACAGGTGCTCCGCCACTTCGGTGCGCGAGAGCACTTCGCCCTTGCGCTGCATCAGCTGCGCCAGCAGCTTGAATTCGTGGCTGGTCAGCGGCAGCTCCAGGCCATCGACCAGCACGCGTGCGGCGCGCGTGTCCAGGCTGATGGCACCGCAGTGCCATTCGGCGCTGGCGTGCTCGCCCAGGCGGCGGAGCAGGGCGCGCAGCCGCGCCAGCAGCTCTTCCATGTGAAACGGCTTGGCCAGGTAGTCGTCGGCGCCGGCGTCCATGCCGGCCACCTTTTCCTGCCAGCTGGCGCGCGCCGTGAGGATGAGCACCGGCATCCTGCGCCCGGCCGCGCGCCAGCGGCGCAGCACCGACAGGCCGTCGATCAGCGGCAGGCCCAGGTCCAGCACCACGGCGTCAAAATCTTCGACCTCGCCCAGGTACTGCGCCTCGCGCCCGTCGGCCGCCGCCTCCACCGTGTGGCCGGCGCCGGCAATGGCGGCCACCAACTGCGCCTGCAGCGTGGGTTCGTCCTCAACCACCAGAATGCGCATCAACGCTCCTTGCGTTTGATTTTCAGAATCCGGCCATCAACCGCGTCCACCTTGAGCTTGGCCATGCGGCCGTCGCGTTGCAGCAGGCGGATTTCGTAGAGGTAGCGGCCATCGTCTTCGTCAAACTCTATTTTGACGACCTGGCCTTGCAGCTCCTGCTCCACCTTGGCGATGACGCTGGCCAGCGGCAGCACTCGGCCCTGTTGCAGCGCCTGGCGCGCGCGCTCATGTTCGTCGTGCTCATGTGCTGCCGCAGGCAGCGTCAGGGCGCAGACGCCAGACAACAGAACCGACGACAGGATGGTCAAAAAAGTGCGGGTAGTCATGCGCCATTTGTAGCCCAGCGACGATGAACGGCCGATGAACGCCGCCTTCAGCTTGTGTTCAGCGCCGGTTTTGAACAATGCATTCCACGCCCGAAGCACGCCGCTGGGGGCGCTTGTTCAACCACCGAAGGAGTTCACATGCATACCACCACCCGCCGCAGCCTGGTTGCCGGCCTGATTGCCGCCTCGGCGCTGAGCCTGGGTCTGGCGCAGGCGCAGAGCAGCGCACCCGCCGCAACCAGCCCCACCGCCAGTCCTGCCGCCATTGGCGCACCGGCGCAAAAACTCTCCATCCGCGAGATCGCCGAGCGCCTGGAGACCGCCGGCTACCGCGACATCCTGGAAATCGACTACGAGCATGGCGGCTACGAGGCCAAGGCGCTCGACGCCCAGGGCCAGCCGGTCAAGCTCTACGTCAACGCGCAAACTGGCGCCGTCGAGCGCACGCGCACGCGCAAACACCACGACTGAAACCCCGCCAGGAGGCCGTCATGTCCACCGCCACCGATCGCTACCACCCCACGCTGATGGCACTGCACTGGCTGACGCTGGCGTTGCTCGCCGCGGTTTATCTGCTGATCGAACTGCACGACGGTCTGCCCAAAGGCAGCGGCGCGCGGGCGCTTGCCAAAACCTGGCACGAAACGCTGGGCGTGGCGGTGTTCGCCGTGGTGCTGCTGCGCCTGCCGCTGCGGCTGGTGCTGGGCGTGCCCGCCGCACTGCCTGGCACCCCCGCGTGGCAAGCGCGGCTGGCGCACGCCATGCACTGGGCGCTGTACGCCCTGCTGATCGCCGCGCCCATCCTCGGGTATCTCAGCCTGAACGCCAAGGGCACGCCGGTGCCGTTCTTCGGCTTGCAGATGCCCGTGTTCATAGTGCCGGACAAGCTGCTGGCGGGCAATCTCAAGGAGATCCACGAAACCCTGGGCACGCTGGGCTACTGGCTGATCGGCCTGCACGCCACAGCCGCTTTGGTGCACCACTGGATACTGCACGACGCCACGTTGGAGCGCATGGCATGGCAGCGCCGCCCGGCACACCCACCGGGTATCAACCCGCCACCTGCAGCCCCGCCGCATGGCCGCGCGTGAAGGCTTCCTCGAACACCGAGTAGCCCGACCAATCCGCATGCGCAAACACCAGGCGCTCGGTTGCAGGCTTGGGAAGCCATGCCACGAGCTCTCCATTCAATAGCTGGTAACGCTTTTCTGGCAAGCGCTGCAAGCCGATTTGGCTCAAAAACGCCTGGTCGCCCGGTCGCGGGATGGCCATTGCGTGGCCGTAGCGTGTGATCTCCATGCGCGTGGCGCGCTCGGCGATGTCCGGGTGCGGGCGCGCCAGCGTCTGCACGATGGCATCGCGCCAGTGCGTCCAGGGCTGGTTCAGCAGCTGCTCGCGTCCATCGACCCAGTCGCCCAGCGCCTGGTAGTAGCTGAGCACCGTAGCGCCGGCGATCTGCGCGCCCACATCCAGGCGCTGGTGCCCGGCATCGACATAGCCCAGCCCGCCGCGCGCCTCGTGGTCGTAGAGCACGTTGTCCCAGGCCGGGGCGGCGCCGGGGCGATCCTGCAATGGCCGGTCAATATGGATGTTGGCCACCAGCCAGGGCGCCCAGGCCAGGCGCGCCGCTGCCGCACGCAGAAAATCCGGCGGGTTCTGCACCACCCGTGCGGCAATGAACACCGGCAAGGCCACCACGCAGCGCTCGGCCTGCCAGCGGACGACGCGGCCACTGGCGTGCTCCAGCGCATCCACTTCCACGCCGTGGCGCCCCTGGGCGATGCGCAGCACGCTGGTGGCAGTATGCAGCTGTCCCTTGGCAACCAGCGGCGCGGCGAGTTGGCGCGTGAGCCAGCCATTGCCTTCGGGCCAGGTCAGCACGGCGTCGCGCTCTTCATCGCCGCGCTCGCCAGGCGCCTCAAAGCCATGGCGGCTGGCAAAGTAGTGGATGCCGGCCCAGGCCGAGACGCGGCCACTGCCCGCGCCATAGTCGTCGCGGCAGCAGTAGTCCAGATACCAGCGCAGGTGCGCATCGCGAAAGCCTTCGCGCTCCAGCCAATCATCAAAAATCAAAGCATCCAGCGCTTGATGGGCGGGTGCCAGACCATGATTTGATTGCCAGGTTTTGATGGTAGGCATGGCAAAGCGCGCCTCGCCCGAGAGCTGCGCCACGCGCTGCGCAAAGCGCTGGTACGCCGCCAGCGTGGCTGCGCCCACGCCCTCGACCGGCAGCAAGCCCTCGTGCCAGGCGCCATTCCAGTACAGCCGCTCCTGCGGGCTGTGGCACAGGCTGCGCTCGTCATACTGCCAGCGCCCGGCCACGCGGCGGCGCAGGCCAAGCTCTTCCAGAAAATCCTGCACCTCGCTCGCATCATCCCCAGGCAGCGGCAGGTAATGGGCGCCGCGCGGGCAGGCGATGCCGGCCACCTGCGTGCCGCGGCTGTTGCCGCCCGCGTCATCTTCCAGTTCCAGCAGGGCAAGGTCTTCAGTGCCCGCCAGACGCAGCGCACGCGCTGCCGCCAGCCCGGCAACGCCGCCGCCGGCGATCAGCACGCGGGTGCGCCGATGTTCGGAAGGTGCGCGAAGCTGCCCTTGCGCGAGCACATCGCGCAATGCGTGGCCGCGCTGCACGGCTATGCCGGTGAAACCGCCCGAAATGTCGCGCACACGCGGGCTGCATGCCGCCAGCGCGCCCAGCGGCGGCAGGCTCAGGAAGGCGCGGCGGCGCATGCTGCGTGCGGGCTCAATCGGCCCAGCGTTCGCGGATGTCCAGCAGCCGGGGCAGCAGCGGTGTGAACAGCTGCACCAGCGCCGGATCGAAATGCCGGCAAGCTTGCTCCTGCATGTGCGCGATCGCCTGCTCGGCCGACCAGGCCTTTTTGTAGGGGCGATCGGAGGTGAGTGCATCAAACACGTCGGCCAGCGCCACGATGCGCGCCTCCAGCGGGATCGCCTCGCCGGCCAGACCGTGGGGGTAGCCGCTGCCGTCCCACTTCTCATGGTGCGACAGCGCCACGGCGTAGGTCAGCTGCAGCACGCCGGAAGGGTGCTGGCCGATGATCTCGGCGCCGATCTGCGGATGGGTGCGCATGATGGCCCATTCGTGCGCATCCAGCGGGCCGGGTTTGCGCAGCACCGCATCGGGGATGCCGATCTTGCCCACGTCGTGCATGGGCGCGGCGCTCAGCAGGTCACTGGCCCAGCGCGGGCTGCAGTCGGCCGCCAGCGCCAGCAGGCGCGCGTAGTGGCTCATGCGGATGACGTGCATGCCGGTTTCGTTGTCTTTGTATTCAGCCGCGCGTCCCAGGCGCTGCACGATCTGCAGGCGGGATTCGCGCAGCTCGTCGATCTGCACCAGCGACAAATGCGTCTTCACGCGCGCGCGCACCACGGCGGCGCGCACCGGCTTGGTGATGTAGTCCACGCCGCCGGCCTCAAAGCCGCGGGTTTCGTCCTGCGTATCGCTCAGGGCGCTGACAAAAATCACCGGCGTGGCGCGCGTCTGCTCATCGGCCTTCAGCGCGACGCAGACGCTGTAGCCGTCCATGCCCGGCATCATCACGTCCAGCAGGATCAGGTCCGGCGCCTGTTGCCGCGCCAGCTCCAGCGCACGCGCCCCGCTGGTGGCAAACAGCAGCTGGTAGTCGGCATCCAGCACCTGGCGCAGGACATGCAGATTGGTTGGCTCATCGTCGACGATGAGCACGCTGGGGCGATGGTCGTGCGGGGTGTTCATGGCGTGGCGGCGGCGCTGCTCGCCAGATCCTCGCGCAGCGCGTCGATCGCGGCTTGCGCGGCGGAAAAATCAAACCGCCCGATGGCATCGTTCAGGCGCTGCACTTCATCAGCGGGCAGGTGGGCGCACCAGTCGGAGGCCAGCGCGGGCGGCAGTCGGCCCTGCGCCAGCAAGGCCGTCGCCTGTGCCAGCGCCTGGTGCAGCTGCTGCAGTTGCGCGGCATCCAGCACGGGCGCGGGCGGCGATGGCGCGGAAGTGGGCGCGCGGGCGTGCTTCGCGGCCTCCTGCACGGCAGCGCTAACGGCCTGCCACGCGGCGGGCAGCGCCTGGAGCTGGCGCTGCGCATCGGCGGCCCGCTCGTCCCTGGCGGCCTGCTCGAGCGCCCGCAGCAAAGCCAGCAGCGGCGCCAGCGCCAGATGCCCGGCAGCGCCGCACAACTGGTGTGCCTGCGCCGCCAGCGCCGGCCACCGGCCTTGTGCCTGCAGTTGCGCCAGCTGCTGCGGCGCCTGCGCCTGTTCATTGACAAAGCGCTGCAGCGCGCGCAGGAAGGCGGTTTCATCGCCCCAGAGCTGCGCGCCCTCGGCCCAGTCCACCGGCGCGCCGGCCCCCGCAGCCGCCGGCAGCACCGGTTGCGGCGGCGCGGCCACGAACTGCAGCTGCAGCCCCAGCACGCGGGCGATCTCGGCATACAAACGCGCCAGGTTCACCGGCTTGGTGGCAAAGCCGTCCATGCCGGCATCCAGCGCATGCTGCTTGTCTTCCTCCAGCACGCTGGCCGACAGCGCGATGATGGGCAGACGTGCGCGCCGGCTGCGCTGCTCCTGCGCGCGGATGCGCCGCGTGGCGGCAAAGCCGTCCACCTCGGGCATCTGCAGGTCCATCAGCACCGCGTCAAAGCGCTCCGCCGCGCACAGCAGCACGGCCAGCTCACCGCCGCTGGCCTGCGTGACGCGGTGGCCGTCGCGCGCCAGCAGGGTCTGCAGCAGCTCCAGGTTATGGGGCACGTCGTCCACCACCAGCAGGTGCAGCTGGGCCGGCAGCCGGCTGCGCTGCGCCGCCGCCGCACGCGGCGCCTGGCCCGGCTGCAGCGGCAGGCAAACGGTGAACACGCTGCCCTGCCCCGGTTCGCTGCGGGCCGTGATGCTGCCGCCCATCAGCTGCACCAGCTGGCGCGCAATCGTGGTGCCCAGCCCGGTGCCGCCAAAGCGCCGCGCGGTGCTGGCGTCGGCCTGGGTGAAGGGCTCGAAGACGCGCTCCAACTGCTCGGCCGTCATGCCGATGCCGGTGTCGTGCACCTCCAGGCTCAGCTGGCCATCGGCAAACCCCACACGCAGCAGGACTTCGCCGCGCTCGGTGAACTTCACTGCATTGCCCAGCAGATTGATCAGCACCTGCTGCAGGCGCAGGCTGTCGCCGCGGAAATGCTCGGGCAGCGCCGTCGGGTAATCCAGCATCAGCGACAGCCCCTTGGGGCGCGCCAGCACGCGCAGCGTATCGAGCGCCTGCTGGCAGATGTCGCGCAGCGAAAAATCCGCGGCCTCCAGCGCCACCGCGCCGCGCTCCAGACGGGCGCTGTCCAGGATGTCGTTGAGCAGCTGCAGCAGCGACTTCGAGGCGCCGTGCACGATGCCCAGCTGGTGGCGCTGCGATTCGCTGAGCGGCGTATCCAGCAGCGCCTCGGTAAATCCGAGGATGGCGTTCATCGGCGTGCGGATCTCGTGGCTCATGCTGGCCAGGAAGTTGCTGCGCGCGCTCGCCACCTGTTCGGCGTGCTCCTTGGCCGAGCGCAGGTTCTGCTGCTGGCGCCGCAGCGTCACGTCAAAGACGAACTGCACCACCTTGAACGGCACTTCATCGGAATCGAGAATCGGGTTGTACAGCGCCTGCACCCACAGCACGCGGCCATCCTTGTGCAGGCGCTGCGCTTCCTCGGCAAAGGGCTCGGCCCACTGCAGGCGCTCCCAGCCGCGCCGATGGGTCGCGTCGTGCATCAGCTCGGGCGGGCACAGCCGGCCGTAGTGCCGCCATTGCAGGTCTTCCAGCGTATAGCCGGTGAGCTCCAGGAACTTGTCGTTGGCCGTGAGCACCTGCCCATCCATGTCCAGCTCCAGCACCGCCAGCGAACGACCGATGGCGGCCAGCATGCCTTCCAACTCGGCGTTGCGCGCCTTGGCGTCCGTGACATCCAGCATCACGCCATCCACCCACAGCGCCTGGCCCTGCACATCCACGCTCGGGCGGCCACTTTCCGAGACCCAGCGCACCTGGCCGTTGCGATGGCGCAGGCGGTATTGAATCTCATAGGAACGCCGCTCAAGCACCGCACTCTGCACGGCCTGCTTCACCCCGTCGCTGTCGTGCGGGTGGATCAGCGACTCCAGGTGCACGCGCCCCGCGACAAAGGCCTCGGCAGGCCAACCGGTCAGCGCCTGCACGTTGGGGCTGATCAGCAGCATGCTCCAGTTGTCATCGTTGCGGCAGCGGAAGGTGACGCCGGGGATGTTCTCCATCAGCGTGCGCAATTGCTCCTCGCTCTGGCGCAGGGAATCTTCCATCGCCTGGCGCGCGCTCATGTCGGTGATGAAGCCGACAAATGTAGGCGGATAGGTCTGGCTGATGCGCCCCACGGCGAGACGAATCGGCAGCCGGCGGCCGTCGCGTGTCAGCGCCTGCACGTCGCGCCCGGTGCCGATGATGCGTTTCTCACCCGTCACCATGTGGTGCGCCAGGTAGCCATCGTGCGCGCTGCGCCAAGGCTCGGGCATGAGCATGTTCACGTTGTGCCCTATCACCTCCTGCGCGCTCCAGCCCAGCATGCGCTCTGCCCCCGGGTTGAACGAGAGCACCGTGCCCTGCGCATCGATGGTGACGATGCCGTCCACCGCCGTCTCCAGCACCGCGCGCAGGCGGGCCTCGCTGGCGCGCACGCCGGTAAACAGATCGCGGTAGCGCAGCCCGGCGACGAGGGCCACCGCCAGCATGCCCAGCACCACCGCCATCGCGGTGTAGTGCATGCCGGTGATCGCCAGTCCCATCACCAGGCCGGCGATGGCGGTGGTCAGGTAGTTGTTGTTCAGCACATGCCGCTGCAGGCCCAGGCGCACCCACAGCGCCAGCATGGCCAGCACCACCGCCACCACGATGGAGATGGCAAAGCCCAGCGGGTCGTAGCCGAAGTAGGGCGTCATGCTGGAGGCGGCCATGCCCAGGTAGTGCATGGTGCCAATGCCCGCGCCCATCAGCAGGCCGCCCAGCGCCAGCAGGCCGGCGCTCAATTGCGGGCGCACCAGCCATTGCAGCGTCACCCAGGAGGCGCCCCAGCCGGGCAGCATGGAGGCCAGTGTCAACCACGGGTTGAACGCGCCGCGCGCGCACAGGGTGAAGGCCAGCATGCCGACAAAGTGCATCGCCCAGATGCCACCGCCCATGGCAAATGCGCCCGAGCCCAGAATCCAGCCCCGGCTGCGCGGGGTATCGGCCTCGCGCGCCAGCGCCGCCATGTGCAGCGCCACCATCGACGCACCCACCGCCAGCGCCGCCGACAGCACGACCATCCACGGATCGTGCTCGCGCCAGAGCATCGGGTCGCTGGCGACGCCGGTGACGAAAAAGCCGTCAAGGATGGACATGGGTTGCACGTCAAGGCCCGGGGGCGGGTAGGTCAGGTGTCATGCAAGCAACTTTTCTTGCTCTGTTTTATAGCAGGCGGGTGGCGCGCACGCGCCCTGGCCCGTTGTTGGATACCAACGCATGCACGAACCGTTCCAGCCATTCAGTCGTGCAAACCAGAAAGGTTCGCGAAGGAAGCGCGGTGGCACCAGAGCCCCCATCGCTGCCGGCTACGGTTGCTTGCGCACCTCAAGCCCCGCGGTGCGCAGACGCTCGACGACATCCGCCGCATGCTCGCGGCTGCGCGTCTGCAGCACCATCTCGATCTCGACGTTTTGCGCCGCCAGCAGCGTGAAGGCGCGCTGGTGGTGCACCTCGTCGATGTTGGCGCCGGCCTCGGCCACCAGCGCGGTGATGCGCGCCAGGCTGCCGGGCACGTCACGCGTGCTGACGACGATGCGCATCAGCCGGCCCGACCGCACCAGTCCGCGCCCGATGATCTGCGCCAGCAACTGCGGATCGATGTTGCCGCCCGAGAGCACCATGCCGACCTTCTGGCCGGCAAAGCGCGCCTTGTGACGCATCAGCGCCGCCAGCGCCGCCGCGCCCGCGCCCTCGGCCAGGGTTTTTTCGATTTCCAGCAGCAGCACGATGGCCTGCTCGATATCGCCTTCATCTACCAGCAGCAGATCGTCCACATGCCGGCGAATCGCGTCCACGCAGTGCGCGCCCGGCGCGCCCACGGCAATGCCCTCGGCAATCGTGCTGGCGCCCTGCGCGTGGTGCTCGCCCTTGACGGCGTTGACCATGGCCGGGAAGCGCTGCGCCTGCACGCCGATCACCGCGATCGCGGGCTTGAGCGCCTTGGCGGCGGTGGCGATGCCAGCGATCAGCCCGCCGCCGCCGACCGGCACCACGAGCGTATCGAGATCGGGCCGCGCGGCCAGCATCTCCAGCGCCAGCGTGCCCTGGCCGGCCATGATGGCTTCGTCGTCGTAGGGGTGCACGAACACCAGCTGCTGCTGCGCCGCCAGCGCGCGCGCATGCGCCGCCGCTTCTTCCAGCGTATTGCCGTGCAACAGCACACGCGCACCAAAACCTTGGGTGCGCGCCACCTTCACGCCCGGCGTGAAGCCCGGCATGACGATGGTGGCGGGAATGCCGAGCTGCTCGGCGTGGTAGGCCACACCCTGCGCGTGGTTGCCCGCGCTCATCGCGATCACGCCGCGCCGGCGCTCTTCATCCGATAGCTGCCTGAGCTTGTTGCATGCGCCGCGCTCCTTGAATGAGGCGGTGAATTGCAGGTTTTCCATCTTCAGGAACACCTGCGCCCCGGTGAGCTCGGAGAGAGTGCGCGATTCGACGCAGGGGGTTTCGAGCACCTGCCCAGCGATGCGGGCGGCGGCTTGCCGGATGTCGGAGAGTTGCAGCATGGTGGGCTTATTGTGAGGCGAAGCGCCGGGCTCGCCTACTGCCCCACCCGCCCCCATTCCTGCTCGTAGGTGTGCACCAACACCTGGTTGGAAAGGCGGTTGACCTCGGCGGGAACACGCGCCATGTCACGCGGGAAGTCCAGCATCGCCGAGAGCGCAGGCAGGTCGAGAAAACGCAGACCCGCAGGCAGCGCGCCCGGCATGTGCCAGGGGCGGCGGCTGGCGATCATGAAGCCCCATTCGCCAAAGCTGGGTACGTGCACGTGGTAGGGCACGACGCTCAAGCCCGTGGATTCGATGGTCTCGGCCACGGTCCAGAAGCTCTTGCGTGCAATCAAGGGCGAGGTGGTCTGGATCACCGCGTAACCGCTGGCCGCCAAGCGCTGGTCGAGCAGCGCATAAAAGCTGTTGGTGTAGAGCTTGCCGATGGCGAAATTCGTCGGATCGGGGAAATCCACCACGATCACATCGAAGGTGTCACTGCCCTGTTGCAGCCACTGAAACGCATCCTCGTTGACGATGTGAACGCGCGCATCCGTCAGCGCATGGCCGTTGAGTGCGGCCAGCTGCGGCGTATCGGCAAAAAACCGCGTCATCGCCGGATCGAGCTCGACCAGCGTGACCGATTCAACGCCGGGGTACTTCAGGATCTCGCGCACCGCCATGCCGTCGCCGCCGCCCAGCACCGCCACCCTTTTGGGCGCCCCATGCGCCGTCATCGCCGGATGCACCAGCGCCTCGTGGTAGCGGTACTCGTCGCTCTCGGCAAATTGCAGATTGCCGTTCAGATACAGCCGGTAGCCGCGCCGCCCGTGCGTGACGACGATGCGCTGGTACGGCGTGGTCTGCGCAAACGCGATCGGGCTCTGGTAGAAATGGTCTTCGGCCAGCGTGGTCACGGCGCCCGCGCCCCACATGCCCGCGGCCAGCAGCGCCACCACCAGCACGCAGGCGGCCACATGCTCGCCAAAACGGCGCAGCTCATGCCTGAAAAGCCACAAGGCCCAAATCGCCACGCCCGCGTTCATCAGCCCGAACAGCAGCCCCGAGCGAATCAGCCCCAGATACGGCACCAGCAGCAGCGGAAACGCCAGTGACACCGCCAGCGCACCAAGATAGTCAAAGGTGAGCACCTGGCTGACCAGGTCTTTGAGCACCACGTCGCGCTGCAGGATGCGCATCACCAGCGGAATCTCCAGCCCCACCAGCGTGCCCACGACGAAGACCATGCCGTAGAGCAACAGATGAAACGCATGGGGCAGCCAGGCATTGGCGACGAACAACGTGCCCGGCAGCATGCCGCCGATGAGCGCCACCAGCAGCTCGATGCGCAGAAAGTGCGCGGGCAACTGCCGCTCCAGAAAGCGCGAGAGCCACGAACCCACGCCCATCGCGAACAGGTAGGTGCCGATGATGGTGGAGAACTGCAGGATCGAGTCGCCCAGCAGATACGACGCCAGCGCCCCGGCAGCGAGTTCGTACAACAGGCCGCAGGCGGCAATGACGAACACGCTGGCCAGCAGCGCGACGGCGATCGGGCGCGGGGTGGGGGTGGAACGATCGTCCAGCGCGGCTGAAGCGTTCACGCCAGCACCTCGTCAAGCTGTTGCTGCAAATCCTTGCCGCCTTGGTTCATCGTCAGCCAGCCAAAGCGCGCCTTGCCATCGCTGTGGTGCGCCCAGAGTTCGCCCACCTGGCGCTTTTCAATCTCGTAGGGGTCGCTGAGCAGATGCGCGCCCTTGAATTCCAGCAGCGCCAGCGTGCCGTCCAGCAGCTCGGCGACGAAGTCGGCGTAGAAATGCCCGCGTGACGTGGGCAGGGCAAAACCGCAGGGTGCGGTATCGAGGTTGCGCACCCAGTAGCGCACGCGCGGATGGCGATCGATAAGCTGGGCGCAGGCAAACTCCTGCCCGCCGTTCTTGAGGTCAGCAATCACCGGGTAGAAGTGCCTGGCGAAGTGCCAGCGCCCGCCATAGCGCGAGGCCACCGGTGCCGGGTAGCGCCCGGCCTCGAACACATGCGGGTGCGTCCAGTCGGGCGTGATCAGCCACGGCGTGCCATCGCCCTGCGCCAGCACCTTTTGCTGAAAGGCGCGCCGCGCCGCCGTGTCGCGCAAGTCGCCCGCATGCGCCTCGATCGCCCGCACCAGTTGAAAGCGCGCCTGCACCAGCGTGACCAGCGGCACGCCATGGGTATGCAGTTGATGATTGACCACCGCCGCCAGCCAGGCACGGCGCCGCGCCTGCGTGAGATAGTCCAGCGCCTTGAACAGCGACTGATCGAGCCAGCCCACCAGCGTGTCGGCATCGATGCTGCTGCTCGTCAGCTCCATCGCCATCTGCGCACCTTCGCCAGGGCGCAACGTCACGCGCTCACCCTGCAGGTCGATCACGATCACGCTCGGCTCCTGCACCACGTGAAAACCGGGCAGTTGCACCGCCTGCGGGCTGAGCCAGTCGATCTCCAGCGCCTCCAGCACCGCCTCGCGCTCCAGCGGCCACAAGGGCGCTTGCGCATCCAGGCGGTACGCCAGGCGCGGCAGCGGCGCAAAGCGCGCGCCGCGCGTGGCCGGAGCCTGCTGCGCAGCCACCAGCGCGTTGTGCTGCGCCACTTGCTCGCGCAGACCGGCCTGCCTTTTCGCGCCGCGCACCTGCGCCAGCAGCAGCGATTCGAGCGCCTCATCGATCGGCCCCGCCACCACCACCTGCTCCACCCCGGCGACAGTCTGCAGCTGCACGCCCGGCAGCGCCAGCAGTTCGGGCGTAGCCGATACATTCACAAAATTCGTAGCTATTGGCGCTTGCAGGACAAGCGCTGGGGGCTGATTTGACTCAAATTCATCCCATAGTGGCAGGCTGGCTTGCGGCGCTATCATGCTGGCCACGTCCAGCGCCTCGAAGCCCATGTGCCCGATCAAGCGATCAGCCAGCGCATGCGCCGCCTGCGAGAACTCGGCCGCACAGACGTGGGCATAGGCGCGATTGAGCAGCTCACGCCCGCGCCGCCGGGCGTAGGGCATGCGCAGCACGCGGCCCAAAAGCTGTTCTACCGCCGTCGCACTGGTGAGTTTTTGCAGGCTGCACAGCACGTAGGCAAACGGGCAGTCCCAGCCCTCGCGCAGCGCCTGCACGGTGATGATGAAGCGCACCGGGCAGTCGCGCGCGGCCAAGTCGATGTCTTGCAGCCCGCGCTCCTTGCCGGTGGCGACGACGATCTGACGAGCGGGCAGCTTGAGCTCGTCCACAAGATAGTCGCGCAGCTTCTCGGGCGGCATCTCGCCATCGGCACTGTGCGCCTGAAACAGCACGATGGGGCGCAGGTAGCCCGCACCCGCCGCCTCGTCCTTGAGCGCCTCGGCCTCCAGCTTGCGCTGCGTCTGCACCGCGCCAAAGACGGCGGCGGGCCAGCCCTCGGGGTGCTCGGCCAGCACGATGGGCAGCTTGATCATGTCCTCGGCGGCCAGCTCTTGCGCGCTCACGTGGTAGAGCACATTCGTCTGCTCGGGCAGGGGCGTGGCCGTCAGTTCCAGGATGAAGCAAGGATGAAGGCGCTTGAGCGCGACAAAGCTCTTGACCGTCTTGGTGTTGTGCGCCTCGTCCACGATCACCAGCGGCGTGTGCAGCGCCAGCCAGTTGGCCAGGCTCCAGCGCGGTTGACCGACGAAGCCCGCCAGCACGCCACTGGCGTCGCGCGCCACGTCATCAAGAGTCACCAAGGCATCGGGCAGCGCACGCAGGGCTTGCAGGCGGCGCTCATCGACGCCGCGAAAGTGCGGTTCGAAAGCTTCGGCAAAGCTGTAGACGTTGCGCTGGCCCGCGTCCTCCACGCGAAAGCTCTGGATCGTCGCCACCACCACGATCGCGCAGCGCCCCCAGTCGGGCGGGGCGATTTGCGCCACCTCGTCCAGCGTGCACACGCGCAGGCCCTCGCCATACGCATCAACCAGCGGCGCGCGGTAGGGGTGGCCCGGCGTGCGCAGGGCGTTCAGCGTCTGCTCGCGGATCGCCTCGCTCGGCACCAGCCACAGCGCCAGCGGCACATCCGCCGCCGCCCATTCGCGCGCCAGCCGCGTGAGCGCGTGCGCAGCCAGTACCGTCTTGCCACCGCCGGTGGGCAGGCGCAGGCAGACGCAGGGCAGCTCGGCACCAAACGCCTCGCCCTGCCAGGGGCGGCCCGCCTGCGCGGCAAAGGCGCTGGCCGGCCCGCTCACGCGCGCGGCGCGGGCGAAGGCGACCAGGGCGTCGAGCGCGGCTTGCTGGTAGGACTTGAGGGTGAAGGGGATCATGTGGATTGGATTGAATTGGCGCAAATTTTGGTGATCTTTAGCCAATGCGCCAATGCAAGTCATTGATTTATATGAATTGCTATAAAACCGATTGGCTTTGGATTGGCTTAAACGCGGGCTTCATTGGCTAGCTTTTCTGTCTCAAACGCCACAGCGCGGCATTGGTGGCACCGCCCGCGTTCTCGATCAAACCTTCGCGCACCATGTCCTGCAACAGGTTTTTGATATAGACCTTGCGACTGTGATCCGATGCAATCGAAGCCGGGAGCTTTGACAGCAACATGGCGTTGATCTTGGCGCGCCGTTGCGGGCCCAGAGTCAGCAAGTCCCGCACCAGGGCCTTGTAGTGCTTGGCATCCAGCCCCTTGTTGTCCAGGTACTCCACTTCCTGACCGAGCGCCACCGACAACCTGGCAGAAATATGCAGCCGGGGACTGCGCCCCTCGACCAATCCTGCCCGCCGCAACTCGGCGACCTGGGTCGCATCGAGCTTGTGCTTTTTCTGCACCCGGTCGAGCCACAGCACATGCTCGATGGGCAAGTCCGTGCGCTCCATCAGCCAGTGGCTGTAGTTCTCGTCGATCTCCTGCCCATACACGTTGAAAACCGTGCGCAGCGGGGTCGAACCCTCGTAGTCCGGCAAGGGCAGAAAGCGCCGCCGCTGCGCCTGCACCATCTCATGGATTCCGAAGCCCGCTTTGTCGATCATGCCCACCTCAACCATGGCCTTGGCCAGGCGCTCATTGCGGTAGCGTTCGGGCGTACGCGCACCGCTGGCGTATTCGTCGGGCTGGCCGTCAAAAAAGCCGCCCAGATTGATCATGCGCACCATCCCCACGGTTTCCTCGATCACCACGCGCCCGCATTGCGCGTAGTCCTGGTGCGCCAGGCAGTTGTGAAGCCCTTCCAGCAGCACCGTTTTGGTGTCGTAGCGCGGCAAGGTCACGGGCAGCAACTCATTGAGCGGAAACAGCTTGATGTTGGGATTGCGCACGCGCTGCGCCACGTCGGTGGTCGTGAGCAGAAACGGTGGGTGGAAAGGCTCCGCAACCCGTTCGGCCGCTACCTTCCAGATGATTTCGACTGGGTGCGGCGACAGCAGCGCCATGGCGCTTTCAGGTCGCCCCAGCAGCAGCAGGGCAGCGCGGGTCATGCGGCCATGAATGGCGAGGCCGATCTTGTCCAGCAGCTTGTCCACACTCCACATCGGTATTTGCGCGGCCCACGATTCACGCTGGTGCTTCTCGGCGTATTTCTCCCGCGCCTTGGCGATGGCGGCCTCGTCCAGATCGGCCAGCGTGGCGCCATCGACCACGGCAGCGCTCCAGTCCTCCCCCGCCAGATGCTCGGCCAGGATGGCACGGCGCCGGTCCTCGCGCAGCTCCACCAGGCTGTCGCCATCGCGCTGCCAGGCCTTGTCATGCGCCAGCACCAGCTCGCGCGGCGCGTGGCGCGGCACGTGCACCAGCCACACCACGGCGCCGGTGTCGCGCGCATGCAGCTCTTGCACATGCAACCCCATTGACGGCAGGCCGGGCGTTTTGCCCAGCACGCGGTGCACCACGTTTTCCACCGTGTAATCGGCAAAGTCCTGAATGCCCGTGGGCGCCAGGGTTTTGTCCTGCGCGCCAATCACCACGCAGCCGCCCTCCATGTTGGCCAGGGCGCTCACATAAGACACCAGATCGCCGCCTTCTTTGCGGCCTGAGATGTTGGACTTGAGCGATTGCCACTCCTTCCACTCGTGGCGCTCGTTCTCCCGTGGGAAGTGGGCGCGCAGCCAGCGCTGGAGTTCGGCGGCAGTCTCGAAGAAATCCATCCCTCTCACCTCGCCTTCACGTCATACGGAATGTGCTTGAACGTGACCCGCGCGCGCGCCAGCGTCTCGGGCCCCAGGCGGTTGGCCTCGCCGTAGACCACCAGCGGCGCGTCAGGGTAGGGCGTGCTGGCGTGCAACTGCAAGAGCGCTTCGAGCACCGCGCGCGTCAGCACATTGCCGCTGGCCGGGCGCTTGTCGCCCAGGATGCCGTTGAACAGCAGGTAATAGGCCGTGCGGCTTTGCAGCACGGGCTGGCCCCCATCCCCACCTTCCCCCAGAGGGGGAAGGAGCAACTCCCGCGCCGCGCCCCCCTGCCTTTCTCCCTCCCCCTCTGGGGGAGGGCTGGGGTGGGGGCCAGCGCCATCACCACCTTCAAGCGAAATCGCCCCCTCGTGCCCATCAGTCAAGCGCGAACAGCTCTCAAAAACAGAGTATGTCCCCAGCCATGGCGTGCCCGGCTGGCCTTGCGCGGCATCCCAAACGCGACCCGTCTCCTGTTGCCAGATGAAAGCGGCGAGCGTGGCAAAGCGCACCTCGGGATGGATGCCGCCGTGGGCATCGAAGATGGGCGCGCCCAGAGTGCAATAGCGAAAACCGCCGCCGCCCTGCCAGCCCACGGCCGCGCTGATGCCGCCTGGCTCGCCCGCAATGACTTTTTCGAGGCGCGGCAGGCAGTGGGTGGCGGCGTGCTCGCCCATCTCGATGCCGATCCAGCGCCGCCCCATCTTGTGCGCGACGGCGGCCGTGGTGCCGGAGCCGAGGAAGCTGTCGAGGACGAGGTCGCCTGGGTTCGTGGCGATGTGCAGGATGCGTTGGAGCAGGCGTTCGGGTTTGGGTGTGCCAAAACGGCCATCGGCAAACAAGGCCAGCCCTTCCAGCATCGCTTCTTGGTTGTGCCCCGACTCGCTGTGCGCCCAGATAGAGCGTGGAACTACGTCGCCGGAATCGGTCAAGAATTTTTTGATGCGCGGAGCATTGGCGTTGCCATCGACGCCCCAATACAGCATGTTGTTTTGGATGTGCTGTGCGTTCGCTTCTTGCGAATAGGCCCATACGCGCGTGCGCTTGGGCCAGACCTCTTTGCCCGTTCGCGGATGGATAAGCGGGTAATACAGATTGGGGCGTTCATCGGCGGTTTTCGCGCAGGTATAGGCCGCAGAGTTCCAGTCTCCACGCGGGTCGTTGTCCGGGTTGGTGTAGTACTTGGTTTGCTCTTTACTGCGCGGCAGGCGTTTCGGTTGCCAGAGAGGTTTGCTTTTGGCGTACACCAAGACGTGATCGTGGTCGCCACTGAAATAGCGGGCGTCGTTGGCTGGACTGACGCGCTTGTGCCAGGCAACATCCGCCACAAAATTCCCCCGCCCAAGCACCTCATCCATCAACACCTTGAGGTAATGCCCCTCGTTGTCGTCTATGGTCACCCAGATCGAGCCATCGTCGCAGAGCAGCTCGCGCAAGAGTTGCAGGCGCGGCAGCATCATCGACAGCCACTGGCTGTGCTCGAGCTTGTCGTCGTAATGCTCGAAGGCACTTTGCGTGTTGTACGGCGGGTCGATGAAGATGCATTTGACCCGGCCGCGGTAGAACGGCAGCAGGGCCTTGAGCGCTTCGAGGTTGTCGCCCTGGATCAACAGGTTGTCCGCCGCTGCTTGGGCATCGCCGTGGCTGGAGACGGTGTGCAGCAGCCGGTAAGGTACCTGGGCGGCGATGGTGAAGGCGTGGGCGCGGTTGAGCCAGTCGAGCGTGGGCATGAAGCGATGCGGATGCGGCGGCGATGAGCGCGGTCAAAGATCGGTGGCAAGCGGCGGCGCATCCCCCGCCCTGGCCAGCACCGCCAGCGCGTCGGCCGGCGTGGTTTGCGCAGCCAGTGCGCGCAATTGGCCCATGTAGAGCATCTGCTCGCGGATCAGCATGCCGTCGTGGATCAGGTCGGCGTAGAGGCGGTTTTCCGATACGCCCAAGGTCTGCGCCAGGCGCATGGCGCGCTCGCGTTCGTCGTCCTGGATACGCAGAGGGAAGGATGTTTTGTTCATCGTGGTCTCCGGTTGTCATTTGACTCCAAGGAGCATGCCGCTCTGACAGCCCCTCACGCCCCGCAGCATTTCTTGTATTTCTTGCCGCTGCCGCAGGGGCAGGGGTCGTTGCGGCCCACCTTGGGCGCGCCGCGCTCATAGGGCAGCGGGGCCAGTGGCTCGGCGTACCAGGACTGCCCGCGCTCGCTGCGGCGCCAGTCGCGCCACCACTGGCGCATCGCGTACACGTACGCCACGAGGTGCGCGGGCAGGGTGCCGTCATCGTCGATTTGCAGCTCGCGATGATCCGGGTTGTAGCCCATCTGGTAGAGCAGCACGGGGGCGAGCAGGCCGTGGTGTTCGGGGTCGGCGATGAGTTCCTCCCACACCGGGTCATCGGCGATCGCCAGGTGAAAGCCCTCGGCCCATTCGCGGCCCAGCCAGTCGCCCCGCCGCGTGCCATCGTCGCGCAGTTGATAGGGCGTGATGCGATCTTCCTGGGGCACCTCGGCAATCCACGGCGTGTAGATGTTGTCCACGCTGCGCTCTTCGGCGGGCACGGCCAGGCGCAACTGGATGTCGAGGTAGCGCGCGCACAGCAGGTTCAGCAGCCGGTCGCGCCGCGCCGTGTCATGCGCCAGCGGCAGCGTGGGCTGGTCGAAGATGATCTGCAACCATTCATGCGTGGGCGGCGCGTCGGGGCCGAGCACCAGCGCGGTGAGGTAGCCGTCGGCCTGCTCGGCGCTCATCGCGCCTTCGGGCAGGTCGCCCGCGCCCATCAGTTCGAAGTATTCGTCGGCTGCTGCATCGCCGAGCATGCAATCTTCAAGATTGCGGGCGCGCGCGGGGCCCATGTTCCAGGCAAAGAATTCGTTGAGTTCAAGCATGAAAGGCAGGCGATCGCGCGGCGCGCATCGCCCTTGAGATTCAAGGCAAACAGGGCTCCAGCCCTTGCGCATCAAGCGCAAGCAGCTATTAAAACAGGGGCGTTCAATGAATCGCCGCCGCGACGATGATGCTGATGCCCAGGCACATCGACGCCACCACCAGCGCGAGCGCGCGGTTCTGCTTCTCGACGATCTCGCCCCACAGGTCATACGGCGTGATCTTGTCGACGATGACGAAGCTGATCCAGAAAATCGCGACGCCGATGATGGCGTAGACGAGAGAGCCCAAGAGGGCTGCGGGTTTGAGCCATTCCATGATGAAGACCTCCGTTGAATTCATTTGTGACTGCCGCCGCTGGAATAGCCCCCGAAGGAGCCGCCCGAGCTGCGGCTGTAGCTGCCCGAGCTGCCGCCCGAAGAGCTGGAACTGCCGATGTAGGCGGCGAAGATGATGAAGGCGACGAAGATGATGAAGGCAAACACCAGCACGGTGGCGCAGCCCCCGCCGCCGCTGGCGGCGAAGGGGCCGACCTCGTCGCGCTTGAATTTGGCTGCGTCGGCGGCGCGGCCGAACGCGGCCGCGACGTTGGCCGACGCCATGCGGCTGCCCACCGACCAGGTGATTTCGGTGCCGCCCTGCTCGCGCGAGAGCAGCCCGGTGCCGCTGGTGGCGGCGTAATCGACGTTGCTGGTGCGCTGCCCGCGCGTGACGGGCCAGTAGAACTCGCCGGCGACGTAGGTGGTTTCGGCGCCGTAGCTGCTGGTGCGCCGGTAGTTGCTGCCCAGGTAGCGCGCCATCTGACCCGATTGCGCCTGCGTCGGCGCGCCGGTGGTCGGGCGCACCAGGCTCCAGCCGTCGCTCGCGTCCACGAGGAAGGTGAAGCCCTTCTTCTGGTGGTAGAGCAGGTATTCGTCCCAGCCGAACTGCTCATCGTCACCCGGCTCCTGCCCCATGCGGTGCTGAAAGCCCACCACCTGCCAGGGCACGCCTTCGAACTGGCCGATGCTGCCCAGCGCGATCAAGGGGCGCACGGGCTCGTCCTGCGTGCTGCTCACGATCTCGGCGCCTATGCCTTGCGTGAGGTCGATCAGGCTGTGGCAGTTGCCGCAGGTGATGCTCTTGCTGGTATCCAGTTGCACCTGAACGGGCGCGCCGCAATGCGGGCAGTCGAAGTGCCGGCCCTGCTCCTGCTTGACCGATTCGTCCTTCAGGCCCTTGAGGTTCAGATCGGCAAGCTGCACCGAGCGGCCGACTTCCAGCTGCGGCGGTGCACTGCCGTAGTCGATCGACAGCACTTGACCGTCGTCGCTGCGCAACTCCACCGCCGTGAAGGTCTGGCCCAGTGGCGGCAGCTTCGGCAGCTCGCCCTCGGCCGCCGCCAGGTGGGCCCGCATGTGCGCGGTGACGTTCCAGGCTTGGCCCGCGATCGTGACGCTGGCGCCCAGCGGCAGTTTTTCAGGTGGCGGCAGCGCGCCGTCCTTGACCTCGAGCGGGCGGGTGAAGACATAGGCGCCGTTGTCCTCGCCCAGCGTCGCGCGGCTGCCGTCGTCAAGGTAGGCGTTCCATTCGGCCCAGCCACCCTCCTCACCGCGAAACTGCATGCGGCCGATGAGCGTGAAGGTGAGCTTTTCCCACTGGCCCGTCGCCATCAGTTGCAGCGGGCTGTGCTCCTCGAACAGCTCGGCCATCTTGCCGATGCGCTTCAGAACTTCGCCGCTGCGCACCACCGTGCTGTGACAGTAGCCGCAGACGGCGTGGGTCGATTGCGCGCTCAGAAACTCCACCGGCGCGCCGCAGCCGGGGCAAGGCGCCGTGTAGCGGCGTTGCTGGTTGTTAGCCATGCGTTTTCGATCTTTTTTGGGCTTTGGCGCCCGGCTGGCGGGCGCCATCAGCTATCGAAAACGAAGGCTCAGACGAGCTTTTTCAGCAGCTCGGCCTTCTTTGCGGCGAATTCTTCCTCGGTGAGGACGCCCTTGGTCTTGAGCTCACCGAGCTTTTCCAGCAGGGCCATCACGTCCTCGGTCTTGACGCCCGCTGCGGCCGCACCGGCAGCGGCGGGCACCGCAGGTGCCACCCCCGGTTGCAGCGCCGCCTGCATGTTCTGCGCCAGGATCTGCCCCATCGCCACGCCCGCGCCCATGCCCAGCCCCGCTCCGGCCAGGCCCCCGCCGTCGCCCCCGGCGCCCACGCCCTTGGCCATTTCGGGGATCGCCTGCGCGGTCTGGTACTGCATGAACTTGCCCATGTCATTGCCGACCATGCCCATGCCGATCTTCTGGTCGAGCACCTTTTGCAGCTCGTCGGGCAGCGACAGGTTTTGCACCGTCACGCCTTCGACCTTGAGGCCGAGCTTGGCGAATTCGGGCTCCAGCGTCTTTGCCAGCGCCTGCGCGAACATCGTCTGGTTGGCCGCCAGATCGAGGAAGGCAACGCCCGATGAAGCAATGGCGTTGCTGATGTTTTGCAGCACCAGCCCGCGAAGCTGGCCCTCGACCTCGGCCGTGCCATAGCTCTCGCGCGTGCCCGAGACTTCGGTGTAGAACAGCCGCGGATCGACGATGCGCCAGGCGTAGTTGCCGAAGGCGCGCAGGCGCACCGCGCCGAACTCCGCGTCGCGGATGGTGATGGGCTGGGGCGTGCCCCACTTCTGGTCGAGCTGCTGGCGCGTGCTGAAGAAGTAGACGTCGCTCTTGAACGGCGACTCGAACAGCTTGTCCCAGTTCTTGAGGTTGGTCAGCAATGGAATGTTCTGCGTCACGAGCTTGTGCGTGCCTGCGCCAAACACGTCGGCCACGCGACCTTCGTCCACGAACATCGCCATCTGCGACTCGCGCACCACGAGCTGCCCGCCATTCTGGATTTCCATGTCGCGCATCGGGTAGCGCCAAGCCAGCACCCCGTCGCCATCTTCGGTCCACTGCAGGACGTCAATAAACTGTTTCTTGATGAAATCCATCAGGGCCATGGCGGTGCTCCGGTGACTACAGGAAGAGGGGCATCATAGCGGCGGGTCTGGCGCTTGCCTATCCGGGCGATAGGGAGAAACCATTGGCAATTTAAATGAGGATGATTATCATTTAAGTAATGACAAGGAGCTTGCCATGTCCCACATTCGTCGCATCGTCCACCGCAACGCCCACACCCTCGCCAAGACCGCGAGCTACTACCTGATCCATATCTGCGTGGCTGCGGCCGTGGCCTACGCCGTGACCGGCAACGTCTGGGCCTCGCTCACGCTCAGCCTGCTGGAGCCGACGGTGCAGGCCGGCGCCTTCTTCTTCCACGAAAGGGCCTGGGAGCGCGCGGCCCGGCGGCGCAGCATTCAAGCGAAGACGTTGAGCAGCGTGCCCGTGGTTTCCTGATAAGTGCGCAGCACGAAGACGTTGGCCTTGAAGGCCAGTTTCGCGGCCATCTGCTCGATCGCTTCCTGTTCCAGCGACACGCCCCGCTGATCGCTTTGAACCACCTGCGCGGTCACGCCCGAGCGTGGTCCGGCAGACGCCTCGCTCACGCGCTGCGGCGCAAAGCCGGGCGTGTTCATGTTGGCCACGTTGTGCGCACTCACGCGCAGGCGCAGGTCAGCGGCTTGCAGACCCGAACTGGCGATGGCAGCGAGGGAAGACATACCAGTGCTATCGGCGATTGCGTGCCGCACTTGAGGCCCACCTTGACGCTGCCTCGGCTTGTGCACAATCGCCACCATTGCCCTTGCTACCGATGAAACACCTGCTGCTCGCCTTCGCCCTGGCCCTTGGCACCGCGGCCCCCGCCTGGGCCTGGAGCAACCACGCGCTGGCCGCCTACCGCGCCTTCGAAGTGTTGCCTGAAGTGGCGCAGGCGGCGCCGGTGGCGGCCGAGCCGCTGGAGGATTTTCTGGCCGCGCAGGCGACGCCGATTGCCAAGCTGCTGGCACAGCAGGATGCCTGGGCGCAACAGCACATCGCGCATTACCCACCGCTGCCCGCCGACCTGCGCTTCGATCCCGCCATCGCCAGCCAGGGCGCACCGGCGCTGCGCAAAGCCTTTTTGATGGCGTTGCGCGTCTCGCCCGAGAGCCGCTTCGCGCTCTATGTGCAGCCTGATCCCCGGGGGCCGGAGCCGACGGCGGCCGCGCTGCCTCACGATGCCGTGAGCGCCCTGCCGCTGCGCGCCAAGGATGGCGAGGCGCACCACTTTATGCGCCTGCAGGCGGGCGAGGCGGTGGCGCCGCTGGCGGTGCTGGCCAGCGCCAGTGACGAGCCGGACTACGGCATGGACGTGAACCTCTGGGAGGACAGTCCCTCTGCCTGGGGGCCGCGCTACGGCTTCGGTCCATTGCCGTTTGGCAACCCGGCGCTGGACTTTGCCACGCAGGCGCCGTTTCACATGGGCTTCTACCATGAGTCACCCGTCATCTACGCAGCGGCAGGCTTTCTCAAGCGCACCTACCCCGAGCTGCGCGTACACCAGTTCATGGGCCTGTCCAGGCTCGCCTTTGAATCCGGTCATGCCTACTGGGGCTGGCGCTTTGCCGGTCTGGCGGCGCACTATGTGCAAGACCTGACGCAGCCCTACCACGCGCGTCTGGCACCAGGGTTTTCCACCGCGCGGCTCATCGGCATCCAACTCCTGGCCGCGCTGGGCATGCCGGCGCGCAAGAACGCCATGGTGGTGCTGCTCTCCAACCGCCATTTCGTGCTCGAGCGCTACGAGAGCCAGATGATCCAGGCCGGCGGCAAAACCGGCCAGCCGACAGCATTGGAAGTCGCGTTGCACGACAAGCGCCAGGATGGTGCAGGTGGCGCCTGGGGTGATGCCACGCTGCGCGATGCGGTTGCGCTGCAGTCCTTCGATGAGGGTGAAGCGGTGACGCGGCAACTGCTGGCCTGCGTACCCGCGCGCTACGTGAGCGATCCGGACTTCGACTTTGGCGTGGACGGCGGCAGCATCGATCTCATGAGCGCGGTGGCAGGTCAAGGCCCGCAAGCCAAGGCCAGTCTGGAAGCGAGCATCGCAACGCTGATGGGACACTTTGGCGCGCACAGCCGCGAGCTGGTGCGCGCCATCCTCACGCCCGTGCGGCAACCCTGAAATGCCGCAAACCCTCGCCGCAGCAGCGCACAGCGAGCTCATCATCAAGAAAAGCCGCTTCATCGCCTGCGTCGAGCCCATGCCGGACCGCGCCAGCGCGCAGACACGCGTGAACGCTCTTTGGCAGCAGCACCCCGGCGCCAGCCATGTCTGCTGGGCGCTGCTGGCGGGCGGGCAATCGGCGGCCGTCGACGATGGCGAGCCCAGCGGCACAGCCGGGCGCCCGATGCTGGAGGTGCTGCGCCACCAGCAGCTCGAAGGGGTCCTGGCCACCGTGGTGCGCTACTTTGGCGGCGTCAAGCTGGGCGCCGGCGGCCTGGTACGCGCCTACACCGATGCGGTGGCGCAGACGCTGCTCGGTGCGCAAAAAGTGGCGCTGGTACGCAGCATCGCGCTGCGCTGCGCCGTGCCCTACGCGATGGAAGGTCTGCTGCGTCGTGCATTGCAGCAAGCCGGCGCCACGCTGTTGCAAGTGGAGCACGGCCAAACGGTCAGCCTCGCGCTGCAATTGCCTGCCGACCAATCCCAAGCGCTGCAACAGCGCATCAATGCACTCACGCAAGGGCGCGCGATCTGGAGCGAAGAAAATATGTAACAGCCCTTCAGCTCCACGCCGCAGCTGCCGATAATGGACAGAACCGACTCCCGGGAAAGCGCCATGGACCTCGCACTCTCCAACTCCATCGTCAGCACCGCCACCCAGATGGCCAGTGCCAAGAACTCCGACGCGCTCAACGTACTGGTGCTGAAAAAGGCGCTGGATCAGCAAAAAGACAGCGCCAGCGCGCTGCTCGACGCGTTGCCACAACCCGCACCCACGGCCAATCTGGCGACCAGCGGAAACCTGGGCACGCAAGTCAACGCCTGGGCCTGAGACGCCTCACGGCGCGCTGGCTCCGACGAGCCAACAGCAGAAACACAAAAAGGCGCAAGGGCTACCCCTTGCGCCTTTCTCTCGTGCGTATTTGCCGGCCGCTTCAGCCAGCCATCGCCGCTCTTGCGCCAGCGCCGCAATCAGGACAGTTCGCCGCTGACCGGACGAAAGCCCCGGGCAATCGCCTCACGCGTGGCTTCGCGCACCTGGGCGCGGGTCAGGCTGCTGTCCACGGTACCTTGTGCCACAGGCATGTTGCCGACTTCAGGCGCCTGGGCCATGGCCTGGGCCTGCACGTCCGCGCGTTGGGCCTGATTCACCACCACGTTCTGCGGCTGGAACAGCGGGAAGGCGCCGGCGGCGGGCTGGGTATCGGCCGCAAAGGCGGTGCCCGAAACGAGCAGCGCGGCAGCAACGGCGGCAAAACTGAAATTCTTGCGGATCATGGTCTTCTCCTGACAGTGGTAAACAAACAAAACCAGTTGGGTAAACAAGTGGCTTGAGCCACTTCCCTTACCGGAGGTGCATCGTTTGATGTCCTTCGATGGCTTGTATTGTGCGGGTTTACCCTGGTTTAAAAAAGACCAATTTTCGAATTTGATTGTTTCTCAAAAAGAAACAATAGCCGACCGGATCGCATCCTGTACTGTAGGCAGCCGCAAAAGGCAAGAAATTGACTCTTTGAAAATCAATGGTTGGCGATCTCAAGTCTGAAGTGCAACACCAGTGGTTGAGAATCAATGAATCGTAGCCGAATCTTTCTCGCTGATGGCCGTCATGATGCGCTTGAAAGCTTGGTAGGGACTGTCCCATCCCAGCGTCTGCCTGGGTCGGTTGTTCATCAAGTCGGCAATCGAGTCCAGCGCATCTTGGTCATGCACCGACAGATCGGTGCCCTTGGGCAGGAACTGGCGCAGCAATCCGTTGGTGTTCTCGCAACTGCCCTTTTGCCAAGGACTGTGCGGATCGCAAAAGTACACCTTCACGCCCGTGGCCTCACTGAGCGCCTTGTGCCGCGCCATCTCTCGGCCCTGGTCGTAGGTGAGCGTTTTACGCAGGGGCGCAGCCACCGCATTGAGCTTGGCCGAGAACGCCGCCAGCGCACTTTCTGCCGTGCTGCTCTGCATCTTGCACAGCAGCACAAGACGCGTTGTACGCTCCACCAGCACACCGACCGCAGACTGATTGCCCGCACCCTTGATCAGATCGCCCTCCCAGTGCCCGGGCATCAGGCGATCTTCGATCTCGGGCGGACGCACATGGATACTCACCATGTCAGGGATCTGCCCTCGTCGATCCTGGCCCGCAGAGCGGGGCCTGCGCGTGC
>NZ_MEDS01000015.1 GCF_001724135.1 Comamonas sp. SCN 65-56 | reverse complement strand
AGCTGCGCTACGGCGTGCCGATGAGCGTGCCGCTGGTCGGACGCATCGCGGTGTGGGTGATGCGCATCGTGGACGGCTGCGCGGCGCCGTCGCGCCGCCGGCTCGGCGCGATCGATCTCGGCACGCCCGCACCGATCGGCGCGCCGCGCAGCTGGGCCTGCGCGATCTACCTGGCACCCGATGCCGCAGGCAACCCGGTGCCGCGCTGGCCGGTGCGCGCGAGCGCGACGATCCGCATGCAAAGCCCGGCGCGGCAAAGTGCGATGACGCCATCGCGCGCCCGGGCGTTGCCCGGCACGGTATCGGGCAGCGGTGGCGGGCAGTGGGCAGACACCCCGAGCATGGCTGCCAGCAGTGAACGCGGCGAAGCTTTCCCCGGGGAACTGCGTGGCTCAACTGGCACCGCGTTGGTGCCCGGCATCGGTGCCGTCGCGGCGATGTCGTCGATCGACGGTTCCCTCGATCGCGCGACGACCGGGTGGCTGCGCATCGGTGGCGAGCGGGTCTTTTCGGCTCCAGGCGCGTGCACGCAGGAGTGACCGGAATCGAATTGAGCCGGCGTCGGTCTGCGACGGAGGTGTCCGCGCAAGAGGTTGTCATCCGATGGGGCGAGCATTCGCTGATTCGATGTGACTGCGAGATGTCGCCGCCTCTGGCATCAGTCGGCCAGTCGCCTGGCCAGCCATTCGATGAGCGGTCGCCAGTGCTCGGCTTGCGTGAAGCCGGGCTCGGCGCCGTGGATCTGGAGCCATCCGCGCGACTTGCGCAGTGCCTTGCGCCATCGTCGATCACCTTGTGCGAAGGCCACCACCGCATCGCTCGAGGAATCGTCACCTCGCGCAACGACGAGCATTCTCGCGCGTGCGGCGCGCACGGCATCCGGCAGCGCATGCCAGGATTGGCCCTCCCCGGGGAGGTCGATGCGCTCGCCTCCATCCAGGACAGGCTCCGACCGCTCGACGGCTTGCGCATGCTTTCCGAGCATTCTGCGCCACCAGGCCGGCCGAGCGGTCACTGCCTGCGGTGTGATCGAGGGATCGATCAGGCACAGAGCCGACAGCGGCACGCCGGCATCGACCAGTGCCTGCCACTCGCGAACGATCACTCCGGCGGCGCGTCCGACGGCCAGGACGGCAACGAAGGAGTCGGGATGAAGCCTGAGCAGCTGTCGTGCCGCCGCGATCAGGTCTTCCCTATAGGCGCTGCCGTCGCGCAACGTGGGCCGCGAGTCCCCGCCATCGGCCGGGTCGAAGCGCAGCGAGGGCAGGCCGGCGCGGGCAAGCTCGCGCGCAAGGCGGACGTAGAGCCGATCGGGTCCCGTGCGCGTCTCGCCCGGGGCCGGCACGATCAATACCGCCTTGTCGGCAATCCGGGTGGCGTTGGTCGCGATGCCGATCCGCATGCCGTCAGCGCCGACGATCGTGACTGGCGTTTCGATCACCGACATGGGGGCGTTCACTGTGCGTCCTCGAGAAACTCCTCGGTCGCGATACAGGCACCCATCAGCGATTCGCTGCGCAACAGCCACCGCTCTCCGTCCGTCGTGGCGTGCGCTGCCTGAAATGTCGGTTGTGCGGACGATCGCGGCACGGCCAGATAGCCTGCCTCGAGCCAGGCTTCCGCGAGATTGCAGGTCGGCACGGAAACCTCCTCGGTCATGGAGGACAGGCCAGACACTTCGAGAAAGAGCGCGGCCGGCGGCCTGCCGTGCTCGGCGATGGCGGGAGGTTCCATGCGAAGCTCGCGCAAGTCGGCCAGAAGGGATGGCGCCAGGCTGCCGCCCTCCGGGCGGATCGTCGCAATCGCATCGCCGCTCGCTGGCGCCTGCCAGAAGACGTACAGGTCGATCAACTGATCCAGCGCCATCGCGACATCGGCAACGAGCAACGCGCCGCTGCGCACCCCCCACAACACATTCGATCCCGAGTGCCGCCGGCGTGCCAGCATCGCGGCACGCAACAGGTCACTTCGCCAACCATCGAGTGTGGCTTCGGCGGGTTCGCCCGGCGAGTCGCCAAGGCCAAAGAGATCGATCAACAGGACTGCCCAACCCCGGGCGGCGAGCCGCCACGCCTGCGACGCGATCGCGTGCCGCGCCATCGAACGCTCCACGCCCAGCGGCTGCACGCAAAGTACCGCCCCACGGGGCTCGCCAGCGGGCAGCCACCAGATGCCCATCCGGTGACCAGCGTCGAAGCCTTCGCAGAGGGTCGCTTCGATGCGTACATCGGCATCTGGCCCCGGCAGCGCATCCAGTGTCATCGAGAGTCCGCCTGCCATTCAAGGGTCCAGTCCGCTGTCGATTCTATCGACGGCACACAGGTGCGAGGAGCGCCGCCGGTCGGCTTGCATGTCAGGTTGACGGCAGGAGGTCGGTCGACACGTTGTGCTAGCCTGCGCGGCGAGTTGTTTCCTGCATCGATTCCTGCATCGATTCTTCTGCATCGGATCCTGACATCTGATTGACATGATGACGCGGCAAGTGCCTGCTTTCGTTGCTGTTGCCACATCGGTTTCTGCGGCTCTGCACAAGTGCGCAGACCGCTGGTGACGCCTCAGGCTCCGTCCGTCATTGCGCATGCTTTCTGATGGCTTGACCCGGAAGAATTCCTTGACAATGGAGATGCCGGATCGGACTTCCCTTCAATCGACCGACCGCAAGGTGTTTCTCATTATGCAGCGCGCTACGTTCCGTCTGGTTTCCGCTGTCGGGTCCGGGTCGCCTCCCCGCCGAGGCCTGTTCGTCGCCGCTCTGGCGATTGTCCTTGGTGCCTGCGGAGGCGGCAACGGCAGTGTGGATTCCGCCAGTGGACCAGGCGTCGCGTCGGTCGGTTCGTCCAGTGCCAACCTGTGCGAGGGTCTGGTGACGGACAAGTTGGCGCATGCGATGACGGATGTTGCCAAGCCTGCGGTGGGTGGTTCGTTCGTGGATCCGCAGTTTGGCACGACGATTCGGCGCATCAGCGACGCTGCGGCGAAGGGGTTCGAGTTCATCAAGCCGATGTACTCGACGATCCAGGCCTGGAACGCCGACGAGACCCGGCTGATTCTGCTTCGACCGGGGGGTTGGCACGAGCTGTACGACGGCAAGACCTACCAGTACCTTCGCACGCTCGATGACATCAGTCCGGCCGATGACGAGCAGGTTTACTGGGACACGACCGACCCGCAGGTTCTTTATTACGCGAACATCGTCGAGCGTCGGCTGTACCGATACAACGTGGAGACGCGCGCGAAGACGATGCTGCGCGATTTTTCGACGCCTCCGACCTCATGCGGCAGCGGTGTCGACCTGACCGGCGGGACCGATCCGATGTACATGTCGTGGCAGGGTCGCAAGATCGGCCTGACGTGCGGAGGCAAGATCTTCAGCTACGACATCGATGCCGGCGTCGTGGGCACCGTGCTCACGAAGACGACGGGCGAGGGCGGGGCGCAGAACGCACCGCAGGCTGCGCCCAGCGGTACGCGCTACTTCCTGAACGACAGCGATCGGATCGGGACTGTTCGCGATGCGAACATGAACGAGTTGCTGACGCTGGACGTGATCAACTCGGGCGAGCACGGGTCGCTTGGCCGCCTTGCGAGCGGGCACGACATCTTCTACAGCGTGCAGTTCGATTCCGGTCCGGTTGCCGCGCGGGCTGGAAAGGACAACTCCGGGACGCTGGTGGCGCACGACATGTGGGACGGATCGTGGCGCGTGATCATTGGCCAGAGCCAGGGGTATCCGTATCCGCCGTCCGGGACGCACATTTCGGCGGTGGCGCACAAGAATCCGGGTTGGGTGGCCGTGTCGGTGATCGGTGATCTCTCCGGAGGGAAGCTGGGTCAGGGCGTTCTCGAGAGCGAGATCATCCTGGCCGATACGAACCCGGGCGGGGCGGTGTGTCGCGTGGCGCATCACCGTTCCTGCGGCGGCAATTGTGGAACGATCGGTTACTTCGCCGAGCCGCACGTGGTCATCAGCCCGAGCGGGACGCGGATGATCTTCGGGAGTGACTGGGGTGGCGGGAAGACCGCGGACACCTATGTGGTGGAGCTTCCAGCCTATCGGCCATAGGCAGTGAGACAGGCCATTGCCTGCATGCCGACGGGGCGACGCGGATATTCGGACGAACTTCATGAGCAGGGCTGCAATGAAATCCATGCTTCTTGTCTTGCAGGACAAACCCCGGTCTGGACGATTCGCCTGGGCGGTGTCGGCCTGCGTGAGTCTCGCGTTGCTGAGCGGGTGCGGGAATGCCGCCGACAACGGCGCCGATTCGAGCGCTGCGCCGAGCCTGGCGTCCGTGGATGCGCCAGCCACGAATGTGACCCCAAAACCCACGCCGACACCCGCGCCTGAGCCGACGCCCGCACCCACACCCGCACCCACACCCGTACCCACACCCGTACCCACACCCACACCCACACCCACACCCACACCCACACCCGCACCCACACCGGCACCCACACCCGCGCCGACCGCAAGCTACACGCTGTCGGTCGGGGTGACGGGTTCGGGCACGGTGACGTCGTCGCCGCTCGGGATCAGTTGCGGGGCGGACTGCAGCGAGAACTATGCGTCGGGCACCAGTGTGAGCCTGATGGCTGCGGCGGCGAGCGGTTACAGCTTTGCCGGATGGAGCGGCGCGTGCTCGGGCACCGCGGGCTGCACGGTGAGCATGACGGCGGCGCGCTCGGTGAGTGCGCGCTTCACCGCGAACCAGGCAAGTGCCAGTGCCAACCTGTGCGAGGGTCTGGTGACGGACAAGGTCAGCCACGCCATGGGCTCGCTGGCCAGGCCGGGCGTGGGCCAGGCGGTGACCGATCCGGCGTTCGGGACGACGGTTCGCCGCCTCACCGATGCCGGCGGCACCAACGTGATCAAGCCGGCCTACTCGACGATTCCGGCCTGGAATGCGGACGAGAGCTATCTGATCCTGTACCACACGGGGGGTTCGGTGCGGGGCGGCGCCGGGCACCACCTGTACAACGGCAAGACCTACCAGTACATCCGTGCGCTGGACATCGATCCGCCCGATCTCGAGCAGTTCTACTGGCACGGGACCAACCCGAACCTGCTGCTGTACATCGATTCGGGCACTCGTCTGGTTCAGTACAACGTCGTCACCGGCACAAAGACGACGTTGAAGACCTTTTCGTGCAGCGTCTCCGGCGGCGCCGATCCGATGTACACCTCATGGGACTCGGACCTGATCGGCTTGCGCTGCGGGAGCCAGATGTTCACCTACCGGGTGAGCACCAACACCGAGTACCGGCGCGTGAGCGAATCCAATGGGCTGGCGCCGATCGCTGCTCCGAGCGGCACCCTCGCGTTCTACGCGGCCGCCAATGCCCAGGTGAGGGATCTGGACCTGAACATCCTGCGCACGCTGGCGGTCGTGGGCGAGGAGCACGCATCGCTTGGCCGGCTGGCGAGCGGCGTCGACACCCACAATACGGTTTCGTTCGACGGGAGCTACGTCGGTTCGCTCGTGACCAGCGACATGACCGGTGCGTCGGCGCCGCGCGTGATCGTGGGGCCGTCGACCGGGTATCCATACCCGCCGGGCAGCACGCACGTGTCGGCCGTTTCGCTGAAGAATCCCGGCTGGGTCGCGGTGTCGATCGTGGGCAACACCGACGGCAAGGCGACGCTGAACCAGGAGATCGTGCTGGCGAACACCAACCCCGGCGGGCAGGTATGCCGGGTTGCGCACCATCGGTCGTATGGCAAGGCAGGGCCGCGCGGCTATTGGGCGGAACCGCACGTCGTGATCAGCCCGAGCGGCACCCGCCTGCTGTTCGGAAGCGACTGGGGCGGCGGCAGTTCGGTCGATGCCTACGTGGTCGAACTGCCGAGCTATCAGCCGTAGCGCGGTACTCCGGGGGCGTGCCGCATTCCGGCCGTTCCCCCGTCCCGGCGGTTTGCGTGAGCCGCCACGGCAGCCCTGACTGGATCACGTCCTCGATCGAGAGTATTTTTCGGGACATCGACCGCTCTCTGACGGCCGCAGGCGCATCGGCCGGTCTCCGCGGAGTTCGACCCATGGGTGCCTTTCCGTGCAGTCTGGTGGCGTCCATTCAGTGCAGACAGTGCGGCGGCGCGCTCGCTATCGCCGTGGGCGCCGAGTTGACCGCCAACGAGCTCGGGGTGCGGCGAGGAAGACTCTGCTGCACGTCGTGCGGGGATTCGACCAACGTGTCGGCAGGCATCGTGCTGTCCGGCGCGGGAGAGGGGGACCTTGCGCTGCACGACGAGAGCAGGCACGAACAGCAACTGCGTGACGCGCGAGCCCGTTCGACGACTGGAGACGCAGACGACCCCCGCTGGAACTCCGAGTACCAGTTGATGGAGATTCTGTCTGCGCTCGCAGCACTCGACATCCATCCCGGCGACGCCATTCTGGAACTCGGGTGCGGCGACGGTCGCTACACGACCCGACTCGCGCCGCGATGCGCATCGCTCCTGGCGATCGACCTGTCGCTGGAATCGCTGGCCGTGCTCGATCGCCGACTCCGCGGAGCGGGCAACGTCGGACTCGTGCATGCCGACGTGACGACACTGCGCGTGCCGAGTCGCCGCTTCGACGTCGTCTACTCGACCCTGACCTCGAACCTGCCCACCAGGGAGCATCGCCAGGCGATGTACCGAGTCGCTGCCGACGCGCTTCGCAGCGATGGTCGCTTCGTGTTCAGCGCTCATCACCAGGGCATCATGCAGTGGCTTTCCGGCGAGTCGAAGTCCGGCCGCTATGCCCAGGGTCACATCTACCGCTACAACTTCGCGCTGCGCGAGTGCGTGAACGAGGTGCGACCGTACTTCGCGTCGGTGCGGGCGTGGCCCATCCAGATCAGGGTACCTTTCGCGAAACGGATCGGCCTGCCGACCGTCGAACTCTCCCGTCGCCTCGAGCGCGTGCCGGTGGTGAACCGCCTCGGAGACCTGATCCTCTGCGTGGCGCAGGCGCCACTCGCCGCCGGATAAGCCGCTGAGAGCGTGCATCCTCGCTGACCGAACCGAGGTCGCGCGAGTCCTCCGTTCGATCGATCCTGCGCCTGCGATACGGCAAGAGGGGCGACGCGCAGGCCTGCGAGGCGACCGGACGAAGGCACGGCGGGTCCCGCTGGATCGTCCCGATCGACCGTCGGTCTGCGGCCAGCAGCCGAAGACAACGGAATGCGGATAAATCGCTTGAAGCGCACGCCGAACCGTGCCTTCGCCTCGCCATGCGACCGCCAGAGCGCGCTCGAGGGTGTCGAGGAACACTAAGTCGACAAGGAAGTCGTTGCTGAAGCCGTCTACAGGAATCGATCCGTGGTCTGCCCGGTATCGACATTACGCTCGGCAACACATGCGGGTGAGCTGCTGGTTCTCTCTGCCCGCCAGGCAGTCGACGCTGGCCGTCAGCGACGCTGCTCATCCGCCACCCTTCGAGGATCGAACATGACACAGCACCGACTCGTCCGGCTCTCATTGGCCGCAGGCTTCTTCGTTTCGTTGGCGCTTGCGCTCCCGGGAGCGCATGCCGCCAGCGATGCGACGACCAAGGGGACGCGATACCGGCTCACGGTGACGAACTCCGGCGGCGGCAAGGTGACCAGCGGGAACAAGATCGATTGCGGGACCGACTGCAAGGCACGCTACCTGGCAGGAAGGACGCTCACCCTCTCGGCGACGGCTGCGCAGGACCACGTCTTCGCCGGCTGGGGCGGCGCCTGCTACGGAACCGCCACGACCTGCAATGTCACGATGAACTCGGACGCGATGGTGAGCGCAACCTTCGTGCCAGCGAAGTCGGCCACCTCGCCCGCACCGGCGCCCGCCCCCGCCCCCGCCCCGGCACCGGTGACCTACCTGTTGCAGGTCAATCGGACGGGTTCCGGGGCCGTCTCATCCTCGCCGGCAGGGATCAGCTGCGGAAGCGACTGCAGCGAGTCGTATGCTTCCGGCACGAGCGTGACGCTGTCGGCGACCCCGGCGGACGGCTATCAGTTCTCGGGCTGGAGCGGTGCCTGCAGCGGCACCAGTACCTGTGCGCTGAGCATGACAGCGGCCCGGACGGTGGGAGCGACGTTCACGCAGACCGTGGCCGCTGCTCCGTCGACGGACCTCTGCGCGGGGCTCGTCACCGACAAGGCGAATCGCCCCAAAGGCGCGCTGGCCAAGCCCGCGGTCGGGCAGGCCGTCGTCGATCCCCAGTTCGGCACGACCATCCGCCGCATTTCGGATGCAGGCAGCACGAACGTGGTCAAGCCGGCGTACTCGACGGTGCCCGCCTGGAACGCCGACGAGAGCTATCTCGTCCTGTATCACACCGGCGGCAGCGTGAAGGGCGGAGCCGGCCACCATCTCTACGACGGCAAGACGTATCAGTACATCCGTGCGCTCGATATCGATCCGCCCGACCTGGAGCAGTTCTACTGGCACGCCACCGACCCGGACTCGCTGCTGTACGTGGACGGGAACGATCGACTGATCCGCTACAAGGTTTCCAGCGGAACCAAGACTGCCCTGAAGACGTTCTCGTGCAGCGGCAGCGTGACGGGTGGCGTCGACCCGATGTACACATCATGGGACTCGGACCTGATCGGCCTGCGCTGCGACGGGCAGATCTTCACCTACCGGATCAGCACCGGCGCCGAGAGCCGGCGCGTGAGCGAAGCAGGAGACCTTGCGCCGATCGCGTCACCGACCGGCAAGCTGGCCTTCCTCGGCGGCGGCGCCGCGGCGGTGCGTGACACCGACCTGAACTTCCTGCGTAACCTGCCGGTCAACGGCGAGGAGCATGCTTCGCTGGGCAGGCTGGCGGGTGGCGCAGACACGCACAACACCGTATCGTTCGACGGCAGCTACGTCGGCTCGCTGGTGACCAGCGACATGACCGGCGCGAGCGCTCCGCGCGTCATTGTCGGACCGGCGACGGGCTATCCGTACCCGCCTGGCGGCACGCACGTGTCCGCGGTGGCTCTGAAGAACCCCGGATGGGTGGCGCTGTCGATCGTCGGCAATACGTCCGGCAGCACGGTGCTGAACCAGGAACTCGTGCTGGCCAACACCAATCCGGGGGGCAAGGCGTGCCGGGTGGGGCACCACCGCTCGTTCGGCAAGTCGGGCCCGCGCGGCTACTGGGCCGAGCCGCACGTGGTGATCAGCCCGCGCGGCACACGCCTGCTCTTCGGCAGCGACTGGGGCGGCGGGAGCTCGGTGGATGCCTACGTGGTCGAGTTGCCTGCCTACCGGCCTTGAACGATGCGGGCTTCGGCGTGCGGAGAAGCGGGCCCGCCGTCGAGGCTCATATCCAGCGCTTGTCGTAGCGATGAATGCCTGAGCTGCTGGCCAGCAACAACGAGCCGATCGCCCACGCGTGACGCCTTCCGAGCTTGCGGTATCCGGCCCGAAGGTGAACGAGCGCCGATCGGCGGTTGTTGATGTCGACCAGCCCATAGATATGCCGGTAACCCTCGGTACGCAACGCCGCGTGCATTTTGACCAGGACTGCGACAGGCAGGTTCTGGCCTCTGTACGAGCGTCCCACGAAGAGGTCGAAGGCCAGAACGTCGCCGGAGCCGAGATCCAGGTCGAAGACGCTGACCTGGGGGTGCGGCATCTCCGCCGTGCAGATCCAGCCGTAGGCGAGGATGTCTTCGTGATTCTGCGCCAGATAGCCGAGGTATCCCCTTGCCCAGGCGTCGTCCAGGCGGTTCAGGGTCGATGCGGCGTCGCTGTTCTCTCTCAGGATCATCTCGCGAAGCCGGGGTCGATCGCTGTCGACGATGCGGCGAACCTGCAGCCCGGCCCAACGTTCCGGTACGTCGCGCGGTAACCCATCGAGGACGAAAAGGTCGTTGTCGATCTTCTCGACGAGCAGGCGCGCTGCCTGCTCGAGGCGCCGTGCAATGCGTGCCGACAGGGAGCGGGCTGCGGAACGGCTCATGGGGTCCCGCTCCATGCCAACGGCGTGCCGCGGATTGCCCGCCGGGCTGCAACGGCGCAGGCAATCGGTGCGACGCGTGATCGTAGATTGAACAGGGTGACCCGACGGGTGATGCGGGTCGTCGTGGACCATTCCTCCACTTGCAGGCGTTTCGGGTGGCCGACCGCAAGGCCCATCAGGTCGAGCGTGGTTCGTCCCGATCCGAAATGCTGCCGAATCACCTCCGCACCGAGTACCGAGCCGACCGAGTCCGCGTCGTACTGCCTGGCGTGGGCAATGTGCCGGTCCAGGACGGTGTCGCGCCAGATCATCTGGATCGAGCCCGCCATGTCGGTCGACCCGCTGGTCAGGATCGATATCCGTGCCTCTCCCCGGGTGGCCAGCAGGCCCAACAGGTCGCGGTAGAACGAGGCATGCCGGGCATCCTTGGCGACGCCGACCGGACTCGACGCCTTCCAGCTCTGTTGCTCGATCGCGATGTAGCGATTCAAGGCGCGTTCGACTGCGGCAGGCTCGGTGGCCGTCTCGATCCGCCATTCGGGGTGCCGTCGGTCGAGTTGGGCCAGCTTTCTCCGGTAGTTCTTTCGCGTGTTGCGCGAGCGCGATGCGAGGTAGTCTGCCCAGGCGCTACGAAGGTCGATACTGGCGACGGAAGTGTCGGCTTCGACGCGCCCGAAGATGCCGCGCCCGAATCCGCCCAGGTTGGTGACCGGCCAGTCGTCCTGGTCGAGTTCGGCCAGTTGCAGCAGGTCCCAATGCGCCCGGTGGGCGAGGAGCGCCTCGAACGCAGCGAGCCAGATCGACGCAGGCTCGCCGGCGCTCACGATTCCGGGGCGGTCGCCTTCCTGCTGCGCGATGAAGCGCATCACGCGCACCTTCATTCCCCACCGTCGAGACGGACAGATCGCGAGGGGCACGACGCCGACCGGCGCGGTGCCGTCGGATACCACGATCACGAACAGGCGGTCGTCGGCTGAGTGCAGATGCCGCCACGCGAGCAAGACGTAGTCGTAGGTCGCGAAAAGGCTGCAATGCGTCGTGTCCGTCCGCGCGAGCGCCTGCCACTGGGGTGCGAACGCCGCGAGCTGGTCGACGGTGGTGAGCACCGTACAGTGCAGCCGGGGACTCGCGCGCGGCCGCGCGATGCGCGCCAGGCCGTTCACGCGTCGGGCCCCTCACGGTCGACTGCGCCAGGCGCCGTTTCGTCGGATCCGGATGCGGCAGCGCGCGAGGAGGCGGTCGGCCGCCGGCGAAATCGCCGCCATAGTCCACGCAAGCGCATCCAGAAGGGGATCAGGATCCTCGCCAACCGGCTCGTGGCGTAGAACCCCGTAGTGATCGGCGTCTTGTCGGCCCAGAGCATCTCGATGAACGAGCCTTCGTCCGTGCCGCTGTCGATGTAGGACAGCGAACCCAGGCGCTCACGGGCGTGTCGAACGAGCAGGTACTCGTTGAGGACTCCGGGAGCGTACTTCGCGAAGTCCGGATCCCAGCCGAGCTTGAACGCGAAGGCGGCCGCGCCCGACAGGAAATTGCTCGTCGATGCGATCGCGCGCCCGTCCACGCGAAGCTCCGTGAACAGTGCCCGGCCATCCTGTGCAAACCCGGTGCACATTTCCGTGAAGAACGCCTCGTGGGCGGGGCGGCAGCGCAGCGAACTGCCATTCTCCTTCTTCCATCCGCTGTTCTCCAGCTCGAGGAAAGTCTCGACTGTTTCGGCGGACACCTCGCGGCCATCGATCACGTGCCAGCTCACTGCCCCGGTTTCCGCCAGCTGCCGGTACGCACGCTGCAGCTTCTTCTGGCGCTTGCGGCTCATGACGCGATCGAGATACTGGTCGTCGATCCGTGCCGGATAGAGGATCGCCTGCGAGAAAGTCTCCAGCCCGACCCATGTGATGCCGCGACGACTTGCAGCGGCGTCGAGTGCTGCGGCAAGCGGTCCTTCCGCATTGCGGTTGTCGAAGACCAGGCCATGCCAGGGTGAACCCGGCTTGTCGACGAAATCGAACAAGGCGTCGACCGCGGATTCGGCGGCCTCGGGATCGATGAGCGGGCCGGTGACGTACGAATGCACGCACCGGTAGCTTCGAAGGTGCGGAAGCGGGAAACGGCGGGTGGGGCCCTCGGCAGTGAAGATCCCGAGACCGAGCAAGCGTGTGCCCGTGCCTGGATTGCCGTAGATCGCGACGAAGATCGGCAAGGTGGCGGGTCGAAGGTGCCTCAGAGCCGGAAGCACGAAGTGCGGCGACATGTAGGCGTTCGGCTCGATCGCCCGGGCTTCCAGTGCAAGCCACTCGCTCACGAAGGGCTGATCGATCTCCGCCATCGAGAGCCTGCGCACTTCGATCCCCGGTCGTTGCGGGTGGTTCATCGAGGCGAGACTCCAAGCGAGTACGCGAGCAATCCAGCGATTTCATGAATCGCACGGGTGCTCTTTTCGAGTGCGCTCACCTGGGGGATGAAGGCCTCGTGGGGTGCCGGACGGACCCATCTGAAGTCGACGGGATGCGCGCACACCTGGATGCCGGCCGCGCGGAATGCGCCCACGGCCCGCGGCATGTGCATGGCGGAGGTGACGAGGAAAGGCTGCCCGCGGATCCAGAGCTCGCTGCGGCGAGCGAGAATTTCCGCGCTCTCGAGGGTTGACGTGGAATTCCGCTCGACCTCGATCCGGGCCGGAGCGATGCCAAGCCGGGTCGCCAGGGCACGCATCAGATCCGCCTCGCGCACGGTGTCTCCGGCGCCTCCGGACATGACGATCGTGGATCCAGGATGCTTCTCGGCGAGCGCGACCGCCTCGAAGGTCCGCCGCGCGCTCGCCTCCTTGAGGCTCCAGAATTCCTGTTCGCTGCGCGGCGCGCCGGTGATTCCACCGGCGAGCACGATGAAGACCGCGTCAGGCCCCGGGGCGAGGCAGTCGGCGGCCGGCGCGGCGCGAGACTCGAGCCAGGCGACGGCCAGATTGGCACCGAACGGTGCGGCTACGAGGAAGTAGCCAACGGTCAGCGCCATCAGCAGCCACCGCGTGCGCCCGGCGGCCTGCAGGCCGACCCAACGCACGCAAAGCAGCAACAGCGCCCAGCCTGTGAGGGCGACCGGAGCCGTCAGGATCTCCAGCCAGGTCGTCACGGCTTCCTGATGGCGGAACTGGTGCCTTGCCCTCGGGATCGCGGAAGCGTCACGAGGAAGCTGCTGGGGTCGATAGCACCATTCCAGTTGCTGGCAAAGATGATTCGTGTGCCCGTCGCATTCGTGACCGCGTGCTGCTCGGAAAAATAGCCGCCTTTCTCGCGACTGCTGTGATGATGCGCCACGCGCCGAACCTGTCCAGACCCGTCCAGCTTGATCCAGAAGATCTCGAAGTCGTGATTCGGGTACTTGCGGTCAGGCCCCTGCGTCGAAATCAGCGCCCACCCGGGCATTGCCAGGTTGCGGCACGACACGTGCGGGGTCGTGCCCCAGCCGATGCGTGTCAGCACGCTGATGCGGCCGGTCTGCAGATCGGCCATGTTGATGTTCCGGTTGTTGTCGAGTTGGTGATCTGCGCCGTCGAACACCATGACCTCGGTGCCGTCGGCCCGCAGGCACAGGTCGGCGTGCCCGAAGGTGCCGAGGGGCAGGTCGCGGAGGTGGTTCATGTCGAGATCGAAGACGCGCGAACGGTCCTTTCCCATCATCACGACATGGCGCCCGCTCGGCGTGACGCTGATCCAGTCGGCGACCATTGCACCGGTCACGGGCAGCCTGCGCCGGATCGTGTCGTTCTGCAGGTCGTAGACGAACGCTTCGAGGTTCGCCCCCTTCTTGCCGACCATCGCGTAATAGCGCCCCTCGCGGTCGAGGTTGCCCTCGAGTTTGCCGCGGACCGTCTCGTACTCGCTGAAATCACGCAACAGCGTCTTTTTTCCGGATTTCGTGTCGTAGCGGTACATGGCCCGCACATTCGGCGAATTGCCCGCGAAGTCGAGGAAATAGAAGACGCCGGGATCCTTCGGATGCCACTGGATTTCCGGGTCGGAACTGACGATGTCGAGTTCCCTGATTGGCTTCCATGTAGCGGCGTCGTACAGGATCAGGCTGCCGTCGCCGCCGAAGAAGATTGCGAGCGAGTCGTTGGCGTTGAGCGGGTTGGCCTTCGAGTAGTAGTGCCGGATGCGCCGCTTGCCGGGCACCTGGGACGGGTCGGTGATCCGCATCACCGTCGTGCCGAACGTCGGATCGACGAACGGTTCGTGCAGTCCCGGAGGCGCACTGGACGGGGCAGGACGTACCGCGTGTCCGTCGAGCAAGCCTTCCAGGACAGGTTGCGCGCCTGCAAGCGTCGCGGCGCTCGACAGCGCGGACACGGCGATGAACCACGCCGACCATGCGAAGAACCTGTGCGTTGTCGTCATCGATGTCCTCCGGTATCAGCGCCCGCTCCGGTTCCGTGCCATTGCAGGTAGATTCTCTCGTCGCCGTCGATCCAGGAACGGCGCGAGAACAAGCTTTCGACGCGCTCGCGCGCGGCACGGCCGAATGCCAGATGGGTGTCGCTCTGGATGATCCGTTCCATCCGCTCCGCCAGCTCCGGAACGTTGGCCGCTTCGAACAACAGCCCGGTAACGCCTTCCTCGACGACCTCGGGGCATCCGCCGATTCGCGGCAGGATGACCGCCTTGCCGGCCGCCATGGCTTCGCGTGCTGCCAGTGGAAACGACTCGCGGACCGACGAGAGAACGAAGACGTCGATGAGGGCCAGGTGAGCGGGAATGTCTCGTTGCAGACCAGTGAAGATGACCCGATCCGCGATGCCGAGCCTGACGGCGTCGGCCTGCGTCGGCGCGAGAAGGGGGCCTTCGCCGACGATCATCAGGCGCGCGTCGGGCATGCGCGCCGCAACGCGAGCGAAAGCCTGCAGCAGGTAGCGGTGCCCCTTTTCCTCGGACAGGCGCGCCACGATTCCAAACACCTTGTGACGCGCCGGATCGATTCCGTATCGGGCCGCGAGCTCGGGATCTCGCTCCCTCGGCACGAAGCGCAGGGTGTCGATGCCGCTGTGGATGACCGTCGACTTCGCCTCGGCAAGGCCGCTGGCGAGAAGCCGGTCGCGTTCGTAGTGCGATTCGAAGATCACGAAATCGGCACATCGTTGCAGGATGCTTCCGCCATAGCGGAAATGTCGCGGATTGTGAATGTTGTGGATCGTCGTGACGATGGGCACGCGCCTGCCGGTCGCGGCGACCCGATAGCCGTACGGAGCCAGACGCAGGCTGGCGTAGGCGACCAGCGTGGAACGCACCGACTGCGGCGCGACGAGTTCGATGTGGTGCTCGCGCACGGCGGCACGCAGGGCTCGGGCGGCGCGCGCGAAGCCGCCGGCGTGCCGGAAGTGGAAGTCGATATCGAGGTGCCGTGCTCCCTTTCCGGTCAGCTCCGGGAGCAGGACCCCCGACGTCGTGGCGACAAAGACGACGTGTCCGCGCGCAGAGAGGTCCTCGGTCAGGGTCAGGATGTCGGACTGCACGCCGCCGACGCCGAAAGGTTCTGTCATGAGGTACAGCAGGCGCATTCACTACCCTCGTTGCATGTTGGGGTCGCGCGCGGCGGCGGCGAAGGCGCGGCGGCGCTTCCAGTGCAGCACCGCGTGGATCGGATCGAAGGCACCGGCAAGCTTCATCGACAACTCGCGCGGCTCGTCGCGATCGGTGATTTCGGTGCGGCGCAAGGCCCAGAGATCGGAACCCGGGCGGTTCGCGCCGGGGGCGACGGTCACCGCTGCCCGGTAGCCGGCTTCGCGCGCCAGGCGACTCTCGCGCGCGGTCACGTCTCCCGACGGATAGCAGAAGAAGTCGGTCGCGATGCCGAGTTCGTCCTGGATCCTGCTGCGGCTGTCGGCGATCTCGTGCCGTGCCTCGTCGTCGCCCAGGCGCTGCAGGAACGGATGCGAGATCGTGTGCGAGCCGATGGTGATGCCCGGCTCGCGAGCGAGGGCCCGCACCTCGCGCCAGTCGAGGTGCAAGCGCTCCGATTGCGCCGGATAGCGCGGGTGGGAGCGCGTCTGGTCGCAAAACTCGGTGGTCACGAAGATCGTCGCCGGGATGCCGTGCCGGCGCAGGACGGGCAGCGCGTAGACGAGGTTGTCGAGGTAGCCGTCGTCGAACGTCACCGCGACCGATTCGGGCTGCACGCTTGCCGCAGTCAGCGCCGCGACCGCGTCGGCCAGGGACACAACCTTCCGCGTGCCGGCGAGGTGAGCGATCTGCCGCTCGAAGCGCTCGGGGCTGACCGAGAGCTGATCGTGCCCCGCGGACGGCCGGACCCGGTGGTACATCAGGATGCGGATGCCGGGGCGCAGTCGTGACGCGAGTCGTGTCGCCGGCAGGCACGACAGCGCAACGGCACGACGAACTGCGGCTCCCATCGGCTCGTCTCCTAGCCTTGGGCGTCCGTTGCCGGGGCCGTGTCGCCATTGCCGACCCCGAGGGCCTGCGCGTACATCGACTCGTAGGCCTGCGTAGTGCGCGAGACGTCGTAGCGGGCCAGCACCGACTGCCTGGCGTGCTGGCCGAGCGAGCGTCGCAGCGTCGGATCATCCATCAGTCGCACCATGCCCCGCGCCAGCGCATCGATGTTGCCCGAATCGACCAGCAGGCCGTCGACCTGGTCGCGCACGACGTCGGGAATCCCGCCGACGCGCGTCGCGATCACGGCCTTCTCGCAGGCCATTGCCTCGAGCAGTGCCATTGGCAGTCCCTCCCAACGCGAGGGCATCACGACGAACTCCAGAGCGGCCAGCAGGCGCGGGACATCGGCCCGCAGGCCCAGCCATCGCAGCTGCTCCCCGATGCCGAGCTCGTGCGCCGCCGCCTCGAGCCCGGCGCGCAACTCACCGTCGCCGACCAGCAGGCACACGAACCTGGTTCGGTCGGCAGCGCGCAGTCGCGCGATGGCCTCGAACAGATCGGCATGACCCTTGGCTGGATGCAGGCGCCCGATCACGCCGCATATGAGGACGTCAGTCGGGATGCCCAGCTCGTCGCGGACTCCGCTGCCCGAAGCGTGCTCGAAACGCCTGAGATCGATGCCGTTGGGCACCACGGTCACGCGCGCCGCGGGCAGGTGATCGCGATGCCGCAGCACCTGGCCTACCTCGTCGGTGCAGGCGATGACCTGCGTCGAGATGCGGGCGAGGAGCGAATCGATGCTGCGGTGAAGGCTGCTTTTCCAGGCGTTGACGCTGTGAACGGTGCTGAACACCGCGCGCACGCCAGCGAGCCGCGCCGCAACACGTCCGTAGGCGTCGGCAGCGAAAAGGTGCGTGTGAACGACCGCGACATGTTCCCGGCGCAGCCAGTGCACGAGCCTGAACAGAAGCGCGAAGTCGAACCCGCCCCGGCTGCCGAGCACGACGACGGGAACGCCGATCTCCTGCAGCTCGCGCTCGAGGAGCCCTCCGCGCACGAGGCACACCACCACGTAGCGAAATCGCGCCGACCGCCGGCGCAGCACGTCGACGATCAGCCGCTCGGCGCCGTCGGGCGGGAGTTCGTCGATGACGTGAGCCACCAGTGGACGCTCGTCGCGGCTGCCGGCGGTCATGCAGTCGGTCCCGTCGGCTGCGTTTTCGGCGCCTGCGCTTCGGCATAGAGATGCGAGACGACCGCGATGTGGAACCACACGTAGGCCATCGTCGCCATGTCGGTCATGCGCGAACCGAACATGTTCACCGCGATCGCTCCGGCGACCATCGCTGCGGCGCCCATGCCGATCGAGCGGCCGAAGACGTCGGGCGCGCTTCGATAGACGTGCGTGCCCATCCGGAACGCTCGATAGAAGACCAGCAGGAACGCGACGAGCGCCGGAATTCCCATCTGCGAGCTGATGTACAGGAACATGTTGTGATTGTCGGACTCCTCGACGTCGTATTCGGTGTACCGGGCCTTGAGAAACGGAAAGGTCTTGAAGCCCTTGCCGAACAGCGGACTCTCCTTGGTCATCTCGATCGCGGCTTGCCACAGGACGAGCCGCGTCTGCGAACTCGTGTCGAGCGATTCCTCCACCGCCAGTTGTTGGGAGGTCGCCAGCCCCAGGCGGTCGCGCATGGAGTCTGGCAGGAGCTCCGGGTACACGAACAGGACGGTGACCGCCATGCCTCCCATGACGGCGAGAAACAGTTTCCCGCGCACGAAGGCGGCGGCCACGCCGGCGACGCCCATGCCGATGTAGGCGCCGCGCGAGAAGGTCGCCAGCAAGATGCGCGCCAGCAGCAGGAAGTACGGGACGAGCAGCCAGGATCTGAGGCGGGTGAGGTTGCCGGCGAACAGGGCAATGGCGGTTCCAGAGGAATAGACGAGGAACGCCCCGAAGTCGTTGGGCTGCATCTGCGGTCCGAGAAGGCGTGCCCGCTCGATGGTTTCCAGGTAGCGCTTCTCGGTCCATTCCTGGAAGCCGAGCGCCAGGACGACGACCGCACCGAGCATCATGTAGACCATCACGCGGCGTGCCATGGCACCGTCGCGGATCAGGTTGAGCACGGCAAAGAACAGGATGAACTGGTCGATCCAGAGCTTGATCTCCTGCAGCCCGTCGACGATCCGGAAGAACCCGAGCGTGAATCCGGCGGTGACGATCGACAGGATGCTGAGGGCGGCCCACCAGCGCACCGGGCCCGCCCCCGGCATTTGCCGGAAATATGGCCTGCGCTCCGCGATCACGCGTGCGGTCCAGGCGATCAGCAGCAGCACGATCAGGATGTTGGTGCCGTTCAGTCCGGGAGCGACCTTGGCGACGTAGACACGGCTCAGAGGAAGATACAGCACGACGATCGCCAGCAGCCACTCCGGATCGCGCAGGCTGTGCACCAGCAGCACCGTGCCGTAGATCGCCGCGAACCCGTGAAGTGCCCATGGCTCGAGCCGCCAGCCGAACAGGTTCATCGCCACGACCAGGAGTGCCGGCACTGCGAGGAAACGGAGCGTCGAGCGCAGTGGTGGGCCACCCCAGGGTGCTGCCACCGCGGCCGGCGCGTCTCCCGAGGCGGCGGGTGCAGGCCCGGCATTCATGGGTTCAGCCGGCGAGCTTTTCATACAATGCGTGATAAATCCGGTTGCCTGCCGTTCGGCGCACGAGCGTCTTCGCATTGGCGGACAGGCGCGCGCGAAACAGCCAGAGCGGTGCTGCAGAGATCATGTCGCGATAGCGACGCTCGTTGGTCGCCTGTCTCACCGCGATCCGCGGCAGTACCGTGCCCGCGGCAACCGGTTCCGGTCGATGAACGCCGACGTTCGAGCCGTGAAAGATGCGAAAACCGGCTTCCTGGCCGAAACGCAGTTGGCGGCGACGGAAACGTCCGCCTGGAAACGACATCTGACGGACTTCCGCCCCGAGTGCATCCTCGATCGCACTGCGCGACGCGGCGAACTCGGCGCGTGACGCCGCGTCGTCGAGATCATCGAAGAAACGGTGCGTGCGGCCGTGCGCGCCGATCGTCATCCCGCATCGATGCATGTCGACCAGTTGCCCCCAGGTGGAGAAACCGGGTCGCCGGCCGACGAAGTCGGTCGTCACGAAGAACGCGCCCCGGTACCCGCGCCGAACAAGTCGGTCGAGTGCATGGATGCGGTTGCTTGCGTGCCCGTCGTCGAAGGTCAGGACGACACCGCCGCTGGTCGGCGCGTCGCGGTCGAGCGTTCGCGGGTCGATGACGGGGATGCCTGCTTCCCCGATCAGTTCGAGTTGACGCTCGAAGTTGGACACCGATACCGCATACGGGCGGTCGGGCGGATCGATGTCGGCGAGCTCGCGTTCGTCCGCGTAGAGCGCGTGGTACATCAGGAGCACCAGCGGTTTCATGTCTTTTCCCATTTCGCATCGGAACGCGACGACACGAAGCCGGCCAGGGCCATCACGGCGGCCCAGTTGAGTTCGACGAACACGGTCACGAAGCTGACGACGCGGTTGCTTCGCAAACCGGGCACCCTGGCGCCGAGCAGCGCCGTGGCGTAGAACGCGAATTGCGCCACCGCGGCGGCTGCATAGAACGCGCCGTCGGCCAGGAGCGAGGCAAGCAGCATGGCGAGCATTGCATAGGGTACGAGCAGGCGAAGTACCTTGTGGGAAACGAATTGCACGAACAGCGGATTGCGCCATGGAACGAACATCCAGGGATTGCGGGCGAACGACTGGAAGTTGCCGGTCAGGGTGCGTATCTTGCGCTTGCGCTCGCCGGCGATGTCCGGCTGGAGTTCGTCGTAGAGCACTGCGCGCGGCTCGAACAGCGTTCGCAGTCCGCGACGCACGACCTGCATCGGAATCTCGAAGTCGTCGAGCAGGGTGTCGTCGCGCAACGGCGTGAAATCACGGCTGCGGATCGCGTATAGCGCACCGGTGGCGCCGACGGTCGATGCGAAGCGGCTCTCGGACCTCCGGATCCATTTCTCATAGCGCCAGTAGAGGCTGATCTGGGCCGCGGTCTGTGTGCCGGGCGCGACGTGAACCAGTGCGCCGCTCACCGCTCCGACCCCTGGCTGCAGGAGCCGGGCGACCAGGTGGCGAATGGCCTGAGGCTCGATCATCTGGCGAACGTCACTGAACACCACGATCGGCGTCTCGACCCGCTGCATCGCAAGGTTGAGCGCATGCGGCTTGCCGCGACGAACCGGGTAGCAGATCGACTCGACGTCGGTGATCGATGCCAGTGCGGTGTCGGTACCGTCGGTGGAACCGTCGGAGACGAAAAGCAGGCGCAGACGACCAGCCGGGTAGTCCAGGTTGCGCAGGTTCGCGACCTTGGCGTCGATCCGGGCCGCCTCGTTGTGCGCTGCCACCACGAGGGTGACCGCTGGCCAATCGGCCACCGCGTCGGGTGCCTGCTCCTTGCGGGTGCGGGCGGCCAGCCAGATGCCGATCGGGTATCCGATGTAGGTATACGCGACGAGGCCGAATGCGAGCCAGAAGGCCAGGGTAGCGCCGTTCATTCCGCTAGCGTCCCGCAACGATGAACGCGAAATCGCCGAGCGTTCGGCTGCCGGTTGGTTGGCGCACGATCGCCAACGGATCCATGCCCCGCCGGTGGATGCCTTCCACCGTGGAAAAGCCCAGCTCGAACCCGTGCTTGCGCAGCAGCGTCTTCGTTTCGTCGTTGAAATCCTGGGCGCGGCCGTTCGGGTAGGCGAAGTAGCGTGGAGCAACGCCGGTTTCCCGCTCGATGCGCTCGCGGCACAGGCGGATCTCGTCCTCCATGCGCTGACTGTCCAGCTGGGACAGAATCGGGTGCGTGTGGGTGTGGCCGCCGTAGCGGGTCAAGTCCGCGGTCTTGCGGACTTCGTTCCAGTCGAGCATCTGCCTGCCCGGCGCGCTGGCTCGCGGTTCCACGCCGAGTGCCGTGTAGAGCTCGCGCTCCCAACGCATGCGCTCGATGTCCGGAACGCCCTTGAGGAAGTGCTTGCAGCGCAACTCCGACCGCTCGAGCGTCGACGCGTCGTCGATCGCGAGGACCACGTCGGGCTCCCAGGGGACGACGAACTCGGTGCAGGCCGTGGTGCGAAATGCCCAGGTGACCGCGTCGGTCCAGATCAGGCCGCCGTCGTCGATGAACGACGTCGCCAGGAACACTACGCTCGGGATATCCAGTTCGCGCAGGATCGGGTAGGCGTTGTCATGATAGTCGCGGTAGCCGTCGTCGAAGGTGACCAGCACGGGCGGCTTCGCCCAGCTCGAGACCAGCAGGGACTCTTCGAAGTGCTCGGGCGCGATCGGCTCGCAGTGCCTGCGTAGCCACTGCATCTGGGCGCGGAACTGCCCGACGGGGGTACCCGGGAATGCGTCGCCGGGCGCCACGATGCGATGGTACATCAGCACCGTGAGGCCTTGCGGCCGCAGTGCGCCCGCGAACAGCCGCCAGAAAGGCGTCGTGGTGCAGAGCTGCTTGATGAACCGCTTGCTCATCGATTGCCGGGGCCTTGCTGCCGATTCGCTCGTCGAGCCCTGATCGCGGCGAGCACGCGCCGCGGCAGCAGCAGCTTGACGAGGATCTTGATCATGGCGAGGTCCGGCGCCTGGTCGCGCAGGCTGCGGACGAGATGGCGCAACGCCCCGGGCTTGTCGGTGTCGACCAGGGCGTCGGCCGCACCCCGGTATGCCGCGCCGACGCGCCGGCGCAGCGCCGCCTCGTTGGTGCGGTAGAACCCGGGGTCGATGCGCGCGATGCTCTGCATGATGTCGACGGTGTCGAGCTTGATCGCAGCGGTGTTGCGGTCGCCGGACATCTGGCCCGGCGAAACCCGGTAGCGAATGAGCGGCCGATCGATGAATCCGATGCGGCTCACCCGGCTGACCCGCAGCAGCCACTCATAGTCGCAAAGATTGCGCAGATCGAGCGAGAAATTGCCGACACGCGCGAGCAGTTCGCTGCGAAACATGATCGTAGGCGGGTGAACGTAGTTTCCCCAGACCAGCCTGTCGTGGATCCAGCCGCTCATCGTGCGAACCTTGGTCGGCATCGGGGTGCCTGCGGGCCCGGGCAGGTCCAGTTCGCCCACCCGGTCGTACATCGCGACGATTCCTCCGTCACGCTCGACTCGCCCGTAGTATTGCGAAAGAAAGGTCGGCGCGATCTCGCCGGATTCGTCGAAAGCCGAGAATTCGCTGCTGCACAAGCCGACGTCGGGGTTCTCGAGCAGGTAGGCAACCTGCGTCGCAAGCCGTTCCGGCATGCATACGTCGTCTGCGTCGAACAGTGCGATGAACGCGCCCGAGGCCACTGCGAGTCCGGCATTGCGCGCGCTGGCCAGTCCTGCGTTCGCCTGGCTGACGCAGCGAATCCGTTCGCCATACCCCCGAATGATCTTCCCGGTCGCGTCGGTCGAACCGTCGTCGACCACCACGAGCTCGACGCGTGGATACGACTGGGCGAGCACGCTCTCGATCGCTTCGGCGAGCCAGGCTTCGGCGTTGAACGCCGGCACCACGACACTGACCAGAGGTTCGCTCAAGTGCATTGAGATCTTCCCGGTTCCTTTGCGAGTCGATTCCGCATGGCCGTCAGCTGCGGACGTTTCGCGCGAGGCGACCGACGCGTTCGACAACGACCAGCGTCGCGTCTCGACCGCGTTGGTCGAAGGCCAGCACCAGGGCCGAATAGACCGCCACGCCGGTCAAGACCTTGACGAACAGGCTGAGCAGGGGTTCGCCCGTGTCCACCGACGATACCGAGACGAACATCACGAGGCCCAGCGCCAGGAATTTCAGCAGCGCGCGCCACGGAAAGGCGATGCGCAGCCTCGACCGGCCGATGACCAGCATTGCCACGGTCAACACGACATAGCTTGCAAGTGTCGCGATCGCCGCACCGAGTATGCCGAAGTGCGGTATCAGGACGACGTTCAGCACCACGTTGAGAACCGCGCAGGAAACGACGATGAACATGAGTATGCGGGTCTGCTTGCGGATGAACAGGCCGGCGCCCAGGAGCGTCGCACCGCCGTCTATGACCGTCGCAGCGATGATCCAGGGGATGACGACCGCGCCGGCGCGGTATTTCTCCGAAGCGAGCAGGACGAGGACGTCCTCTCCGACTGCGGCCAGGCCGAAGACCACGGCGACTCCGATCATGCAATAGAAGTGCAGTGCCCGCTCGATGAAGGAGCGGGTTGCCGCTTCTCCTTTCTCCTCCCAGAGCTTCGTGAACATCGGGACCACGGCCTGTCCGAACGACGCCACGATGATCATCTGGACGTATTCCGCAAGGTTGTAGCTCGCAGAGTAGTGGCCGAGCGCCGTGCCTCCGAGCATTGCCTGGATCACGTACCTGTCCCCGAAATTGAGCAGCAAGGCTCCCAGCTCGTAAGCGACCATCGGAATGCCGAATACCAGCATTCCGCGATACAGTTCGGGCGAAAATTCGCGGCGCGAGATTGGCTGGCGGCGCAGCATCAACCAGCCCAGGACAACGACCGCGAGGGTTTCCGCCAGGATCGTGCCGGCGTAGAAACCGTCGAGACCGGGCAGCACGTAGAAGACGGTTGCAAGAATGATTCCAAGGCCGCCGTACTTCCTCAGGACGTTGTAGAGCGTGAGCCACCCGCTGCGCTCCATCGCGCGCAAGATGTTGCTCATGCCGCTATCGAGGACGCGGACGGGTATGAGCACTGCCGTGAGCAACAGCAGGTGCGGAATACGCTCGTCGCCCCACAAGTGGGCGGGGATCAGCTGGCTGATGCCCGCCCAGCACAGCATCACCAGAGCCCCGGCGGCCCCCATTCCGAGCACCACGGTGGAGAAATACTGGCTGGGCGTGAAGTTCCCCGACGGTGCGCCGGCTTCGGCGTAGAAGCGGATCACCGAATGCTGCAGGCCGAGCTTGGCGACTCCGATCAGGATCAGGAGAGTCGAAGAGACCAGGTTCAGGACGCCATATTCCGCGACGCTGAAGATGCGGGTGAAGATCGGGAACGAGATCAGGCCCGCAAGGGTGACGAGCAGGCTTCCGATCGAGTAGGTCGACGCGTGTACGAGCAGGCGACGCAGCATGTCAATGGCTCGTCATGGCCTGCCGCGCACCGAATCGCGCGGCAAGACCGCGCTTGAGCGCAGGCAGGTGCTCGGTGCGCAGACGATGCGCCAGGCCTCCAAGGGTGTTGCGGTGCGCCTCGAACTGCATGGTCTGGCGGGCGGATTTCGCCCATTGGGTCTTGTACTCGTATTCGCCGCGCAGCATGTCGAAGACTGTGGCCCCCTCGCCGATGGCGTGCTCGATCGCATAGCCCATCAGCACGAGGCCCGGGCGCAGATTCGAGAACGACGGATCGAATCCACCCTGGAAATAGTAGACGGCATCTCGATGGCGATAGCAGTAGTACATCGCGATGATCTGTCCGTCGAGCTCCATGCAGTGCAGCCGCAGCCAGTTGCGCTCGTGGAACGCGTGCATGACCTCGCGGTGGAATGCGACATACTGCTCGGTCGAGAAGGCGTGCGCCTCGCCCCGGTTCTGCCAACGCGCCCGATGCAGGTGAACGAGGCGGTCAACGGCCTCGTCGAGGCGTTCGCGGTCTTCCCACACATAGAAGCGCGCGCCCGGCAGGGCTTCGAAGTTGCGGCGCGTCTTGCGAATGGTGTACCGGCGATCGCCGCCGAGGCTCGTCAGGTACTCGTCCCAGGTGGCCGGAAGCGCGATGTACGAGATACGGGCGGCCGGCGAGCATTGCTGGTGCAGCGCGCGACCCGAGGCCGCCTGCGCCAATGCAGCAAGGAAGTCCGGGGAATCGCCCATGTCCGAGATCCGCACGAGGTCCCAGTCGTTCAGGCCGAGGGCCGCGTTCGCCAGCGCACGCGGCGCCTCGGTGGCATAGTCGGGATCGACCAGCGGGTCGAGGTCGTCTGGCGAGGTATCACCCCCGGTTCCAACGTTGCGCAGCATGCGTACGCGGATCGCACCCAGTACACGACGCGGCTGAACGTACAGGGGCAGGATGCCGATCGTCCTTTCTCCGTCGCGCGCTGCGAGGATGCGCAGGGGGTGGCCGGCTCCATAGTGTTTCCACCAGAGCGATTGCCACTCCCAGGAGTTGAACGGGCTGGCGCGCAGGGCACGCCGGGAGAGCTGTTGCCACGCTTCGCGCAGCGACTCGATTCCCTCGGCGCTCGTGATCACGTCGACGTGCATGCGATCACCCGGAGGTGGACGGGCGCCGTCCGAGAAGAGCCGGAACGTCGCGAGTGCGGGCGAACTCGATCCCCAGCTCGCGGCACCATCGCAACACCTGCATCATGTCGTCGATGAAGCGCCGGACGTCGTCTTCGGACTGGGGGTAGGGGCTGGCCTTGGGGATGACTTCCATTGAATGAAACATCATGTTGAGCACGACCGTGCGCTGCCGTGCATGGCGTCTCAACTGGTATCCGATGATGGATCTCATCTGGTCGGCGCTCGAGAACCATGGGCGCAGCCATCGCGGCGCACGCAGCCACCTCGGTTGCATGGTGACGGGAATCTCCAGCACCGACCCGACTCCGTCCGTGGCGGGACGGGCAAGGTCGCTGGTGCAGGGCACGTAGGGCTGTTCCGGCGCGCGCCGGTAATCGACGGCACCGTCCGGATGCGGCCAGCGGAGGTAGGGCGTGACGCTCGTATCCACGAGATAGCCGAGCCGTGCCAGCGACTCGATGGTCTTCGGCCCGGCGCCGTAGCGTCCGGCCCGGAAGCTTCCTGGCGCGTAGCCGAAACGTTGCTCGAAGAGAGCGGTCAGGTTGGCCAGTTTCGCGTGCTCGATCTCCGGCGGCAGGTGGCACTGGAAATCCGGACTGGCGATGCCTGCGTAGTCGTAGTGCTTCTTCGACGGCTCGACGAACGCTGCGTGCAGGTGGGTTCCGAATTCGTAGCTGCCTTCGAGCGCGCGCAGCGCCGCCACCGACGCCGGGTCCTCCATGACCTCGACCGTCAGCAGGTAGGTCGGTATCGCCCCGACCGACTCGAAGGCCGGTTGCAGCCGGTTCGGCAGTCCGTCCGTGATCGAGTGAAACGTCAGCGGACTGGAGCGACGCCAGTCCGGATCGTGATCGCATTCGGTGTCGATCGTGATCAGGAAGAGTACGCGCTCGGTGCGATCCCGCATCATCGTCTGGCGACCTTTTCGTATGATTCCAGGAGTTCGGCGACCACGGCAGGCACGGAGTAGCGAGCGACGACGAAGTCGCGCGATGCTTCACCCATGCTTCGGGCGAGCTCGCGATTGCCGAGCACACGCTCGATGGCCGCGGCGAGGGCGTCGGGGTCGCCGGCCGGCACGAGCAGGCCGTTGTGCTCGTGCACGACGAGATCCTCGTTGCCGCTGACCCGGCTTGCGACGATCGGCAGCCCGCAGGCCATTGCCTCGAGCACCGAGTTCGGCATGCCTTCCTGATACGAGGGCTGCACGTATACGGAGGCCTCACGCAGCACGCCCGGCACGTCGGAGACCTCGCCGAGGAAGCGGACCCGATCGGCGACGCCCAGGGCCTGCGACTGCGCCTGGAGGCTTGCCCGCTCCGGGCCGTCGCCCGCGATCTCGAGGATGGCGTCGGGAGACAGTCGGGCCCGGGCCCAGGCCTGCAGCAGAATCGGCAGGGCCTTCACGGGTACCAGTCTGCCGACGAAGACCGCCTTGCACTTGCGCTGCCCGATGGGCGTCGGAACGAAGCGCTCGAGGTCGACCGCATTGGGGATCATCCTCAGGCGGTCTTCCGGATATCCGGCATCGAGGAGCCGGCGGCGCGTGTATTCGCTGACGCACTGGATGTTGTCCGCGCGCTTCACGCAAGCGTTGATCAGTCGATACAGCGGTCGGGTGCGCCGCTCGGGGTCGAGGATGCCGCCGTCGAACTCCCAGGCGCCGGAGATCTTCACGGCAAGGGTGGACGGCAGCAGCGGCCGAATGAGCCCGGCCGCAGCAGCGAGGTTCTTCGCCATGTGAACGTGGATGGCGTCGTAGCGCCGCCGGCGCGCGATCAGCCTGGCCATGAACCGGATGTCGAGGACAAGTGCGCCCAGGATGCGGATCCTGGGGTAGGGAATCCGCTCGACCGGCACGTCGTCGACGGTGTCGCGCAACGGGAGAGACTTGTCGAGATGGGGCGCCAGGATCGTGACCTCGTGTCCGTGCGCACGAAATGCACGGGCGAGCAGCCCGACCTGCATCTCGGAGCCTCCGGTGCTCGGATAGAAGCCGTCGACCACCAGGAGGATCCGCTTCGGTGTCACTCCCGCGCGCGGCTGCCGGTCGGCAGCGCCCGCGGTGGACACGCCGGGAGCCCGCCTCGCCTGTGGCGTCAGTCCCGCCGCGTCCTCCATCATCGCAGGCCGGGCTGCCACGGGAAATCGCGAGGCGAGCCATTGTTCGATGTGCGACATCGCCAGCGCCTGGGAACGCGTCTGCTGCAACTCGTGATTGCCCTCTGGAATCACCCTGATGGAATAATCTTCGCACTCCGTTCGCGCGCGCAGGTGGGTCTTGAGTACGTACTCGTCGAACTCGACCCAGCGGTTATCGCTGGCGCCGAAGACCATGAGGTGCGGGATGCCGGCCGCGCGAATCGATTCGAACGATTGCAGGTAGAGGGCGTTGAAATTCGCGGGGACGTCGGCTCCGTCGGTCCGGTTCTTCCTCGGGCTCAGCGCAACGCGCACCGTGGCGGCAATGCCTCTCAGGTCACTCTCCCGGCGTAACAGTCGCGACCACGCTTCCAGGGACACGAGCTTTTTCAGGTAGCTGTGCAGAATTCGCCGGGCGAGTTTCTCGCCGATCGATCGGGATTCCTGGTCGGTGGATGAGGTGGTCACGGGCGAAGCAATGGAGATCACGCCGTTGATGGAATCGGGGGCGGATGCAGCCGCGATCTGTGCCGTGATGGCGCCTCCGCACAGGCCGCAGGCGACGATCGACGAGACGCCGAAGCGTTCGCGCAACACCCGACTGGCCAGCAGAGCGTCGTCTGAAAAAAGTCCGTGCTCGACGCCGGACCAGAGCGCCCGGACTGGCGCCGGACCCAGCGAACCGTCGCTTTCGCCGATGCCCGCAGGGTCGAACCGCAGGACCACGTACCCCATCCCGACCAGTCGTCGTGCCAGAAGGACGTTCAGGCGATGGGGACCGGCATGATACTTCAGCCCCGCCGGCAGCAGTACGACGCCGGTACGCGCAGCGTCGGTCGGCTTCGAGACGATACCGCGGCGCACCAGTCCATCGGGGCCGGCGAAATCGATGCACTGCTCGATCATCGGATGGAACCCGCCTCGTTCGGATGCGATCGAGCGAGCGCCGTGATCAGGTCGAACAGCGCCGCCGGAGCCGCATCGTATTCCCTCGATTCGCCCCAGAAAGGCGGCGCCACGCATTGATGGAGCGACAGCCGCGGGATGCTGGCCAGGTCCGCCGGAAGTGCCGGGGGCGTCACGCCAGACCTGGGAAGGACCTGGATCATGTCGACACCGATACCGGCGCGACCGACGAGGTCCGCCAGTCGCAGCGACGCAATCGAGTCGGCAAGTGCCCGTTCGACTTCGAAGCCTCCGAGGCTGATCGTCCCCCCTTCGCGCAGGCGAGCGAGAAGCTGTTCGCGCGCGTCGATCACCTTTCCGTAGACCGCAAGTTGCGTCGTGACGTTCGCCCGCAGCAGCTCCTGCAGATACCTCTTTCCGTCGACTACGGGTTCCACGAGAACGAGGCGGCTTGCCCGAAGTCCGGGCGCGGCCGCCGCAGCGAGCAGGCAGCCCGCGCGCAGGCCCAGCAACCCGATCCGCTGCGCGCCGGTCTTCGCGAGCAGGTGCTCGGCCATGCAGGCGATGTCGTCGATCCAGTCGCCGGTTGCGAGGGCGCGCAGGTCGCCTTCGCTGTCGCCATCGCCCTCGTAGTCGAAGCGAAGCACGCTGTGCCCGGCGTGCGCAAGCTGGCGCGCGAGCCTGACGTATGCGCTGTGACTGAACACCTTGTCTTCGAACATGGGGTTGCAGAACAGCCACGCCGTCGTGGCGCCCGGTGCCTCGTGCAGGCAATGGAACAGCGCCTGCCGGCGCTTGTTGGGCCGGAAGCCGCGGTGCTCGATCAATGCGCCGGCGGGGCGCCGCTCGACCGGATCAGGTTCGACCGTCGGGGGCGCGAAGTGCATCAGGCGATCCCGAATTCGCCGAGTTCGGCAATGCTCTCGCACAGCACCGGGCGCGCATGCAGGTAGGCGGTCGTGCGGCGCTTGTTGTCGATGTCGCGCAACGCATCGGCTGCTCGTTCCTCGCTCGTTCCGAGTGCGCGTGCGAGTTCGGTGGCGGACACTCCGTGATTGCGGGCCCACAGGGCGAGATCCATCTGCTCGTACGGCAGGCCGAAGTAGAACTCGTCCTGGCCCTGCGGCAGGCTGTAGGTGTCGGTGGTCGGTCGGGCGTCGCAGATCTCGGGCGGCAACCCGAGGTGGCGTGCGAGCGCGTAGACCTGCGTCTTGTAGAGATGCGCGATCGGCTTGACGTCGGCCGACCCGTCCCCGTTCTTGACGAAGAAGCCCTGGTCATATTCGAGCCGGTTGGGCGTGCCGACCACGGCATAGTGCAGTCGATCGGCATGGAAGTACTCGAGCGTCTTGCGGATTCGCTGCTTGTGGTTCGTTGCCGCGACGATCTGCAGGTATGCCTTGGCCGGGAGCCGGATGTCGCGTGTGCTGCCAGCCGGATCCTGGGCGATCAGCCGGAAATGGTTCGGCACCCCCGCAGTGCCACCCGCGATGACGATCTTGTTCTTCCATCCTGGCCCGTATTCCGGGACGACGGAGCGGATTGCGTCGTCGCGCCACTGGTAGCAGCCGATCGCCTCGAGCGTGGGCGCGATGTCCTGGCAGACTGCCTCGATCCCGAGATGATCGGCCAGGCGCCTGCCCAGCTGGCTGCTCAGCGACGACGAGTCACGCTCCGGAAGCAGAAGCCCGAGCACGCGTCCCGGACCGAAGGCACGGACCGCGAGCGCGGCGCACACCGAGCTGTCGATTCCGCCGGACATGGCCACGACGACTCCCCGGCGACGCAGCCGCTTGCCCACCACATCGAGAAACCAGGCCGCGATCCTGCGCACCTCGGCGTCCAGGTCGAGTTCGAGGACATGCGGGCCGAACGGGCGTGGCGTCGGGGCGGTCGTCAGGTCGGTGATTCGCGTCATGGTGGTCTTCCCGGATCCGGTGCGCGCCTTCAGGCGACAACTCCCTTGCGCGAGAGGAACCGGGCGAGGTTGTCGAGGCTGTCCAGGTTTTCGGGTGTCAGTTCGTTGTCGCCGACTTCGACGCCGAACTCCTTTTCGAGGAACGACACCAGTTCGAGGAATCCGGTGGAATCGAGCACGTGCGAACGAGTGAACGAGTCGGAGTCCGAAAGCGAGGCCGGGTCGTCGCCGATCATGAAGTTGTCGACCACGAAGGTTCTGATTTGCTGTTTGATGTCGCTCAATGTATTTCTCCTGTTGACCGGAATGTGGCTCGTCTCCGTGCTCACGAAAGGTCGATCTTCCTGATCTTGCCGCTGTCGGTCTTGGGCAGATCGGGTACGAATTCCACGTGTTTGGGCACCATGTAGGCTTCCAGTCGCCCGAGGCAGTGCCTGACGACGGACCGCTTCTCGTACGCGCACCCCTGTTTCAGAACGACGAAGGCCTTCACGGCCTGGCCGAGGATGGGATCCGGAACCCCGATCACGGCGGCTTCCAGGACACCGTCGAGCTCGTGAAGGGCGTCCTCGACCTCGCGCGGGCTCACTTTCTCGCCCCGGGTCATGATGATGTCGTCCTTGCGGGCGACGAAGTAGAGATAGCCGTCCGCGTCCTGGCGAAAGAGGTCGCCCGTGTGCAGCACCGACTGGCCCGGGAGCATGCCGGGCCGGAGCCTCTGCGCAGTCTGGAGCGGCTTCTTCCAGTAGCCGAGCATCACATGGCTGCCGCGCACGACCAGTTCTCCGACTGCGGGTCCGGCCAGGCGGCAGCCTTGGTCGTCGACGAGCCAGTGGTCCTGGTTCGGCATCCCCTTTCCGACGCTCGCAGGTCGCACGTCGATGTCCTCCGGCGGAAGGAACGAGATGCGTTTGCATTCTGTCATGCCGTACATCGAGAATATCCTGGCGTTGGGAAACGCGCGCCGCAGTCTCGCAATGGTCTCCACGGGGAGTGCGGCGGCCGCACTGGTCAGGATGCGAACCGTCCCCAGCGCATGATCCTGCAGGGAGTGCAGTCCGGTCAGGATCGCGAAGATGGACGGCACCCCGGGGAAGACGGTTGCGCGCTCGCCAATCATCAGGGCGAGCGCCTGTGCCGGAAATGCGAACGAGCGCTCGAGCACCAGGCGGCAGCCGACCGTGAGGCACAGGATCGCCTGGTAGAGCCCGTAGCTGAACGCCATCGGCAGGACGCTGAAGACGACGTCGGCCTCCTGCAAAGGCAGGTAGCCAAGAACCGAACGGACGGCGGCAACCATGTTGGCGTGCGTGAGCATCACGCCCTTGGGTTCCCCCGTCGATCCGGACGTGTAGATGAGGCTCGCCAGGTCCTGGTCGATCGAGTGCGCCGGCAGCGGAGCCCGACCTTCCGGATCTGTTTCGTCCGGGAACGGGAGATAGAGGGGAGCGGCGGACAGGCCTTCCGACCCGCCAACCACCACGCACAGTCGCAAGGCTGCGCTGCGGGCGAGCGCCGGCTCGAAGCACTCCGCCAGGGATCGCTGGGTGATCAGCGCCACTGCCTCGGCATCCTGCAGGAGGTAGGCGAGCTTCGCCGGCCGGGTCAGGGGATTGACCGGCATCAGCACTCCACCGGCCTTGAGGATGCCGATCAGGCTGACCACGAACTCGGCCGAGTTCTCCAGCATGACCGCGACTCGATCTCCGCGGCGCAGCCCGTTGCGCTGCAGCAGCACGGCCAGCGCATCGGAGAGACGGTGCAACTGCCTGTAGCTGAGGCGGCGCCCCTCGAAGACCAGCGCGCACTTCTCGGGGGTTCGGGCGAGGGCATCGTCGAACAACTGGTGCACAAGCATGAGACTCGACCCTTCTCAGTGCGCCAGCGTTTCCGCAGTCCGCGCCGGTGCGCTGTCGGGGGTTGGCAGGGTGCGTACCAGCGATTCGTGCAGCAGCATGGTCGACAGGACACCGACGAAAGCCATGTTGTCCGCGAAGCCGATCGCGTTCCCCTTGCGACACTTCTCGAAGAGCTGGGCGACGGCGCGGGGAGCGAAGTAACCCGCTTCCCGGATGCGCGCTTCGCTGAACAGGTCGGCCACGTAGTCGCACGGCTTGCCGTCGCTGAAGAAGCTGGCGCTGTCCGGCGCGCGGTAGGGCTGCTTGGTGCGGCGCCGGATCGCTTCGGGCACCATGTCGCGGAACGCGTCCTTGAGGATCGCCTTCTCGGCCAGGCCCCTGAGCTTGAATCCGGGGGGGAGCGTGCTTGCGAACTCGATCAGGCGATGGTCGAGAAACGGGTAACGAGCCTCGATCGAGTTGGCCATCGCGACTCGGTCGCCCTGGGCGCTCAACAGGTACCCCGACAGCAGAGTGTGGGCCTCGACGTACTGGTCGCGGGCGAGCGGGGCCCATCGCCCGATCGACGAGGGCAGTGTCCGTTCGAATGCGGCTACCGGATCGTAGGCCCCGATGCGGGAGCGCATGTCGGGTGCCAGATAGCGCAGGATGCGCTGGGTCGTCGTCCAGCGCGGGCGGTGGCCAAAGCACGGCTCTCCCGCGCCTTCCATCCCCTGCCCGAAGAAGCTCCGCGTAAAGGCGCCGCCCGCGGAAGGCGAGTGCCGCAGGTAGGGGTAGAGCCGCTCGAACAGCCGGGGACGGATCGACGAGGCAGGTTGCCTGGCCCAGAAACGCCGGATCTTCGCTTCCTTGAAGATGTCGTAGCCTGCGAACACCTCATCGGCGCCTTCGCCGGTCAGGACCACCTTGTAGCCGCTCGCGCGGACCAGCCCGGAAAGCATCATGAGCGGCGCGGGCGCGGTGCGCAGGATGGGCGTCTCGACGTGCCACACGAGCCGCGGGAACATCTCGGCGATGTCCGAGCGCCTGCACATGACCTCCGTATGCGAAGTACCGAGGCGCTGGCTCAGGGCGCGCTGGTAGGGAGCTTCGTCGAACTCCGCATCCTCGAAGGTCACGGAGAACGTCCGCAACGGGGTTTGCGTGCAGTTCCGGATCACCGTCGTGATGATCGACGAGTCCAGGCCCCCGCTCAGGTAGGCGCCGACGGGTACGTCTGCCCGGAGTTGCAGCCGGACGGCGTCGATCAGGATCGCGCGCAGCTCCTCGGCCGCGTCGTCCGGCGTGCGTGCACGACCGGGCGTTTCATCGGGAAACGTCCAGTCCCAGTACCGGCAGAGGCGGGTCCGGCCTGCCTCTGCGGTCAGCGTGTGCCCGGGCGGCAATGAGTGGATGCCCTCGAACGCTGACTGTGATTCGAGCGGTGCCCAGAACGTGAAGGTTTGCGCCAAGGCGACAGGATCGAGGCGCCGGGGGATCTCCGGGTTCAGCAGCAGTGCCTTGACCTCGGAGGCGAAGTACAGTCTATCGCCCGACTGCGCGTAGAAGAGCGGCCGCATCCCGGTGCGATCCCGCGCAAGGATCAGACGCTTCCTCGTGGCGTCCCAGAGCGCGATCGCGAACTGCCCGTTCAGGAAGTCGACGAAGCGGTCCCCATGACGCTCGTAGAGGTGCACGATCACCTCGGTGTCCGACTGCGTGTAGAAGCCGTGTCCTTCGGACATGAGGCTGTCGCGCAACTCGACGTAGTTGAATATCTCGCCATTGAGAACCACCCAGACGGTGCGATCTTCGTTGTGGATCGGCTGGTCGCCGCTCTCCATGTCGATGATGCTCAGGCGCGCATGGCCGAGGCCCACGGGGCCATCCAGATGGAACCCCGAGCCGTCCGGACCGCGATGGCCAAGCACTGCAACCATCGAATGCAGCTCGGCGCGATCCGGGCGCGCCCTGTTCATGCTGCTCAGTATTCCGGCGATGCCGCACATCGATCGGACCTTCCTGCGTCAGTCGGAGTGATGGGCCTGGACGACAAGATCTCCGTGACGCAAGCACGAACGCGCCACTGGAGCGGAAGTCTGGCGCAAAGCGCGCTACCGGGACAGGAAGTATTGCCGCACGCTGCCGCCGATATGGTAACGGCACGCCACAGCCGGTAATACCCCGCCATCCCCGGCAAGCGGGAAGCCTTCGACCTTGCCCTGGGCGTCAGGGTCCGGTCGAATCTTCGCCAGGTGTCGCACCCCGGTCTCCGACCAGCCTCTTCAGGGTCTGATAGGCGACCGCGATCGTACTCTCCAGCAGCGAAAGGCGCTCTTCGACGGACTTCAGACGCTCGGTCAACGACGCGTCAGCCAAGGGCATTCTCGCGTCCTCGACCGGCGCCAGGGAAGTGGAAGACGCGTTCGCTCGTTGCTCGTCGCCGGCGTGCCGCATGAACCCGGCGCGTGGGCCGACTTCCAGCGCGAGTTCGTCAGCCACTTCGTCGACCATCTCGACGGTGAGCCGGTGCGATTGGCCGAGAAAGCACAATAGCAGGAGCCGGTCGGCCAGCAGATTGATGCGCCGGGGGATTCCGCTCGTGAGGGCGTGAATTCGCGCAAACACCGCATCGTCGAAGGCCGGGTCGTCGCACCAACCGACATGCGCCAGACGGTGCTCGACGTAGCGGCGGGTTTCCTGCTCATCGAGCGGTCCCAGGTGGTAGGCGGCAACGATACGCTGCTTGAGCTGCCGCATTTCGGGCCGTTGCATCAGGTCGCGCAGCTCTGGCTGCCCGATCAGGAAGGTCTGGAGACCCGAACGTGGCCCGATCTGGAAATTGCTGAGCATGCGTAGCTCCTCCACCGCGCGCGGGCCGAGGTTCTGGGCCTCGTCGACGATGAGAAGCGCCCTGCGGCCTTCGCTGTTGAGCTTCTGCAGGAACTGCTCGAGCCTGATCAGGGTGGCAGACTTGTCCGCATCGGCCTGCAGCCCGAAAGACGCTGCGACCAGCCTGAGCAGATTGTCCTCGTCGAGCTGGGTGGTGACGATCTGGACCGGAACGATCCGGTCTCCCGGCAGGGTGCGAAGCAGCTTCCTGACCAGGGTCGTCTTGCCGGCGCCGATCTCGCCGGTGACCACGATGAAACCCTCTCCCTGGTGGAGCCCGTACTCCAGATAGGCCATCGCCCGACGATGGCCTCGACTGCCGAAGTAGAAATCGGGGTCCGGGCTGAGCTGGAACGGTTTGCCAGTCAGCTTGAAAAAGGATTCATACATGCCTCAGAACCTGAAGTCGAGGCCGCCGTATGCCAGAGCCTGATCGTAGATGACCGTCGCGCCGTCGCCGCGTTGCGCAGTAAACCTGAGGCCTCCTACGACTGCGGAGGTGCGGGTGAGGCTGCTCTGGAACTCCAGCAGCGCGGAGTACAGGTCGGTTCGGTAGCCTCCGCTGTCCGAGCGCGTCTGGCGAGCATCGCCCCCGAGCGTCACGGTGGTGCGTGCACCGAATCTGCGCAGGTAGCGAGCAGCGAAACCATAGATGACCTGGTCGCCCACGAAGGCGCCGGGAATTGCCGCCGCCTGCCCGGTCGAGCTTTCGTCCAGCATGAAGGCAGTCAGGGTGATGGCATGGTGAATGCCCTGCAGTCCGTAGAACAGTGCGGTTCGCTTCCCGAGGACCGCCGCATCGGTCATGAATCCCTGGGCGATTGCGTTCTGCACGCTCGGAGTCAGGCCCTGGGCGGCCAGCGCGTTGACGATCGAATTGGGCAGCGTGAGGCTTGCACCAGTCAGCGACGCGGCGTCCAGCGTGCCCAGCGACAGGCGCGAATCGGTGTTGATGGCCCGATCAAACTCGAATCCGAGTGTGCTGCGGCCGGCAGTATAGGTGATCCGGGCCGCCCCCACCGGGCCGTAATAGCGGTGGCCGTAACTCGCGGTGGCGCGCAACCTGGCACTGGGTGTCCACTCGATGCCTGCGCCGGGCCCGAAGCCTGAGTCCTCGCCTCGGGAATTGAAAAGACCTTCGATGCGTTCCCAGGTGAGCGTTCCGAGAACACGGACGTTCGGCACGACGCGATAGCCGAGGGTCCCGGTGGCGATCTGCCTGTCGAGCGTGATGTCCTGGCTGAATTCGCGTCGTTGCGTCTCGCCCGCGACTCCCCAGTTCCACAGACCGCCCGGGTCCGCAAGAGTACCCGCGCTTGCCGAGACGCGTTGGTCGAGCCTGGCAAGCGCTTCGCTTGCGCTGCCGCCAGTCGTTGCGACGCGGTAGCGCAATTCGTACGTGGTTCGATCGGAGCGCGTCAGAAGGTAGGGAGACAGTTCGAGGCGGCGATACGAGCCGCGATTGACGAACGCTGCCCCGGGATCGATGGCCACGGGGCCCGTTGCGGACGTCGACACACTGCCCGAATAGGCCAACGCATCGAGCCAGATGCGGTCTCCCACGAGGGCGAATCGACCGGCTCCGTTGAGTTCGTGCCTGGCGAGCGAGGACTCTCCCTCGGTGGGCAACCAGAAGTTCCGGAGCTGGTAGTCGAGGCTGTAGGCGCCACGCGGGGAATAGCCGCGTGCCGACAGATAGGGTGAAACCTCGACGAAGGTGCCGCCGTTCTTCGTGGTATCGGGTTCGAGGAAGATGTTGTCCGTCAGCGAGACGAACGTGCGGACGCCGGGGTGGAAGCCCGACGGCAACTGGGGGCGGGCTTCCGCAGCAGCGGCTGGCCCCGGCGGCTGCACTCCCTGGGCGCCCTGCGCGAACGACGCGGCGCCATGAACACCGAAGATGAGGACGAGAGCGCCGGTTACGAACTCTCGCGGACCGGGGCAGGCTTTCATCGGCGGGACTCTACGGACCTTCGCCCTGACTATACCCATATCCGTATCCTGATCGCGCGCTCGACTTGGCATTGGGAATCTTGTTGAGGACAGTGCCAATGATGTCGCATGGCTGCAACAAGTGCAAGGCCTCCGTGACTGCGGACTGCGGTGTCTTGCCGGCTTCCACGACCAGGGCAACCTGCCCCATATGTCTCGCGAGTGCCTGCGCTTCGGTCGTGACGAGCAGGGGCGGCGAGTCGAAGATCAGGATGTGATCCGGAAAGGTCGCGTCGAGCCGGGCGAGCAGCTGGGTCATCGAGGCGCCGACCAGATACTCGGTGGAGTGTGTGTCGAGGCGACCCGATGGCAACAACGACAGGCGCTCGACGTTGGTTGGGCGAACGAGTTCGGCCAGATCGGGCGATCCGTCGATCAGCCAGTCCATGACGCCTGCGATCGGGGGAATCCCGAACTCCTCCAGCAGGGACGGTCGTGCGACGTCGGTGTCGATGAGCAGGACCCTCTGGTCGCGCTCGAGCGCGATGCTCATCGCGAGGTTGATCGCGCAGTAGCTCTTGCCCTCACGGGGATACGCGCTCGTGATCATGAGACGTCGGCCATTCTTCGCGGCCGGGCGCCCGGCCTTGCCGAACGCGTTTTCGAGCAGCGGCCGCTTGATGACCCGGAACTCGTCCCACGTGCGGGTCCGAAGCCCCGATGGCGTGATGAAGCCGCGCTGACTCAGTCTCTCGATGTCGATGATCAAGGGCTCGGGCATCCGCGCCGGTACTGCGGGTGCGGCTCGCAGCGAAGTGTCCGGGTTCGTTGCGTGGTTGGCCAACCCGCCGTCCGGAGAGCCCGCCGTGTGCTCTGCCAGACGTTCGACGAGTCGCTCGATCGTCGGGGGCCGCGGGTCATCGCTGGTGGCACTCCCGGCTCGAGTCTGCGCCTGCGTTCCGGCGATGGAGCGTTCGTCGGGCGTCTTGGGGAGCAGGCTGACGGCACGTTCGATCAGGTTCATTCGGTGCCCCTACTGGACCAGGTGGCGCAATGCGAAGTAGCCGATGGCCGCGCCGAAGACGAGCACGAGACCTGCACCGCTGAATGCGAACATGATGTTCTCGAATCTCGCGCGGGCCATTGCGGCCGCGTCGCGCACCAGCGTGACGCCGCCGAGCAATGGTGCTCCCGTGATGCGACGCAAGGTCCGCCCGTCGATGAACGTCGGGTTGATCTGGTCCCGTGCCACCGCGAGCGCGGCGCCACCGCCCAGCGACAGACACAGAACGAGTGCGAGCATCAACGGGCGATTCGGCGAAACGGGCGTCCGGGTCACCCGCGGCGGATCGACGACCCGGAACTCGGCGACCCGCGCCGTCGACTCCATCTCTCCGGAGATCTGCGCGGTCTCCCGGCGCTTCAGGAGATCCTCGTAGGCCTGCTTGTTCGTGTTGTAGTCACGCGTGAGCTGGGTGTACTCGGCCTCTACCTTGGGAATCTCCTGCATGACCTTGCGCGCCTCGGCGAGACGTCCTTCGAGATCGGACACGCGTGTCCGCAGCGACGCGACCTGTGCGTCGGCATTGGTCAGCGAAAGGCGCAGTTCGCGATAGACGGGATTGGGAACCAGGGTCGACCGGCTGCCGGCCTCCTGGGGATCCTTCCCTTTCGCCCGAAGCTCTTCCTTGCGCTGGGCTTCGAGCTGGGCAAGGACCCGCTGCGTGCCCACGACATCGGGGTGCTGCTCCGTGAAACGGAGCCGCAAGTCGTCCAGGCGCTTGCGCTGCGCCTCGATACGAAGGTCCAGCTCGTTCGGTGTGGGTGGCGACAACGCGATGATCCCGACAGCATCGGCACGCTCGATCATCGGGGGTTCCTGGGCGACCTGCTGCTGGATCGCCGTGCGTGCATTCTCGGCTTGCCGCAATTCGAGCCTGGCCTGGCGCGCTTGATCCTCGAGCTGGTTGAGCCGCGCGACGTACCCCTGTTCGAGGTTGGGCATCATTCCCTGATTGGCGATCTTGAAGCTCTTGAGCGCATCCTCCGAGTCAAGCAGGCGCTTCTCGTATTCGCGCAGCTGCGAATCGATGAACCGGAGAGCCTCCTGGGAGTCGCGGCGCTTGCCGCCGACGCTCGACTGAACGAATATGTCCAGCAGGGTCTGAACGACAGTCTGCGCCTTGGCTGGATCCTCGTGGCGGTAGACGATCGAGTACAGGTTGTTGCCGGCCCCCCCTCCCGCAGCGCGCAACTCGATCCGCTTGAAGAGCGTGTCGATGACCTTCTCGCGCTCGCGATCGTCGCGAGCCAGTTCGTCGAGCGATGCGGCGCGCATGATCTGTTCGAGGTTCGGCCTCGACAGGAGCGTGCGCGCCATCATCTGAACCTGCGTGTTCACGTCAGGCTGCACCGCGAGACCCTGCATGAGGGGCTTGAGGATGGACTCCGTGTCGACATAAACGCGTCCGGAGGCTTCGTAGCGATCAGGAATGAGGGCCGTGAGCGCTGCGCCAGCGACACTGAGGCCGCAGGCGGCGATCAGGGCGCTCCAGCGAAATCTCCAGGCGCCATCGAGCAGGGTCTTGACCTGTGCGATCTGCTCAGGCAGTGCGAGCGACTTCATCTGCTGCATCCGTTGAGTAGAGGACGCCCGGGAAGGCCGTGGGCGCTTGCGGCGCGACGCGGCGGGTCAGAACCAGCTTTCCGGGACGATGATGACGTCCCCGGGCAGGACCTGGATGTTCGCGCCGACGTCGCCGCGCTTGATCAGGTCGTCGAGCCTGACGTTGTACGCCTTGTTGTCTTCGCGTCCCCGAACGAGGACCGCCCGGTTTCCGGCTGCGAAATCGGTCAGGCCGCCGACCGCGATCATGACGTCGAGCAGAGTCATGTTCTGGCGATAGGGGAGGGTCGTCGGGCGGGCCGCCTGGCCTACGACGCGAACCTGTTGCGAGGAACCTCCGCCAGCTGTGGCCACGACGACCGTGACGATTGGATCCTGGATGAACTTGTGCAGCGCGGCCTCGATCTCGCGCGCCAGCGCAGTGGGATCCTTGCCGATGGCCACCATGTCTTCGACGAGCGGGATGGTGATCCGACCGTCGGGTCGAACCGGAACGTTGGCCGTGAGCTCGGGATTGCGCCAGACGTTGATATTCAGAATGTCGCCTGGCCCGATCAGGTACTTGTAGTCGGCCTGGGCAGCCTGCTTGGGGGCCTCGGGCAGGGTCGAGGCGCATGCCGCCAACAGCGAGGCAACCAGGGCGAGGAGACCGATGCGGACTTTCAAGTCTGTTCTCCGGCTATAGACGGGTTTAGGGTCAAGGCCTCGATTCGCGGACAACGGGAACCGCCGCGCGTGGATCGGACCGCATGCGGACAGAGTCTCGAATCGGGTCGTCAATGTACAGGAATTCCGACACCATTTATTGACGATCCGCAGAGATGCTCGATGCTTCGAGCGCACGTCCGCGCCACCCGATCGCATCGGGCGGCGCGTATCCCTGTCGCATGACGCCTGCGGGCGCAAAACCCGCAACTTGTTCCTGAAAGCGAATCCGTTGCAGGGTATTCTTGCATCGACAGCGAACCGTCGATCGGATTCGCGAGACGCATTCGTCGCTGCAATCGAGGAAACATGACAACTGTTGCCGTAATCGGCCTGGGCTACGTCGGACTGCCACTGGCAGTCGAGTTCGGGCGCCACTATCGGACCATCGGCTTCGACCTGTCCGCCGAGAAGATCGAGAATATCAAGAAACACCACGACGCCACAGGCGAGGTATCTGCGGAGCAGTTTCGCGCTGCCCGGCACCTTGTCGTGACCGCCGATCCGGCGGGCATTGCAGAGGCCGACTTCCACGTGATAGCCGTGCCGACGCCGATCGATCGTGCGCACATGCCCGACTTCGGTCCGATGATCGGGGCGAGCGAAACGGTCGGGCGCTACATGAAGAAGGGCGCGATCGTCGTCTTCGAGTCGACGGTCTACCCCGGGGCGACCGAGGAAGTCTGCATCCCGGTTCTGGAAGCGCATTCGGGGATGAAATGGAAGAAAGATTTCCACGTCGGATACTCCCCGGAGCGGATCAATCCCGGTGACAAGGCCCACACGCTCGCCACGATCACGAAGGTGGTGTCGGGCGACGATGCGGAGACGCTCGAAAGCGTCGCAAGGCTCTACGAGACGGTCGTCGCGGCAGGCGTCCATCGCGCCAGTTCCATCAAGGTTGCCGAAGCTGCCAAGGTGATCGAGAACACCCAGCGCGACCTGAACATTGCCCTGATGAACGAACTCTCGATCATTTTCGAGCGGATCGGCATCGACACGCTGGAAGTGCTGGAGGCCGCCGGCACCAAATGGAACTTCCTGCCGTTCCGGCCTGGTCTGGTCGGCGGGCACTGCATCGGCGTCGATCCGTACTACCTCACCTACAAGGCCGACACGCTGGGTTACTCGCCACAGGTGATCCTCGCCGGTCGTCGCATCAACGACGGCATGGGCAAGTTCGTCGCCGAGCAGACGGTCAAGGCCCTCATCCGGAAGGGATTCACGATCAACGGCGCGCCGATCATCGTCCTGGGACTCACGTTCAAGGAGAACGTTCCGGACCTGCGCAATTCACGCGTCATCGACGTGATCCACGAACTGCGTTCGTATGGAGCCGATGTGCGGGTGCACGACCCCGTTGCCGATCCCGACGAGGCGCGGCGCGAATACGGCGTGGAGCTTGCGCAATGGGACGACCTGCCGGTTGCCAACGCCATCGTCGCGGCTGTGGCGCACCAGGTCTACCGCGATTTCCCGCTCGACAGGCTCGTTGGAAAACTGGTTGCTTCGGGAGTGTTCGTCGACGTCAAGGGCTCGTTCGACCGGATGGCGCTCGAGCGACGCGGCTACCGGGTGTGGCGGCTATGAGTGACCCGTCGATGGCGCCGCGCGACATGGGGGCCCGGACGCCCGAAGGAGGCATGCCGGCGATCGGAGGCCGGTATCGCTGGTTGGTGACCGGAGCTGCCGGCTTCATCGGTTCGAACCTGGTCGAGGCGCTGCTGCGCTCGGGCCAGCAGGTCATCGGGCTCGACAACTTCGCGACCGGCCACCGACGCAATGTCGACGATGTCCGGAGCGCGGTCGGCGAGGCGGATTCGGCGCGCTACCGCTTCATCGAAGGCGACATCCGCGACTCGCATTGCTGCCAGGAGGCCTGCGCGGGCGTCGATTTCGTTCTGCATCAGGCGGCACTCGGTTCCGTGCCCCGGTCGATCGCCCAGCCGCTTGCGACCCACGTGTCGAACGTCGATGGCTTCGTGAACATGCTGGACGCAGCGCGAATGTCGGGCGTGAAGCGATTCGTCTATGCGTCGTCGAGCTCGGTCTACGGAGACCACCCGGGATTGCCCAAGATCGAGGCGAGCATAGGCAAGCCGCTTTCGCCTTACGCAGCGACGAAGCTCGTCGACGAGATATACGCCGACGTGTTCGCCAGGACTTACGGCATGAGGTGTGCCGGGCTCCGGTACTTCAACGTGTTCGGACCGCGACAGGATCCGGCGGGTGCCTACGCCGCCGTGATTCCGCGCTGGATTGCTGCGATGCTGCGCGGCGACCCGGTCTACATCAACGGTGACGGAGAGACGAGCCGGGACTTCTGCTACGTGGCGAATGCGGTGCAGGCGAACCTGCGGGCCGCGCTATTTCCGGAATCTTCGGGGGATTCGACGCCCAGCCACGAGGTCTTCAACGTTGCCTGCGGCGAACGCCTGTCGCTGAACGAATTGTTCATTGCGATCCGGGATCGGCTTGCGGCTTCGACGCCGCGCGTGCGTGACGTCAGTCCGAACTACCGGGATTTCCGTGAAGGCGACGTCCGCCATTCGCTCGCCGATGTGAGCAAGGCGCGGGCTCTGCTGGGGTACGTGCCCACGCATCGGGTCGCTGCAGGACTCGACGAAGCGCTGGACTGGTATGTGAAGAGCCTCGCCTGAGCTCGTTGCCACGACGACACGCGAACGACGATCACCGGTGCCGGTGCCGCGACTTGCGGGTGCGACCTGCTATCTGGCGCCCTTGCCGAGCAGCACGACCTGGATCGTGTCGAGAAGGATGAGGAGATCCAGGAACAACGAGTGGTTCTTGACGTAGTAGAGGTCGTACTGCAACTTGGCGCGTGCATCCTCGACCGACGCGCCATACGGATAGCGCACTTGCGACCAGCCGGTGACACCCGGCTTCACGCTGTGGCGTACGTCGTAGTAGGGAATGTCCTCGATCAGGTGGCGCACGAAGAACGGGCGCTCGGGGCGCGGGCCGACGAAACTCATGTCGCCGCGCAAGACGTTGATGAGTTGAGGCAGCTCGTCGATTCGCGTGCGCCGCAGGAACCGGCCTACCGGGGTGATGCGCGCGTCGTTCTGGCCCGCCCAGCGCGGCTGCCCGTCCTTTTCGGCGTCCTGCACCATTGTGCGGAGCTTCAGGATCATGAATGGCACGCCGCCCTGTCCGGCACGCTCCTGGCGATAGAAGATCGGCCGGCCGCTTTCGAGCAGGATCGCCAGCATCGCGAGTGCGAGGATCGGAAAGGTCAGCAGAAACAGCACGAGGCTGGCCAGGAGGTCGAACGAGCGCTTGATGATGTCTCGCAACAGACCCTGGTCGAAGCCCTGGCTGAAGATCAGCCAACTCGCCCGCAGGTTGTCGACCTTCAGCACCCCCAGCTCGCGTTCGTAGAACGAGGTGAGATCCATCACCTTCACGCCCTTGAGCTTGCAGTCGAGCAATTGACGCAGCGGTAGTACCCCGCCGCGACGTTCGCGAACCGCGAGCACGATTTCGGAGACGCGAAGGTCTTTCACGGTCCGCAGCAGGTGTTCATGGTTGATATGCTGCCCGCTCTCGGGTGCCTCTCGCCCCTGGACCACCGGATACAGGCCCGCGTACTGGATTGAGCGTCCCATCCCCGCTGCGTGCATGAAGCGAATCGCTTCTTCGGCCTCGTCTCCATTGCCCAGCACCAGCACCCGGCGCTTGGGCAACCCGATATCGGTGACGCGGAAGAACATGATCCGGATCACGAGCACGCCGGCCACGGCGAAAACCGAGGTGAACGCGAACACGCCGCGCCCGACATAGGTATCGGGGAACAGATAGAAGACGACGCTCAACAGCATCAGCGTCAGGCCGTATGCGACGACCAATCGCTGGATCGTGACCCGGAATGGCTCGGCCTGCGCCTGGTACAGACCCAGCCCGGCCATCATCAAGAGCATGACGACGGTGAACAGTCCCGCCGGCAGCAACGGCAGCGGGACCGACTGGTTCAGGAAACGGATCTCGAAGCCGAGCACCATCGCCTGGAACAACACCATCGTCTCGAGCAGCGTCAGCAGCAGGAGGCGAAGCGACAGGTAGTGATTGAAGATGCGAATCATGTATTGCTTCGGAGACCGTTGCGCCCGGAGGCGGCAGCTGATGCCTGTCTCGCATGTTGGCACGCCGGCGATTGCGCCGTCGTGACATTCAGCACGATGTGCCTCGCCTGTTGCGGCTGCACTGCGTCCGAACCGCCGGAGCACCAAGGATAGGCGAGTCCGGGAATCCGTGCATCCCCCCGATCGACGCGCCATGATTTCGCGCAAGGTTGCGCTTCAGCGCGACCGCGAGCCGAGGGCGCTTGTCAAGGGGTCCTGGCGGAAATAGTCGCGAAACAGTGCATACAGCGCCGGGTAGGCATGCGCGAGCGCCTGCGGCGCGGTGAAGAAGGTCTCGGCGGTCACTGCGAAGAACTCGCCGGGGTCGGTGGCCGCGTAGGGGTCGAGCGGCAGGCGCTCGTACCAGGCGTCGGCGGCCGCGGATTCGGGGTCGACGTGGCGCGGAATCGCCGCCTCGATGCGGTCGACCCTCATGCAGAAATCTTCATAGGCATCGGTCATCGTGCGTGCCCAACGCTCGCGCATGGCGCCGGGCAGCGGCGGCGCGCCGTCGGGCGAGCCGTCGAGCATGTCGAGCTTGTGGGCGAATTCGTGGATCACCACGTTGTAGCCCACGTGGCCGGCGGTGGGGTCGGCGTCGGGCCAGGACAGCACCACCGGGCCGCCCTGCATCGCCTCGCCGGCCAGTTCGTCGTCGTACTCGTGGACCACGCCGGCGTCGTCGACCTGCTTGCGCGGGGCGACGAAGCGGTCGGGAGGCAGGCAGGCCTGCAGTGCGATCGCGATGCGCACGTCGTCGTCGACCACGAAGCCGGCGGCGCCGCTGAACTGCTTGGCGGCGAGGAAGGCCTCGCACTGCCTCTTCAGCAGCCCGCGCTCGGCCTCGTCGAGATGGTCGAGAAACGGCAGGTCGGTCGCGACGCGCTGCCATTGCGCGGCATCGATCGGCTCGGGTCGGGAAAGGCCCAGCAGTTTTCGCAGCATCGAGGGTCCAGGGAGCTTCGGGGGCGCGGCGCGCCTGCCTATAATCGGCTGCGGGCAGCGAATCGATCAAGCGCGAGGCTGGACGAATGGGCACGCAACCGGCCGTCGTCGGCGGGACGGAAATGCAGGCAGGCGCCGCGCAGGAAGATGCGGCGCAGCGGGCGCTCGCGTGGATGCACGAGCGCGCCGGCGATGCGACCGGGCGCAGCGGCGAGCGTTACGTCGACCATGCCCGGGCGACCATCGAGATCCTGCGCGAACTGGGCGTCGACGGGGCGGTGCTCGAGGCGGCGGCGCTGATCTCCCCGGCCGATCGCCTGCCGCTGCGCGACATCGGCGCGCAGTTCGGCGACGAGGTCGCGCGGCTGGTCGAGGGGATGCGGCAGATCCAGCGACTCCGCGAACTGCATTCGGCGCCGGGCGCGGCGGCCAACGGACAGGCGGAGACGCTGCGCCGGATGCTGCTCGCGATGGCGGTCGATATCCGCGTGGTGCTGCTGCGGCTGGCGTCGCGGCTGCACACGCTGCGCTATCACGCGGCGCAGCGCCGCCCGCCCGATGCGGCGATCGCGCGCGAGACCCTGGAAGTGCTGGCGCCGCTGGCCAACCGCCTCGGCCTCTGGCAGTTCAAGTGGGAACTCGAAGATCTCGCGTTCCGCTTTCTCGACCCGGACACCTATCGCGAGCTCGCGCGCCAGCTCGAGGAGCGCCGCGCCGCGCGCGAGGCCTTCGTCGAGGCGGCGATGCAGCGGCTGCGTGCCGAGCTGGCCGCGGCCGGGCTGCGCGCCGAAGTGAGCGGTCGGCCGAAGCACCTGTACAGCATCTACAACAAGATGCGCAGCAAGCGGCGCGCGCTCGACGAGATCAGCGACCTGCGCGGGCTGCGGGTGATCGTCGACACGGTCGCGCAGTGCTACACCGCGCTGGGCATCGTCCACGCGATCTGGACGCAGGTGCCGCAGGAATTCGACGACTACATCGCGCGGCCCAAGCCCAATGGCTACCGCTCGCTGCACACGGTGGTGCTGGCCGACGACGGGCGGCCTCTGGAGGTTCAGATCCGCACCCGCGAGATGCACCGCTTCGCCGAGTACGGGGTCGCATCGCACTGGCGCTACAAGGAGGGCGCCGGGGGCACGCCGGCGCGCGGCGGGCGTGCGGCCGCCGGGGCGGGGCACGACGAGCAGATCGCCTGGATGCGCCAGCTGCTCGCCTGGCAGCGCGAGGTCGGGCAGGCGCTGGGCAGCGCGCAGGCGGGCCAGCCGACGGCGCAGCCCGCAGTCGAGGAGCGCATCTACGTACTCACGCCGCAGGCGAGGGTGATCGAACTGCCGGCGGGCGCCACGCCGATCGACTTCGCCTATCACGTGCACACCAGCCTCGGGCATCGCTGCCGCGGCGCGCGGGTCGACGGCCACATGGTGCCGCTGAACACCGCGCTGCAGAGCGGCCAGACGGTGGAGATCGTCGCCGCGAAGGAGACCGGGCACGAGGGGCCGTCGCGCGACTGGCTCAACCCGCAGCTCGGCTACGTGCGCAGCCCGCGCACCCGCAACAAGGTGCGCCAGTGGTTCAACGCGCTCGAGCTCGAGCGTGACACTGCGGCGGGCCGCGAGCGGGTCGAGCGGGTGCTGCAGCGCGAGGGGCGCACCGCGCTGGCGTTCGAGGAACTGGCGCGCCGACTGGGGTTCGAAGCGGCAGGGCCGATGTTCGTCGCGGTGGCGCGAGACGAGGTCGGCGTGCGCCAGCTCGAGGAGGCGGTGCGCGGCCCCGCGGCCGCGGCGGCCGGGACCGCGCCCGCCGCCGTGCCCGAGCAGCCCGCGATCGTCGCGCCGCGCCGGCGAGCGCGCGAGGCGGGCGGCCGCGGCGACGGCGTGCTGGTGGTCGGCATCGACTCGCTGATGACGCAGCTGGCGCGATGCTGCAGGCCGGTGCCGCCGGATGCGATCGTGGGTTTCGTCACCAAGGGTCACGGCGTATCGGTGCACCGCGAGCACTGCGCGACCTTCGCGCGGATGGCCGATCGTGCTCCCGAGCGGGTGATCGAGACCGCGTGGGGCGAGGAGGCGCTGCGCGGCGGCACCGACGGGCGCCCGCGGCGGTTCCCGGCCGACGTCGAGGTGCGGGCCAACGATCGGCCGGGGCTGCTGCGCGACATCACCGAGGTGTTCGCGCGGGATCGGCTGAACGTGACGGCGGTGCAGACCTTGTCGCGGCAGCAGGTGGCCAGCATGCGCTTCACCGTCGAAGTGCCCGACGCCGGCCAACTGGCCCGCACGCTCTCTGCCGTCCGCGAAGTGAACGGCGTCATCCAGGCGCGGCGGCGCTGAGCGCGGTTTCAGGCGGGGGAGGGGCGCTGGGCGGACTTGGGGCGGAACGCCTTGCAGACGGCTTCGTTGGTCTCGAGGTACGGGGCGCCGATCAGGTCGAGGCAGTAGGGAATGGCGGCGAAGATGCCGTGCACTTTCTGGCGGCCGTCGGCGTCCTTCAGGCCTTCGAGGGTTTCGCGGATCGACTTGGGCTGGCCGGGCAGGTTGACGATCAGCGCACGGCTGCGCACGACGGCGACCTGGCGCGAGAGGATCGCGGTGGGCACGAAGTTCAGGCTGATCTGCCGCATCTGCTCGCCGAAGCCGGGCATCTCGCGATCGCCCACCGCAAGCGTCGCGTCGGGGGTCACGTCGCGCGGGGCGGGGCCGGTGCCGCCGGTGGTGAGCACGAGGCTGCAGCCTTCCTGGTCGACCAGTTCGACGAGGGTGCGCTCGATCTGTGCGCGCTCGTCGGGGATCAGCCGCACCACCGGTTCCCAGGGGCTCGTGAGGGCGCTGGCCAGCCACTCCTGCAGGCTCGGAACGCCCTGGTCCTGGTAGACGCCTTGCGAGGCCCGGTCGCTGATCGACACGAGTCCGATGCGGGTCGGGCGGGTGGAGTCGGTCATTGCGGTGGTTCTCCTCGTGAGGGCGGACTCAGGCGAGCCGGTCGCGGATCTTGCGAAAGATCTCGCGAAACGCGCGCCCGGGGCCGCCGGTGGCCAGTTCGCCGCGCGCGCGCGGCACCAGCGGCTCGAGACTCTCGCGGGTGTCGGGGTATTTCGCAAGCCAGTCGTCGAACGCTTGATCGTCGGCGAGAATGCGCTCGCGCCATCGTTCGGCGGCGTGCATCACCGCGGTGGCCACCCGGTGCTCGCGTGTTTCGTCGGACAGTGCATCGCGCAATGCGTCGGCGTCGATCTCGCGCATCAGCCGGCCGATGTATTGCAGCTGGCGTCGCCGTCCTTCGTGGGCGCGGATCGCGCGCGCGGTGCGCACCGCGTCGATCAGCTCGGGAGTGACCGGCAGGCGCTCCAGGCGCTCGTCCTCCAGCGCCAGCAGGCTCTCGCCGAGCGCCTGCAGCGCGAGCATCTCACGCTTGCGCTGCGACTTGCTGGGCTCTTCGGTGCGCTGGGGATCTCGGGCTCGGGCGCGCATGGCAGGGGAGGCGGAACGGCGCTGCTATGATACCCGGCTCCCCATGGCCGGCGCGGCTTGCTGCCGGTTTCGCCGACACACGCACCGCATGTCCACGAAAGCCCGCGAAACGATGTTCGAGTACGACCAGGCGCGATTGCGCGAGATCGCCGAGGCGGCGCTCGCCTTCGCGCGCGAGTTCGGCGCCAGCGGCGCCGCCGTCGACGTGTCCGAGAACAGCGGCCTGTCGGTGAACGTGCGCAAGGGGCGCATCGAGACGATCGAGCAGAACCGCGACAAGGGGCTCGGCATCACCGTGTATTCGGGCCAGCGGATGGGGCATGCCAGTTCCACCGATTTCTCGCCGGCGGCGCTGCGCGAGACGGTGAACGCGGCCTGGCAGATCGCGCGCTTCACCGCCGAGGATCCGTGCGCCGGGCTGCCCGACGTCGATACGCTGGCCACCTCGCAGCCCGACCTGAAGGTGTTCCACCAGTGGCCGGTCACGGTCGACGAGGCGGTGGAGATCGCACGGCGCGCCGAGCGCGCGGCGTTCGACACCTCGCCGGCGATCGTCAATTCGGAGGGCGCGTCGGTCACGGTGAGCCACGGGCACTTCGTCGCGGCCAACACGCTGGGTTTCGCGGGCGGCTATCGCTACAGCCGCCATTCGATCGCCTGCGCGCCCATCGCACGGCGACGCGGCGAGATGCAGCGCGACGACTGGTACTCGTCGCACTGCAATCCGGCGCGGCTGGCCGACCCCGAGGCGCTCGGGCGCTATGCGGCCGAGCGG
>NZ_MEDS01000014.1 GCF_001724135.1 Comamonas sp. SCN 65-56 | reverse complement strand
CCGGTGAAGGCCGCAGCGCTGCTGCTGGTGGGCGACCTGTACGCCAACAGGGAAGCCCTGGTGGAGCGCCCGCTGTCCAAGAACCCGACGTTTGAACGCCTGCTGGCACCGTACCGGGTGTACGCATGAAGGCCGGGGATCTGACGCAGCGCGTGACGGTGGAGCGCTTCACCAGCACAGTGGACGGCTGGGGAACCCCTATCGAGAGCTGGGCACCCCTGTTCACCTGCTGGGCGGCTGTAGAGCCGCTGGTGGGCCGGGAGTACATCGCGGCGCAGGCGTTGCAGTCTGAGGTGACGACGCGGATAAGGATGCGCTTTAGGCCATGGATGACGGCGCAGGATCGGGTGATCCACGGTGGCAAGACCTACAACATCGTGAGCCTGGTGGACGTTCGCTCAGGTCATCGGGAGCTGGTGCTGATGTGCAAGGCCGTGGGGTAGGGCAGGCGTGTGCAAACGCCTTTTCTATCGGCAGCAAAAGCAGACTGCCGTAACATCAAAATATCATAATGTGAAAAGCTGATGCACACAGTTTGCACACGACCTACCCGCAAACCCGCATGAATGTTGGTTAATCGCAACTGTCCATCATCGGTGCCACGCAAAGGCGCCACGGATTGCGGCCGGCGGCGGTGATGTGAGGGGTCTTGCTGGTTTGGAGCACGCCGTATTCTAACGTTTTCATGCTGCAGCGCTTGATCACAAAGCGCCACAAGCTATGAAAACAATAGTATCAGGCGGCAGCTTCCAGACCGTTGGCGAAGTGCGCCTGCATGGCCTGCGCGGCAGCCTCGGGCCGGCGTGCCTTGAGCGCGGCCATGATCGCGCGGTGTTCGGCAAGTGAGTCGGCGATGCGCCCGCGCTTGAACAGCGAATTGTGGCGGTTGAGCTTCATCACCTTGCGCAGGTCGGCGGCCATTTGCTCGCGCCAGCGGTTGTCGGCCAATTGCAGCAACTGCATGTGAAAGCGCTCGTTGAGCGCGAAGAAGCGCTCGCGCTCGCCCGTCGCCTGCTCAAGTTCGTCGTGCAGCGCCTCAAGGCTGGCGAGGTCGGCGCTGCTGGCGCCGCGCGCGACTGCTGCTGCGGCGTCGCTCTCCAGCAGCGAGAGCAGGTGGTAGACGTCGCGCAGGTCCTTGTCCGAGGTTTCAGTGACGTAGGCACCGCGGCGCAGCTTCATCGTGACCAGCCCCTCGGTGGCGAGCACCTTGAGCGCCTCGCGCAGCGGCGTGCGGCTGATGCCGAATTCCTCGGCGATTTTCAGCTCGTCTATCCAACTGCCGGGCTCCAGCTCGCGGTGGAAGATGCGCAGGCGCAGCTGCTCTGCGACCTGTTCGTAGAGCGCGCGCGGGGCAAGCGTGGCGGTGGACATGGGGCGACTGTAACCCAAAAAGAATTAAAAATTAATAATTACAAATCGGGTAAACTTGAGGCATTCGTACATTCAGGCCCGGCAGAGCGCCAGAGGCCGAACATTTTCACAGCCAAGCGAGCAGCCACCATGAGCGACTCCCAACCTTCTTTTGCGCCCGCCGACCTTGCCGCCTGGGCCAAGGCCGCCGCCAAAACCGCGCCAGGCGGTGACCTGAACCAGCTCAACTGGGTGACGGCCGACGGCATTACGGTGAAACCCCTGTACACCGCTGCGGACACGGCGGCGCTGCCGTATGCCAATACGCTGCCGGGGTTCGAGCCCTATCTGCGCGGTCCGCAGGCGACGATGTACGCGGGCAGGCCGTGGACGATTCGCCAGTACGCGGGCTTTTCCACCGCTGAGGAGAGCAACGCCTTCTATCGTAAGGCGCTGGCGGCAGGCGGGCAGGGCGTCTCGGTGGCGTTCGATCTGGCGACGCACCGCGGCTACGACAGCGACCATCCGCGCGTGACCGGCGACGTGGGCAAGGCGGGCGTGGCGATCGACAGCGTGGAAGACATGAACGTGCTGTTTGACGGCATTCCGCTGGACAAGGTCAGCGTCAGCATGACGATGAACGGTGCGGTGCTGCCGGTGCTGGCGGGCTACGTGGTGGCAGCAGAGGAGCAAGGCGTGCGCCAGGACCAGCTCTCGGGCACCATTCAGAACGACATTCTGAAAGAGTTCATGGTGCGCAACACCTACATCTACCCGCCGCAGCCGAGCATGCGCATCGTGGGCGACATCATCGAGTACACGGCGCGCCACATGCCGAAGTTCAACTCGATCTCGATCAGCGGCTATCACATGCAGGAGGCGGGGGCGAACCAGGCGCTGGAACTGGCCTTCACGCTGGCCGACGGCAAGGAGTATGTGAAGACCGCGATCGCCAAGGGCATGGATGTCGATGAGTTCGCCGGGCGCCTGAGCTTTTTCTGGGCGATCGGCATGAATTTCTATCTGGAGATCGCCAAGATGCGCGCCGCGCGCCTGCTGTGGTGCCGCATCATGAAGGGCTTTGACGCGAAGAAGGCCAAGAGCCTGATGCTGCGCACGCACTGCCAGACCAGCGGCTGGAGCTTGACCGAGCAGGATCCGTACAACAACGTGGTGCGCACGACCATCGAGGCCATGGCGGCGGTGTTTGGCGGCACGCAAAGCCTGCACACCAATTCGTTTGACGAGGCGATCGCGCTGCCGACCGAGTTTTCCGCCCGCATCGCGCGCAATACCCAGCTCATCATCCAGGAAGAAACGCACATCACGAACGTGATCGACCCCTGGGCGGGGTCCTACATGATGGAAAAGCTCACGCAGGACATGGCGGACGCGGCGTGGAAGATCATCGAGGAAGTCGAGGACATGGGCGGGATGACGGCAGCGGTCGATAGCGGCTGGGCCAAGCTCAAGATCGAGGCGGCGGCGGCCGAGAAGCAGGCGCTGATCGACTCGGGCAAGGAGGTCATCGTCGGCGTCAACAAGTACAAGCTGGCCAAGGAAGACGCGGTGGACATCCTGGAGGTGGACAACGTGAAGGTGCGCGAAAGCCAGATTGCACGCCTCAATGATTTGAAGCAGAAACGCGATCCAGCCCAAGTGGAGCAAGCGCTGGCAGCTCTCACGAATGCAGCAAAAACCGGCGAGGGCAATTTGCTCGATTTGTCCATTCAGGCGATCCGCCTGCGCGCCACCGTGGGTGAGGTGAGCGATGCGTTGGAGAAGATTTTCGGGCGCCACCACGCCGATACGCAAAAGGTGACCGGTGTGTATGCAGCCGCTTATGATTCTCCAGAAAGCTGGAACGCCATCAAGGCCGAGATCGACGCCTTCGCCCAGGAACAGGGCCGCCGCCCGCGCGTGATGGTCGCCAAGCTGGGGCAAGATGGGCACGACCGCGGCGCCAAGGTGGTGGCTACTGCGTTTGCCGACTTGGGCTTTGACGTGGACATCGGCAGCCTCTTTCAGACCCCCGAGGAATGCGCGCGCCAGGCGATCGAGAACGACGTGCACGCGATCGGCGTCAGCACGCTTGCGGCGGGGCACAAGACGCTGGTGCCCGCGATCATCAACGAACTGAAGAAGCAGGGCGCGGATGACATCGTCGTCTTCGTCGGCGGCGTGGTGCCGCGCCAGGATTACGACTTCCTCTACCAGGCGGGTGCCAAGGGCATCTACGGGCCGGGTACGCCGATCCCGGCATGCGCCAGGGATGTACTGGAGAAAATCAAGGCGGCGCTTGCTTGATATCCGCGTTCGAGATACAGTAATACCGTATTTCAACTGGAGGGTGCATCATGGCTGTTTCCGTTCGCATGGAGCCTTTGCTGGAAAAACGCCTTGAGTTGGCGGCGCAGCAAAAAGGCATCACCAAATCGCAGTTCATCATCGATGCGGTGGAGCGTGCGCTGGGAAGCAAGGATCCGTATGCGCTGATGGTGGCGCTCAAGGCCGAGGAACGCACCAAGGCTTATCAGGCCGATGGCAGTGCTTTTGCCGACCGGGAGTTGCCCTATGACACTGAAGGGTCTCGGGTGGCCTTGATCGCGCGGCTCAAAGCCAAGCACGGTATTGCCTGATGGCTGCGGCACTGGTCGATGCGAGTGCGATGGTGGCCGTGTTTGGCATGCACCAGGCGCGTGCGCAGCATTACGCCGAGTTGTTTCAATTGGCTGCGGCTGAACGCTGGGCCTTGTCTACCACCTGGCCTTGCGTGGTCGAAGCCAGTTATCTGTTGCAGCCGCCACAACGCTATACCTTTTTGCGATGGATAGGCGCGGCAGCAGTGTCGGTGTTTCCGTTTTCACAGGCTGATTTGACGGAGTTCATTCCCTTGATGGATCGATACACCGAAACCCCACGCACCGAGATGGATCTGGCCGATGCATCGCTGGTCTGGCTGGCGGCGCAGACGGGTGTATGCACCGTTTTCACTCAGGATGTGCGCGATTTTTCTCGCTACCGCCTGCCAGATGGCCGGGCTTTCGAGATTCTTTGATACGTTGAGCGTATTTCATTGCGACCAGGGACACAGGCGGATGGCGACGACACGAGAAAAAAAAGGCCCGAAGTTCGTGCAGTGGTTCGGGCCACTGCTCGATGCGCTGAGAGAGCTTGGCGGGTCAGCCACGCCCAAAGAAGCGGTTGATGTGGTAGCTCGCCTTTGCTCTGTGCCTGAAAAGCAGAGGGAAGAGACACTCAAGACGGGGATGGAGCGCTTTGCCAATCAAGTCTATTGGGCGCGACAGTACCTGGTCTGGGCGGGGTTGATCGAGAGCGGAAAACGTGGGGTTTGGGCGCTGACGTCCCAAGGTTGGAAAACACACCTGGACAGCGCTGAGGCGTTGAACCTTTTCGATCGGCTGCGACAGCAACAAATCGTGGCCCAGAAAAAGGGTGCGAGTTCCGGTGCCCAACCCGATCCTCAATCTGTAGAAAACGAGGACAGCGAGCAGTCGGACGAAGAGAACGAACTCGGGCGTTTTCTTGCGGTACTGCATGGACTTTCGCCAAGTGGCTTCGAGCGACTCTGTTTGCGTCTGCTGAGAGAAGCGGGGTTCGACCGGTTGGAAGTGACGGGTCGTTCCAATGATGGCGGCGTCGATGGCGTGGGCGTGCTGCAGGTCAATGATCTGGTGAGCTTCAATGTCGTATTTCAGTGCAAGAAGTGGGCGAATTCGGTACCTCCCAAGGAAGTTCGAGACCTGCGAGGTGCGATGGCTGGGAGAGCCGATAAGGCGATTTTCCTGACGACGAGCCATTTTTCCAAAAGCGCCAAGGATGAGGCAACGCGCGCGGGTGCCGACCCTGTCGAATTGGTTGACGGCGAGAAGCTCTACGGCATGTTCAAGAAGTACGAACTCGGACTGCTGCCGCGCACGGTGCATGACATCGACGAGGCTTTTTTTGAGCTTTTCAGGACATGAACAACTCGGAAATCCTGAAAGCCTTGGCGGCGTCGATACCCATGCGCCGCCGCGCCATGGCCAAGGCCATCACGCTGCTGGAATCCACCCGCGCCGACCACCGCGCGCAGGGCGACGAGTTGCTCACCGCCTTGCTGCCGCAGACGGGTCGTGCGCTGCGCCTGGGGATCAGCGGCGTGCCGGGCGTGGGCAAGTCCACCTTCATCGAGGCACTCGGCCTGTATCTTACCGCGCAGGGGCTCAAGGTCGCGGTGCTGGCGATTGATCCATCTTCCACCGTCTCGGGCGGTTCCATCCTGGGCGACAAGACGCGCATGCAGCAGCTTTGCAGCGAGGAAAACGCCTACATCCGCCCCAGCCCCAGCAGCGGCACGCTGGGCGGCGTGGCCGAGAAAACGCGCGAGGCCATGCTGGTGTGCGAGGCCGCGGGCTACGACGTGGTCATCGTCGAGACCGTGGGCGTGGGCCAGAGCGAGACCGCGGCGCACGGCATGACCGACATGTTCTGCGTGCTGCAACTGCCCAACGCAGGCGACGATTTGCAGGCGATCAAGAAGGGCGTGATGGAGCTCGCTGACCTGGTGGTGGTCAACAAGGCCGACATCGACCCGAGGGCTGCGATTCGCACGCGCACGCAGATCACCTCCAGCCTGCGCCTGATGGCGATGCAGGGCAACCCGGCGCATGCGCAGAATGATCCGCAGCGCTGGCACCCCAAGGTGATCACGATCAGCGCCTTGAAGGGCGAGGGCGTGCAGGATTTCTGGGCGGCGGTGAGTGAATACCGTGCGCTGCAAACGGCCAATGGCGAGATCGCCGCGCGGCGTCAGCAGCAGGCGCTGGCGTGGATGTGGGAGCGCATCGACGCCGGGCTGCGCACGGCGTTTCGCAGCCATCCTGCCGTCGCCGCGCTGCTGGTGCAAATGCAGTCGGACGTCGTCGCGGGGCGCATTGCCGCCAGTACTGCGGCAAGAAATCTGCTCTCAGCGCAAGCAGGACAAGCGCTGGCAGCTATCGATTGAAGAGTCAAACCATTTCAACCAAGGACGCAAGCATGCAGACCATCCTGGAACAACTGGAGCAAAAGCGCGAACTCGCGCGCCTGGGGGGCGGGCAAAAGCGCATCGATGCGCAGCACGCCAAGGGCAAGCTCACCGCGCGCGAGCGCATCGAGCTCCTGCTGGACGAAGGCACGTTTGAAGAGTGGGACATGTTCGTCGAACACCGCTGCGCCGACTTCGGCATGCAGGACAACAAAATCCCGGGCGACGGCGTGGTGACGGGCTACGGCATGATCAACGGGCGCCTGGTCTTCGTCTTCAGCCAGGACTTCACCGTGTTTGGCGGCGCGCTTTCCGAGGCGCACGCCGAGAAAATCTGCAAGGTGATGGATCAGGCCATCAAGGTGGGCGCGCCGGTGATTGGCCTCAACGACTCCGGTGGCGCGCGCATTCAGGAGGGCGTGGCGTCCCTGGGTGGCTACGCCGAGGTGTTCCAGCGCAACGTGCTCGCCAGCGGCGTGGTGCCGCAGATCAGCATGATCATGGGCCCGTGCGCGGGCGGCGCGGTGTATTCGCCTGCGATGACCGACTTCATCTTCATGGTCAAGGACAGCAGCTACATGTTCGTGACCGGCCCCGAGGTGGTCAAGACCGTGACGCACGAAGAGGTCACGTCCGAGGAGCTGGGCGGCGCCGTCACCCACACCACAAGGAGCGGCGTTGCCGACATGGCGTTCGAAAACGACGTGGAGGCGCTTTTGATGCTGCGTCGCCTGTACAACTACCTGCCGCTGAACAACCGCGAAAAACCGCCGGTGCGCCCGAGCAAGGATCCGATCGACCGCGCCGACCTGAGCCTCGATACCCTGGTGCCGGCCAACCCCAACCAGCCCTACGACATGAAGGAGCTGATCCTCAAGACCGTGGACGACGGCGACTTCTTCGAGCTGCAGCCCGACTACGCGAAGAACATCGTCATCGGGTTCGGGCGCATGGACGGCCACCCCGTGGGCATCGTCGCCAACCAGCCGCTGGTGCTCGCCGGCTGCCTGGACATTCGCAGCTCCATCAAGGCCGCGCGCTTCGTGCGCTTTTGCGATGCCTTCAACATTCCCATCATCACTTTCGTGGACGTGCCCGGCTTCATGCCCGGCACCTCGCAGGAATGGGGCGGCATCATCCGCCATGGTGCCAAACTCTTGTTCGCCTACGCCGAAGCCACGGTGCCCAAGGTGACGGTGATCACGCGCAAGGCCTACGGCGGCGCGTACGACGTGATGAGCTCCAAGCACCTGCGCGGCGACGTGAACCTGGCCTGGCCCAACGCCGAGATCGCCGTCATGGGCGCCAAGGGCGCGGTGGAGATCATCTTCCGCCAGGACAAGGGCGACCCGGAAAAGCTCGCCGCGCGCGAGGCCGAATACAAGACCCGCTTCGCCAACCCCTTCGTCGCAGGTGCGCGCGGCTTCATCGACGACGTGATCCAGCCGCACGAGACGCGCAAGCGCATCTGCCGCTCCCTGGGCATGCTGCAGAACAAGCAACTCGAAAACCCGTGGCGCAAGCACGGCAACATGCCGCTGTGAGCAGGCGAGGAGAACCACCATGTTTGAAAAAATCCTGATCGCCAACCGTGGCGAAAACGGCCACGGAGTGGGCGTTTCTGCACATTGCATGGCACGCGAAGCGGGCACGGGCGATTTCGCCACGGAGAACCACCATGTTTGAAAAAATCCTGATCGCCAACCGTGGCGAAATCGCCTGCCGCGTGATTGCGACGGCCAAGAAGATGGGCATCGCCACCGTGGCGGTCTATTCCGACGCCGACAAGGAGGCGCGCCACGTCAAGCTCGCCGACGAGGCGGTGCACATCGGCCCGGCGCCCTCGCGCGAGTCCTACCTGCAGGCCGACAAGATCATTGCCGCGGCCAAACAGACCGGCGCGCAGGCGATCCACCCGGGCTACGGCTTCCTGAGCGAGAACGAGGGCTTTGCGCGCCGCGTCGAAGAAGAGGGCCTGGCCTTCATCGGCCCCAAGCACCACGCGATTGCCGCGATGGGCGACAAGATCGCTTCCAAGAAGCTGGCCAAGGAAGCGGGCGTGAACTGCATCCCTGGCTGGAACGAAGCCATCGATTCGCCCGAACACGCGGTGGAGATCGCCAGGGACGTGGGCTATCCGGTAATGATCAAGGCCAGCGCCGGCGGCGGCGGCAAGGGGCTGCGCGTGGCCTGGAACGACCAGGAGGCGCACGAGGGCTTTGCCTCCTGCAAGCACGAGGCGCTGTCGGCCTTTGGCGACGACCGCGTGTTCATCGAAAAATTCGTGCAGCAGCCGCGCCACATCGAAATCCAGGTGCTGGGTGACGGTTTCGGCAATGTCATTTATCTGAACGAGCGCGAATGCTCGATCCAGCGGCGCCACCAGAAGGTGATCGAGGAGGCACCTTCGCCCTTCATCTCCGAGGCGACGCGCAAGGCCATGGGCGAGCAGGCGGTGCAGCTGGCCAAGGCGGTCAGGTACCAGAGTGCGGGCACGGTGGAGTTCGTCGTCGGCAAGGATCAGGATTTCTACTTCCTGGAGATGAATACCCGCCTGCAGGTGGAGCACCCGGTGACCGAGAGCATCACCGGACTGGACCTGGTGGAGTGGATGATCCGCATCGCCGCGGGCGAGCAGCTCACCCTCACGCAGTCGCAGGTCAAGCGCGAGGGCTGGGCCATCGAGTGCCGCATCAACGCCGAAGACCCGTTTCGCAACTTCCTGCCCTCCACCGGGCGGCTCGTGCGCTTCGAGCCGCCCGAGCAGACCATGTTCCAGGCCGACATGGACAAGCGCTACGGCGTGCGGGTGGACACCGGCGTGTACGAGGGCGGCGAAATCCCGATGTACTACGACTCGATGATCGCCAAGCTCATCGTGCACGGGCAGGACCGCGCCGACGCCATCCAGAAGATGCGCGCCGCGCTCAACGCCTTCGTGATTCGCGGGGTGATGAGCAGCATTCCCTTCCAGGCGGCGCTGCTCGGCCATCCGGACTTTGCCAGCGGCAACTTCAACACCGGCTTCATCGCCGAGCACTACCCGCACGGCTTTCGCGCCGAGGACGTGCCGCACGAGGACCCGGACTTCCTCGTCGCGCTGGCCGCCTACATGCACCGGCGCTACCGCGCGCGCGCCTGCGGCATCAGCGGGCAGATGGTGGGGCACGAGATCAAGGTCGGCGAGGCCTTCACCGTCGTGGTGCTGGGCGCCGAAGGCCAGCACGTGCCGCATGAGGTGAGCGTCACCGACTATGTGGACCAATCGGGCTCCAGCGCAGTGCTGGTGGGCGGCAAGAGCTATCGCATCAGTAGCAGCGCGCACCTGGGCAGCATCCGTGTGCAAGGCGCCTGCAACGGCAAGGGCTTCACCGCCCAGGTCGAGCGCGGCCTGGCCGGCAACCCGCTGGCGCTGCGCATCATCCACGACGGCACGCAGATCGACGCGCTGGTGCTCACGCCGCTGCGCGCCCGGCTGTTCGCGCTGATGCCCTACAAGGCGCCGCCGGACATGAGCAAGTACGTGCTCTCGCCCATGCCCGGCCTGCTGGTGCAGGTGGCGGTGCAGCCGGGGCAGAAGGTGCAGGCGGGCGAGCGCGTGGCGGTGATCGAGGCGATGAAGATGGAGAACGTGCTCTTTGCGAGCAGCGACGGCGTGGTCAAGGAGATCAAGGCCGCGCAGGGCGAGAGCCTGGCGGTGGATCAGCCCATCGTCGAATTTGAATGAGAAGGCTGTAGCGCTTTCCAAACAAGCGCTTCAAGCGGTTTTTTGAGGAGTGAATTCATGACACGCCCCTTCAAGGTGCTGGGCATCCAGCAGGTTGCCATCGGTGGCACTGATAAAGCAGCGCTGCGCCGCCTGTGGGTGGATACCCTGGGCCTCGCGCACACCGACAGCTTTGCGAGCGAACGCGAGAACGTCGACGAAGACATCCTCGCGATGGGCCGCGGCGCGACCAAGGTGGAGATCGACCTTATGCAGCCACTGGACCCGGCAAAGAAACCGGCGGTCCACATCCCGCCGCTCAATCACATCGGTCTTTGGATTGATGACTTGCCAAGCGCCGTCCAGTGGCTGAGCGTCCAAGGCATGCGCTTTGCGCCCGGAGGCATCCGCAAGGGCGCCGCTGGTTACGACGTGTGCTTCATTCACCCCAGGGGCAACGAGCAATTTCCGCTCAGCGGAGAGGGAGTGCTGCTGGAGCTGGTTCAAGCGCCGCCTGAGGTGATTGCTGCCTTGGGGTAAGGTGCGGCTGGGCTGCGAAGCCAGCAAAAACAAAGCCTGCTCATTTTCATGCAGCAGGCTTTTGTCTTCTGTGATGGTGCCGGAGAGAGGAATCGAACCCCCGACCTTCTCATTACGAATGAGCTGCTCTACCGACTGAGCTACTCCGGCGAAGCCAGCGATTATAGGGGATCGCGGTGGCGGTTTTGATGTTCAGCTCTGGTGATAGCGCGTGACGCGATCGACTTCGTTTTTCGAGCCCAGGATCACGCTCACGCGTTCGTGCAGCTTGGTGGGTTGAATGTCGAGGATGCGCTGGTGACCGTTGGTTGCCGCGCCGCCGGCCTGTTCGATCAACCAACCCATGGGATTGGCCTCGTACATCAGGCGCAGCTTGCCGGGTTTGTTCGGCTCGCGCTGGTCCCAGGGGTACATGAAGATGCCGCCACGGCACAGAATGCGGTGCACGTCGGCCACCATGCTGGCGATCCAGCGCATGTTGAAGTTCTTGCCGCGCGGGCCTTCTTCACCGGCCAGGCACTCATCGATGTAGCGACGCACCGGCGCGTCCCAGTGGCGCATGTTGCTCATGTTGATCGCGAACTCTTTCGTGTCCTCGGGGATGCGCACGTTCTCGCGGATCAGCACGAATGAACCCTGTTCGCGGTCGAGTGTGAACATCGCCACGCCGTCGCCGACGGTGAGCACCAGCGTGGTTTGCGGGCCGTAGACGCAGTAGCCGGCCGCTACCTGCTTGTGGCCCGGTTGCAGAAAGTCCTGGTCGTGCACGCCGGGGTGGCCTTCGGGTTTTTTCAGCACGCTGAAGATGGTGCCTATGCTGACGTTGACGTCGATGTTGCTGGAGCCGTCGAGCGGATCGAACATCAGCAGGTACTCGCCCTGGGGGTAGCGGTTGGGCACGACGTAGATGCCTTCCATCTCCTCGCTGGCCATTGCTGCGAGGTGCCCGCCCCATTCGTTGGCCTCGATCAGGGTTTCGTTGGCGATGATGTCCAGCTTCTTCTGCACCTCGCCCTGCACGTTCTCGGTGCCGGCGCTGCCCATCACGTCGCCCAGCTCGCCCTTGTTGACGGCAAAGCTGATGCGCTTGCAGGCGCGCGCCACCACCTCCAGCAGCAGGCGCAGCTCGGACGGGATGTGGCCGTGTACGCGCTGCTGCTCGACGAGGTAGCGGGTGAGGCTGATGCGGTGGTCGACCATGGTGGGGCTCCTCTCAGTCAGTTAGCAAAGGTCTACACAACCCCTGGTACACGGTGGGCTGATACATTTCACAATTGAGATTGTCCTGAATCTTGATATTTTATAATAATAAAGAGTGACCAAATGCAAGAACAAAAAGCACCAAAAAAAGGAGCTACGGGCACAAGATGTCTATATCCCTTGTTATCCGAAAAACCGATAAATTCAAAATCAATTGGAATACCAAGCAACGATGTACATTTTTCATTATAACCATGGGTTAGGATGTCATATCCCCAATGTAGTCCGCTGTATTCGCATGAATAAATATTATTTAAATATGGCACTATCCAGCTATATATTATAGATGAAATTACTCCAATTATTATCGCCGATAGCCAAATAACAGATTTTGTAAATTTTATTTTTTTCATATAGATGTAGATAATAAAATTTATTTATATTAAAATTGGCATAATTTTGGTTATGGTGTTTAGGTCATGATTGCAATTTGGCGAGCGTTTTCAATGGGAAATATATCATTTGGTTTTCCGGAAAGATACGAAATGGCGAGTTCGATAACGATTCTATAGGATGCGAGTAGTTCTTCACAGCGACCAATGAATACTCCCCAAGGATTGGTTATTGTTCCATTTTTTAAAATACTAGTGAAAATTTCCTCCATTTTGTCCATCTGTTCGTCCGCCACGCGGAGCCGTTCAAAGATAACATGCAGGCAAGTTCTTTCTTTTGGTTTCAGGTGAGGGTAGAGTGACTCTAGCATGGAGTAGTAACCGAATGAAATAATTCGTACAGAGAGGAGTGGCATGAATCGCTCATGCTTCATGTTTATGATGGCCTGATTCAGTATGTCTTGCTTCTGTGGGATTTGCGCTAAAATTGACTTTAATTCGGTTAGAATCACGCGTTTATTGCGACGAATTTCAAATCGGTACCGTACATAGCGACTCCCTTCACCGAGCAGAAAACCAACAACGACTCCTATAAGGGCAAACCATGGGGATGGGTTGGAGGTAATCATTCGTGAACGGCAAGCGCGTGGGTGACGAGTTCGCGCACGTCGTTGGAGAGCTTGGGCGCGGCGGCCACGCGCTCGATCGCGGCGCGGGCGCTGTCGCGGTAGGGCTCGGCGAGCTTTTTCCAGCGGTCGAGCGCGCGGGCCAGGCGCGCCGCGACCTGCGGGTTGAAGGCATCCAGCAGAAGCACCTGATCGGCCCAGAAGGCGTAGCCCGCGCCGTCCGTGCGGTGGAAGGCCCCGGGGTTGGCGCTGCAGTAGCTGAAGATCAGGCTGCGCGCGCGATTCGGGTTTTTCAGGTTGAAATCCGGGTGCTTCATCAGCGCCTGGACGGCGGGCAGCACGTCACCGCCGCGATCTGAGCGCCCGGCTTGCAGGGCAAACCATTTGTCCAGCACCAGCGCGTCGTCCTTGAAGCGCTCGTGAAAGCGTGCCAGTGCCGGCTGCGCGAGTTCATGGCCGCACAGCACCAGCGCGCCCAGCGCGCCCAGGCGATCGGTCATGTTGCCTGCATCCTTGAAGCGCTGATACGCCTTGCCCGGCCAGACGGGGTCGCCGCCGTGCGTGGCCGCCAGGCACAGCATGGCCAGGGCCAGAGCGGCGAGTGCGCGTCGCCCGCTGCTGGCCGCGTCGGGGTGGTAGGCACCGCTGGTCTGGTGCTGTTCCCAGGCCCAGAGCCAATCGGCTTGCAGCGCGGTCGCGAGCTGCAGGCGCAGCGCCTCGCGCACCGCGTGCACTTTTTGTGGATCGACCACGGCCAGCTGTTCGGCGATGTAGGCTTCGGAGGGGAGCGTGAGCACCAGCTCCTTGAACGCGGCATCGAGCTGCGGATGCCGCAGCACCGCGCGCAGCGCCGCGATCACTGCATCCGGTATCAAGGCATTTTGGCCTGTAGCGTCCGCCTGGTCTGCGTCAGCCCCTATCGCATTGATAGCGACGTGCAGCAGCAGGCGTTGCCCCGCTTCCCAGCGGTTGAAGGGGTCGCTGTCGTGCGCCAGCAGCGTGAGTAGCTCGGCGTCGCTGTAGACCATCTCCAGGATCACCGGCGCGCTGAAGCCGCGCAGGATGGAGGGCACGGGCGCGCTCGCTACGTGCGTGAAGACGAAGGTCTGGCTCGCCTCGTGCAGCACCAGCGTGCGTTCGGTGCCGCTCGTCTGCGCTTCACCTTCCAGGTGCAAGGGCAGGGCGCTGCCGTCTTGTGCGACGAGGCCCAGCGCCACCGGAATGACGAAGGGCAGCTTGCCGGGCTGGCCGGGCGTCGCCGGGCAGCTTTGCGAGAGCGTGAGGGTCCAGGTTTGCGCAGCGGCGTCGTAGCTGCCCACGGCTTTCACGCGCGGCGTGCCGGCCTGGCTGTACCAGCGCTTGAACTGATCCAGGTGCTGGGCCAGCGCGGTGCCGGGGTTGGCGTCGGCGATCGCCTGCGCGAAGTCGTCGCAGGTGACGGCGTGGCCGTCGTGGCGCTCGAAATACAGCTTCATGCCGCGCGCAAAGCCTTCGTGTCCGCCGACCAGCGTGCGCTGCATGCGAACGACTTCCGCGCCTTTTTCATACACCGTGACGGTGTAGAAATTGTTGATTTCGACGTAGCTGTCGGGGCGCACCGGGTGCGCCATGGGGCCGGCGTCCTCGGGGAACTGGGCGGTGCGCAGCACGCGCACGTCTTCGATGCGGCGAGTCGCCCGCGCCGATGCGCTGCCCGCCATGTCCATCGAAAATTCCTGGTCGCGAAAGACCGTCAGGCCTTCCTTGAGCGAGAGCTGGAACCAGTCACGGCAGGTGACGCGGTCGCCCGTCCAGTTGTGGAAGTACTCATGGCCGACCACGCCTTCGATGTTGGCGTAGTCCACGTCGGTCGCCGTGGATTGGCTGGCCAGAACGTATTTGGTGTTGAAGATGTTTAGGCCCTTGTTCTCCATCGCGCCCATGTTGAAGTCGCTGGTGGCGACGATCATGAAGCGGTCAAGATCCAGACTCAGGCCAAAGCGCGTCTCGTCCCAGGCGATCGCGGCCATCAGCGAGTTCATCGCGTGCTCGGTCTTGCCGAGATCGCCCGGGCGCACCCAGACTTGCAGCAGATGGTTCTTGCCCGCGCGGCTCACGATCTGCTGCTCGCGTGCGACGAGCTGGCCCGCGACTAGGGCGAACAGATAGCAGGGCTTCTTGTGCGGATCGACCCAGCGCGCGAAGTGGCGCCCGCCCTCCAGATCGCCCGATTCCACCAGATTGCCGTTGGAGAGCAGCACCGGATAGCGTTTCTTGTCGGCTCTCAAGAGCACGCTGAAGCTCGCCATCACGTCCGGGCGGTCGAGGAAATAGGTGATGCGCCTGAAACCCTGCGCTTCGCACTGCGTGAAGAAGGTGTCGTTGCTGACGTACAGGCCCATCAGGTGGGTGTTCTTCTCTGGAGCACAGGTGCTGAAGATTTCCAGATCAAACGGCTCGTTGCCTTCGGGCAGGTTTTCGAGCACCAGTTGCTCGCCCTCGATCTTGAAGCTGGTGCCCGCGCCGTTGACCATCACGCGCGCCAGATTCAGCTCCTCGCCATGCAGGCGCAGCGGCTCGAGGGCGACGTCGGGGTTGCGGCGCACGCGCATCTTGCTGAGCACGCGGGTCTTGGCCGGGTCGAGGTCAAACGTGAGGTCGACGCTTTCGATCCAGAACGCGGGTGGGGCGTACTGCAGGCGATACACCGCCGCGGCGTTGCCTTCTCTCATCATGGGGTTGTCCTTTCCTAGACGCCTTGCTTGAGCGAGGCTTCGATGAACACATCCAGGTCGCCATCAAGCACCTTCTGGGTGGCCGAGACCTCGACGTTGGTGCGCAAATCCTTGATGCGGCTGTTGTCCAGCACGTACGAGCGTATCTGATGGCCCCAGCCGACGTCGCTCTTGGTGTCTTCCAGCGCCTGCTGCTCGGCCATGCGCTTTTGCATCTCGTGCTCGTACAGGCGCGAGCGCAGCCGCTGCCAGGCGACGTCGCGGTTGGAATGTTGGCTCCGCCCATCCTGGCACTGCACCACGATACCGGTCGGGATGTGGGTCAGGCGCACCGCCGAGTCGGTCTTGTTGATGTGCTGGCCGCCGGCGCCCGATGCGCGGAAGGTGTCGGTGCGCACGTCCGACGGGTTGATGTCGATTTCGATCGAGTCGTCGATTTCGGGGTAGACAAAGAGCGAGGCGAACGAGGTGTGGCGTCCGCCCGAGCTGTCGAACGGGCTCTTGCGCACCAGGCGGTGCACGCCGGTCTCGGTGCGCAGCAGGCCGTAGGCGTATTCGCCCTCGATGTGGATGGTGGCACCCTTGATGCCGGCCACGTCGCCCGGCGTTTCCTCGTCCACCGTGGCCTTGAAGCCCTTGCGCTCGGCGTACTTGAGGTACTGGCGCAGCAGCATGCCGGCCCAGTCGCAGGCCTCGGTGCCGCCGGCGCCGGCCTGGATGTCGATGTAGCAATTGAGCGGGTCCGCCTCCTTGCTGAACATGCGGCGAAACTCCAGCTCCTCGATCAGCGGCTTGAGCTTGTCGGTTTCGGCCTCTATGGTGGCAAGACCTGCCTCGTCGCCTTCCTCCTTGCTCATTTCGTAGAGCTCGGTGTTGTCGGCCAGCTCCTGCGTGAGCTTTTGCAGCGTGAGCACCACGCCATCGAGCATTTTTTTTTCCTTGCCCAGCTCCTGGGCTTTCTTCGGGTCGTTCCAGACGCTGGGGTCTTCCAGCGATGCGTTGACGGTCCTCAGGCGTTCGTATTTGGCATCGTAGTCAAAGATACCTCCGCAAGTCCTCGGTGCGCTCACCGAGGTCTTCAAGCGTGGTGCCAATCAGGTTGATGTGTTCTGCGTCCATGGGGAAATCCTCGTGTTCTGGTGTTCAAAATAGCTGGCAATTTTCTCACGCACCCGCTTGCTTCATCTTCGATAGCGTCCGGCGCTTGTCTGGAAGCGCAATCAGGGCTTGGGCTCAAGAAACTGCTCGATCACGCCGGCGACTGCTTCGGGCTGGTCGTGGTGCAGCATGTGTCCGGCGTCGCGGATGGTGGCGCTGCGCAACTGGCGCACATGGCCGATGCGCTCGTGGTATTCCCGCAGGGTGAAGCGCTCCTTCCACCAGAGTGCCAGGCTGTCGTGGTCTGCTTCGACGCTGAGCACCGGCGCGGTGATCGCCGCGTAAAGCGCCAGCGCCTCGTCCACGCGGTACAGCTGCGCGCTCGTGACCTTGTGCGCCGCGTCGCCCAGGATGTGCCAGCGACCATCGTCACCGGGCCGCGCCCAATGCTGCGCCAGCCAGGTGGCCTTGTCCGGCGCCAGGCGCGGATTGGTCTTCATCAGACGCTCGGCCACGCCCGCCAGGCTGTCGTAGCTCTTGAGCGTGATGCCGCCCTGGCGCAATTGGCGCAGCTCGTCCAGCCACTGCGCAAAGCGCCCGGGGGCCTGGGAGGGCTGGGTGGCCGGCAATCCGAAGCCCTCCAGATTGACGAGCCTGCGAATGCGCGCCGGGCGTGCACCGGCGTACATCATGGCCACGTTGCCGCCCATGCTGTGGCCCACCAGATCCACAGGCAGGTCGCCGAAACAGCGCTCCAGCAGCGCGTCCAGATCCGCCAGGTAGTCCACGAAGTGGTAGCAATCCGCCGGTGACTGCGGCATGGACCGCCCGAAGCCGCGCCAGTCCAGTGCAACAATCTGCCTGGCCTGCGTGAAGCCATCGCTGAACGCGTCGACGGCAAACTGCCAGGAGGCAGCCACATCCATCCAGCCATGCAGCAAGACCAGGGGCGTCAGCGTGCTGTCGGCGCCGCCCCAGTGCAGCAGATGGCAGGGCAGGCCGCGCAGGTTGAAGGTTTCGTGGCGGGCGGGAAGGCGTTCCTGGTACATCGCCCGATTATGGTCAAGGCCGCTGCAGCCCTGCGCGGCCTTGCGTGCCGCAGGCGCCGGAGCTGCCCGGCAAACGTTCAAGCAAAATACGGTCTTTGCGCTTGGTGGACAATCGTTGACAGCTATCGATTTGATGAATCATGGCAAAGAAAGACAAGTCGCAGCACGTGAGTGAAACCCCGGCAACGCAGATGTTGCGCGCCCACGGGGTGGCGTTCACCGAGCATGTCTACGACTATGTGGAGCACGGTGGCACGCATGAATCGGCGCGCCAGTTGGGGCTGGAGGAACACTGGGTGGTCAAGACCCTGGTGATGCAGGACCAGGACGGCAAGCCGCTGATCGTGCTCATGCACGGCGACTGCAAGGTGTCTACCAAGAACCTGGCACGGCAGATTGGCGCCAAGTCGGTCGAGCCCTGCGCGCCCGAGGTGGCGCAGCGCCACAGCGGCTATCAGGTCGGTGGCACTTCGCCGTTTGGCGTGCGCAAGGCGATGCCGGTGTATATCGAGGAAAGCATCCTGGCGCTCGACCGGATTGCGATCAATGGCGGGCGACGCGGATATCTGGTGCAGATTGCTGCGCAGGTGTGCGTGCAGGTGCTGGGTGCAAAGCCGGTGCATTGCGCCTTGCTGGAACCGGGATGATGGGTCAGACCGCCATCAGGTGCGCGCCGTGGCTGGCACAATGACCTCCGTTTTGCCTGATGGGCGACGTGTCTCAGACGCCTTCCCCCTTTGGGGGAAGGTCGGGATGAGGGCTTGCGCAGCCGAGTGCCGATTTTCGGCGCTGCAGGCCCCCACCCCAACCCTCCCCCAGAAGGGGAGGGCACAACAGCCACCTGAGGCATGTGTCTGATCAGGCCGTTTTGACAGAGATTGCCCGTGCCGCGTGTTGTGAATGCAGCGCCTGCATGTGCCCTCCGAGCCAGCAAGGACCTCTCAATTGAACGCCGTTTACCCCTTGATTGCCGTAGTGGCCGCCTATTTGCTGGGGTCGCTTTCGTTCGCCGTCATCGTCAGTCGCGTGATGGGCCTGTCCGACCCGCGCAGCTACGGCAGCAAGAATCCGGGGGCCACCAACGTGCTGCGCTCGGGCTCCAAGGCGGCGGCCATCGTCACGCTGCTGCTCGATGCCGCCAAAGGCTGGCTGCCGGTATTCCTGGTACGCACCGTGGGCCAGAATTTCGGGCTGGGGGAAGGTACCGTGGCCCTGGTGGGGTTGGCGGCGTTTGCCGGGCATCTGTGGCCGGTGTTTTTCGGCTTCAAGGGCGGCAAGGGCGTGGCCACGGCACTGGGCGTATTGCTGGGCATCAGCGGCTGGCTGGCGCTGGCGACGGTGGTGACGTTCGTCATCATCGTAGCGTTCTTTCGCTGGGTCTCGTTCGCCTCGCTCATCGCCGCGGCGTTTGCACCGTTTTTCTACGTTCTGACCGGTGGCGTGCTGTGGGAGATGGACCCCGGCATCGCGCTGGCGATTGCGCTGATGGCCGGCCTGCTGGCCTGGCGGCACTCGGCCAATATCGGGCGCCTGATCAAGGGCACCGAGCCCAAGCTGGGCGCACGCAAGAAACCCTGAAAGGCGCCGCCGGCCTCGCGCGGCCGAGTGTGGCTTACTGCGGCTGCCTGGCCACCTGCGCCGCGTACAAGCCCAGGCGCACCATCATGTGGTGGTTGATATTCGTGGTCACGGCCGAGCGCGCCAGTGCCGCCGCAACCTGGGGCTGGCCGCGCACGGTGTGGTAGAGCACCGGCGCATCCAGCGCTTCGCCATGGGCATCGGCGACGCTGGCGACCAGCGGGAAATTCACGCGCTCGCTGCGGCGCAGAACGACCGCCGTATCGCCATTGGTCAGTTGCACGAAGGTGCCCGGCGGGCACAGGCCGACGGCGCGCATGAGCGCCACGGCAACGTCATCGTCCTGCTGCTCCGGCTGGCCGGCGATGGCGCGCACCGAATCGCTGGCGGTGCGCCCCGGGCGCGATTTGCGCGGCGAGATCATCGCGGCATAGCGGTCCACCGTCGCCAGAATATGCGTCAGGCGCGCTTCGGCCGGCAGGCTGGACAGCGTGGTGCGCGCCGGTGGCGTGGCATGGTGCGCGGCAACCACATCGAGCCAGAGATCGTCCCGGATGTTGAGGTCTTCCAGTTGCGCCACACCCTGTTCGGGGTGCGCGGCGACGGCGCGCTTTTGCTCGCTGCTCAGGGGCTCGTGCTGCAGTGCCAGCTGGTTTTGCAACGCGGTCATGGCGATGTTCATCGTGATGGCGGCGCGCACCAGGCTTTCGCGTTCATGGCGCGGCAGCTGCAGCTCCTGCGCCAGGATCTGGCACAGCGTGGCGCACACCAGCGCGTGCGACGCGCTGTAGCCCGCGGTGGAGGTGCTGGCGAGCTGGAACATCAGGTACAGCGCGGCGTCGGTGTCGTGGCCGACGATCTCCTGCAGCCATTGGTCGCACTGGCGCAGCTTGGCGTTGAACTCCGGCACCAGCACCGGGTGCAGCAGCAGCATGGACAGCGCCGCCTCCAGATCGAGCCACTGGCTCAACAAATCCTCGTATTCGTCGTCGGCGTTGGCAAGGGCCATGGTCAGCGCTTTTGCAGCAGGAGCTCGTTGCCCTTGCGCGTCATCTCGTAGGGTTTCAGAAAGCTGTTGCCCAGCAGCACGTAGGGCATGGGCTCGTTGGTGATGATGGCTTCGACGTTGCGCTGCTCCAGCGCGCCGATGCGCACCGAATCCAGTCGCACGCGCCAGCCTTCGGCCACGCCGTTGGCCGTCTGCATGCGCACCGGCTGGCCTTGCTGCACGCGAATGCCCAGGCGCTCGGCTTCGGCGCGGCCGATCGAAACCGCGCTGGCGCCGGTGTCCACCATGGTCTGCACCGGCCTGCCGTTGATTTGCCCGTTGCTGACGAAATGCCCGCGTGCATCGGCGTACAGCGTGAGCTGCTGGGGCGCGCTGGCATGCGTGCCGACGCTCACCGGCTCGGCGCCCAGGCGCAGGGTTTCACGTCCGCCCACGCTCTCTATGACCACGGCATCGCGACTGACGGAGATCACGCGCACGCCGTCTATGGATTCGCCCGGCGCCACGGCGCGCGGCGCACTGCTGCCCGAGACCATCAGTGCCTTGCCACCCAGAATGCCCGCCAGCCGCAGCGTCTGCGCGTGCAGCGGTGCTGTCGCGAGCAGTGCTGCCAGCAGGAGGGCGTGGCGTTGCATGGCGCTGCGTGGTGTTCAGTCGCGGAAATTGTCGAAGGTGAGCGGCAAATCGGCCACCTCCTTGCGCAGCAGGGACATCGCGGCCTGCAGGTCGTCGCGCTTGGCTCCGGTGACACGTACCTTGCCATCCTGGATGGCTGCCTGCAGCTTGAGCTTGCTCTCCTTGACGAGCTTCTGGATTTTCTTGCCCTGCTCGGCGTCGATGCCGTTCTTCACCACGATGGTCTGCTTGAGCTTGTCACCCCCTGCCTTTTGCGGCTTCTGGATATCCAGAAAGCGCACATCCACGTTGCGCTTGGTCAGCTTGGCGCGCAGGATGTCCTGCAGCTGCTGCAACTGGAAATCGGCGTCCCCGGTCAGCTGGATTTCCTTGTCCTTGAGCTCGATCGCGGCTGACGTGCCCTTGAAATCAAAACGTGTGCTCACCTCTTTGGCGGCGTTGTCCACGGCATTCTTCACTTCGACGAAATCGGCTTCGCAAACGGTATCAAACGATGGCATGGCTTTCCTCTGACGGGTAGCGGCGCCCGGCGCTCACGCAGCGGGCGGGTGCGACAATTCCCGGGATGTTAGTCGAGAAAAATGCATCACTGCAAAGTGCCAACAGCTTCGGCATTGCCGCGCGCGCACGCGCGCTGGTGCGCGTGTGCAGCCAGGCCGAGGTGCAGGAGGCGGCCGCCCGCTTTGATCTGGCGCGCGAGCCGTTTTTCGTGCTTGGCGGCGGCAGCAACATCGTGCTGACCGGGGATGTGCAACCGCTGGTGCTGAAGGTGGAGATCCCGGGCATGGCTCTGGTGCAGGAAACCGCCAGGCACTGGGTCGTGCAAGCGGGTGCCGGCGTTGTCTGGCACGAATTCGTGGCGTGGACCTTGCAGCAGGGCTGGCCGGGACTGGAAAATCTGGCGCTGATCCCGGGCACCGTGGGCGCTGCGCCGGTGCAGAACATCGGCGCCTACGGCGTCGAGCTGCAGGACCGCTTTCATTCGCTGTCGGCTGTGGATTGCCTGACCGGTCAGGCGTTTGAACTGGACGCCGCGCACTGCGCCTTCGGCTACCGCGATTCCGTCTTCAAGCATGCGGCGCCCGTGGCCGGGCAGGGCGCGCTCTGGCAGCGCGGCATGGGCCTAGCGGGCCGGGCGGTGATCACCAGCGTTCGGCTGGCGCTGCCCAAGGCCTGGCGCCCCGAGCTGGAATACCTGGATTTGCAGCGCAAGTGCGAGGCGACGGGTACGACCGCACCCGATGCGCGCCAGATTTTCGATTGGGTCAGTGCCATCCGCCAGGCCAAGCTGCCTGACCCGGACGTGTTGGGCAATGCCGGCAGTTTCTTCAAGAACCCGACGGTCTCGCCCGAACAATGCCGCGACATCATCGCGCGCGAGCCCAGGATCGTGCATTACCCCATGCCGGACGGCAGCATCAAGCTGGCCGCGGGTTGGCTCATCGACGCCTGTGGCTGGCGCGGCAAGACGGTGGGGCGTGCCGGCGTCTACGAGAAGCAGGCGCTGGTGCTGGTCAACCGAGGCGATCGGCACAGCCCGGACACGAGCGTGACGGGCGGCGAGGTGATGACGCTGGCCAAGGCGATCCAGACCAGCGTGTATGAGCGCTTCGGCATTCTTCTGCAGCCGGAGCCGGTGGTGGTGTAGCGCGCCTTGGGTCGGATTCAGGCGTAGTGACAGAGGTAGTGGTAGGCCTCGGCCACGCGGATGTCAAACGACGATTGCGCGGGGATGGTAAAGCGCTCGCCCGGCCCCGATTGTTGCCATGCGTCGCTGCCAGCGAGCCGGTATTCGCAGGCGCCCGCCACGCACTCCATGATTTCCGCAGCGCCGGTGCTGAAGGTCAGCTCGGACGCCAGCACCACGCCCGCGCTTTTGCGCGTGCCATCGGCCAGCGTGAAGCTGTGCGATACGCATTTGCCACCGAAATACACATTGGCCTGGGTGCTGAGGGTGACGTTGGCGATCTGGGTGGTGGCGGACATGGCGTGCGGGAGGTTTGAAAAAACAGGCGGCAATGGTAGCTGCGTTGCCCGGAGCCCGGAACCACTCGGACGAATACGATGATACTATGAAAAAAGGAGCATCATACGCATGCATTACAAGCGCTATGCCTTGATTTGACTGGTTTTTTCGCGCTTGCGGCACCGCTACAATAGTGCCCTCCTGGGTTCCCTCGCCCCCATCCAAAAAGGATTCGCATGACTTCGTCCCTGGCACCCGCTTCGCGCGTGCCGCTTTACCTTTTCATCCTCGTCGCGCTGCACATCGCGATCGTCATCGCCAGCAACTACCTGGTGCAACTGCCGATCCGGCTTTTCGGCTTTCACAGCACCTGGGGCGCGTTCAGCTTTCCCTTCATCTTTCTGGCGACCGACCTCACGGTGCGCCTGATCGGCAAGCAGAGCGCGCGGCGGGTCATCGGCCGGGCAATGCTGCCCGCGCTGGTGGCCTCTTACGTCGTTGGCGTGCTGTTTCATGACGGCGGCTTCAATGGCTGGGCCACCTTGGGTGAATTCAACACCTTTGTCTTTCGCATCGCGTTTGCCAGCTTCGCCGCCTACGTGCTCGGGCAGTTGCTCGATATCCAGGTGTTCGACCGCATCCGCCAGAAGAGCGCACTCTGGTGGCTGGCGCCGGCCGCATCAGCCGTGGTCGGGCAGTGGTTCGACACGGCGGCGTTCTTTTCCATCGCCTTCTGGCACAGCAGCGACGCCTTCATGGCCGCCAACTGGGTCGAGATCGCCTGGGTGGATTACGCGATAAAGCTGGGCGTGAGCCTGGCGTTCTTCGTGCCGGCGTATGGCGTGCTGCTGGCCGCGATCCAGCGCTGGCTGCAGCGTCCCTTGCAAGCGGTCGTTGCTGCGCCATGACGCTGGATTCGCGCCGTGCGCTGGTGCTGTTCTCGGGCGGGCAGGATTCCGCGACCTGCCTGGCTTGGGCGCTCTCCAGATATGCAGTGGTCGAGACGATCGGTTTTGACTACGGCCAGCGCCATCACGTCGAGCTCGCTTGCCGCGAGCAACTGCGGCGTGGCCTCTTGCAAATGCACTGGCCCGGCGTGCTGGGCGACGATCATCTGCTGCATGTGGACGTGCTGCGCGAGCTGGGTGGCAGCGCGATGCAGGACGAGGTGGCCATCAGGATGCAGGCGGACGGCCTGCCCAACACCTTCGTGCCCGGGCGCAACCTGCTGTTTTTCACGCTGGCGGCGGCGCTGGCGTACCGTCGCGGCCTCACGGTGCTCGTCGGCGGCATGAGCGAGACGGATTACTCGGGCTACCCCGATTGCCGCGACAACACGCTCAAGGCCTTGCAGGTGGCGCTCAGCCTGGGGGTGGAGCGCCCCTTGGTGATAGCAACCCCGCTGATGTGGCGTGATAAGGCGCAGACTTGGGCGCTGGCGCAGGCGCTGGGCGGAGAGGCGCTGGTCGAGCTGATTCGCCGTGATTCGCACACTTGTTACCTCGGTGAGCGCGGCGCGCTGCACGACTGGGGCCATGGCTGCGGCCAGTGCCCGGCCTGCCAATTGCGCGCGCATGGCTGGGCCGAGTGGAAAAGAAAAAGCGTCAGCCAATAGCTGACGCTTTTGATAGCTGCTCGCGCTTTCCCATCAAGCGCTGGAGCCGTATTCGATGCTTATTTTTTTGCGCTGTCTTCCAGCTGCGCCAGCGCCGCGTTGCCACCCAGCGAGAGCAGCCCGGCACTCGCATACACGCCCAATTTGCCCCGCGTATCCGAGATGTCCAGGTTGCGCATGGTGAGCTGCCCGATGCGGTCGAGCGGTGAGAACGGTGCGTCTTCCACCTTTTCCATCGACAGGCGCTCGGGCGCGTAGGTCAGGTTGGGGCTTTCGGTGTTCAAGATGGAATAGTCGTTGCCGCGGCGCAGTTCCAGCGTGACGGTGCCGGTGACAGCGCGCGCCACCCAACGCTGGGCGGTTTCGCGCAGCATGATGGATTGCGGGTCGAACCAGCGGCCCTGGTACAAGAGGCGCCCCAGTTTCAGGCCGTTGACGCGGTATTGCTCGATGGTGTCTTCGTTGTGGATGCCGCTCACCAGGCGCTCATACGCGGTGTGCAAGAGCGCCATGCCGGGGGCCTCGTAAATGCCGCGGCTCTTGGCCTCGATGATGCGGTTTTCGATCTGGTCGCACATCCCCAGGCCGTGGCGCCCGCCGATGCGGTTGGCTTCGAGGAACAGCTCCACCGGGTCGTCGATCGCGTGGCCGTTCAGCGCGACCGGGCGGCCCTCGTCGAAGGTGACGGAGACTTCCTCAGCCTTCACGGCCACATCGTCCTTCCAGAAGGCCACGCCCATGATGGGGTTGACGATGCGGATCGAGCTGTTCAGGAATTCCAGATCCTTGGCCTCGTGCGTCGCGCCCAGCATGTTGCTGTCGGTGGAATACGCCTTTTCGGCGCTCATCTTGTAGCCGAAGCCTTCCTTGGTCATGAAGGCCGACATCTCGGCGCGCCCGCCAAGCTCGTCGATGAATTGCTGATCCAGCCAGGGTTTGTAGATCTTCAAGGCCGGGTTGGTGAGCAGCCCGTAGCGGTAAAAACGCTCGATGTCGTTGCCCTTGAAGGTGGAGCCATCGCCCCAGATGTTCACGTCATCTTCCTTCATCGCCGCCACCAGCATGGTGCCGGTCACGGCGCGGCCCAGCGGCGTGGTGTTGAAGTAGGTGGCGCCGGCAGTGCGCACATGAAACGCGCCGCACTGGATCGCCGCGATGCCTTCCTGGGCCAGTTGCGTGCGGCAATCGATCAATCGCGCGTTCTCGGCGCCGTACTCCATCGCCTTGCGCGGGATGGCGTCGTAGTCGGCCTCGTCGGGCTGGCCCAGGTTGGCGGTGTAGGCGTAGGGAACAGCGCCCTTGTTCTTCATCCAGCGCAGCGCGGCGCTGGTGTCGAGGCCGCCGGAGAAGGCGATGCCGACCTTCTGGCCGACGGGAAGCGATTGCAAAATGGTTGCCATGGCAGCGTGCTGCGATGCGGCCTGGTGCCGCACCGCCGTTGTTGGGGGAAAGCTGCCGATTCTAGGGGCGCTGGCTCGCCCGGGCTTTCAACGCCAGTGGCCGCGATAGCCGTGGTCCCAGCCGCCGCCGCGGTGGTATTCGATGGTGGCGCCGTAGGACGGCGACACATAGACCGGCGAGGTATAGACCGGTGTGGTGTAAACAGGGGTTTCCGTCACCACCACCCCGGGTTGCACGGAGTTGTAGCCATAGTCCTGCGGGTAGCTGGAAGGCGGTGCTGCCGGTGCGACGGCGGGTTGCACCGTGACGGGAATCCATTGACCCGGGTCTTGCTGCGTGCGCGTGCTGTACTGGCGCCCGCCATATTCATACACCACGTCATAGCCGAGGAACTGGTTGTCGTAGCGCGTTTGCGTGCTGCAGCGCTGCACGTTCTGGTAGCCGGCGCTGTTGCCGCCTTCCACCTGGTTGCCCAGGATCGCGCCGCCAAAGACGCCCGCGGCCGTAGCCACGGCGCGCCCGGAGCCGCCGCCGATCACATTGCCCAGCAAGCCGCCGGCAACCGCGCCAAGCACGGCGCCCGCACCGCTGGGCTGGCGCCCGTCGCTGTAGACGGTCTCGTTGTTGCAAATCTGCTGCGGTACGGCCACTTGCTGCGACACCGGTGTGACCGACAGCACGCGCCCCATTTCGCGGCCCTGAGCGGGAGTCTGTGCCTGCACCTGCAGGGAAAGCGCGGCTGCAGTGGCGAGCAGCGCAAAGCTGACAATTTTGTTCATGGTGAAACTCCTTTCGGATGGCTTGTCGTGCTTAACGTTCGACCTGGAGAAAAAGTTTAGCTTGCATGCGTCAATACTGGCGGACTGAGGCGTAAAGCTGCGTAAACATGATTGTCGCTGGTGCAACACGTGGCCACGCTGTGTGATCTTCGCGCGGCGTCTGGCTTTTTCATGCGCCGTGTCTGGGCCTGGCGGCAGAGGGTGCGATGCGCTTGGTCCAATCGGCGGTGTCGAAGCCGACGCTTACGCTGCCGGCCTCCCATTCGACCACCGGGCGCTTGATCAGGCTGGTGTGCTCTTGCATCAGCGCGCAGGCGCTGGCTTCGTCCTGCGCGCCCACCTGCGCGGCAGCATCGAGCCCACGCCAGGTCGTGCCACGGCGGTTGAGCAGCGCCTGCCAGCCGACGGCTTGTGACCAGCGCACGAGTTGTTCAGCGCTCACGCCGCTTTTTTTGAAGTCATGAAAGACATAGGTCACGCCCTGGGCAGCCAGCCAGGCACGGGCCTTTTTCACGGTATCGCAGTTCACGATGCCGTAGAGGGTGATGGTCTTGGGGGTACTCATGGGGCCGATCATCGCTTGCCGGGCGGTGCAGGACAATCACCGGTTCCATGAAAACACTACCTGACACTCTGGATGACTGGCTGCAGTACTGCGAGCACCTGCATCCGCACACCATAGAGATGGGCCTGGATCGCGTGGCGCGGGTGGCCGAGCGCCTTGGACTGCACTTTGACTGTCCGGTGATCACCGTGGCCGGCACCAACGGCAAAGGCTCCACCTGCGCCATGATCGAGGCGGTGGCGCTGCAGGCGGGTTACCGTCCCGGCGTCTATACCTCGCCGCATCTGGTGCATTTCGAAGAGCGCTGCCGCATCGGTGGCGAAACCGTCAAGCCTGATGAATTGATAGCGCACTTCGCAGCCGTAGAAAGTGCTAGAGTCCAAAATGACGATGAAATTCAGCTCACCTATTTCGAATTCACCACGCTCGCCATCCTGCGCCTGATCAGCCAGGCCAAGGTGGACGTGGCGATTTTGGAGGTGGGCATGGGCGGGCGGTTGGATGCGGTGAACATCATCGACGCCGACTGCGCGGTGATCACCAGCATCGATGTGGACCATGCCGAATACCTTGGCCCTGACCGCGAAACCATAGGCCGCGAGAAGGCCGGCATCATGCGCGCCGGCCGTCCGGTGGTGGTCTGCGACCCGGTGCCGCCGCAGAGCGTGATCGATCACGCCGGGGAGATTGGCGCGGATCTGTGGCTCTTCGGGCGCGATTTCAATTACTCGGGCGACAAGCTGCAGTGGAGCTGGGCCGCACGCGGACGGCGCTATGCCGGCATGTCCTACCCGGCGCTGCGCGGGGCCAACCAGCTCTTCAATGCCTCGGGCGCGCTGGCGGCGCTGGAGGCCATTCGAGAGCAATTGCCGATCTCCGCCCAGGCGGTGCGCGCGGGCCTGGCGCTGGTGGAGCTGCCCGGGCGCTTTGAAGTGGTGCCCGGTCAGCCGGTGGTGGTGCTGGACGTGGGCCACAACCCGCACGCGGTGGCCGCGTTGGCGGCCAGCATGGGCACCATGGGGCACTTTCGCCTGACGCATGCGGTGTTTGGCGCAATGGCGGACAAGGACATCACCGGCATTTTCGAGAAGATGGGGCCGCTGATCGACCGCTGGTACTTCACCGATCTGCCGACACCGCGCGCCGAGGCTGCAGTGCATTTGCAACAGCGCTGGGAGCACTTTCATGCGCAGCAGGAGGCCTTGCACGCGTCGCCCGTGGCGGTGGCAGACGAGGCGCCGCGTGTCGATCTGGCGCAAGCGGCCAAGGCGCAGGACGACCAGCCCCATCTGTCGGTCACGCGCTCGCGCCGTGGCAGCAGCGGCGAAGGCGGTGGCGGGCGGCGCATCGTCAAGAGCGAGGTGTTTTCCGACCCGCAATCGGCGCTGGATGCGGCCGTCGCGGCCAGCAGGCTGACTGATAGAATCGTCGTCTTTGGATCGTTCTACACGGTCGGCGGCATCCTCAGGCATGGCGTGCCGCACATGCACGGCAAGCACTCCGATTCCTAGCCCGCTCAGCCACTGGTTTCATGGCATTTTTCAAATTCCCCTGGTTCAATCAGTCCCAAGCGCCAGACAAGGGCAGTTCCAGGCGGGGCCGCGCGGCACAGGCCGAAAGCGTCGAAGAGCTGCGCCGCCGGGCGCGCCAGCGACTGATTGGCGCGGTGGTGCTGGTGCTCGCCGGCGTAATCGTGTTTCCCATGGTGTTCGATACCCAGCCGCGCACGGTGCCGGTCAAGGTGGCTATCGACATTCCCGATCGCAACACCGCTGGCGCGCTGGTGATAGGCGCTGCCCCGGCCACCACGGCCGATGCCGCAAAGCAGGCGGTGGGCGCCGGCCTGGCGGATGGCGAAGAGCAGGTGCCGGCCAAACCGGTTGCTGCTGCGGCGCCCGCCGCAGCATCGCCACCGGCAGCCCCGGCTGAAAGCGCTGAAGCCAAGGCGCCGGCCAAGGCGGAGCCCAAGCTTGACATCAGGCCGGAACCGAAACCCGTGCCAAAGGCCGAGCCGAAAGCCGAGCCCAAGACCGAGCCCAAACACGCCGTGGCGCCCACGCCTGTGCCCACCCCGGCGCCAAGTTCCGATGCGGATGCCGCGCGGGCGCGCGCCTTGCTGGAAGGAAAAAACGGGGGTGCAGTGGCTGCAACGCCCGCTGCCACTGCGCAGGCGGAGCGCTTCATCGTGCAAGTTGGCGCTTACGCCGATCAGGCCAAGGTGCGCGAGGTGCGTGCCCGGCTGGAGCGCGCCGGCCTCAAGACCTATGCGCAGGACATCCAGGGCAAGGAAGGGGTGCGCACCACGCGCGTGCGCCTGGGCCCGTTTGCCAACCGTGCTGAAGCAGCCAAGGTGCTCGATCGCATCAAGGGCCTGGGGCTGGATGGCGCCATTTTGACGCTGTAGCCCTGTATGGCGCTGCTGGATTGGGGCTTGCTCGCGGTGCTTGCGCTGTCGATGCTGCTGGGCGCCTGGCGCGGGCTGGTGTTTGAGGTGCTGTCGCTGGCGGGCTGGGTGCTGGCCTTTGTCGTGGCGCGCTGGTTCGCGGGCGACCTGGGCGTCATGCTTCCCTGGGGCGAAGCGCAGGTGCCCTGGCGCCCGGTGGTGGCGTTTGTGCTGCTGTTCATCGTTGTGGTGTTTGCCTGCGGCCTGCTGGCTGCGCTGGCAAAGAAGTTGATCACGGCCGCCGGGCTGCGGCCGGCGGACCGGGCTTTGGGTGCGATTTTTGGCGCGGTGCGCGGCGCTTTGCTGCTGTTGGTGGCGGTCTGGGCGGCTGGCTTCACGCCGCTGCCGGCCGAGCCGTGGTGGCAGGCCTCGCGCGTGGCGCCGCTGCTGCAGCAGACGCTCAGGGGTCTGGGGCCGGTACTGCCGCAGCCATGGGCCGTTGCCGCGCCGGTGTAAGCCGGTCTGCGTTGAAGGAGCGAGAGCATGTGCGGAATCGTCGGAGTCGTCGGCCAGGGCAGCGTCAATCAGCTGATTTACGACGCCTTGCTGCTGCTGCAGCACCGTGGGCAGGATGCCACCGGCATCGTTACCGAGCAGAACCGCAAGTTCTTCATGCACAAGGCCAAGGGCATGGTGCGTGACGTGTTTCGCACGCGCAACATGCGGGCACTGCCGGGTGCGCGCGGACTGGGCCAGGTGCGCTATCCGACGGCGGGCAACGCCGCCAGCGAAGAGGAGGCGCAGCCGTTTTACGTCAATGCACCGTTTGGCATCGTGCTGGCGCACAACGGCAATCTGACAAATGCGCACGCGCTGCGGCGCGAGCTGTTCGAGAACGACCACCGCCACACCAACACCGGCAGCGATACCGAGGTGCTGCTCAACGTGCTGGCGCATGAGCTGGCGCGCGCCACCCGGGGGGCACAGCTGCGCAGCGAAGAGGTGTTTGCCGCCGTGCGCGCGGTGCATGGTCGCGTGCAGGGCTCTTACGCCGTGGTGGCGCTGATCGCGGGTTTCGGGTTGCTCGCGTTTCGTGACCCGTTCGGCATTCGGCCGCTGTGCCTGGGGCAGGGCGATGATGGCAGTGTGATGGTGGCCAGTGAATCGGTGGCGCTGGAGGGCACTTCGCTGCATTTGGTGCGCGATATTGCGCCCGGCGAAGCGGTGCTGGTGCGCGAAGACGGCGAGATTCAATCCGCCCCGTGCGCCGACCATGCCGAGCTGCACCCCTGCATTTTTGAGTACGTCTATCTGGCGCGCCCGGACTCGGTGATGGACGGCATCTCGGTCTACCAGGCGCGGCTGAACATGGGCGAAACGCTGGCCAAGCGCGTGGTCTCCACCGTGCCGCCCAGCGAGATCGACTCCATCATCCCGGTGCCCGAATCCAGCCGCCCCAGCGCAATGCAGCTGGCGCAAAAGCTGGGTATTCCGTACCGCGAGGGCTTCGTGAAGAACCGCTACGTCGGCCGCACCTTCATCATGCCGGGGCAGTCCGCGCGCAAGAAATCCGTGCGTCAGAAGCTCAACGCCATAGTCAGCGAGTTCAAGGGCAAGCGCGTGCTGCTGGTCGATGATTCCATCGTGCGCGGCACGACGTCCAGGGAGATCGTGCAAATGGCGCGCGACGCTGGCGCGACCAAGGTGTACCTCGCATCGGCAGCGCCGCCGGTGCGCTTTCCCAACGTCTACGGCATCGACATGCCGACGAGCGAAGAGCTGATTGCCAATGGCCGCACGGTCGAGGAAATCCGCGCCTACATCGGCTGCGATGCCTTGATCTACCAGGACTTGGAGGCCATGAAGCGCGCGATTCAAGCGGTCAACCCGAAGGTGGCGGGGTTTGAAGCCTCATGCTTCGATGGCCGCTATGTCACCGGGTTGACTGATGCCGATCTGGCCGCCATGCGTGCGGGGCGCGGTGGTGCGCAGGAGGGCGACGACGCGCCGGCTTCGCGGCTGTCCCTGCCCAATGCGGAAACCACATGAAAAAGTGAGCGCGCAGCGCCTGCCAGTACTGCGTTTCATGGATAAATAGATTGAAAAGCGCCTTTGATAAAGCGCAAATAGCTATCGTTTCAGAAAAATCATGACCCAGGAAACCATTGGACTACCCGAGGGATTGCATCCCGAAACCTATGCGGTGCGCCAAGCATCGGCGCGCAGCGGCTATGGCGAGCACAGCGAAGCGCTGTACCTCACCAGCAGCTTCGTGCAGCACGATTGCGAGACCGCCGCCAGCCACTTCGCTCACCCGCACGAGGGCTATACCTACACTCGTACCGGCAACCCGACGGTGGCGAGCTTCGAGCAGCGCCTTGCCAAGATGGAGGGCACCGAATGCGCGGTGGCGACGACCACCGGCATGGCGGCCATCCTGCTGGTGGCGCTGACCACGCTCAAGGCGGGCGACCACGTGATCGCATCGCAGTCGATGTTCGGTTCGACCATGAAGCTGCTGGGCATCGAGATGGCGCGCTTTGGCGTCGAGACCACCTTCGTCTCGCAAACCGATGTTGTTGCCTGGCGCGCCGCCGTCAAATCCAATACCCGCTTGCTGTTCGCCGAAACGCCAACCAACCCGCTCACCGACCTGTGCGACATCGCACAGCTTGCCGACATCGCCCACGGCGCGGACGCGCTGCTGGCGGTGGACAACAGCTTCGCCTCGCCGGTGCTGCAACGCCCGGTCGAGTTCGGCGCCGATCTCGTCGTGCACTCGGGCACCAAACTGCTCGACGGGCAGGGCCGGGTGATGGCCGGCGCCGTCTGCGGCACGCAGAAATTGGTCGATGGCGTGATGGGCACCTTCTTGCGCAGCGGCGGCCTGAACCTCTCGCCGTTCAACGCCTGGGTGGTCTTGAAGGGGCTGGAAACGCTGGCACTGCGCGTCAAGGCCGAGAGCGCCGCCGCGCTGGAGCTGGCGACTTGGCTCGAGGGTCACCCCAAGGTCGCCGCCGTGCACTATCCCGGCCTCAAGAGCCACTCGCAGCATGACCTGGCGATGCGCCAGCAAAGCGGCATGGGCGGCACGGTGCTGGCGTTTGATGTCGTCGGCACCACGCCCGAGCAACTGCGCGCCAACGCCTTTCACGTGATCGACGCCACGCGCGTGTGCTCGGTTACCGCCAACCTGGGCGACGTGAAGACCACCATCACCCACCCCGCCAGCACCTCGCACGGGCGCCTGTCGGAAGAGCAGCGCCAGGCGGCGGGCGTCAAACAGGGCCTGATTCGCATCTCGGTGGGCCTGGAACACATGGACGATCTGAAGGCCGATTTGCTTCGCGGCCTGGACACCTTGGCATGAGCACAAACAAAGTACGTACCCGCTTCGCCCCGTCGCCGACGGGCTTCATCCACCTGGGCAACATCCGCTCGGCGCTGTACCCGTGGGCGTTTGCCCGTGCCAATGGCGGCGACTTCATCCTGCGCATCGAGGACACCGACCTGGAGCGCTCCACGCAAGAGGCCGTGGACGTGATTCTCGAAGGCATGCAGTGGCTGCAGCTCGACATCGACGAGGGCCCGTTCTACCAAATGCAGCGCATGGAGCGCTACAAGGCGGTGCTTGAACAGCTCAAGGCCAGCGGCCACGTTTACCCCTGCTACATGAGCGTGCAGGAGCTCGACGCGCTGCGCGAACGCCAAAGCGCCGCCAAGGAAAAGCCGCGCTACGACGGCACCTGGCGGCCCGAACCAGGCAAGGTGCTGCCCCCCATCCCTGCAGGCGTGCAGCCGGTGCTGCGCTTCAAGACGCCGCAAACCGGCACTGTTGGCTGGGACGACAAGTGCAAGGGCCGCATCGAATTCCAGAACAGCGAACTCGACGACTTGGTGATTGCCCGTCCTGACGGTACGCCCACCTACAACTTCTGCGTCTGCGTCGACGATATGGACATGGCGATCACCCACGTGATCCGCGGCGATGACCACGTCAACAACACCCCGCGCCAGATCCACATCTACGAGGCGCTGGGCGTGCAGCCGCCGGTGTTCGCCCACCTGCCGACGGTGCTGAACGAAGACGGCGAGAAGATGAGCAAGCGCCGCGGCGCCAAACCCGTCACCTGGTACCGCGACGCGGGCTATCTGCCCGACGCGATGGTCAACTACCTTGCGCGCCTGGGCTGGAGCCACGGCGATGATGAAATCTTCTCGCGCGCGCAGTTTCTTGAGTGGTTCAACCTCGACCATCTGGGCAAGAGCGCCGGTCAGTTTGATGAAGCCAAGCTGCGCTGGGTGAATGCGCAGCACTTGAAGGCGCTGGCGGATGATGAACTCGCGCGCCTGGTGCGCCCCTTCATGTTGAACGCGGGCGTGAGCGGCGCACAAATCGATGCCGACGACCGCCTGTCGCGCATCTGCGCGCTGTTCAAGGACCGCTGCGAAACGCTGGTTGATCTGGCGAACTGGGCGCGCCTGTTTTACGTCGATACCATCGAGCGCAATGCCGAGGACGTGGCGCAGCAGCTCACCGCCGCCGCCGACGCGCCCTTGGCCGCGTTTGCTGAAGCGATTCAGAGCGTGGAGTGGACGCGCGAGGCCATCAACGCGGCGCTGAAAGCGGTGTTAAAGGCGCAGGGCATCAAGATGCCGCAGCTCGCGATGCCGCTGCGCGTGCTCACCATGGGCGTGGCGCACACTCCGTCGGTCGATGCGGTGCTGGAATTGCTCGGCCGTGAAAAAATCCTCGCGCGACTCCAGAAGCGCTGAAAATCCACGCTACAATGCGCGTCTTTCCTGATTACGATCAGATCGTAACGCAGATCAGAGCGCTTCAGGGAAGATGAACGCAAGTTCCTGGGAATTTGACCCTATCGTCTAGAGGCCTAGGACATCACCCTTTCACGGTGAGTACCGGGGTTCGAATCCCCGTAGGGTCGCCAAGTTGTACGGCACTTGGTTGCTGCGGTAAACGTAGCAACAAAAGCTGTGCTGGAGTGGTAGTTCAGTTGGTTAGAATACCGGCCTGTCACGCCGGGGGTCGCGGGTTCGAGTCCCGTCCACTCCGCCAACATTTGGGGGTATAGCTCAGCTGGGAGAGCGCTTGCATGGCATGCAAGAGGTCAGCGGTTCGATCCCGCTTACCTCCACCAAATCGGGGTCTCACAAAGCCCCATGACACCTCAAAACCCGCTCCTGTCACAAGGACGCGGGTTTTTTGCTCTAGGTCGTGCATGCCGACCTGGGGCGGCACCGGCGGCTTGCGGGTATTTTCGCTGGTATGCCGGCATGGCAGCGCAGCACGATGCCGTGCTTGTGCACGCCGTCGTGTGAGACGCTTTGGCGCGGCGCTCAGGGCAGCGTCAGGATGGTGCAGCCCGTCGTCTTGCGCGCTTCCAGGTCGCGGTGTGCCTGCTGCACGTCGGCGAGGGCGTGTCGCTGGCCGATGTGGATGGCCACCTTGCCGCTCGCGACCACGTCAAACAGGTCGTCTGCCATGGCCTGCGTGGAGGCACGCGTGGCCATGTGGGTGAACAGCGTTTGGCGCGTGACGTACAGCGACCCCTTGGCGCCCAGGATGCCGGGCGCAAACGGCGGCACCGGCCCCGAGGCATTGCCAAAGCTCACCATCAGGCCAAAGGGGCGCAGGCATGAGAGCGAGCCTTCCCATGTGTCCTTGCCAACCGAGTCGTAGACCACCTTCACCCCTTGGCCGCCGGTGATCTCCTTCACGCGCGCAGCGAAGTCTTCCTTGGCGTAATTGATAGCATATGCTGCACCATTGGCAAGCGCCAGAGCGCATTTTTCATCACTGCCTGCGGTGCCGATGAGCTTGAACCCAAGCGCGCGTGCCCACTGGCAGGCGATCAGGCCCACGCCCCCGGCGGCGGCGTGAAAAAGCACGAAGTCGCCCGGCTCCAGCCCCTCGACAGGGCGCGACTTTTTCAAGAGGTATTGCGCCGTCAGGCCCTTGAGCATCATCGCCGCGCCGGTATCGAAGGGTATGGCGTCCGGCAGCTTGCAGACGGTGGTGGCGGGCAGCACGCGCGCCTCGCAATAGCTGCCCTGCGGCCCGGCGTAGGCCGCGCGGTCGCCCACCTTCAGGTGGGTGACGCCCATGCCCACGGCTTCGATGACGCCTGCCCCTTCGCCGCCCGGCACCATCGGCAAGGCGCCCGCGTACAGGCCGGTGCGAAAGTACACGTCGATGAAGTTGAGCCCGATGGCGTGGTGACGAATGCGGATTTCGCCCGGGCCGGGCTCGCCCACCGGCAGGTCGACGAGTTCAAGGACTTCGGGGCCGCCGTGCTGGCGGATCTGGACGGCACGAACCATGAGGCAACACTCCTGTCATCAAATGAAAAGGGATGGAGCGATCGTGCCACGTTTGACCTTGCAACGCAGCAAAGAGGGTGCAAGCCGTTACAGTCGCTGGCTTGATGTTGGGCCGCATTTCTCCTTCCACGATCGCGATGCTCGCGATTCCGCCACTGCTGTGGGCCGGCAATGCCGTCGTCGGGCGCATGGTGCATGCATTGGTTGGTCCGTCGATGCTGAACTTTTTGCGCTGGCTGCTGGCCTTCATCGTGCTGCTGCCGCTGGCTTGGCGCGTGCTCGCGCCTTCGGGCAGCGTATGGGGCCACTGGCGGCGCTACGCCATGCTGGGGCTGCTGGGCATAGGCAGCTACAACGCGCTGCAGTACCTGGCGTTGCAAACCTCAACGCCCGTCAACGTCACGCTGGTGGCCGCAGGCCTTCCGGTCTGGATGCTGTTGGTGGGCGCGCTGTTCTTTCAGGCACCGGTGGCGCGTGGGCAGGCGCTGGGCGCGCTGCTGTCGATTGCCGGAGTGTTGCTGGTCTTGAGTCGAGGCGACTGGCAGCAACTCGTCGCGCTGCGGCTGGTACCGGGCGATCTCTACATGGTCTTGGCCACCATTGCCTGGGCGTTCTACAGCTGGCTGCTGCAGCGCACCGACGAGCCGCGCGCGTTGCGCGCCGACTGGAGCGCGTTCTTGATGGCGCAGCTCATCTTCGGCCTGGGCTGGTCCGGCTTTTTTGCCGGGGTGGAGTGGACCTTGGGGGATTTCCACGCGATTCGCTGGAGCTGGCCATTGGCAGCGGCGCTGGCCTTCATCGCGCTCGGTCCGGCGGTACTGGCGTATCGTTTCTGGGGTGAGGGCGTGCGCCAGGGCGGGCCGGTGCTGGCGGGGTTTTTCCTCAACCTCACGCCCTTGTTCGCGGCGCTGATGTCGGCGGCGTTTCTGGGTGAATTGCCGCATGCCTATCACGGTTGGGCGTTTCTGCTGATCGTGGGCGGCATCGTCGTGACTTCGCGGCGCAGCTGATCTACACGCCGAACCGCCCGCGGGCCGCCCGTTACACTGGTTTGCCGAACGCGGCGCCCCGCCACTTCTGCCTGGCCCATGACGCTGATCCAAAGCCTCTTGCTCATCGCACTGCTGATTGTTGCCAGCGCGTTTTTCTCGCTGGCCGAGATTTCGCTGGCCGCGTCGCGCCGTTTGCGCTTGCGCCAGATGGCCGACGACGGCGACGTGCGTGCCAGGCAGGTGCTGGCGGTGCAGGAGCAGCCGGGCGACTACTTCACCGTGGTGCAGGTGGGGCTGAATGCGGTGGCCATTTTGGGCGGCATCGTCGGCGAAGGTGCGTTGGGCAGCCATTTCACCGCGTGGCTGGCGCACTGGCTGCCTCTTGCCAGCGCGCAGACGCTGGGTTTTGTCGCGTCCTTCCTGCTTGTCACCTCGCTCTTCATCCTGTTCGCCGACCTGCTGCCCAAGCGCCTCGGGATGGCGCAGCCCGAGCGCATCGCGCTGCGCGTGGTGCGGCCCATGCACGTATGCATGCTGGTGTTCAAACCACTGGTGTGGCTGTACAGCCGTTCTGCCGACGGGCTGCTGCGGCTGCTGGGTGCGCCGGGCCAGCGCGACGATCACGTCACCTTCGAGGACATCCTCGCGATGACCGAGGCCGGGGCCCGTGCGGGCGTCTTGGCCGAGCGCGAGCAGCAGGTGATTGCCAATCTGTTCGAGCTCGACTCGCGCGCGGTGGCCTCGGTGATGACACTGCGCGAGCGCGTAGCCTATTTTTTGCGCGACGATCCGGACGAGGTCATCCGCTTGCGCATCGCGGCCGAGCCGTTTTCCACCTACCCGGTGTGCGAGGGCGACATCGACCACGTGGTCGGCTATGTGGATGCCAAGGATCTGTTTCAGCGTGTGCTCAACAACCAGCCGCTTTCATTGCGCGACGACGCGCTGGTGCGCAAGGTGCTGGTTGTGCCCGACCGGCTGACCCTGGCCGATGTGCTGGAGCAGTTCCGCCAGGCGCACGAGGATTTTGCGGTGGTGGTCAATGAATACAGCCGCGTGGTCGGTGTGGTCACGCTCAATGACGTGATGAGCACGGTCATGGGCGAGCTGATCGGCCCGGCCGATGAAGAGCAGATCGTGCGCCGTGATGAAAATTCGTGGCTGATCGATGGTGTGGCGCCGATCGAGGATGTGCTGCACGCACTGCAGCTGGACGAACTTCCCAGCGCAGATGAATATGAGACGCTGGCGGGTTTTCTGATGGTGATGCTCAGGCGTGTGCCGCGGCGCACCGACAGCGTGAAATTCGGTGGCTATCTGTTTGAAGTGCTGGACGTGGACAGCTATCGCATCGACCAAGTCATGGTCACCCGGCTGCCTGCAGCCCAACCGCCCGCTGAAGCAACTCAGGCGCTGCGCGTCGATTCCTGAAATTTCCAGTGCCGCTGGTTGGCGAAAACGGCGTTGGGGTAGTGCGATCGGCCGCGGCTGCCGTTGTAGCGACCCAGCGCCATGTACAGATCGCCGTTTTCACGGTCCAGGTAGTGGCGCAGGATCACGCAGCCAAAGCGCAGATTGGTCTGCAGGTGGAACAGCTTGCCGACATCGCTGTCGCCGATGAGGCGCGACCAGAACGGCATCACCTGCATGTAGCCGCGCGCCCCGACGGAAGACACGGCAAACTTGCGGAAGGCGCTCTCCACCTGGATCAGGCCCAACACCAGTGATTCATCCAGGCCAGCGCGCTTGGATTCGTACCAGACGGTCTGAAGGAAATCGCGCCGCTGCTCCCAACTGGTTTTGCGTGCGCGCAGCCGATCGCTCATCGTTCCGAGCCAGCGAAGATAGGTGATGCGCCCCTCGGTGCTGGCAAAGACCGGCTCGGGCGGCGCCAGATCAGTAACCGCAGCGCTTAGGGCGCTGCGTACCGAATCCGCCAGGGGTTCCTCGATCTGCCCCCCTGCATGGGCTGCCGCAGGCAGACCCAGCCAACCGGCCGGGCCTGCACCCAGTGCCAGCAGCCAGTGCCTGCGAGTGGTTTCCAATCCCTTCATTGCTTGCCGATGTGATCCAAAAGGTAGTGTGCGACGTCTGCAAGATCCATCTGGGTGGCTGTGCTTGCGCGCCGGTGCTGGTACTCCACTTGGCCTTCCTTGAGGCCTCTGTCCGAGAGCACCACGCGATGCGGCACGCCGATCAGCTCCCAGTCGGCAAACATCGCGCCGGGGCGCTCGCCACGGTCGTCCAGTATGACATCGACGCCCGCTGCGATCAAATCCGCATGCAGCTTTTGCGCTGCGTTGCGAACCGCCTCGCTTCGATCCATGCCTATGGGGCAGAGCACGACGGTGAAGGGCGCGATCGCATCGGGCCAGATGATGCCGCGCTCGTCGTGATTCTGCTCGATCGCGGCGGCAGGCAGGCGCGTAATACCGATGCCATAGCAACCCATTTCAAAGAATGCAGGCTTGCCATCCTCGCCGAGGAAGGTGGCGTTCATCGCTTTCGAGTACTTGGTGCCCAGGTAGAACACGTGGCCGATCTCGATGCCGCGCTCGATCGTGAGTTCGCCTTTGCCGTCGGGCGAGGGGTCACCCGCCACCACGTTGCGCAGATCGGCCACCAGCGCCGGTTCGGGCAGGTCGCGCCCCCAGTTCACGCCGGTGACGTGAAAGTCTTCGCGGTTGGCGCCGCAGACCCAGTCGGCCATCACCGCGACTTCGCGGTCGGCCACGATGGTGACGGGCTTGAGCAGGTTCAAGGGCCCGAGGTAGCCTGGTTTGGCGCCGAAGTGCTCCTCGATCTCGGCCACGGTGGCAAAGCGGAAACCCGCGTCCAGTCCCGCCACCTTGGATACCTTGACTTCGTTCATGTCGTGGTCGCCGCGCAGCAGCAGCAGCCAGACCCTGGCACCCACGATGTCACCGGCCTCGTTTTTCTCATCCGTCGCCAGCACCAGCGATTTGACTGTGCGCTCAAGCGGCAGCCCGAGCAACTCGGCCACGGCCGCACAGGTGCTCTTGCCCGGCGTGGGCGTGAGTGTTTGCGCCTCCCCGGGGACAGGGCGGGCGGCGCCGGGCGGTGCACTCTCGGCCTTCTCCATGTTGGCGGCGTAATCGCTGGCCGCGCAATAGACGATGGCGTCCTCGCCGGTGGCGGCGATCACCTGGAATTCCTCGGACAGGTCGCCACCAATCGCGCCCGAATCAGCGCGCACTGCGCGGTACGAGAGCCCGAAGCGATCAAAGATGCGCGCATAGGCCGCGCGCATGGACTGGTAGCTGATCTGCGCCGCTTCGCGGCTCTTGTCGAAGGAATAGGCGTCCTTCATGATGAACTCGCGCCCGCGCATCAGGCCAAAGCGCGGGCGACGTTCGTCGCGGAACTTGGTCTGGATCTGGTAGAAGTTTTTCGGTAACTGCTTGTGGCTGCGCAGCTCCTGGCGCGCGATGTCGGTCACTACCTCTTCGCTGGTGGGCTGAATCACGAAGTCGCGCTGGTGGCGATCCTTGATGCGCAGCAGCTCGGGGCCCATTTTTTCAAAGCGCCCGGTCTCCTGCCACAGCTCGGCTGGCTGCACCACGGGCATGGTGCATTCCACGGCGCCAGCGCGGTTCATCTCTTCGCGCACGATGGCTTCGACCTTGCGGATCACCCGCAGCCCCATCGGCATGTAGTTGTAGATGCCCGCGCCGAGCTTCTTGATGAGGCCGGCGCGCATCATCAACTGGTGACTGACGATCTCGGCGTCGGCGGGGGCTTCCTTGAGGGTGGAAATAAAAAACTGGGAGGCTTTCATCGCGTGACTTTGCTGTCCGCAGTGACAGCGCTTGCCGCAGGAATGCAAGCGTGCATAATGGACTCAATTTGCAAGAATTGGGGTTCGATTATGCTCGACAGGGAAGGCTTCAGGCCAAATGTCGGCATCATTCTGCTCAACCAGAGAAACCAGGTATTTTGGGGCAAACGCTTAGGTACGCACAGTTGGCAGTTTCCGCAGGGTGGCATCGATCGGGGCGAAAGTCCTCAAGAGGCGATGTTCCGGGAGCTGCACGAAGAGGTTGGGCTCTTGGCCCACCACGTGCGTGTGGTTGCCCGTACGCGGGACTGGTTGCGCTACGAGGTGCCGGACCGTTATATCCGCCGGGATGCACGCGGACACTACAAGGGACAAAAACAGATCTGGTTTTTGCTGCAGCTCACGGGCAATGATTGGGATCTGAACTTGCGCGCCACCAACCACCCGGAGTTTGATGCCTGGCGCTGGAACGATTACTGGGTGCCACTCGATGTCGTGGTGGAGTTCAAGCGCGGAGTCTACGAACTGGCCTTGACCGAGCTTTCGCGCTTTCTGCCGCGCACCTTGCAGCGCAATCGCTATCTGCGCTCCAGCATGCGCGGGCGCGACCACGCTGGAGCGGACTATGTCAGCGCCTATCGGTCAGGTTCCATGCTGGTGCATCCGGGTGTGGAACTCCCGCCAGGCGCCAGCTTTGATCCGGATCCCCAACCGGAGGCGGACAATCCACAAGTGCGCCCACCGATTCAATAGGGCGCGAGCTGGTGCGCCATCAGCCCTGAGTGAGCACCATGTTGTCACGGTGCACCATTTCCGGATCGGCCGCATAGCCGAGCAAGCGTTCGAATTCGGAAGACGGCTTGCGGCACAGCAGGCGCGCTTCGGCGCTGGCGTAATTGGCCAGGCCCCTGGCAATTTCGGAACCGGCGGCGTCGCGCACCGCGATCACGTCGCCGCGCACGAATTCCCCCTCGACGGCCACCATGCCGATAGGCAGCAGGCTCTTGCCGGCCTCGCGCAGCACTGCGGCGGCGCCGGCATCCACGGTGACCGAGCCGCGCAATTGCAAGTGGTCCATCATCCACTGCTTGCGTGCCTGGTGCTTGTGGGTATGCGCTGTCAACAGCGTGCCAATGGATTCGCCCCGCGCCAGGCGCAGCAGCACGTCGGGTTCGCGCCCCCATGCGATCACGGTGGCCGCGCCCGAGCCCGAGGCACGCTTGGCAGCGATGATCTTGGTGATCATCCCGCCCTTGCCGATCGATGAACCCGCTCCGCCCGCCATGGCTTCGAGCTGCAGGTCGCCAGCCTGGGCTTCGTGGATGAACGCGGCATCGGGTACACGGCGCGGGTCGGCGGCGTACAGACCCTGCTGATCGGTGAGGATGATGAGCGCATCGGCCTCGACGAGGTTGGTGACCAGCGCACCCAAGGTGTCGTTGTCGCCCACCTTGATCTCATCGGTGACCACGGTGTCGTTTTCGTTGATGACCGGCACCACGCCATGCTCCAGCAAGGTCAGCAGGGTAGAGCGGGCGTTGAGATAGCGCTCGCGATCGGCGAGGTCGGCATGCGTGAGCAACACCTGCGCGCTGGGCAGGTGCTGCTCGCTCAGCTTGGTTTCGTACATCTGTGCCAGGCCCATCTGCCCGACAGCGGCCGCGGCCTGCAGCTCGCGCACTTCACTCGGGCGGGTGCGCCAGCCCAGGCGTTTCATGCCTTCGGCAATCGCGCCGCTGGAGACCATGATGACTTCGCGCGGAATGCCGGCATCTCCGCGCACCAGGGCCGCGAGCTGGCGGGCCCACTCGCCAATCGCCTGCGCATCCAGTCCGCGCCCTTCGTTGGTCACAAGGCTGGAGCCGACCTTGACGACGATGCGGTGCGCGTCACGCAGCGGAGAGCTTGAATTTTTCATTAAAATCGCTGTAACGCTTATTGGTTATTCGCATTAAGCTATCAAAATAATATTTCAGTGCGGTGGATCGCTGAGGTCGGCGAATCGCGGATCAACGTCGGCTGGCGGTTGTCCGGCCACTTGTTCCGCATGCACATGCTGGTAGATCTCTCTGACCAGCGACTCGCAGCCCTCGCGTGTCAGCGCTGAAATCTCGAACACCGGCCCCTTCCAGCGGAAGCGTTTGACGAAATCCTTGACGCGGAAAGCGCGCTCTTCAGCAGGCACCATGTCCAGCTTGTTGAGCACCAGCCAGCGCGGCTTGGCGTGCAGCGCGGAGTCGTACTTTTTCAGCTCGGTGACGATGGCCTTGGCCTGCGCCACGGGATCCACCGATTCATCGAACGGTGCCATGTCCACGATGTGCAGCAGCAGTCGGGTGCGTTGCAGGTGGCGCAGGAATTGGTGTCCAAGACCCGCGCCTTCGGAGGCGCCTTCAATGAGACCGGGAATATCGGCAATGACGAAACTCTGCTCCGGTCTCACGCGCACCACGCCGAGGTTGGGGTGCAACGTCGTGAAAGGATAATCCGCAATCTTGGGCCGCGCGTTGGAAACTGCGGCGATGAGCGTGGACTTGCCCGCGTTGGGCATGCCCAGAAGGCCGACGTCGGCCAGCACCTTGAGCTCAAGTTTGAGGCTTTTTTTCTCGCCTGGCCATCCTGGCGTCTTCTGGCGCGGTGCGCGGTTGATCGCGCTCTTGAAGCGCAGGTTGCCAAAACCACCATCGCCGCCCTTGGCGATCAGCAGCGGCTTGCCGGGCTCGAGCAGCTCGTACAGAACGGCGCCGGTGTCGGCGTCGGTGATGATGGTGCCGACCGGCATCTTGAGCGTGATGTCGTCTCCTGCTGCACCAAACATGTCGGAGCCCATGCCGTGTTCGCCGCGCCTGGCCTCGTGTCGGCGCGCGTAGCGGTAATCCACCAGCGTGTTCAGGTTGGGATCGGCAACGGCAAATACATGACCACCACGCCCGCCATCGCCGCCGTTCGGACCGCCGAACTCCTTGTACTTTTCGTGGCGAAACGATACGCAGCCGTTGCCACCATCTCCGGCTGCGATATCGATGAAGGCTTCATCCACGAATTTCATGGTGTGCGAGTGTAGTGAGTCGGTGTGACTGTCCAAACAACAAAGCCCCGATGGCTCGGGGCTTTGGAGTGGTCAAAGTACCAGTATCAGGCAGGAGTAACGCTGACCGTGTGCTTGGACAAGGCACCCTTGGTGCTGAAGGATACGTGACCGCTGACCAGAGCGAACAGCGTGTGGTCTTTGCCGATGCCGACGTTGCTGCCAGCGTGCATGCGCGTGCCGCGTTGGCGCACGATGATGGAGCCGGCGTTCACCAGTTCACCGCCGTAAGCTTTCACACCGAGCATTTTGGGCTTGGAATCCCGCCCGTTTCGCGTCGAGCCGCCGCCTTTTTTGTGTGCCATGGTTCAATCCCCTGTATTCAAGCGGCAATCGCATCGATCTGCAGTTCGGTGAACTGCTGGCGATGGCCTTGGCGTTTCTGGTAGTGCTTGCGCCGGCGCATCTTGAAGATGCGAACCTTGTCGTGACGGCCGTGGGCCACCACCGTCGCTTTGACGCTTGCTCCGGACACCAGGGGTGTACCGACCTTGAGCTCGCTGCCGTTACCGACAGCCAGTACCTGATCCAGCACGATCTCCTGGCCTACTTCCGCAGCAATCTGTTCTATCTTGATTTTTTCGCCGGTGGCAACGCGATACTGCTTGCCGCCGGTTTTTATGACCGCGTACATGTAAACCTCTATGTAGTGAGATCTGCAAACGAATTTTTGCAGAACCGCTGATTGTACTGGATATTGTGCCGTTGACCAAATCGCGCTGCCGGGTCGTTGAGGGGGATTGGCGGTGCTTCATATAATTCGCCGGACTTGACGACCAACTTCGTGAGACTCTCCTTGAGCGCCCCTGCATCCAGCACAACTGCCGCTTTGGCCCTGATCGCCGATGATATGCGCGAGGTGGACAAGGTCATTGCCGCACGGCTGAGCTCTTCAGTGGCTCTGGTCGGTGAGGTAGCGCATTACATCATTCAGGCGGGCGGCAAGCGCTTGCGACCTGCTCTGCTGCTGCTCATGTGCGGTGCGCTGGAATGCCTGGATGTCCGCCGTTACAACCTGGCGGCGGTGGTGGAGTTCATTCATACGGCGACACTGCTGCACGATGATGTTGTAGACGGGTCAACCTTGCGCCGTGGTCATGCGACGGCCAATGAGAATTTTGGCAACCCGGCCAGCGTGCTCGTCGGCGATTTCCTGTACTCGCGCGCCTTCCAGATGATGGTGCAGACGGGCGACATGCGGGTGATGGAGATTCTCGCGGATGCGACCAATGTAATTGCCGAGGGCGAGGTGCAGCAACTGGTCAATACGCACGATGCCAGCCTGACAGAGGCCGGGTATCTGGAAGTGATTCGCTCCAAGACAGCCAAGTTGTTTGAAGCCAGTGCACGCCTGGCGGCGGTGCTTGCCGGAAGCAGCGCTTCGGTGGAGCAGGCCTGTGCAGCCTATGGGCAGGCGCTGGGCACGGCGTTCCAAGTCATAGATGACGCACTGGACTACGAAGGCGACGTGCACGAGATGGGCAAGAACATTGGCGATGACCTGCGCGAAGGCAAGATGACGTTGCCGCTTATCATCGCGATGCAGCGTGGTACTGAGGAGCAGCGTGCACTGCTGCGCAGGGTGATCGAGACCGGATCGACCGATGAACTTGCCGCAGTGGCGGGCGTTGTGCATGCGACGGATGCCATGAGCGCCACGCGGGCCGCAGCACAGGCCCAGGCACAGCTGGCAGTGCAGGCGCTGTCTGTGCTTCCAGCCAATTCTCATACCAAAGCGCTGCTACAATTGGCGGCTCAGTTGCTTGAGCGGCGAGTGTGAGCTCGCTGAATCATGCGGAGCCATCGGGGTGTAGCTTAGCCTGGTAGAGCGCTACGTTCGGGACGTAGAGGCCGGAGGTTCGAATCCTCTCACCCCGACCAGAATTTCCTTGCCAATCAAGGACATACAAGCCGCGAACTCCGCGGCTTTTGTGTTTTAACAGGTTCTGTTCCAAATCTGTTCCACGAAAGCAGAGTTGGGTGGGACAGAAACTCGACAAGGCTAAAACCCATTCACTTCACGAGTCTCCCTTGTCAACTGGAGACTCACATGGCTGACCTCACCAACCGCGGGCGCTTTCGTGTCGCGGTCAAGAACCGCGACGACCTGACCCGGCACTTCAGCTTCAACCGGCTCGATGACGTTGGAAGCTACATGGCGTGTTTGCGCGCGCAACGCTTGAAGCCGCGTGTCGAGCAGCTCGATGAAAGCTGGCTCGTGCGTATTCGCGACAAAGGGCACAAGCCGCTGAGCGCGACGTTCAAGACGCGCAAGGAAGCCGAAGGTTTCATCGCCCGGACAACGGAAGAGCGCAGTCGCGGATTATTCGTCGACTACACGGCATCGCTCAAAGTCAGCCTCGCTGAACTGATGGTGCGCTACCTGCTCGAGGAAGCGCCAAAACACAAGAGCCATCAGGTGCTCTCCTATTCGCTGGAGGGCTGGCTCGCCGATAGCGGGCCGGTCGGCCTCGAACTGCTCGAGAAATATCGCGAAGAGCGGCGCAGGCGCGGTCTCGCCGCGCGGGTGAGCAAGTTTCAGATGCGCCGCAGCAGCGGCGAGCTGGCTTGGATTCACAAGCCGCTGTCGGAAATCACGACGGTGGACGTCGAGAATTTCATCAATGAGCGAATCGATGCCGTCGCACCGGCTACGGTCGACCGCGAAATTGACCGCCTGAAGGCTCTCTTCAAGATTGCCATCTCTGTCTGGGACTACCCGCTGGCGAAGAATCCCATGGACGCGGTCCGCCGGCCGAAGTACTTCAATGAGCGCGATCGCCGCATCGCGGACGACGAAGAGCGCCGCCTGCTGGAGGCCTTCGCCGCGCTGGACTTCGAGCGTGCCGTTGAGGCTCGATTGAGCGAACTTGCCGACGCCGCTCTTGCCGACCATGTGTTTACGAGCGTCAGCGCACGCAAAAAGGTGCTGGCGAAAGTCCGTACTGAGTTGCTCCCGCTGGCGCAGGAGACGGCTGAGGCTGTGCCCTATTTACAGGTTTTTTATCTGTTCCAGGTCATGACCGCTGCACGCCGGGGCGAGACGCTCGGGTTGCCGTGGAAGCACGTCGATTTCGTCGCGAAGACGGCCTATCTTCCTAAGACTAAAAACGGGCGTCCACGCAAGCTGGCACTGCGCGAAGATCTAGTGCAGCTAGTGCGCGAGCTACCCCGCGACACCGAGCGGGTTTTCGACCTGGGGATTGACTATCTCGTAGGCGCCTGGAGCAAGGGATGTGAGATAGCAAAAATCACCGACCTGCACATCCATGACGCACGTCACGAAGCGTTGTCGCGTCTGGCGGAGACCGGTAAGTTCACGTTGCCGGAGTTGCAGGTTTTTAGTGGACACCGGGACTTGCGGATGCTGATGCGCTATGCCCATCTGTGCTCGGGGCGGGTGGCAAAGAAGATAGATGAGTGCTTCAAGAACGAAAAAAAAATATCGCATCCATCGGGGGCGCAAGTTTTTGAACAGGGCCGCCGAGGTGTCTGCATCCAGCTTAGTGGAGGGTAGCGACCCTGCAGATTCGCATGCGCTCGTTAGCGCTTCGGTCACGGTCGACGACGCTTCGCTTGACGTAGCGAGCGCGGCAGAAGTCCCTGTTGGGGACGCAGCTGGGCGGGCTGACGTGGCCGCCGTCATTGCATTCCCAGTATCGCGCGTCGTGCGCCACTCACCTGAGGAAGCCGCGTCTTTCATGCCAAACGGCGAGCGCAAATTGGAGATTCTTCGAGCAAGATAAATTCACGACCTAGACGAGGCGTCATAACTTCTCTGTGATATCTCATGTCTCTCTCGGATTTCAAGCTGATCACCATGGCGGATGCCGCCCGTATCTTCGACGGCTGCAGCAGGAAGACGATCGAGAACTACATCCGCGCGGGTACCATGCCTGCACCGGTGCGTTTTGGCGGCCGCGAGTATTGGCATCCGGCAGACTTTCGGGAGTTTCTGGACAAGACTTTTCGTAAAGGCCAATTAACCACACCTGATGGTGAGTTGGTACCTGGACAAGCGGCGCCGGAAGCCGATGTCTCGCCAGCAATACGGTCGGACGCCATAATGTTGGCTGACAGTAATCCGGTGGTGCGTCAGCAGCGCCGCCAGCAGGCGCGATTGCAGCGTTTGAACGCCAACACATGATGTAAGTCCGCTTTGAATCGCCCCAGGTTTCGAGGAGGCTACGTGGTTAAAGTGGCCGCCTCTTCCGAAGCGTGTTTGATTGCCAAGTTACTGAAGTATTTTGCTTCAGCTTCTACTGGTGGAATGTTACCGATGGGTTCAAGCAGTCGTTCGGTG
>NZ_MEDS01000013.1 GCF_001724135.1 Comamonas sp. SCN 65-56 | reverse complement strand
CTGATCCACCCCATCGCCATGGAAGAAGGGCTGCGCTTCGCCATCCGCGAAGGCGGGCGTACCGTCGGCGCCGGGGTTGTGGCCAAGGTCATTGAGTAATTCTTGGGATCACTGAGGATTATTCATGTCCAAGCAAAAAATTCGTATCCGCCTGAAGGCGTTTGACTACAAACTGATCGACCAGTCGGCTGCCGAGATCGTCGATACCGCCAAGCGCACCGGCGCCATCGTCAAGGGTCCCGTGCCCCTGCCGACGCGCATGAAGCGTTTCGATATCCTGCGTTCGCCGCACGTCAACAAGACGAGCCGTGACCAGCTGGAAATCCGCACGCACCAGCGCTTGATGGACATCGTTGACCCGACCGACAAGACGGTGGACGCGCTGATGAAGCTGGACCTGCCGGCGGGCGTCGATGTGGAAATCAAGCTGCAGTGATTGCGCTGTGTGCTGCGGGTCGATGCGCCCGTGGTACGCCGTGCAACTTGCTTGCAGTGAGTTGTTGTTATAGAATCAAAAGCTTCGCGCGAAGCCGAGAATTCGGGCGCGTGAAGTTCGAACAACCTTCTTTCACACACCTGCATCGTTCGCACAAGGGCGGTGCAGGGCAAACGTCTTGACCAATTGCAGTTGAGGCGGTGGAAGTTTTGGAGAAATAATATGAGTCTGAGTAACTCTTTGGGGTTGCTGGGCCGCAAGGTTGGCATGATGCGCCTGTTCACCGATGATGGGGAATCCATTCCCGTCACGGTGCTTGACGTTTCTGGCAACCGGGTCACCCAGATAAAGACCCAGGAAAATGATGGCTATGTGGCCTTGCAGGTCACTTACGGTACACGCAAGGCTTCGCGTGTCACCAAGCCGCAGGCTGGACACCTTGCCAAGGCGGGTGTGCAGGCCGGTCAAATCATCCGTGAATTCCGTGTAACGCAAGATACCGCTGGCAAATACGCTGCCGGCAATTCGGTGCCTGTCAGCGATGTGTTTGCGGTTGGTCAGAAGGTCGACGTGCAGGGCACTTCGATCGGCAAGGGCTACGCCGGCACCATCAAGCGCCACAATTTCAGTTCGCAGCGTGCGTCGCATGGCAATAGCCGTTCGCACAACGTGCCGGGTTCTATTTCCATGGCGCAAGACCCTGGTCGCGTGTTTCCGGGGAAAAAGATGACGGGTCACATGGGTGATGAGACCGTCACTACGCAGAACCTCGACTTGGTTCGTATTGATGAGGCGCGCCAGCTGTTGCTCATCAAGGGTGCCGTCCCGGGCTCCAAAGGGGGCTTCGTCACGGTGCGTCCTGCCGTCAAGGCGCCCGTTTCCAAAGGAGTGAACTGATGCAGCTCGAGCTCCTCAATGATCAAGGTCAGGCAGCATCCAAGGTGGATGTGCCTGAGACCGTGTTTGATCGTCAGTACAACGAAGATCTGATTCATCAGATCGTTGTTGCCTATCGTGCCAATGGCCGCCAGGGCACCCGTGCGCAAAAAGACCGCCAGCAGGTGCGTCACTCGACGAAGAAGCCGTTCAAGCAAAAGGGCACGGGCAATGCGCGTGCCGGTATGACGTCCTCCCCGCTTTGGCGTGGGGGTGGTCGCATCTTCCCGAATCTGCCGGAAGAAAACTTCACTCAGAAGATCAACAAGAAGATGTACCGCGCCGGCATGGCGTCCATCTTCTCGCAACTGGCGCGCGAAGGCCGTCTGGCGGTGGTTGATTCGCTCAAGGTGGAATCGCCCAAAACCAAGGCGCTGGCCGGGCGTTTCAAGGCCATGAATCTGGATTCGGTGATGGTGATTGCGGAAGAGGTTGATGAAAATCTCTACCTCGCTTCGCGCAATCTGAAGAACGTGTTTGTCGTCGAGCCGCGCTACGCCGACCCGGTCTCGTTGGTGCACTACAAGAAGGTGCTCGTCACCAAGGGTGCCATCGATCAGCTCAAGGAGATGTTTGCATGAGCACGCCCCAATTCGATGAAGGCCGTCTGATGCAAGTGCTCGTGGCACCGGTGGTGTCCGAGAAGGCAACGATGGTGTCCGAGAAGTCCAATGTCGTGACGTTCAAGGTGCTGCAGAGTGCCACCAAGCCGGAGATCAAGGCGGCAGTGGAATTGCTGTTCAAAGTGGAGGTGACTGGTGTGTCGGTCGTCAACACCAAGGGCAAGGTCAAGCGCTTTGGCAAAACGACAGGTCGGCGCGACAACGTGCGCAAGGCCTATGTGCAGCTCAAGGAAGGCCAGGATCTGAACCTGTCCGGGGAGGCGGCGTAATCATGGCTGTCATCAAAATCAAACCGAATACGCCGGGCCAACGTGGCGCGGTCAAGATCTCGCGCGACCACCTGCACAAGGGTGAAGGCTATGCGCCTTTGCTGGAGCCGCAATTCCAGAAGGCTGGTCGCAACAACCGTGGTTGCATCACCATTCGCCACAAGGGCGGTGGTCACAAGCACCACTACCGCGTGGTCGACTTCGTGCGCAGCAAGGACGGCATTCCGGCCAAGGTCGAGCGCATCGAGTACGACCCGAATCGTTCCGCGCACATCGCTCTGGTCTGCTATGCCGATGGCGAACGCCGCTACATCATTGCGCCGCGCAACATTGAAGTCGGCGCTACCGTGGTGAGTGGTTCCGAGTCGCCGATCCGCGTCGGTAACACGCTCCCGATCCGCAACATTCCGGTGGGTTCGACCATCCATTGCATCGAGCTCAAACCCGGCAAGGGTGCGCAGATTGCGCGTTCAGCCGGGACGTCAGCCACGCTGTTGGCGCGCGAAGGCGTCTATGCCCAGGTGCGCATGCGTTCGGGCGAAGTGCGCAAAATTCACGTCGAATGCCGTGCCACCATTGGCGAAGTCGCCAATGAAGAGCACAGCCTGCGTCAGCTCGGCAAGGCCGGTGTCAAGCGCTGGATGGGCATCCGCCCGACGGTGCGTGGCGTTGCGATGAACCCGATTGACCACCCTCAGGGCGGTGGCGAGGGCAAGACGGGCGAAGGTCGCCATCCGGTCGATCCGTGGGGCAACCTGACCAAGGGCTATCGCACCCGCAACAACAAGCGCACACAGACGATGATCGTGTCGCGTCGCAAGAAGTAAGGGGTAGCCAATGTCTCGCTCCATCAAAAAGGGTCCGTTCGTTGACCATCACCTGCTGGCCAAGGCCGAGAAGGCCGTAGCCACCAAGGACAAGAAGCCCGTCAAAACCTGGTCGCGCCGCTCGATGGTGCTGCCTGAGTTCATCGGCCTCACGATTGCCGTACACAACGGCAAGCAACATGTGCCGGTCTATATCACCGACCAGATGGTGGGCCACAAGCTGGGTGAGTTCGCCTTGACGCGTACGTTCAAGGGCCATCCGGCGGACAAAAAAGTCCAGAAAAAATAAGGAACGACCATGTCTGAAACACGTGCAGTCCTGCGGGGCGTCCGCTTGTCCGTGGACAAGGGTCGCCTGGTCGCGGATCTCATTCGCGGCAAGAAGGTGGACCAGGCTCTCAACATCCTGACGTTCACGCAAAAGAAGGCCGCCGGCATCGTCAAGAAAGTGCTGGAATCGGCGATCGCCAACGCTGAGCACAACGATGGTGCCGACATCGACGAGTTGAAGGTCAAGACCATCTACGTCGAGCAAGGCACCACGCTCAAGCGTTTCACGGCGCGCGCCAAGGGCCGCGGCAACCGCATCAGCAAACCGACGTGTCACATTTTCGTGACCGTGGGCAACTGAGGGCGAGAGGAATACCATGGGACAGAAAATTCATCCTACCGGCTTCCGTCTGGCGGTCAGCCGCAACTGGGCCAGCCGCTGGTACGCCAGCAATCGTGACTTCGCTGGCAAGCTGGCGGAAGACATCAAAGTGCGCGAGTTTCTGCGTACCAAGCTGAAGAACGCCGCGGTTTCGCGCGTGCTGATTGAACGCCCCGCGAAGAATGCGCGCATCACGATTTATTCGGGCCGTCCGGGTGTGGTGATTGGCAAGAAGGGCGAGGACATCGAGAACCTGAAGAAGGAACTTGCAAATCTGCTTGGCGTGCCCGTGGCCGTCAACATCGAAGAGGTGCGCAAGCCGGAAATCGATGCCAAGCTGATTGCCGACTCCATCACCCAGCAGCTGGAAAAGCGCATTCAGTTCCGCCGTGCGATGAAGCGCGCAATGCAGAACGCCATGCGTCTTGGGGCTCAGGGCATCAAGATCATGTCGGCGGGTCGTCTGAACGGCATTGAAATTGCCCGTACAGAGTGGTATCGCGAAGGCCGTGTGCCTCTGCATACCCTGCGCGCCGATATCGATTACGGTACGTCCGAGGCCCACACCACCTATGGCGCGATTGGCGTCAAGGTCTGGGTGTACAAGGGCGACACACTGGGACGCAACGACCTTCCCGTGGCCGAAACGCCGCGTGAAGACGAGCGCCGTCCGCGGGGTCCGCGCCGTGATGGCCGTGGTGATGGTCGCCGTGACAGCCGTGGCCCGCGTCGTGCCGGTGGCACCAATACCGCTCCGGTCGACGGTAGCGACAAACCCGAAGGCGCGTCTGGCGCTGAAACCCCCGTTAAGCGCGTTCGCAAAGACGCGCCCGCTGCCGCAGCGGCGGACGGCAAAGGAGAATAAACATGCTGCAACCTGCTCGCCGCAAATACCGCAAGGAGCAAAAGGGACGCAATACCGGCGTTGCCACGCGTGGCAACGCGGTGTCGTTCGGCGATTTCGGTCTCAAGTGCACCGACCGTGGCCGTTTGACGGCCCGTCAGATCGAGGCTGCGCGCCGTGCGATTTCGCGCCACGTGAAGCGTGGTGGCCGGATCTGGATCCGTGTGTTCCCCGACAAGCCTATTTCCACCAAACCTGCCGAAGTTCGTATGGGTAACGGCAAGGGCAATCCTGAGTACTACGTGGCGGAAATTCAGCCCGGCAAGATGGTCTTTGAGATTGTTGGTGTACCGGAAGAGCTGGCGCGCGAGGCCTTTCGCCTGGCCGCTGCCAAGTTGCCGCTCCGTACGGCATTTGTCTCTCGCCACATTGGCGCGTAACGCAGGAGAATCGAAATGACGAAAGCTGCTGATTTGCGCCAGAAGGACGAAGCTGCGCTGAAGGAAGAAGTCAAGAGCCTGCAGAAGGCACACTTTGGTCTGCGCATGCAAAAGGCCACGCAACAACTGGGCAACACGGGGACGCTCAAAAGCACTCGCCGCGATATCGCCCGTGCCAAAACCATTCTTGCTGAAAAGCAGGCCGCCAAGTAACCAGGAGCGAACATGACGGAAGCAAAGACATCCCTCAAGCGCACCTTGATTGGCAAGGTGGTCAGCGACAAGCGCGCGAAGACCGTGACGGTACTGGTAGAGCGCAGCGTGAAACACCCGATCTACGACAAGATCGTGATTCGTTCCAGCAAATTCCACGCGCACGACGAAAACGGTCAATTCAAGCTGGGCGATACCGTCGAGATCGCAGAAAGCCGCCCGCTTTCCAAGACCAAGAACTGGGTCGTCACACGCCTGGTTCAGAAAGCGGTGCTGGTGTAACAGCTGGCGCCTGCGCCAATGCAAAAAATGGCCCACAATGCGTGGGCCATTTTTTTGTGTCTCGCTGGGTTGCCATGGGGGTTGCTCGCAGACACGTACTGGAGATTGGAATGATCAAGATCGGGGATCAATTGCCGGCGGTTGTACTCGCGGAGTATGTCGAGGAGGCGGGCAATGGTTGCAGTGTCGGGCCCAACCCCGTGGATGTCCGGCAGGCTGCGGCAGGCAAGACGATTGCGCTCTTTGCCGTACCTGGCGCATTCACGCCAACCTGTTCCAATCAGCATCTGCCCGGTTACGTGCAACAGGCTGATGCACTGCGTGCGGCGGGAGTCGACGAAATCTGGTGCCTGTCCGTCAATGATGCCTTCGTCATGGGCGCCTGGGGGCGCGATCAGCATACCAACGGAAAGGTGCGCATGCTCGCCGATGGTGACGCGGCGTTCGCAAAGGCTGCCGGCCTGACGCTTGATCTGAACGGCAAGGGGCTTGGCCTGCGTTCGGAACGTTACTCGATGCTGGTACGAAACGGGAAGGTTGAGCGACTCAATGTCGAGGGACCGGGCAAGTTTGAAGTCAGCGGCGCCGACACGCTGCTTGCCCAGATCACGCGCTGATGCGATCTTGTCCGAGCTGGCGAGCCATCACCGGATATCGACTTTGAGATAGTGGGCGCCAGCGTAGGGGCTGTGGTAGTACGGTGGAATTTCGGTAAAGCCAAGCTCGTTGTAGAGTGCGCGCGCGGCTTCCATGTCGTCCAGCGTGTCCAGAAGCACCGTGCTGTAACTCAGGCGCCGCGCCTGCTCCAGAATGGCTTCAGCAAGCACCTTGCCCAGCCCGAATCCGCGAAACGCTTTGCGCACATACAAGCGTTTCATTTCTGCGGCATTGGGGTAATCGCAATCATCCAGCGGGCGCAAGGCACAGCAGCCTGCTGTTTCGCCTTCCACATGGGCAAGCAACAGGCAGCCCCGGGGCGCCCTGTAGTCGCCGGGCAGTTGCTGCAGTTCCTGTTGCAGGCCCTGCAACGTCAAGTCCACATCGAGAGAAAGCGCGTATTCGCTGAAAAGTTCGCGCACCATGTCGATCTGGTCAGGGTGCGTGGCATTGAATAACGCGATGGCGGGGCGATCCATGCAAGGGGTGACTGAGGAGTGGTACGTGGTGAACGCAAGTGTAACGAGGCCCGATGCGGTGAGGAATTTGCAAACATGCCAATGATGCTGGGACAGCGCAGTACGATTGCGTCAACCGCCTTCTCAACGAGCAAGTGGCTCTTGGTATGGCTGGTGCTCGGTGCGCTGCTGGGTTGCAGTCCTCGCTTGAACTGGCGAACGGTGACGCCATCCGGCGCGATGCTGGAGGTATTGTTGCCGTGCAAGCCCGAGTCAGCGAAGCGGGCGGTGGATTGGGCCGGGCCAGAGGTGGCTCTGGCGGTTACCGGGTGCAAGGTGGATGGATTTCTCTTTGCCGTCTCGTACATGGATCTGATGGATGAGCGTCAGGTCGCTCCAGTGCTCACGCAATGGCAAGCGTCGGTGCGCGCGAGCGCAGGCCCCCAAGCGACGGTCACGAGTGCGCGTTTTGTGCCTGCCGGCGCAGTCGATATTCCATTGTCGGTTCGCCTTGCATTGCAGGGCATGGGGGTCGATGGAAAGCCGGTTCATGCCCAGGCCGTTTGGTTCGTGCGAAAGGCAGATGCTGCTCGAGTTCGGGTGTACCACGCCTTAGCGTTGGGCCCATCGGAAGGCGCTGAAGCTGCCGAGACGATGTTTGGCAGCCTCAAACTCCTTCCATAGGGTGACATGCTGGTATCTTGCTTGGCCGATGCGCTGTGGTGTCTCCACCAGGAACAGCAGCGATAATCTGGCGCCCACCCGCGAGAGTCGATGAAAACCTGCTTGCTGCTCATAGCCCACGCGCCACTGGCGAGCGCCTTGCGTGCGTGCGCGTTGCATGTGTTTCCCGAGTGTGATGCAGCCGTTTTGGCGCTGGATATCGCACCGGATGCGCAGCCTCAGCAGATGTGCGAGGCAGCGCACACTCTTTTGCAACGCTCTGGTGCGCAGCAGACGCTCGTGCTGTCGGATGTCGTCGGAGCAACACCTTGCAATGTGGCGCAGAGCCTGACTGGCGACGACCATGTCAGGCTGCTTGCCGGTGTCAATCTTCCGATGGTGCTGCGTGCGATCACGTACCGTGAAGAACCCATAGCAAGCCTGGTCGAGAGAGCAAGGCTTGGAGGCCAGCAGGGGGTGGTTGAACTTCAGGCGATGCTGGAGTGCCGAGGCCGGTAGTAGCGATGCTCAAGACCACCACCACCATCGTCAATCGCCTCGGTCTGCACGCGCGGGCCTCTGCAAAATTGACCAAGCTGGCGAGCGGATTTGATTGCCAGGTCTGGATGCGCCGCGGTGAACGCCGCGTCAATGCGAAGAGCATCATGGGCGTGATGATGCTGGCCGCGGGCATGGGCACGGAGGTCGAAATCGAAACCGATGGGAAACAGGAGGAGATGGCGATGCAGGCGCTGCTTGCATTGATTGCCGACAAATTTGGAGAGGGTGAGTGACCTATCGGCTCCCTGCGCTATCTGGACGTTGCAGCGTCCGCGGCGTGCGGCGCTCAACAACACCGTAGCCATCCCAGTCATGACATCGTATCTCCACGGTCTGGCTGTTGCGCAAGGCATTGCGCAAGGGCGAGCCGTGGTGGTGCAAAGCAAGAGTTCGGGTGTGCCGCGCCGTCAGATATCTGACGACGAAGTGCCAGAGGAATTGAAGCGGCTGGGGCAGGCGCGCGACGCATTGGCGCAGGAACTGCAAGGACTGCTGCGGACCATGCCGCGCGACGTTCCAGCCGAGCTCGCAGCCATGATTGATGTTCATTTGCAGCTGCTTCAGGATGAGGCGTTGCAGGATGCAGTCACTGTCTGGATCACGCAGCATCACTACAACGCCGAGTGGGCGTTGACGACGCAGATGGATCTGTTTGCGCGCCAGTTCGATGCCATGTCAGACGCCTATCTGCGCGAACGCAAGGGTGATCTGCACCAGGTCGTCGACCGCTTGTTGCACCACTTGGGGGGATTGCCCCTGACGTCGATGGCGCGCCCAGGATCGAACGACGATGCCCCGCGCATTCTCGTGGCACACGATTTGTCACCGGCCGACATGTTGCGATATCGGGAAGGAGCGTTTGCGGGGTTTGTGACCGATGTCGGCGCGGCGACCAGTCATACGGCCATCGTGGCTCGAAGCATGGGCATTCCTGCCGTGGTGGCGGCACGCGGTGCAAGCGAGCTGGTGCCGCCTGATGCGTGGATCATTCTGGATGGCGATGCCGGGCTGGTGCTGATCGATCCGCCGGCGCAGGTGCGTGCGCAGTATCAGGCTCGGCAATTGGAGCTGGCGCGCCATGCCGAAGGGCTGAAGTACCTGGCTGTGGTGCCCGCATCCACGCGCGATGGCCAGGCGGTGCAGTTGTTGGCGAACATTGAAAGCCCTCAGGACGTGGCGGCAGCGATGCACGCAGGAGCCGCGGGTGTCGGGCTCTTCCGAACAGAGTTTCTGTTCATGGGGCGTGGCAGTGATTTGCCGGGCGAAGAGGAGCAGTATGCGGCCTACCGTGCGGTCGTGGAGGGGATGAAAGGTCTGCCGGTGACTATCCGCACGATAGACGTCGGCGCAGACAAGCCATTGGATGGCATACGGCCTGGAGTCAATCCTGCGTTGGGGCTCAGGGCGATACGCTGGAGCCTCTCGGACTTGCCGATGTTCCGCACGCAGTTGCGAGCCTTGCTGCGGGCGGCTGTCCATGGGCCTGTGGGCGTGCTCTTTCCCATGATGGGCAACCTGGACGAAGCGCGTCAAGCCTGCGCCCAGGTCGATCTGGCACGTGACGAATTGGCGGCTCAAGGCATGCTGGCAGGCACGGTACGCCTGGGCGCGATGGTGGAGGTGCCTGCTGCCGCATTGCTGGTTGAAGACTTCCTGCAGCAGTTTGATTTTCTCTCCATCGGAACGAACGATCTGATCCAGTACACACTGGCCATCGACCGCAGCGACGAAACCGTGGCTCATCTGTATGACCCACTGCATCCGGCCGTGTTGAGGCTGATTGCGATGGTGCTGACCGCAGGAGAGCAATGTGGCAAGGAAGTGAGTCTCTGTGGCGAAATGGCAGGAGATGCGTCCCTCACGCGCTTGCTGCTCGGAATGGGTTTGCGTCATTTTTCGATGCAGCCAACATCCATTCCGCGCGTCAAGCAGCAAATTCTGCAGAGTGACGCGGCCGGTTTGAAAGCGTGGGCAGACCAAGTGGTGCGATCGCCGACACCCAGGTCTGTCTGGAATTCGGGGTCGCCAAAACTCCACAATTGATAGTGTTCTACGCACTATGCACGGGCGCTAGAGATGAATTTCATTCGAATCCCTGGCCTCAATCAGCAAGCTGTGCCTGCAGGTGTTTGGTGAGGCGATCGGCGGCCTCCTGCCAAGACGTATGCACACCGACACTCGAAAGATCCAAGGTGGTCAGGCCGGCGTAGCCGCAAGGATGTATGTTTGCAAAAGGGGCCAAGTCCATTGCGACGTTGAGCGCTACCCCGTGGTAGGTGCAATGGCGGCTGACCTTGATGCCGAGCGCAGCGATCTTGCCGACATCGGCGAAATCCGGAGCGGGAGCAGGGCTGCCGACGGCTCGGTACCGAGGCCGTTGCGGGAGCATGGCGTGGCTGCGTGGATTACTCAGGCGCACGTAAATGCCCGGCGCCCCGGCAACGCGATGACCGGTGATGCCGTAATCGCCCAAGGTGCGAATCACGGCTTCCTCAAGCTGATGAACGTATTCCTTGACACCATACCCCCGGCCTCGGCGGCGCAGATCGATCAGCGGGTAAGCCACCACCTGACCGGGGCCGTGGTAAGTCACCTGCCCCCCGCGGTTGGTTCGTACAACGGGAATGCCGTGGGTCTCCAGGATGTGTGAGGGACTCCCTGCAACCCCTTGCGTATAAACTGCATCGTGCTCGCATAACCAGAGCTGATCGCCCGTTGTTTCATTGCGCGCCAGCGTGAATGCCTGCATCGCCTGTTGCGTGGCCTCGTATTCGACACGTCCGAGTGGACAGGGGTGCAGGGGCACTACAGAACCACCTTGACCATGGGATGGGCCGTCAATGCGCGGTACAGAGCGTCCAGTTGCTCGCGGCTGGTCGCGGTCACCGTGATGGTGACGCCGAGGTAGTTGCCCTTGCCACTGGGGCGCAACTCCACGGTGGATGCGTCGAAAGTGGGGTCAAACTGGCGTGCCAGCTGCGTGATGGCACCGACAAAGCCGTCGTGGTGTCTGCCCATGACCTTGATGGGGAATGCGGAGGGGTACTCGATCAGGCTCTCTTGCGGTGCATTGGCGCTGCCGCCAATGATGGGAAGGGGATGCTCCGTGTTGTTCATGAGACATAGGATAACAGCGCGCTCCGATTCGGTGGCTGCAGACGAAAACGACGAAAAATGCAAGTCGCTGCGCGAAACGTTCAGCACCCCCGGGTTTTTACGTATAATCGAAAAGTTTTGTGAATGATTGCAGGTGCCGGGGCCGTGTCTGACGATACGAGAAAAAACGCCTCGGTGCGACAAGCAGTTGCAAAGGCAGCAGAGGCGTCTTTTTGCCACGATGACGAGCAAGCCTTCCGGCCCATGACGGCCGAGGAGGCGCGCCAATGGCGCAGCCTGTATCCACAGGTGCCTCTATCGCGGGCACTTCTCTGGGAGGCGTTGACGGGGCTGGTGGTGGCTCTCGCTGCGTGTCTGTTGACGCAAAGCGCTGCTGTTGCCTGGTCTGCGGCGTACGGCGCGGCAGCCGGCGTGATTCCTGCGGCGGTTGCGGCGGTCGGCACGGTGCGCTGGGCCAGGCACGGTTTCCCTCCGGGGGCGGCGCTGGCGGGGTTGTTGCTGTGGGAGGGGGTCAAGCTGGTCTTGACCATGGGGCTGCTGATGGCGGCGCCGAAGTTTCTGGGGGTGCCGAGCTGGCCAGCCTTGCTGATCAGTTTGGTGCTGACAATCAAGATGTATTGGGTCGGCCTGTTGTGGGTTCGGCCCCTGAAGTCCGGACGGGCGCGGAAAGAACGAACCGATGGCTGCTGAGAGCGCTGTGACATCTGCCGTGGAACATGGTCCAACCGCGGGTGAGTATGTTATTCACCACTTGCATTTCTGGCAGAACGGCACGTCCACCGCGGTGTTTGACATGTCGGTCATTCACTTTGACACGGTGATTTTTTCGGTGCTGTTGGCGGCGCTGACTTTCTGGGTTCTGTGGGCGGCCGCACGCAAGGCCAGTTCCGGAGTGCCGGGGCGGTTTCAGGCAGCCGTGGAAATGCTCGTTGAGTTCGTCGACAACGAGGCCAAGGGCATCATCAAGAACGCCGAGAGCCGCAAATTCGTGGCGCCGTTGGGTCTGTCCATCTTCATTTGGGTCACCCTGATGAACACCATGGATTTGTTGCCGGTGGATTTGATCCCGACGGTGTGGGGTTGGATCATCGGTGCCACAGGTGGTGATCCGGCGCATGCCTACATGCGTGTCCTGCCGACGGCTGACGTGTCGGGCAGCATGGGTCTGTCGGTGGCGGTGCTGTTGATTTGTCTGTACTACAACATCAAGATCAAGGGCGCCGGTGGCTGGGCGCATGAGCTGGTCACCGCACCGTTTGGTACCAGCAAGAACCCGGTGATGGCGGTATTGTTGGGCATCGTGAATTTTGCGATGCAGATCATTGAATTTGCCTCCAAGACCCTCTCGCACGGACTGCGACTGTTCGGCAACATGTATGCCGGTGAACTGATTTTCATGCTGATCGCGCTGATGGGTGGTGCCTTTGCGCTGACCGGTACCGGTATCGGGCTTGCCATCGGGCACGTGATTGCCGGCTTGGCGTGGGCCATCTTCCACATTTTGATCATCATTCTGCAGGCTTTCATCTTCATGATGCTTGCGCTGGTCTATATCGGCCAAGCGCACGATCACCATTGATGCGGCGCTTGGTGCCGCCACGTACCGTTTCCCCTTTCGTTCCTCAATCAACCTGTTCCACTAGGAGTCATCATGGAAGTTATCAGCTTTGTTGCCTTGGCCGCCGGCCTGATCATTGGCTTGGGCGCCGTCGGTGCTTGTATCGGCATCGGCCTCATGGGCAGCAAGTTCCTCGAATCGGCCGCGCGCCAGCCCGAGTTGATGGGTGAATTGCAAACCAAGATGTTCCTGCTGGTCGGCCTGATCGACGCGGCGTTCATCATTGGTGTGGGTATCGCCCTGTGGTTCGCCACGGCCAACCCCTTCCTGGGTCAAATCGCGCAGATCGCCAAGTAAGTTCCGGACCGGGTTGGAATGCATGGATGCGTCGCCAGGCGGCGCGTCCGCGCACAATTTCAGTCTTGCGGCCCCGCTGCCGCTGCAATCCAAGGAACCATCGTGAGCATCACCGCTACCCTCATCATTCAAATCATCGTGTTTTTGCTGCTCGTGGCATTCACGATGAAGTTTGTGTGGCCGCCGATCGCCAATGCGCTGGACGAGCGTGCGCAGAAGGTCGCCGATGGCCTGGCTGCCGCCGACAAGGCCAAGAGCGAACTGGCTGCGGCCAACCAGCGTGTCGAGCAGCAGCTTGCTGAAACGCGCAACGAAAGCACGCAGCGCTTGGCTGATGCCGAGCGCCAGGCGCGCGCCATCATCGAAGAAGCCAAAAACCGAGCGACGGTGGAGGGCAGCAAGATTGTTGCCGCCGCCCAGGCCGAAGCGCAGCAGCAGAGCGTGCAGGCGCGCGAAGCGTTGCGTGAACAGGTGGCGCAGCTCGCGGTCAAAGGCGCCGAGCAGATCCTGCGCAGGGAAGTCAATCCGTCCGTCCATGCTGAATTGCTGGGCCGTTTGAAGACTGAACTGTAAGGAATACGCCATGGCTGAGCTTGCCACTATTGCCAGACCCTATGCGGAAGCGCTTTTCAAGGCGTGCACCGCGGAGGGTGCGGATTTGGGCGTCGCCACCGGATGGGTGGACGAACTGGCTGCCATCGCGGCGCATCCGCAGTTGCGCGAGGTTGCTGATAGCCCCAAAGTCACGACGGAGCAAGTTTTCGGCGTGATCACTGCAGTGGTGCGCGGCTCGTTGCCTCCGATGGCGAGCAACTTTCTGCGCACAGTGATCGAGAATGGTCGATTGCGGGTTCTGCCCGAGATTGCCGAGCAATTCCGAACCCTGGTCAATGAAACCAAGGGTTCCTCGGACGCTGTGGTGGTCAGCGCCTTTCCCATTGATGAGGCTGCCCTCGCCGATCTGGGCGCGGTGCTGGAGAAGCGTTTTGGGCGCAAGCTCAACCTGTCGGTGAAAGTGGATTCATCACTGATCGGCGGCGTGCGCGTGGTGGTCGGTGACGAAGTGCTGGACACTTCCGTCAAGGCTCGTCTGGAACAAATGAAGGTTGCGCTCACGGCCTGAGTGCCTTGAGCGCGGCAACTTTAACGAAGGAAGGAAAGAGTCATGCAACTCAATCCCGCAGAGATTTCCGAGCTCATCAAGAGCCGCATCGAAGGACTGGCTGCCAGCAGCGATATCCGTAATCAGGGTACGGTCGTGTCGGTCACCGACGGCATTGTGCGCATTCATGGTCTCTCAGACGTGATGCAGGGCGAAATGCTGGAGTTTCCTGCCGATGCGGAAGGGCAGCCCAGCTACGGCCTGGCGCTCAACCTCGAGCGCGACTCGGTCGGGGCCGTGATTCTGGGTGCTTATGAGCACATCTCCGAAGGCGACACCGTCAAGTGCACGGGCCGCATTCTGGAAGTGCCGGTGGGTCCTGAACTGGTGGGTCGCGTGGTCAACGCGCTTGGCCAGCCGATCGACGGCAAGGGTCCAATCAACGCCAAGATGACGGACGTGATCGAGAAGGTCGCTCCGGGCGTTATCGCGCGCCAATCGGTGGACCAGCCGCTGCAGACCGGCCTGAAGTCCATCGACTCCATGGTGCCCATCGGTCGCGGGCAGCGCGAACTCATCATCGGTGACCGCCAGACTGGCAAGACGGCGGTGGCCATCGATACCATCATCAACCAGAAGGGCCAGGGCGTCACTTGCATCTACGTCGCGATCGGTCAGAAGGCATCGTCGATCAAGAATGTCGTGCGCTCTCTGGAGCAGGCCGGCGCGATGGAGTACACCATCGTCGTTGCCGCCTCGGCCTCTGAATCTGCCGCCATGCAGTACGTTTCGGCGTACTCCGGCTGCACCATGGGCGAGTATTTCCGTGATCGCGGTGAAGATGCGCTGATCATTTACGACGATCTGTCCAAGCAGGCTGTGGCGTATCGTCAGGTGTCCCTGCTGCTGCGTCGTCCGCCAGGCCGTGAAGCCTTCCCCGGCGATGTGTTCTATCTCCACAGCCGCTTGCTGGAGCGTGCGGCGCGCGTGAATGCAGCCTACGTCGAAGCGTTCACGAAGGGCGAGGTCAAGGGCAAGACGGGTTCACTCACCGCATTGCCGATTATTGAAACGCAGGCGGGTGACGTGTCGGCTTTCGTGCCGACCAACGTGATCTCGATCACTGACGGCCAGATTTTCCTGGAAACCAGTCTTTTCAACGCCGGTATCCGTCCCGCCATCAACGCCGGTATCTCGGTCTCGCGTGTCGGATCGTCGGCACAGACAAAGATCATCAAGGGCTTGTCCGGTGGTATCCGTACCGATTTGGCACAGTACCGGGAGCTGGCGGCCTTCGCGCAGTTCGCGTCTGATCTGGACGAGGCCACCCGCAAGCAGCTGGATCGTGGCGCTCGCGTCACGGAACTGCTTAAGCAGGCGCAATACAACCCCTTGCCCATCAGCCTGATGGGTGCCACGCTGTTCGCGGTGAACAAGGGCTTCCTGGACGATGTGGATGTCAAGAAAGTGCTGTCCTTCGAGTCCGGATTACACCAGTTCCTAAAGTCCAGCCACGGCGATCTGCTGGGACGCTTGGAGAAGAACCGGGCCTTTGACAAGGAAGGCAAGGATGAAGCCGAACTGACGCAAGCCATCACCGCGTTCAAAAAATCCTTCGCCTGAGCGCAGGAGGAACCCGACATGGCAACAGGCAAGGAAATACGCGGGCAGATCAAGAGCTTCGAGAATACGAAGAAGATCACCAAGGCCATGGAAATGGTCTCCGTTTCCAAGATGCGCAAGGCGCAGGAGCGCATGCGCGCAGCCCGGCCTTATGCCGACAAGGTGCGATCCATCGCCGCGCACTTGGGCGATGCCAACCCGGAATACGTGCATCCGTTCATGAAATTGAACGATGCCAAGACCGCCGGCATCATCGTGGTGACGACCGACAAGGGGCTCTGTGGTGGTCTCAACACCAACGTCCTGCGGGTTGTCACCAACAAGCTGCGCGATCTTCAAGGCGCGGGCAAGGACGTGCAAGCGGTCGCCATTGGCAGCAAAGGGTTGGGGTTCCTCAATCGTGTTGGCGCCAAGGTGGTTTCCCAAGCGACGGCGCTTGGCGATACACCGCATCTTGAGAAGCTGATCGGGCCGGTCAAGGTTTTGCTTGACGCTTATTCCGAAGGCAAGGTGAGCGCGGTGTATTTGAGCTACACCAAGTTCATCAATACCATGCGGCAGGAGCCGGTCGTCGAACAGCTGCTGCCGCTGTCGTCCGAAGAAATGCGCAAGCACAAGAGCGGACCAGGCTGGGACTATCTGTACGAGCCGGATGCGCAGAGCGTGATTGACGACTTGCTGGTCCGCTATGTCGAGTCGCTGATCTATCAGGCGGTCGCCGAGAACATGGCGAGCGAGCAATCGGCGCGGATGGTGGCGATGAAGGCCGCGACGGACAACGCGGGCAACATCATCGGTGAGCTCAAACTGGTCTATAACAAGACGCGCCAGGCGGCCATCACCAAAGAGCTTTCGGAAATCGTCGCTGGCGCGGCGGCTGTCTGACCCCGGTTTTTACCTATTTTTGGAGCAAAGAAATGGCTCAAGAGAATACCCAAGCGAACGCTGGCGTTCAGGGCAAGATTGTTCAGTGCATTGGTGCCGTGGTGGACGTGGAGTTTCCGCGCAACCAGATGCCCAAGGTCTACGATGCACTCAAGCTTGAAGGCTCCGCGCTGACGCTGGAAGTGCAGCAGCAGCTCGGCGACGGTATCGTGCGTACCATTGCCCTTGGTTCGTCCGATGGTTTGAAGCGCGGTCTGATGGTGACCAACACTGCAGCGCCGATTACGGTGCCAGTGGGCAAGGCCACGCTGGGTCGCATCATGGACGTGCTCGGCAATCCGATCGACGAGCGCGGCCCCGTGGATCAGACGCTCACGGCGTCGATTCACCGCGCGCCTCCGGCCTACGACGAGCTTTCGCCTTCGCAGGAGCTGCTGGAGACCGGCATCAAGGTGATCGACCTCGTGTGCCCGTTCGCCAAGGGCGGCAAGGTCGGTCTGTTCGGTGGCGCCGGCGTCGGCAAGACAGTGAACATGATGGAACTCATCAACAACATCGCCAAGGCGCACTCGGGCCTGTCCGTGTTCGCCGGCGTGGGTGAGCGTACCCGTGAGGGCAATGACTTCTATCACGAAATGTCCGACTCCAAGGTCGTGGTGCAGGAGAACCTGTCCGAGTCCAAGGTGGCCATGGTGTACGGCCAGATGAACGAGCCCCCGGGCAACCGTCTGCGCGTGGCCCTGACGGGTTTGACGATCGCCGAGTCCTTCCGTGACGAAGGCCGCGACGTGCTGTTCTTTGTGGACAACATCTACCGCTATACCCTGGCCGGTACCGAAGTGTCCGCGCTGCTGGGCCGCATGCCTTCCGCCGTGGGCTACCAGCCAACGCTGGCCGAGGAAATGGGCAAGCTGCAAGAGCGTATTACCTCCACGAAGGTGGGTTCGATCACGTCCATTCAGGCTGTGTACGTGCCGGCCGACGACTTGACCGACCCGTCGCCAGCGACGACGTTCGCCCACTTGGACTCCACCGTGGTGCTCTCGCGTGACATCGCCGCCCTGGGTATCTACCCCGCGGTCGACCCGCTGGACTCCACCAGCCGCCAGCTTGACCCGCATGTGGTGGGCGAAGAGCACTACAAAGTGGCTCGTGACGTGCAGGGCACGCTGCAGCGCTACAAGGAGCTGCGCGACATCATCGCCATCCTTGGGATGGACGAACTGGCCCCTGAAGACAAGCTGGTGGTGGCACGCGCGCGCAAGATTCAGCGCTTCCTGTCGCAGCCCTTCCACGTGGCGGAAGTGTTCACCGGCTCGCCGGGCAAGTATGTGTCGCTGGCGGAAACCATCCGCGGCTTCAAGATGATTGTGGCGGGCGAGTGCGATCATCTGCCTGAGCAGGCGTTTTACATGGTTGGCACGATCGACGAGGCCTTCGAAAAGGCCAAGAAACTGGCTGCCTGATGTGAGCGCCTGGGCTGAAGCCCGTCAAGGCTTGGTCGAGCGCAGGCTCGAGCTGGATCACGCGAACAGCCCGGTGCGAAACATCTAACTGTAGGAGTCCCCCATGAATACGATCCATGTCGATGTGGTCAGTGCCGAGGAATCCATTTTTTCGGGTGAGGCGAAGTTTGTCGCGTTGCCTGGGGAATCAGGTGAACTGGGAATCCTGCCCAAGCACACGCCGTTGATCACCCGCATCAAACCAGGCTCGGTGCGCATTGAGCTCGCCAATGGTGAAGAAGAGTTTGTCTTCGTCGCAGGTGGAATTTTGGAGGTTCAGCCAGACCGCGTTACGGTGCTTTCTGATACCGCGATCCGTGGTCGAGACCTCGACGAAGAGAAGGCGGAAACAGCGCGCAAGCAGGCCCAGGAGGCGCTGTCGCATGCCAAAAGCGAGATCGATCTCGCGCGTGCGCAATCCGAGCTGGCAATCATGGCGGCACAAATCGCTGCCTTGCGCAAGTTCCGCGAGAAGCGCTGATTCCAAGCGAGACAGAACACGCGCTGGGCGGCTTGCGCTGGTCCCGTTTTTGTGAAAAAGCCCGCATTTGCGGGCTTTTTTTGTGGTGTAGCCAGCTCGTTAGCCAGTCTAAGCGGAGACTCGTGTCATCAAGAGGCGTCGTCGCGCGCCCCTGCAACACCGCAATCTGGATACGTCATGTCGCCAGGCTCCCAAGGCTTGGCACAGCGAACGCCGAGTGCGTGCAAAGATCGCGCCGGGCGACTATGACAGAGCTACCTACTTGGCCGCGTTGACCAGATATTCGACAGCCGCCTTGAAATCGGCATCTGAAGCACTGGAGCCGCCTTTGGGAGGCATTCCGCCTTTGCCCTGCGTGGCAATCTTCAGCACTTCGTCAAACCCTGCGGCAAGGCGTGGCGCCCAAGCCTCTTTGTCGCCCAACTTGGGAGCATTGGCCACACCGGTGCCGTGGCAGGCCACGCAGGTGGTGTCGTAGATTTTCTTGCCCGCATCAGCGGCCGGCGCGGCGGCAGGCGCTGCAGCGGCGGTTGCCGTTGGTGCGGCCGCGGCTGCGGCTGCAATTTTTGCAGGATCGCCGACTTCGGATTCACCCACCTTCTCGATGCGCTGTTCCAAGGCTTGTGGTGTCGGAATTGCACCCACGCCGGTCTTTGTGCCCGACGAATAGAAAGTCACCAACCCCATGATGACGAACACCGGCACAGTAAAACCCAACCCGGCCGCGACCAGGGTTTGCATGGGCGTATTGATCAATCCGTGGTTTGTCTCGTCGTGTTCCTGGCTCATGGTGTTCTCGATGAATACAGAGGTGTCGCGCGTGTGGCAATAGTTCCGATTATAGGAGTGTCCATTCGTATCTGGACACCAATTGCAGCTCGATCCCGGCTACGGGTGGCTGCTTGTGGCCACCTTGTCATCGGCGGCCGCGCTCCAGCCGCCCCCCAGAACCTTGTAAAGCGTCACCTGGTTCTGCAGTTGTTGCAACCGCGTGAGCACCAGAGCCTGTTCGGATGCGAACAGCGAGCGTTGTGCGTCGAGCAGGTCGAGGTAACTGGAAACGCCATTGCGGTAGCGAAGATCGGAAAGCTCAAACCGGCGCGAATCCGACTTGGCCTGTGCCTGCTGCGCTTCAAGCTGCTTTTGCAGTGTGGCACGGCCCGCCAAGGCGTCAGCCACTTCACGGAAGGCCGTCTGAATGGATTTTTCATACTGGGCCACGGCGATATCGCGCCCGACCTGAGCGGCTTGCAGATTGGCCTGGTTGCGTCCGGCGTCAAAAATCGGCACGACCGCCTGCGGTGCGAAGGAAAAAGCCCAGGAGCCGCTCTTGAACAAGCCTGACAGTTCAGTACTGACCGTACCCAGTTGCGCCGTCAGCGAAATGCGAGGGAAGAACGCTGCGCGTGCTGCGCCAATATTGGCGTTGGCACCGATCAGCTGCTGCTCTGCGGCTGAAATATCCGGACGATGTTGCAGCAAATCCGACGGCAGGCCGGCCGGCAGAGCCTGCATGGGAGTGGCCTTGGCCAGGCGTGAGGCCGCAAGGCTGGAGCGCACGTCATCGGGCAATGGTTGACCGATCAGCAGCACCAGTGCGTTCTCGTCCAGCATGCGCTGGCGTTCCTGCTGGGCCAGCGTGGCACGCGCTTGTTGCGCAAGGCTTTCCGCCTGTCGCAGATCGAGCTCCGAGCTGATGCCGTTATCCAGCCGCAACTGCGTCAGCTTGACGGACTCTTCGCGCGTTTGCAGCGTGCGACGCGAGAGGTCAAGCAGCTCTTCGTCCGACATCAGCGCCAGCCAGCCAGACGCCACTGCGGAAACCAGGCTGATCTGCCCGGATTTGCGCGCCTCGTCGGTGGCAAGGTATTGGGCCAGCGCCTGTTCCTTGAGTGCGGCCACCCGGCCAAAAAAATCAATCTCCCAGCTGGCAATGCCAGCGCCCACCTGCCAGACCGAGCCGTACTTGCCGGTGGTGGTACTGGGCTGGCGGGTGAAGCTGCCAATGCCGTTGAGCGTGGGGTATTCGTTTGCGCGCTGGATATCAAACTGCGCGCGTGCCTGTTCCACGCGCAGTACGGCGGTGCGTTGGTCGCGGTTGTTCTCCAGCGCCAGCTGGATCAACGATTGCAGCCGCGCGTCAGTGAAGTAGTCCTGCCAGCGGATGTCGGCTGCCGATTTCGCGCCAGTGGAATCTGCCGGCATGGTGGTGGGGTAGCTGGCCGGGACGGGGGCCGCTGGCCGCTCGTAAACGGGGATGAAGCTGCAGCCGGCGAGCATCAGCGTCACCAGGGCAGCGCCCAGCGTACGCGTCGAGTGGGTGGTTTGCATCATGGAAAGCTCGTTGTCAGTGGTCAATGGTCGTTGCCGTGCAGGTGGGCTTGCTCGGCATCATGCTCCTGCTGGCGCTTGCTGCCCTTGAAGAAGCTGCGGACCAATACGAAGAAGGTGGGCACGAACAGGACGGCGAGCAAGGTGCTCGTGATCATGCCGCCGACCACGCCGGTGCCGATGGCGCGCTGACTGGCCGAGCTTGCGCCAGTCGCCAGGAACAGCGGCATCACGCCGAGGGTGAACGCCAGCGAGGTCATGATGATGGGGCGAAAGCGCAGGTGCGCGGCAGCCAGTGCGGCCTCGAACACGCTCTTGCCGGACGCATGCAAATCCTTGGCGAATTCGATGATCAGGATGGCATTCTTCGCCGACAGGCCGATGATGGTCACGAGGCCGATCTGGAAATACACGTCGTTGGCGAGACCGCGGAAAAGCGTGGCCACCAGCACGCCCAGGACGCCCAGCGGCACCACCAGCAGCACGGCGAACGGAATGGCCCAGCTCTCGTACAGTGCGGAGAGCGCCAGGAACACCGCCAACAGCGAGAAGGCGTAGAGGATCATCGCCTGGCCGCCAGCGAGCTTTTCCTCGCGTGACTGCCCGGTCCATTCGTAGCCGAAGCCCTCGGGCAAGTTGGCGGCAATGCGCTCCATCTCGGCCATGGCTTCGCCGGTGCTCAGGCCGGGCGCCGGGCCGCCGGCAATCTTCATCGCGGGATAGCCGTTGTAGCGCACGGTCTGCATCGCGCCGGTGATCCAGCGCGTGCTGGCAAACGTGTTGAGCGGCACGACCTGCCCCTTGTTGTTCAGCACCGGCAGATCCAGCACCGCTTCGGGTTGCATGCGCGCCTTGCTGTCCGCCTGAACCACCACGCGTTGCAATCGTCCCTGACTCGGGAAATCGTTGATGTAGGCGGAACCGAGCGCGGTCGAGAGCGCTGCGTTGATGCTGTCAAAGCCCACCCCCAGCGCCGCCGCCTTGTCGCGGTCGATCTCGATCTGCATTTGGGGCGCGTCTTCGATGCCGTCTGGCCGCACGCCGGCCAGCAGCTTGCTTTGGGCTGCCATGCCCAGCAACTGGTTGCGCGCCGCGACCAGTGCCTCATGGCCCTTGCCGCCGCGGTCCTGCAGTCGGAAAGTGAACCCCGCGGCGTTGCCCAACTCCGGGATGGGCGGTGGGTTGATGGCGAACAGGAAGGCGTCGCGGAAGCCGTACAGCGCCATCGTGGCACGGTTGGCAATGGAGCTGGCGTCGTGCTGCGCGCCTTTGCGCTCGTCCCACGGCTTGAGCGTGACAAAGGCCAGACCCGCGTTCTGCCCCTGGCCGGAGAACGAGAATCCGGCCACGGTCACGATGTGCTCCACCTCGGGTTGCGCGAGGAAGTACTTTTCCACCGCCTTGAGCGCTACTTCGGTACGGGCGAGCGAGGCTCCCGGAGGGAGTTGAACGTTGGTGATCAGATTGCCCTGATCTTCATTGGGCAGGAAGGAGGTTGGCAGCTTGGTGTAAATCAGCGCCACCACGGCGATCAGTGCCGCGTAGACCACCATCATGCGTCCGCCGCGGTGCAGCAGGCGTGACAGGCCCGATTCGTAGCGGTGGGTGGTGCGCTTGAAGCCGCGATTGAAGGCGCCGAAGAAGCCGCGTTTCTCGGCATGCCCTTCGGTCATGGGCTTGAGCAGCGTGCCGCACAGCGCCGGCGTGAGCGACAGCGCCAGGAAGGCCGAGAACGCGATGGATGTACCCATGGTGGCGGCGAACTGGCGGTAGATGTTGCCCGTCGAGCCCGGGAAGAAGGCCAGCGGCACGAACACCGAGATCAGCACCACCGTGACGCCGATGATGGCGCCCGAGATTTGCGCCATGCCCTTGCGTGTGGCTTCCAGCGGCGAGAGTCCTTCCTCGGTCATGATGCGCTCGACGTTCTCCACCACCACGATGGCGTCGTCGACCACGATGCCGATCACCAGCACCATGCCGAACATGGTCAGTACGTTGATCGAAAAGCCCAACGCCAGCAGCGTTGCAAAGGTGCCCAGCAGCGCCACCGGCACGACGATGGTCGGGATGATGGTGTAGCGCAGGTTCTGCAGGAACAGCAGCATCACGAGGAACACCAGCGCCACGGCTTCGAACAGTGTTTCGACCACTTTCTGGATCGAAACCGAGATGAACACCGAGGTGTCGTACGGAATGGCGTATTTCACACCCTGCGGGAAGAATTTTTGCAACTCGTCCAGCTTGGCTTTCACCAGTTTGGCGGTTTGCAGCGCGTTGGCCGTGGGGGTGAGCTGAACGCCCATGCCCACCGCTTCGGCGCCGTCCAGGCGGGCGCCGCCGCTGTAGCTTTGCGCGCCCAGCTCAACGCGGGCGACATCTCTCACGCGCACGCTGGAGCCATCGGTGTTGGCGCGCAGCACGATGGCGCCGAACTGCTCGGGCGTGGTCAGCTGCCCTTTGACGACGATGGTGGCCGTGGTGGCCTGACCAGGGGTGCTGGGCAGGTCACCCAGATTGCCGGCGGAAATCTGCACGTTCTGCGCGCGAATGGCGGCGTTGACCTGATCGAGCGAGAGATTGAAACCCTTGAGCTTGGCCGGATCGATCCAGATGCGCATGGCGCGTTCAGCGCCGAACTGGGTCACCGTGCCGACGCCCGGCAGGCGTTGCAGCTCGGGCACGATGTTGCGCGCGGCGTAGTCGTTGAGTGCCTCGATCGTGACGTCGGGCGTCTCGGTGGTGAGCATCGAGAACAGCAGGAAGTTGGAGCGTGACTTCTCCACCCGCACGCCTTGTTGCACCACGGCCGACGGCAAGCGGGGCGTGGCACGCGACAGGCGGTTTTGCACGTCCACCTGCGCCAGGTCGGGGTTGATGCCGGTTTCAAAGCTCAGCACCAGCGAGCCGGTGCCGTTGGCCTGGCTGGTCGTCTCCATGTAGACGAGGCCGGTGGCACCATTCATCTCGCGCTCGATCACGGCAAGCACGGAGTCTTCCAGCACCTGTGCCGTTGCGCCGGGGTAGGCGACCGAAACCTGAATCGTCGGTGGCGCCACCGCCGGGTATTGGGCGATGGGCAGCTTGGTGATCGAGACCGCGCCTGCCACCATGATGAAGATGGCGATGACCCACGCAAAAATGGGTCGTTCAATGAAAAACTTGGCCATGTGCCGTGCTCCCGGCGATCAGGACTTGGCCGCGGCAGCCGCGTCCTTGGCCGGTGCGGCGGGCGCCTTGGCAGGAGCGACACCCAGGGCCGTCCATGGCACGGGTTGCACGATGATCGGATCGCCAGGTTTGACGCGCGGCAGCTTCTGGAAGCCATCCACCATCACCTGCTCGCCGGCCTTCAGGCCGTCCAGCACCACCCAGCTGTCGCCCTGGCTGGGTCCGAGCTTGACAGGGTGCGCAGTGAGCTTGCCACCTTCGCCGACCACCATCACCGTATCGCCGGCCGGTGAGCGCGTCACCGCCTGCTGTGGCAGCAGCACCGCGTTGTCCGCTTGCGCCTGCTCCAGCCGCACACGCACGTACAGACCGGGCAGCAATGCGTGCTCGGGGTTGGGCACTTCGGCGCGCAGCGTCACCTGCCCACTGGTCGGGTCGACGGACAGATCGGTGAACAGCAATTTGCCCGTGTGGGTGTAGGTGCTGCCATCTTCCAGGATCACGCTGACCTTGGCCGCATTGGCGCCGGCCGACTGATACTTGCCGCTGGCCATCTGCGCGCGCAGCTTGAGCGCGTCGGCAGCGGACTGCGTGAAATTCACATAGAGCGGATTGATCTGCTGGATCAGCGCCAGCTGCGTCGGCGTGCCTTGGCCGACCAGGGCGCCCTCGGTCACCAGCGCGCGGCCGATGCGCCCGGAAATGGGCGCGGTCACGGTCGCATAACCCAGGTTGATCTGTGCCACCGTCACCGCTGCCTTGGCGGCGGCCACGTTGGCTTCAGCGGCGCGCTGCGCCGCGACGGCATTGTCGTAATCCTGCTTGCTGACGGCGTTCTGAGCCACCAGCGGCGCATAACGATCGGCCAGTGCGCGGCTCTGCGCCAGGCTGGCCTGTGCCTGCGCGAGGCTGGCCTGCGCTTGCGCGACGGCGGCGCGATAAGGCGCGTCGTCGATGAGAAACAGCTTCTGCCCGGATTTGACATCGCTGCCCTCGGTGAACACCCGCTTTTGCAGGATGCCTGCGGCGCGCGCACGTACCTCGGCCATGCGCGAGGCTTCCAGGCGCCCGGGCAGTTCCGTGATCAGCCCTACGTTGCCAGGCTGCACGGTGACCACGCCGACTTGGGGCGGCGGTGGCGTGCCGCCCCCAGCCGGTTGGGCGCCAGACTGGCCGCAGGCACTGAGTGCCAATGCGCCCGCCAGGGCCAACGAGAGCGCCAGCGCGCGCGAGGGCAAACGAGAGGCGGGACGGGCCGAGGAAGGCAGTCGCAACATGAAATTCCTTTGCTGGGCGATGCACCGGCCGGCGGCAGCGCCGTCGCATGGACGGCCGCGCGCAATCGGGTGCACGAAGACAGAGCCCGGAATTATACATACATCATTGAATGTATAATTCCAGAATCTGAACGAGCGGGGATTTTCCCTTTTTTTGAGGATTTTTTCAGATGGCCAGGCGCACCAAGGAAGACGCAGACGCCACCCGGCAGGCGCTTCTGGATGCAGCGGAGGCCGTGTTCTACGCCAAGGGCGTCGGCCGTGCTTCGCTGGCCGAGATTGCGCAGGCAGCCGGTGCCACGCGCGGCGCGATCTACTGGCACTTCAAGGACAAGGTCGATCTGTTCAACGCCATGATGGATCGCGTGACCTTGCCGCTGGAAGCGGACGCGTGCGCGAGTGATGTTCCAGGCGATCCGCTGGAGCGCGTGCGTGGCGCGGTGGCGCGATTGTTTGCCACCGTGGTCGGCGACCCGCACACGCGCCGCGTGTTCGAGATCGCGATGTACCGCGTGGAGTACGTGGCTGAACTGGGCGCGGTGCGCGAGCGCCATCAGGCGGCGCTGCTGCGTTTTCACGCGCAACTGACGAAAGACCTGGCGCTGGCCGCCACTCAGCAGGGCATCGCGTTGCCGATGAGCGCCGCCGATGCGGCGCTCGGCCTGCAGGCGCTGTTCGATGGTTTGCTGCAAGCCTGGATTCTGGGCAGCGCGCCGTTTGCCCTGGAGCAAGTCGGTTCGGGCGCTGTCGCGGCCTATCTGCGTGGATTGGGCTATCGCCTTCACGTACAGAGTGACATGCGATAATCGACAGCTTCTTTTTTGTGCGGCTGTAGCTCAGTGGATAGAGTATCGGCCTCCGAAGCCGAGGGTCGTGGGTTCGATCCCCGCCAGCCGCGCCAAAACACCATCCCGGTTTATCCCGGGCCCCCCTTGAAACCCGCATGTTTCCCGGCATTGCGGGTTTTTTCATGTCCTGGACAATCGCCTGCATGACGCAAGCCGACGCCCAGAGCACCTCCCACCCCTACGCAGCCCTCACGCCCGACGTAGTTCTGGATGCGCTCGCTGCGGTGGGCTTGGCGGGTGATGGCCGCCTGATGGCGCTGGGCTCCTACGAGAACCGCGTCTATCAGGTCGGCCTGGAGGATGGCAGCCGCGTGGTGGCCAAGTTCTACCGGCCCGGGCGCTGGAGCAGGGCAGAGATTCGGGAGGAGCACGCCTTTGCTGCCGAGCTCACCGGGGCCGAGGTGCCGGTCGTGGCGCCGCTGGTGCTGGGCGGTCAGACCTTGCATGAACACGGCGGCTTCGCGTTCTCGGTCAGCCCCTGGCGCGGCGGTCGGCCGCCGGAGCTCGACGACTTCGAGGTGCTCGAATGGCTGGGCCGTTTTCTCGCGCGCCTGCACACCGTGGGCAGCGCGGGGCCGTTTGCCGAGCGCCCGGCGTTCAGTGCGCAGGCCTGGGGCGAGGCGCAGCGCGACTGGCTGCTGGCCCATGAGGCGGTGGCGCCCGAGGTGCGTGGCGAGTGGCAGGCCTTGTGTGTGGATGCTCTTGCGTTGATAGCTCCTGACGCTTGTCCATCAAGCGCTACAGGCCAATTCGGCTTGAAAAATGCAAGTTTGATCCGCGTGCACGGCGATTGCCACCCGGGCAACGTGCTCTGGACACCGGCCCATGAACTCGGCGGCGGCCCGCACTTCGTCGATCTGGACGATGCGCGCATGGGCCCGGCGGTGCAGGACCTGTGGATGCTGCTCTCGGGCGAGCGGCGCCAGCGCACGCAGCAGCTCTCGGCCTTGCTCGACGGCTACGAGCAGGTGCGCGATTTTGACCGGCGCGAACTTGCGCTGATCGAGCCGCTGCGCACACTGCGCCTGATCCACTACAGCGCGTGGCTGGCGCGGCGCTGGGTCGATCCGACCTTTCCGATTCACTTTCCGTGGTTCGGCACGCCCGACTACTGGCGTGGCCAGGTGGCGATGCTGCGCGAGCAGATTGAGGCGATGCAGGAGGAGCCGCTCAGCGCCTGAACGCTGCGCGGGATGGGGGCAGGGCGGGTCTCAAGCCGCGCGGGCCATGTCGCGCACCCATTGGCACCACTGGGCAGCCGCCACGGCTTGCGGGTCGGTCTGCGCTTGCAGCTCCGCGGGCCAGCGCCGCTCGCAGCCGTTGACGATGCTGGTCAGCTGCCAGAGCGCTTCGCGCACCACGAAGGAGAGCTCGGACAGGCCGACCGCGTCGTCCTGCAAGTGCTCCAGATCGCCGCTGCGCATGCCGGCGCCTATCAGGGTGTGCTCCAGGCTGCGCAGGCGCTCCTGCACGAAGGCCATGGGGCCGGAGTGCTGCGCCAGATCGTCGGGCAAATGGCAGGCGGCCTTGGCGGCCTGCCATTGGTCAAAGGCCTGCTGGAGCTGGTGGATCAAGGCCTGCAGTTGTTCCTTGGGCGGGGCGGTGGGCGTGCTGTCAGCGTCGTCCGCACCATTGAGCAGGGCCAGGGTGTGCTGGGTGAGTTGCGGCGGGAATTTGCGGCGGTTCAGTCGCAGCACCAGCGAGAGTTGGGATACCGCGTCGTGCGCGTATTTCTCGGCAATGGCCGCCACCACCTCCGCCAGCAGGAGTACCTGCCCGAGTGCGGAAATCTGGTCGCCCGCAAGCCCGCGCGGGTAACCCGTGCCGTCCATGCGTTCGTGGTGCTCCAGGACGGCGGTTTCCACCGCGCGGCCATAGACCCCGGCATCGCGTACCACCATCATGGCGGTGATCGGGTGGACCACCAGGTGGCTGCGTTCGGTCCCGGTCACCTGGTGATTCGGGTCGCGCCACACCGGGTCCATGTGCAGCACGCCCAGATCGTGCAGCAGCGCGGCCACCGCCAGGCGATTGCAAGCGGCCTCCGGCATCTGGCTGGCGAGCGCCAGGTACTGCGCAGTGAGCATGACCTCCAGGCTGTGCACGAGCAGGTCCGGCATCTGCTCGCGCATGACGGTGAGCTTGAACGCGATGCCGGGTGTGAGCGACAAGGCCTTGAGCGGGGCCAGCAAGCGGGCGCTGCCGCCCAGTGCCTGCGCCAGCAACTGGGGCAGCCAGGCGGTTTGCAGCAATTGCTCGGCTTGCGCCAGCAGCGCGGCGGGGGTGACTGCATTGGCAACCGTGAGGTGGGCGTCCACTGGCTCGCGCAGCTTGTGGCGCACCAGCCGCTCGTGCAGACGGCCGTCGATGCGCGTGCCCTTGTCGATCAGCTTGATGCCACTTTCGCTGTAGATCGCACCATGGGCCACGACCTCATGGGTTTGCGCCATGGCGGTGACGGCGCGCAGGTAATGGTCGTTGCCCAGCGGGTCGCTGGCCGGGGTTGCTGGAATCTCGCTCATGCCAGAGTGCAATGCGTGTCGTGCCGCAGTCTACTTGCCCCAGGAGTCCTTGAGCCCGGTGATGCGGTTGAACACCAGGTGGTCGCTCGCGTGATCGTGGCGGTCGGCGACGAAGTAGCCGTGGCGCTCGAACTGGAATTTGTCGTCGGGTTGGGCCTGCGCCAATGAAGGCTCGACCCAGGCGGTGACGGTCTTCAGGCTCTCAGGGTTGAGCAGCGCAAGGAAGTCCTTGCCGCCCGCGTCCGGCTGTGCATCGGTGAAGAGCCGGTCGTACAGCCGCACCTCGGCGGGCACGCCGTCGTGCGCGCCCACCCAGGTGATCGCGGCCTTGGCCTTGACGCTGTCGGCGCCGGGCGTGCCGCTCTTGGTTTCCGGGATCACCAGCGCCTGCACCTCGGTGATGGCGCCGCTCGCGTCCTTCACGCAGCCGGTGCATTCGATCACGTAGCCCCCCTTGAGGCGCACCTTGTTGCCCACGAAAAGGCGCTTGTAGCCCTTGGGCGGCGCCTCGGCAAAGTCTTCGCGCTCTATCCACACCTCGCGCCCGAGCAGGAAGTGGCGCTGCGGCACGGTCTGGCCCCCGGCCCCGTGGGGCAAGGCGGGAAGCTGGCAGGGCTCCAGGTGGCCCGCGCCCATGGCCTCGTCCCAGTTTGTGAGCACGAGCTTGAGTGGATCGAGCACCGCCATCGCCCGGTGCGCAAACGGTTCCAGGTCTTCGCGCAAACAGCCTTCCAGCGTCGCGTAGTCGATCCAGGAATAGTCCTTGGTGACGCCGATGCGCTCGCAGAATGCGCGGATCGCCGTTGGCGTGTAGCCACGGCGGCGCAGGCCGACTATTGTTGGCATGCGCGGGTCGTCCCAGCCGCTGACGATGCCGCTGTCCACCAGGTGCTTGAGCTTGCGCTTGCTGGTGACGACGTAGGTCAGGTTCAGTCGCGCAAATTCATATTGGTGCGGGCGCGGCGTGGCGATCAGGCCGCCGTCTGCCAGGCGATCGAGCAGCCAGTCGTAAAACGGCCGCTGGTCTTCGAATTCCAGCGTGCAGATGCTGTGCGTGATGCATTCCAGCGCATCCTCGATCGGGTGCGCGAAGGTGTACATCGGGTAGATGCACCAGGCGTTGCCGGTGGCGTGGTGCTCGGCGCGCTTGATGCGGTAAATCGCCGGGTCGCGCAGGTTGATGTTGGGCGAGGCCATGTCGATTTTTGCTCTCAAAACCATGGCGCCATCCGCATGCTGGCCGCCGCGCATCTCGCGAAAACGTTGTAAATTTTCAGCGGAAGAGCGATCGCGGAACGGGCTGTTCACGCCGGGCTTGCCGAAGTCGCCGCGGTTGGCGCGCATGTCCTCGGCGCTTTGTTCGTCCACATAGGCGTGGCCGGTCTCGATGAGGTACTCGGCCGCGCGGTACATGAAGTCGAAATAGCGGCTGGCGAAGTACAGGTTCTCGTGTCCGTCCGGGTCATTCCAGTCAAAGCCCAGCCAGTGCACGGCGTCGATGATGCCGTCCACGTACTCCTGGTCTTCCTTTTCCGGGTTGGTGTCGTCAAAGCGCAGGTGGCACACGCCCGCGTAGTCACGCGCCAGGCCGAAGTTCAGGCAGATGCTCTTGGCGTGGCCGACGTGCAGGTAGCCGTTGGGTTCGGGCGGAAAGCGCGTGCGGATGCGGGCGGGGTCCACCGCCGCCGTGGCCTGGTGCGCCGCGTCGCCGGGGGTGCCGGCCCAGCGTTTTTGCGCGTGCGTGCCCTGGGCCAGGTCGGCCTCGATGATTTGCCGCAGGAAATTCGTGAGCGGCGTGGGTGCGGTGTCTGGCGTACTCATGGCAGGGATTCTAGGAGGCGTTGGCAGCTTCCGGGTTACGCCCGGATACACGACTGCCTACGTTCAGACACAAGATAAATACCTTGGCATGCCATCCTGAGCGCCATGTCGCGCGTTATGCGGGTATTGGCTGCAATCCAGTCGTTTTTTCAGGAGAAGGCAATGACTGTTCGTCGTACTTGGTTGGCCGCAGCAGCCTCGGCGGGGGTGGCCATGGCTTTGATGCTGGGCGCCACCAACGCCTTGGCACGTGACAATGTCACTTGGTCGGTCGGCATCGGGGTGCCCGGCGTTGTTCTGGGCGCAAGCAACGCAGGCTCGGTCTATTACTCGCCACCGCCGGCGTACTACGCACCCGCGCCGGTCTACCGCGCACCACCGCCCGCGTACTACGCCCCGCCGCCCGTGGTTTATGCCCCGCCAGTGATTTATGCCCCGCAGCGTCCCTACTGGGGTGGCCGCCACGAGCGCTGGGAGCACCGGCACGAACGTCGGGAGCACCGGCACGATCGCCGCGACCACCGCCGCGACTGGCGCTGAGCAGGGGCGCAGTGTGAATCAACGGCTCCGCGCGGGGCCGTTTTCGTTGTGGGTGCCACCGCATAATTGGGACTGCCTTGCACACCGCCCAGCGGTGCGTGATGCAGGGCGTCTTTGATGATCGCACTGAAAGCCTGCCCATGTCCCGTGTTGTCCATGTCCTCAACGGCCCCAATTTGAACTTGCTGGGCACGCGCGAGCCGCAGGTTTATGGCGCACAGACGCTCTCGGATGTAGAGCGGCTGTGCGAGGCTGCTTGCACGCGGCATGGCTTTTCCATGGTGTTTCGTCAGAGCAACCATGAGGGCGTGCTGGTGGACTGGATTCACGAGGCCGGGCGCGAGCACGCCGCTGGCCTGCTCGCGGGCGTGGTGCTCAACGCCGGCGCTTGTACGCACACCAGCGTGGCGCTGCTCGATGCCATCAAGGGCACGGGCGTGCCGCTGATCGAATTGCACATCAGCAATGTCTTTGCGCGCGAGTCCTTCCGGCACCATTCCTGGATTTCGCCCGCTGCGCGTGGCGTCATCTGCGGGCTGGGCGTGGCGGGCTATGCACTCGCGATCGACGCGATCGCCCAGTGGTAACCCAGCTTGCGACGCCGCCTGCATCGGTGCAGCGGCTGGCGCGGCAGGCGCGCTGCATCCGCACCCCGCTGGCGGAGCGGGAAAGCGACGTTGTCTGGCATGTCTGGGGCCGGGCGACGCAGACCCTGCCGCCGCTGGTGCTGCTGCATGGCGGCAGCGGCAGCTGGACGCACTGGCTGCGCAACATCGAAGCGCTGGCCGCCAGTGGCCGCGAGGTCTGGGCGGTGGATATCCCGGGGTTTGGCGATTCCGGCGCCGTCGGGCAGGACGTAGACGCGGTGATAGAGCCGCTGCACCAGTCGCTGCAAACCCTGTTCGGCGCGCAGCCCTGCGATCTGGTGGGGTTTTCGTTTGGCGCGATGACGGCGGGCTTGCTGGAAGCGGCCCACCCGGGGCGCTCGCGCACGCTGGTACTCGTCGGCGCGCCGGCGCTCACCGAGCAGCGGGCCAACCGGGTCCCTCTGCGCGGCTGGCGGCATCTCGAAAGCATGCAGGCGCAGCAGCAGGTGCATCGGCACAACTTGGCCGCGCTGATGCTGGCGGATGCGGGCCAGATCGACGAGGCAACCCTGGCGCTGCATGCACACAACGTCGCGCGCGACCGCATGCAGCGGCGGCGCCTGTCCAATACCGACATCCTGGCGCAGGCGCTGCGCCAGGTGCGCTGCCCGGCGCATGTGATCTACGGCGAGCATGATGCGCTGTACCGCGGTCGTTTTGATGAGCTGCAGGCGGCCGTGCACGCCACCGGCTGCGATTGCCGCAGCTTCACTTTGATACCCGAGGCGGGGCATTGGGTGCAGTACGAGCAGCCGCGCGCCTTTGACCAGGCCTTGTGCGCCGCGCTGGCGCAACACGGCAGCGGGCCTACGCCCGCCTGAGCAGTACCGCGCCTATCGCCACCACCACACAGGCCATGGCGGCCAGGTCCTGCCAGTGCGGCCATTCGCCGATCACCAGGGGCGCGCTCAGAATGCCGATGATGGGCACCGCCATCACACTCATCGCGCTGGTGGTGGCCGGCAGCACGCGCACCAGGGCGAACCAGATCACCTGCGCCAGACCGTAGTTGATGAATACGCCCCAGGCGAGGCTGGCCCAGACTGGCGCGCTGAAACTCCAGCGCTGCGGCGGGTCAAGCCACAGCGCCAGCGGAATCAGTACCGCGGTAGCGGCAAGCATCATCCACACCAGCAGTGCCTCGGCCGGCAGCGTCAGGCGCGCGCGGCGCATCCAGATGGTGCCCAGCGCCCAGCAGAAGGCCGCGCCCTGCATCCAGGCGATGCCGGCGGGCCGCCCGGCGATTTGCGCGATTTCATTCCACAGCAGCAGCGTGATGCCGGCCAGCACCGCGGCCACACCCAGCGCCAGCCGTGCGGTGAGTTTTTCACCGTAGAAAAGTACGGAAAGCAGCACCGTCCACACCGGCATGGTGAAGCCCAGCGTGGCAGCGCGCCCGGCGGGCAGCTGTGCCACACCAATGATGGACAGCGCATGCCAGCCCAGGATATTGGGCAGGCCGAGCACTGCCACCGCGCGCCATTCGGCCCAGCCGCGCGGCACCAGGCGCAGGCGCCGCGTGGCAAAGTAGGCCGCCAGCGCGAGCGCACCCAGACCCATGGTGAGCGCGCGAAAATACAGCGGTCCCATCTCGCGCAGCGCCACCTTCATCACCGGCCAGTTGATGCCCCAGGCCAGCACCAGCAGCGTGAGGCCGACCAGCTGACGGCGTGAGAGGATGGGCATGGGGTGGGGCAGGCGTGGGGCAATGGCAGGAGATGCGGATGGTAACGATGCTGCTGGTGGATGAGCGCGAGGTGGGGTTCACCGCCATGCGCGCGCAGGGCGCGGGCGGGCAGAACGTCAACAAGGTATCGAGCGCGGTGCATCTGCGCTTTGACATTGCCGCGTCGTCACTGCCCGATGAGGTGAAACAGCGGCTGCTGGCCTTGCGCGATGCGCGCATCACCGATGCGGGCGAGGTGGTGATCAAGGCGCAGCGCTATCGCACGCAGCCGGCCAACCGGCTCGATGCTCTGGCACGGCTGCAGGCGCTGGTCGATCGGGTTGTCACGCCGCCCCCGCCGCGCAAGGCCACGCGCCCGACACGCGCCTCGCGCGAGCGACGCCTGCAGGCCAAGCGCGAACGCGGCGCTGTCAAGGCGCAGCGCTCCAGTGTCGGAAAATATGAATGAAATTTGGCGTTTGCGCTTGTTCATCAAGCGCGAACAGCTATTTTTTAAATAGTATTAAGGCGACGCTGAACAAGTCTCCGCGATGGCGCGCGCCCTGGTTTGGGATGGGCTGCAAGGCGCAAACCGCAGCCATAGCCGGTGCTATGGCGAGGATTTGCAACGTCGCAGACCGCCCAAAGCAGGGATGCGCGACGCGCGAGGATTTGTTCAGCGTCGCCTTGAAGCCACCCATCAGCGTGCGCCGCTGTTGACGATGGCGTGCAGCCCCGCGCCGTCGACGATGCGCACCTGCCGGTGCTTGACCTCGATCAGCCCATCCTCGGCAAAGCGCGAGAAGGTGCGGCTCACCGTCTCCAGCGTCAGGCCGAGGTAGCTGCCGATTTCCTCGCGCGTCATGCGCAGCACCAGCTCGGCCTCGGAGAAACCGCGTGCATGCAGACGCTGCAGCAGGTTCAGCAGGAAGGAGGCGACGCGCTCTTCCGCGCGCATGCTGCCCAGCAGCAGCATCACGCCATGCTCGCGCACGATCTCGCGGCTCATGATCTTGTGCACGTGGGTTTGCAGCGCCGGCACTTCGTGCGAGAGCGATTCGATGCGGTCGTAAGGCATCTCGCAGACCTCGGCGTCTTCCAGCGCCAGCGCATCGCAGGTGTGCTCGTCCGAGACGATGCCATCGAGCCCCATGATCTCGCCCGCCATCTGAAAGCCGGTCACCTGCTCGCGCCCGTCGTGCGTGGTGATGCGGGTCTTGAAGAAGCCCGAGCGTATGGCGTAGAGCCCGCTGAAGCGTTCGCCGCGCGAATACAGCGCCTCGCCCTTCTTCACGCGCTGGCGGGTGGTGACCAGGGTGTCCAGGCGCTCCATGTCGGCGGCGGTTACGTCAACCGGCATGCACAGCTCACGCAGGCTGCAGCGCGAGCAGGCGATCTGGAGGGCGCGATGGGGCATGGCGTGGGCTCAGTCGTGGCGTAGGGGGTCATTCTAGGCAAGGACGCAGCAATCTTGATACCGATCAAGGACACCGCATGCCCGGCGAACGACAGTAGCGCTGACCATGCCGATGATTACCCCCGAGTTGATCCAGCGCTTCGATGTCCCCGGACCGCGCTATACCTCCTACCCGACGGCCGATCGTTTTGTCGAGGCCTTCGGCGAGGACGATTATCTGCAGGCGCTGCGCCAGCGTGGGGTGGGCTCCAGCACCGCCAGCCAGCCACTCTCGCTTTACGTGCACCTGCCGTTTTGCGAATCGCTGTGCTATTACTGCGCCTGCAACAAGATCATCACCAAGCACCACGAGCGCGCCGCGCCCTACCTGGGCTATGTCGAGCGCGAACTCGATCTGCACGTCAGGCACCTGGGCGGCGCCGGCCAGCCGGTGAGCCAGTTGCACTTTGGCGGCGGCACGCCCACGTTTTTGAATGACGCGGAGCTCACCGGCCTGATGGACATGCTGCGCCAGCACTTTGCGTTCGCACCCAAGGGCGAGTATTCGATCGAAATCGACCCGCGCACCATCAGCGCCGAGCGCTTGGCCGTCATCAAGGCGCTGGGCTTCAACCGCCTGAGCTTCGGCGTGCAGGATTTCGACCCCGAGGTGCAGAAGGCGGTCCACCGCGTGCAACCGGCCGAGCAGGTGTTCGCGCTCGTGGATGCGGCGCGCACGATCGGGTTTGATTCGATCAACGTCGATCTGATCTACGGCCTGCCCAGGCAGACCCCCGAATCGTTCGCTCACACCATCGCCCAGGTGGCCGAGCTGCGGCCCGATCGCATCGCGCTCTACGGCTATGCCCACCTGCCGGCGCGCGTGAAATCGCAGCGCCATATCCGCACCGCCGACATCCCGGTGGCCCAGCACAAGATTGCGATGCTGTCGCACTCCATCGCCGCGTTCGAGGCCGCGGGCTATGTCTACGTCGGCATGGACCACTTCGCGCTGCCCAATGACTCGCTCGCGGTGGCCAAGCGCCAGGGCCGTTTGCACCGCAATTTCCAGGGCTACAGCACGCAGCCCGACGCCGACCTGATCTCGCTCGGCAATTCCGCCATCGGCAAGGTGGGCGCCACCTACAGCCAGAACGCCAAGGATCTGCTGCAGTACCAGGACCTGCTGGACCACGGCCACCTGCCCATCGTGCGCGGCGTGGCGCTGTCGCGCGACGACCTGCTGCGCCGCGCCGTCATCAACGCGCTGATGTGCCAGGGCAGCGTGCAGTTTGAATCCATCGAGTCGGCGTACCTGATCGACTTTCGCGCCACCTTTGCGCCCGAGCTGGCGCGCCTGCGCGCGATGCACGACGATGGTCTGGTGCATCTGAGCGCGGATGCGATCGAGGTCACGCCGCTGGGCTGGTTCTTCGTGCGCGGCATTGCCATGGTGTTCGACCATTACCTGCAGGCCAAGGAAAGTCGGGCGCAGTTTTCCAAAATTCTCTGATTCGGCGGTGCATTCAAGCGTAGGACAAGGCGAACCAACGCAGTCATGCGTTTGACGACAAAGTCGTATGAATCCCAGGCAAGTCGTGGTTTTGCCACCTCGGCAGACCAGGTTGGCTCCGGTTTGCACCGCTTCGGATTGCACAGGCGCAACGCTGCCCGTACAGCAGTGCAATGATTTCAAAAATCATAGCTTATAGCGCTTGCCAAATATGCGCTATACCGGTTTTTGTTTGATAATCGATCCCCATGTTCGCTCCTGCCCAGTTGATGTCCGCCCAAGCCGCTGACTGGCCAGTCGCAGACGGTTGGATAGCGCTGGTGCGCGCGTTCTTCGAGGGCGAGCGCGGGCGGAGCTTGCTGGAGTTTCTTGGTCAGCGCCTGGCCGCTGGCGCGATCATCTTCCCGCCCCAGCCGCTGCGTGCCTTGCAACTCACCGGGCCTGAAGCGGTGCGCGTGGTCATCCTCGGGCAGGACCCCTACCATGGTCGCGGGCAGGCCGAAGGGCTGGCGTTTTCCGTCGCCCCGGGCGTGGCCCTGCCGCCCTCGCTGCGCAACATCTTCAAGGAACTGCAGCGCGATCTGGGCACGCCCTGGCCAGCCTTCCCCGTACCCGGCGGCTCCCTGGCGCACTGGGCCAGCCACGGCGTGCTCTTGCTCAACACCTGCCTGACAGTGGAGGAGGGCCAGCCCGCCAGCCATGCGGGCAAGGGCTGGGAGCAGCTTACCGACGCAGTGATCCGACATGTCGCCGAAGGCGGGCGCCCCGTCGTCTTCATGCTCTGGGGCAGCCACGCGCAGGCCAAGCGCGCGCTGATACCCGCAGACCGCGGCCACCTCGTGCTTTGCGCCAACCACCCTTCGCCCCTTTCCGCGCTGCGCCCCCCCGTGCCCTTCATCGGCTGCGGGCACTTTGGCCAGGCGCAGGCCTTCCGGCAGCAGCACGGCTACTGAAGTGGTTGAACGAACCTGCGTGGCGTGATTCCAAAACGACAGTGTGCCGTTGGTTTCTTTCAAGGCCTTGCCAGGCATGCCCCCGGCGATGGCGACAATGGCGCTTTCCATCCTTGCCGCAGGGCTGCCACCTCGTGTCGGTTTCCATCACTTTTCTTGGCGGTGCGGGTACCGTCACCGGTTCCAAATACCTGGTGCGCCACGGGGCTCAGGCGTTGCTGGTCGATTGCGGGCTGTTTCAGGGCTACAAGCTGCTGCGCGAGCGCAACTGGCAGCCGCTGCCGGTAGCCCCCGCCGCCATCGATGCGGTGCTGCTCACGCATGCGCACCTCGATCATTCGGGCTATCTGCCGCTCTTGGCGCGCGATGGCTACGCCGGTCGCGTGCATTGCACCGAGGCCACGCGCGACCTGTGCGCCATCTTGCTGCCCGACAGCGGCCATCTGCAAGAGGAAGAGGCGGCCTATCTGAACCGCCACCGCCTGAGCAAGCACGACCCGGCGTTGGCGCTCTACACCCGCCAGGACGCGCTGCGCAGCCTGCGTCTGCTGCATGCCGAGCGTTGGCATGCGCCGTTTGAGCCGCTGCCCGGCTGGCGCGCACGCTTCCTGCGCGCCGGACACATCCTGGGCGCGGCCAGCATCCTGCTGGAGGTGGGCGGGCGGCACATCCTGTTTTCCGGCGACCTGGGGCGGCCCGATGATCTCTTGATGCATGCGCCAGAGCCGCCGCCCGAAGCCGACGTGGTGCTGGTGGAATCGACCTACGGCGACCGCGCGCATCGGGCGATCGGCGTGATGGACGAGCTGGCGCCCGCGCTCGCGCGCCTGGCCGCGCGCGGCGGCGTGGCGGTGGTGCCGGTGTTCGCCGTCGGACGGGCGCAGACGGTGCTGCACGCGATCAGTGAGCTCAAGCGCCAGGGCCGGGTGCCGGCCGGCCTGCCGGTGTACCTGGACAGCCCGATGGCGGTCGACACCACCGAACTGTTCGCGCGCCATCCGCAGGACCATCGCCTGAGCCGCGAGCAGCTCGCCGCGATGGCGCGTGGCACGATCCTGGTGCGAAGCGTCGATGAATCCAAGGCGCTGGCCGGACTGCACGGCCCGCGCGTGATTCTCTCGGCCAGTGGTATGGCGACCGGCGGGCGCGTGCTGCACCACCTGGCGTTGCACGCGGGCGACCACCGCGCCATGATCATCCTCACCGGCCACCAGGCGGGCGGCACGCGCGGCGCGCGTATCGCGGCGGGCGAGACCAGCGTGCGCATGCTGGGGCGTGAGGTGGCGATACGTGCCGAGGTGGTGCAGCTCGCCAGCGCCTCGGCGCATGCCGACGGCGCGCAGCTGCTGGCCTGGCTCGCACGCCTGCCGCGCGCGCCGCAGCAGGCGTTCGTCGTGCATGGCGAACCGGGTGCGGCACAGGCACTGGCCGAGCGGGTGCGTGGCGAACTGCGTTGGCGCGCGCACCTGCCGGAGCACGCCGAGACGGTGATGCTTTGAGCGCCAAAGGCCGCGACCGCGGGTCTTCCCCCGCTGTCAGGCCGACGCTGTAAGCTTGCGAGCGCGAAAGGAGGTCGGTGATGCCCGTCCAGGATCCCAAAGATTTGCGTCCACCGCGCAAACGCGGCGCTGGCGCCTGGCTGGTGGCGCTGGTTCTGCTGCTCGCGGTAGCGGGGTTCGGCTGGAACTGGTGGCAGGCGCGGCAGGCGCCAGCAGCGGTGCCCGCAGCCCTTGAACAGCCTGCAGCAGTTGTGCAGGCGCCGCAGCCTCAAGAGCCGCAGCCGCAGTCACCCGCAGCCCCGCAGAACCCGATCGAGGAGCCCGAGGGCGCGCAACCGGCGCTGCCGGCGCTTGCGGATGCCGATGCGGAAATCGGCAAGGCCTTGACCGAGCTGTTGGGTGCCAAGCGGGTGGGCTCCTTTCTGCAGATCGACGGCTTTGTGCGCCGTGTGGTGGCGACCGTCGACAACCTCGCGCGTGAGCAGGCGCCCGCCCGCATCTGGCCGGTGCACCCCATGCCAGGGCGTTTCACGGTGCAGAAGGTGGATGGTGCCGAGCAGATCGCCGACGTCAATGCGCAGCGCTACGACGCCTTCGTGGCGTTTGCCGAAGGGGTTCCGGTGGCGGCCGCAGCGCGGCTGTACGCGCGGCTCTATCCGCTGTTTCAGGTGGCCTATGAAGAGCTCGGCTTCCCGGGCAAGTATTTCAACGACCGGCTGGTGGCTGTCATTGATCACCTGCTGGCAGCGCCCGAGCCGCAGGGGCCGGTGGCGGTGCATCTGGTGCAGGTCGAAGGGAAGGTGCCTTCGCTGCGCCCCTGGGTGCGCTATGAATATGTGGACCCGCAGCTGCAGGCGCTCTCGGCAGGGCAGAAAATCATGGTGCGCGCGGGTTTGCGCAACGAGCGCAGGCTCAAGGCCGTGCTGGCCAAGGTGCGCGCCAGCGTTGCCAAGGTGCCTGCGGCCAAGCCATAGCGCGCGTCAGCCGGATGCTGCATTCGGACGAAAGAACGCATTCAGCAGCGGCATGAGCGTGGGGAATTCCCGCGCAAACCCCGCCGGGTCAACGAAATACGCTTCGCAGGTGACGGCGAAGAATTCGGCCGGTGCGGTGGCACCGTAGGCGTCCAGCCAGGGCCAATCGCCGCCGAAGCGCTCGGCCATCGCGACCTGCTCGCGAAAGCGCGCGTAGGCCACTGTCCAGGTGCGCCGCCACAGGCGCCGACCGGCGCGCGCGCTGCCACTGCCCATGAAATTCGGTGGCAGCGGCGGGCAGCCGTTGGCATGCCCGGCGCGCATGTCGATCTTGTGCATGAACTCGTGGATCACCACGCTGGCGGCGCGCTGACCGGCCTCTTGCACCGCAGGCCAGACCAGCATCACCGGGCCATGCTCCATTGCTTCGCCGAGCAAGGGTTCGTTGTAGTGGTGCACCACACCTGCGGCGTCCACCGTTTCGCGGTGCGCCAGCGCCTCGCTCGGGTGCACGACGATGCCGACGAAGTCAGCGTACCAGCGCAGCGCCTCGCGCGCCTCACCCCAGTGCAGCAGCGGCAGGCAGGCCTGCGCAGCGATCGCCACTGCCATCGCATCGGTCACAACGAGACCGTGCGCACCGGCAAATTCCTTGTGCCGCAGAAAGAGCGCCGCGAGTGCGCGCAGCTTGGCCTGGTCCTGCAGCGGCAGCGCCGCGAGAAACGGGTAGTGCGCCAGCGTCGGCAGCCAAAGGGCATCGGCGATCACCGGCACGGGCGCCAGCAGCCTTTGCAGGCGCGCGGTAATGCGGGCGAGGACGGAGCGCACTCAGGCCAGGTCCAAGGGCAGCCGCGTGGCGCCTTGCGCGCTCAGGCGCAATACCTCGGCGCGCTGCTCGGCCGCGTCCAGGTCCCAGTCGGACAGCACGAGGCGCGTGATGCCGGGCGCGAGCAGGTGGTCGGCCGGACGGTGGGTGTGGCCGTGGATGAGGCAGGGCGCCTGCGCCGCGCGCAGCCAGGCGAGTGCCACTGCGCTGTCCACATCGCCATAGGCCGCGCCCGATTGCTTGCGCGCCTCGCTTTCGCTGCGGATGCTGCGCGCCTGCGCGCGCCGCGCTGCCAGCGGCTGGGCGAGCAAGCGCGCTTGCCACGCCGAGCCGCGCACCATGGCGCGAAAACGCTGGTAATCCATATCATCGAGGCACAGCGCATCGCCATGGCTCAGCAGCCAGCGCTGGCCACCGAGCGTGAATAGCGTGGGGTCGGTCAGCAGGGTGATGCCGGTGGCCTGCGCGAAGCCCTCGCCCACCAGGAAATCCCGGTTGCCATGCATGAAATACAGCGCGCGCTGGCGACTGGCCTGGCGCAGCAGGGCGCAGACCTCGGCTTCAAAGCTGCCCGGCTCGGCTATCGCATCGTCGCCCACCCAGACCTCGAACAGATCACCGAGGATCAGGACCGCATCGGCCGAGGTATGGCCGAGGTAAGTGGCGAGCCCTTGCAGCGTGGCCGGGTGCGCCGCGTCCAGGTGCAGATCCGAGATGCAATCGACGGCGTGCCAGCCGCTCGCTGCCGTAAGTTCGGCGATGGGCGGCAGCGGCATGCCAGACCCTCTCAGAGCGCGACGGCCTTGTCGATCACGACGCTGTCGAACGGCACGTCGTCGTGGTGGCCCTTGCGCGTGGTGCGCACGCCCTTGATCTGGTCCACCACCTCCTGGCCCTGCACCACCTTGCCGAATACGGCATAGCCCCAGCCCTGACCCGAAGGCGCGGTGTGGTTGAGGAAGTCGTTGTTCACCACGTTGATGAAGAACTGCGCGGTGGCGCTGTGCGGGTCGCCGGTGCGCGCCATGGCGATGGTGTATTTGTCGTTCTTCAGGCCGTTGGCGGCCTCATTCTGGATCGGCGTGCCGGTGGGCTTTTGCTGCATGTCGGCGGTGAAGCCGCCGCCCTGGATCATGAAGTTCTTGATCACGCGGTGAAAAATCGTGCCGTCGTAGTGGCCCTGGTTCACGTAGGTGAGGAAGTTGGCGGCGGACTCGGGCGCCTTGTCGGTGTCGAGCTCAAGCACGATCACGCCCGGTGTGGCGGTTTCGGCCACGTGGATGGTGATGTTCAGCTGGACTTGCGGGTGGCTCATGGTGGATTTCCTCAGGGTAGAACAGTGGCGGATTCGATCACCACGGGTGTGGTGGGCACATTCTGGTACGGGCCTTTGTTGCCCGTGGCGACGGCCTTGATCTTGTCAACGACATCCTGCCCCTCGATGACCTGGCCGAACACCGCATAGCCGTGGCCGTCGGGGCTGGGGGCGTTGAGCATGTCGTTGTTCTTCACGTTGATGAAGAACTGCGAGGTGGCGGAATTCGGATCGCCGGTGCGCGCCATGGCGATGGTGTACTTGTCGTTCTTCAGGCCGTTGGTCGCCTCCAGCGGGATCGGCGGGCGTGTGGGCTTTTGCGCCATGTCGGGCGTGAAGCCGCCGCCCTGGATCATGAAGCCGTTGATGACGCGGTGAAACACCGTGCCGTCGTAGTGTTTGTCCTTGACGTACTGCAGAAAATTTTCCACCGTCTTGCGCGCCTTGGCCGGGTCCAGCTGGACCACGATATCGCCCAGGCTCGTCTTGAGTTTTACTTTGGGTGTGCCCTGTTCGGCGGCCTGCAGCGGCAGACCCAGCGCACCTGCCGCGCCGGTGAGAATGGCCTGCGCGGCCGCTCGTCTGGAAATCATCGGATAGTCCTCAATGAAAAAGCGCCGGCGATGGCAGGCGCAGGGGGTGGCGGTTGTCGCGCCGTCAGGCGGCGGGCGTCACCGAAGAATGGATTCCCGCGCGATCTTCCAGGTTCCCGCCTGCTGCACCAGCGCCAGTTCCTTGCGCGTTTGCAACTGCAGCGCATCGCCCTGGTAGCTCTGGTGGAATTGCGCCACCGCCTGCTGTCCCTGGAGGTCGATCTGCAGGTCGGAAAGCCGCACGTCGATGTGGGATTTGTTGCGGATCTGGGCGCGCTTGCGTTCTTCCCACGTCTGGCGCGAGAGCGGGCTTTCCGGCGCAAAGTCGCTGGCATAGCTGTCCAGGAAGCGCGGCACATCGCGCTCGGACCAGGCCTGCGCCCAAGCCTCTATCGCTCTGGCCACCGCCTGGGCGTCGGGTGCCGGTGCGGCAGGCTGCACGGCGGCAGCACTGCCTGGTTCGGTGCTGCGCGCCGCCGCAGGGGCTGGCACCGCGCTGGCAGCAGCGGCCGGGGTGGCCGGTGCTGCGCCGGATTTCGCCGGTGCCGCGCCCGGGGTGTCGAACAATTCGCGGATCAGCGCCAGCTTGCGCTTGGTGCCATCGCCCGCGCTGGCATTGAGCTGCAGCGCCTGGTTGTAGGCCTGCGCGGCCAGGCGTGCGTAGATGTCGCCCAGGTTTTCCTGCGCGGTGGCGTAGCGCGGATTGCTGCGCACCGCCATCTCCAGCGCCACGCGCGCCTTGTCGAGCTGGTTGTCCTGGGCATAGAGCACGGCCAGGTTGTTGTAGGGCTCGGGCAGCTCGGGGTAGTCGCGGATGAGCTCGTTGAAGGTCTCGATCGCCGCCTTGGTCTGCTTGCTTTCGCTCTGCGCCACGCCGCGCAGGAAGATCAATTGCGGATCCTTGGGCGTGGCCGCCAGGCGCTGCTCCACCAGCACCTGCGCCTGCGCGGGCTGGCCGGCCTTGAGCAGGCTGGTGATGTCGCCGTAGTCGGCCGCCTGCGCCGCCGATGCGGTCAGCAGCGCTGCGGCGGCCGCCAGCCGCAGACAACGATGGAAGGAGAAGCGGGTGAAGGGCATGGAGATTCTCCAGATGCAGGCGTGCGTGGAATCTTGCGCGAAACAGATGCGCGGAACCCGCGATTTATACTGCGGCGGATTCTATCTGAGGGGGTCTCCCGGCCCGCCGGCCGGCGCGGGCGGCGCCTTTGTCCACACATCCATGAGTCTGCGTATCTACAGCACGCTTGCGCGTGCGGTGCAAGCGTTTGCGCCGTTGCAACCCGGCCATGTTCGCATGTATGTCTGCGGCATGACGGTCTATGACTTGTGCCACCTCGGCCATGCGCGTTCCATGATCGCCTTCGACGTGGTGCAGCGCTGGCTGCGCGCTTCGGGCTACCAGGTCACCTATGTGCGCAACATCACCGACATCGACGACAAGATCATCCGCCGCGCGGTGGACAACGGCGAGAGCATCCGCAGCCTGACGGACCGCATGATTGCCGCGCTGCACCAGGATGCCGACGCCCTGGGCGTGCAGCGCCCGACGCACGAGCCGCGCGCCACCGACTACGTGCCGCAGATGCTGGGCATGATCGACCAGCTTGAGCACAAAGGCCTGGCCTACCAGGCGGGGCAGGGCGGCGATGTGAATTTCGCGGTGCGCCAGTTCCCGGGCTACGGCAGGCTGTCGGGCAAGTCGCTCGATGAGCTCAACGCCGGCGAACGCGTGGCGGTGCAGGATGGCAAGCGCGATCCGCTGGATTTCGTGCTGTGGAAATCCGCCAAGCCCGAGGAGCCCGACGAAGTCAAGTGGCAAAGCCCCTGGGGTGCCGGGCGCCCCGGCTGGCATATCGAATGCTCGGCCATGGGCTGCGCGCTGCTGGGCGAGAGTTTCGACATCCACGGCGGCGGCGCCGATCTGGCCTTCCCGCACCACGAGAACGAAATCGCCCAGAGCGAGGGCGCCACCGGCAAGCCCTTGGCCCAGGTCTGGATGCACAACGGCTTCATCAACGTGGACAACGAGAAGATGTCCAAAAGCCTGGGCAATTTCTTCACCATCCGTGAGGTGCTCAAAGTCTACGATGCCGAGACCGTGCGTTTCTTCGTCGTGCGCAGCCACTACCGCAGTCCGCTGAACTACAGCGATGTGCACCTGGACGATGCGCGCGCCGCGCTCAAGCGCCTGTACACCGCGCTGTCGCTGGTGGCGCCCGCATCGGTGGAGCTCGACTGGGCGCAGCCCCATGCCGCGCGCTTCAAGGCAGCAATGGACGAGGACTTCGGCACGCCCGAGGCGGTGGCCGTACTGTTTGAGCTGGCGGCCGAAGTCAACCGCAACCGGTCGGCGCAGGCCGCTGGCGTGCTGAAGGCGCTGGGCAGCGTGCTGGGTTTGCTGCAGGGCGATCCGCAGGCCTTTCTGCAGGCCGGCAGCGCATTGGATGCGGCGCAGATTGCGGCGCGGATCGACGCCCGGGCTGCCGCCAAAGCCGCCAAAAACTGGGCCGAGGCCGACCGCATCCGCCAGGAGTTGCTGGCCCAAGGCATCGCGCTCAAGGACGGGCCTGGTGGCACGACGTGGGAGGCGGTTTGAATGACTTCATATAAAAACATGGCTCTGGCGCATATGGGATGAGCGGTGACAGCTATCAAAACCGTTAACCCCCAACCCGATTACTGGCCGGATGCCTGCAAGCACCTGGCCAGGAAAGACCGAGTGCTGCGCCGCCTGATTCCGCAGTTCGAGAACGCCGCGCTGCAGCCCCGGCCGGACGCCTTTGCGACGCTGGCGCGCTCCATCATCGGCCAGCAGGTCTCGGTGGCGGCGGCCTCCAGCATCTGGGAGCGCTTTGCCGCGCTCGCGCGCAAGGTCACGCCCGGGCGTGTGCTGCTGCTCAAGGTGGACGACATGCGCGCCGTCGGCCTGTCGGCGCGCAAGGTGGATTACCTGGTCGACCTGGCGCTGCACTTCAGCGACGGCCGCCTGCATGTGCAGGACTGGGCGCAGATGCAGGATGAGGCCATCATCGCCGAGCTCACCGCCATCCGTGGCGTAGGCCGCTGGACGGCGGAGATGCTGCTGATCTTTCATCTGGCGCGGCCCAATGTGCTGCCGCTGGACGATGTCGGCCTGGCGCGCGGCATCAGCCGCCACTATTTCTCGGGCGAGGCGGTGAGCCGCAGCGAAATCCGCGAGGTGGCGCAGGCCTGGGCGCCCTGGTGCAGTGTGGCGAGTTGGTATATTTGGCGCTCATTGGATCCGCTTCCGGTCTGAAGCCCGGTCTGCGGCGGGCGCGCCCCACGTGCCAGCGCCCGAGGAGAGAACAACTTGGCAAAAAAAACCTTCCTGGATTTCGAGCAGCCGATTGCGGAGCTTGAAACCAAAATCGAGGAACTGCGCTACGTGCACAACGAAAGCGCGGTGGATATTTCCGAAGAAATCGGCCAGCTCACCAAAAAGAGCCAGCAGCTGACCAAGGACATCTACAGCAACCTGACGCCGTGGCAGATCACCAAGATCGCGCGCCACCCCGACAGGCCGTACACGATGGATTACGTGAATGAAATTTTCACGGATTTCGTCGAAATGCACGGCGACCGGCACTTTGCCGATGACCAATCCATCGTCGGCGGCCTGGCGCGCTTTGGCGGCAACGCCTGTGTGGTCCTTGGCCACCAGAAGGGGCGCAGCACCAAGGAGCGCGCCGCGCGCAACTTCGGCATGACGCGCCCCGAGGGCTACCGCAAGGCGCTGCGCCTGATGAAGACGGCGGAGAAATTCAAGCTGCCGGTGTTCACCTTCGTCGATACGCCGGGCGCGTTTCCCGGCATCGACGCCGAGGAGCGCGGTCAGTCCGAGGCGATCGGGCGCAACATCTTCGAGATGGCGCAGCTGGAAGTGCCCATCATCACCAGCGTGATCGGCGAGGGCGGCTCGGGCGGCGCGCTGGCGATCTCGGTCGCCGATCAGCTCATCATGCTGCAGTACTCCATCTACTCGGTCATCAGCCCCGAGGGCTGCGCCTCCATCCTCTGGAAGACTGGCGACAAGGCGCAGGATGCGGCCGAGGCCATGGGCATCACCGCGCATCGACTGAAGGCGCTGGGCGTGGTCGACAAGATCGTCAACGAGCCGGTGGGCGGCGCGCACCGCGACCACAAGCAGATGGCCGCCAACCTCAAGCGTGCGCTTGGCGACGCCTGGCGCCAGGTGGCCGACCTCAAGGTCAAGGAACTGCTCGAACGCCGCTATGAGCGCCTGCGCAGCTATGGGCGCTTTACCGACACCAAGGCCGAGGCGCACTGACACAGCCGCCTTGTGTCAATGGCATGACGCAGCCCTTTGATGCCGCTCTTGCCGCTTTCTCCCCCGGCCTGCCACTGGCCGTGGCCCTGAGCGGCGGGGCCGATTCCACCGCGCTGCTGCTGGCCTGTGCGCGCCGCTGGCCGGGGCAGGTGCAGGCCTTTCACGTCCACCACGGACTGCAGGCGGCGGCCGACGGCTTCGCGCACTACTGCGAGCAACTGTGTACCGGGCTGGGTGTGCCGCTGCACATCGCCCGTGTCGATGCGCGACACGCCCCGGGCGAAAGCCCGGAAGACGCTGCACGCCGCGCGCGATACAAGGCTATTGAGGCCCTTGCGCATGCCAGCAAATCGCCAATAGCTATCAAAAATATTGCATTGGCGCAGCATGCAGATGACCAGGTGGAAACCCTGCTGCTGGCGCTGTCGCGCGGCGCGGGCGTGGCCGGGCTGGCAGCGATGCCGGCGTGCTGGCGGCAGGGCGGGCTCACCTTTCACCGCCCCCTGCTGGACGTGGCTGGTGCCGAGATCCGTGCCTGGCTGCAGGCGCAGGGTGTGGGCTGGATCGAAGACCCGACCAATCAGGACGAGCGCTACACGCGCAACCGCATCCGCCATCGGCTGCTGCCCGTGCTGGAGCAGGTCTTCCCGCAATTTCGCACGACCTTCGCGCGCTCCAGTTGCCATGCGGCGCAGGCCGCGCAGTTGCTGCATGAACTCGCCGAGCAGGATCTGGCAGCTGTCGGCGCGCCGCCCGCGCTGGCGCTACTGCAAGGCCTGAGCGAGGCACGCCAGGCCAACGTGCTGCGCCACTGGCTGCGCCAGCACCACGCCACCACGCCCACCGCGGCCCAGTTGCGGGCGCTGCTGGCGCAGATTGCGGCATGCACCACGCGCGGGCATCGCATCGATCTGAAGGTCGGCGCCGGCTTTGTGCGGCGCGAGGGCGCGCTGCTGCATTGGTACAATTTCCGGCTTTCCTGAATTCACCACAGGCGCCGCCAAGCCCGGGTTCTGCCAGGCGTCTGGCGCCGCACCACGCACACACTCATGGCCTTGTACGTTCACAAATACGGTGGCACCTCGATGGGCTCCACCGAGCGCATACGCAATGTCGCGCGGCGCGTCGCCAAATGGGTGCGCGCGGGCCACCAGGTAGTGGTCGTGCCCAGCGCCATGAGCGGCGAGACCAACCGCCTGCTGGGCCTGGCCAAGGAGCTCGCGCCCGGGCGCCCGAGCGACGCCTACCACCGCGAGCTCGATCAGCTCGCCGCCACGGGCGAGCAGGCGTCCTCCGCCATGCTGGCCATTGCGCTGCAGAGCGAAGGTCAGCCGGCGGTCAGCTTCACCGGCTGGCAGGTGCCGGTGCGCACCGACAGCAGCTATACCAAGGCGCGCATCGAATCGATTGACGACAAACACATCCGCGCCGAACTCGATGCCGGCAAGGTGGTCATCGTCACCGGCTTTCAGGGCATAGACGCTGGCAACAACATCACCACGCTGGGCCGTGGCGGCTCGGATACCTCGGCCGTCGCCATCGCCGCCGCCGTCAAGGCGCACGAATGCCTGATCTACACCGATGTCGATGGCGTCTACACCACCGACCCGCGTGTCGTGCCCGACGCCAGACGCCTGAAGACGCTCAGCTTCGAGGAAATGCTCGAGATGGCCAGCCTGGGCTCCAAAGTACTGCAGATCCGCTCGGTCGAATTCGCCGGCAAGTACAAGGTGCCGCTGCGCGTGCTCTCCAGCTTCACGCCCTGGGACATCGACATCAACGAAGAAGCCGCCTCCGGCACATTGATCACCCTTGAGGAAGATGAACAAATGGAAAAAGCCATCGTCTCCGGCATCGCCTTTTCGCGCGATGAAGCCAAGATTTCCGTGCTCGGCGTGCCCGACAAACCCGGCATCGCCTACCAGATCCTGGGCGCCGTGGCTGACGCCAAAATCGATGTCGACGTGATCATCCAGAACCTGAGCAAGGACGGCATCACCGATTTCAGCTTCACCGTGCCGCGCGGTGATCTGGAGCGCGCCAGCACGCTGCTGCGCGAGAAGGTGTTGCCGCAGCTGGGCACCGATCAGCTCGTGAGCGACGCGCACATCGCCAAGGTCAGCATCGTCGGCATCGGCATGCGCAGCCAGGTGGGCGTCGCCAGCACCATGTTTCGCACGCTGAGCGAGGAGGGCATCAACATCAAGATGATCTCCACCAGCGAGATCAAGACCTCGGTCGTCATCGACGAAAAATACGTCGAGCTCGCCGTGCGCGCCCTGCACAAGGCGTTCGGGCTCGATGCGTGACGATTGCAGCCTGAAATAGTGGCGGATTGAACCGCGAACGTTCCTGGAGACGTGACCGAGTGGCCGAAGGTGCTCCCCTGCTAAGGGAGTATGGGGTGTTGAGCCTCATCAAGGGTTCGAATCCCTTCGTCTCCGCCAGGGATAGCTGAAATACCGTGCACTACCGTGCAAAAAGACCCCGTAAGATCAACAACTTACGGGGTTTTTTAATGCACTACCGCGCACTACCGTGCACATGAATGCAGGGTCAAAAACGGGTATCTTTTGGGGTATCTTTTTGCGTGTAACGATTTTGTTACAAAAATACCCGCAAAGTAGTGTCGCCAGTTAAAAAAAGCGCCCATCGGGCGCTTTTTTTCTTCTTGCACAACCGGCGCGTGCTGTGCCGGTGGGCTGTGGTCAATACATCGGCACGCCGGCATCCAGCTCCAGCGACCAGGCGTGGATGCCACCGGCGATGTTGGCCACCTGCGCGAAGCCCTGATGCTCCAGGTACATCGCCACCTGCATGCTGCGTCCACCCAGGTGGCACAGGCAGGCGACGGGGCGGGTTTTGTCCAGTTCGTCCAGGCGGGCGAGCAGCACGCCCATGGGGATGGTGACGAGCTCAAAACCCTCGGGCGCCACGCTGGCCGTTCGTATCTCCCACGGCTCGCGCACATCCAGCACCACGGGGCGTGCGCCGGCGTGCTGCTGCAGCCAGTCAGCGAGGTCTGCGGGGCGGATCTGCGCGATCACGGCGAGTCGATCGCGTCAGAAGCTGAAGCGCGACGGCTCGGGGAAATTGCGCAGCCGCGCCGTCACCACATCCCACAGCTCTGCCGAGGAGAAACCGCCCTGCGTGCGCGTGACAAAGGTGGCACGCATCATCGGTGTGCTGCCGACGATGGCGCCCAGGCGCCCGCCGGGCGCCAGCAGGTTCAAAAGCCCCTGCGGAACCTGCGCCACCGAGCCGCTGAGCACGATCACGTCAAACGGCCCGCCCACCATCTCGCGCGTGCCGTCGGCCTCCAGCACCTGGAAATTGCGCACGCCGGCGCGTGAGAGGTTGGCGTGCGCCATGTCCGCCAGGCGCGGCTCGATTTCCAGCGTGGTGACTTCCGCGGCCAGCCCGGCCAGCAGCGCGGCCATGAAGCCCGATCCGGCGCCGATCTCCAGTACCCGGTCGGTGTTCCTGACCTTCAAATCCTGTGCCATGCGTGCCTCCACGCGCGGCGCCAGCATGATCTGGCCCAGGCGCAACGCTTCGATCGGATCGTCGTGCAGCGGGATTTCCATGTCGCTGAACGCCATGTCGCGGTACTGGGCGGGAACAAAATCCTCGCGGCGCAGCGTTTGCATCAGATCCAGCACGCGCTCGTCGAAGAGGTTCCAGGGGCGCACCTGTTGCTCGATCATGTTGTAGCGCGCCTGTTCCAGGCGGTCGCTGGTATCGGCCAGCGTATTGAGCGGCAGGTTCATGCAGGTACTCCGAAAACAGGCCACACGGACGTGGCAAACCTGCTATTTTAGGCAGCAGTAGCCATCGCACCGGGTTATCTGCGGTGGTTTGCACGGCTTTCAGGAGGCAGCAATGAATACGCAGGAAACCATCACGCTCGCGGGTGGCTGCTTCTGGTGCACCGAAGCGGTGTTTCAGGAGGTGCGCGGCGTCACCCGGCTGACGAGCGGCTACGCCAACGGCCAGGTGCGGCAGGCGCCCAGCTACGAAGAAGTGTGCAGCGGCACCACCGGCTGCGCCGAAGTGCTGCAGTTGCAGTTTGATCCGGCGCAGATCAGCCTGCGCCAGGTGCTGGAGATTTTTTTTGGCACGCACGATCCGACCCAGCTCAACCGTCAGGGCAACGACGTGGGCACCCAGTACCGCAGCGGCGTGTATTACGGCGATCCGGCGCAGGGCGAGTTGGTGCGCTCAGTGGTGCAGGAGCTGACGGCCCAAGGCGTTTTTGGTGCGCCCATCGTGACGGAGATCGAGCCCCTGGTGCAGTTCTGGCCGGCGGAGGACTATCACCAGCGCTACTACAGCAGCCATCCGCAGCAAGGCTATTGCGCCTATGTCATCAGCCCCAAGGTGCAAAAACTGCGCAAAACCTTTGCGCAGCATCTCAGAGTTTGAGGGCTCACTGGCCAAGCGTGGGGGCAGCGGGTATCAGTCCGATTCGGGCAGCCAGGCTTCGGTCAGCTGCAGGCGCTGGGATGCCGCGCGCAGAAACAGCATCAACAGCTTGTTGCCCAGCCGCGGCAGCGTGAGCAGCACGTCGCGGAAGGCATCGCGCGAGAGCACCACGAAGTCCACCGGTTCATTGCAGATGCAAGAGGCGCGCAGCGGCGCGTTGTCCAGCATGGCCAGTTCGCCAAACGTGCCGCCCGGCCCCAGATCGTGCAGCCAGGTGCGTTTGCCGTCGGCGTTGTCGCGCAGCGCCTTGGCTGAGCCGGTGAGCAGGATGATCATGTACGAGGGCGATTCATCCTGGCACAGCAGCGTCGTGTTCTTGTGTGCCGAATACACAGCCATGAAATTGCACAGCAGCGTGGTTTCCGCCAGGTCGAGCGGCTCGAACAGCGGCGCGCTGGTGAAAATCTCATGGATATCGGCGGCATAGTCCTGCGCGCTGCCGAGGTACTCGAAATGGGGTGGGAGTGCTTCAAGCATGAAATGGAGGGTGCCGACGGTCTGATGCAAATGCTAACCCTTTCCGCCGCGTGCGCAATAGACCTTTCGGCTGTTTTGATCGGGGTAAAGACCTTGCCGGCTTCGACGATAATCAAATTCGTAGCATTTCGCAGCCTGTTGTACAACGCCCATCCATGAACAGCCACCACGGTTTCCTCGCAGCAGTAGACCGCGATCTGCTGGCCGGCGATGCCCAGTTCCCCACGGCGCTGAAGCTGCTGGCTGCGCTGCGACAGGTGCTGGATGACCCCGATGCCTCGGTGTCGCGCGTCACCACGCTGGTGGGCGCCGAGCCCCTGGTCACCACCCGGATGCTGCGCCTGGCCAACTGCGTCACCTTCAATCCGGCGGGCGTGCAGATTCTCACCGTGGAGCAGGCGGTGCAGCGCGTGGGCTTCAACATGGTGCGCACCGCCGCCACGGCGGTGGCCGTCGGGCAGATGCGCGCACTGGCCGGAGTGCCGCACTTCGGCGCCATCGCCGATGCCGCTTGGCAGTACTCGGTGCGCCTGTCGGTGCTGGCACGGCGGCTGGCGCCCGTGCATGCAGGTGTCCGGGCCGACGAGGCGGGGCTCTGTGGTTTGGTGGTCGAATTGGGTACTTTCTATTTGCTGCAGCGCGCCAGCCGCTATCCTTCCTATAGTGATGCGTCGTGCATTGAGGCCCTGCAGGATTTGCTGGCCCAGCATGTTGCGCATACCACGGCGCGCCTGGCGCATGCACTGGGCCTGCCGGTGGCCATTCTTGCCGTGCTCGACGCCTGGCACCAGCCGCGCGAGGTCTTGCCGCTGGCAGGCGCCCTGTACGGCTGCATGCAGCAGGCCGAGGCGCTGCTGGCGCCGGTGTTTGATCCGCCCGAAGGCGAAGAGGCCGCATTGGCTGGTGCCTGGGCGCCGCTTTCGGCCGCGCAGGCGCTGGGCATTGCCAGCGATGCCCGGGCAGCGCTGGCCGATCTAGCGGGCGCACTCGGCGGCCAATGAGCGAACTGGGCGGATCATCGCGCCCGGTGCTGCAGCGCCGGGGCAGCTTCAGCAATGCCCTGCAGGCGGCGCTGGACGGCGTGGCCGTGCTGGCCATTGCCTACTTGCTGATCCAGCGGCAAATCGGCGTGCTCAACGCGCACTACACCGTGATGGTGATGCTGCTGCTGGCCATCATGGGCTTGCTGTACGACCGCTTTGCCATTTACCGCAGCAACTCCAACTTCACCGGCAAGGCCGCCCGCCTGATGCAGGCCTGGAGCCTGGCGTTTGCGGTTCTGCTGATGCTGGGGTTTCTGACCAAGCAGACCGACATCTTCTCGCGCCGGCTGATGGCGCAACTGTACGTGCTGGGCCTCTTTGCACAGCTTTTTCTGCACTTGGTGGTAAGGGCGTTGCAAAAAGCCTTTGTGCGCCACGCGGTCGAGGTAGACAACGTCATCGTCGTCGGCACCAACCAGCTGGCCTCCTACCTCAGCCAACGCATTTCGCACAACCCCTGGCTCTCCGAGCGCGTGGTCGGTTGCGTGGCGCTGGCGGAAGAGGCCGATGCGCCATCCGCCCCGGTGGAGGGCTTGCCGCCGGTGCTTGGGCGGCTGGATGATTTGATAGCGCTGATTGAGCAGCATGGTGCGCGCACGGTGTATTTTGCCATCCCGCTGCATGCCTCGGCGGTCGTTGAAGAGCTGTATTTCAAGCTGCTCGACCAGCATGTCGCCATCCACTGGGTGCCCGACATCTTCTCGCTGCGGCTCATCAACCATAGCGTGCGCGAAATCGCCGGCGTGCCGGTGCTCACCCTCTCCGAAACCCCGCTCACCGGCACGCGCCGCCTCGTCAAGGCGCTGGAGGACATGGTGCTGGGCACGCTCATCCTGGTGGCCGCGACCCCGGTGCTGGTGCTGGTGGCGCTGGCCGTGCGGCTGGACAGCCCGGGGCCGGTGTTCTTCCGCCAGTCGCGCATGGGCTGGAACGGCAAGGAATTTCGTATCTGGAAGTTCCGCAGCATGGTCGAGCACCCTGTCGAAACCGACACCGTGCAGCAGGCCACCAAAAACGATCCGCGCATCACCCGCGTGGGAGCTTTCATCCGCCGCACCAGCCTGGACGAATTGCCCCAGATCTTCAACGTGCTGCGCGGCGAGATGTCCCTCGTCGGCCCGCGCCCGCACGCCGTGCAGCACGACCACGAATACGCCCAGCGCATCCAGCAGTACTTTGCCCGCCACAACATCAAACCTGGCATCACCGGTCTTGCCCAGGTGCGCGGCTACCGCGGCGAGACGCGCGACATCAATGAAATGGTGCTGCGCGTGCAGTCGGATATTGAATACATCAACCATTGGTCGCTGTGGCTGGATTTGTCCATCCTGCTGCGCACCTTTCGGGCATTCACTGGCAAAAACGCTTATTGAGCGGCGCTCTGGGCGCCCAGGCTAGTCCTATCGGACCATTGCGCAGGCCACCCCGTGCCGGTAATCTTCAACCCAACTTGGAAATCTTCCCGTATTGGTTCACCGTGTTCACCAAAGCTCTTCAAACCGTCCTTGCTGCCGCCGCTCTCACCTTGGCCTGTGCGTCCAGTGCGGCGCCGGTTACGCCCACACTTTCCGGCAGCTACGATGTTGTCAATGGCAACGCGTTCGACATCAAGACCATCGCCAGCAATCGCGACGCAGATGGCACCCCCAACGGCAACCCCTACAGCGTGAACTATTTTTACGAGCTGATCGTCGGCGCCTTCGATTCGCTCACCACCTTCATGCTCGGCGGCACCGCCAATGAAACCGTGCCGGTGCGCTACTTCCTCTGGCAGGATGCAAATCCTGTTGCCGGCGCGGCCCAGATTGCTGCTGTGGGCACTGCGGGCAACGGCGTGGCGCAAGGCGCACTGAAGGAGACCGTTCCTTACCTCACCGTCGGTCAGAATTTCCAGTATTCGCTCCCGCAAGGGCAGTACGTGCTGCAAATACAGAAAACGGCGAGCGGCTGGGAATCCATCACCACCAACGTCTCGGCAGTACCCCTGCCCGGTGCGCTCTGGATGTTTGGTGCGGCATTGATGGGCTTCGTCGGCTTTTCCAGCCGCCGCAAGGTCTGAAGAAGCGTTTCGGAGAAGAGCATGAACTACACAAAATTCGTCTATGGGGCAGTTGTTGCAGGCGCCTTGGCATTTGCCGGTGCAGCGCAGGCCAGCAACATCGTTGCCAATGGGTCGTTTGAAGCCGATGGCAACGCTGGGCAGACGGACGATGTTGCGTCGTGGCATGTCGGTGGCGATGGCATGGTCACCATCAAGAAAGACAACCCTTACGATGCGACGTATTACGTCTCGCTGGGCGGCGGTGAAACGCCCCACAACAACATCTGGCAGACCCTCGATACCGTTGCAGGGCAGGCATACCAGATCAGTTTTGCCTATCTGCCGTTTTCGGCCACTGCCAGCAATATCCTTTCGGTGATCTGGGGTGATTCGGCCGTGCCTGACACCAGCCCCAATCCGCCAACCGGCGCTACTTCGTTTGCCCTGAATGGCAACAGCGGCACGCCGGGTACCAACCCCGACGCCACGGGCTGGATGATCTACACCTTCACCGCCATCGCGAGTTCGGACAAGACGGTGCTGAGCTTCTACGACGGCGCCACCGGCAAGAACATGGCTACGGGTCTGGATGCAGTCTCTGTCAGTGCGGTGCCGCTGCCAGGCGCTGCCTTGCTGTTCGGCTCTGCGCTGCTGGGCGCCGGTGCGCTGCGCAAGCGCAAAGCGGCCAACGATGGTCAGGCTGAAGAGTTGGCAGCCTGACTTCCAGGCGACACATCAAGCATGCAGACAAGTATTTTGAATTTTCGGGTTGGTATTTTTTGGGAGACAGAGGAATGAAATACGGCAAATTTGTTTATGGCGTTGCGGCTGCCGCGGTACTGGCGTTCACGGGTACGGCGCAGGCCAGTAATCTGGTGGTCAATGGGTCGTTTGAAGACACGACGGTAGCCAACGGCACCTGGGGCGTTTTTTCGTCCGTCAATGGCTGGAACATCGTTGCAGACGATAAGAACGGGCTGGAGCTTCGCAACAACGCAGTTGGAGCGGCTTATGATGGAAACAACTTTGCCGAGCTTGATGCCAATCGCAACATGAGCATCTGGCAAGCGCTCACCACGGTGATTGGTCAAGCCTACCAGTTGAGCTTCGCTTATTCGCCCCGCGCTGGCGTGAGCACGCCCGTCGGTACCAACAATATTGACGTGTCCCTCAATGGGACTGCCATCCCCGGCTCCCCGTTTGGCGGATCGGGCGCAGGCCAGAGCGGAAACAACTGGATGGTCTATACCTACAATTTTGTCGCCGATTCGACCAGCACGGTTTTGAGGTTTGCCGCAGGCGGCGCTTCCGACTCCTTCGGAGGCAGCTTGGATGCCGTTTCCGTCAGCGCCGTTCCGCTGCCTGGTGCTGCTCTGCTGTTCGGTTCGGCCCTGCTGGGCGCTGGCGCGCTGCGCAAGCGCAAGGTAGGCGAAAAAGCCCAGACCGGCACATTGGCCGCCTGAAAACGGTGCGCTTGCCGGTATCATGAGGGGGCGTCGGCCCCCTTTTTTGTTGCACGCACCTTTGGCGTGTTTTTGTTTGACTCTGCTGAAGACCTACCATGCGCATTCCTGCCATTTCCAAAGTCCTGCCGCTTCTCCTGCTCGCTCTGGCGCTCGCAGCGCCTTGGGGCAGCACGGCTTGGGCGCAATCGAAAGCGCCCTATACCCTGCATCCGGCAGACCGGCTGCAAGTCTCGGTCTGGCGCGATACCGCCTTGCAGCGCGAGGTGCGCGTACTGCCCGATGGCAGCATCACGCTGCCGCTGGTCGGGCGCATCGTGGTGGCCGGGCTCGATACCGATACCGTCGAGAAACAACTGGTGGAGCGACTCAAGCCCTACATGCCTGACCCCATCGTCACCGTGGCGGTGGCGGCAGCCGAGGGCAATGTGGTGTATGTCGTGGGCAAGGTCACCAAGCCCGGCGTCGTGCCGCTGATTACCGATGCCACCACGGTGCTGCAGGCGCTCAGCCTGGTGGGCGGGCTGGACCGCTTCGCCGATGGCAATGCAGTGCGCGTGCTGCGTGATGCCGGCGGCAAGCGCACGGTGATGGATGTGCGCTACAACGACCTGCTCAAAGGTGGCAGCCTGGATACCAACGTGGTGCTGCAGGCCGGCGACACCATCCTCGTGCCGTGACCTTGCGCCAGGCATTTTTCCCGCTGGGCGTCGCGCTGCTGGCGGCCAGCCCCTGGCTGCCGTTGCAGGCGCAATCGCTCTATCAGCAGCGGCTGCAAGTGTCTTCTGGTCTGGAGCGTGACAGCAACCCGGGGGTGAACACACCGGCCAAGGGTGGCGTCACGCGCTGGCGCGTGAGCCCGGAGTATTCCCTGCTGCGCCGCGACGGACTGGACGATCTCACCCTCAAGCTCGGCGCCACGCTGGAGCAAAGCAGCAACACCGCGCTCAGTCGCGATCGGCGTGACGGCAACGTGCAAGGTGAATGGCAGCACACCGCTGAAAACACCATTTATCAGTTGCGCGGCGGCTTCTCGCAGGCGGCTTTGCGCAATGTGCTGCTGCAGGAAACCGGCCAACTGAGCAACGACGGCACGCGCACCACGCGCAGCCTCGAAGGCCTGGTGGTGCACCAGCTCAGCGAGCTCTACACCGTCTCCGGTGGTGCCACTGCGCAGTGGAACCGCTACAGCGGCAATACCGCGCCCAACGGTCGGCAGTTCAGCATCAATGGCGAGCTCGGCCGTGCGCTTGCGCCGGGGCGTGATGTTTACCTGGCCGGTGCGATTTCGCGCTTTGCGGCAGACAGCCTGGCCTCCAGCGTGCCTGGCGGACCGGTGCAACCGGCCAACAACTCCACCCTCGCCAATCTTTCCGTGGGCACGCGCTACGCTGCCCCGGACGATCCCTGGTTTTGGGATGCGCGCGTCGGTGCGGCGCGTTATCGCTCCAGTTTGAGCGCCGGCACCAGCACTTCCGCCACCGTGGTGGCGCAAGCCGGCTACAAGGCGCCGCGCTGGAGTCTCTCACTGTCGCTGGCACGCCAGCCCGTGCCCGATGCCTTGCGCGGCACCTTCTCGCCCAACCAGCAGGCGCGCGCCTCGGCCGAATACCTGCTGACCGAATTCACCCGCGTCGGGCTGGACGTTTCCTGGAACCGCACCAAGGGCCTGCAGACCGATACTTCCCGCGAGTTCGGCCTGCGTGTTTCCAGCGAGCTCGCCCCGCTGTGGACCCTGGCCGTGCAGCTGCGCCGCGTGAATGCCGCGCACGACGCCATCGCCCTACCCACGCGCGGTGGTGCCACCATCGCAGGCGTCGTTCTCACCTACACCCACCCCGACTTCTGACGCCCGGCGCGTCTCTGGTCTCGCGTTCTGCCGCTTGCGCATGTCACAAGAAGAAGACTACCAACCGTCGCTGGCCGACTACATCGCCATGGTCAAGCGCCATGTGCTGCTCATCGCCGTCACCTTCATCAGCGTATCGGCCGTGGCCATCACGGCGGCAGTGCTCTGGCCGCCGGTGTACCAGTCCACCGGCACCATCATGGTCGAATCGCAGCAAATCCCCACGGATCTGGTGCAGGCCACCGTGACCAGCTTTGCCGACGAGCGCATCCAAGTGATTCGCCAGCGCGTGATGACGCGCGAGAACCTCATGCGCATCATCGACAAATTCAAGCTCTTCGATGAGCGCTCCATCACCTTCACGCCGTCCGAGCAGGTCGACAAGATGCGCGACCTGATCGACGTGCAGCTCGTCAATGCCAACGTGCAGGGCCAGCGCGGCTCGGCCACCATCGCCTTCAAGGTCTCGTTCGAAGACCGCCGCCCCGATGTGGCCCAGCGCGTGGCCAACGAGCTGGTGACGCTGTTCCTGAACGAGAACGTCAAGGTGCGCACTGAACGTGCCACGCAAACTACGGAATTCCTCACGCAGGAGGCCAACAAATTCAAGAGCGATCTGGACAAACTGGAAAGCCAGATCGCCACCTACAAGCAGGAAAACGGTGCGGCCTTGCCGCAGAACACCGCGCTGGCGATGAACGCCATCCAGCGCCTGGAGTCCGATCTGCGCAATTCGCAGCGCGACTACAACTCTGCAGAAGAAGAAGCCCGCTCGCTCGACGTGGAGCTGGCCAGCGCCAAGGTGGCCGTCGCCAGTGCCGCCGCGGCCGCCGGCGGGGGCACCTCCGCTGCCGGCATGGTCGATGCCAACGTGGTCGAGCTGCAGAAACTGCGCCAGCAGCTGGCGCAGCTGCAAGAGCTCTATACCGATAGCTACCCCGATGTGCGCACCACCAAGCGCCGCATTGCCGCGCTGGAAAAGGCCATTGCCGAAGCCGCAAAAGAGCCTGCGCCCGCGCCACCCGCCGCCGACGCCAACCTGCCCGTGCCACCTACTGTGGCGGCGGCGCAGATGGTCGTGGCCAAGATCGAATCGCGCATCGCCTCCGCGCGTTCGCGCATGACGGCGCTGCGCGCCGAGCAAGGCCAGATCCAGGCGCAGCTGCGCGCAGCGGAAAACCAGATGCTCAAGGCCCCGCAGGTCGAGCGCGGCCTCGCCGCCCTGATGCGCGACCGCGAGGCCGCGCAGCGCAAATACGAGGAAATCCGCGCCAAGCAGATGAACGCCCAGGTTGCCGAAAACCTCGAAGGTGAGCAAAAAGCAGAGCGCTTCACGCTGCTGGAGCCGCCGATTGCGCCCGATCGGCCCATCAAACCCAACCGGCGCAAGATGATCGCGCTCGGCCTGGTGCTGGCCGCCGTGGCTGCCGCCGGCATGGTGGTGCTGCTCGAAACCTTGCGCGGCACCGTGCGCGGGGTGGGCGCTCTCACTGCCATCGTCGGCCAGCGCCCGCTGGTCATCGTGCCCTACATTGCGATTGCCGAAGAGGGCATGCGCCGGCGCAAGCGCTGGCTCGCTGCCGCGACCGCAGGTGCCGTGGCGCTGGTGCTGACGCTGGCGGCCATCCATTTCTTCTACATGCCGCTGGACCTGCTGGCATTCAAGATCATGCTGCGGCTCTCGTAGGCCGGATAGCCCATGGAACGCATCAAACAAGCCCTGGAGAAAGCCCGCCAGCAATCGGCTGGCGCTGCGCCGCACCCTGCCCACCCGTCAGCGCCTGCACTCACCGCGCCAGCTGCTGCTGCGCAACAGGCGGATGCGCTCGCCAGCGGGGCGATTGAAGTCAACTACACCCAGACCGAGATCGTGCGGCTCGATCGGGCCACGCTGGAGCGCAACCGCATCGTCGCGTTCGAGAAAACCAACCCCGACAACTGGGTCTACGACGTGCTGCGTACCCAGGTGCTGCAAAAAATGGACGAAAAGGGCTGGCGCACGCTGGCCATCACTTCGCCCACCGTCGGCTCGGGCAAGACGGTAACCGCCATCAACCTGGCGATCAGCATCGCCCACCACACCCAGCGCACCGCCATGCTGGTGGATTTCGACCTGCGCCGGCCGCGCGTGGGCACTTACCTGGGTGTGCGCAAGACCCCATCGCTCAGCGAGGTGCTGACCGGCAAGGCGCAACTGGCCGATGCCATGGTCAACCCCGATCTGCCACGCCTTGTCGTGTTGCCCACCAGCCGCCCGGTGCCGCATGCGGCCGAGGTGCTCTCTTCCGTCGTCGTGCGCAGCATGGTGGCCGATCTGCGCGAGCGCTACGCCGATCGCATCGTCATCTTCGACCTGCCGCCGGTCATGGCCGGCGACGACGTCATGGCCCTGCTGCCCAGCGTGGATGCGGTGCTGCTCGTCGTTGGCAACGGCGACAGCACACGCAAGGAAATCGAGGAAAGCATGCGCCACCTGCCGCCAGAGCAGTTGCTTGGCGTGGTGCTCAACAAGGCCGAGGCCGAAGTGCGCCGCGGCTATGGCTACGGCTACTACTGATGGCCCTTGAGGCAGCCGCCTCGCCACCACCCATCGTGCGTTGACTGGCCGGTCTGCCGACTTGGCTGGAGGGGCTGCGCTTGCGCCCAAACTATGAGGTGCAAAGAAGTGTTAATAAATTCAATCGCGCAATAGTCCGATAGGACTAATGAATCAGTACGATCGTGCCGTAATTAGTTCAAAAGGACTAATCGGCTGATGCGCGAGATGTTGCTTGGTGCGGTATCACGGCCATTGGCAGAGTTCTTGGGGGCAGTTTTTCTGCCCGCTTGATGGAAGAAGCCACCATGACTGCCTTTGCCTTGCGCCTGACGACCCTGAAACTGATCTCCGCGATCGCCATCGTGTTGCCTTTGTGGGCTTGTGGCGGAGGCTCCGATGCAGACATCGTTGCCAACGCCGGGCCGGGTGTGACGGCGCCCCTCACCAGCATTGCCCCGGGGGCTTCGGCGGTGGTCCCGGATTCAAACCATGCCCCGATGGTGAACCCCCCTGTGGCCGCTCCTGCGCCCAACCCGCCCTCCGCCAATACCAACCACGCGGTGAATGCAACTGACCCCGGTCGCCCCGTGCCACCTGTGGTCCCGGTCGCTCCTTCGAACCCTCCTCCCCTGGTGACAGCCCCAACTCCCTCGCCGAGCGCGCCGCCCCCGCAAAACGACCAGGTAGCGCAGCCGCCGGTCGTTCCTCCTGCCCCTCCACAAGCGCCACAAAGCGATCCGGTTTCCCATGTTGCAGAGATCGGCATCAACCTTCCGCAATTGAGCTACTGGGACCAGAGCTTTGCGATGGCTGACGTGATGCGGCAATCGTCATTGGTTGATACCGACTGGGGTGCCAACTACGCACCAGACATGAATG
>NZ_MEDS01000012.1 GCF_001724135.1 Comamonas sp. SCN 65-56 | reverse complement strand
ATTTGTCGTTCATGACGGTTCTCCGGTTGCAAGGGCGGAATTGCCCGGAACCGTCGCCCTCACGGCGCAGCGCAGCAGTCAGGGGTCGCAGACGGCCGCTAGGACGCAAGCGCGCATTGAGCGCGCAGCCCTTGCACGGCGAGAACGCCGTGATACGGTGAAGGGACACAGCAAGACCGCCCCCTCACACCACCCCACACACGCGGGGTTTTCGGCAAGCGGAGCGCAGGCCCGTCAGGGCCGAAGGCGTCAGGGATCAAAGCCGAATGGCCGCGATTCGGCACGAAGCGCGGGGCGCAGCCCGCGAGCCCGACGGCGGCACGCCGGGACGCCATGTCGATGCCTGCTGACGCCCGTCTACGCTCAGGTACGCCCACGCGGGTTTTCTGTTTGGCGTCCAACTCGCACACTTAGCCAGACACCCGGCCATGGAGCTTTCGCACGAATGGTCGCGTCGTGAGCGGAGGTCAACATGGGCAATCCGAGCCAGTGGGTACTCATCAAGCGCTTCGCCGAAATCACCGGCTATAGCGAGAACGCCGTGCGGCACAAGATCAAGGGCGGCATCTGGATCGAGGGCCGCATCTGGCGGAAGGCCCCTGACGGACGAATTTTCGTGAACCTGGGCGAGTTCGAGCGCTGGGTCGAGAGCGATGCACTTGCCCACTCCTTCTAGCCCCTTCGGCAAGACGACGGCCATGATGGCGATCCAAGAAAATGGTTATGCACTCATTGAGCGTATAATCTGCCCGCGTAGTTCCCTCCCGGCCGCACCTGCGGATCGGGCTTTCGCTACCGGCGCCATGAACGCCCCAAAACCTCACGACCCTACACCCGACGCCATCCGCAAAGCCCGCCTCGCCGTGGGGCTCACGCAGACAGAAGCCGCGCACACCGTGCGCGCTTCCCTGCGTGGGTGGCAGCAATGGGAGGCCGGCGATCGAGCCATGCCACCCGGCCTGTTTGAGCTGTTCATGCTCAAGACCGGCCAGTGGCCCCTCGATGGCATCACGGAAGGGCAACCTGTGAGGTAAACCATGGCAAAGGCAGCAGCAACCAGCACGGGGTTTCCCGGCGTCGAAGTGCGCGGCAACTCGATCCGCGTCTTTTTCATGTACAAGCGTGATAGGCATGCCCATACGCTTCCCCTAGAGCCGACCCGCAACAACATCAAGCATGCCGACCAGTTGCGCAGCGCGGCACTGTTCGCGTTGAGGAACGGCACCTACAACGAGGCCGACTTCTTCCCGCATTCACGCTCTGCCGCGAGCTTGCCCCTTGGCGGCAAGCGTGTGGGCGAACTGTGCGACCGCTACAAGCCGCTGAAGGCGGTGGACATCACACCGGAAACACAATCGCGCTACGAAGTCGCTCTCGACATCTGCGTGGACACGCTCGGCCGCACGCGCATGGTCGATGCCCTGCTCCCCGAGGACATCCAGAAGCTGCGCGTGGACCTGATCGCCACGCGGGCCGTGTCCACGGTAAACCACTATCTGGCGACGTTCTCCGGCTTCCTCTACTGGTGCGAGAACAACCACTACTGCGGCGAACTCGGCAAGCATTGCGTGCGCTTCACCAAGAGCATCAAAGATCCTGACCCGCTGACTTACGAAGAGTACCTGGCGCTCATCGAGAAGGGATGCTTGCATCCCATCGACAAGGCCGCCGTGACGGTGGCGGTCTATACCGGGCTTCGGCCGGGCGAGCTGTGCGCCTTGGCCGTGGAGGACGTGGCACCGGATTTCAGTCATATCAAGGTGCGCCGTTCGGTAACGCAGTCGGTGACGTTCAAAGTGCCCAAGACGAAGAAGGAGCGCACCGTGCTGCTGCAGCCGCCGGCGCGCGAGGCACTGAAGGTGCTGGTCGCCGATGCGGAGCAGCGCGAGACGGCCGACCTGACCGTATGGCTCAATCGGCATGAATCGCGCATCGACCACGTGCGTGTGCTCCTGTCGCCGAAGACGCAGGCACGCAAGGCGGTCGTGAACGACTACTTCGTGCCAAGCGCCTGGAACACTAAGTGGGGCAACCTCATCCGGCGCGCGGAGATTCGTGCACGGCCGGCCTATCAGACTCGCCACACCTTCGCCTGCTGGAACCTGACGGCCCGGGGCAACCTGGCCTTCATCGCCAACCAGATGGGGCACAAGGACTACTCGATGCTGGTGACGGTCTACGGACGATGGATAGACACGGAGTCCTCCAGGGAACTTGAGCGCATCTGGGAGGGCATGCAAAACATGGCTCGGATTACACCAAAATTACACCAAGAAGCGATTGAGGAGTCCGTAAGTTGTTGATTTCAAATGATAAATTAGACTTCTCTACGCACACGCCGATCATGGCGCAATACATGGCGCTCAAGGCCGAGCACCCTGAGACGCTGCTCCTGTACCGCATGGGCGACTTTTATGAGCTGTTCTATGCCGATGCCGAAAAGGCCGCGCGGCTGCTCAATATCACGCTGACGCAGCGCGGCCAATCGGGCGGGCAGCCGGTGGTGATGGCAGGCGTGCCGTTTCATGCGCTGGAGAGCTATCTGGCACGGCTCATCAAACTGGGTGAATCCGTGGCGATTGCCGAGCAGGTGGGCGATGTGGCGCAAACCAAGGGCCCGGTGGAGCGCAAGGTGGTTCGGGTGGTCACGCCCGGCACGCTCACCGATACCGAGCTGCTCAATGACAAGAGTGAATCGCTGTTGCTGGCCCTGCACCAAGGCAAGCGCGCACGCTGCGGCCTGGCCTGGTTTTCGGTCACGCAGGGCCGGGTGTTTCTGGCGGAATGTGCCGTGGATGAACTGGGCGGCTGGCTCAGCCGCATCGCACCCAGCGAGGTCATTTACAGCGCCGGCTTCACGCAGCGCTTTGAGCAGCACCTGCAGCAGTTGCGCGCCAGCGGCGCCCTCGCCTGCCCGATCACGCCGCGCCCGGACTGGCAGTTCGATGGCGCGCTGGGCGAGCGCACCCTGACCGAGCACCTGGGCGCCGCCACGCTCGCCGCCTGGGATGCGCAGGCGCTGCACGAGGCCCACGCCGCCGCGGGTGCGTTGCTGCAGTATGCCGAGCACACGCAGGGGCGCAGCATCACCCACCTGCACGGCGTTGCGGTGCAAAAGAGCGATGCGCTCATCAGCCTGCCGGCAAGCACGGTGCGCAATCTGGAGCTGGTGCGCACGCTGCGTGGCGAGGAGTCTCCGACCCTGCTCTCACTGCTGGACAGCTGCATGACCGGCATGGGCAGCCGTCTGCTGCGCGCCTGGTTGCTGGAGCCCGCGCGCGACCGCAGCGCGGCGCGCCAACGCCTCTCGGCCACGCAGGTGCTGCGCTCGGGTCACTGGCAGGCGCTGCGCAGCGAACTCAAAGGGGTGGCGGACGTGGAGCGCATCACCGCTCGCATCGCGCTGCGGCAGGTGCGCCCGCGAGAGCTCACCGCGCTCACCCAGACACTAGAAAAAACGGAGCGCATTGCGCAATACGGTCAAGCGCCAGAGCCCTATTTGACTCAGATTTTTCAACAACTGCAACCGCCTGTGGAGGCCACTGCACTGCTGCATGCGGCGATAGCGCCCGAACCCGCCGCACTCATCCGCGATGGCGGCGTGATTGCCAGCGGGTTTGATGCCGAACTCGACGAGCTGCGCGCCATTCAGACGAACTGCAACGGCTTTCTGCTCGATCTGGAGACGCGCGAAAGAGAGCGCACCGGCATTCCCAATCTACGCGTGCAGTTCAACAAGGTGCACGGCTTTTACATCGAGGTGACCGGCAGCCACCTGGACAAGGTGCCCGAGGATTACCAGCGCCGCCAGACACTGAAAAACGCAGAGCGCTTCATTACCCCCGAGCTCAAAGGCTTCGAGGACAAGGCACTGTCGGCGCAGGAGCGCGCATTGGCGCGTGAAAAATGGCTTTACGAGCAGGTGCTGGGCCAACTGCAGCCACAGATTGCGCCACTCATGCAGGTGGCGCAGGCACTGGCGCAGCTGGATGTGCTGTGCTGCCTTGCCGAGCGCTCATTGACGCTGAACTGGTGCGCGCCGCAGTTTGCCCACGAGCCCTGCATCGACATTGAAGCCGGGCGCCACCCGGTGGTGGAGGCACGCCTGGCGCAAAGCTCGGCCGGCGCCTTCATCCCCAACCACACCCGCATGCACGCCAACCAGCACATGCAGATCATCACCGGCCCGAACATGGGCGGCAAATCCACCTACATGCGCCAGGTGGCCATCATCGTGCTGCTCGCCAGCATGGGCAGCCATGTGCCAGCGAGCCGCTGCCGCCTGGGGCCGATCGACGCCATCCACACCCGCATCGGCGCGGCGGATGATCTGGCGAATGCGCAATCGACCTTCATGCTGGAGATGGTGGAAGCCGCGCAAATCATGCACGCCGCCACGGCGCAAAGCCTGGTGCTGATGGACGAGATCGGACGCGGCACCAGCACCTTCGACGGGCTGGCACTGGCCTCCAGCATCGCCACGCACCTGCACGACAAGTGCCGCGCATTCACGCTCTTTGCCACGCATTACTTCGAACTCACCGAGTTGCCCGCCAGCGCCAGGCGCGCCATCAATCTGCATGTGAGCGCAGTGGAGAGCGGCCAGGACATCGTCTTTCTGCACGAAATCCAGGCCGGACCCGCGAGCCGCAGCTATGGCATCCAGGTAGCCAAGCTGGCCGGCGTGCCTGCAGCCGTGCTGCAGCATGCGCGACATGCGCTGAGCGCGCTCGAAGCCAGGGCACAGGAGGCGCTGCCCCAGGCCGACCTGTTCACGCCGCCGCCAGCGCCGCCGGAAACCCCGGTCAGCGCTGCTGAGCTGGCACTGGAGCGGCTCAACCCCGATCAGCTCACGCCACGCGAGGCGCTGGATGCGCTGTACCAACTCAAAACGCTACTCAAAAACTAGCGTCTGTCGGCTAGTGCATGGGCAATGGTGCCCAAATCGACATACTCCAGCTCGCTGCCCACGGGAACCCCGCGCGCCAGACGCGTGACGCGCACACCTCGGCGCTGCAGCGCCTGCGACAGCGCATGCGCGGTCGCCTCACCCTCGGCGGTGAAGCTGGTGGCGAGGATCACTTCCTGCACCGTGCCATCGGCCGCCCGTGCCAGCACCTGCTGCAGGCCGATATCGCGCGGCCCCACACCATCCAGGGGCGACAGGCGCCCCATCAGGACGAAATACAAGCCGCGGAAGGCGCCCGTGCGCTCCATCGCCGCTTGATCGGCGGGCGTTTCGACGACGCACAGCCTCGTGGCATCGCGCTGCTCATCGCTGCAAATGGCGCACAGGGCGCGCTCGGTGAAGGTGTGGCAGCGCTCGCAGTGCCCCACCCGCTCCACGGCCTGCTGCAGCGCATGGGAGAGCAATTGCGCCCCCGATCGGTCGTGCTGCAGCAGGTGGTAGGCCATGCGCTGCGCCGACTTGACACCCACCCCCGGCAAGCGCCGGAGCGCCTGAATCAGGGCCTCCAGACTGCCCGTATCCGACACGGCGCGCGCCTGGCGGTCAGAACGGGAATTTCATTCCACCCGGCAGACCCGGCATGCCCGCGGTGATCTTGCCCATCTTGGCCTGCGAGGTCTCTTCGGCCTTGCGAACGGCCGCATTGAACGCGGCCGCCACCAGGTCTTCCAGCATGTCCTTGTCGTCCGCGAGCAGGCTGGGATCGATGGTGATGCGCTTGACATCGTGCTTGCAGGTCATCACGACCTTGACCAGGCCGGCACCCGATTCGCCTTCCACCTCGATGTGCTCGAGCTCGTCCTGCGCCTTCTTGAGGTTGTCCTGCATGGCCTGCGCCTGTTTCATGAGGCCGGCGAGCTGTCCTTTGTTGAACATGTGTTTTTCCTTGTGAACTGAAATGGTTATGCGAGCTTGACGCTGCCGGGCACGATTTTCGCCCCGAAATCGCGCATCAGCCGCTGCACCTGCGGATCGTTGCGGACGATAGCCTCGGCCTGCGCCTGCTGCGCGGCAGCGACCTGCGCATTGCGTTGCGACGGGCTGTCGCTCACCGGCCCCAGCTCAACGCTGATGGTGTCGGCCTGTCCAGCCTCCTGCAAAGCAGCGCACAGCCGTTCGCGCACCGTAGCCTGGTTGAGCGACAGGTTGTCCACGCGCAAATGCCAGTGTTTGCCATCGCGCGCCACCAGCTGCGACTGCAACGCCAGCTCGCGTGTCAGCGCGTTGACTTTCTGCTGCGCTACCAATTCCTGCACCAGGGCGTGCCAGAACGCGCCCTCTTCGGTCGAGCTGACTGGCGCCGTCGCAACCGCTGCTTGGGCTGCCTCCGCCGAGGCTTGCTCAGGCACCTCACGGACAGGAATATCTATGGTTTTGATAGCTGCCGGCGCTTTTTTTTCTTGCGCTGGAGCCGGATTTTGATCGAAATTCTTGCCAGAACGCACGGGCAGACGCAAAGGCGCGTGCGTTGGCTCCTGCACCGGGGGAGGAACGGCGCGTTGCTCTCCCGATTCCGCCGCGGGCACTGCGCACGCAGACAGCGCCGCTTCAGGCGCCGTCAGCTTTTTTTTTTCGGCGCCGTCGCCCGCGGGCTTGAAAGCCAGCAGCCTGAGCAACACCATCGTCAGCGCCGAATACTCGTCGGGCGCCAGGCCGAGCTCATCCATGCCATGCAGGCAGATGCTGTAGAGCAACTGCGTTTCGTCCGCAGGCAGCGCCTGCGCAAGCCGGGCCAGCGCAGCAGCCTCCGGACCGGCCCCACCCGCTGCGTTCTCTGCATCGGGAACCGCCTGCAGCACCGCCATGCGCTGCAGCACAGCCGCCATCTCCATCAGCGTGGAGGCGGCCGAGAGGCCCTGCATCCGCAACTGCTCCGAGATATCCACCACCGTGCGTCCGTCGGTGTGCGCCAGCGCGTCAATCAAAGCCAGCACGTGAGAGCGGTCAGCGCTGCCCAACATCTGGCGCACCGCGGATTCCTGCAGGCTGCCGCTGCCGAACGCGATGGCCTGGTCGGTGAGGCTGAGCGCGTCACGCATGGAGCCGCGCGCGGCGCTGGCAATCAGCCGCAGTGCCTGCGGTTCTGCGGCGATCGCTTCGGCTTGCAACACCTGTGCCAAGTGCGTCTGAATGGTCTCCGGCGCCATCGGGCGCAGGTTGAACTGCAGGCAGCGCGAGAGCACCGTGACCGGCACCTTCTGGGGGTCGGTCGTGGCCAGCACGAACTTGAGATATTCAGGTGGCTCTTCCAGCGTCTTGAGCATGGCATTGAACGCCGTGTTCGTGAGCATGTGCACTTCGTCGATCATGAAGACCTTGAAGCGCCCCTGCACCGGTTTGTAAACTGCCTGTTCGAGCAAGCCCTGCACCTCATCCACGCCACGGTTGGAGGCGGCATCGAGCTCGATGTAATCGGTAAAGCGCCCGCCATCAATCGCCGTGCAGGCTGCGCAAACGCCGCAGGGCAGCGCGGTGATCCCGCCCAGACCATCCACCCCAACGCAGTTGAGCGACTTGGCCAGAATGCGCGACACCGTGGTCTTGCCGATCCCGCGGGTGCCGGTAAACATGTAGGCATGGTGCAAGCGCTGCTGCGTCAGCGCATTGGTGAGCGCGCGCACCACATGCTCCTGCCCCACCATTTCCGCGAAGTTGCGAGGACGGTATTTGCGGGCGAGCACAAGATAAGACATGGCGACTGATTCTATGTGCGTTGATTTGTCTGACCGGGCAGTTTGCCCGCATACAATCGAAAGCGACGGGCCTCCCCGCATGGCGAAGCAGCCAACCGGGTCAGGTGGGGAACCAAGCAGCCCCAACTGTGGAACCAGTGCCGGGGGTAAGGCTCGTCACCCTTCACAAAAGCACCAATGAAAAAGCCCCGCATCGCGGGGCTTTTTCTTGACGCGCAAGATGGATCACTTGGCGCGCGTGCCCACCACTTCAATTTCGACGCGGCGGTTCTTGGCGCGGCCTTCAGCCGTCTTGTTGCTGGCGATAGGCTGGGTCTCACCCTTGCCTTCGGTGTAGACGCGGTTCTTTTCGATGCCCTTGGACACCAGGTAGGCCTTCACGGCTTCGGCACGGCGCACCGACAGCTTCTGGTTGTAGGCATTGGAACCAATGGAGTCGGTATGACCGACGGCCACGATCACTTCCAGGTTGATGCCCTTGATCTTGGAGACCAGATCATCGAGCTTGGCCTTGCCTTCGGGCTTCAGGACGGACTTGTCGAAGTCAAAGAAGGCGTCGGCGCCGTAGGTGACCTTGCTGGCCACGGCCGGAGCGGGGGCCGGTGCAGGCGCAGGAGCCGCAGCAGGCGCGGGCGCAGCAGCAGGCGCAGGAGCAGCAGCCTTTTGCAGCGCGCCGTCGCAGCCTTCAGCAGCGGTGGCGGGCGTCCAGGTGGCATCGCGCCAGCACAATTCGTTGGTGCCGTTCTTCCAGACCAGCTCGCCGGTGCCATTCACCCAGTTGTCAATCACTTTGCCGCCATCGGCCGCCTTGACTTGGGCAGTGGCCGAAGCAGCCAGCACGGCAGAGGCCAACAGCACTGCCACTTGGTTCAGTTTTTTCATGGTTCTCCTCTTGGGAAATAAAAACCGCAGCCGCGCTGCGAACAGAACACGTCGTCAGTGAACCGCACTAAAAACGTTGAGGTGATTGTGCCACAGGCGCTACCAATAATGCGGTGGCGATCGTGCATGGACGTCGCCTGCGCTACGGACAAACCGCAACCTGTTGCCCAATAGCCACAAATGCTTACCCCTAAAATCCCCCCAACCCCGGAGTTTTTGATCGCTCGTGATGCCTGAATTCGCCAAAGAGACCCTGCCCATAGGCCTGGAAGAGGAGATGCGTCGCAGCTATCTCGATTACGCCATGAGCGTGATCGTGGGCCGCGCCCTGCCGGATGCGCGCGATGGCTTGAAGCCCGTGCACCGGCGCGTGCTGTTTGCCATGCACGAGCTCAACAACGACTGGAACCGGCCGTACAAGAAGTCGGCGCGTATCGTCGGCGACGTCATCGGTAAATACCACCCGCACGGCGACAGCGCGGTGTACGACACCATCGTGCGCATGGCGCAGGATTTCTCGTTGCGCCACATGCTGGTGGACGGCCAGGGCAACTTCGGCTCGGTCGATGGCGACAACGCCGCCGCCATGCGTTACACCGAAATCCGATTGTCGAAAATCGCCCACGAAATGCTGGCCGACATCGACAAGGAAACGGTCGATTACGGCCCCAACTACGACGGCAGCGAAAAAGAACCGCTGGTGCTGCCCGCGCGCTTGCCCAATCTGCTGGTCAACGGCAGCGCCGGTATTGCCGTGGGCATGGCGACGAATATTCCGCCGCACAATCTGAACGAAGTCGTTGACGCTTGTTTGCATTTGCTGCGTAGTCCTGACGCAACAGTGGACGATTTGATGGAGATCGTGCCCGCGCCCGACTTCCCCACCGCTGGCATCATCTACGGCATCCAGGGCGTGAAAGACGGCTACCGCACCGGTCGTGGCCGTGTGGTGATGCGCGCCAAGGTGCATTTCGAGGACATCGACCGCGGCCAGCGCCAGGCCATCATCGTGGACGAGCTGCCCTACCAGGTCAACAAAAAAACGCTGCAAGAGCGCATGGCCGAGCTGGTCCACGAAAAGAAATTGGAGGGCATCAGCCACATCCAGGACGAATCGGACAAGTCCGGGATGCGCCTGGTGATTGAATTGAAGCGCGGCGAAGTGCCTGAGGTGGTGCTCAACAACCTGTACAAGCAAACGCAGCTGCAGGACACCTTTGGCATGAACATGGTGGCGCTGGTCGACGGCCAGCCCAAGCTGTGCAACCTGAAGGACTTGATCGAGGTCTTCATCGGCCACCGCCGCGAGGTCGTCACGCGCCGCACCGTGTTCGAGCTGAGAAAAGCCCGCGAGCGCGGCCACGTGCTCGAAGGCCTGGCCGTGGCGCTGGCCAATATCGACGACTTCATCCGCATCATCCGCAACGCTCCGACGCCCCCGGTCGCCAAGGCCGAGCTGATGGCCAAGAGCTGGGACAGTGCCCTGGTGCGCGAGATGCTCACCCGCACCCGCGCCGATGGCGACGTGGTCAATGCCGACGACTACCGCCCCGAAGGGCTGGAGCGCGAATTCGGCCTGCTGGGCGATGGCCTGTACCGGCTGTCGGAAACCCAGGCGCAAGAGATTTTGCAAATGCGCCTGCAGCGCCTGACCGGCCTGGAGCAGGACAAGATCGTCGCCGAGTACAAGGACATCATGGCGGTCATCGAGGACCTGCTGGACATCCTGGCCAAACCCGAGCGCGTGGCCGTCATCATTGGCGAAGAACTCACGGCCGTGAAGACCGAATTCGGCCAGACCAAGCTGGGCGCGCGCAGGAGCGAAATCGAGCACAGCGCGCAAGACCTCTCGACCGAAGACCTGATCACGCCCACCGACATGGTGGTGACGCTCAGCCACACCGGCTACATCAAGAGCCAGCCCCTGTCCGAATACCGCGCGCAAAAGCGCGGCGGGCGCGGCAAGCAGGCCACGGCGACCAAGGAAGACGACTGGATCGACCAGCTCTTCATCGCCAACACGCACGACTGGATTTTGTGCTTCTCCAACCGGGGGCGCCTGTACTGGCTCAAGGTCTGGGAAGTGCCCGCCGGCTCACGCGGCTCGCGCGGGCGGCCCATCGTCAACATGTTCCCGCTGCAGGACGGCGAAAAAATCAACGTCGTGCTGCCGCTGACGGGCGCGATGCGCAGCTTCCCCGACGACCACTACGTCTTCATGACGACGCGCATGGGCACGGTGAAGAAGACGCAGCTGTCGGACTTCAGCAACCCGCGCAAGGCTGGCATCATTGCCGTGGGCCTCGATGAAGGCGATTTCCTGATCGGCGCCGCGCTGACCGACGGCCAGCACGACGTGATGCTGTTTTCTGACGGCGGCAAGGCCGTGCGCTTTGACGAAAACGACGTGCGCCCCATGGGCCGCAACGCCCGTGGCGTCAAGGGCATGACGCTTGAAGACGGCCACAGCGTGATCGCCATGCTGGTGGCCGAGGACGAGTCGCAAAGCGTGCTGACGGCCACCGAGAACGGCTACGGCAAGCGCACCAACATCACCGAGTACACGCGCCATGGCCGGGGCACCAAGGGCATGATTGCCATCCAGCAGAGCGAGCGCAATGGCCGCGTCGTCGCCGCCACGCTGGTGCGCGCCGACGATGAAATCATGCTCATTACCGACACCGGCGTGCTGGTGCGCACGCGTGTGGCCGAGATCCGCGAACTGGGTCGCGCCACCCAAGGGGTGACGCTGATCAACCTGGACGAAGGGGCCAAACTCAGCGGCCTGCAGCGCATCGTCGAGAACGATGCAGGCGAAGACAGCGCCGAGGAAAATACCTGATTTGATAGCTGCTTGCGCCTGCCAAGCAAGCGTCAGAGCCTTATTTCATTCAAAATGACCCGTCCCTACAATTTTTCCGCCGGCCCCGCCGCGATTCCCGAAGAAGTGCTACAACAAGCGGCCGCCGAGATGCTCGACTGGCACGGCAGCGGCATGAGCGTGATGGAGATGAGCCATCGCGGCAAGGAATTCATCGCCATCTGCGAGCAGGCCGAAGCCGACCTGCGCGAGCTGCTGGCCGTACCGCCCGAATTCAAGATTTTGTTCATGCAAGGCGGGGGGCTAGGCGAGAACGCCATCGTGCCGCTGAACCTCTCACGCGCGGGCACGGTGGATTTCGTCGTGACCGGTTCGTGGAGCCAGAAGTCACGCAAGGAAGCAGGCAAATACGCCACCGAGGTGCACACCGCCGCCTCGGGCGAGGCATCGAGCTTCACCACCCTGCCCGATCCGTCCACCTGGCAGCTCTCGCGCGGCGCCAGCTACGTGCACATTTGCAGCAACGAAACCATCCACGGCGTCGAATTCCAGCAACTGCCCGACCTCAAAGCCCTGGGCAGCGACGCTCCGCTGGTGATCGATTTTTCCTCGCACGTCGCCTCGCGCCCGGTGGACTGGAGCCGCGTGGGCCTGGCCTTCGGCGGCGCGCAGAAGAACCTCGGACCCGCAGGTGTGACCTTGGTCGTGGTGCGCGAGGACTTGATCGGCCACGCACTGCCGATCTGCCCCAGCGCCTTTGACTACAAGAACGTTGCCGACGCCGACTCGCGCTACAACACGCCGCCCACCTGGGGCATCTACATCGCAGGCCTCACCTTTCAATGGCTCAAGCGCCAGCGCGAGGGCAAGTTCACCGGAATCGCCGCCATCGAGGCGCGCAACATCGCCAAGTCCACGCTGCTCTACGACTTCATCGACCAATCGGGCTTTTACGTCAACAAGGTCGCCATGAATGCCCGCTCGCGCATGAACATTCCCTTCCTGCTGGCCGACGATGAGCTGAACGATGCCTTCCTCGCGGGCGCGAAGGAGCGCGGCCTGCTGCAACTCAAGGGTCACAAATCCGTGGGCGGCATGCGCGCAAGCCTCTACAACGCGATGCCGATGGCGGGCGTGCAGGCGCTGGTGGCGTACATGCGAGAATTTGAACGGCAGCGGGCGTGAGCCGCCCGATGCGGCACTGAGCGCCCGACGCTCCACGCCCGACGCCGAACGCAGAACCCTTTCACCCCATGCCAGAGCCCCAAGCCTCTCCTGAACTCGTGCGCTTGCGCACGCAGATCGACCAGATTGATCAGCAGCTGCTGAGTCTGTTCAACCAACGCGCCCACCTTGCCGAGCAGGTCGGCGACGTCAAGAAGCGCGAGGGTAGCCCGCTGTTTCGCCCGGACCGGGTCGCCCAGGTCATCCAGAAGATCCAGGCCACCAACCCCGGACCGCTCAAGGACAGCCATGTCGCCGCCATCTGGCGCGAACTGATGTCCGCCTGCCTGGCGCTGGAGGCGCCACAGCGCGTTGCCATCCTCGGGCCGGAAGGCACTTTCTGCGAGCAGGCAGCGATCGAGTACTTTGGCAGCAGCGCCGACACCATTTATTGCGGCAACTTCGACGAGGTCTTTCATGCGGTGGCGGCCGGCACCGCGGAATATGGCGTGGTTGGCATGGAGAATTCCAACGAAGGCGTCGTGACGCGCTCCCTGGATTTGTTCCTGCGCACGCCTGCGCATATCGTGGGCGAGATCAGCCTGCCGGTGCGCCACCATCTGCTGCGCGCCCAGCCGGGCATGCAAGGCATCGAGGCCGTGCTCGCCCATCCGCAGGCGCTGGCGCAGTGCCAGACCTGGCTGGCCAAGCACCTGCCGCAGGCCGAGCGCCGCCCGGTCTCGAGCAATGCCGAAGGCGCGCGCCTGGCTGCCGGCAACCCCGCCTGGGCCGGCATCGCCAGTGAGCGCTCGGCCCAGAAATACGGCCTGCACCTGCTGGCCCGCGCGATTCAGGACGATGCGCACAACCGCACGCGCTTTGCCGTCATCTGCCTGCCGCAGACGCTGGCCAACCCAGAGCCCAGCGGGCGCGATTGCACCAGCATCGTGGTCTCCGTGCCCAACCGCCCCGGTGCGGTGCACGACCTGCTGGTGCCACTCAAGGACCACGCCGTCTCCATGACCCGCATCGAATCGCGCCCGGCGCGCAACGGCCAGTGGGACTACAACTTCTACATCGACATCGAGGGCCACACGGCCCAGCCGCACGTGGCCGCGGCGCTGGGCGAGCTGCAGCAGCTGTGCGCTTTCTACAAGGTGCTTGGCACCTACCCGGTGGCGGCATGAGGACGTGCCATGTTTGAACAACTCGGCCTGATCGGCTGCGGCCTGATGGGCGGCTCGTTCGCGCTGGCGATGAAAAAGGCCGGCCTGGTCAAGCGCGTGATCGGCTACAGCAAATCGCCCACCACCACCGAGCGCGCCCAGCAACTGGGCGTGATCGATGCCCAGGCACCTTCGGCCCTGATGGCGGCGTCCAACTCAGACCTCGTGCTGCTGGCCATTCCCGTCGCCGCCACCGAGGCGACGCTCAAGGCCATACGCCACCTGGCCACGCCGCAGATGCTCATCATGGACGTGGGCTCGACCAAGTCGGATGTGGTCGCCGCCGCCGAACGTGCGCTCGGGGAGGCGCACATCGGCAGCTTTGTTGCTGCGCATCCGATCACCGGTCGGGAGGTCTCCGGGGTTGAACATGCCGAGGCCGAGCTTTACGAGGGCCGGCAGATCATCCTGACGCCCACCGAAACCACTCATCTTGCGCACCTGGACCGCGCCGAAGCACTGTGGAAGGCATTGGGCAGCCGCGTCAAGCGCATGACGCCGCAGGCGCACGACTCCGCCTTCGCCGCCGTCAGCCACCTGCCGCACCTGCTCGCATTTGCCATGATGCAAAGCATAGACATGCAGCCCGAGGCCGATGACTATCTCTCGCTCGCGGGCCCCGGGTTTCGTGATTTCACCCGGATTGCCGCCAGCGACCCCAAGATGTGGCGCGACGTGCTGCGCTCCAACAGCGAAGAAGTGCTGGCGCAGGCGGTGCTGTTTCGCGAGGCGCTGCAGGAATTGGAACAAGCCATGCAGGCACCCGGCGACCAGAAGCTAGAGGCCCTGATCACCAAAGCCAGCAGCACGCGCGCCAAATGGCGCATGGGTGCGCAGCGCAAGGCCTCGCCCAACTGATGCAACGCACCCCCTTTCTCGATCTGCCGCCGCTGGCGTGCGCGGGGGGCAGCGTTGCCCTTCCCGGCTCCAAGAGCATCTCCAACCGCGTGCTGCTGCTGGCCGCGTTGAGCCACGGCACGACACAGGTGCGCAGCCTGCTGGACAGCGACGACACGCGGGTGATGCTCGATGCGCTGCGCCAACTCGGCTGTGGCGTGGATGAGCGTGGTGGCGGCCTGGTGCGCATCACGGGCCTGGGTGGCGCGCAACCACGATCGCCCGCCCGGCTGTTTCTCGGCAACGCCGGCACGGCCATGCGCCCGCTCACGGCGGCGCTCGCGCTGCTGGGTGGCGAGTACGAGCTCTCGGGCATTGCCCGCATGCACGAGCGACCGATTGGCGACCTGGTGGATGCCTTGCGCCAGCTCGGCTGCCAGGTGGCCTACCTGGGCAACGAGGGCTATCCGCCGCTGCGCATCGCCCACGGCGGCGGTCGCCCGGCGCTGCAACTGGATGCGCCGATCCGCGTGCGCGGCGATGTTTCCAGCCAGTTCCTCACCGCCCTCTTGATGGCGCTGCCGCTGACAGCCGACACGCAGGACATCGTGATCGAAGTGGCCGGCGAGCTGATCTCCAAGCCCTATATCCACATCACCCTGGAGTTGCTGGCGCGGTTTGGCATTGCCGTGCAGCGCGAGGGCTGGCGGCGCTTCACCATCCCCGCCGGCAGCCGCTACCACTCGCCCGGCGAGATTCATGTCGAAGCCGACGCCTCTTCCGCTAGTTATTTCATAGCTTTAGGCGCCATTGCAGCGGGCGCCAAAGGCCAAAATGGCTTGAACATCGAAGGCGTGGGGCTAGACTCCATCCAGGGCGACATCCGTTTCATCGAAGCCGCACGCGCCATGGGCGCACAGATCACCGGCAGCGCCAACAGTCTGCAGGTACAGCGCGGGACCTGGCCGCTCAGGGCCATTTCCCTGGATTGCAACCACATCCCCGATGCCGCCATGACGCTGGCCGTGATGGCGCTGTACGCCGAAGGCACGACCGAGCTCACCAACATCGCCAGCTGGCGGGTGAAAGAGACCGACCGCATCACCGCCATGGCGACGGAGTTGCGAAAACTCGGCGCCACGGTTGACGAAGGCGCAGACTACCTTCGCATCACCCCCCCTGCATCGCCCGCCGAGTGGCGCGCGGCCAGCATCCACACCTACGACGACCACCGCATGGCGATGTGCTTTGCGCTGGCGGCCTTCAACCCCGCGCGTCTGCCGGTGCGCATCGAAGATCCGGGCTGCGTGGCCAAGACCTACCCGGACTACTTCCATGCCCTGTTTGCCGTGACCAAGGCGGCAAGCGCCGACATTCCGGTGATCTGCATCGACGGCCCCACCGCATCCGGCAAAGGAACCCTGGCGGCGGCCGTCGCGGCGCGGCTGGGCTACCGCTTGCTCGACTCCGGCGCGCTCTACCGCTTGACGGCACTGGCAGCGAGCCAGGCTGGCATTGCGATCGATCCCGCCAACGAAGCAGCGCTCGCGCAACTGGCAGCCAGCCTGCCGGTGCGATTCCAGGCCGAGTGCGTGCTGCTCGCAGGCGCCGACGTGACCGACACCATCCGGCAGGAAACCATAGGCATGCAGGCGTCCGCCGTCTCGCGCCTGCCCGCCGTGCGCCAGGCGCTGGTGGCGCTGCAGCACGGCTTTCGGCAGCTGCCCGGGCTGGTGGCGGATGGGCGCGACATGGGCACCGTGATCTTCCCTGCAGCCAACCTCAAGGTCTACCTCACCGCCAGTGCCCAATGCCGCGCCGAAAGGCGCCACAAGCAATTGATTTCCAAGGGTATTTCCACTACAATCGACAGCCTTCGCGCCGACTTGGAAGCGCGGGATGCGAGCGATATGCAACGCAGCACCGCACCTTTGAAGCCGGCGCAAGACGCCTTGCTGCTGGACAGCTCCGGGCTTACGGTCGATCAGACCGTGGCCCAGGTGCTTGACTGGTGGCAGGCACGTCGGCCGTTTTCCGCCTGAGTCTTTGCGCTTGAGGCGGCAAACCCCGGCACAAGCGCCCGCCAGGCTCCTTTCGCGTTTCGCTGCGCACCGGTCTGGCGGTTGTTCAACTGCAACCCGCGCCATTGCTGCGCACCACTCTCGCACACCACCCTGCAAAGCCGCCATCCCGCGACCCAGGTTCCCGCGTGCTGCGAACAAGGAAATCCATGTCCGAATCTTTTGCCGAGCTGTTTGAAGAATCCCAGAAGCGCACCGAGATGCGCCCTGGCGAGGTGATCACCGCCGAAGTCGTCGCCGTCGAGCACAACTTCGTCGTCGTGAACGCCGGCCTCAAATCCGAAGCCTACGTACCCATCGACGAATTCAAGAACGACCAGGGCGAGATCGAAGTCCAGGTCGGCGACTTCGTCTCGGTCGCCATCGGCTCCATCGAAAACGGCTACGGCGACACCATCCTGAGCCGCGACACCGCCAAGCGCCTGGCCTCCTGGCTGAGCCTGGAAAAGGCGCTCGAATCCGGCGAATTCGTCACCGGCACCACCAGCGGTCGCGTCAAGGGCGGCCTCACCGTCATGGTCAACGGCATCCGCGCCTTCCTGCCCGGCTCGCTGCTCGATACGCGTCCGGTCAAGGACTTGACGCCGTACGAGAACAAGACCATGGAATTCAAGGTCATCAAGCTCGACCGCAAGCGCAACAACGTGGTGCTGAGCCGCCGCGCCGTGGTCGAAGCCTCCATGGGCGAAGAGCGCGCCAAGCTGCTGGAAACCCTGAAGGAAGGCGCGGTCATCACCGGCGTCGTGAAGAACATCACCGAATACGGTGCCTTCGTCGATCTGGGCGGCATCGATGGCCTGCTGCACATCACCGACATGGCCTGGCGCCGCGTGCGCCACCCGTCCGAGGTGGTGCAAGCCGGCCAGGAAATCACCGCCAAGGTGCTCAAGTTCGACGTCGAGAAGCAACGCGTTTCTCTGGGCCTGAAGCAACTGGGCGACGACCCCTGGATGGGCGTGGCACGCCGCTATCCCTCGGGCACGCGCTTGTTCGGCAAGATCACCAACATTGCCGACTACGGCGCGTTTGTCGAGCTCGAACCCGGCATCGAAGGTCTGGTGCACGTCTCCGAGATGGACTGGACCAACAAGAACGTGGCGCCCTCCAAGGTGGTGTCGCTGGGCGACGAGGTCGAGGTCATGGTGCTCGATATCGACGAAGACAAGCGCCGCATCAGCCTGGGCATGAAGCAGTGCAAGGCCAACCCGTGGCAGGAGTTCGCGCAGAACACCAACCGCGGCGATCGCGTCAAGGGTCCGATCAAGTCGATCACCGACTTCGGCGTGTTCGTCGGCCTGGCCGCCGGCATCGATGGTCTGGTGCACCTGTCCGATCTCTCGTGGAACGAAACCGGCGAAGCCGCCGTGCGCAACTACAAGAAGGGCCAGGAAGTCGAAGCCATCGTGCTGGCCGTGGACGTCGAGCGCGAACGCATCTCGCTGGGCATCAAGCAACTCGATTCCGACCCGTTCACCACCTTCGCGTCGATCAACGACAAGGGCTCGAGCGTGACCGGCAAGGTCAAGAGCGTCGATGCCCGTGGTGCCGAGATCGATCTGGGCCAGGACATCGTTGGCCACCTGCGCGCTTCCGAGATCTCGCGCGATCGCGTCGAAGACGCCCGCAACGTGCTCAAGGAAGGCGATGAAGTCTCGGCCGTGGTCGTCAGCATCGACCGCAAGACCCGCGTCATTCACCTGTCGATCCGCGCCAAGGACCAGGCCGACCAGCAGGAAGCCATGGCCAGTCTGAGCCAGACCTCGAACAACGCCGGCACCACCAGCCTGGGCGCCCTGCTGCGCGCCAAGCTGGATCACTCCGACGACAAGTGAAGCAGTCCCGTTGAGCATTGGGTCGCAGGCGATCACACGCCCGCAACCCAAGGTTCAACGTCCAACCGTCAACGCCCATGACCCGCTCCGACCTCGTTCAGGAACTGGCTGCCCGGTTCCACCAGTTCACCCAGCGCGATGCGGAATACGCCACCAAGGCGATTCTGGACGCTCTGGGCGAGGCGCTGGTGCGCGGTCATCGAATCGAGATCCGCGGCTTTGGCAGTTTTGCCATCAACCACCGCCTGCCGCGCGTGGGGCGCAACCCGCGCACCGGAGAAGCGGTGCAGGTCCCCAGCAAGCGGGTGGTGCATTTCAAGCCCGGCAAGGCCTTGCGCCACACGGTGGCAGGCCTTGCGGACGAAGACGGTAAATAACGGTTTTCATAGCTTGCAGCACAGATGCTGTTTGCGTGAAGCCCGGATTTTCATACTGAGTTGAAGGCCTGGGCGCCCGGAGACCGTAGAATCAGTGCATCGCCGGGGATGCCTCATGAAATACTTCGCATGGCTGCTCAAGGCAGCCATTTTTTTTACGCTGTTCGCTTTCGCGCTGAACAACCAGCAAAACGTCAGCGTGCACTTCTTTTTCGGCACGCAATGGACGGCATCGCTGGTGCTCGTGGTGCTGGCCGCCTTCACGCTCGGTGTTGCCGTCGGCGTGCTTGGCATGGTGCCGCACTGGTGGCGCCACCGCAGTGCCGCACGCCACCAGCAGGCACAGGTACCCGCAGCGGCAGCCGACACTGCCGCACCACTGCCTGCGGCGGCCCATGGGGTTTGACGCAAGCTGGCTGCTGCTCGGCCTGCCGCTGGCGTTTGTTCTCGGTTGGCTGGCTTCGCGTCTGGACCAGCGCCAATGGCGCGACGATGGTCGGCGTGCACCCAAGGCCTACTTCAAGGGTCTGAACTACCTGCTCAACGAGCAGCAGGACCAGGCGATAGACGCCTTCATCGAGGCCGTGCAAAGCGATCCGGATACGGCGGAGTTGCACTTTGCCTTGGGCAACCTGTTTCGCCGCCGCGGTGAGTACAACCGGGCGGTCCGGGTTCACGAGCACCTGCTCTCGCGCGACGACCTGAGCCGCACCGATCGCGAGCGCGCACAGCACGGGCTGGCACTGGACTACCTCAAGGCCGGCCTGCTCGACCGCGCCGAAGACGCACTGCGCCGCCTGGAAGGCACGCCGCTGGAAACCCAGGCGCGGCTGGCGCTGCTGACCATCTATGAACGTTCGCACGACTGGGCGCAGGCCACTGCCATTGCCGAGCGCATGCAGCAATCGCAGCAGGGCGATTTCAGCACGCGGCACGCGCACTACCTGTGCGAGCAGGCGCAGACCCAGGCCACTCAGGGCAACTTTGACGCGGCACGTGGCCTGCTGACGCACGCCATTGACCTGGCACCCGGTGCAGCACGCGCGCGGCTGGAGCTGGCGCGCCTGCAACTGCACCAGGGCGAGCCCGCCGCTGCCCTTGCCACGCTTCACCACATCGCGGCCGCAGCCGCAGCCGCCCTGCCACTGGCGGCCGGCCTATTTGTCGAAAGCGCGAACGCCTGCGGGCAACAGGAAAGCACCCGCGCGCTGCTGCAGGAGCACTATCAGCGCCTGCCATCGCTGGATTTGCTCGATGCCATCATCGCGCTCCTGCCAGCCGGCAGTACCCGGGACGACGACGCAATACAGCACTGGTACGCCGGCTACCTCGACAAGGAAGCCTCGCTGGTCGTGGCCGCCAAATGGCTGTCGCGTGAAACCTTGACGCACGAAGAGCGCCACCCTGCCATCCAGCGCGCGCTGGATCAGGCGGCCAAACCCTTGACACGCTACCGCTGCGCTGCCTGCGGCTTTGAAGCACTGCAGCATTTCTGGCAATGCCCCGGCTGCCAGAGCTGGGACAGCTACCCGCCGCGCCGCGTGGAAGAGCTCTGAGAGAGCCCTCCATCATGCTGTCCCCATGGCTTTTGCTGCTGCTGCCGTTCACTGCCAGCCTGATCGCTGCGCTGCTGCCGAGCAACGCCCGCAACATCGAATCCACGCTTGCAGGCTTGGTAGCACTCTGGTGCGTGGTGCAAAGCGCGCTGTACTTTCCCGCCATAGCCCACGGCGAGGTCCTGCAGCACACGATTCAATGGCTGCCCATGCTGGGGCTGAACCTGAGCGTGCGCATCGACGGCTTCGCTTGGCTGTTTTGCATGCTGGTGTTCGGCATTGGCGCATTGGTAGTGCTGTATGCACGCTACTACCTGTCGCCACAGGATCCGGTGCCGCGGTTTTTTTCATTTTTGCTGGCCTTCATGGGCGCCATGGCAGGCGTCGTGCTGTCGGGCAACGTGATCCAGCTGGCGCTGTTCTGGGAGCTCACCAGCCTGTTTTCCTTTCTGCTGATCGGCTACTGGCACCACCGGCGTGACGCGCGGCGCGGCGCACGCATGGCGCTCACCGTGACCGGCGCTGGCGGGCTGGCGTTGCTGGGCGCCCTGCTGCTGCTCGGGCACATCGTCGGCAGTTATGAACTGGATGCCATCCTGCCGGCGGGCGAGCAAGTGCGCGCGCATCCGCTGTACCACGTCACACTGGCGCTGCTGCTGCTGGGCGCATTCACCAAAAGCGCGCAGTTTCCGTTTCATTTCTGGCTGCCCAACGCGATGGCAGCCCCCACGCCGGTATCCAGCTACCTGCATTCAGCGACCATGGTCAAGGCCGGCGTATTTCTGCTGGCAAGGCTATGGCCCGTGATGGCGGGTACCGAGGCGTGGTTCTGGTGCGTCGCCGGCGCCGGCTGCATCACGCTGCTGCTGGGCGGCTACCAGGCGATGTTCGAGCGCGATCTCAAAGGCGTGCTGGCCTATTCCACGATCTCGCACCTGGGCCTGATCACACTGCTGCTGGGCCTCAACAGCCCGCTGGCGGCGGTGGCAGCCGTCTTTCACATTTTGAATCACGCCACCTTCAAGGCCTCGCTCTTCATGGCGGCAGGCATCGTCGACCACGAAAGCGGCACGCGCGACATGGCGCGCCTCTGCGGCCTGCGCCACGCGATGCCGATTACGGCAACACTGGCCACCGTCGCCGGCGCGGCGATGGCGGGCGTACCGCTGCTCAACGGCTTTCTCTCCAAGGAAATGTTCTTTGCCGAGACGGTGTTTCTGAATGCTTCGCCCGTCGTGTCCACGCTGCTGCCGATCGCCGCCACGGTGGCCGGCATGTTCAGCGTGGCGTACTCGCTGCGCCTGGTTGCATCGGTGTTCTTCGGCCCGGTAGCGAGCGACCTGCCGCGCCAGCCCCACGAGCCGGTGCGCTGGATGCGTGCGCCGGTGGAGCTCCTGGTGGCGCTGTGCCTGCTGGTGGGCATCTTCCCCGCCGCGGTCGTCGGCCCTGCGCTCGCCGCCGCCGCGCTGCCGGTCACGGGCGGCAGCTTGCCCGAGTACAGCCTGGCGGTCTGGCACGGGATCAACGCTCCACTGGTGATGAGCCTCATCGCCATGGCGGGCGGCCTGCTGCTGTACCGCCTGTTGCGCAGCCGCTCAGCCATGCGAGGGCTGCCGGTGGACGCCGCCTGGATGTTTGTCGCGGTGTCCGCGCAGATCACCAGCCTGGCACGCCGTGGGCGCCAACGCCTGGCCACCCAGCGCCTGCAGTGGCAAATGCTCTGGCTGGTGCTGGCCGCCCTGGGCGCGGCTGCGCTGCCACTGTGGTTGAGTGCCAGTCACCTGGGATCGAGCAGCATTGCAACGCCGGCGCCAGCGCTGGTCTTGCTGTGGATGCTCGGTGCGATCTGCGCCCTGGCAGCCGCATGGCAGGCCAAATACCATCGCCTGGCAGCACTGATCCTCGTGGGAGGCACCGGCTTGTGCACCAGCCTCACCTTCCTCTGGTTCTCCGCTCCAGACCTGGCGTTGACGCAATTGTCGGTGGAGTTTGTCACCACGCTGCTCATGCTGCTGGGGCTGCGCTGGCTGCCGCGGCGCGAAGAAGAGCTGCGCCACCTGCAGCGCTCGGGGCTGTCGCAACGCACGCGCAGGCTGCGCGATGGCGTGCTTGCCACCTGCTGCGGTCTGGGCATGGCATGGCTGGCCTACGCCTTCATGACGCGCGACTTCCCGCAGAGCACATCCACCTTTTTCCTGGAAAACGCCCGCCCGTTGGGTGGCGGCAGCAACGTGGTGAACGTGATGCTGGTGGATTTCCGCGGTTTTGACACCTTTGGCGAAATCGTGGTGCTGGCCATCGTCGCGCTCACGGTTTATGCGCTGCTGCGACGCTTTCGCCCCGCGCGCGAGGTGATGGAGCTGCCGGCACAGCAGCGCGCACTGCCGCCCGACCTGCAGACCGACCTGCTCAATCCGCGCCATGCCACCGATACCGCCATCGGCTACCTGATGGTGCCCGCCGTGCTGGCGCGCTGGCTGCTGCCTTTCATCGCCCTGATTGCCATCCACCTGTTCCTGCGCGGCCACGATGAGCCGGGCGGCGGCTTCGTCGCGGGCCTGGTGTTTTCGCTCGCACTGGTGCTGCAGTACATGGTTTCGGGCACCACCTGGGTTGAATCGCACCTGCCGCTCAAGCCTGAACGCTGGATCGCCACCGGCTTGTTGCTGGCGCTGGCGACGGGGCTGGGGTCGATCGCATTCGGCTACCCGTTTCTCACCAGCCACATGACGCACCTGACACTGCCCGTGATTGGTGAAATCCACATCGCCAGCGCCCTGTTCTTCGATGCCGGCGTGGCGCTGCTGGTGATCGGCGCCACGCTGCTGATGCTCACCGCCATCGCGCACCAGTCGGTGCGCAGTCACTACTACCACGCGCATCTGCAAGCGCAGCGGCCACCAGCCGGCAAGGACGCAGGCTGATGGAGCTGGTACTGTCGCTTGCGATCGGCGTGCTGGCGGGCTCAGGCGTCTGGCTGATCCTGCGCCCACGCACCTTTCAGGTGATCATGGGCCTGACGCTGCTGTCTTATGCCGTCAATCTGTTCATCTTCTCCATGTCGCGCCTGGGCCTGACGGAAAACAAGGCCCCCGTGCTGTACGAAGGCGCGGCCCTGGATTTGCTGCACTACAGCGATCCCATGCCCCAGGCCCTGGTGCTGACGGCCATCGTGATCGGCTTTGCCATGACCGCGCTGTTCCTCGTGGTGCTGCTGGCATCGCGCGGCATGAGCGGCACCGACCACGTGGACGGCGCGGATGGCGAGGGAGAAGCGCCATGACCGATTTCATCGCCGCGCTCATGCCCCACCTGATGCTGGCGCCGATCGCGCTGCCGCTGCTCACCGCGGCCTGGCTGCTGTTCGTGCGCGAGGAGCACGAGCGCCTGAAGCTGACGGTGAACATCGCCTCCACCACCGTTTCATTGCTGGTAGCCATTGCGCTGCTGCTATGGAGCGGCTCCGGTTCGACCGGGTCTTTCGGCATCTACCTGCCTGGCAACTGGCCGGCGCCCTTTGGCATCGTGCTGGTGCTCGACCGGCTCACGGCGCTGATGCTCGTCACCACCAACGTGGTGGCGCTCGCTTCAGCCGTCTTCGCCGCCGCGCGCTGGCACCGGGCCGGCGTGCTCTACCACTCGCTGTTTCAGTTTCAGCTCATGGGGCTGTGCGGCGCTTTCCTCACGGCAGACCTGTTCAACCTGTTTGTCTTCTTCGAGATCATGCTTGCAGCCTCCTACGGGCTGTTGCTGCATGGCTCGGGGCAAGCCCGGGTGCGTGCCGGACTGCACTATATTGCAATCAATTTAGTAGCATCCAGCCTATTCCTGATAGGCGCTGCAATGCTCTACGGCATTGCAGGCACGCTGAACATGGCCGACATCGCGCGCGCCGTCGGGCAGGTGGCAGCGCACGACCGTGGACTGCTGCATGCGGCTGCGGCCATCCTGGCGGTAGCCTTCTTCATCAAGGCGGCGGTCTGGCCGCTGAATTTCTGGCTCGCTCCGGCCTATGGCGCGGCCGTGGCACCGGTGGGCGCCCTGTTTGCCGTGCTGACCAAGGTCGGCATTTACAGCCTGCTGCGCCTGTGGACGCTCTGGTTCGGCGACGCTGCGGGCAGCTCGGCCTACTGGGGCGGCAGCTGGCTGGTCGGCGCCGGCATGGCGACGATGGTGTTTGGCGCGCTCGGCATGCTCGCCTCCCAGCGCCTGACCCAGTTGGCGAGCCATGCGGCCATTCTTTCTTCGGGCACGCTGCTGGCCGCCCTCGGCCTGGGCGACGCTGCCGTTACCGCCGGCTTGCTGTACTACCTGCCCGGCTCGACGCTGGCGGTTGCCTGCCTGTTCCTGCTCGCCGATCTGGTACGCCGCTGGCGCAATGACGGCGCCACCCTGGCACCCTACGAGCGTGAAGACACACCCTTCCTCACCGCCGACCTGGTGCCGCGCGAACGGCTGAATCTGGACGATGACGAGCAGATTCTGGTCGGGCGCGTGATCCACGCCACCACCGCCCTGCTGGGGATCGCCTTCCTGCTCACCACCCTGGTCATCGCCGGGCTGCCGCCGCTGTCCGGCTTCATCGGCAAGTTCGCCATGCTGGCAGGCGCACTGCGGCTCCCCGGCAGCGCTGTGCCCAATGGCGTCCCGACCGCCACCTGGCTGCTGTTTGGCCTGATGCTGCTCACCGGCCTGGCGGCGCTGCTGGCACTGGTGCGCGTGGGTGTGCGGCATTTCTGGGCCGCACACGACCGGCGCGCACCCCAATTGCGCGTACTCGAAGGCCTGCCGATCGCCGGGCTGCTGGGTGCCTGCATCGCCCTGGCCCTCTATGCCGGATCGGCCATGCGTTTTACCGGCGAAGCGGCGCAGGCGCTCCATACGCCCGCGCACTACATCCACGGCGTACTGGCAGCGCAGCCGCACGCAAGGACGGCTCCGTGAAGCGCTGGCTACCCGCACCACTCGTCAGCATCAGCCTGATGGCCGTCTGGCTGCTGCTGCACCCCGGTTTCGGTATCGGCCACGGTCTGCTTGCGATCCTGCTCGGCCTGCTGCTGCCGCTGCTACTGCGGGGCCTGCGCCCTCGGCAGGTGCGTGTGCGCCACCCACTCACCATCGCCAGGCTCACGCTCAGAGTACTGGGCGACAGCCTGCAATCGAACATCGCCGTGCTGCGCTACGTGCTATTCCCTGGACGGCGCCCGCATCCGGCAGCATTCGTGCGCATTCCACTGCAACTGCGCGATCCGAACGCCCTGGCCGTGCTCGCCATGATCGTCTGCATCACACCCGGAACCGTTTGGGCAGAACTTTCGCTGGACCGCTCGGTGCTCATGCTGCATGTGCTGGAAGTGGCCGATGCCCACGCGGTCGCACATCACGTCCAGACTTGCTACGAGCGCCCGCTGATGGAGATTTTCGAATCATGAACGCCACCTTCCTCACCTGGACGCTCCCACTGGCGCTGGGCATGCTGGTCCTGGCCATGGTGCTGTGCCTGACGCGCATTCTGCGCGGACCTGGCGCCCAGGACCGCATCCTCGCGCTGGACACCATCTATATCAACGCCATGCTGCTGATACTGGTGCTGGGCGTGTACTGGAGCAGCAGCAATTACTTCGAAGCCGCTCTGCTGATTGCCGTGCTGGGCTTCATCGGCAGCACGGCGCTGGCCAAGTTCCTGCTGCGCGGCGAGGTGATCGAATGACGCCCGCACTCCCACTGTGGCTGGATGTGCTGGTCTCCGTCCTGATCCTTGCCGGAGCAGGCGTTGCACTGACGGCATCCATAGGTCTTTTGACCTTGCCGAGCTTCTTCAAGCGGATGCATCCGCCCGCGACCGTGGCCACGCTGGGCTGCTGGTGCATTCTTCTGGGCGCGCTGGCGTATTTTTCATGGCACGATGGCACGCCCATGCTGCGGTTGCTGCTGATTGCGCTGTTCATGGCGACGACCGTGCCCATCACCAGCATCTTCCTTCTGCGCGCGGCACTGTTTCGAGCGCGCCGCGCCGGTGAAAACGTCCCCGCCAACCTGAGCGGTCCGCAGCCGGATACCACCGGATCAGGCAAGTCCAGCTAAGCCAATCGGAGGCGCCACCACACCCACTTCACGCCAACGCAGGCACACCCGGCACCAGCGCAGCGCCAGCGCCTCGCCGCATCCCTCTGGCACTCTGCGGCGCGAGATCGGCCAGGGTGACACCGTCCAGCACCGCAAGGTAACTGCGGGTCGCCCGGTCGAGCACCCCCTTGAGGTTGCAATTGCTGCTGATGCGACAGATGGAATGGCTGGTACTGAAGCACTCCACCATCTCAAAGTTCGTTTCGGTCGCACGCACCACCGCGCCTACGATGATCTCTTGCGCCGGGCGCATCAACCGCATGCCGCCGCCGCGCCCGCGCGTGGTGTCCAGCAGCTCCAGCGACGCGAGTTGGCGCACGATCTTGGTCAGATGGCTGCGCGAAATCCCATGCGCCTGGGCAATTTCGGTGATGGTCACGGGCTGCTCGCGCCCCTCGTAGGCAGCGCAATACATCAGCACGCGCAAGGCGTAATCGGTCCACTGAGTCAGGTGCATGGCGTCATCCGCGCTTAAAATCGCATTTCACATGCATTTTATTGAATTGGCAACCACGGGCAATTCCCAACCGCCAACGCCCGCGCCCCACCCATGACGAACCCCACCGCACCCACGCCCGCTGCCCTTGATGCCGATGGCGTCTCCCGCCTCGTCTACAGCTTCTACGACGACATCCGCGCCCACCCCGAGCTGGGCCCGGTGTTTGACCGCGTGATTCAGGACCGCTGGGGCATCCATCTGCCGCGCATGGTGCAGTTCTGGAGTACGGTGATGCTGGGCACGCGCAGCTTCAGCGGCAATGTGTTTGGCAAACACATGGCGATCGACGGCGTGCAGCCCGGGCATTTTTCCATCTGGCTGTCGCTGTGGAAGAAAAACACCGAAGCGCTGTTTGCGCCCGAAGTCGCGCAGGAATTCCAGTTCGTTGCCAAAGGCATCGCGCGCAATCTGTACAACGGCTACTTCGACGTGTTCCCGGAATTCATGGATACGCAGCCCGAGGATGAACCGGCGGCCTGAGCCGTCCATGCCTCAGAGCTTGAGAGGAAATTACCGATGCCCGAAAGGTGCGTCAAAACGCTGCCAATCGAGGCGCAAAACGCAGTCATGGCTAGTGCCATGGCGAGTATTTGCAACGAAGAGTGGTGGTGTTTTGGCGTGCAGGGCGGGCATGGGGGATTGCCGCTCAAGCTCTCAGTAATGCGGCGGGATTTCATCGCGCATGCCGCCCGGCGCTGACGGCCCGCCGCTGTCGCGCAACTGCTGGCGCAGCTGCGCCAGCTGTCCCTGGAGCTGCTCGATGCGCTGGTGCTGTCGATAGACGGTCAGATTGAGCTGCTCGAGCAGATCCTCGGCATACGCCGCCTTCACTTCCAGCGCTTCCAGGCGCTCGCGGGTGCTCGTCGCTTCGGATGGCGTCACGCCAGCGCCTTGCCCAGCCGTGCCACGCCTTCGCGGATCTTGTCCACATCGGCCGTGGCAAACGACAGCCGCAGCGTGGCCGTATCCGGACGAGCGCAGAAGAAGGGGGCGCCAGGCACAAAGGCAACGCCCTGCGCGATCGCCTTCTTCGCGAAATCGTTGCCATTGGCGATCGAGCCGCCGGCCCCCGTGAGACGCGCCCAGATGAACAGGCCACCGCTGGGCTGCACGAATTCGATCGCCCCCCCCAGCTGCGCACGCAAGGCATCTCCCATGGCGGTGGCACGCTCGGCATAGACGCTGCGCACACGCGCGAGCGTGGCGGGCATGCGGCCGGCCTTGAGGTATTGGGCCGCCGTCGCCTGGGCAAAAGTGCTGGTATGCGCATCGCTGAACTGCTTGCACATCGTGGCCCTGGCCAGCAGTTCGGGCGGCGCGATCATCCAGCCCACACGCAGGCCGGGCGAGAGCACCTTGGAGAGCGAACCGCAATGCACCAGCAGCTCACGGCTGCCCGGCACCTGGCTGGAGAGCGCCAGCAGACTGGGCGGCGGCGCTGCATCAAAGTACAGATCGCCATAGGGATCGTCCTCGACGATCACCGTCTGGTATTTGACAGCCAGCTCCAGCACGCGCTTGCGACGCTCCAGGCTCAGCATCGCGCCGCTCGGGTTGCCGAAGGTGGGAATCAGATACACCAGCTTGGGCTTGTGCTCGATGATCAGCTGCTCCAGTCGATCGGTCTGCACTCCATGGCCGTCGATCGGTGCACTCACCAGATCGGCGCCGTAGAGGCGAAAGCACTGGATCGTGGCGAGAAACGTCGGACCTTCCACGATGACCTTGTCGCCCGGGTCAATCAGCGTCTTGCCAACGAGATCGAGCGCCTGCTGGCTGCCGGTGGTGACGATCAACCCCTCGGGGGCCACGCCTGCCGCGCCCTTGGCGGCCATGAACTGAGCGAGCTGCTCGCGCAGCTGCGGGTAGCCTTCCGTGGCGCCATATTGCAGTGCACTGCCGGGCTCCTCGGTCAACGCCCGGTCGCACGCCTCGCGGATTCCGTCCACATCGAACATGGCGCTGTCGGGAAAGCCGCCGGCGAAGCTGATGATGCCGGGCTTGCCCAGCAGCTTGAACAGTTCACGGATGGCGGACGTTTCCACCTGGTTGAGGCGCTGGGCAAAGGCAATGGACATGGCTGGATTTCGCAGGAACAGGTTGACGGCAAGTTTTGGATTGTCGCCAATCGCAAGCCACTGCGCACGCGGCGACAATCTTGGCCATGAACCCCGCTGCCATCGCCGCCTTTTTTGCGACGCTTCAATCCGCCAACCCGCATCCCGTCACCGAGCTGGAATACACCAGCATCTTCGAGCTGCTCACCGCCGTGCTGCTCTCCGCCCAAGCGACCGACGTCGGCGTGAACAAGGCGACGCGGCGGCTGTTCCCCGTGGCCAATACGCCGCAGGCCATGCTGGACCTGGGTCTCGATGGACTGGAGAGCCACATCCGGACCATTGGTCTGTACCACACCAAAGCCAAAAATCTGCTGCAGACCTGCCGCCTGCTCATCGAACGCCACGGCGGCGAGGTACCGCGCACGCGCGAAGCGCTGGAGGCCCTGCCGGGCGTAGGGCGCAAGACCGCCAACGTGGTGCTCAACGTCGCCTTTGGCGAGCCCACGATGGCAGTGGACACGCACATCTTTCGCGTCAGCAATCGCACCGGGCTTGCGCCCGGCAAGACGCCCCTGGCCGTGGAGCTGCAGCTGCTCAAGCGCGTGCCGGCCGAATACCTGCCCGACGCGCACCACTGGCTGATCCTGCACGGGCGCTACGTCTGCCAGGCACGCACACCGCGCTGCTGGGAATGCAGCGTTGCCAGCTACTGCGATTTCAAGCCGAAGACGCCGGCACCCCGAGCGTGATGCCGGGCTGATTCAGACCGCGCACTGCTCGCTTGCCATGTAGCGCAGCCGCCACTCCTCAAAGGGCAATGTGTCGCCCATCTCGATCTCGCGCTGGCGCTGCAGCGATTGCTGCGCCATCAGGCAATAGCGCTCTTCCTGGGCTGCATCCCAGCCATGACCGAGCAGCTGCTGCTGTGCGGTGTGTGAACGCGCCGCGGCAAACGCGATGTAGTCGTTGCCATAGAGCTGCTGCACCTCCGCCAGCACACGCGCCGAGGGCGTCTGCGCCGCGTCGCTCCAGGTGGCGCGTGCCTGCGCCAGCGCATGGCCGTAGGCATCACCGCCCTGCAGAGCATCCAGGTGGGCGGCAATCGGTTCGCACTCGGCCAGCACCCGCGCACCCCAATCCGCCAGCAGCACCTGCGCGCCGCCGCAGGCCAGGCGCAGGCCAGGCTCGCGTCCGCGCTCGGCCGCCAAATGCTGGTTGTGCTTGAGCGCGGCAATTTCTTCGGGCGTATCCGGCGGGCTGTCCGACAGCAGGCAGTGCAGCAGGAACACATCGAGCACGCGCATGGTGTCTGCCGAAATCCCGACCGGCGTCAGCGGGTTAATATCCATCAGCCGCACTTCGATGTATTCGACGCCGCGCTCGCGCAGAGCATGCAGCGGGCGCTCGCCGCTTTGGACCGTGCGCTTGGCGCGTATCGTGCCGTAGAACTCGTTTTCGATCTGCAGCAAGCTGGTGCCGAGCTGGTTGTAATCACCACCGAGGCTGCGCACGCCCATGGCTTCGTAAGGGGGGTAAGGCTTGGTGAGTGCCTCGTGCAGCGAGGCCGCATAGCCTTGCAAGCCGTTGTAGCTCACGGACAGGCTGGCCTGCGCATCGCTCTGGTAGCCCAGCCGCCCCATGCGCAGCGACGTGGCGTGCGGCAGGCCCAGCGCCCCCTTGCCGTCGCCCAGCAGGGCCAGCCCATGCTTGCGTCCGGCGACAAACCCGGGCGCCAGCACCGGCGAGGCACCGAACAGGTACAGCAGCACAAAGGACTGGCGCCGAAAGTTGCGAATCAGCGCGAAATACGCATCCGTGTCCACGCCGGGCAAGGACCAGTTGTAGTGGATGCCCGCGATCATCTGCATGCGCCTGCCATAGCGGTGGCCCAGACCCATGCGATAGACACTCTTGGCACGGCCAATGTTCGAGGTGCCATAGCGCCCCAGCGGAATCGTCTCGTCCGGCGGCAGCAGGCTGGGCATGCTGGTGTTCCACAGCAGCTCGGGTTCACGCTGGCGCGCCAGCACCTGCTGCGCTGCCTGGTGCAGTTCGGTCAGCTCATCCAGGCAGGCCTGCGCCGTGGGTTGCGGCTTGGTGATGAGCTCCAGCAGCGACTCGCTGTAGTCCGTCGTGATGCTGGCATGTGTCAATGCCGAGCCCAGAGCCTCGGGATGCGGCGTCAGCGCCAGACGACCAGCGGACAGCACTCGCAGCCCTTCCTTTTCCACACCGCGGCGCATGCCGGCAATGCGCTCTGCGTTGAGCGCAGTCAGGCGCGCTTGCATTGTGCTCATGATGATGGCTTCTTTTGTGAACGGCGCGGAACTTAGCACGTGCCGCGCGATCGCGCGCCATCACCCACCAGCACCTGCATGCAGCGGCGGGTTTTCAGCGCCGCGCGGCCATCGCCTTGCCAACCTCCAGTGTGCCCTGGGCGGAGCCACTTTGCGGCACCTGTTGCCCCGTGCCGTCAATGGTTTCGGCCAGGCGTTCGGCCAGTTGCTCGGCCACCAATGCGCCCGTACCCAGGTAAATGCCTTGGGTCAACGTGATGTGGGCGGCTTCAAAACCACCCCCACCGGCGCACAGGATGGTGCGCGTGGGAGCGCTCTCGTGCGTCAGCACCAGCATCGCCGGCACCACCGATTCGGGTTGCAGTGCGGCCAGCACCTCCTGCGGAAACAGGGCTTCGGTCATGCGCGTGGCCGCGGTAGGCGCCAGCGCATTCACGTGGATGCCGTATTTGGCGCCTTCGATCGCAAGCGTCTGCATCATCCCGACCTGCGCGAGCTTGGCCGCGCCATAGTTGGCCTGACCAAAATTGCCGTAGAGCCCGGTGGACGAGGTCGTCATCAGAATGCGCCCGTAGTGCTGCGCCTGCATGTGCGGCCAGACCGCCTTGCAGCAATGCGCCGCGCCCATCAGATGCACATCGACCACGCGGCGAAAATCGTCCATCTCCATCTTGGCAAACGACTTGTCGCGCAAGATGCCGGCGTTGTTCACCAGGATATCCACCCGGCCCCAGGCGTCGAGCGCCTGCTGCACCATGGCCTGCACTGCCGCAAAATCCGTCACCGACGCGCCATTGGCCAGTGCCACGCCGCCCGCGGCCATGATTTCGTTGACCACCCCCTGCGCCGCCGAGACCGAGCCACCGCTGCCATCGACCGCACCGCCCAGGTCATTGACCAGTACCTTGGCGCCGCGCGCCGCCAGTGCCAGCGCATGCTGGCGACCGAGGCCGCCGCCGGCTCCCGTTACGATCGCTACCCGTCCCGTGAAATCCAAACCCATGGTGCAAGTCTCCCGTCGTGCGTTGCAAAGAAAGCGCAGACTGTAAGCGAGCCCGGCACCTGACATTGTTTGCAACGACCTGCCCATGACCGATTCCACTGCCCCCCAGATTCCGCTGGATGCCGCCACCATCGTGCTGCTGCGCGACAGCGACCAGGGCATCCAGACCCTGCTGCTGCGCCGCGATACGCGGCTGGCCAACATGGCGGGCATGTATGTCTTTCCCGGTGGCAAGCTCGATGCGGCCGATCAGGAAAGCGCCTGCACCGCCCTGCTCGACCAGCCACCGGCCAGCCTGCACGCAGCACTTGCCGAGGCCGCGATCAGCGACAGCGCCGCCGCCGGGCTGCATGTGGCTGCGCTGCGTGAAGCATTGGAAGAATGCGGCATGCTGCTGGCCGAGCCGGCCCGTGGCGATGCGCGACTTGATGCCGTGCGCGCACGGCAGATGCTGCACGACGGTCAGGGGTTTGCCCAGGTGCTCAGAACACTCGGACTGCGCATGGCCACGCGCGCACTCGTGCCCTGGTCGCGCTGGATCACGCCGATTGCGCCGGCCCTGGCCACGCGCCGCTTTGATACGCGCTTCTTCCTCGCCTTGGCGCCTGCGCACCAGTACGCAATGCACGACAACGAAGAGACCACCGCTAGCCTCTGGTGCACGGCGCGCGGCGCGCTGGAGCGCTACCGCGACGGCAGCATCAGCCTGGCGCCACCGCAGATCATGAGCCTGGCCCACCTGAGCCGCTACGCCACCGCCGCCCAGGCGCTGGCAGCCGCCCGCAGCCAACACCCGCCGACCATCCAGCCCCATGTGTTTGCGCAGGACGGCCTGCAAATGCACTGCTACCCCGGCGACGCCAGCCACCCCGTGCACCAGCGCGCCCTGCCCGGCCCCACCCGGCTGGTGCGCGACGGCAACTCCTTTTTGCCATTGCAGGGCTTTGAAGCCCTATTCGCTTGAAAGCCCCGCGCGGTCGGCTCGGCTTTGCCGGTTCGCATGCGCCTGCGCAAGGCTTGAAATACTCCTGTATTGATAGCTTTCAGCGCTTTTCTACATTGCGCTAGAGCGACTTTTTATTCAAATTTTCCAGCCATGAACACCCCAGCACCGCGACAAGCCTTCACCGCCCGCATCGACGGCGAGGACCGCGTGATGCCAACGCCAGCGCACCAGACCTTGCTCGACTCGCTCGAAGCCAGCGGCGTGGACTGGCCTTCCTCCTGCCGCGAGGGCACCTGCGGCAGCTGCATGGGGCGGCTCAAGCAAGGCCGTGTGCGCTACGACACACAGTGGCTGCTGCTTTCCGATCAGGATGTGGAAGACGGTTTGGTGCTGCCCTGCATCGCCTACCCCGAAAGCGATCTGGTGCTCGAAGGCTCCTCCTTCTGAGCGACTAAAATCCACCGCTTCGGGGTCGCGTGACCCCAGCCGCCCGGCCCGGGCGGCAGCGCCTGTTCTTTGGGGTTTCTTCCAGCCGGGAACAGCGCCGCCGCTGGCCGGCGTGAACGCAAAGGCTCTCTCGCATGAACACCTCCCGCTCCCCTGTACCCATCTCGCCCGTACAGGACATCGTGGCCGAGCTGGCCGCCGGCCGCATGGTCATCCTGGTGGATGAAGAAGACCGTGAAAACGAAGGCGATCTGGTCCTCGCGGCCGATCACGTCACGCCCGAAGCCATCAATTTCATGGCGCGCTTCGGCCGCGGGCTGATCTGCCTGACCCTGCGCCGCGAAGCCTGCGAGCGCCTGCACCTTCCACCCATGGTGGCGCACAACGGCGCCAAGCTGGGCACGGCGTTCACCGTCTCCATCGAGGCTGCCGAGGGCGTCTCCACCGGCATCTCGGCCGGCGATCGCGCGCGCACTGTCGCCGCCGCCGTGGCGCCAGGCGCCAAGGCCAGCGATCTGGTGCAGCCCGGCCATATATTCCCGCTGCAGGCGGTCGATGGCGGCGTGCTGATGCGCGCCGGCCATACCGAAGCCGGCTGCGATCTGGCGCAACTCGCCGGCTGCTCGCCCGCGGCCGTGATCTGCGAAATCATGAAGGACGATGGCACGATGGCGCGCCTGCCGGACCTGCAGCTGTTCGCCGCGGAGCACGGCATCAAGGTAGGCACGATCGCCGACCTCATCAGCCACAGGAGCCGCACCGAATCGCTGGTCGCGCGCGTCGGCAGCCGCAACATCACCACCGCCTGGGGCGAGTTCACCGCGCTGGCCTTTCGCGACCAACCCAGCCAGAGCGTGCACATGGCACTGGTCAAGGGCCAGTGGAATGCGGACGAAAGCGTCCCGGTGCGCGTGCACGAGCCGCTCTCCGCGCTCGATCTGCTGGATATCAACACCACGCTGCATTCCTGGAGCCTGCGCGAAAGCCTGGCCTACATCGAAGCCCAGGGGCGCGGCGTTGCGGTGTTGCTCAATTGCGGCGAGAGTGGCGACCAGCTGCTGGCCCAGTTCGACGGCACGGCCCAAGCCACCCACGCGCCGGAGCGCGGCCGCATGGACCTGCGCACCTACGGCATAGGCGCGCAGATCCTGCGCGAAGCCGGCGTGGCGCGCATGCGGCTCATGGGTCAGCCCAGGCGCCTGCCGAGCATGGCGGGTTACGGGCTTGAAATCACTGGCTACATTCCCAAGGAGTGATGATGCAAAACGCAGACAAGGGCAACGCCGAACGCCTGGACGGCAAGGAGCTGCACATCGGCATCGTGCAGGCACGCTTCAACGCCAACATCACCAATGCGCTGGCCAAGGCCTGCCTGCAGGCGCTGGCCGATCTGGGCGTGGAGGACGAAAACATCACCCACGTCCTGGTGCCCGGGGCGCTGGAAATCCCGGTGGCGCTGCAGGCGCTGGCGGAGCAGAACAATTTTGATGCGCTGATCGCGATCGGCTGCGTCATCCGCGGCGAGACCTACCACTTCGAGCTCGTCGCCAACGAATCGAGCAGCGGCGTCACGCGCATCTCGCTCGACTACCAGCTGCCCATCGCCAACGCCATTCTGACGACGGAAACCATCGATCAGGCGATCACGCGCCAGAATGAAAAGGGACGCGATGCCGCCTGTGTGGCGGTGGAGATGGCGAACCTGCTGGAGTCGCTTTCGTGAGCGAAGCCGAGAACCGGCGCGCCACGCGCAAGAGCAGCCAGCTTTCAGGCCGTTCGCGTGCGCGCGAGTTCGTACTGCAGGCGCTCTATCAGCATCTGGTGGGCGGCAATGCAGCGGCCGACATCGACGGTTTCACGCGCGATCTCTCCGGCTTTCACAAGGCCGACGCGGCGCACTACGACGCGCTGCTGCACGGCTGCATCGCCGATGCCACGCTGCTGGATCAATGGTTGCAGCCACACCTGGACCGCAGCTGGCCGGAAATTTCACCCATAGAGCATGCGGTGATGTGGATGGGCGCCTGGGAGTTGCAGCACTGCCCGGACATTCCCTGGCGCGTGGTGCTCAACGAATGCATAGAGCTCACCAAGTCGTTTGGCGGCACCGATGGCTACAAATACGTGAACGGCGTGCTCAACCACCTGGCGCCGCAGTTGCGCCCAGCCGAAGTCGCTGCCGACCAGGCCGCCAAGACGCATTCCTGACCTTTTCACCGCCATGCAATTTGCTTCCCGCACCGAGCGGATCGATCCGTTCTACGTCATGGAAATGGCCAAGACCGCGCAGGCCCTGGCCCGCGAGGCGGCGCACACGCGGCGGGAAATGATCTTCCTGAACGTCGGCGAGCCGGATTTCACCGCGCCGCCGCAGGTAGCAGAAGCCGCCGAGCGCGCCATCCGCGATGGCCGCACGCAATACACCAACGCGCTCGGGCTCGAAACCCTGCGCGAGGCGCTCAGCCGCTGGTATGGCGAGCGCTTCCGGCTGGACGTGCCCGCGCGGCGCATCGTCATCACCGCCGGTGCCTCCGCGGCGCTGCATCTGGCCTGCCTGGCGCTGATCAACGCGGGCGACGAGATCCTGATGTCCGACCCCGGCTACCCTTGCAACCGCCACTTTGTGGCCGCGGCAGAAGGCGTTCCGGTGCTCATCCCCACGACCGCGGATGAACGCTACCAGCTCAGCAGCTCCAAGGTGCGTGCGGCCTGGAGCGCGAGGACGCGCGGCGTGCTGCTGGCCTCACCCTCCAATCCCACCGGTACCTCGATTGCTCCTGATGAGCTGCGCGCCATCCACGATGTGGTGCGCACTCGCGGCGGCCTCACGCTGATCGATGAGATCTATCTGGGCCTGTCCTACGACGAGACCTTCGGCCACACCGCGCTGGCGCTGGGCGATGACATCATCAGCATCAACAGCTTCAGCAAGTACTTCAACATGACCGGCTGGCGCCTCGGGTGGATGGTGGTGCCCGAGCCCATGGTGCCCGTCGTCGAGCGCCTGGCACAAAACCTCTTCATCTGCGCCAGCAGCGTCGCGCAGCACGCAGCGCTCGCCTGCTTTGAGCCGCAGAGCATCGCAATCTACGAAAAACGCCGCGCCGAATTCAAGACGCGGCGCGACTTCTTCATCCCGGCACTGAACGAGCTCGGCCTGACGGTTCCGGTGATGCCCGATGGCGCCTTCTACGCCTGGGCCGACTGCACGCAGGCAGCGCGCAAACTCGGCGTGCAGGGTAGCTGGGAGTTCGTGCTCGAACTCATGCGCCGCACGCATGTCGCCGCCACGCCCGGGCGCGATTTCGGCAATGCCGAAACCGCGCACTTCATCCGGTTTTCTACCGCCAGTTCGATGGCCCAGCTGCAGGAAGCCGTAGCGCGGCTGCGTCGGGAGCTGGCCTGATGGCCTTTGCCTGGCCCGTGCGGGTCTACTGGGAAGACACCGATGCCGGGGGCATCGTCTTCTATGCCAACTATCTCAAGTTTTTCGAGCGCGCACGCACCGAATGGTTGCGCTCGCTCGGTCACAGCCAGCAGGAACTCAAGACCCGCGCTGGCGGCATGTTCGTCGTGACCGATGCGCAGCTGCGTTATCTGCAGCCTGCGCGCCTGGACGATGAACTTCTGGTCACCGCCAAGGTCAGCCAGCACAGCCGCGCCAGCATCACCATCGCCCAGCAGGCGCTGCTGCCCGGCCCACATGCCAATGACCCACCCGTACTGTTGTGCGAAGGCAGCATCCGTGTCGGCTGGGTCGATGTCAACTCTTTGCGCCCCTGCCGCATTCCCTCTTCATTGCTTGAACAATTGTCCTCATGACTGCGTCGCAAGACCTCAACATCCTGAGCCTGGTGCTCAACGCCAGCTGGGTAGTGCAGCTGGTAATGCTGCTGCTGCTCATCGTTTCCGTCGCCAGTTGGGCGGCGATCTTCCGCAAGGTCTTCGGCCTGAAGAAAATCAATGCGCTCAACGACGATTTCGAGCACGATTTCTGGTCCGGCACCAGCCTCAACGACCTGTACGCCGGCGCGGTGAAGAATGCCCAGGGCACCGGCCCGATGGAGCGCATCTTCGCCAGCGGCATGCGCGAATTCCACAAGCTGCGCGAGCGCCACATCCAGGACGCGGGCACGCTGCTCGACGGCGCGCGGCGCGCCATGCGCGCCAGCTTTCAGCGCGAGATGGACGTGATCGAATCCAACCTCTCCTTCCTCGGCTCGGTGGCGTCGGTCAGTCCGTATGTCGGCCTGTTCGGCACCGTCTGGGGCATCATGCACGCCTTCACCGGCTTTGCCGGCATGGAACAGGTGACGCTGGCCACCGTCGCGCCCGGCATCGCCGAGGCGCTGGTGGCCACGGCGCTGGGCCTGTTCGCCGCCATCCCCGCCGTGATCGCCTACAACCGCTTCGCGCGCGACATCGACCGCGTCGCCATCCAGCAGGAGACCTTCATCGAGGAGTTCTCCAACATCCTGCAGCGCAACCTCGGCGGCCACCCGCCCGCCCCGGCCGCGCACTGACGCGAAGGAGATCGGCATGCCCACGATGGCTTCGCGCGGCCACGGCCGCCGCCGTTCGATGAATGAGATCAACATGGTGCCCTTCATCGACGTGATGCTGGTGCTGCTCATCATCTTCATGGTGACCGCGCCCATGCTCACGCCGAGCTCGGTCAACGTGCCCTCGGTGGGCAAAGGCAGCAACCCGCCCAAGGTACGCGCCGACGTGATCGTGCAAAAGGATGGCAGCCTCGTCTTCAAGGCCGATGGCAACGAGCGCAGCGTGACCACGCAAAACCTTGGCAACATGGCCAAGAACTGGCTCAAGGATCAGCCCGAGGACACGCCGGTCTTGATCAGCGCCGACAAGGACGTTTCCTACGACAAGGTGATGCAGGCCATGGGCGCGCTGCAAAACGCCGGTGTCAAGCGCGTCGCCCTCGCCGTCAAGGCCGCGAAGTGATGCTTGCCCTCAACCACAGCGACCACGATCTGTTTGCCCCCACCATGCCGGGCGGGCGCAAGCGTGCCGTGGCGCTGGCAGTCCTTGCTCATCTGGTGCTGATCGGCGCGCTGACCTGGGGCGTGCACTGGAAGGCCAGCAGCGACGAGCCAGCCGTGGAAGCGGAGTTGTGGTCTGCCGTACCGCAGCAGGCGGCGCCGCGCCCCGTCGCCCCACCGCCGCCCCCGCCCGCGCCGCAACCCCCGCCACCGCCCGCTCCGGCCCCCGTGCCCGCGCCGCCGCCCGCCCCCAAGGTGGAACAACCGCCGCAGCCCAGCGAAGCCGACATTGCGCTGGAGCGCGAAAAGAAACGACAGCAGGAAGAGAAGAAACGCCAGGCCCAGCTGGAGCAGCAAAAGCAGGCTGCGCAAGAGAAGGCACGCCAAGAGCAGGAAGAAAAACAACGCCAGCAAGCCAAGGCCAAGGCGGAAAAAGACAAGGCAGAAAAAGAAAAAGCCGCCAAGGCGGCCGAACAGGAAAAACAGCGCAAGCTGGCCGAAGACAAGCGCAAGGCGGATGAAAAACGCAAGGCAGAGGCCGAAGCCAAGCGCGCCGAGGAGTTCCGCAAGGACCAGATGAAGCGCATCGCCGGCCTTGCCGGCGCCACCGGCGCAGAAACCGCGACCGGAACCACCGAGAAAAGCAGCGGGCCCTCGGGTGGCTACGGTGGCAAGGTGGCGGCCAAGGTCAAGCCCAACATCGTTTACCCGGATACCGTCTCGGGCAACCCGCGTGCCGAGGTGGAAGTGCGCGCCTCGCCCGACGGCACCATCGTCGGTGTGCGTCTGACCCACTCCAGTGGCAACCCGGCCTGGGACGATGCCGTCGTGCGTGCGCTCTACAAGACCGAGACGCTGCCACGCGATATCGACGGGCGCGTGCCCTCCTCGCTGGTCATCGGGTTTCGCCCCAAAGATTAAAAACAATAGCTGCTTGCGTGAGCCTGTCGGACTTGGAGCGTCGATAGCGAAAATCGGCCCCAGCGAGACCAGTTTTTGCCGGATTTGCAGCCCAATAGCCGAGCTATTGGGCAAAAAGACGGTGAAAAATGGGCCGATGCGGTCGATTTGCAGCCGACGATTTCCAAGTCTGACAGGCTCCCAGAGCCATTTTCAATGCCTTGCGAGCACTGCGCCACCCCAACCGGACCATGCGCCCCATGAAAAGCCCCGAACTGCTGCTGCCCGCCGGCTCGCTGGACAAGATGCGCGCGGCCTACGATTTCGGTGCCGACGCCGTCTATGCCGGCCAGCCGCGCTACTCGCTGCGCGCGCGCAACAATGAATTCCGCCTGGAGCAGATCGCCCAGGGCATCCAGGAGGCGCACGCGCGCGGCAAGAAGTTCTTCGTCACCAGCAACCTGATCGCGCACAACGACAAGGTGCGCACCTATCTGCGCGACATCGAACCCGTCATCGCCTGCCAGCCCGACGCCTTCATCATGGCCGACCCCGGCCTCATCATGATGGTCAAGGAGAAGTGGCCCGAGACCGAGATCCACCTCTCGGTGCAGGCCAACACCACCAACTGGGCCACGGTCAAGTTCTGGCAGAAGATGGGCGTGGCGCGCATCATCCTCTCGCGCGAGCTGGCACTCGACGAGATCGAGAAGATCCGCCAGGAATGCCCGGACATGGAGATCGAGGTCTTCGTGCACGGCGCGCTGTGCATCGCCTACTCCGGCCGCTGCCTGCTGTCGGGCTACTTCAACCACCGCGATCCCAACCAGGGCACCTGCACCAACGCCTGCCGCTGGGAGTACAAGACGCACGACGCCCAGGTGGATCCGAACACCGGCGAGGCCCTGGCCAGCACCATGGACAAGGGTTTCAGCTTCACCAAGTCACGCGAGGACGCCGACGCGCAGTTCACCGGCACGCAGATTGCCCGCCACCCCAAGGCCGACCAGGTCTACCTGCTGGAAGAAGCCAACCGCCCCGGCGAGCTGATGCCCATCATGGAGGACGAGCACGGCACCTACATCATGAACAGCCGCGACCTGCGCGCGGTCGAGCATGTCGAGTGGCTGGTAAAAATTGGCGTCAATTCGCTGAAGATCGAGGGCCGCACCAAGAGCCTGTACTACGTGGCACGCACCGCCCAGGTCTACCGCCGCGCCATCGACGACGCCGTCGCCGGCCGGCCCTTCAACCCCGAGTTGATCACCGAGCTGGAGGGCCTGGCCAACCGCGGCTATACCGGCGGCCTCTTGGAGCGCCGCCCGGCCAACGACTACCAGAACTACGAAACCGGCCACAGCGTGCTGCAACGCAGCCACTTCGTCGGCGAGGTGCGCGGCTATAGCGACGGCCTGGCCGAGGTGGAAACCAAGAACCGCTTCGCCGTCGGCGACCGGCTGGAGATCATCCACCCCCAGGGCAACCGCCAGGTGCTGCTGGAAAAAATGTTCAACCTGGATGGCGAACCCGTACAGGTGGCCCAGGGCAGCCCGGTGCGCGTGCGCATACCGCTCGATGGCCCGGTCGAGGGCGCGCTGATCTCGCGTTTGCTGTGACCCAGGGCAGGCCCGCCCCGGTTGCAGGCCTGGCCCCACCACCCGGCGCACACCGGAGGCTTAGCCTCTTGAGGCCCCGCGCACCGCAGGGGCCCATCATGTGCCTCAGACGGTCACTGCCCTGGCCACGTCTGCGTACTCTTCGATTTGGTCGAAATTCATGTAGCGATAGACACTGGCCTTGTCGGCATCGATCACGCCCATTTCCTTGAGGTACTCGGCCGGCGTCGGCAGCTTGCCGATGCGCGACGCGATGGCGGCCAGCTCGGCCGAGCCGAGGAACACATTGGTGTTGCGCCCCAAGCGGTTGGGGAAATTGCGCGTGCTGGTCGAGATCACCGTCGCGCCCTCCCGCACCTGGGCCTGGTTGCCCATGCACAGGCTGCAGCCGGGCATTTCGGTGCGCGCACCAGCCGTGCCAAACGCCGCGTAGTGGCCTTCCTTGATCAGCTCGTTCTGGTCCATCTTGGTCGGCGGGGCCACCCACAGCTTGGTCGGGATGTCGCGCTGGCCGCCCAGCAGCTTGGCTGCGGCGCGGAAATGGCCGATGTTGGTCATGCACGAACCGATGAAGGCTTCGTCGATCTTGGTGCCGGCGACTTCAGACAGGAACTTGGCGTCGTCCGGGTCGTTGGGGCAGCAGACGATGGGCTCCTTGATGTCGTTCATGTCGATCTCGATCACGGCAGCGTACTCGGCGTCCTTGTCGGCTTCGAGCAGGTCAGGCTGGGCCAGCCAGGCTTCGACCTTCTCGATGCGGCGCGCCAGGGTCTTGGCGTCTGCGTAGCCGTCGGCAATCATGTTCTTCATGAGAACGATGTTGCTGGTCAGGTACTCCTTGATCGGCTCGGGGTTGAGCTTGATGGTGCAGCCAGCGGCGCTGCGCTCGGCCGACGCGTCGGACAGCTCAAACGCTTGCTCGACCTTCAGGTCTGGCAGGCCTTCGATTTCCAGGATCTTGCCCGAGAAGACGTTGATCTTGCCGGCCTTGGCCACGGTCAAGAGGCCTGCCTTGATGGCGTACAGCGGAATCGCGTGCACCAGGTCGCGCAGGGTCACGCCCGGTTGCAGCTTGCCCTTGAAGCGCACCAGCACCGATTCGGGCATGTCGAGCGGCATGACGCCGGTGGCGGCGCCGAATGCCACCAGGCCCGAGCCTGCCGGGAAGCTGATGCCGATGGGGAAGCGCGTGTGCGAGTCGCCGCCGGTGCCCACGGTGTCAGGCAGCAGCAGGCGGTTGAGCCAGCTGTGGATCACGCCGTCGCCCGGGCGCAGGGCCACGCCGCCACGGTTGCTGATGAAGGCGGGCAGCGTGCGGTGGGTTTTCACGTCCACCGGCTTGGGGTAGGCGGCGGTGTGGCAGAAGCTTTGCATCACCATGTCGGCGCTGAAGCCCAGGCAGGCCAGGTCCTTCAGTTCGTCGCGCGTCATCGGGCCGGTCGTATCTTGCGAGCCGACGGTGGTCATCTTGGGTTCGCAGTAGGTGCCGGGGCGAATGCCCTGGCCTTCCGGCAGGCCGCAGGCGCGGCCGACCATCTTCTGCGCCAGGGTGAAGCCAGCCTTGGATGGAGCCGGAGCTTGCGGCAGGCGGAAGGCGGTGGAAGCGGCCAGGCCCAGGGCTTCGCGCGCCTTGGCGGTGAGCGAGCGGCCGATGATCAGGTTGATACGGCCACCGGCCTGCACTTCGTCGAGCAGTACTTCGGATTTGAGAGCGAAGTCCGCAATTTGGACGCCGGCTTTCTCGATTTTTCCTGCATAGGGGTAAATGTCGATAACGTCCCCCATTTCCATTTTGGAAACGTCCACTTCGATGGGCAGCGAGCCGGAATCCTCTTGCGTGTTGAAGAAGATAGGAGCGATCTTGCCGCCCAGCGTAACGCCGCCAAAGCGCTTGTTGGGCACGAAGGGGATGTCTTCGCCGGTGGCCCAGATGACCGAGTTGGTGGCGGATTTGCGGCTCGAACCCGTGCCGACCACGTCGCCCACGTAGGCCACGACGTGGCCCTTTTTCTTCAGGTCCTCGATGAACTGCATCGGGCCGCGCACGCCGTCCTGCTCGGGCTTGAAGGCCGCGTCCGGGCGCTGGTTCTTCAGCATGGCCAGGTAGTGCATGGGGATGTCGGGGCGCGTGGTGGCGTCGGGCGCGGGCGACAGGTCGTCGGTGTTGGTCTCGCCCGGCACCTTGAAGACGGTGACGGTGATTTTTTCAGCCACTTTGGCACGGCTGGTGAACCACTCGGCGTCGGCCCAGCTTTGCAGCACTTCCTTGGCCTTGGCGTTGCCGGCCTTGGCCTTGGCCGCCACGTCGTTGAAGTAGTCGAACATGAGCAGCGTCTTCTTGAGCGCCTCGGCAGCCACCCCAGCCACATCGGCGTCGTCGAGCAGCTCGATCAGCGGGTGCACGTTGTAGCCACCCACCATGGTGCCCAGCAGCTCGGTGGCGCGAGCCTTGCTGATCAGCTCGACCTGGGTGTCGCCATGCGCCACGGCGGCCAGGAACGATGCCTTGACCTTGGCGGCGTCGTCCACGCCCGGGGGGACTCGGGTAGCGAGCAAGTCCAGCAGAAACTCGGCCTCGCCGGCCGGCGGGTTCTTGATCAGTTCGATCAAATCAGCCACTTGTTTGGCGTCCAACGCCAGCGGGGGGATACCCAAAGCGGCGCGTTCTGCAGCATGGGCGCGGTAGGCTTGCAACATGGTTGTCGTTCTCCAGGGTTCATCGAAATCAAAAGGCTTGCGGCCAGCCTGCCTTGTGCATGCGCATGCACAAGGCGCTGCCGCAAAGGCAAGGGGTCGGTCAGCGGCTGCCGGCGGGGGCGGTGTCAAACAGGCTCTGCGGTGGCGCACTCTTCATCGCCTGCGTCACCTGCGCCTGCTGCTCGCTCATGCACTCGTCGGCCATGCGCTGGCCGAGCTTCTGATTCATGAGCATCGATTTGTTGGCAATCTGTATCCATACCGCGCCCGAGCGCTGGTCTTCCAGGCGCACGGCGCTGGTGGCACCATGCACAGGGCGCATGTGGTACTTGAACCCTTTGCCGCTGACAAAAAAGCTGCCGGGCGACTGGGTGTCTGGCGTGATCTGCACCGTGGCCCCCAGCTCGCAGGTGATGGTGCCGGTATAGACGCGCTCGGCAATCGCCTTTTCCTCCGGGGTCAGCACGATCACCTCGGGCACGGGCTCGGCCACCGCTGCGGGCGCCTGCTTCTTGGCCTTGGTGGCAGGCGTCGCCTTCTTGACTGCAGCCTTGGGCTTGGGCTTTGCTGCCGCGGCCTTGGGTTCGCTGGAGGCTGCGCCGGCGGCCATCGAGAGCGCCGGGCCAAGCAGCAGGAAGGAAGCCAGGATCAAGGGTTTCATCGAATCACCTGCAAGGCTGAATGAAAAGGCATCAGGCAAACCAGTGCCGCGCTTGTGCCGGCACCATGGTACCCGTGGCATGCGCACGTTCGAGCAAATGCCAGAAATAACGGTAACTGGCGCGATCGTGCAGGGTGCCGGCATCGCTGATGGGGGCCCAGTCTGCGGCCTGCGCGGCACACAGGATGCGGGCGGCCTGAGCCACCTCGGCTTCATCGGGCGCCATGGCCGCGAGGATGGGGCGTATCTGTGCCGGATGGATGCTCCACATGCGCGTGTAGCCGAACTCGCGCGCCGCACGTGCCGCCGCTGCCTGCATGGCGGCAGCATCGCTGAACTCGGTCACCACGCAGTGCGAGGGCGCCTTGCCATGGGCATGGCAGGCACTGGCGATCTCCAGCTTGGCGCGCACCACCAGCGGATGCTCGAATTGCCCCTTGGAAGACATGGCCGATGCAGGGATTGCCCCGCCATGGGCCGAGACGAAATCCATCAGCCCGAACGACAGGCTCTGCACTCTGGGGTGCGCCGCGATCTCGAAGGCGTTGTGGACAGCGCACGGCGACTCTATCAAAACTTGTAGCTGCAAGCGATCGCCAGCATTGCGTTGCAATGCCTTTTCTGCCGCAAACACATCGTCCACGCGTTCCACCTTGGGAATCATCACGTGGCACAGGCGATCGGCGGCTTCGCCCAGGATGGTGTCCATGTCCTGCGCGAACGCGGGATGGTCCACCGGATGCACACGCACCGCCACCCGCGCACCTTCCGGCGCCTGGTGCACCAGCTGCGCCACCAGCCGCGCATGCGCCGCCTCGCCTCCGACGGGCGCGCCATCCTCGCAATCGAGGGTCACATCGAACACGCAGGTGCCGAACTCCGCCGTCATCTCGGCCTGCAACTGCAAGCTCTTGCGCATGCGCACTTCCACACCGCTGTAGTGATCGCAGACCGGGAGCCGCGCCGCGCCGGCCTGGGCGCCCAGCAAAATGGCGGCCGGGTGGGGAGTGGATGAGGTCATGGTATGCGCCGGGCCATGATGGACTGGCGGGAAAAGGCCGACAACCGTGACGGCAAGGGCATGCGCGCCGGCAGCCCGGCCGCGGTACGCGCGCGCGCATCCGCGCAACGCAGGTACGGCGCCGGGTTCCGGTCGTTCATGGCGCGTGCTGTGCAGTCGCCGGGCTTACAGCAGGCTTTGAACCGCTTCTGCTTCGCCCTGAAGCTCTGCCAAGGTCTTGTTGATGCGCTCCTGCGAGAAGGCATCGATCTCCAGACCCTTGACCACGGTGTACTTGCCGCCTTCGGTGGTGACCGGAAAGCCGAACATCACGTCCTTGGGAATGCCGTAGTCGCCATTGGAGGGAATGCCCATCGTGACCCACTTGCCATTCGTGCCCAGTGCCCAGTCGTGCATGTGGTCAATCGCCGCGTTGGCGGCCGAAGCGGCGGACGACAGGCCGCGCGCCTCGATGATCGCCGCGCCGCGCTTGCCAACCGTCGGCAGGAACACATTGGCGTTCCATTCCTGGTCGTTGATCGCATCCTTGACCGACTTGCCATTGACATGGGCAAAGCGGTAGTCGGCATACATGGTGGGCGAGTGGTTGCCCCACACCGCCAGCTTCTCGATGTCACCGACAGCCACGCCCATCTTGTGCGCGATCTGGCTGGCCGCGCGGTTGTGGTCCAGGCGCAGCATGGCGGTGAAGTTCTCGCGCGGCAGATCGGGGGCCGACTTCATGGCGATGTAGGCGTTGGTGTTGGCGGGGTTGCCCACCACCAGCACGCGCACATTGCGGCTGGCCACGGCGTTCAGAGCCTTGCCCTGGGCGGTGAAGATCTGGGCGTTGGCGGCCAGCAGGTCGGCGCGCTCCATGCCGGGGCCGCGCGGGCGGGCGCCGACGAGCAGCGCGTAGTCGGTGTCCTTGAACGCCTGCATGGGGTCGGAATGGGCCTCGATGCCGGCCAGCAGCGGGAAAGCGCAATCTTCGAGCTCCATGATCACGCCCTTGAGCGCGTTCTGGGCTTTTTCAGCGGGAATTTCCAGCAATTGCAAAATGACGGGCTGGTCCTTGCCCAGCATTTCGCCGGAGGCAATGCGAAACAGCAGCGCGTAGCCAATCTGGCCCGCAGCACCGGTAACGGCTACGCGGACGGGTTTCTTGCTCATGGTGGTACTCCAGTCGGAACGATGAATGGTGGCTGCCCGGGCGCTGGCAACAGCGCCAGAAACGGCGCGCCGCGCGGGAACATGCAGCCGACGATTTTATAGCGATTTGACGCCACGCGCCAATTTGTCTTATATCTTATATAAGATATCATTGCGCTCAGCTACTGGTCTGCGACGCAGCGTTCGAAACCTTCGTGCAGGCACGCCTTGCCATGTCCCAAAGCCCCACACTCGCCCTGGAATCACCCGCCTTCAGCCCGCTGTATCTGCAGATCAAAGGTCTGATCCTGCAAGGCCTGCAGTCCGGCGAATGGAAACCCGGCGAGCCCATACCCAGCGAAATGGAACTGGCCGCCCGCTTTCGCGTCAGCCAGGGCACGGTGCGCAAGGCGATCGACGAGCTGTCGGGCGACAACCTGCTGGTGCGCCGCCAGGGCAAGGGCACCTTTGTCGCCACCCATTCGGAGCGTCAGGTGCAATACCGATTCCTGCGCTTGCGTCCTGACCGCGGGGATGAACGCGAAGAAGGGCCGGCGCACCGGCGCATCGTCGAGTGCAAGCGCGTGCGCGCCGGCAGCGACGTGACGCGCGCGCTGGCGCTGCGCGCCGGCGATGCGGTCATGCACGTGCGACGCGTGCTCTCATTTGCCGGGGTCGCCGCGATACTGGAAGACATCTGGCTGCCCGGCCAGGCTTTCAAGGGCCTGACCGCCGAGCGCATGGCCGACTATCCCGGGCCGACCTATGCCATGTTCGAAGCGGATTTCGGCGTGCGCATGGTGCGCGCCGACGAGAGCCTGCGCGCGGTCACGCCCACGCCGGAGCAGGCCCAATTGCTGGAAGTCGACGGCGCCACACCGTTGCTGAGCGTTGAGCGCATCGCCTATACCTACAACGACGTGCCGATGGAGTTGCGCCGCGGCCTGTACCGCACGGACACCCACCACTACCACAGCACGCTCAACTGATGGGCGCCACACCAGCTGATGAAAAATAATTCCATGCGCAACCGTAACGTCATTTTTGCAGTGCAATAAAATTTGCCGTGCCGATGCCACGCGTCGACGCCGATAGAACATTCTCCCGAAAGCCCACCCATGTCAGAAACCACCAAGAAACGCCCGGAGTTTCGCAACATCAATGCGTTCGCCGATCTGCCCAGCTACCGCTGGCCGCTGGCCGCCCTGGTCTCGGGCATGCACCGCATCAGCGGCCTGCTGATCTTCATCCTGCTGCCCTTCATCGTCTGGATGTTCGACACCTCGGTGACATCCGAAATTTCGTTTGCGCGCTTCACCTCGATTTTTTCGGAGGGCGCAGGCTTTCTGCCGGGCTGGTTCATCAAGCTGGTGACGCTGGGCCTCATCTGGGCCTACCTGCACCACTTCATCGCCGGCATCCGCCACGTGTACTTTGACATCAGCCACCAGACCACCAAGACACGCGGGCGGCACACCGCGGCGATCACCATTATTCTAGCGTTCGGCCTCACCGCCATCCTCGGCGCCAAGCTCTTCGGCCTGTACTGATCCGCGCCCTTTCTGAATCAAGGAGAAATTCATGGCCATTACCTATGGATCCAAACGACTGTCCGTCGGCGCGCACTACGGCCTGCGCGACTGGCTGGTGCAACGCCTCACCGCCATCGTCATGGCGCTCTTCACCATCGCCCTGCTGGTGCAAGTAACCCTGGTCAAGGGGCCGATCGGCTACGAGACCTGGGCCGGCATCTTCGCCAGCCAGTGGATGAAAAGCATCACCTTCGCCACGCTGGTGGCGCTGATCTGGCATGCCTGGGTCGGCGTGCGCAATGTCTGGATGGACTACGTCAAGCCCGACGGTCTGCGCCTGGTGTTCTATCTGGTGACGATTTTCTGGCTGGTGGCCTGCGCCGGCTGGGGTGTCCAGGTGCTGTGGCGTCTGTAAATCACGCGAGCGAGAGAAAACAATGAGCTATACCAAAGCCAATATCACCAAGCGCAAGTTCGACGTGGTCATCGTCGGCGCGGGTGGCGCGGGCCTGCGCGCCGCGCTGGAACTGTCGCGCGTCGGCCTCTCCGTGGCCTGCCTGTCCAAGGTTTTTCCGACCCGCTCGCACACCGTGGCGGCGCAGGGCGGCGTCTCCGCGTCACTGGGCAACATGAGCGAGGACAATTGGCACTTTCACTTCTACGACACCGTCAAGGGCGGCGATTGGCTGGGTGACCAGGACGCCATCGAGTTCATGTGCCGCGAAGCGCCGAATGTGGTGATCGAGCTCGAACACTTCGGCATGCCGTTTGACCGCAACCCGGACGGCACGATCTACCAGCGCCCCTTCGGTGGCCACACCTCCAACTACGGCGAAAAGCCGGTGCAGCGCGCCTGCGCCGCGGCCGACCGCACCGGCCACGCGATGCTGCACACGCTGTACCAGCAAAACGTCAAGACCAAGACCAATTTCTTCGTCGAATGGATGGCGCTGGACCTGATCCGCAACACCCAGGGCGACGTGGTCGGCGTGACCGCCATCGAACTGGAAACCGGTGATTTCTACGAACTGCATGCCAAGGCGGTGCTGCTGGCCACCGGCGGCGCGGGGCGCATCTTTGCGGCATCGACCAACGCTTACATCAATACCGGCGACGGCCTCGGCATGGCCTCGCGTGCCGGCATTCCGCTGCAGGACATGGAATTCTGGCAATTCCACCCCACCGGCGTTTTCGGCGCCGGTGTGCTGCTGACGGAAGGCTGCCGCGGGGAAGGTGCTATCCTTTTGAATAGCGAAGGTGAGCGCTTCATGGAGCGCTATGCACCGACGCTCAAGGATCTGGCACCACGCGACTTCGTCTCGCGCTCGATGGATCAGGAGATCAAGGAAGGCCGCGGCTGTGGCCCCAACAAGGACCACATCCTGCTCAAGCTCGACCACCTGGGCGCCGAGACCATCCACAAGCGCCTGCCCTCGGTCGAGGAAATCGGCCACAACTTCGCCAACGTCGACATCACCAAGGAGCCGATCGGCGTCATCCCGACCATCCACTACATGATGGGCGGCATCCCGACCAACCTGCATGGCCAGGTCGTGGTCTGGGACGGCAGCCAGAACACCCCGGTCAACGGCCTGTACGCGGTGGGCGAGTGCTCCTGCGTATCGGTGCACGGCGCCAACCGCCTGGGCACCAACTCCCTGCTCGATCTGCTGGTGTTCGGCAAATCGGCCGGCAGGCACATCACCGAGTTCGTGCGCGGCTTTGGCGAGCACCATGCCACGCCGGCCGATGCCTCCGATTACTCGCTGGGCCGCCTGAACCACCTGCAGGACGCCAAGGACGGCGCCTACTCACAGGACGTGGCCAACAAGCTGCGCAGCACCATGCAGACGCATGCCGGGGTGTTCCGCACCCAGGCGACGCTGGACGAAGGCGTTGGCAAGGTCCGCGCGATCGCCGAGGAAGCCGCCCACCTGACGCTCAAGGACAAGTCCATGGTGTGGAACACCGCACGCATGGAAGCCCTGGAAGTCGAGAACCTGATCGAAGTGGCGCGTGCCACCATCACCTCGGCGGCGGCGCGCAAGGAGTGCCGCGGCGCCCACGTGGTCTACGACTACGAACACCCCGCCGATCACCCGGATTTCCCGCTCGGGCGCAACGACAAGGAATGGCTCAAGCACACGCTCTGGTACCGCGAAGGCGATCGGCTGGACTACAAGCCGGTCAACCTCAAGCCCCTGACGGTAGACACCATCCCGCTGAAGGTCCGCACCTTCTGAGCGCCACAACGATAAGGTTCTGAATCATGAAGCGCACCATCAAGATCTATCGTTACGATCCGGACAAGGACGAACGCCCCTACATGCAGACCCACCAGGTCGAGCTCGACGGACACGAGCGCATGCTGCTCGACGCCCTGGGCAAACTCAAGAAGGAAGACCCGTCCATCGCCTTCCGCCGTTCCTGCCGCGAAGGCGTCTGCGGCTCGGACGCGATGAACATCAACGGCAAGAATGGTCTGGCATGCCTGACCAACATGCACACGCTGCCCGAGACCATCGTTCTCAAGCCCCTGCCCGGCCTGCCCGTGATCCGCGACCTGATCGTGGACATGACGCAGTTCTTCAAGCAATACCACTCGATCAAGCCCTACCTGGTCAACGACGAGCCGCCGCCCGAGAAGGAGCGCCTGCAGTCGCCGGAAGAGCGTGAAGAGCTCAACGGCCTGTACGAGTGCATTCTGTGCGCCAGCTGCTCCACCGCCTGCCCCTCGTTCTGGTGGAACCCTGACAAGTTCGTCGGCCCCGCCGGCCTGCTGCAGGCCTACCGCTTCCTTGCCGACAGCCGCGACCAGGCCACGGGCGAGCGCTTGGACAACCTGGAAGACCCCTACCGGCTGTTCCGCTGCCACAGCATCATGAACTGCGTCGATGTCTGCCCCAAGCACCTGAACCCGACGCGCGCTATCGGCAAGATCAAGGAACTGATGGCGCACCGCGCGCTGTAAATCGACATGTCGGATTCGGCACTTCTGGGCGAACGCGAAACAGCGGTACTGCGCTGGCGCTGTCGCCGCGGTCTGGTGGAGAACGATCTGTTTCTGGACCGGTTCTTTGCCGCGTTCGGCGAGCGGCTCAGCACCGCCCAGGCCAGTGGCCTCTCGGCCCTGATGGCCTTGCCCGACAACGATCTGCTGGACCTTTTCCTGCGCCGCGCCGAACCCTGCGACGGGCTTGACACCCCCGAAGTCAAGTCCGTGCTGGAGCAATTGCGCCAACCCTCCATGGCCCGCCCGTAACGCTGGCCCCACCCCATTGCCACACGAAGAAGGAAACACGGAAATGACCATGCAATTGGCAGAACACAAGGCAACGCTGTCGTTCAACAACGGCAGCCCCAGCGTTGATCTCCCGGTCTACCAGGGCACCATCGGCCCGGAGGTCGTGGACATCCGCAAGCTCTACGGCCAGACGGGCATGTTCACCTACGACCCGGGCTTCCTCTCCACCGCGTCGTGCCAGTCCTCGATCACCTTCATCGACGGCGAAAAAGGCCGCCTGCTCTATCGCGGCTACCCGATCGAGCAACTGGCCACGCAGTGCGATTTTCTCGACACCTGCTACCTGCTGCTCAAGGGCGATCTGCCCAACGAAACCCAGCGTGGTGATTTTCACAAGCTCGTGATCAGCCACACCATGGTGCATGAGCAGATGCAGTTCTTCCTGCGCGGTTTCCGCCGCGACGCGCACCCCATGGCCGTGCTCACCGGTCTGATCGGGGCGCTGTCGGCGTTCTACCACGACAGCACCGACATCCATAACCCCGAGCACCGCGAGATCGCCGCGATCCGCCTGATCTCCAAGCTGCCGACGCTGGTGGCTATGGCCTACAAATACGGCGTCGGCCAGCCCTACATGTACCCGAGGAACGACCTGTCGTACGCCGGCAACTTCCTGCGCATGATGTTCGGCACGCCCTGCGAGGATTACAAGGTCAATCCGGTATTGGAAAAGGCGCTGGACCGCATCTTCATCCTGCACGCCGACCACGAGCAAAACGCCTCCACCTCCACCGTGCGCCTGTGCGGCAGCTCGGGCACCAATCCATTTGCGGCGATTGCGGCCGGCGTCGCCTGCCTCTGGGGCCCGGCCCACGGCGGCGCCAACGAGGCCTGCCTCAACATGCTGGAACACCTGCAGGCCAACGGCGGCGTGGCCAAAGTGGGCGAGTTCATGGAGCAGGTCAAGGACAAGAACAGCGGCGTCAAGCTCATGGGCTTTGGCCACCGCGTCTACAAGAACTACGACCCGCGCGCCAAGCTGATGCAGGAGACCTGCAACGAGGTGCTGGCCGAGCTGGGTCTGGAAAAGGACCCGCTGTTTGCCCTGGCCAAGGCGGTGGAAAAGATCGCGCTGGAAGACGACTACTTCGTGCAGCGCAAGCTCTATCCGAACGTGGATTTCTACTCCGGCATCGTGCAGCGCGCGATCGGCATCCCCGTCAAGCTCTTCACCGGCATCTTCACGCTGGCGCGCACCGTGGGCTGGATCGCGCAGCTCAACGAAATGATCGGCGACCCGGAATACAAGATCGGCCGCCCGCGCCAGCTCTACGTCGGCGCGCCGGAGCGCAACGTCTCCACGCAGCGCTGATCCACCCCGTTTGCCGTGCAAGCCACCCGCTTGCACGCATCCCGGCCCGCAGGCCACAAGCCTGCGGGCTTTTTTCTGGGTATCAACACCTTGGCGTCATAATGGACCGTAGCGCATGAGAGACAAGCGCGGAATGCTATCAATAACGGAGAATCCTGTGTCCACCCTACTCGACCTGAAAGATGTACACGCCTGTTTCGGCGGCGCACAGCGCACGTACGAGCACCTGTCACGCGAAATCGGACTGCCGATGCGGTTTTCCATCTTCCTGCCACCGGCGGCGCTGGAAAATCATCGCGTGCCGGCACTGCTCTATCTTGCCGGGCTGACCTGCAACGAAGAGACCTTCATGATCAAGGCAGGCGCGCAGCGTCTGGCGGCGCAACTGGGTCTGGCCCTGATCGCCCCCGACACCAGCCCGCGCGGCGCCAATGTCGAGGGTGAATCGGCATCGTGGGACTTTGGCGTGGCCGCGGGCTTTTATCTCGATGCCACCCAACCCCCCTGGGAGCGTCACTGGCGCATGGAAAGCTATCTGTTGGCGGAGTTGCTGCCGCTCATCAGCGTGTCGCTGCCCATCGATACGCAGCGCCTGGGCATTTTCGGCCACAGCATGGGCGGGCATGGCGCGCTCACACTGGCGCTGCGCCACCCCGGGAAATTCAAAAGCCTCTCGGCCTTCGCGCCGATCAGCCACCCGACGCAATGTGCCTGGGGGCAAAAGGCGTTCAAGGGCTACCTGGGCGACGACGCCGTGCGCTGGGCACAGCACGATGCGACGCTCTTGATGCAAAGGCAAAGCGCACCCCCCTACCCGGGCGGCATCCTGATCGACCAGGGCATGGCAGACAAATTTCTGATGGAAAAACAACTGCTCCCCGAGGCCTTCGAAGCGGCCTGCCAGCAAGTCGGCCAAGCACTCACGCTGCGGCGCCAGCCCGGCTACGACCACGGCTACTACTTTATCCAGACCTTCATCGAGGACCATCTGCGCCACCATGCACGCGCGTTGGGCCTGGACTGATCACTGCGCGAGCCAACGCTTGGCAACGCACGTGTTTTCATAGACAATCGGAGCTTCTGCGCTGGCCCCGGCGGCGCACGCAGCACCGGCCCGGTCAACCCTGTTGTCCGGGCTTTTGTCCGTTTGCGCGCACTGCATGCGTCAACATATTTTTTGGATAGGAGCCGACCATGGCACGCAAACCACAGATCACTCTGTCTTCCCTCGATTACGAACGGCTGCAGGCCTTGCTGGAAAAGGATGGCAACGCATTTCCGGGCCGCGAGGCGCTGGAAGCTGAACTCGACCGCGCCGACGTGCTCGAGCCCAAGGACATGCCGGCCGACGTGGTAACGATGAATTCCACCGTGCGCTTCACGCTCAAGGAATCGGGCAAGACCAGCACGCTGCAGCTGGTCTATCCCAGGGACATGGACGGTTCGAGTGAAAAAGTTTCCATCTTTGCGCCCGTGGGCATCGCCCTGCTCGGCCTGCGCGTGGGCGACGAGCTGCAAATGCCTAGTCCCACCGGACAGGTGACAGTGCATGTGGAGGCAATCACCTGGCAACCCGAGAGCGCCGGCGAGTTGCACCGCTGACACGTCCCGATCGGCCTGAATCCGGATTTGGGATCAGCCTCTGGCCCACGTTTCAGGCCAGCAACGCTGTAACAAGCCCTGCACCCACCAGCCCGGCCTGCCAGCGCAGCGACGAGCGCCAGGTAGGCCGCTGGTGCTCCACCAAGACATACAGCAACCCGCCAGCGGTGATCGACAGACCATAGGCCAGCGCCATCCCGGCGATCGCCATCGGCACCGAATCAGGCCAGAGGCTGACCACCAGCGCATTGACCAGCAGGCACACGGCGAAGTGCACCAGAAAGACGGAATACGAAATCCGGCCCAGCAACCGCAGCGGCGCCCAATCGCACCACCGCGTCGCCTGCGGTACGCGCAGCGCCAGTACCAGCAGCATTGCCGTCAGCCCGGCCAGCAGGATGCGATCGCGCCAATCCAGCGCCAATGCCAGCACCGTGAGCATCGCAATCAAACCCACCCAGAGCCACGCACGGCGCGTCGAGCTCGCGTGCGCGCCCCAACAGGCCAGCATACCCATGCCGTAGGCACCGAAAAAGTACACCGCCCAGGCATCCCACGCACTGTCACGGTTGAAGCCCAGCAGCGAGAGCGCCGCCAGCGCCAGCGTCAACCACTGTGCCAAGGTCAGCGGTCCGTGCCCATGCCAACCCATGCGCCCACGCGCCCAGAGCGCAAGCCAGTGTGTCCCCACCAGCGCCAAGGTCGAGAAGGCGAAGAGCTGAAAATCAATCGCGACATACCAGACCCCGGCCGACAGCGAATCCTGTCCCAGCACCCCCTGCAACAACAGGGCGTGGGCGATGAGCTGCCACAGACCCGGGTCGGCGCTGACCATGCCTGAATCGTCAAGCCAGGGGCGCACCAGCACATCGACCATGACGACAACGACCAGTGCCGCTGCATACGGTACTACCAGCCGCTCAAAGCGCCCAGCGATGCGCTCCCAGGGGCGCCGCTGGCGAGCGTTGCCGTGCGGTGCCAGACTGGCTGCCGCAAGATAGCCGCCCAACACCAAAAATACCTGTACGGCCATGCGCGCGTACTGCACCAGCCAGTCCGAGACAGCGGGCGCCGCGGCGTGCAAGGTGTCGGACAGCGGCCCGTAGAAAGCCAGGTGGTGCCAGATGATGGCGCTGCACGCGAGGGCCTTTGCGCCGTCGATCAGGGCGCTGCGGGAAGAGTCGGACATGGAGAGAACGGGCAGGGAAACGAGGCAGCCCATCGCTCGGGCCGGGCCTCGTACAACAACAGGTGCGCCAGCCTCGGCGCTGACGCGCGGCAGGCTCAGCGCAGGCGTTCGCGTGCCGCCTCGTATTCGCGGCGCAGGCGCTCGACGAGTTCGCCCGCGCCCACCACCTCGGTGATCGCGCCTATGCCCTGGCCACAGCCCCAGATGTCGCGCCAGGCCTTGGCGTGATTGGCACCTTCACCGGTAGCGAAATTCATCTTGCTTGGGTCGCTCTCGGGCAGGTGGTCCGGATCCATACCGGCATTGCGGATGCTGCCCTTGAGGTAGTTGCCGTGGATGCCGGTGTAGAAGTTGCTGTAGACGATGTCGTCCGAGTCGCTGTCCACGATCATCTGCTTGTAGCCCTCGACCGCACGCGCCTCATGGGTGGCGATGAAGGCCGAGCCGATGTAGGCCAGATCCGCCCCCATGGCCTGCGCGGCCAGGATCGCGCCGCCCGAGGCGATCGCGCCCGAGAGTGCGAGCGGCCCGTCGAACCACTGACGAATTTCCTGCACCATCGCAAACGGGCTCTTGACGCTGGCATGCCCGCCCGCGCCCGCGGCCACCGGAATCAGGCCATCCGCGCCCTTGGCAATCGCCTTGTGCGCGAACACGTTGTTGATCACGTCGTGCAGCACCACGCCGCCCCAGCCGTGCACCGCCTGGTTCACGTCCTCGCGCGCGCCCAGGCTGGTGATGACGATCGGCACCTTGTACTTGGCGCAGACCTGCATGTCGTGTTCCAGGCGGTCGTTGCTCTTGTGCACGATCTGATTGATGGCGTAAGGCGCCGCGGGCTGGTCGGGGTGCGCCTTGTCCCAGGCGGCAAGCGTCTCGGTGATCTCGGCCAGCCACTCGTCGAGCTGCGAGGCCGGGCGCGCATTGAGCGCCGGCATCGAGCCGACGATGCCCGCCTGGCACTGCGCGATCACCAGCTTGGGCGTACTGATGATGAACATCGGCGAGGCGATGACGGGCAAACGCAGCGTGTCAAATACCGGGGGCAAGGCCATGGCAGTCTTTCCAGAAATATGAGTCAAAAAGGCTGTTTGCGCTTTATTGACAAGCGCTAGCAGCTCACTTTTCAATAGTCATTCAAAACGCGTCCAGCGCCAGCGCACAGCAGCTCTCGCCGCCGTGCAGGATGGCGTCGCGCTGGCCCGCGATGCGCGGCAGCAGGTGCTCGGCGTAAAACCGCGCGGTGACGATCTTCGCCTGCATGAAGGCCGCGTCCTGTCCCTTGGCGGACAGGGTCTGCGCGACGAGCAACGCCCGGCCCATCTGCCAGCCGGCCACCAGATTGCCTGTCAACAGCAGGTAGGGCACGCTGCCGGCGAACACCGCGTTGGGCTGGCCCTTGGTGTTGGCGGCAACGAAATCCACCACCTCAAGAAAGGCGGTGCGCGCCTTGGTCAGCTGCGCGGCCACGGCCTTGGCCGCGGGCGTCGCACTCGCGAGCAGCTCAGCCTCGGTCTTCTCGATCTGCGCGGCCACGGCCCTGGCGGTGGCGCCGCCGTCGCGCGCCGTCTTGCGCCCGACCAGGTCGTTGGCCTGGATCGCCGTCGTGCCTTCGTAAATCGTCAGGATGCGCGCGTCGCGCAGGTGTTGCGCCGCGCCGGTCTCCTCGATGAAGCCCATGCCACCGTGGACCTGCACACCCAGGCTCGCCACCTCCTGGCTCATCTCGGTGCTGTAGCCCTTGACCAGTGGCACCATGAATCCGTAGAAGGCCTGATGGTTCTTGCGCGCCGCGGCATCCGGATGGTGGTGCGCCGCGTCGTACGCCGCGGCGGCGATACTGGCCATCGCGCGGCAGCCCTCGGTCAACGCGCGCGCCGTCATCAGCATGCGGCGCACGTCGGGGTGGTGGATGATGGGGCCGCTGCCCGGCAGACTGCCATCCACAGGGCGGCTTTGCACCCGCTCGCGCGCATAGGCCACGGCGCGCTGGTAGGCGCGCTCGGCAATCGCAACACCCTGCATACCCACGGCGTAGCGCGCCGAGTTCATCATGATGAACATGTATTCGAGGCCGCGGTTTTCCTCTCCCACCAAATAGCCGATCGCGCCACCGTGGTCGCCATACTGCAACACCGCCGTCGGACTGGCCTTGATCCCGAGCTTGTGCTCGATGCTGACGCAGTGCACGTCGTTGCGCGCACCCAGGGACCCATCGGCGTTGACAAGAAACTTGGGCACGACGAACAGGCTGATGCCCTTGACGCCCTCGGGGGCCCCTGCCACGCGCGCCAGCACCAGGTGGACGATGTTGTCCGCCATGTCGTGCTCGCCGTAGGTGATGAAAATCTTGGTGCCGAAGACTTTATAGCTGCCGTCACCCACCGGTTCGGCGCGCGAGCGCACCAGCGCCAGGTCGGAGCCGGCCTGCGGCTCGGTCAGGTTCATCGTGCCGGTCCACTCGCCCGAGACGAGCTTTTCAAGGTAGATCGCCTTGAGCTCATCGCTGCCCGCGGTGAGCAGTGCCTCGATCGCGCCATCGGTCAGCAGCGGCGCGAGCGCAAAGCTCAGGTTGGCGGCGTTGAGCATCTCGACGCAGGCCGCGCCTATGGTCTTGGGCAGGCCCTGGCCGCCGAAATCCACCGGGTGCTGCACGCCCTGCCAGCCGCCTGCGGTGAACTGGCGATAGGCCTCCTTGAAACCGGCGGTGGTCGTGACCGCGCCGTCCTTGAACGCGGAGGGATGCAGATCGCCCTCGACGTTCAGCGGCGCGACCACGCCCTCGTTGAACTTGGCGCATTCTTCGAGCACTGCCGCGGCCGTGTCCAGCCCGGCATCTTCGAAGCCGGGGAGCTGTGTGAGCTGATCAATGCACGCCAGATGCTCGATGGCGAACAGCATGTCCTTGACGGGGGCAACGTAACTCATGACAAATCCTCAGTGCAAAAAAAGGGCACCGCACGCGATGCCCTGGATGAGACCAAGCGCCTTACAGCGCCTTCACCAACTCGGGCACAGCCACGAACAAGTCAGCGACCAGGCCGTAGTCGGCCACCGAGAAGATCGGTGCTTCTTCGTCCTTGTTGATCGCCACGATGACCTTGGAATCCTTCATCCCGGCCAGGTGCTGGATGGCGCCCGAGATGCCGCAGGCGATGTAGAGCTGGGGCGCGACGATCTTGCCGGTCTGGCCGACCTGCAAGTCATTCGGTGCGTAGCCCGCATCCACCGCCGCGCGGCTGGCACCGATGGCTGCACCCAGCTTGTCGGCCAGCGGCGTGATCACTTCGTTGAACTTCTCGCTGCTGCCCAGCGCCCGCCCGCCCGAGACGATGATCTTGGCCGCCGTGAGCTCAGGACGCTCGCTCTTGGAGAGCTCTGCGCCGACGAACTGGCTCTTGCCAGAATCGGCCACCGCGGCAAGGCTCTCGACCGCCGCCGAGCCACCGCTGGCGGCGGCTGCGTCAAAGCCCGTGGTGCGCACGGTGATGACCTTGGTGGCATCGCCAGACTGCACCGTGGCAATCGCATTGCCGGCGTAGATCGGGCGCTCGAAGGTATCGGGGCTGTCCACCTTGGTGATGTCGGAAATCTGCGCGACGTCGAGCTTGGCGGCCACACGCGGGGCTACGTTCTTGCCGCTGGCAGTGGCCGGGAACAGGATATGGCTGTAGTTGCCGGCGACGGCGAGCACCTGGGCAGCGAGGTTTTCTGCCAAGCCGTTCTTGAGGCTTGCGCCATCGGCGTGCAATACCTTCGCGACGCCAGCCACCTGGCTGGCAGCCTGCGCCACGGCGGCGGCGCCTTCCCCGACGACGAGGACATGCACCTCGCCGCCGCAGGCAGCGGCGGCAGTGACGGTATTGAGGGTGGCAGCCTTCAGGCTGGCGTTGTCGTGTTCGGCAATGACGAGTGCGGTCATTTCAATTCCTTGGGTTCAGCGTTGAGCGTCAAGCGTTGAGCGGGGGGCGCGGTCCGTTCACGCTGAACACCCAACGCCCAACACTCAACCTGGATATTCAGATCACCTTGGCTTCGTTGCGCAGCTTCTCGACGAGTGCGGCGACATCGGCCACCTTCACGCCGGCGCCGCGCTTGGGCGGCTCGCTGACCTTCAGGGTCTTGAGGCGGGGCACGGCATCCACGCCCAAATCCGCCGGGGTGACGGTGTCGAGCTGCTTCTTCTTGGCCTTCATGATGTTGGGCAGCGTGACGTAGCGCGGTTCGTTCAGGCGCAGGTCGGTGGTGATGATTGCGGGCGTCGTCACGGTGATGGTTTCCAGGCCACCATCGACTTCACGCGTGACCGTGGCCTTGCCGTCGGCCACCTCGACCTTGCTGGCAAAGGTGGCTTGCGGCAGGTCGGCCAGCGCAGCGAGCATCTGACCCGTCTGGTTCGCGTCGTCGTCGATCGCCTGCTTGCCCAGAATCACCAGGCCGGGCTGCTCCTTGTCGACCAGCGCCTTGAGCAGCTTGGCGACGGCCAGCGGCTGTAGTTCATCGTCGGTGTGCACGAGGATGGCGCGGTCGGCACCGATGGCCATGGCGGTGCGCAAGGTTTCCTGGCACTGCGTGACGCCGCAGGAGACGGCGATGACCTCGGTGACCACGCCCTTTTCCTTCAGGCGCACGGCCTCTTCGACGGCGATCTCATCAAACGGGTTCATGCTCATCTTGACGTTGGCAATGTCCACACCGGTGTTGTCCGACTTGACGCGGACCTTCACGTTGTAGTCCACCACGCGTTTGACAGGGACCAGGACCTTCATGGGAGGGGCTCCTCGGGTAGTTGTTGAAAAGGGGAAATGGATGCGCCGACAATTTTATGTTGCGGCGCATCAATAAAATAGAACGATCGTGCTTTTTTGATTATGCCAGCGAACCCGTCGACTGTCGAGCGCGCATCAGGCCGTGTGCTCGGGCAGCGCGGGCTTCCACGCCGGCACGCGCTTTTCGGCAAAGGCGCGCGCGCCTTCCTGCGCGTCGGCATCCATCATGTTGGTGGCCATGGTCTGACCCGCGAGCTGGTACGCGGCCTGCAGGCCGAGTTCGCGCTGCTGGTAAACGAGCTTCTTGCCCATGGCAACGGCCACCGGGGGTTTCTCGATGATGGATTGCACCAGCTTCTCCACCTCGGCATCGAGCTGCTCGCTTGCCACCACGCGGTTGACAAGGCCTTCCTTCAGGGCCGTCCCGGCATCGATGAAATCACCGGTGAGCAGCATTTCCATGGCCCGCTTGGCCGGGACGTTGCGCACCAGCGGCACGCTGGGGGTGGCGCAAAACAGCCCGTAATGGATGCCGCTGGTCGCAAACGTCGCGCCACTGCTGGCCACGGCCAGATCGCATTGCGCCACCAGCTGGCAACCCGCCGCCGCCGCAATCCCCTGCACGCGCGCAATCACCGGTACATCCAGCTGGTTGATCGACAGCATCATGCGGCTGCATTGCCCAAACAGTGTGCGGTAGTAATCCAGGCTGGGATGGGCCGCCATGTCCTTGAGGTTGTGCCCGGCGCAAAACGCACGGCCGACGCCCGCCAGCACCACGACCCGCACATCGGCATCGCGGGCAACCGCGTCCAGCGCCTGCTGCAAAGCGCTCAGCATCTCGCTGCTGAGCGCGTTGAAGCGCTTGGCATCGTTCATCGTGAGCGTGACCACGCCGCGCTCGTCACGCGTCGTGATCAAGAGCTCTTGTGCATCGGTCGTCATTGGCATCTCCATCACAAATCCGCCAGCGCGCGGACATGGGCCTCCACGCTCAAGGCGAGCGGCTGCATCACGTAGCCGCCTTCCAGACAGGAAACGATACGCCCTTTGGAAAACCGCCGTGCGATGTCCTTGATTCGCAGCGTGATCCAGGCAAAGTCGTTTTCCGTCAGCCCCAGCTGCCCCATGTCGTCGTCGCGGTGGCTGTCAAAGCCGGCGCTGATGAAGATCATTTCGGGCGCAAAGGCCTCCAGGCGCGGAATCCACATCACCTCGATGAGCTCGCGAATGTCCATGCCGCGCGTGTAGGCTGCCACCGGCAGATTGCACATGTTGGCCGCCGGATCGCGATCGCCGCTGTAGGGGTAGAACGGGTGCTGGAAGAAGCTGCACATCAGCGTGCGCTCGTCACCCGCCAGGATGTCCTCGGTGCCGTTGCCGTGGTGCACGTCGAAATCGATGACGGCCACGCGCTGCAGGTTGTGGCGCTGCAGCGCGTACTTGGCGGCGATGGCCACGTTGCTCAGAAAGCAAAAGCCCATGGCCTTGTTGTGCGTTGCGTGGTGGCCCGGCGGGCGCACGCTGCAAAAGGCGTTTTCCAGCTCGCCGGCCATGACCGCGTCGGTCGCATCCAGCGCCGCACCGGCGGCACGCAGCGCAGCGGTCCAGGTGTGCACATTCATCGCCGTGTCGGGATCGACCTGCGCGTACGCCGGGCCACCCGCGGCCACCTCTTCCGCGATGCGCTCGGACATGCCGCGCAGCGACGCCACATACCAGCGGTCGTGCGCCAGCTCGATATCGGCCAGCGAGGCCAACGGCGCCTCGCGCTGGTCCAGCACATCGGCCAGGCCGGTCACCAGCATGCGGTTGTGGATGGCGTCCAGCCGCTCCGGGCATTCCGGATGGCCTGCGCCCATCTCGTGCTTGCGGCAATCCGGGTGGGTATAAAAGCCCGTTCTGCTCATACGCTGTCTCCACCGTATTTTTCGGATAACGTCAGGCCCATGGATACACCCGGAAAAATCAAGACGCTGTTGGACCAGCTTAACACGGTGATCGTGGGCAAGCGCGCGCAAATCCAGGATGGCGTGGCCTGCTTGCTGGCGGGCGGCCATCTGTTGATTGAAGATGTCCCCGGCGTGGGCAAGACCACGCTGGCGCACGCGCTGGCGCGCAGCTTCGGTCTGCAGTTCGCACGCGTGCAGTTCACCTCTGATCTGATGCCCAGCGACCTCACCGGCGTCGCGGTCTATGAGCGGGGCAAGGAGGCTTTCGTGTTTCACCCCGGCCCGGTGTTCACGCAGGTGCTACTGGCCGACGAGATCAACCGCGCCAGCCCGCGCACGCAAAGCGCGTTGCTGGAGGCGATGGAGGAAAAGCAGGTGTCCGTCGAAGGCGAGACGCGCGCCCTGCCCCAGCCCTTCTTCGTCATCGCGACGCAAAACCCGCACGAACAGATCGGCACCTTTCAGCTGCCCGAGAGCCAGCTCGACCGCTTTCTGATGCGCATCTCGCTCGGCTACCCGGATCGCACCGCCGAGCGCGCGCTGCTGACCGGCGAAGACCGGCGCGCGCAGCTGGAGCATCTGCCGGCGCTGCTGAACGCCTCCGAGCTCGCGGCGCTGCAGCAGCAGGTGCTGGCGGTGCATGCGGCAGAGCCGCTGCTGGATTACCTGCAGGCGCTGATCGCCGCCACGCGCTCCGGCCAATGGTTTGTGCAGGGACTCTCGCCGCGCGCCGGCATCGCGCTGCTGCGCGCCGCCAAGGCGCAGGCGCTGATCGAAGGGCGCGACTATGTGGCGCCCGACGACGTGCAGGCCATCCTGGCGCAAACCATCGCCCACCGCCTGCATCCCGTGGCCAGCAGCGGCCGCGGCGCCATCGAGCAGGTGCATGCCATGGTTCAGTCGGTGGCGCTGCCATGACCGCCGCCGCGACGGCTGCCCCGCCGCGGCGCTGGCTGGCCGCGCGCTGGCAGCACTGGTGGATGGCGCGCGTGCCGCCCAGCGACAGCCTGCTGCTCACACAGCGCAATGTCTACATCCTGCCAACCCGCGCCGGCTGGATGCTGGCGCTCACACTGGCGGTGCTGCTGGTGGCTTCGATCAACTTCCAGCTCAATCTGGGCTATCTGCTGACGTTTTTGCTGGCTGGATGCGCGGCCGTGAGTACCTGGACCAGCCACGCCACGCTGCGCGGGCTGCAACTGCACCTGCTGCCGCCGCAGCCGCAGTTTCTTGGTGCCCACGTGCTGCTGCAGCTGCAATTGCAAAACGACCGGCGCAGCCCGCGCCGCGGCATCGCGCTTGCGCTGCGCGGCTCCGGGCAGTGGGCTTGGGCGGACGTGCCGGCCGAGGGCAGCAGCAGCCTGGATATCGGCTTTGAGCCGACACGCCGCGGCCTGCAAAGCGTGCCGCCGCTGAGCGTGCAGACCTTGTACCCGCTGGGCATTTTTCGCGTCTGGGCCTGGTGGCGCCCGGCGGCGCAGGTGCTCATCTACCCGCGCCCGGAGCCCGCCAGCCCGCCGCTGCCGCCGGGCGAACCCCGCGCCGGCACGGGCGCCGCTGCCGCCAGCCAGGCCAGCAGCGAGCACGAGGGCGTGCGCGCCTACCGCCGCGGCGACCCGCAACGGCTCATCGTCTGGAAGAAGGCGGCACAGGCACTGGCCAGCGGCACCTTGGTCAGCCGCGACACGCAATCGGCCCAGCGCAGCGAACTCTGGCTCAGCCTTTCCTCCACCGGGCTGGCCGACGGCGAGGCCGGCCTCTCGCGCCTCGCCGCCTGGGTGTTGCAGGCCGATCGCCTGGGCCTGAGCTACGGGCTGCGCCTGGGCACGCGGACCATCGCCCAGGGCAGCGGCGCAGCGCAGCGCGAGCAGTGTTTGCGCGCATTGGCACTTTATTGAATCAGAATGAAATACGGCCTTAGTGCATATCCAGAAAGCGTACCAAGCTATCGCTGCAATAGCAGATCCATCGGCGCGAAGCGGAGGCGTGCGTGATGCAGCGCCTCACTCTCTTGCCGCGCGAGCTGCGCGATACGTTGTTCCTGCTCGCCGTCATCGCCTGCTGCGTCGCGCCGCTGGTGGCGCACATTCCGGCTTGGGCATCGCTGCTGGCCGCGCTACTGCTGGCCTGGCGCGGGTGGCTCGCCTGGCGCACCCGTCCATTGCCCGGACGCTGGGTCACCTGGGTGCTGCTGGCGCTGGTGACAACGCTCACGCTGGCGAGCTTTCACACCATCGTCGGGCCCGATGCGGGGGTGACGCTGATCGTGATGCTGCTGGCGCTCAAGACGCTGGAGCTGCGTGCGCGGCGCGACGCGATGGTGGTGTTTTTTCTCGGCTTCTTCACGCTGCTGTCGAACTTCCTGTTCTCGCAGTCGCTGGGCGTGGCGCTGACCATGCTGGTGGCGCTGCTCGGGCTGCTGACCGCGCTCATCAACGCGCACCAGCCCGCCGGCCGCCCGCCCTTGAGCGACTCGCTACGCACCGCGCTGCGCATGGCACTGCTGGGCGCGCCCATCATGGTGCTGCTGTTCGTGCTGTTCCCGCGCTTTGCACCGCTGTGGGGCATTCCGAACGACCAGCTGGCCGGGCGCAGCGGCCTGTCGGGAGAGATGAGCGTGGGCGCCATCGCCAAGCTGGCGCTGGACGACAGCGTGGCGCTGCGGGTGCGCTTCCATACGCCCGGCGGTCAGCCACCACCGCAGGCCGAGCTGTACTTTCGCGGGCCGGTGCTCAGTGTCTTCAATGGTCGCGAGTGGTTCGCGCTTTCGCAGCCGCAGGCCCGCACCATCAGCTGGGCGGCCCCGGTTCCTGCGCGGCTGCAAGTCCTGGGTCAACCCATACGCTACGAGATGACGCTCGAAGCCAGCCGCCGCCCCTGGCTGGTGACCCTGGACGTGCCTCAGGATCCTCCCGTGCTGCCCCAGGGCGTGCGCACACACATGACGCCCGAGCTGCAATGGGTCACGGCACAGCCCATCACCAGCGTGCTGCGCTACGAGGCCAGCAGCTACCCGCAGTTTCGCAACGGCCCCTTCGAGCGCACGCCGCTGCTGCGCACCTACACCGAGCTGCCAGCCGGCAGCAACCCGCGCACGGCAGCGCTGGCGGCGCAGATGCGCGCCGACCCAAAGCTGACAGCGGGCGGCGCGCAGGCCATGGTGGATGCAGCGCTGCAGCGCTTGCGCAGCGGCGGCTACGTCTACACGTTGGAGCCCGGCGTGTACGCAGACGACACCGCCGACACCTTCTGGTTCGACCGCAAGGAGGGCTTTTGCGAGCACATCGCTTCGGCCTTCGTGGTGCTGATGCGCGCGCTCGACATTCCGGCGCGCATCGTCACCGGCTACCAGGGGGGAGAACGCAACAGCGTGGATGGCTACTGGACGGTGCGCCAGAGCGATGCCCACGCTTGGACCGAGGTCTGGCTGGCAGGTCGCGGCTGGGTGCGCGTGGACCCGACGGCCGCCGTCTCACCGGGGCGGATCGGGTCGCTGCAACGCCTGCAGGCGCCGCGCACGGTGCTGGGCGAAGCACTGGTCGGCATGATCAGCCCTTCCATGCTCGCACGGCTGCGCGCCGCTTGGGAGGCACTGGACAACCGCTGGACGCAGTGGGTGCTGAACTACACCCAGGACCGGCAGCTCGATCTGCTCAAGCAACTCGGGTTTTCCCAGCCGAACTGGCAGGACCTGGTGCGCCTGATCGGTACCGCCCTGCTGGCCGCCATGCTGGCCGGCATGGTTTGGGCGCTGTGGGAACGCGGCCGCACCACGCCCTGGCAACGCCTGCTGCGCCTGGTGCACCGCAGGCTCGCGCATCTGGGCGCGCCGCTGCCCGCGCACCTGCCGCCGCGCGCCATCGCGACGCAGGTACGGGAGCAATTCGGTGCGCCTGCGCAGCCGCTGGCCGATTGGCTGCTGCAGCTGGAACAGGCGCGTTATGCCGCCCGCCCGCAGGCAACGCTCAAGACACTGCGCAACGCATTGAGAAATCTACCCTGGCCAGAAAAAAAAACATAGCTGATAACGCCCTGTCTGTGGGCGCCAAAAGCAATTTTCACTGTGAATCATCCGACGCAGGCAATGGCTCCACACCCTGCTGCGCCGCCTCGGGCTGGGTGACCGGGCGCACTTTCACATCGCTGGCACGCGCCACAGGCGTCGGGCTCGGCAGGTAGCGCTGGAACAGATCAAAGAATCGTGCGTAGAACTGCGCATCGGAAATCGTCTCGCTGCCGACTTTTACCAAAGTGTCATCGGTCGAATTGAGCGGCAGCGACAGCGAACCCAAGCCGCCCACGCCGACCGAGGCAGAGTTGTTGACCTTCTTGATGACATAGCGGTCTTGCACCGCGCTGGCGAAGACCGAGCTGCGATCGCCCTCCTGCCCTTCGGGGGCACAGACGACACGCATCTGCACCTCATAGTGCACGTCAGGCGTGGGCTGGTAGTACTTGCGACCCTTGACGTCTTCCTTCGCTGCCCCTTCGACGATGTAGCCCTGGCTCAGCAGCGCCCGTCGGGCCGCCTCGCACGCCTGCGCCTGCGTCGCCCGCAGATGGCGCGTGTGCACATCGGCACCGTCAAAGTCATTGGGCGTGAAGGCGATGGCGCGCTCGGACCCCGGCAGAGCCTCGGGCAGGCGCGCGCAGGCGGCGAGCAGGCTGGCCGCCAGCAGCAGCGCAGGCAACCGCGCCGCGCCGCGCCAGGAAAGATCGATGAACATGGTGGGTCGATTGTGCGGCTTCAGAGGTTGAGAGTTTTTTGCCCGTGTCCGAAAGGCGCACCAAAACGCACCGGATCGAGGCGCAAAACGCAGCCATAGCCCGGGCTACGGCGAGTATTTGCAACGATGAAACGGGGTGTTTTGGGGTGCAAGGCGGGCATGAGTGAAAAGCGCTCAACCTCTCAGGCGGCCAATGCAGGGGAAATGGCCTGCAAAGGCCAGCGCGGGCGCACGTCAAATTCGTAACGGCGGTCAGGGAATGCAACACCTACCTGCACCCGCATCGCGGCGGCCATCGCGATCATCGCGCCGTTGTCGGTGCACAACTGCAGCTCGGGGTAGTGCACGCGCACGCCCCGCTCTGCGCAGGCGGCATCCAGCATGGCGCGCAGTTGCCGATTGGCGCCCACGCCACCCGCCACCACCAGGCGCCTGAGCCCTGTCTGCGCCAACGCCTTGAGCGACTTCTTCACCAATACCTCGACGATCGCCGCCTGGGTGCTGGCGGCCAGGTCCGCCTTGTGCGCCGGCAGCGCATCGCCGAGCTTTTTGGCCTGGGTGAGTACCGCGGTTTTCAGGCCGGCAAACAGATCTCCGCTGTGCAGCAGCGGCCGCGGCAGCTTGAAAGCCGCAGGATCGCCCTGCTCGGCCAGCTGCGCCAGCACCGGCCCGCCCGGGTACGGCAGGCCCATGAGCTTGGCGGATTTGTCGAACGCCTCACCCGCCGCATCGTCTATGGTCTCGCCCAGCAAGGCGTAGGCGCCCACGCCATCCACCCGCATCAGCTGCGTATGGCCCCCCGACACCAGCAGCGCCACAAAGGGAAACTCGGGCGGATCGGCGCTCAGGAAGGGCGAGAGCAGGTGCCCTTCCAGATGGTGAATGCCCAGCACCGGTACGTTCAACGCCGCCGCCAGCGCACAGGCCACGCCCGCCCCCACCAGCAGCGCGCCCGCCAGCCCCGGGCCGCGGGTGAACGCAACCAGATCCACTGCATTCAACGGCAACGCGGCCTCGGCCAGCACCGCCCGCGCCAGCGGCAGCACGCGGCGGATATGGTCGCGGCTGGCGAGCTCGGGCACCACGCCGCCATAGGCCTGGTGCATCGCTATCTGGCTGTGCAGCGCATGCGCCAGCAGCACCGGCAACGCCGCACCCTTGCCCTGGCGCACCAGGGCCACGCCGGTTTCATCGCAGGAAGACTCGACGCCAAGGATCAAGAAGTTCATGATGGGCAAGTGTAGGCGCCGCGCCGCAGGCGACCCCACGGTGGCCCCGGTCATCAAATAGTCATCGTCAATGACCTTTATACTCCTCGGGTTTTCCCGTAATTTTTTATAACATAAGCGTATACTTATGTAATTCGCCGTAAAGTCGTAAAGTGAAAGGTAGGTCGCCATGGACAGCGCAGTAGTCAGCCTGTTGTCGGCCTTTGTGCTCTCCCTCATAGGGCTTTTCGCCTTCATGTGGTCGATGCGCAAGGGGCTGCTTGTCGAAAACCCGCGTGCCGCCGGCACCATCTTCGCCGCCGACGAAGTCGGCAAGGCGGACGACCCGTCGCTCACCAAGAGCGGCGAACAGCTGCTGCAGCAGGCCATCAACGAGACGCAGGACAAGGGGCGTGAGCTGGTCCAGGCCGAAGACCCCGAAGAACTCGAAGACCGGACGGAGGCAGACCGCTCCAGCGCCTTCCCCACCTTCATGTTCATCGCCTTCGCGGTGATGTGGCTGGTGGTCGGCTCCGCGGCGGGGCTGACGGCCTCGCTCAAGCTGCACTGGCCCGACTGGCTGGTCTCCGAAGCCTGGGAAACCTTCGGGCGCATGCGCACCTACCACCTCACGGCCGTGCTCTACGGCTGGATCACCAATTGCGAGCTGGGCATCATCGTCTGGCTGATCCCGCGGCTGATGCGCACGCCGCTGCGCAATCCGCTGCTGGTGATGATGGGCGGCGCCTTCATCAATGTCGGCATCGCCAGCGCCATCGGCGGTTTCGGCATGGGCTGGACGGCCGGTATGGAATACCTGGAAATTCCGTGGCAGATCGGCATTTTCCTGGTCATCGGCTTCATTCTCATCATCATCCCGGTGATCTCCACCGTCGTGCACCGCAAGTCGCACGAGATCTACGTCAGCGCCTGGTACCACGTCGGCTCGCTGCTGTGGATCGCGCTGCTGTTCACCGTGGCCAAGATCCCCGGCGCGCACTTCGGCGTGGAGCAGGCGACGATGAACTGGTGGTACGGCCACAACGTGCTCGGCCTGTGGTTCACGCCGGCGGCGCTGGGCGCGATCTATTACTTCCTGCCCAAGGTCATCGGACGGCGCGTGAGCTCCTACAACCTCTCCATCCTGGGCTTCTGGACGCTGGCCTTCTTCTACGCCCAGGTGGGCGGCCACCACCTCATCGGCGGACCGGTGCCCGAATGGCTGATCACGCTCTCGGTCGTGCAGAGCATGATGATGATCGTGCCGGTGGCGGCCTTCACGGTGAACATGGCCGGCACGATGTGGGGCCGCATGAAGCTGGCCCTGTACTCGCCCACGCTGCGCTTCATGATGTTCGGCGGCTTCATGTACATGGTGTCCTCGGTGCAGGGCTCGTTCGAGGCGCTGCGCTCGGTCAACCAGGTGGCCCACTTCACCCACTTCACGGTGGCCCACGCCCACCTGGGTGCGTACGGCTTCGTCACCATGGTGCTGTTTGGCGCCATCTACTACATGCTGCCGCGCGTGCTGCGCTGGGAATGGCCCTTCCCCAAGCTCATCTCCTGGCATTTCTGGCTGGCCGCGATCGGCATCCTGATCTACTTCGGGCCGCTGACCTACGGCGGCTGGCTGCAGGGCAAGGCGATGCTGGACCCGAGCGTGCCCTTCATCGATTCGGTCACGCTGACCATCCCCTATCTGTACTGGCGCAGCGTGGGCGGCTCATTGATGCTGGCAAGCCACCTGATCTTCGCCTTCCACGTGCTGGTGATGGTGCTGCGCTTTGGCCCGAACCGCGCCGGCGCCGCGCTCTTCACGCACGAGCAGAACAAGCTGGAGACCGTCCATGGAAAATGAAGTCAAACTCATCACCGGCACGCTGGTCACCTTCAGCATCGCCGTCGCGGCGCTGATACTGATCCCCTACTTCCAGGTGCGCGACCTCCCCGTCCCCGACGGCCTCAAGCCCTACACCAGCGCCGAGCTGCGCGGGCGCGAGGTCTACATCGCCAATGGCTGCGTCTATTGCCACACCCAGCAGCCGCGCGATGCCAGCTTCGGCCCGGACGCCAAGCGCGGCTGGGGCCGCGTCTCGGTGCCGGCGGATTACATCTACGACCGTCCGCACCTGCTGGGCAGCATGCGCACCGGGCCGGACCTGTTCAACATCGGCGTGCGCCAGCCCAGCCTGGACTGGAACCTGGGGCACCTGTACCAGCCGCGGGCCTACGTCAAAGAATCCATCATGCCTTCCTATCCCTATCTGTTCGACGTCAAGGACAAGGCGGACAAGGATGAGGTCGAGGTGCACCTGCCGCCGGACGCCCAGCCCAAGGGCAAGGTGGTGGTGGCCAAGCCCGAGGCGCTGGATCTCGTGAAATACCTGCAGTCGCTCAAGCACGTCTACCCCATCATCCCGGCAGACCCGCAATGAACGCCGCGCGCACCCATACCGTGGAGGTAAGCCATGCCTGAAAACAACCAGCCCGCCCGCGCCCAGAAGCGCGAAAGCGTCGATCCGGAAGAGCGCATCCGCCCCATGCCCCTGCTGCCGGCCATCATTGCCGTCGGCATGGTGCTCTTCGGTGTCATCTACATCGCGATGTCCGGCCCCTACAGCCGCCCGTGGATGGGCGACGAACGCACGCTGGCCGACCTGCAGGCCAAGCCGGCGGGCGCGGCCGACGCTGGCGGCGGCGCGGTCGATGGCGCTGCCATCTTCGCAGCCAACTGCGCGTCCTGCCACCAGGCGACCGGCGCCGGCCTGCCGGGCGTCTTCCCGCCGCTCGATGGCTCCGAGTGGGTGCACGGCAGCCCCAAGGTGCTGGCCAACATCGTGCTGCACGGCATCAATGGCGAGATCAACGTCAAGGGCACCAGCTACAAGGGGCTGATGCCAAGCTTTCAGCAGCTCAGCGACGCCGAGCTGGCTGGCGTGCTGACGCATATCCGCAGCAGCTGGTCGAACAAGAACGACGCGGTGGGGCCGGATGTGATCGCCGAAGCGCGCAAGAGCGATCGCACCACGCCATTCGAGAGCGAAGCAGAGCTCAAGGCGCTGGACCACTGAGCACCACAGGAAGCCCGCCATGGTACGCACCGCACTGCTGAGCCTGCTGGTCGCGCTGGGCGGCTACTTCAGCGCCGCCTGGCTCACGCACGATTTCCAGGTCTGGACCGACGAGGGTGCACGGCGCCTGGAAGTGGCGCTCAGCCCCGTGCCACTGCCCGCCGTCGAGCTGCGGGGGGAGGATGCGCGCCAGCTTGCCCTGCCCGCCATCGCCCAGGGGCAAGTCACCATTGCCGACTTCTTCTACACGCGCTGCCAGACGGTATGCCTGTCCCTGGGCAGCACCTTCCAGCAGCTGCAGGCGGCGCTGCAGGCCGATGGCGACCGGCCGGGCGCCGCTCCGGTCCGGCTGCTCTCGCTCTCCTTTGACGGCGCGCACGACGGCGCCCCGCAGCTCGCGGCCTACGCCGGCAAGCTCGGCGCAAACCCGGCGCTCTGGCGCTTTGCCAGCGTGCCCGACAGCGGGCAGCAGCAGGCGCTGCTGGCGCAGCTCGGCGTGGTCGTCATTCCTGACGCTCTTGGCGACTACGAGCACAACGCCGCCCTGCTGATCTTCGATGCCCGGGGGCGCATGGTGCGCATCTTCGACCTGGCCGAGCAGCAACTGGCGCTGAACTACGCCCGCCACCTCGCATCCAAGGCCTCATGAAGCTTGACTGGCGCAGGTCCTTGGCACCGGCATTCACCCTGGCGCGCCAGGCGCTGGTTGGTCTGGCCATCGCCGCGCTGCTGGCGTTGCCCGCATCACGGCACCTGTTGGAGGCCAGCATGTGGCGCCACATGGTGCTGCAGTACCCCCTGTGGATGCTCGCCGGCGCATTGCTGGCAGCCGCGCTGCCCAAGCGGGCGCACAGCGGCCTTGCACGCTGGAACGCGTCCGGCATCAGTGGTCTGATGCTGGCAGGGACCGCCCTGCTGGTGCTGATGATTCCGCGGGTGCTCGATCTTGCGTTGCTGCACCCACCCACTGAAATCGCCAAGAGTGCCGCATTGGTGGCCACGGGCAGTGCCCTGCGCCTGTCGTGGCGACGCGCCGGGCTGGTCGTGCAAGGCTTTTTTCTGGGCAACATGCTGCTGATGGGCATAGCCATCGGCCAGCTCTATGCCAATTCCCCGCTGCGCCTGTGCAACGCCTATCTGCTGGACGACCAGGTGCGCCTGGGCCACTGGCTTACCGGCATTTTCACGGCTTTGGCCGTCGCGTGGCTGGTGCAGGTGGCCTGGTGGATCATGCGCCGCGAAGCCGACACCCAGGCCATGGCCGGCTCGGCGCCGCGCCCCTCCAGTCACCGCGCCGCGCCCTGACACGATCCATCGTCCAGCGGGATAATGACCCGCATGACTCTTCTGCATACCCTGTTTCCCCTCGGCTGGGAGCACTACCTCTACGGTGGCATCGTCATCGGCTTGGGCGTCACCTTTCTTTTCGCCATGACCGGCCTGGTCGGCGGCATGAGCAGCGTCTTTTCATCGACCTGGTCCTTCATCGTCGACCGGCCCTTCTTCCAGCAGGCACGTCTGAAGGGCTCCCGCATCTGGCGGCTGGAATACGCTGCGGGCCTGATTCTTGGGGCTTTCCTCTGGTGGCTGTTGTTCGGCGGTCCGGGCCCCGAAACCACCTCGGTGCCGGTCTGGCAACTGCTCTTGGGCGGCTTCATCGGCGGCTACGGCGCACGCCTGGGCCACGGCTGCACATCCGGCCATGGAATCTGCGGCATGGGGTCGCTGCAATGGCCCTCCGCCGTGGCCGTCCTCACCTTCATGGCAACCGCCATGATCACCGCCAACCTCGTCTGGAGGCTGCAATGATGAAACTCGGCAACTCACTGGCCACGCTGGCCGCAGGCGCTCTGTTCGGCTTTGGCCTTGCCGCATCCACCATGATCCGCCCCGAAGTGGTACTGAGCTTTTTGCGCCTGCAGGACTTCGGTCTCATGCTGGTGATGGGCGGCGCGCTCATCGTCACCGCCATCGCCTACGCGCTGCTGCCTCGCCTCATGAAAAAGCCCGTGCTGGGCGGCGAATTTCACAAGCACCCGATTCATTGGGGGCGCAGCACCGTCGTCGGCGCAGCACTGTTTGGCGTGGGCTGGGGCCTGTGCGGCGTCTGCCCGGGCCCGGCCATCGCCGGCTTGGGCGCGGGCAACTGGATGCTGCTGTACGCTGTGGGCGGGCTGGCGCTGGGTGCGCTCGTCCAAGGGCTCACCAGCAAAGGCGATTGACCATATTTTCAAGCCGAAATTGGTCTTTGCGCGCACCAGAAAAGCGCATTCAGCTACATATACAAGAGCGATTTTGAACGCATAAAATCGCATGACTCTTCTCCTTCTGCCCGACACGGCATCCCGCGGGATGCCGTTTTCATTGCTATGAGCGACACCCCCCTCCAACCCGGCCTGCAATCCCTGTCCAAATCGTTCGAGCCCGCCACGCTCGAAGCCCACTGGGGCCCCGAGTGGGAGCGCCGTGGCTACGGCCGCGCCGGCGTGCGCGGCACGGGTGCGCCCGACGCGGCCGCCCCAGCCTTCGCCATCCAGCTGCCGCCGCCCAACGTGACCGGCACGCTGCACATGGGCCACGCGTTCAACCAGACCATCATGGACAGCCTGACGCGCATGCATCGCATGCTGGGCTGCAACACGGCGTGGATTCCGGGCACCGACCACGCCGGCATCGCCACGCAAATCGTGGTGGAGCGCCAGCTGCAAGAACAAGGCGTGAGCCGCCACGACCTGGGCCGCCCGGACTTTGTGAAGAAGGTCTGGGAGTGGAAGGAGCACAGCGGCAACACCATCACCACGCAGATGCGCCGTCTGGGCGACACCGTGGACTGGAGCCGCGAGTACTTCACCATGGACGACAAGCTCTCCACGGTGGTGACCGAGACCTTTGTGAAGCTCTATGAACAGGGCCTGATCTACCGTGGCAAGCGCCTGGTCAACTGGGACCCGGTGCTGCAATCGGCCGTGTCCGATCTGGAGGTGGAAAACGAAGAAAAAGACGGCTCGCTGTGGCATATCGCCTATCCCCTGGCCGACGGTTCGGGCCAACTGGTGGTGGCAACCACCCGGCCTGAGACCATGCTGGGCGACGTGGCCGTGATGGTGCACCCCGAGGACGAGCGCTATGCGCACCTGATCGGCAAGCAGGTCAAGCTGCCGCTGTGCGACCGGGAAATCCCGGTGATTGCCGACGAATACGTGGACAAGGCCTTCGGCACCGGCGTGGTCAAGGTCACACCCGCGCATGACCAGAACGACTATCAGGTAGGCCAGCGCCACAAGCTGCCGATGATTTGCGTGCTGACGCTGACGGCCACCATCAACGACCAGTCGCCCGAGAAATACCGTGGCATGGACCGCTTTGCCGCGCGCAAGGCCGTCGTGGCGGACCTGGAAGCGCTGGGCCTCTTGGTCGAAATCAAGAAGCACAAGCTCATGGTGCCCATCTGCACCCGCACCGGCCAGGTGATCGAACCCATGCTGACCGATCAGTGGTTTGTCGCCATGAACAAGGTGGGCCAGGGCGACGCCACCGGCAAATCCATCGCGCAAAAAGCGATTGACGCCGTCGCCAGCGGCCAGGTGCAATTCGTGCCCGAGAACTGGGTCAACACCTACAACCAGTGGATGAACAACATCCAGGACTGGTGCATCTCGCGCCAGCTCTGGTGGGGCCACCAGATTCCGGCCTGGTACGACGAGGACGGCAAGGTCTACGTGGCCAAGAGCGAGGCCGAGGCGCAGGCACAGGCCCCCGGCAAAACACTCACGCGCGACGCCGACGTGCTCGACACCTGGTACTCCAGCGCGCTGGTGCCGTTTTCCACCATGGGCTGGCCAAATCAAACCGACAGCGCCACCGACGACTACAACCTGTATTTGCCCAGCAGCGTGCTGGTCACGGGCTACGACATCATCTTCTTCTGGGTGGCCCGGATGATCATGATGAGCACCCACTTCACCGGCCGCGTGCCGTTCAAGCATGTCTACATCCACGGCCTGGTGCTCGACGCGCACGGCAAGAAGATGAGCAAGAGCGAGGGCAACGTGCTCGACCCGGTCGATCTGATCGACGGCATCGAGCTCGAACCCCTGCTCGACAAGCGCACCCAGGGCCTGCGCCGCCCCGAGACCGCACCCCAAGTGCGCAAGAACACGCAAAAGGAATTCCCCGAAGGCATTCCGGCCTACGGCGCGGACGCGCTGCGCTTTACCTTCGCCGCGCTGGCGTCCTTGGGCCGCAGCATCAACTTCGACAGCAAGCGCTGCGAGGGTTATCGCAACTTCTGCAACAAGCTCTGGAACGCCAGCCGCTTCGTGCTGATGAATTGCGAGGGTTTTGACTGCGGCTTTGACGGCGACGGCAGCTGCAGCGAGAGCTATCTGCATTTCAGCCAGCCCGATCGCTGGATCGTCTCGCGCCTGCAAAAGGTGGAGGCTGAGGTGGCCCGTGGCTTTGCCGAATACCGCCTGGACAACGCCGCCAACGCCATCTACGACTTCGTCTGGAACGAGTTCTGCGACTGGTACCTGGAAATCGCCAAGGTGCAGATCCAGACCGGCTCCGAGGCGCAAGAGCGCGCCACGCGCCGCACGCTGATCCGCGTGCTGGAAGCCATCCTGCGCCTGGCGCATCCCATCATCCCGTTTGTCACCGAAGCGCTGTGGCAAGTGGTGGCGCCCGTGGCCCGCATTGAGGGCGCATCGATCGCCATCGCCGCCTACCCAGAGGCGCAGCCGGCCAAGATCGACGAGGCGGCTGAAGGCTATGTGGCGCGCCTGAAAACCATGGTGGACGCCTGCCGCACCCTGCGCGGCGAGATGGGCGTGTCGCCCGCGCAGCGCCTGCCGCTTCTGGCCGTGGCCGACACGGCAGAGGACAGCGCCTTCCTGCGTGCCAACGCCGATGTGCTGAAAAACCTGGCCAAGCTCAGCGAAGTCAAGGTGTTCGACGACGCCGCCGCATGGGCCAGCGAGGCGCAGAACGCCCCGGTCAACGTGGTGGGCGGCGCGCGCCTGGCGCTGTTTGTCGAGATCGACGTGGCGGCGGAAAAGGCCCGCCTGGGCAAGGAGGCCACGCGCCTGCAAGGCGAGATCACCAAGGCCAACGCCAAGCTCGGCAACGAAGCCTTCTGCGCCAAGGCCCCCGCCGCCGTGCTGGAGCAAGAGAAAAAGCGCCTGGCCGACTTTGGCAGCACGCTGGCGCGCATCCAGGAACAACTCGCCCGCCTGGGCTGACCCCGGGAGCGCCGGCGTCCCGCCGGCCCTCTCCACCAAGGAACCCCCATGACCAGCACCCGCGTCCGCAAAGCCGTCTTCCCCGTCGCCGGCCTGGGCACTCGCTTTCTGCCCGCCACCAAAGCCAGCCCGAAAGAAATGCTGCCGGTGGTGGACAAGCCCCTCATCCAATACGCCGTCGAGGAAGCCTACGAAGCCGGCATCCGCGACATGGTCTTCGTCACCGGGCGCAGCAAGCGCGCCATCGAAGACCATTTCGACACCGCCTACGAGCTCGAAAGCGAGCTCGAACACGCCGGCAAGCAGGAGCTGCTGCACCTGGTGCACAGCATTACTCCGGCCGACATGAACTGCCTGTTCGTGCGCCAGCCGCGCAGCTTAGGCTTGGGCCACGCCGTGCTGTGCGCCGAGCCGCTGGTGGGCAATGAACCCTTTGCCGTGTTGCTGGCCGACGACCTGATGGTCGGTGAATCTGGCGGCCCCGGCGTGATGGCGCAGATGACCGCCGCCTTTGAAAAACAGGGCCGCTCGCTGCTGGCGGTGCAGGAGGTACCCCACGAGGAAACGCGGCGCTACGGCATCGTCAAGGGGGAGCCCGCAGGCGGGCCGCTGCTGCGCATCGACGAAATTGTCGAAAAACCGGCGCCGGAAGTCGCACCCTCACGCATGGGCGTAGCCGGGCGCTATGTGCTCACGCCGCGCATTTTTGAAGAAATCCGCAACCAGCCACGCGGCGTGGGCGGCGAGATTCAGCTCACGGATGCGATTGCCAGACTGATGGCGCATGAGACGGTTTACGCTTACCAGTACAGCGGCAAACGCTACGATTGCGGTAGCAAAGAAGGTTTTTTGCAGGCCACGGTGGAACTCGCGCTGCAGCACCCGCAGGTCGGCCAGCACTTCCGCGACTGGCTCAGAGCGCTGACGCTGTAGCTCCGCTCACTGCTCGCGCAGCACATCGGCCCCTTGGGGCGGCTTGAAAACAAAGGTGCTGGCCGGCAGCTTCGGATTGAGCGCGAAGTTCGCGAACCGCAGCAACGAGCGCTGGCCGAAGTGGTCCAGGATATCCAGCGCCGCCAACTGCTCGCCGTCAAATCCCACACGCACGCTCGCCAGCTGGCCGTCGCTGGATTTCGGCGTGGCCAGCACCCAGTGCAGGCCTTCGGCATCGGGTGCATCCGCAAGCGTGAAATCCCGGCGCAAGGCGGTGAGGTCCGGCGTGGACGTCAGCAAGGCCGCGGGCGTGCTGCCCAGCGCCTGCGCCTGCGCGCGCTCGGTTACCTGGTTCAGATCCACGTCGTACAGCCACAAGGTCGTGCCATCGGCCACGATGGTCTGGGCAAAGGGCTTGCGGTAGTCAAAGCGAAAACGGCCCGGGCGCTCAAACGCAAAGCTGCCACTGGAAACCTTGGGCGTCACCGCCTTGCCATCGCGTGGTGGCGCCGTCACCGTTTGCGTGAACTGCGCCTCGCCACTATGGGCAACTTGCATGAAATTTTCAAGGATTTTCAGCCCCTGAGCGCTTGCCCACTGAGCGGAAGCAGCTATCAAAATTGTGAACACCAAGCGTTTCATCGACCGTTATCCTATTCCGCCCGTGCCGCCACCAATACCTCACGCTGGCCGCTGGCAGTCAGGGCGCTGATGAGTCCGGCTTTCTCCATATCCTCCAGCAGCCGGGCCGAGCGGTTGTAGCCTATGCGCAGCTTGCGCTGCACGTAGGAGATGCTGGCCTTGCGGTCCTTGAGCACGATCTCCACCGCCTGGTCGTACATCGGATCCTTTTCGCCACCACCGCCTTCGCCATCGTCCAGGCCAAAGCCGCTGTCTTCGCCCTCGCCCCCGCCTTCCAGCACGCCCTCCAGGTAATCGGGCTCGCCCTGACTCTTGAGGTATTCGACAACGCGATGCACCTCCTCGTCGCTGACAAACGCGCCATGCACGCGAATCGGCAAGCCGGTGCCTGACGGCATGTACAGCATGTCACCCATGCCCAGCAGCGCCTCGGCTCCCATCTGGTCGAGGATGGTGCGGCTGTCGATCTTGCTGCTCACCTGGAACGCGATGCGCGTCGGGATGTTGGCCTTGATCAGGCCGGTGATCACGTCCACGCTCGGGCGCTGAGTCGCCAAAATCAGGTGAATGCCCGCGGCGCGCGCCTTCTGCGCCAGGCGCGCGATCAGTTCCTCGATCTTCTTGCCCACCACCATCATCAGGTCGGCCAGTTCGTCGATCACGACAACGATGTGCGGCAGGCGATCGAGTGGCTCGGGCTCCTCGGGCGTAAGGCTGAAGGGATTGCCAATGCTCTCGCCGCGGGCACTCGCCTCGGCGATCTTGGCGTTGTAGCCCGCGAGGTTGCGCACCCCGAGTTTGCTCATGAGCTTGTAGCGCCGCTCCATCTCGCCCACGCACCAGTTCAGCCCGTGCGCCGCCTGCTTCATGTCGGTGACCACCGGGCACAGCAGGTGCGGAATACCCTCGTAGACCGACATTTCCAGCATCTTGGGGTCGATCATCATCAGCCGCACGTCGCGCGGCTCGGCCTTGTACAAGAGCGACAAAATCATTGCATTGATGCCCACCGACTTGCCCGAACCGGTGGTGCCCGCCACCAGGCAGTGCGGCATCTTCGCCAGGTCCGCCACCACCGGGGTGCCTACGATATCCTTGCCCAGGCCCATGGTCAGCAGACTTTTGGCGTCGTGATAGACCTGCGAGCCCAGTACCTCCGACAGCCGGATCATCTGGCGCTTGGCATTGGGCAGCTCCAGCGCCATGAAATTCTTGCCGGGAATCGTCTCGATCACGCGGATCGAGACCAAGCTGAGCGAACGCGCCAGGTCCTTGGCCAGATTGACGATCTGCGAGCCCTTGACGCCCGTCGCCGGTTCGATTTCATAGCGCGTCACTACCGGCCCCGGCATGGCCGCGACCACTGCCACCTCGACGCCGAAATCACGCAGCTTTTTCTCGATCAAGCGGCTGGTCATCTCCAGCGTTTCGCTGGAAACCGTCTCCTGGCGGGCCGAAGCCGCATCCAGCAGATCGATTTGCGGCAACGGGCTGTCGGGCAGTTCGCTGAACAGCGGGCGCTGGCGCTCCTTTGCCACGCGCGTGCTCGGCGCGTGCTCGGGATTCGGCGGCTCCACGATCTGCACTGCGGGTTGCGCAATGGCTGGCTCCTGCTCCTCGTGCTCGCCGAGCACGACCTCCTGGCGTTCGCGCGCCGCGCGCCGTCCTGCGGCTTCGTCGCGTGCCCGCTCGCGGTGGGTCTGCAGCCAGCGCAGCACCCACTCCACCGCCGCGCCCACGCGCTGCGCCAGCCAGCCCCACGAAAAGCCGAACACCCAGCCGATACCGAGCACGATAAGCACCACACCCACCAGCCCCGAGCCCATGAAGCCCAGCCACTTGACCACCAAGGGACCAACGACATAGCCAAGCACGCCGCCGGAATGGCCTGGCAACAGCGGCTCGAAACGGTACAGACGCGACCATTCGAGCGCCACGCTTGCAAGCACAAGCACCACCAGACCGCACCAGAAAACCGCGCTGCGCCGTCCCGGGTTGGCGCGAATCTCGCCGCCGCGCATCCATCGCCGCAGACTGCCCACCCAGGCACCGACGGCCGCAGCCACCAGCCACCAGATGGAATAACCCAGCAAGAAGTAGCTCGCGTCGGCCACCCAGGCGCCCAAGCGCCCACCCCAATTGGCTGCAGACTCCTGCGTGCCCAGACCCGAGGTGGACCAGGCCGCATCCTGCGGTGCATAGCTCCACAAGGCGAGCAGCCAGAAAGCCAGGACCAGCAGGGTCAGCACCAGCACGATTTCATGCCCGAAACGCGCCACCGGGCCACGCACAGGCGTCTTGCCTGCCGCATTCAAACTGTTGAGGGAGTACGACATACCGAAGAGGGGCGAGCTTACTTCATGTCCCTGCACGCCCGCGGCCGATCCAGCGCTTCTTACAATCCTTCACCGCCAATCCCTACCCGCCTTGCGCTCATTTTCCCACCCATGCCTGACACCCAACACGCCAAAGTCCTGATCCTCGGTTCCGGCCCGGCCGGCTACACCGCCGCCATCTATGCCGCGCGCGCCAACCTCGACCCGATGCTGATCACGGGCATGGCGCAGGGCGGGCAGCTCACCACCACCACCGAAGTCGACAACTGGCCGGCGGACGTGAACGGCGTACAGGGGCCGGAACTGATGCAGCGCTTTCTGGAGCATGCCGAGCGCTTCAAGACACGGATCGTGTTCGATCAGATCACGCAGGTGGATCTCTCGCAACGTCCGTTCATGCTCAAGGGCGACAGTGCCAGCTACAGCTGCGATGCGCTCATCATTGCCACCGGCGCCTCCGCCAAGTACCTGGGATTGCCGTCGGAAGAGGCTTTCATGGGCAAAGGAGTCTCGGCCTGCGCCACCTGCGACGGGTTCTTTTACCGCGGGCAGGACGTTTGCGTGATCGGTGGCGGCAATACCGCCGTGGAAGAAGCACTGTACCTGTCCAACATCGCCAGCCAGGTCACGCTGGTCCATCGCCGAGACAAGTTCCGTGCCGAGCCCATCCTGATCGACAAGCTCATGGACAAAGTGGCCAGCGGCAAGATCGTGCTCAAGACCTTTTTCACGCTCGATGAGGTGCTGGGCGATGCCAGTGGCGTGAACGGCATCCGCATCAAGAGCACGCAGGACGGCAGAACCGAGGACATTCGCCTGCAGGGCTGCTTCATCGCCATCGGACACGCACCCAACACGGACATCTTCCAGGGCCAGCTCGCGTTGGAAAATGGCTATATCGTGACGCAAGGCGGTCTCAAGGGCTTTGCCACGCAGACCAGCGTACCCGGCGTGTTCGCGGCAGGCGACGTGCAGGACCATGTCTACCGCCAGGCGATCACCAGCGCCGGCACGGGTTGCATGGCGGCGCTCGATGCCCAGCGTTTTCTCGAGCAGCAAGAATAGCTTGCGCCGCGTTATAATGCCCGGCTTTGCTGCATTCACACGCGCTTTTTCGGGCGCTCGTGCAGCGACGGGTTACCGCCACCCGAATGTCCTGGCGAGGTGAGATGACTGGCATCGCCCTGCTCCTGCAGGATTCCTGATGCCGCCATCGTTGCAATGAACGGAGTGTCCTCATGGCACGCGTATGTGAAATCACGGGCAAGAAGCCCCAGGTGGGACACCATGTCTCCCACTCCAACATCAAGACCAAGCGCCGGTTCCTGCCGAACCTGCAATACAAGCGCTTCTGGGTGGAGAGCGAAAACCGCTGGATCCGCCTGCGCGTTTCCAGCGCAGCGTTGCGCCTGATCGACAAGAACGGCATTGACGCCGTGCTCGCAGACATGCGCGCACGCGGTCAGGCCTGATTCAGCAAAGGAGCAATACCATGGCATCCAAAGGCGGACGCGAAAAAATCAAGCTCGAATCGAGCGCCGGCACCGGTCACTTCTACACCACGACCAAGAACAAGAAGACCATGCCCGAGAAAATGTCTATCATGAAGTTCGACCCCAAGGCTCGCAAGCATGTCGAGTACAAGGAAACCAAGCTGAAATAAGCCGCTGCTTGCTGCAAAAACAACCGCCACCGCCCCAAAGCGTGGCGGTTTTTTCTTGGCTGCCGCCAAATGCAGACACATCAGATGTCGGATAGACCTCAAATGCACCGCTTCTCTGTACACCAGAGGGTGGTTCAGCGATGATAGGATGGCATTTTGGTACTCACATTGCATAGCAAGCACTGACATGGCCACAGCCGGTTTTGCGCAAAAGGACGCTGCACACATCGCTTTGCCGAGCCTGGCCCGTGCGCTGATGTCGGCCGGCAAGCTCACGCAAGCGGGCGCCGAAGAGGTGTTTCGCAAATCGCAATCCAGCCGGACCCCCTTCATCGCCGAACTCATCAGCAGCAAGACGATTGCCGCGCCGGAGCTGGCCTACAGCCTGTCCGGCACCTTTGGTGCTCCGCTGCTGGATGTGGAGGCGATTGACATCAATCGCCTGCCCAAGGGACTGCTGGACGTCAAGCTGTGCCAGGCGTACAAGGTGGTGGTTCTGGCCAAGCGCAACAACCGCCTGATTGCCATTACCGCCGATCCGACCAACCAGGAAGCCGCTGAAAAAATCAAGTTCGCCACGCAGCTGGGCGTGGACTGGGTCGTTGCCGAATACGACAAGCTCGTCAAACTGGTGGAGGCCACCTCCAAGAGCGTCGCGGAGAGCCTTGAAGGCATCACCGGCGGTGATTTCGAATTTGAAGACACCCCCGTCACCGAAGAGGTCGAAGGGCCGGACACGGCCGCCGCCGAAGTGGAAGACGCACCGGTCGTGCGCTTTCTGCAAAAAATGCTGCTGGACGCCTTCAGCATGCGCGCCTCCGACCTGCACTTCGAACCCTATGAGCACAACTACCGCGTGCGCTTTCGCGTCGATGGCGAATTGCAGGAAATCACCTCGCCGCCGATTGCCATCAAGGACAAGCTCGCGTCGCGCATCAAGGTGATCTCGCGCCTGGACATTTCCGAGAAACGCGTGCCGCAGGACGGCCGCATGAAGCTCAAGATCGGCCCCGATCGCGTGATCGATTTCCGTGTCAGCACCCTGCCCACGCTGTTCGGCGAGAAGATCGTGATCCGTATCCTGGACCCCAGCAGCGCGCGCATGGGCATTGAAGCGCTGGGCTATGAACCTGAAGAAAAAGAGCGGCTGCTCACCGCCATCAACCGACCCTACGGCATGATTCTGGTGACCGGCCCGACGGGCTCAGGCAAGACCGTCTCGCTCTACACCTGTCTGAACATCCTGAACAAGCCGGGGGTGAACATTTCCACCGCGGAAGACCCGTCGGAAATCAACATGCCCGGGGTCAACCAGGTGAACGTCAACGAAAAGGCCGGTCTCACTTTTGCCGTGGCCCTCAAGGCCTTTCTGCGCCAGGATCCGGACGTCATCATGGTCGGTGAAATCCGCGACCTGGAAACCGCTGACATCGCCATCAAGGCGGCACAGACTGGCCACCTGGTGCTCTCCACGCTGCACACCAACGATGCCCCCACCACACTGACGCGCATGCGCAACATGGGCATCGCGCCGTTCAACATCGCCTCCAGCGTCATTCTGATCACTGCCCAGCGTCTGGCGCGCCGCCTGTGCCCGCAGTGCAAGCAGCCGGCCGACATCCCGCACGAAAACCTGCTGGAAGCCGGCTACAAGGACGAAGACATCGACGGCAGCTGGGTCACCTATCGACCGGTAGGCTGCTCGGCCTGCAACAACGGCTACAAGGGCCGGGTCGGCATCTATGAGGTGATGCCGATTTCCGAAGAGATGCAGCGCATCATTTTGCGCGATGGCAGCGCACTGGAGATTGCCGCCCAGGCGCGCTCCGAGGGTGTGCGCTCGCTGCGCCAATCCGGCCTGCAGAAAGCCAGACTGGGCCTGACTTCGCTCGAAGAGGTCCTGGCGGTCACCAACGAATAAGCAAGGGAGCATTTCATGGCCACCGTCGCATCCAAGGGCATCAAGGATTTCGTCTTCGAATGGGAAGGCAAGGACCGCAACGGCAAGATCGTGCGCGGCGAGGTGCGTGCCGGCGGCGAAAACCAGGTACAGGCCAGCCTGCGCCGTCAGGGCGTGCTGCCGACGAAGATCAAGAAACGGCGCACAAGCTCGGGCAAGAAGATCAAGCCCAAGGACATTGCCCTGTTCACGCGCCAGATGGCCACCATGATGAAGGCCGGCGTGCCGCTGCTGCAAGCCTTCGACATCGTTGGCCGGGGCAATACCAACGCAAGCGTCACCAAGCTGCTCAACGACATCCGCACGGACGTGGAAACCGGCACCTCGCTCAATGCCGCCTTCCGCAAGTACCCGATGTACTTCGACAACCTTTATTGCAACCTGGTCGAGGCGGGCGAGGCGGCCGGTATTCTGGAAGCGCTGCTGGACCGCCTGGCGACCTACATGGAGAAAACCGAGGCGATCAAGGGCAAGATCAAGTCGGCCCTGATGTACCCGATCTCGGTGGTGATTGTCGCCTTCGTCGTTGTCACCGTCATCATGATTTTCGTGATTCCCGCCTTCAAGGAGGTTTTCACCTCGTTTGGCGCCGACTTGCCCGGCCCGACATTGGTCGTGATGGCGATGAGCGATATTTTCGTGAAATGGTGGTGGCTGATCTTTGGCGTGATCGGTGGCGGCTTCTACTTCTTCATGCAGGCCTGGAAGCGCAGCGAGAAGATGCAGGTGGTGATGGATCGCCTGCTGCTCAAGATTCCGGTGTTCGGCGACCTGATCAACAAATCCGCGATTGCCCGCTGGACGCGCACGCTGTCCACCATGTTCGCCGCCGGCGTGCCACTGGTGGAAGCTCTGGACTCGGTCGGTGGCGCTGCTGGCAACGCCGTCTACGCCATGGCGACCGACAAGATCCAGCAGGAAGTCGCCACCGGCACCAGTCTCACCGCCGCCATGACCAATGCCAACGTGTTCCCTTCGATGGTGCTGCAGATGTGCGCGATTGGCGAAGAGTCCGGCTCCATCGATCACATGCTCGGCAAGGCCGCCGATTTTTACGAAGAGGAAGTCGACGAGATGGTCAAGGGTTTGTCCAGCCTCATGGAGCCCATCATCATCGTGTTTCTGGGCACCATCATCGGCGGCATCGTGGTCGCCATGTACCTGCCCATCTTCAAGCTCGGCCAGGTGGTCTGACGGATGCTCGGATCTCCCTTTTGGGATGCCGTCGCTTTCGGCATCCTCGGCCTGCTGATCGGCAGTTTTCTGAATGTCGTGATCCACCGCCTGCCGCGCATGATGCAGCAGCAGTGGGACGCGGAATGCACTGCCTACGCGCAGGAACATGGCTTGCCAGCGGCTGCGGCGCCCGCGGACGAAGCGCCGCGCTACAACCTGCTCACACCGCATTCGCATTGCCCGGCATGCCAGCGCGCGGTACGCTGGTACGAGAACATCCCCGTCCTCAGCTATCTTTTCTTGCGCGGGCGCTGCGCCGGCTGCGGTGTCCACATCAGCCTGCGCTACCCCGCGGTGGAACTTGCCACGGGCCTGCTTTTTTTCTTCTGCGCCACACGCTGGGGCGCTGGGTGGAGCGCCGTGCTGTGGTGCGGGTTTTCCGCGGCGCTGCTGGCCGCCGCCTGCATTGATTGGGACACCACGCTGCTGCCGGACGACATCACGCTACCGCTGCTCTGGGCAGGGTTGCTTGCACCCACGCTGCACCTGTCGCCGCTGCCGCTGGCCGATGCCGTGCTGGGCGCTGCCGCAGGCTACCTGTCGCTCTGGTGCGTGTACTGGGGCTTCAAGCTGGCCACCGGCAAGGAAGGCATGGGCTACGGTGACTTCAAGCTGTTTGCGGCGCTGGGAGCCTGGTTCGGCTGGCAAGCGTTGGTGCCCATCATCCTGCTGGCTTCGGTCGTAGGGGCTGTCACCGGCATCGCGCTCAAGCTCAAGGGCGGACTGCGTGAGGGCAAGTATGTGCCCTTCGGGCCTTTCCTGGCAGGTGGCGGCTTTGTGGCAATGCTCTGGGGGCCGGAGCGAGTGATGCACACCTTGCTCTCGGCGCTCGGGCTAGCTGCCTGATGGGTGCGAGCGCATCCGTGATTGCGCGCAGCATTCGGCTCGGCCTTACCGGAGGCATAGGCAGCGGCAAGAGCACGGTGGCGCAGATGCTCGCGAGCCAAGGCGCAGCGCTGATCGATGCCGATGCACTGTCGCGTGCCGCCACGGCTGCCGAAGGGGTTGCGATAGAGGCTATCCGCACGGCCTTCGGTCCCGAATTCATCGATGTGTCAGGAGCACTGGACCGCGACCGCATGCGCACCCTCGTCTTTGAGGACCCATCGGCTCGTTCGCGCCTGGAGGGCATCGTGCACCCCGCTGTCGGGCGCTCCATTGCGGCCGCTGCCGCCCATGCACGCGAAAGCGGACACGGGCTGATCGTCTACGACATCCCGCTGCTGACCGAATCCAGCCGCTGGGCATGCACGCTCGATGCCGTCCTGGTGGTCGACTGCCTCGAAACCACGCAAGTGCAGCGGGTGCAGCAGCGCAGCGGCCTCGCGATCGAGGTCATACAAGCCATCATGGCCAGCCAGAGCAGCCGCGCGCGCAGGCGTGCCGCGGCCGATATCGTGCTGTTCAACGACGGCATCACTCTGGCACAACTCGACGCACAGGTACGGCAGATCGGCGCATGGTTCGGGCTATGATGCGTTGCGCCTTTTTGGGAAGCCCGCAGCGTGATCCTGTACGAATATCCTTTCAACGAACGCATCCGAACCTACCTGCGGCTTGAGCAGTTGCTGAGGCGCCTTGGCGAGCTGATGCCACGCAGCCACCCGCTGGACCACCACTACGCCCTGATGACCATTTTCGAGGTCATGGACGTGGCTGCACGCGCTGATCTGAAATCCGACCTCCTCAAGGATCTGGACAAACAAAAATCGATGTATGAAGGCTACCGCGGCGTTCCATCGATTTCGGAGGAAGCGCTGGACGCCGTCATCGGCCAGCTCCAGCGCTGCTTTGCGGCGCTCAACAGCCAAAATGGCAAGGCGGGCCAGGCGCTGCTCGAACATGAATGGCTGATGAGCGTGCGCAGTCGCGGCGCAATCCCGGGCGGCACCTGCAGCTTCGACTTGCCCGCTTACCACGCGTGGCAGCACCAGTCCGCAGATGCGCGCCAGAAAGACCTGCAGCTCTGGGCGGCAACCCTGGCGCCGCTGGCAGATGCAGTCTACGTGCTGCTGCACCTGCTGCGCGATACCGGCACGCCGCAGAGAGTAGCTGCCGAACGCGGCCAATTCCAGCAGAATCTGCCGGCCGGGCGCACTTTTCAGCTGCTGCGTCTGCGCATCGATCCATCGCTGCACCTGATACCGGAAATCAGCGGCAACCGGTTGCTGGTTTCGGTGCGCTTGATGCAGACAGGCGAGGATGGCAAACTGGCCGTGGCGACGCAAGACGCCACGTTTGAACTCACGCTGTGCGCCTGATGCCGGGCATCGCAGCGGCAGTGACACAGCCGTTTCAAGGAGATGGACATGGCCGGCGCATGCCTCATCGGTCGCATTACCGTCAAGAATGCAGACAAGTGGGCGGAGTACCGCAGCAAGGTTCCGGCCACCCTCGCCCCCTGGGGTGCCGAATTGCTGTTTCGCGGCACCCAGAGTGCAAGTTATGCCGGTGATGACAGGCATCAGGATATCGTCGTCATCCGCTTTCCCGACCAGGCCAGCATCGATGGTTGGCATGGCTCGGCCGCCTACCAGGCCCTGCTGCCCATCCGCGCGCAGGCCGCCGATGTGGTACTGATCGCCTACCAGAATTGACACCGGATTTCGCCCCCAACTCCACCAGGAGACATCAATGAGTGATCCCAGCTACCAGGGCCGCTGCTTTTGCGGCGCCGTCGAATTCACCGTCACCGGCGCGCCCGCGCTGATGGGCTACTGCCATTGCGAGTCCTGCCGCACCTGGTCTGCCGGCCCGGTCAATGCCTTCACGCTCTGGCAGCCCGATGCGGTCAAGGTCACCAAAGGGGCCGACAACATCGCCGGCTTCAATAAAACCGAACACAGCTACCGCCGCTGGTGCAAGAGCTGTGGCGGCCATGTCTTCACCGAGCACCCGGGCATGGGCCTGACCGACGTGTTTGCCGCAGTCATCCCGCAGTTCCCGTTCCAGCCCATGCTGCACGTGCACTACCAGGAAACGCGGCTGCCGATCAAGGACGGCCTGCCCAAGATGCGCGACCTGCCCAAGGAGGCGGGCGGCTCGGGCGAAGTCATGCCCGAGTAAGCCCCACGCGCGGGAACACCCGCCCCCTATTCACGCCATTGGTAGCCGCCATGACTTCGCGAGAGGTCCTGGCGGCTTTTGCATGGGGACGCCGCACTCCGCCACGGAAACGGATGCCGCCACTGGCGAGCCACCGTTCACGTCTCCCAGCCGCAGCTGGCGCCGGACACTGGCATTTCGTCGCAAAGCGCTCGCGCGCAGCAGTCCTGCACCGCACCATCCGGTCCATCGCCATCCCTTTTCCAACGTTTGACGGAGATTGACCATGCTGCTCACCCAACTGCTGATCCAGCACCCCGAAGCCATCATCGATATCGTGCGCGGCACACCCGCCTGGGTCGGCGCCCTGCTTGCGGCGCTGCTGGTGCTCGGCATTTCGGCCACGCGCGAGCGCGCCATGCCGCTGGGCCGCCTCGTCCTCCTGCCCATCGCCATGACCGGACTGGCACTTTGGGGCGTGCAGTCGGCCTTCGGCAGCACCGGGCACCTGGCTGCATTGCTGGCGCTCTGGGCTCTTTGCGCCGCCGCGACGATGGCTGTTGGCAGCCGCCTGGCAGCGCCTCGCGGCACGCGCTGGAATGCCGCCACGCGCACCGTGCACCTGCCGGGCAGCTGGGCCACCATGGGATTGATCCTGGCAGTGTTTCTGATGAAGTACGGCATCGGCGTGCAGCTGGCGATGGAGCCCGCGCTGGCGCACGACGCTGGCTTCGCCGCAGCCGTGACTGCACTGTATGGTCTGCTCTCGGGCTTCTTTGCCGCGCGTTTGCTCAGCATCGTGCGGCTGGCGCGCGGCGCGTCCCTGCAGATTCAGCACGCCTGATCGGAGCCCATCCCATGCCGTTGCAAACCGATTCCTCCGAAAACGAGCGCATCGAACACCTGGCACGCAAGCGGGCCGGTGCCAAGATGGGCTGGTATGTGCATGCGCTGGTCTACCTTTGCGTCAACGCAGGCCTGGCGCTGATCTCCTGGCAAAGCGGCCGCCCGTGGTTCCTTTTTCCGCTGGCGGGCTGGGGGCTGGGTCTGGCGATTCACGGTCTGGCCGTGTGGCTCGCGACCGGCGGTGGTGGTGTGCGCGATCGCCTGGTGCAGGTCGAACGCGATAAGCTTGCGCACCGACACCGGAGCTGAACCCATGACGATCACCGTCCACCACCTGAACCAGTCCCGCTCGCAGCGCATCCTGTGGCTGCTGGAAGAACTCGGGCAGCCCTACGAGATCGTGCGCTACCAGCGCGATCCCAAGACCCTGCTCGCGCCGCCCGCGCTCAAGCACATCCATCCCCTGGGCAAATCACCAGTCGTCGTAGTGGATGGCGAAGTGCTGGCCGAATCGGGCGCGATCATCGAGACGCTGGTCGAGCGCTTCGGTGCCCGGCAACTCTCCCCAGCCCCCGGTACGGCGGATTTCGCCCGTTACCGCTACTGGCTGCACTATGCCGAGGGTTCGGCCATGCCACCGCTGCTGCTCAAGCTGGTGTTTGATCGCGTTGCCAGCGCCCCCATGCCGTTTCTCGCCAAGCCCATCGCCCGCGCCATCGCCGCCAAAGTGATGTCCAGCTTCGTCGGCCCCCAGATCACGCTGCACCTGGCTTACATGGAAAGCGAACTCAAGCAGCGCGACTGGTTCGCCGGCGACGCCTTCAGCGCAGCCGACGTGCAACTCAGCTATCCGCTGGAGGCCGCGCAGGAGCGCGCCGGTCTGAATGGCAACGATCACCCGCACCTCGTCGCCTGGCTGACGCGCATCCGCGCCCGGCCTGCCTACCAGCGTGCGCTGGCACGCGAAGCGGCCTGACGTGGCCCAACCCGTTCATTGGTCAAATCCAGCCTTGGCGCGCCGTGGTAAAGCGCCATAAGCCATCTTTTGAGTAGTTCATGGCACTGCGAATCCTCTGGCTCGATGCGCTGCGCCACGGCCTGCAGGTGCTCGCCTTCTGCTGCGTGGTCGCGGTCTTCACCACGCTGGTCTGGCCCAGCGGCGGCTACCCGCGCCAGCTGGTCTACTCGGTATGCATCGGCGGCCTGACCTGGCTGGTGATTGAATTCGGCCGTCTGCTGGTACCGATTGAACATTGCCACCACAACCCGCAGCGCGGCGGGCACGGCTGGCCCAAGGGCTGGCGCGGCTGATGCTGCTGCAAAGCCAGCTCGAACCGCACATGCTGTTCAACACCCTGGTCAATCTGCGCGTGCTGATCGGCCTGGATCCCGCCGCTGCCCAACAGATGCTGGACCGGCTGGGCGACTATCTGCGCGCCACGCTCGGCGGCTCGCGCGCCACGCTGCATCCGCTGACCGACGAGTTCGGGTGCCTTCGCGACTATCTGGAGCTGATCGCCGTGCGCATGGGGCCGCGCCTGGCCTGGCAGCTCGATTTGCCTGACGCGCTGCACGCTGTGCCGGTGCCGCCACTGCTGCTGCAACCGCTGGTGGAAAACGCCATCCGCCACGGGCTGGAGCCCGAAGTGGCAGGCGGCAGCGTGCAGGTGAGTGCGCGCACCACGGCAGACGGCAACCAGCTGCTGCTCCAGGTGCGCAACAGCGGCGCACCGCTGGTCACACCCCAGCCGCAGACGGACGCCCGGCCGGGCCGCTCCTTTGGCTTGGCGCAGGTGCGCGAGCGCCTGAAGACGCTTTACGGCGACGAGGCAACTTTTGAATTGATAGCTGACAGCGCAGGCCAGACCTGCGCCAACATCGTTATTCCCTTGAAATGACTGCACCACGCGCATTGATCGCCGAGGACGAGCCGCTGCTGGCGCAGGCGCTGCAGCAGGCACTGGCCGAGGCTTGGCCGAAGCTGGTGATCGTTGCCACCGTGGGCGACGGCCTCTCGGCCGCGCGTACGGCGCTGACGCTGCGGCCCGAGGTGCTGTTCTTCGACATCCGCATGCCCGGCCAGAGCGGACCGGAGGCCGCCGCCGAGCTGTTCGATGCGTGGCCGCAGGCATCGCCGCTGCCGCTGCTGGTCTTCACCACCGCCTACGACCAGTACGCAGTGCAAGCCTTCGAGGCGCAGGCGGTGGACTACCTGCTCAAGCCCATCGAGCGCTCCAGGCTGGAAAAATCCATACGAAAACTACGTCAAGCGCTTGCTGATAAAGCGTCAGCAGCTATCGATGATGAAGCAACCTTGCAGCGATTGCGCCAACTCCTCGCCGCCCCCGGCCTGGCCCAAGGCAGCGGTGCGGCACGACCGCGCCTGACGGTGCTGCAGGCGAGCAGCGGTTCCACCCTCCACATGGTGCCGGTGACCGCGGTGCTGTACTTTGAAGCGGCGGACAAATACGTGCGCGTGCTCACCGCCATGCACGAGTACCTGATCCGCACGCCGCTCAAGGAGCTCGCGGCGCAGCTCGATCCGCAGGAATTCTGGCAGGTACACCGTGGCACGCTGGTGCGCATCAGCAGTGTCGAAACCGCCCACCGCGATGAAGCCGGCAGACTGTTCCTGCAGCTGCGCCAGCGTCCCGAACGTCTGGCTGTCAGCCGCCTGTACGCGCCGCTGTTCAAGGCCATGTAATCGGGTAGCACGCGCGACAGGTGGCACGTGGCAAAACGCGCTAGTCTCGCCACCCATGCCCCCTGCAACCAGCGCCAGCCCTGCTTCCCCTCTCGCCCCCCGGGCGGCCCTGTGGATGCTGCTGGCACTGATCGCCGCGTTCAACATGAGCCAGGCCTTTCGTACTCTGGGGGCCATCATGGCGCCGCCGCTGCAGGCCGCGTTCGGTCTCACGCCCAGACAGCTTGGCCTGTTCTCCGGCGCCTATCACTTTGCCTTCGGGGCGATGCAGCTCTTCATGGGCATAGGCATAGACCTGTTCGGCATACGCCGCACGCTGCTGGCCACGTTTCCTTTGGCACTGGTGGGCGCGGTGCTCTCGGCACTGGCGCCCGGCGCCACGCCGCTGGTGCTGGCGCAGGTGCTGATCGGGCTGGGCTGCGCACCCACCTTCCTGGTCTGCACCGTATTCATCGCACGGCACTTTGCGCCACAGCGCTTTGCCGCCATTTCGGGCATGACCATCGCCCTGGGCTCCCTGGGCATGCTGCTGACCGGCACGCCGCTGGCCTGGACCATAGAGCAGGGCTCGTGGCGCGCAGGCTTCTGGATGCTGGCGGTGCTGGGACTGCTGGCGTGGCTGTGGATCTGGCGTGCGGTCCACGAGCCCGCACCATCGCGCACGGCAGCGGGCAGCGAGCGGGAAACCGTGGGCCAGGCGCTGCGCCGCTTTGGCGCGCTGTTCGCTCTGCCGCACACCTGGGGCATCGTGGTGCTGGGCAGCACGACCTACGCCGCGCTGATCACGCTGCGCGGTCTGTGGATGGGCCCCATGCTGGTTGACCGCCATGGTTTTTCGCTGGTGCAAAGCGGCAATGCAGCATTGGCCCTGTCGCTCATCCTGATCGTGGCACCGGTGGTATTTGGCCGCCGGGACCCGGGACCAGCCACCCGAAGACGCTGGCTGACCGGCTGGGCCCTGGTTCTGGCCGGTCTGTTCTGCTTGCTCGCCTTCGCCCGCTGGGCTTGGCTGGACGTGGGCTGCATGATGGCCATAGGGCTGGCGTCGGGCTTCATCGTGCTGCAGTATGCGGACGTGCGCAACGCCTACCCTGCCTCCATCACCGGGCGTGCCATGGCCGCCTTCACGATGGCGATGTTCATGGGCGTGGCGGTGATGCAGTGGGCAACAGGGCTGATCGCCACTGCGGCCAGCCATGCAGGGCTGGAACCCTACGCCACCGTCATGCTGTGCATTGCCGCATGGCTGGCACTCTCGGCCCTGGGCTTCGCACTCTTGCCGCAACCGCCCAAAGTCCCCGTCGCAGCTTGATCAGCGCTCAGTGCCCAGCCCAACCATCGACGCATGGACTTGCTGCCTACTGCGGCACCAACTCGACGCGCCGGTTCTTCGCCCGCCCTTCGTCCGTGGTGTTGCTGGCCACCGGCGCCAGCGACGCCACACCATTGCCCGTCAGGCGTGCGGCGGCAATGCCGTAGTCCTTGGCAAGCGCGGCGGCCACGGCCGTCGCACGCTGGCGCGAGAGCGCAAGATTGCTCTCGAAACTGCCAATGCTGTCGGTATGCCCGACCACATGCAGCTTGACCTTGGGGTCGGCCTTCAGGTAGGCAGCGATCTGGTCCAGCGAGGGCTTGGATTCGGGCTTGATATCGGATTTGCCGGTGTCAAAGTGAATGCCGTAGATCGCCACTTTGCCGTTGGCGGTGATGGATTTCTCGATTTCGCTGGCGCTCACCACCACCATGCTCTGCTGCATGGCCTTGGTTTCCAGGATGTCCACGGCGATGTAGGCGCCTTCCTTGGCCTTGTAGACCTCATCGGCCTTGGGCCAGTCAATGGCGATCAGGCGCACGGTGACGTTGTCCTTCTGGAAGGTACCGGTGCGCAAACTGCTGGTGGAGGCAGCGTAGATCACGTACTCCGAGCGGTTGTTCTTGATCGCGTCCTTCTTGCCACCCGAGAGTGAGGCCAGGAAATTGGTCCAACCGGTGGCCTTGGGGTCTTGCGTGGAGTCGTACAAGGCCTTGAAGCCGTTGCCGGTGAGCTCGTTGACGTAATTGCGGTACAGCTCCAGCGCCCGCGTCTGGCCCGGGGCCTCATACCACAGGCGCGTGAGCTTGCCTTCCAGGTGCAACGCCGGCTCGGCATAGACACGCTTGTAGCTGCCAAGATCGAACTCCTTGAAGGTCGAGGTCTGAAAGTCCACCTCGTCGAAGTTGCGCATCTCATAGCCGACGATGCTGGAGCCTGCAAAACGCTTGAGCACCGGGTAGTCCTTGGCTCCCGGCATGTCTTGCGCCAGCGCCGTTCCCGTGAGCACCCCCGATACCGCCAATGCCGCAAGGCCGGCGCGAATCCACTGCATGGGTTTCATGATGCACATCTCCCCTTGGAAGGGGAACATGATGGCGCAGCAAGCCCGGTTTGACAACGCAACACGGCGCCCGTCGCAGCCAGACTACATCGCGGCGCCCCGCCCCTTGCTGGCACGCACGCGCTTGCGCTCCTGCAAACGTTTTTCTCGTTCCGCATCACGCGCCTGGCCCGCAGCCAACCAGAGCGCGTACTCTTCAGGCGTCTCCAGCGTCAGCCGCCCGATGGCCGCCGACCGGAAATCTGTCAGCACGATTTCTGCCGCCTTTTGCCAATCGAGCTTGCCCCCGGCGATCAGCGCACCCCTGCGGCGCGCGACATGCTCCAGCAACTCGTCATCGTGCATTGCTTTGATTTCAGGAGCTGTTCGCGCAATCTGGTAGCGCGCTGCAAGCTGATTTGGATAAAAAACCTTGAGGTAGGCCAGCAGGTCCAGCGCCACCTCTTGTTCATCGTAGGCATTGCGCCCCACCGCCCCGCTGGCGGCCAGACGCATGCCGCTCTCGGGCACGATGATGCGCGGCCAGAGCATGCCGGGCGTATCCCAGAGGTAGAAATCATCGTCGAGCACGATGCGCTGCTCCTGCTTGGTCACGCCCGCCTCATCGCCGGTCTTGGCCTGGCTCTTGCGACTCAGCGTATTGATGAGCGTGGACTTGCCGACGTTGGGCACGCCGACGATCATCACGCGCATCGGCCGCGCCATGCCCCGGCGCAGCGGCGCCAGCTGGCGGCAGGCGTCGATCAGTCGCCGCGCCGGGGCGCGCTCGGAGGCATCGAGCGCAATCGAGCGCGTATCGGCCTGCGCGCCATACCACGCCAGCCACGCTTCTGTGCGCACGGGATCGGCCAGATCCTGCTTGTTGAGCACCTTGAGCGTGGGCTTGTGCCCCGCCAGGTCGGCCAGCAAGGGGTTGCTGCTGGAACCGGGCAGGCGCGCGTCGAGCAGCTCGATCACCACGTCTATGCTTTTCACGCGCTCGGCGATCGCCTGGCGCGTCAGGTGCATGTGGCCGGGAAACCATTGAATGGCCATGTGGTGAATCTCTCTCGTATGCAGTGCGGAAAACGCACAAGGATAATGGTTGCGTCCGCCACACCGACTGGAACGCCGCCATGTCCGCACCACAAACCTCTCCCGCACGCACCGGCGCGCAGATGCTGGTCGATCAACTGTCGCTGCAGGGCGTGCAGCAGCTTTTTTGCGTGCCCGGCGAGAGCTACCTGGCGGTACTCGATGCCCTGCACGACGCGCGCATCGCCGTCACCGTCTGCCGCCAGGAAGGCGGTGCGGCGATGATGGCCGAGGCGCAGGGCAAGCTCACCGGCCACCCCGGGATCTGCTTCGTCACGCGCGGCCCCGGCATCGCCAACGCCCTGGCCGGCATCCACATCGCACAGCAGGATTCCACGCCGCTGATCGTCTTCGTCGGCCAGGTGGCGCGCGATGTGCTGCACCGCGAGGCCTTCCAGGAAGTGGACTACGGCGCGGTCTTCGGCAGCATCACCAAATGGGCGGTGCAGATCGACGATGCGCGCCGCATCCCGGAGCTGGTGGCGCGCGCCTTTCATGTGGCCATGAACGGGCGGCCCGGTCCGGTCGTCGTTGCACTGCCCGAGGACATGCTGACCGACCGCGTGAGCGCAGCCGATGCACGGCCCGCCGCAGTCGTGGAAGCCGCGCCAGACGCCGCAGCGCTGCAAACCCTGACCGAACTTCTGGGCGCGGCGCAGCGCCCGATGGTGATCGCTGGCGGCAGCCGCTGGTCGGCGCAGGCGGTGGCCGATCTGGGCGCCTTTGCACGCCACTGGCAGCTGCCGCTGATCACCGCCTTCCGCCGCCAGACGCTGTGCCCGTTGGATCACCCTGGTGCCGCGGGCGACCTGGGTCTGGGCGCCAACCCTGCGCTGCTGCAACGCCTGCGCGGCGCCGATCTGGTGCTGGCACTGGGCACGCGCCTGGGCGATGTGCCCTCGCAGGGCTACACCCTCTGGCACATCCCGACACCCGCACAGACGCTGGTTCATGTCCACGCCGACGCCGAAGAACTGGGGCAGGTTTACCAGCCGCGACTTGCCATCCACGCCACGCCCCAGCCCATGGCCGCGGCACTGGCCGCCCTGCCCGCGCCCAAGGCCATGCCCTGGGCCGAACACACCCGCGCTGCCCACGCCGACTACCTCGCCTGGACCGACCCCTCGCGCATTCACATTCCGGGCGATCTGCAGATGGGCGCCGTGATGCAGCACCTGCGCGCCGTGCTACCACCCGACACCATCGTCTGCAGCGGCGCAGGCAATTTCACCATCTGGGTACACCGCTTCTGGCCCTTTGGCGCCTGGGCCAGCCAGCTTGCACCGGTCAGCGGCTCTATGGGCTACGGCCTGCCGGCCGCCGTTGGTGCCAAGCGCCTGTGGCCGGAACGCGAGGTGATTGCCTTCGCCGGCGATGGAGATTTTCTGATGCACGGCCAGGAATTTGCCACCGCCGTCCAATACAGCCTGCCGATCACCGTCATCCTGCTGGACAACGGCATGTACGGCACCATCCGCATGCACCAGGAACGCCACTACCCGGGCCGTGTCAGCGCCACCGACCTGAAAAATCCGGATTTCCGCGCCTACGCCCTGGCCTTTGGCGGGCATGGCGAGCGGGTGGAGCGCACCGAAGACTTCGCGCCCGCCCTGGCGCGTGCGCGTGCCAGCGGCAAACCAGCGCTGATCCACTGCCTGATCGACCCGCAAGCCATCACGCCATCGGCAACCATCGCCAGTCTGCGAAAAGCGGCTCAGCAGGCCGGCACTGCCTTGGAGTAGGCGCTCAGCGGCACCGCCACCACGCTGCCCTCCACCTCCTGGCGGTACACGCCAGGGCCGTACTGCTCTATCAGGTCGGCCTTGAAATTCTGGAAGAACCGCTCGAAGAATTTCTGCCCGACCGTCCCGGTGGCCGTCAGCTGGTCTGTGGCCGGGTCCCAGGCCAGGCGTACCGGCATCAGCGGGTTTTGCGTCGGCCCGGTCACGCGCGCGCCGCCTTGCGCCGGGTCGTACACGCTGCCATGGGCACAGCAAACGATGCGACCTGGGCCACCGCCCAGTTCGCTGCCCGACGCGGCGTAGCGCAGATAGCTCGCCGCCGGGGTCGGATAGCTGAGCTGGTGGGTACACACCGCCACAAAGGCAACCAGGCTGCTGGCCGGCCCAACACCTTCCGGATTGGTGTAACTGCCGTCATCCGGCGATGTCAGCTCTTGGGTGGCAACCCTGCGATCACCGAGGTTGATCAAATAGCAGGGAATGCCCTTGAGCGGATAGGCAAACACCAGGGCTTCCTGCGTACCGACTTGCGCGGCCTTGAGCGGGGTGCCATCGGGATGCACCAGTTTGACATGCGCGTAGTCTTGCATCGCAGTGGCCCAGGCGGGCAAGCCCTGCGCCAGCAAGGCGCCCGTGCACGCCTGGGCAAAGCAGCGACGATCCATCAGCATCCCCAAATATGAAAGACTGGAGAAAGCCACCACAAGGGTGGCCTGGACGAGAACTGCGCGTCAGGCGTTGAACATGTCGCGGTACAAGCCCTTGGCCCATTCCAGCGTGGCCTGGCCTTTGGCGGCATCGCGGTTGTTGAATACCTTGGTGTCGGGCGAGAAGCCGGTGATCGCATCCTTGCCCGCGTCGTACACATAGTGCGCCTTGACGGAGATCGCCTCCATCGGAAAGGCGTTCACCACCGAGTAGCAGATGGTCTCTGGCGTGGTCCAGCTGATTTCCTTGCCCTGCGCCCGCGCGGCCAGCACCTTGGCGACGTAGTGCGCCTCGGTGTTGGAAGTATTGGCGCTCTTGGAATACGGATGGGGACGCGAATCGCCGGTCACGTACACCGAAGTATCGCCAATGATGTTGTAGAAGCGCGTATCGATATTGGCCTCGAACTGGTTGGATTTGGTGGCCGGTGCCATCAGGCCGAGCTGCTCGATCAAGGTTGACGCGCGCACGTTGGGATAGATCGCTGCATCGGTGAACTGCACGCTGTCGAAATCGGTCTCTATCGTGCGTTTGACTGGATCGACGCCCTTCACGGCGGCATTGGGGCGGTATTCGAGGATGCCCTTGTAGAGCTGGTCGAACGCGGCGTGAAAACCCTCCGCCTTGATCGTCACCTCGGGGTTGGCGTCGAGGATCACCACCTTGCCCTTGATCTTGTTGTGCTTGATGAGCGAGGCGATCAGGCAGGCGCGCTCATACGGCGCGGGCAGGCAGCGGTAATTGCCGCTGGGGACGGTCTGCACGAACACGCCGCCCTCGAACTCGCGGATCTTGCGGTGCAGCGTGACGTGTTCGATCGGCGAGACAAAGCCGCCGGGATACACCTGCCGCAGTGCCGTCTGGGTGTCGATGTCCTTGACACCGATCTTGCCGTAGTCGTAGGAGATGCCGGGGGCGATCACCAGATAGTCGTACTTGATGTCGCCTTCGCTCGTCACCAGGGTTTTGCCCGCACGGTCCAGCCCTGTCACCGTGGCATTGAAGTACACATACTTGTTGTTGACCGCGGCATCCAGGAAGCTGTGGTTGGCCAGGTTCTCCAGCGTGATGAGGCCGGCATACCACAGGTTGCTGGTGAAGCACGAGGAATACATGTCGCGCTTTTCCACCAGCACCACATCAAATTGCGGGAATTCCTTCTTGGCGTATTTGGCAATCGTCAGACCCGAAGTGCCACCGCCCACCACCACCAGCCGCGGCCCCCTGGCCTTGGGCAGCGCCGCCATGCGGCCGGTACCCACCGCCGGCCCGGCAGCCGTTGCGCAGCCACTGCCGCCCAACATCACGCCAGCGGCACCTGCCGCGGCGGCCAATCCGCCATTCCTCAAAAACCCTCTGCGATCCGACATGGAAATCTCCTTTGCGTTGCGGTGAAACAAGGTTCACGCTGCAAACGCAAGTCGCCGGACAGAGGCTACGGACACAAGAACGAGGCATCAGGCACAAGCGCCCTGGAACACCCTCTGCTTCAGGACGCCAGGTCCGGTGAGACGCACACCGCAAAACACTGGAGCCGGGACTCGCGAGATTGCCTCCGTGTCCCTCTGCGCTGCATTCTAAGCAGGTGTATTCATCGTCGCAAATATATGCAAATATCCAAAATGCATAGCGCATGGCGCTGATGGAGCATGCGCTACAGGCTTGTTTTCCTACAAATTCCCGCGTGGAGGCTGTTCCGCCAGGGCCTGGGCCACCGCCTCCCGCACCAGCGGCCGCAGCTCGTCCAGCACCTGGTGCACGGCCTGATCCAGGCGTGCCTGCAACAAGGTGTGCACGCGCTGCGCAATGGCGCTCTCCATCTCCGCCGCTTCACGGGGCGGCGTGACCACCGGCAGCTCAGGGATCACGGGTTCAGGCGTTGCCAGCGCAGCGGGCGGCGCCATGACCAGTGGCGGCAGGTGCACCACGTCGGTCAAGGTCGGAATGAAACGCGGCAACGGCCTGGGTTCGGGCATGGCTACTTTCCGCGTCCCGCGCCACGAGAGACGCTGGCCGCAGTCACAAGGTAGTGCACCAGCAAGCCTACCGGTCGCCCCGTCGCGCCCTTGGCAGCCCCGCTCTTCCATGCCGTGCCGGCGATATCCAGATGCGCCCAGGGATAGCTGCCGACAAAGCGCTGCAGGAACTTGGCTGCAGTCACCGCACCGGCATCGCGCCCTGCCACATTGGCGACATCGGCGAAGGCGCTCTTGAGCCCTTCGGCGTAGTCGTCATCGAGCGGCATGCGCCAGCACGGATCCAGCGCCTGCTCGCCTGCGGCCTGCAACTGCGCCGCCAGCGCCTCGTCGTTGGCAAACAGGCCGCTACGCACCCCGCCCAGCGCGACCACGCAGGCGCCGGTGAGCGTGGCTATGTCCACCACGGCGGCAGGCTTGAAGCGCGCCGCATACGCCAGCGCATCGCACAGTGCGAGGCGCCCTTCGGCATCGGTGTTGAGAATTTCTATGGTCTGGCCGCTCATGCTGGTGACCACATCACCGGGCTTCACCGCCTTGCCGTCGGGCAGGTTTTCGCACGCGGGAATCAGCCCGACGACATTGATCTTCGGCGTGAGCTCGACCAGCGCGCGGAAGGTGCCGAGCACACTCGCCGCTCCACCCATGTCGAATTTCATCTCATCCATGCCGGCCGCCGGCTTGATCGAGATGCCACCCGAATCGAAGGTGATGCCCTTGCCTACCAGCACCACCGGCGCCTGCCCCTTGGCGGCACCCTGGTAGTGCAGCTCGATGAAGCGCAGCGGCTCGCTGGAGCCCTGCGCCACCGCCATGAAGGCACCCATGCCCAGCTTGGCCACCTGCGCCGGACCATGCAGCTTGCACTGGATGGACTTGTGTTTGGCCAGCGACCGCGCCGCGTCGCCCAGCAGCGTGGGCGTGGCGTGGTTGGCCGGGCGGTTGGCCCATTCGCGCGCAAACTCGACCCCGGCGACCACCGCCACCGCCGTATCGAACGCGTCGCGTACCTCGGCCTTCGCCGGCACGCCGATCACGGCCCGCGCCAGGGATCGCGGCTCGGGCTTGCTCTTGGTGCTGGTGTAGACGTAGCTGATCTCGGCCAGCGAACGCACGACGACGGCGACCACATCGGGCTGCGGCGCCTGGGCAAACACGGCTACCAGCTGCTGGATGCCGCGCACCTTGAGCACCGGCGCCAGCGCCAGCACCGCCTTGCGCACCGCAGCCGCGCTGCCATCGCCAGCGCCCAGCAACACCACCCTGCGCGCGGCCACCCCAGGCGGCGCGTAGCACTGCAGCAGGCTGGCGGCGCGGGTTTGCAAATCGCCCTGTTTGAGCGCCAGCGCTGCCAGCGACGAAAGCGCATCCTGGCCTGGCGCAAAGCCTTCGGCCACGAGCAGCACCAGCAAATCGCAGCGCTGGGACGGGGCGGCGGCAAGCGCCAGCGTTTTCAGTTCAAAATCCATGGTTCTTCGTTCCCTTTGATTCAATGTTATTCGATTCATCCCTGCGCAAGGAGCTCTCGCGCAGCTTCGGCGCCACCCTGGTCGTGATCGTCACCATCGTGATGACCATCATGCTGGTGCGGACGCTGGGACAGGCCTCGCGCGGCAGCGTGGATCCCGGCGACGTGCTGCTGGTGATGGGTTTCACCGTGCTGGGGCAGCTGCCGACCATCCTCAGCCTGAGCCTGTTCGTGGCCATCGTCAACACGCTCTCGCGCATGTACCGCGACAGCGAGATGGTGATCTGGTTCGGCGCCGGGCGCGGGCTTTTCAGCATGCTGGCGCCGCTGCTGCGTTTTGCCTGGCCCATCGTGCTGGCCGTCGGCGCGCTGGCCCTCGTCATCTGGCCCTGGGCCAACCAGCAGATCGACGAACTCAAGACCCGCTATGAGCAACGCAGCGACGTGGACCGCATCGCGCCCGGCGAATTCCAGGAAACGGCCGGCGGCTCGCGCGTGTTCTTCATCGACAAGGACACGCCCAGCGCCAACACCGCCAGCAAGATTTTCGTCGCTACCACCGCGCCTGACCGCGAAACCGTCACCTCCGCCAAGAGCGCGCGTCTGAAGATCGAAGACGGCCAGCGCACGGCGCTGTTGTCCAACGGCGAGCGGCTGGAAATCCTGCTCGCCAAGCCGGGGCTGCGCATCAGTGAATTTGCCGAGTACGGCACACGCATCGGGCAGGCGCAGGCGTCAGACCATGGCGCCGGCTCCACCAAAACGGCGACCACGCTGGCACTCATCGAAAGCAGCTCTCCCGTGCTGCGCGCCGAGCTCGGCTGGCGCCTGGGGCTGGTGTTTGCCGTGCTCAACCTGGTGGTGCTGGGGCTGGCCGTGGCGGTGGTGCAGCCACGGGCCGGGCGTAGCGCCGGCGTGATGTTTGCGCTGTTCGCCTTCATGGCCTACTACAACCTGATGAATGTCGGGCAGAGCTGGGTCGGCGCCCAGCGCCTGAGCCTGCCGGCACTGGTGCTGGGCCTGCACGGCGGGATGCTGGCCGTCGGCCTTCTGGTGCTCGCGGCGCGCCACAACCACTGGAGCTGGCGGGCATTGCTGCCGCGCCGGCAGGCCGCATGAAAACCCTGCGCCGCTACATTTTCCGCGAGGTGGCCCTGAGCGTCGGCTTCGCCACATTGGCCTTTGTCGCACTGTTCTTCTTCTTCGACATGGTCGACGAGCTGCGCAGCGTGGGCGTGGCGGGCGGCAGCTATCCGCTTTCCACCGCGCTGCTCTATGTGCTGTTGCGCCAGCCGCAGCACATCTATGAGCTGCTGCCCATCACCGTGCTGATCGGCACGATTTTCGTGATGGCGCGCCTGGCGCAAAACTCTGAATTCACCATCATGCGCACCAGCGGCATGGGGCCCTGGAAAGCACTCGGGACCGTGCTGATTCTCGGGCTGCTGTTTGCCACGGGCACCTTTGCCATCGGTGACTACATCGCCCCCGCCAGCGAACGCGCGGCGCAGATCGTGCAAGCGCGGCAATTCGGGCCGCTCAGCGCCGGTGCCACCGGCGCCTGGCTCAAGGAGCAGCAGGGCAGCGATGCCTACGCCGTCAACGTCCGCGCGCTGGAGCCTGACGGTCTGATGCGCGGCGTGCGCATCTTCGGTTTCGATGCGGACGGCCATGTGCTGATGACGGTGCATGCACAGCAAGGCAGATTCAATGCCGACGGCTGGGATCTCACCGGCGTGCAGCGCAATGTCTTCGCGCATCCCGCCAGCGACCAGGCGCAGGTGCAGCGCCTTGCCGAAGATACCTGGCACTGGCCGACGCAGATCACGCCGACGATGGTGGCGGCATCGCTGCTGAACCCGCAGAAGATGGCCACGCTGGACCTGTTCAACTACGTGCGCCACCTGCAGGCCAACGGGCAATCGGCGCAGCGCTACGAGATCGAACTCTGGCACAAGGTGTTCTACCCGCTCTCCTGCCTGGTGATGGTGGTGCTCTCGCTGCCCTTCGGCTACCTGCACTTTCGCTCGGGCGGTATTGCCGGCTACGTGTTCGGCGGCGTCATGGCAGGCATCAGCTTCTTCCTGCTGAACAACGTGTTCGGGTTCGCCGGCAATCTGCAGAACTGGTCGCCCTGGCTCAGTGCCGCGGCCCCGGGGCTGATTTACTCCGTGCTTTCACTGGCGGCTTTCAGCTGGCTGGTGCTGCGGCGCTAGCGGGCTATCCCGAACGCCGGCGGCATAATGGTTGCCATATTCAATAGCGTTTGGTTATGAATCTGCACCAATTCCGCTTCGTCCAGGAGGCCGCGCGGCGCCAGCTCAACCTGACCGAAGCCGCCAAGGCGCTGCACACCTCGCAGCCCGGCGTCTCCAAGGCCATTCTGGAGCTGGAAGACGAGCTGGGCGTGGACATCTTCGCGCGCCACGGCAAGCGCCTCAAGCGCATCACCGAGCCGGGCCAGCATGTGCTCAAAAGCATTGAAGTGATCATGCGCGAGGTGGGGAACCTGAAGCGCATCGGCGAGCAGTTCAGCGCCGAAGACAGCGGCACGCTCTCCATCGCCACCACCCACACCCAGGCGCGCTACGTGCTGCCGACGGCCGTGGCCAGGCTGCGCGAGCAATACCCCAAGGTCACCATCAGCCTGCACCAGGCCAAGCCCGACGAAGTGGCGCGCATGGTGCTTGATGAGGCGGCGGAGATCGGCATGGCGACGGAATCGCTGTCCGACTACCCTGACCTCGTCACCCTGCCCTGCTACGAATGGCAGCATGTGCTGGTACTGCCCGCCACACACCCGCTGGCAAGCCGCGAGCGCATCGACATCGAAGACCTGGCGCATGAGCCCCTTGTCACCTATCACCCGTCCTTCACCGGCCGCAGCCGCATCGACCAGGCCTTCGCCGCGCGCCGACTGCAACCGCGCATCGTGCTGGAGGCCATGGATTCGGACATCATCAAGACCTATGTGCGCCTGGGCATGGGCATAGGCCTGGTGGCCGAGATGGCCACCCACGAAGGTCTGCCGCCGGAGCTCGTCGCCCGCCCCTGTGGGCATCTGTTTGGCCGCAGCGTGACGCGCATCGCGCTCAAGCGTGGCGCCTGGCTGCGCCATTTTGTCTACCGCCTGGCCGAACTGGTCAGCGACCGGCTGACGCGCGAGCTGATCGAGCGCGCGATGTCCGGCCAGGCTGAGGACTACGGACTTTGAAAGAGGTTCAGCGTTGGGCGTTCAGCGTTCAGCGTGAACTTCCGAGACGCGCACCGCTTCCTCACGCTCACCGCTCACCGCTCACCGCTCACCGCCCACCGCCCACCGCTCAACGCTCAACCTTCCCCCCTGATGCCCACCCCTGCCATCACCAGCCGCCTGCCCCAGGTCGGCACCACCATCTTCACCACCATGTCGGCGCTGGCCGTGGAGCATGACGCCATCAACCTCGGCCAGGGCTTTCCGAATTTCAACTGCGACCCGGCGCTGACCGAGGCCGTGGCACACGCCATGCAGGCGGGCCACAACCAGTACCCGCCGATGGCCGGGGTGCGCGCGCTGCGCGAAGTGGTGAGTGGCAAGACCGAAGCGCTCTACGGCCACCATTACGACGTGGATGCCGAGGTGACGATCACCGCCGGCGCGACGCAAGCCATCCTCACCGCCATTCTGTGCTGCGTGCATCCGGGCGACGAGGTCATCGTGCTCGATCCGTGCTACGACAGCTACCTCCCGAACGTCGAGCTGGCGGGCGGCGTGGCAGTGCATGTGCCGCTCACGCCGCACGGCTTCCAGCCCGATATGGCAAAAATCGCCGCCGCGATCACGCCGCGCACGCGCCTCCTCATCATCAACTCGCCGCACAACCCGAGCGCCAGCGTCTGGAGCCGCGAAGACATGCTGGCGCTGCAAGAGGTGCTTGCGCCCACCAACGTGCTGCTGCTCTCTGACGAGGTCTACGAGCACATGGTCTACGACGGCGCGCCGCATCAGAGCGCCGCGCGCTTTGCCGGCCTGGCCGAGCGCGCCTTCGTCGTCTCCAGCTTTGGCAAGACGCTGCACGTGACAGGCTGGAAGATCGGCTCGGTCTGCGCCCCGGCCGCGCTGATGGCGGAATTTCGCAAGGTGCATCAGTTCAACGTCTTCAGCGTCAACACACCGATGCAGCACGGCATCGCCGCCTACATGGCCAGCCCCGCCAGCTACCAAGGATTGAGCCGCTTTTACCAGGCCAAGCGCGACCTGTTCCGCGCCGGTCTGGGGCACACGCGCCTCAAGCTCCTGCCCTCCTCGGGCAGCTTCTTCCAATGCGTGGACATCTCTGCCGTGAGTGACCTGGGGGATGCCGAGTTCTGCCAGTGGCTCACGCGCGAGATCGGCGTGGCGGCCATTCCACTGTCGGCGTTCTACGCCGACGGCTTCGATCAGCGCGTGGTGCGTTTTTGCTATGCCAAGCAGGACGAGACGCTGCACACCGCGCTCGCCCGGCTGAAAAAACTATGATTTACATAGCTTGTCGCGCTTTACCAGCAAGTGTTACAAGCCTATTTCATAGCAAAACAATATCGTACTGCTCCTGAGCCAGCGCATTTTCGGCGCGCAGCGAGATCGGTTTGCCGATGAAGTCCGACAGGCCCGCGAGATGCTGGCTCTCCTCATCGAGAAACAATTCGATCACCTTGGGCGCGGCGATCACGCGAAATTCCCTGGGGTTGAACTGGCGCGCCTCGCGCAGCACCTCGCGCAGAATGTCGTAGCAGACGCTGCGCGCGGTTTTCACCTCGCCGACGCCGGCGCAGGTGGGGCACGGCTCGCACAGCATGTGCGCGAGCGACTCGCGCGTGCGCTTGCGCGTCATCTCGACGAGACCGAGCGGCGAAAACCCGCCCACCACGGTTTTGACCCGGTCGCGCGCGAGCTGCTTGCGAAATTCGGCCAGCACCGCCTCCTGGTGTTCGGGGCGCAGCATGTCGATGAAATCCACCACCACGATGCCGCCCAGGTTGCGCAGCCGCAGCTGCCGCGCAATGGCTCCGGCCGCCTCCAGATTGGTCTTGAAGATGGTCTCGTCGAAATTGCGCGCGCCGACGTAGCCGCCGGTGTTCACGTCCATGGTGGTGAGCGCCTCGGTCTGGTCAACGATCAGGTAGCCGCCGGACTTGAGCTCCACGCGCCGCCCGAGCGCGCGCGCGATCTCCTCGTCGATGCCGAACAGATCGAAGATCGGCCGCTCGCCCTTGTACAGCTGCAGCTTGGCGGCTGCCTTGGGCATGTACTCGCTGGCGTACGCCTGCAAGGCCGCGAACTGCTCGCGCGAATCGATGCGCACCGTCACCGTCTGCTCGCCGACCAGATCGCGCAGCACACGCTGCAGCAGGCTCAGGTCCTGGTGCAGCAGCGACTGCACCGGCAGGCGCTGCGACGCCGCGCGTATGCCCGCCCAGGTCTTGCGCAGGTAGGCAATGTCTTCGGCAAGTTCGGTGTCGCTCGCATCCTCGCCATTGGTGCGCAGGATGAAACCGCCGCCGCCACCACCGCCGCCGCCCTCCTTTTCGCCCACCAGCGCGATGAGGCGCGTGCGCAGTGCGTCGCGCTCCTCCTGCGGAATTTTTTGCGACACGCCCACGTGCTGGTCCTGCGGCAGAAACACCAGCAGGCGCCCGGCCACGCTGATCTGCGTGGACAGGCGCGCGCCCTTGGTGCCTATCGGGTCCTTGATGACCTGCACCATCAGCGGCTGACCGTCGAAGATCAGCTTCTCTATCGGCGTCTGCACCTCGCCCTTGCGTGGCGGGCCATCGCCACTCTCGCGGTGCTGCCAGACGTCGGCCACGTGCAGGAACGCCGCGCGCTCCAGGCCGATGTCGATGAACGCGGACTGCATGCCCGGCAGCACGCGCGCCACCTTGCCGAGGTAGATATTGCCCACCAGCCCGCGTTCGAGCACGCGCTCGATGTGCAGCTCCTGCACCGCGCCGTTTTCCACCACCGCGACACGCGTGTCCTGCGGCGACCAGTTGATGAGGATGTCGTTTTGCATGTCGGGTTTTCGTTTCCCCGATCATGCATCAAGGCGCAAGCACGCCGGCCGCGCGCAGCAGCCGCGCAGTCTCGAACAGCGGCAGACCCATGATGCCGCTGTAGCTGCCAGAGAGATGCTCGACATGCTGCGCCGCCGCGCCCTGGATGGCGTAGGCCCCGGCCTTGCCCAAGGGCTCGCCGCTGGCGACGTAGGCGTCGATCTGCGCCGCGCTCATGGGCGCAAAGCGCACGCGAGAAACACTGAGTGCCGCCAGCCGCCGATCGCCATCGACCTGCAGCGCAACGGCGGTGAGCACGCGGTGCTCATGCCCGGCAAGCTCAGCCAGCATGCGCCGCGCCTCGCTGGCATCCGCCGGTTTGCCGTAAATGGTGCGGCCCAGCGCCACCGTGGTGTCGCTGCAGAGAATCGGCGCGGGCCGCAGACTTCGACGTTCGCGCCGTGCCACCGCTGCATCGAGCTTGAGCGCCGTGACGCGCTGCACGTAGGCGCTGGGCGATTCGCCCCGGCGCAGCACCTCGATCGCCTCCACATCCTCGGCTACATCACCTGGTGCGTTCGCCAGCAGCAATTCATGGCCCACGCCGAGTTGGTCGAGCAGCTGACGCCGACGAGGGCTTTGCGAGGCCAAGTAGATGAAATGCGTCATCGCTTCATTTTGGCTCAATCCCGGGCGTTTCTGCCTGGACATCCTGTCAGCCGAGAGGCGTTTCGACATCAACACCGTGATGGCAGGGATCCGGGTGCTCACGGCCTTTGCGCTGGCGCTCGAAGAAATGGTCGACGCGATCGAAAAGCGGCTGATGGCGTGGCAGCCGAGGGCGGGGGAGACGGAGAGGTTGTGAGCGCCGCGCGCCCAGTCAGGCCTGGTCTTGCTTCAGGGGATTGCGGATGCGAAGTTGTGGAAATTGGCTGAAATCCCTGTCTGCCGTCCACAACTCATCATGCACGCCGTGGCCCAGGCAAATCGCCGCGATACGTGCATCGTGCACCATCGGCCTGCGAATATTCCCATGCTTGAGAAGCTCGCCCAGCGCACGCCAATGCTCTCCTGTTTCATTGCTCACACGCACGCTCCGCCGACGTGGGCTGCTTGAAGATGCGGGGGTGGGTGACTACCGAGTAGAACTCGTGCAAGCAAGGCCAGGCGATCGCCCAGGGCGCGCGCCCCTGCGCCAGCACACGCAGGCATCGCTCTGCCGGCACATGAAAGGGGCTATCCGATCGGTGGGCGTACACCAGCACCTTGGTATCGACCGCAATCACGCGCCGCGCCCTTCGTAAGCAACGTCACGCACCTGCTCCCAACGGGCCGATTCAAATTCCGGCGTGTAGCCGCCCTTTCCGCGGAAGCTCGCGTCGTGCAGGACGAAAGGTGCACTCTCGGGCGGCCGCGCCATCGCGCCACGCAGTCCCTGCTCGATCAGCGCCTTGAGCGTCATGCTGCGCTCGGCAGCGTAACGCTTGGCCTGTACGAACAAGGGCTCAGGCAGCTCAATGGTGGTTTTGATCGTCATGAGTCGTCTTTGAAATACGGGTACCCGTATTCTCAAAACCAAGGCGGATCATCACAACACGCCGCTCACTCACGGTGGTACGGATGCCCCGCATTCACCGACCAGGCGCGGTAAAGCTGCTCGATCAGGAGCACCCGCACCAGCACGTGCGGCAAGGTCAGATCCGACAGGCGAATGCGTTCGTGCGCGGATTGCAGCAGCGCAGGATCGAGGCCATCGGGGCCGCCGATGACAAGCGCCACGTCGTCGCCGCCGAGTTGCCAGTCTTTCAGCCGCGCGGCCAGCGCGTGCGTGGTCAGGCGCGTGCCATGCTCGTCGAGCGCCACGCGGCGCACGCCGCGCGGGATGGCAGCTTCGATGCGCTCACGCTCGGCCGCCTGCAGCGTCTGCACGGTTTTGGAGCCGCGCGGCTCGGTCTTGATGGCCTTGAACTCTACTTTGAGTTCGGGCGGAAGGCGCTTGGCATAGTCGTCCCAGGCGGTTTGGGCCCAGGCGGGCACGCGCTGGCCCACCGCGACGATGCCCAAGCGCATCGGCTAACCTCGGGTGCGACCGATGGCGCCAGACTTTTTTGCAGGCGCCTTGCGGGCAGCGGACCCGACCGGCGCCTTCTTGGCCGCTGGTGCGTTGACAACGACGGTTTTCGCGGGTGCCGCCTTCCTGGTGGGTGCCTTCTTCACGGCAAGCTTGCGGTCGGCCGCGCCCGTTGCCGCAGGCTGCCTGGTGGACGCTGCCTTCCTGGCTGGTGCCTTTTTCGCAGCCACCGTTGGGACCGGTGTTGCCTTCAGAGGAGCCTTCTTTGCGACGACCTTCTTGGCAGGCGCCTTCCTGGCCGCAGCCTTGCGCGCCGGCGTCGCTTGCTCGTCCGGTGGCGCGATGAGCGAACGCGGCTTGGCCGCGCCGATTTTCATGCGCACGGGCTTCTCGCCCCAGATGTCTTCGAGCCGGTAGTACTGGCGAATCGTCGGTTGCATGATGTGGCAGACCGCCGCGCCGCAGTCGACGATGATCCACTCGCCGTTGTCCTCGCCCTCGCTGCGCGGCTTGGCAAAGCCGGCATCGCGCACCGCGTCGCGCACGCTCGCGGCCAATGCCTTGGTCTGGCGGTTGGAGTTGCCGCTGGCGACGATCACGCGCTCGAACAGCGGTGAGAGGTGCTCGGTATCGAACACGCGGATGTCTGCCGCCTTCACGTCTTCCAGACCGTCAACGATGGCGCGCTGCAGTTTGGTGATCAATTTTTTGGCGGCAGCGTCTGAGGCGGGTGCAGTGGTCATCGGCAATGGGAAGGTAGTGTTGGGGAATGCACAGTGTCGGGGATTTGGATTTTTAGATCAAATATGGCTGCAGCGCTTTACAGGCAAGCGCTGACAGCTATCAAATCCACGAACGCGGCTTGAGATAGTGGCTGGTCAGACGCTCTTCGGGCGAGCCCGGTTCGGCCTTGTGCCGGTAGCTCCAGGCGGCCAGCGGCGGCATGGAGAGCAGGATGGACTCGGTGCGCCCGCCCGATTGCAGGCCGAAGTGCGTGCCGCGGTCCCAGACCAGATTGAATTCGACGTAGCGCCCGCGCCGGTAGAGCTGGAAGTCCCGCTGCCGATCACCGTAAGGCATGTTCTTGCGCGCATGCACGATGGGCAGGTAGGCGGTGAGCAGGGCATCGCCCACGCTTTGCAGCATGGCAAAGCCCTGCTCGAAGCCGAGCTCGGAAAAGTCATCGAAAAAGATGCCGCCTATGCCGCGCTGCTCGCCGCGGTGCTGGTTGCAGAAGTAGTCGTCGCACCAGGTTTTGAAACGCGGGTAGAGCTGCTCGCTGTAAGGCTTGAGCGCATCGCGGCAGACGCGGTGAAAGTGCACCGCGTCTTCGTCGAAGCCGTAGTACGGCGTCAGGTCCATGCCGCCGCCAAACCAGCACACCGGTTCCTGCCCGGCGTGACCGGCGGCGATCATGCGCACGTTCATGTGCACCGTCGGCACATAGGGGTTGCGCGGGTGGAACACGAGCGAGACACCCATGGCCTCGAACGGCGCGCCCGCCAGCTCCGGGCGATGCTGCGTGGCCGAGGGCGGCAGCTGCGGGCCGCTGACGTCGGAAAACCCGCAGCCCGCGCGCTCGAACACCAGGCCACCCTCGATGATGCGGGTAATACCGTTGCCCTGCAGCTTTTCGCCGGCCGGTTTTTCCCAGGCATCGGTCAGCGCGCGCGCGCCGCCCACGCCTTCGATTTCTTCGAGCGCATTCATGATGCGTGCCTGCAGCCCCACGAGGTAGCTGCGCACCGGCTGCACCGTTCCCGCCGGATTGAATTGGCTCATTTGATCGCCCTGTGTCCTATGTCGTTGCGGTAGTGCGCGCCGTCAAAGTGGATGGCGTGCACCACCTCGTAGGCGCGCTGCTGTGCCTGGCGCACGCTGTCGGCCAATGCCGTCACGCACAGCACGCGCCCGCCCGTCACCCGCAGCGTGCCATGTTCCAGTTGCGTGCCCGCATGAAAGACCACCGCATCGTCCTGCTCGGGCGCGATGCCGGTGATCGTGTCGCCCTGGCGCGGGTGCTCAGGATAGCCATGCGCGGCCATCACCACGCCCAGCGCGACGCGCCTGTCCCACTGCAGTTCCACTCCATCGAGTTTGCCATCCACCGCCGCGTTGATCAGATCGACCAGGTCGCTTTTCAGACGCATCAGGATGGGCTGGGTCTCCGGGTCGCCCATGCGGCAGTTGAATTCCAGCACCTTGATCTGGCCCTGCTGGTCGATCATCAAGCCGGCGTAGAGAAAGCCGGTGTAGGGAATGCCGTCCTTTTCCATGCCGCGCACCGCCGGCAGGATGACCTCGCGCATCGCGCGCGCGTGCACGTCGGCGGTGACCACTGGCGCGGGCGAATAGGCGCCCATGCCACCGGTGTTGGGACCAAGGTCGCCATTCTTCAGCCGCTTGTGATCCTGGCTGGTGGCCAGAGCCGCCACATGCCGCCCGTCCGAGAGCACGATGAAGCTGGCTTCTTCACCCTCGAGGAACTGCTCGATCACCACGCGCGCCACACCCTCATCGGCACCGCCATAGGCGTTGTCCACCAGCATGAAATCGACCGCCGCATGGGCTTCTTCCAGGGTTGCCGCCACCACCACGCCCTTGCCCGCTGCCAAGCCGTCGGCCTTGATGACGATGGGAGCACCCAACCGGTCAACGAAGGCGTGTGCCGCCACCGGGTCGGTGAAAGTGTCGTAATCGGCCGTGGGGATGCCGTGGCGGCGCATGAAGGCCTTGGAAAAGGCCTTGGAGCTCTCCAGTTGCGCCGCCGCGCGCGTTGGTCCGAAGATGCGCAGGCCCCGGGCGCGAAAAACGTCGACCACGCCGGCGGCCAGCGGCGCTTCGGGTCCGACCACCGTCAGGCCGATCTTGTTGGCAACGGCCCAGTCTGCAAGCTGCTGCACATCGGTGATGGGCAGGTTCTCCAGCCGCGGCGACAAGGCCGTGCCGCCGTTGCCCGGCGCCACGTACACCTTGCTGGCCTTGGGCGAAGCCACCAGCTTCCAGGCCAGCGCGTGTTCGCGCCCGCCACCGCCGATCACGAGGATTTTCATAGTGCAGCGTTGTGGTAGACGTCCTGCACGTCGTCCAGGTCTTCGATCATGTCCAGCAGCTTCTGCATGCGCTCGGCATCGTCGCCGGAAAGCTCGATGGTGTTTTCGGCCCGCATCGTCACCTCGGCGACTTCCGGCGTGAGGCCGGCGGCTTCCAGCGCCTGCTTCACCGCCTCGAAGCTGGCGGGCTCGGTCAGCACCTCGATCGCGCCTTCATCATCGGCGATCACGTCGTCGGCGCCCGCCTCCAGCGCCACTTCCATCACCTTGTCCTCATCGGTGCCGGGCGCGAAGATGAGCTGGCCGCAGTGCTTGAACTGGAACGCCACCGAACCTTCGGTGCCCATGTTGCCGCCGTACTTGCTGAACACGTGGCGCACGTCGGCCACGGTGCGCACGCGGTTGTCGGTCATGGTGTCGACGATGATGGCCGCGCCGCCTATGCCGTAGCCCTCGTAGCGGATTTCCTCGTAAGTCACGCCGTCCAGGTTGCCGGTGGCCTTGTCGATGTTGCGCTTGATGGTGTCGGCCGGCATGTTGGCCGCCTTGGCCTTGTCGATCGCCAGGCGCAGGCGCGGGTTGGCCGTGGGGTCGCCCCCGCCGGTGCGCGCCGCCACCATGATCTCGCGCACCACGCGGGTCCAGATGCGCTGGCGCTTTTCATCCTGACGCCCCTTGCGGTGCTGGATGTTGGCCCATTTGCTGTGTCCTGCCACGACGCTTTCCTTTGATCTGCTTTGGTTTAATCTGCAGCCTGCGATTCTACTTTTTGAGGATGCCATGGCCGACCCCCTTCTGATTGCCCAGAACGGCACCACCCTTTGCCAGTTGTTGCCAGGCCTGGCCAACCGCCACGGCCTGATCACCGGCGCCACCGGCACCGGCAAGACGGTGACGCTGCAAAAGCTCACGGAGGCGTTCTCGCGCATCGGCGTGCCGGTCTTCATGGCCGACGTGAAGGGCGACCTGACCGGCATCAGCCAGAAGGGCAGCGTGGGCGGCAAGCTGGCCGATGTGCTCAAGGAGCGCGGTCTCCCGATCCCGGAACCCACCGCCTGCCCCACCACGCTGTGGGACGTATTCGGCCAGCAGGGCCACCCGGTGCGAGCCACCATCAGCGACATGGGGCCGCTGCTGCTTGCGCGCATGCTCGACCTGAACGAAACGCAATCGGGCGTGCTCAACCTGGTGTTCAAGATCGCCGACGACAACGGGCTGCTGCTGCTCGATCTGAAAGACCTGCGCGCGATGCTGCAGCACGTTGGCGACAACGCCAAGGAGTTCACCACCAAGTACGGCAACATCAGCAGCGCCAGCGTTGGCGCGATCCAGCGCGGCCTGATGCAAATCGAGACCCAGGGCGGTGACCAGTTCTTCGGCGAGCCCATGCTCAATATTGAAGACTTCATGCAGACCGTGGGCGGCCAGGGCGTGATCAACGTGCTCGCCGCCGACAAGCTGATGCAGGCGCCGCGCCTGTACGCCAGCTTTTTGCTGTGGATGCTGTCGGACCTGTTCGAACGCCTGCCCGAAATCGGCGACCCGGAGAAACCCAAGCTGGTGTTTTTCTTCGACGAGGCGCACCTGCTGTTCGCCGACGCGCCCAAGGTGCTCATCGAGCGCATCGAGCTCGTCGTGCGCCTGGTGCGCTCCAAGGGCGTGGGCGTGTACTTCGCGACGCAAAACCCGCTGGACATTCCCGACACGGTGCTGGCGCAATTGGGCAACCGCGTGCAGCACGCGCTGCGGGCGTTCACTCCGCGCGACCAGAAGGCGGTCAAGGCCACGGCCAGCACCATGCGGCCCAAGGCGGGGCTGGACATCGAAGCGGCAATCACCGAACTCGCCGTGGGTGAGGCACTGGTGAGCCTGCTGGACGCCAAGGGGCGCCCGAGCGAGACCGAGCGCGTCTACGTGCTGCTGCCCGGCAGCCAGCTCGGGCCGATCACCGCCGAGCAGCGCCAGGCACTCATCAAGGGCTCACTCGTGGCCGGCACCTACGACACCGCAGTCGACCGACAATCCGCCTATGAGCTGCTGGCGCAGCGCGGCGCCAACGCCACGGCTGGCGCGACAGGCACGGCCGATGCCAGTGCCGGTGCCGGCACGCCCGAAGCCCAGGGCGGCGGCATGTTCGACGGCATAGGCACGATGGTGAAAGAGGCGCTGTTTGGCCGCACCGGCCCGCGCGGCGGCCAGTACGACGGGCTGGTGCAGAACATCGTCAAGGGCGAGGCCAGGCGCATGGGGCGCGAACTGCTGCGCGGCGCGCTGGGCAGCCTGATCGGCGGCAAGCGCCGTTGAACACCAGGAGCAAGCCACCATGCAGCACTTGCAGCTCACGATTGAAAACAACATCGCCCACCTGGTTCTGAACCGCCCCGAGGCGCTCAACACCATGGGGCCGCGCTTCTGGCGCGAGCTCGATGAGGTGCTCGATGCATTGCACCGCGGCAACGAGGCGCGCGTGCTGCTCATCAGCAGCCGCGGCAAGCATTTCAGCGCCGGCATGGCGCTGGATGTCTTTGGCAGCGCGATTCAACTGGATGACGGCAGTGCCGCCGGCCGGGCGGCGATCTCCGACCTGCTGGCCGAGTTGCAGGCCACCTTCACCCGGCTGGAGCTGCTGCGCATCCCGGTGATCACCGCCATCCAGGGCGGCTGCATCGGCGGCGCGGTCGACCTGGTGACCGCCGCCTGCATGCGCTATTGCACGCGCGATGCGTTTTTCTGCATTCAGGAGATCAACATCGGCATCGTCGCCGACGTCGGCACGCTGCAGCGCCTGCCCAAGCTCATCCCCATGGGGGTGGTGCGTGAAATGGCCTATACCGGCCGCCGCCTGCCCGCCAGCCGTGCGCTCGCCACCGGCCTGGTCAACGAAGTTTTCGACACGCAAGAGGCGATGCTGGAAGCGGCGCTACAAACCGCCCGCGAGATCGCCGCCAAGCCACCCGCCGCCCTCTGGGGCAGCAAGCAGGCGCTGAACTATGCGCGCGACCATTCCGTGGCCGACAGCCTGCAGCAGATGGGCTGGCTGCAGGGCGTGGTCTGGAGCGGTGCGCAGGTGCAGGAGGCCGTGAGCGCCATGCAGCAAAAGCGCCCGGCCACGTTCGCGCCGCTGGCGACGCTGCAGCGTTTCATGGATGCTTCATCCGACGTTTGAACTTGTTTTTTGATAGCTGCTACCACATATAGGGAAAGCGCTGGAGCCATATTTGACTTGAAGATAGCGAGGTGCACGCCATGTCCCTTCCCACCCCCGAAGACGTCCAGGCCGCCGCACGCTTGCTCGCGGGCGTGGCGCCGCGCACGCCGGTGCTGCGCTCGACGACGATAGACCAGTTGTTCGGCGCTCAGCTGTACTTCAAGTGCGAGAACGTGCAGCGCACCGGCTCGTTCAAGTTCCGCGGCGCCTACTGCGCCCTCGCCCAATTCAGTGAGCCGCAGCGCGGCAAGGGCGTGCTGTCGTATTCCTCAGGCAACCACGCGCAGGCGATCGCGCTGGCGGCGCGGCTGCACGACATCCCGGCGCTGGTCGTGGTGCCGCACGATGCCGACGTCGCCAAGATGGAAGCAGCGCGCGGCTATGGCGCGCAGGTGGTGACCTACGACCGCACCAAGGAAGACCGCGAGGCGCTGAGCCAGCGCCTGGCGCTGGAGCGCGGCATGAGCGTGGTGCCGCCGGCCGATCACCCGCAGGTCATCGCGGGCCAGGGCACGGTGGCGCTGGAGCTGCTGCAAGACTTTCCCAGGCTGGACTACCTCTTCGTTCCCGTCGGCGGCGGCGCGCTGCTCGCGGGCAGCCTGCTGGCTCGCGAGGCGCTGGGCAGTGACTGCGAAATCGTGGGGGTCGAACCCGAAGCCGCCAACCGCGCACGGCAGTCACTCAAAGCGGGGCACCCCGTGACCATCGCTCACTCGCGCACCATCGCCGATGCGGCGCAGGCGACAGCGCTGGCCCCGTTGGCGTTTGACATCATCCGCAGCGCCGCGCCGCCGATGCCCAGCGCCACCGATGCGCAACTGCTGGACGCGCTGCGCTTCTTTGCCCAGCGCATGAAGCTGGTGGTGGAGCCCACCGGCGCACTGGCCTTTGCCGGCGCGCGCGACGGCGGCATGGACATCCGTGGCAAGCGCGTGGGCATCATCGTGAGCGGGGGCAATGTCGATCTGGCGCGCTACGCTCGCTTTCTTTCCGATTGAATCCAACCCTTTTCATGAGCAACATTCACGTCATCGAACACCCGCTGGTGCAGCACAAGCTCACGCTGATGCGCAAGAAGGAGGCCAGCACCAGCAGCTTTCGCCGCCTGCTGGGCGAACTCGCCTCGCTCATGGCCTATGAGGTCACGCGCGACATGCCGCTGCAGGAGGTGCAGATCGAAACCCCGCTGGAAACGATGACGGGCAAGGTGATCGACGGCAAGAAACTGGTGCTGGTGTCCATCCTGCGCGCCGGCAACGGCTTTCTGGACGGCATGCTCGATGTCGTGCCCGGTGCGCGCGTGGGCCACATCGGCCTGTACCGCGACCCGCAGACGCTGCAGGCGGTGGAGTACTACTTCAAGATGCCCTCCGAGATGGTCGAGCGCGACGTGATCGTCGTCGATCCGATGCTGGCCACCGGCAACTCCGCCAGCGCCGCGCTCACGCGCCTGAAGCAGACCCATCCGCGCTCGATCAAGTTCGTCTGTCTGCTGGCCGCGCCGGAGGGCATCGCCACGCTGCAGGCTGCACACCCCGACGTCCCCATCTACACCGCGGCCATCGACCGCCAGCTGAACGAGCACGGCTACATCCTGCCAGGCCTGGGCGACGCCGGCGACCGCATCTTCGGCACCAAGTGAGCACCATCCACCTCAAGAGGCATGAACCATGAGCATTCCCGTTGAACTTCCCGAACTCGCGCAGACCATGGCGCGCTATCGCTTCGCCTACCTGCTGACCGGCACCGATCACGGCGCGCCGCACGCCGTCGCCGTCTCGCCGGTGCTGCAGGCGGGCGTGCTCACCATCCAGGGTGTGGGGCGGCGCACCGGCAAGAACCTGGCTGCCCGTCCCGAGGTCGGTCTCGTCTGGCCACCGGCAGACGCCGCCGGCTACTCGCTGATCGTCGATGGCACGGCCAGCGTGGTGGGCGAGCAGATCCAGATCCAGCCCACACGCGCCGTGTTGCACCGCTCCGCGCCCTCGCCCGAGCCGGCGGCGCCTGGCGCCTGCGGCTCGGACTGCAAGGAAATCACGCTGTAAGCCGTTGCACCCGCCCAAGCAAAAGGCCAGCGTTGCGCTGGCCTTTTGCGTTGCCGGGGCCCGGTGCGCGATGCACACCGGGCCTTGCCGCATCAATACACGTCGTGCTGCGTGTTGTAGACGTTGAACTTGCCGGTCGGCGTGACGATGCGCTTGTCGTCGATCACCGCCTTGCAGGTGCGCGTCTTGTCGTCCACCACCACGATGGCGGATTGCTTGTCCTTGGCGCTCCAGACCGAGAACCAGACCTCGTCACCCTTCTGGTTGTACTCGGGCTGCACCACGCGCTTGGCGCCGTCGTCCTTGAGGTTGGCGCAGGCCGCGATGTCGATGATCTGCGGCGCCTTGGACAGGTCGCGGATGTCGAACACCGCCACGCTCTGGCTGATCTTGGCATCCGGGTTGAGCGTGGTGTCGACCCACAGGTTGTTGGACTTGGGGTGCGTCTTGATGAACAGCGAACCACCGCCCTGGCCCTTGAGCGACTGCACCACCTTCCAGGCGTTGCCCTTGTGACCCTTGGGGTCGGTGCCGATGATGGCGATGCTCTCGTCACCCAGACCCGAGGTGGCCCAGACCGGGCCGTACTTGGGGTGCTTGAAGTTGGCGCCACGACCCGGGTGGGGAATCTTGCCCACGTCGATCAGCGCCGCCATCTTGCTTTCCTTGGTGTCGACCACCGCGATCTTGTTGGACGAGTTGGCCGCCGTCAGGAAGTAGCGCCCCGATGCATCAAAGCCTCCGTCGTGCAGGAACTTGGCGGCATCGAGCTGCTTGGCCTTGAGGTTGACCAGATCGGTGTAGTCCACCATCCAGATCTTGCCGGTTTCCTTGGCGTTGACCAGGAACTCGGGCTTCTGATGACTGGAGACGATGGCCGCGACGCGCGGCTCGGGGTGGTACTCGTTGTCCACGGTCATCCCGCGCGTGGAGACGACCTTGCGCGGCTTGAGCGTATCGCCATCCATCAGCACGAACTGCGGCGGCCAGTAGGTGCCGGCGATCGCGATCTTGTCTTCCCAGCCCTTGAACTTGGAGGTCTCGACCGAACGCGCCTCCAGGCCGACCTTGATTTCGGCCACGTTGTCGGGCTTTTCCATCCACAGGTCGATCAGGTTCAGGCGCGCGTCGCGGCCGATCACGTACAGATAGCGGCCCTTGGCGCCCATGCGCGAGATGTGCACCGCGTAGCCGGTCTTGACGATGTTGATGATTTCCTTGGTATCGCCATCGATCAGCGCAATCTCGCCGGCGTCGCGCAGCGTCACCGAGAAGATGTTCTCGATGTTGTACTTGTTCATCTTCTTCGTCGGGCGCTGCGCCAGCGGCACGTATTCCTTGCGCGACTTCTCCATGTCCTCGAGCGAGAACTCGGGCGGCGTGGGCGGGTCGTGCTGGATGTAGCGCGCCATCAGGTCGACGGTGGCTTCGTCAAAATCGCCCGAGGTCAGCCAGTTGGGCATGCCCGCGGGCGAACCATAGGCGATGAAAACTTTCAGGTACTCGGTGCCCTTGGGCACCGTCACATCGGGCGTCAGTGCCTTGCCGGTCGCGCCCTTGCGCAGCACGCCGTGGCAGCCGGCGCAGCGCTCAAAGTAAATCTGGCGCGCCTTGTCGAACTCGGCCTCGGTCATCGGCGGCGCCTTGGCGTTGCTCGTCGGGTGCATGGCCTCGCCGGTCGAGGCATAGGGCGCGCTCTCAAACTTGGCCTCGGGGCTGGTGGTTTTGGTGGTCGGACCGTCGGCCTTGGCGGGCTCGCCAGCCTTCTGGGCCACCGCGGTCATGGCCATCGTCGACAGCAGCAGGGCGGCCAAGCTGGTCAATGGGCGGATTTTCATTGGGCAATCCTCTCTCGTTCCTTGGTTCGAAGCCGCCCTGCTACCTCTGGCGAGCCATCCGGGGGCGGCATGAAAGACCGGTGACCGTCGCACGCATTATCCCTACTGCCCTCCTGCGTTTTCTTGATTTAGAACAAAACTTCACATTCGCTGTCTCGTAAGTGATAACCCTAGGTTTTCTCTCGTACGATCCTAGGTACATCAACGCTATCCAAGTTCGCGACCAGTTGACTTGTTTCTTCATGTTTCAATCATTTTTTACCTCTCGATGGCTGCCCCGTTGGCGCCCGCTGCCCCTTTGCGCCCTGCTCGCCTGCCTGCCACCGGCCCATGCGCAACCTGCCGCCCAGCTGCCGCCGATGGTGGTCAGCGGCTCGATGCAGGAGCAGTCGGCGGATGACTTGCCCCAGTCCATAGACACCATTGGCGCCGAGCAACTCGAAGAGCAGCAAAGCCAGACCTTGCGCGATGCGCTGCAGGATCTGCCCAATACCTCGGTGCGCACCGCGCCTGCGCGCCTGGCGGTCAGCGCCGCCTCAACGGCTTTCGCACGCGACGGCAACACCGGCATCAACATCCGCGGCATCGGCGGCAATCGCGTCCTGATGACGGTGGACGGCATCCGCATGCCGCGCAGCTATGTCTCGCGTTCGGCCATCTTCGACCGCGAGTACCTCTCGCTGGAACTGGTCAAACGCGTCGAGCTGCTGCGCGGGCCGGCCTCGGCGCTCTACAGCTCGGACGCCCTGGCCGGGGTGGTCAATTTCGTCACCTACAACCCCGAGGATTTTCTGCGCGCTGGCGACGCCGGTGAGCCGAAAACGCTGGGCGGGCGCGCCGCCGTGCAGTGGGCCGGCGAGAACGACGGCAAGACCCTGGCCGCCACCGTGGCGGGCCGGGCCGGCGATGTGGCGCAGTGGATGCTCACCGCCAGCGCCAGCCGCTCGCACGCCACCGAGACCATGGGCAGCAACAACGCCCCCAATGCCGACCGCACCACGGCCAACCCGGAACACGATCGCGACCAGGCGCTGCTGGCCAAGCTGGTGCTGCACCCCGGCAGCGGCCAGCGCCATACCCTGACGCTGGAGCATGTGCAGCGCCACGCGAACACCGAGCTACTCTCCAGCCGCACCGTGCGGCCGAGCAGGCCCGGCGACGTGCTGCGCGAGAGCTCGCGCTACGCCGCCGGACGCGACCGCCTGGCATGGGATGCGCATTACCGCGTCGACAGCGCCTGGGCCGACCAGCTGCGCACCGTGCTGGCGCTGCAGCGCGGTGATTCGCGGCGCGTGGGTGAGAACGATCTCAACAGCGGCGTGCACCGCGTGCGTGACAACCACTACGACGAGCGCATCTGGCAACTCGATCTGCAGGCAGAAAAAATCCTGCGCTCAGGCGCCTGGACGCACCGCATCGCCTACGGCGCTCAGGCGACACGCAGCAGCATCACCAATCTGTACGACGGCCTGAACCCGCTGCCGCCGGACGTGTTCCCGCTCAAGCGTTTTCCCGACACGCGCGAAACCGGTCTTGCGGCCTATGTGCAGGATGAATCCGTCTGGGGCGACTGGACCGTCACGCCGGGCCTGCGCATCGAGCGCACGGCGGTGGACGTGACCAGCCAGGCGGGCTTTTATCCACCCTCGCCGCAACCCGGGCAGTCGCTCACCGCATCGGCAGTGCTGCCCAAGCTCGGCGTTCTCTGGCGCGCGACGCCCGCGTGGAGCCTTTTCGGCCAGTATTCACAGGGCTTTCGCACGCCAGAACCCGGACAGCTCAATGACCGCTACGAAGCCATCGTGCCCGGCACGCATGTGCTCATCATCCCCAACCCGAATCTCAAACCCGAGCGCAGCCGCGGCCTCGAGCTCGGTGCGCGCGCCCGTTTCGAGCGGCTGCAGCTGGATTTCACCGCCTTCGTCAACCAGTATTCCAACCTGATCGTCGATGCCGAGCTGGTCAGGGACACGCCCACCGAGCGGCTGTTCCAGACCGTCAACGTCGGCCGTGCGCGCATCCACGGCTTCGAATTCAAGGGCCGCTACGACTGGGGCACGGTGGCCGGCGGGCGCCTTGCCGGCACCTTTGCCTGGGGCATGGCGCGCGGACGCAATCTGGACAGCGGCAAACCATTGAATTCGGTCGATCCGGCACAGCTTGCTCTGGGCCTGCGCTACGACACCGCGCCCTGGTCGCTCTGGGCCACGGCGCGCCACCGGCTGGCAAAGAAGCCGGGAGATATCGACAGTGGCAGCATCTTCAATTCGCGGCCCGAGGTGCAGTTTGCCCCGCCGGCCTACACCACGCTGGACCTGGGCGCGCAATGGCGGCCCGCCAGGGACACGCGCATCAACATCGCCATCCACAACCTCACCAACCGCAAGTACTGGCTCTGGCCTGACGTCTACGGGCAGACTGCCAACGCGCCGGTACTCGATGCCTACTCGCAGCCCGGGCGCAGCCTGCGGATCTCGCTGGTCAAGGATTTTTGATCAAAAATGGCTGTAGCGCATACCCAGCATGCGTAAGCAGCTATGGTTTTGATAAGTCACGCGCTGCCGACGCGCGCCAGCGTCTGCTCCACACCTCGGTTGGCCAGGGCGTCTGCGCGCTCGTTGCCGGGGTGGCCGGCATGGCCCTTGACCCAATGCCAGCGGATGCTGTGTCCGGCGCCGTGGGCCAGTGCATCCAGCTGCTGCCACAGTTCCACGTTCTTCACCGGCTGGCCGGCGGCCGTGCGCCATTGCTGCTTCTTCCAGCCGTGGATCCATTCGGTGATGCCCTGGCGCACATACTGGCTGTCCAGGTACAGATCGACCTCGCAGGGGCGCTTGAGGGCGCTCAAGCCCTCGATCACGGCGCGCAGTTCCATGCGGTTGTTGGTCGTCAGCAGTTCGCCACCGCACAGCTCTCTCTCGACATCGCCGCGGCGCAGCAGCGCGCCCCAGCCGCCCGGGCCGGGGTTGCCCTTGCAGGCGCCATCGGTAAATAACTCGACACGGTTCACACTCGCTTGCTCCATTGCTTTGTGCCCATGCGCACGGTTTCGGCCGGTTCGCGGCGCGCCACCGGCAGCGCCGCACCGCGCGCCGCGCGCCGATTGCGCCAGGCCGGCTCCAGCAGCCGCATGCCCAGCACCCGCTTGACGGCCACCAGCACATAGCCCGCGCCCAGCACCGGCCAGCCATGCGGCCCGACACGGTCCATCCAGCCCATGCGGTCCAGCCACAGGGCATTGCGGCTGGCCGGGCCGAAACAGCCCAGGCTCACGCTCTCCATCTCCAGATCCAGCAGGCGCAGCCAGTCACGCAAGCGCCAGGGCGAAAAAAATTCCTCCGCCTGCGGAATGAACAAGGGGCCGCGCGCGCCCAGGCGCGCATACCACTGCATGCGCCGCTGGCGCAGGCCCCACAGGCTCCACGGGTTCACGCCACAGATCACCAGGCGTCCTTCAGGCACCAGCACGCGTGCCGCCTCGCGCAGCGCCGCATGCGGGCTGACGCTGAGCTCCAGCGTATGCGGCATCAACACCAGGTCAAGGCTTGCGGGGCCGAAGGGCAATTGCACCGCGTCGGCCCACAGCGCCGCACGCGCGGCCTCTTCAGGCAGCTCTGGCAGCGGCGCATTGACCGCCAGCCAGCGCTGCTGCATGCGATTGGCGCGCAGACCCTGCAGCTGCGGCAAACCCAGCTGCAACGCGTGATAGCCGAAGATGTCGGCCACCAGCTCGTCGCAGCGCTCCTGCTCCCATTGCAGCAGATAGCGCCCCGGCGGCGATTGCAGCCAGCCGTCGAAACTTATAATTTTGGCGCTCATGAAATTACTGCCACTGCCCGCTTTCTCCGACAACTACCTCTGGCTGATGCACGACGGGCAGAGCGCCCTCGTGGTGGATCCTGGCGATGCGACGCCGGTACGTGAAGCGTTGCAGAGCGCGCAACTGACCCTGCGCGCGATTCTAGTGACGCACCACCACCCGGACCATGTCGGTGGCGTTGCCGAGCTGGTGCAAACCACGGACGCCACGGTCTGGGGCCCGGCACTGGAAAAAATGCCGGTGCCGGTCACGCCTTTGCGCGGCGGCGACCAGTTCCAGGCGCTGGGCCTGCGGTTCGAAGTGCTGGACGTGCCCGGACACACCGCCGGCCACATCGCGTTTTACTGCGCCGATATGAATGGTGCGCCGCTGCTTTTTTGCGGCGATACGCTGTTTTCCGGCGGCTGCGGGCGGCTTTTTGAAGGCACGCCGGCGCAGATGCATGCCTCACTGTCGCGCCTGGCAGCCTTGCCGGGCGCCACGCGCGTGTGCTGCGCCCATGAGTACACCCTCTCCAATCTCGCCTTTGCGCAGGCGGTGGAACCGGGCAACGCGGCCCTGGCGCACTACCTCGCCACCTGCCGGCAGTTGCGCGCAGCCGGGCAGCCGACGCTGCCCTCCACCATCGCCACGGAGCAGGCCATCAACCCTTTTCTGCGCACGGCCGAAGCCGCCGTGGCGCACGCGGCCCGGGCGCACGAAGCGAACACGGATGTCGGCGATCCCGTCAGCGTTCTGGCCAGCCTCAGACAATGGAAAAACACCTTTCGATGAAATGGCTGCACCTGCTGGCACTGGCCAGCCTGTTGTGGCTTGCAGGATGTGCCAACACGCCGGGCAACGGCCCTGCCGCCACCGATAGCCCCACCAACTCCCATGCGCCCGATGTCCCGACGCAGCCCCTGAGCACCATCGCGGCAGGCGGCGGCGCGCGCGCCAGCGGCGTGGCGGTGGTGAGCGTGCCAGTGGACCTCTGGGAGCGCATCCGCCGCGGTTTTGCCATGCCCGATCTCGACAGCCAGCTGGTACGCGGGCAAGAGCAGTGGTATGCCACGCGCCCGGACTACATGCAGCGCATGACCGAGCGATCGAGCAAATACCTGTTTCACATCGTCGAGGAACTGGAGTTGCGCGGCATGCCAACCGAGCTCGCCCTGCTGCCCTACATCGAGAGCGCATTCAACCCGCAAGCGGTCTCCAGCGCCAAGGCGGCCGGCATGTGGCAATTCATGCCGGCCACCGGCAGTTACTTCGACCTCAAGCAGAACGCCTTTCGCGACGATCGGCGCGACGTGCTGGCCTCGACCCGCGCGGCGCTCGATTACCTGCAAAAGCTCTACGGCATGTTCGGCGACTGGCATCTGGCGCTGGCGGCATACAACTGGGGCGAGGGCAATGTCGCGCGCGCCATCGCCCGCAACGAAAAAGCCGGGCTGGCTACCGGCTACGAAGACATCACCATGCCGAACGAAACCCGGCTTTACGTGCCCAAGCTGCAGGCGGTGAAAAACATCGTGGCGCACCCCGAACGCTTCCAGGCATCGCTGCCGGCCATCGGCAACCACCCCTACTTTGACACCGTGGACATCACGCGCGACATCGACGTCGCACTGGTGGCCAGAATGGCCGGCATCAGCGAGGCAGATTTTCGCGAGCTCAACCCCTCGCTGCATCGCCCGGTGATTCTGGCGGCCGGCATGCCGCAGGTTCTGCTGCCCTGGGAGAGCGCGCAGAGCTTTCGGCGCAACATGCTGACCTACAACGAGGGGCGCCTGGCCAGCTGGACGGTCTGGACCGTGCCCGCGAACATGACCGTCAGCGCCGCCGCCCAGCGCAGCGGCATGAGCGAGGCCGAACTGCGCACGCTCAACGGCATCCCGCCGCGCATGATGATCAAGGCCGGCTCGGCGCTCATGGTGCCGCGCGCCGCAGGCAGCGGCAAGGATGTACCCGGAAACATCGCCGACAACGGGCAGATCGCCTTCACCCCCGAGGTCGTCGTGCGCCGCAGCACAGTCCGCGCAGGCAAGCACGACACGGTGGCCAGCATCGCCAGGCGTTACAAGGTCAGGGCGGACGACGTCGCCGACTGGAACGACCTCAAGACCGGCAGCCGCTTCAAACCCGGTGAGCCCATCGTGCTCTACCTGGCCACGCGCAACACGCCAGCCACGCACGGCGCCAACCCGGGCAAACGGCCCGCCAGCGCCCGCAAGACGGCGTCCACCGTCAAGCGCGCCAGTCAGGCCAAGCCGGCCCCAACCCACAAGAGAGCCGCCCCCGCCAAAAAGCGCGCCACACGCTGAAGCGCCGCGCATTGCAACGCGGGCCGGCTCCAGACTTCGCCACCATGAGCACCATCGTCTTTTCGCACGCCAACAGCTTCCCCGCCAGCACCTACCGCATCCTGTTCCGGCTGCTGCAGGAACGAGGCTTTCGCGTGAGCGCGGTCGAGCGCTTCGGTCACGACACGCGCTACCCGGTCACCAGCAACTGGCCCCATCTGGTGCAGCAGTTGGCCGACCACGCCCGTGAACAGCAACAGCGCAGCGGAGAACGCGCCTTTTTCGTCGGCCACTCGCTGGGCGGCTATCTGAGCCTGATGGCGGCCGCCATGCACCCCGACCTGGCGCGCGGCGTGGTACTGATCGATTCCCCCCTGGTAAGCGGCTGGAAGGCCGGCGCCGTCGGCATGGCCAAGCAGGTGCAGGTGATCGGCTCGCTCACGCCCGGGCGCATCAGCCGCGCCCGGCGCAACACCTGGCCCAGCCGCGAAGAGGCACTGGAGCACTTTCGCCGCAAAAAGGCCTTTGCGCGCTGGGATGCAGCCGTGCTGCAGGACTACATCTCCAGCGGCCTTGTGCCGCGCGACGACGGGCAGTTCACCCTGGCCTTTGATCGTGCCGTCGAGACCCAGATCTACAACACCCTGCCGCACAACCTCGCGCAACTGCTGCGCCGCCAGCCGCTGCAATGCCCGGCGGCGTTTCTCGGCGGCCGCGCATCGCACGAAATGGCGCAGGTGGGCATGGCATTCACCCAGCGCATCACGCAGGGGCGCACCATGATGCTGGACGGCAGCCACCTGTTTCCCATGGAGCAGCCACGCGCCACCGCAGCAGCAATCGAGGCGGCGCTGCTGAATCTGCAGACGCAGGAGGCACCCCAGAGGCAGCCGCAGCGCTAGCGCCCCCGGGATTTCACGCCGTCAGCAGGGCGCTGATGTCGTCAATCATCCGGTCCGGTTGGCTCTGCACCACCGGCTCGCCCATGTTGTAGCCATAGGGCAGCGCCCAGACGGCAATCCCGGCGTTGCGCGCCGTCGCAATATCGATGCGCGAATCACCCACGAAGAGCGCTCGCGCGGGTGCCACGCCCCACTGCTGCAGGCACTGCACGATGCCCGCCGGGTCTGGCTTCTTCGTTGGCAGGCTGTCGCCGCTGATGACGGCGTCCAGCAAGGCTTGCAGCCCGTGCGCCGCAAGCACGCGCTCGGTGTGGCGGCCCTCCTTGTTGGTCACCACGCCCACGCGCGTGCCCTGGCTGCGCAGTTGCTGCAGGGTTTCGATCACCTGCGGGTAGAGGCGGCTGTGCGTGCCGCAGCGGCGGTGGTAGTGGCGGTCAAACTGCGCGGCGATGGTGGGCATGGCCTCGTCGGTGCGCACTGCTTCCCGCGACAACTGGCGCACATGGGCCAACGCCTGCACCAGCAGCTCGCGCGTGCCGTGGCCTATCCAGGCATCCACCTGCTGCTGCGTGACAGGCGGCAGGCCCAGTTCACGCAGCAGATCGTTGGTGGCGTCGGCGATTTCGGGCGCGGTTTGCACCAGCGTGCCGTCCAGATCGAACAGCACGGCATCAAAGCGACGCGTGCTCATGCCGCGCCCAGCACACGCTTGCGCCGCTCCAGCATGCGCCAGACGAAAGGGGTGAAGATCAGCTGCATGGCCAGCTCCATCTTGCCGCCGGGCACCACGATGGTGTTGGCACGGCTCATCCAGGAATCATGGATCATGCCCAGAAGGTAGGGAAAGTCGATGCCCTTGGGGTTGGCGAAGCGGATCACCACCATGCTCTCGTCGGCGCTCGGGATGTCGCGCGCGATGAAGGGGTCGCTGGTATCGACCATGGGCACGCGCTGGAAGTTGACATGCGTCTGCGCGAACTGAGGCACGATGTAGTGCACGTAGTCGGGCATGCGCCGCAGGATGGTGTCGGTCACGGCCTCGGTGCTGTACCCTCTCTGGTGCTGATCGCGCCAGAGCTTCTGTATCCACTCCAGGTTGATGACCGGCACCACGCCGATGCGCAGATCGACATGGCGCGCAATGTCGTGCTCGGGCGTGACCACCGCGCCATGCAGGCCTTCGTAGAACAGCAGGTCGGTATCGCCGGGCAGCGCCTCCCATGCGGTGAAAGTGCCCGGCGCTTGCTGGTACGGCGCGGCTTCCTGCTCGTTGTGCAGGTATTTGCGCGCCTGGCCCTGGCCGGTTTCGCCGTAACTGCGAAACAGGGCTTCCAGCTCGCCAAAGAGGTTGTTGTCCGGCCCGAAGTGGCTGAAATGCTTGTTGCCCGCTTTTTCGGCCTCGGCCTGGCGGGTGCGCATCTCGGCACGATCGTAGCGATGGAAGCTGTCGCCCTCGATGACGGCGGCCTTCACGCCTTCGCGCCTGAAGATGGCGGCAAAGGTACGCGTCACCGTGGAGGTGCCGGCCCCGCTGGAGCCGGTGATGGCGATGATGGGATGGCGGTCAGACATGTTCGGTGTTCTCAGGCAGTTTCACGAAACAGGCTGCGGGCATGAAACAGCGGAATCTCGCCCTCCAGCGCCGCCTGCGGTTCGGCGTGGTAGCGCTCGATGCGCTCCACCTCGTTCCTGGAACCGAAGACCAGGCCAATGCGCTGGTGCAGGCTGTCAGGCTGCACTTTCAACAGCGGCTCGCGCCCGGTGCTCACGCGCCCGCCGGCCTGCTCTATCAGATAGCCGATGGGATTGGCTTCGTACAGCAGACGCAGACGCCCCGGCTTGCTGGCGTCCCTGGTATCGCGCGGGTACAGGAAGACACCGCCGCGCGTGAGAATGCGATGCGTCTCGGCCACCAGCGAGGCAATCCAGCGCATGTTGAAGTCCTTGCCGCGCACCCCCGTGCGCCCGGCCAGGCATTCGTCCACATATCGGCGCACCGGTGCCTCCCAGAAGCGGCTGTTGGAAGCATTGATGGCAAATTCCTGCGTGTCCTCGGGAATTCGCATGTCCGGGTGCGTCAGCAAAAACTCCCCCAGATCCGGCGACAGCGTGAAGCCATGCACGCCATTGCCCACCGACAGCACCAGTAGCGTGCTCGGGCCATAGAGCGCGTAGCCCGCGGCCACCTGCTCACAGCCGGGCTGCAGGAAATCGGCCGCGCTCACCTCGCGTTCGCTGGCCATCACCTGCGGCGGCGCGCGCAGCACGGAAAAAATGCTGCCTATGGAGACATTCGCATCGATGTTGCTGGAGCCATCGAGCGGATCAAACGCCAGCAGGTACTTGCCGCGCGGCAGCCCTGCGGGAATCGCGTAAGGCAGCTCCATCTCCTCGGACGCCATGCCCGCAAGGTTGCCACCCCACTCGCACAGGCGAATGAACCAGTCGTTGCTCAGCACATCCAGCGGTTTTTGCTGCTCGCCCTGCACGTTCATGGCGCCCGCGGCCGGCACCTCATGGCCCGCAAGGCGGCCCAGCGCAGCGGTTCGCGTAATCGCCTTGCAGGCGAGCGACGCCGCCAGAATCAGGCCGTTGAAATCGCCGCGCGCGCCGGGATGGCGCCTGCGCTGTTCAATCAGGAACTGCGTCAGCGTGGTGTGGTGGGGCTGGAGCATGTGTCACCTTGTTCTGCAGGGTTCAGGCCGCTGCGCGCCAGGCGCGCAGCGTGTCCACCCCCACGCCATCCAGACTCGGCAATACGCGCAGCGCGCCGGCAAAATCATGGTGCGCCGTGAAGTGCGTGGGGGTAATGATGCTTGCCAGCCCCGCGGCCAGCGCCGATTGCAGGCCATTGGCCGAATCCTCGAACGCCAGGCAGGCAGTGGCCGGCAGACCCAGCTGCGCCAGTGTCTGCTGGTACACCATGGGGTGGGGCTTCTTCAGCGGGGCGCTGCTCGCATCCTGCACGGCGACAAAGCGTGAACGCCAGTCGCTGCCCATGGCACGGCGCAACAGCGCAGCAATGTTCACCGGCGAGGTGGTGGTAGCGATCGCCAGCCGCAGGCCGGCGGCGAATGCTTCTTCGATCAACGCCAGTACACCGGGGCGCAACCGGACCGCGCCATCATTCACCGCCGCCTCATAGTGGGCGGTCTTGATTTCATGGATGCGCGCAATCGTCTGCTCCACCGCCATCGCATCGATCGCGCGCATGTCGGGGCGCATCTGCTGCCAGTAGTGCTGCATGCGCTCCTTGCCGCCCGAGACTTCCAGCAGCCGGGTGTAGAGCGCCTCATCCCAGTGCCAATCCATGCCCAGATCGGCAAACGCCTGGTTGAAGGCGGCCAGATGCACGGTTTCGGTGTCGGCCAAGGTGCCGTCGACATCGAAAATCAGGCCTTGGAGTGCAGCAGATGTCATGGGGCTAAGGCAGGTGCGTTGGGTTGAAAAATCCGGCTGGCGAGCAGGTCGGCGCCGGTGATGGTTGTCAGGTCTTCAGCCGTGAGCACACGGTTTCGATCGGCAAAAAGACGACTGGCCTGGCGCAGACGGGCGCGATCCAGGGCATTGCGCACGCTGCGCGCGTTGGCAAAGTGCGGCTGCTGCATGCGCAGCTGCAGGTAACGCTCGAACGCGTCGCCAGCCTGTGCATCGAAACGGTAGTTCTGCTGCGCCAGCATGCAAAGCCCGATCTGCTGCAATTCAGGCACGCTGTAATCCGGAAAATCAATGTGGTGCGCGATGCGCGAGGACATGCCGGGATTGGACTGGAAAAACGTGTCCATGCGGTTTTTGTATCCGGCAAGGATGACGACCAGGTCGTCGCGCTGGTTCTCCATCACCTGCAGCAGAATTTCTATCGCTTCCTGGCCGTAGTCGCGTTCGTTCTCGGGGCGGTAGAGGTAATACGCCTCGTCAATGAAAAGCACGCCACCCATGGCCTTCTTGAGCACTTCCTTGGTCTTGGGTGCCGTGTGGCCGATGTACTGGCCCACCAGATCATCGCGCGTGACCGCGACCATGTGCCCTTTGCGCACATAACCCAGGCGCTGCAGGATCTGCGCCATGCGCATCGCCACCGTGGTCTTGCCGGTGCCAGGGTTGCCGGTAAAGCACATGTGCAGGCTGGGCGCCTGGCTTTCCAGGCCGAGGTTGGCGCGCAGCGTGTCTATCACCAGCAGCGCGGCAATGTCGCGAATGCGGGCCTTGACGGGCGCCAGGCCCACCAGCTCGCTGTCGAGCTCCGCCAGCACCTGCTCCACCTGCGCCTGCGCCAGCACCTCGGCCACGCTGCGCGCGCTGCCGCGTGCAGGGGCTTCAGCCGCGAGGGCGCTGGCCGGTGCTGCGGTGCTGCCGGGAATCACGTACTGAGGCGCATGCATGGTGCGGGCTTGTTTCGGTTCAGGGACCGCAGCTTCAGCCGCGCTCGTTCTCGGGCCTGCCGGTGGCGTAGCTGCGCGTACGGTAGCGCATCATCCGTCCGCCCTCTTCCGAGCGCTCGAGCTGAAAACCGGGCTCGTACTTGGGCCGATTGACGATGAAGCTCATCGCCACCGACTCCACACCCCGCGTCGAATCAAACGCCATCATGCGGATGTAATGGTTGGGGAAGGTCTTGCGGCAATGGTTGACTTCCATCAGCACGCCAGCCGGATCGCGCAGATCGAACATGGGCATGCCGAACATGTCCCAGTACTGATTGCGCGGGTGCGGATCGTCGGTGTACTCCACGCTCCAGGCGTAGCCCTTGTCCAGGCCGTACTGAATCTGGGCGCTGATTTCAGCATCCGTCAGATCGGGCAGAAAACTGAACTGGCCTTGCGTCAGGCGCTGCGTCGGGTTGGTCATCATGGCGGTGTTCTCCTTGGTGGTGCGCTTCAGGCCACGGCCTGGGTGACGGCGTAGTCGCTGCTGTCGGTGGATTCGAAATTGAAGGTGACATCGCCCCAGGTGTCCAGGGCCTGCTTGAGCGGGGTGCAAAAGCGCGCCGCGTCCTGCAGGATCTGCGGGCCTTCGGCCAGGATGTCGCGGCCTTCGTTGCGTGCCTTGACCATGGCCTCCAGCGCCACGCGATTGGCCGTCGCGCCCGCCTGTATGCCTTGCGGGTGGCCTATGGTGCCGCCGCCAAATTGCAGGATCACGTCGTCGCCGAACAGGTGCAGCAACTGGTGCATCTGCCCGGCGTGGATGCCGCCGGAAGCGACCGGCATGACCTTCTTGGTATCGGCCCAGTTCATGTCGAAGAACAGGCCGCGCGGCAGGTCCCTTTTGGTATGGCTGTCGCGGCAGACGTTGTAGTAACCCTGCACGGTCAGCGGGTCGCCCTCGAGCTTGCCCACCGCCGTGCCGGTGTGCAGATGGTCCACCCCCGCCAGCCGGCACCACTTGGCGATCACGCGAAAGCTCACCCCGTGCGACTTCTGGCGCGTATAGGTGCTGTGGCCGGCGCGGTGCATGTGCATGACCATGTCGTTCCTGCGGCACCACTTGGCCATGGATTGGATCGCGGTCCAGCCGATCACCAGGTCCACCATCACCACCACGCTGCCCAGCGCCTTGGCAAATTCGGCGCGCTCGTACATGTCTTCCATGGTGGCGGCGGTGACGTTCAGGTAGCTGCCCTTGATCTCGCCGGTCACGGCCTGCGCCTTGTTCACCGCATCCATCACGTTCAGGAAGCGATCGCGCCAGTGCATGAAAGGCTGGGAGTTGATGTTCTCGTCGTCCTTCATGAAATCCAGCCCGCCCTTGAGGCCTTCGTAGATCACGCGGCCATAGTTGCGCCCCGAAAGACCGAGTTTGGGCTTGGTGGTGGCGCCCAGCAGCGGGCGGCCGTATTTGTCCAGGCGCTCGCGCTCGACGATCAGGCCGGTGGGCGGGCCGTCGAAGGTCTTGATATAAGCCTCGGGGATGAACATGTCTTCCAGCCGCAGCGCCTTGAGCGGCTTGAAGCCGAAGACATTGCCAATCAGGCTGGCCGTCAAGTTGGCGATCGAGCCGGGTTCGAACAAGGTCAGGTCGTACGCAATCCAGGCAAACCACTGCTGCGGATTGTTGGGCACCTGCTCCACCTGGTAGGCCTTGCCGCGGTAGTCGTCGCAGGCGGTGAGACGGTCGGTCCAGACCACCGTCCAGGTGGCGCACGAGGATTCACCCGCCACGCCAGCGGCGGCCTCTTCCGGCTCCACGCCTTCCTGCGGCGTGATGCGGAACAAACAGATGATGTCGGTCGCCTTGGGCTGATAGTCAGGGCGCCAGTAGCCCATCTCGCGGTACTTGAGAACGCCGGCCTTGTAGCGCTTCCTGGCATCGATGATTTCGGTGACTTCGCTGCTCATGCTTGGCTCCTTCGATAGTGCGGCTTGCAATGGGACTGCACTCTAGAAAGAAAAATGGATAAGGTAAATTCATTGTTTTTTCATCGTCAATTCAGGATTTACTGAATGAAAAACGCCACCTTCCGCCAATTGCGCGTGTTCAGCGAGGTCGCGCGTCACCTGAGCTTTCGCAAGGCGGCCGACGCGCTGCATCTCACGCCACCAGCCGTGACCATGCAGGTGAAGGAGCTGGAAGGACAGATCGGCCTGCCGCTGTTTGAGCGCGAAGGCCGCCAGGTGCACCTCACCACCGTGGGCGAGTACATGCTGGTCTATGCGCGCAAGATCCTCGCCACGCTCAAGGACGCGGAAGACGCCGCTGCGCGCCTCAAGGGTCTGCAGGTCGGGCGCCTGACGATAGGCATGGTGAGCACGGCGCAGTACTTTCTGCCGCGGCTGCTGGCGCAGTTCCAGCACGAGCACGAAGGCATCGAGGTGCAACTGGCCATGGGCAACCGCGCCCAGCTTTACGCAATGCTGCAGGCCAACGAGGTGGACATTGCCATCATGGGCCGGGCACCCCGGGAGCTTGCCACGCGCGCCGAGCCGTTTGCCGCGCACCCGCATGTCTTCGTCGCTCCTGCCGGCCACCCCCTGCTGGCGCGCGGCAGCGTTCCTCTCAGCGCGCTGCAGCCCTGGGGCTTCTTGATGCGCGAAAGCGGCTCAGGCACGCGCGCGGCGCTGCAAGCCTTCTTCGATCAACACCGCGCCGTTCCCGTAATCCGCATGGAGATGGCCAGCAACGAAGCGCTCAAGCAGGCGGTGATCGCCGGCCTCGGCCTGTCCTTCCTCTCGCTGCACACGCTGGGGCTGGAGCTGGAGCATGGGCTGCTGGGCATCATCGACGTGCAGGGCGGCCCGGTGCTGCGTTCATGGAACGTGGTGCACACCCACGCCAAGCTGCTGTCGCCCGCCGCGGAGCGCTTTCGCTACTCCATCCTTGAACAAGGAGAGGCCTTTCTGGCGCGGCAATTCGGCCAGCACTTGTCCCTGGCGCCTTTCGAAAGATCAAAGTCAAAGCATAGCTGCTGACACATGACAGACAAGCGTCAGAGCCGCTTTTGTTGGGAATTTTCAATGCATCCGGGATGGCTTGTTTGACAATGTTCCACCGTAGACATCCGAGGCAAACCCTAAACTGCGCGGTTTGATTTTTCCGAGGGTCCACTCCCATGAACACGCAGGACATCTGGCACTTCATCAGCACCCAGGGTGCGGATTTCGGCATCAAGCTGATTACCGCCATCGCCGCCTGGATCGTCGGCCGCTGGCTCATCGGTCTGGCCGTGGGGCTGATGGGCAAGCTGATCGCACGCGGCGGCAAGATAGACGCGACGCTCTCCAAATACCTGCAGTCGGTGATTGCCGTGCTGCTCAACGTCGTTCTGATCCTGGCGATCCTGGACATCTTCGGCGTCAAGACCACCTCGTTTGCTGCCTTGCTGGCGGGTGCTGGTCTGGCCATTGGCGCCGCCTGGAGCGGCATGCTGGGCAACTTCGCCGCGGGCGTGTTCATGCAGGTGCTGCGGCCCTACAAGGTGGGCGATTTCATCAGCGCCGGCGGCAGCGTTGGCACGGTCAAGGAACTGGGGCTGTTTGCCACCACCATCGTCACGCCCGACAACGTCGTCACCGTCGTCGGCAACGGCAAGGTGTTTGGCGACAACATCCAGAACTACAGCGCCCTGCCGGTGCGCCGCGTGGACTGCGTGGCCAAGGTGGCCAATGGCGTGAACCCGCTCGAAGCCATCGAGCGCCTGCGCCCGGCCATCGCCGCCATCGCCAACGTCGCCACCGATCCGGCGCCAGACATCGAAATCCTGGAATTCACGCCCGAAGGCCCCAAGCTCTGCGTGCGCCCCTACACCCACACCGACCACTACTGGCAGGTGTACTTCGACACGCACAAGGCCATCGTGCGCGTTTTCACCGACGCCGGCTATCCGGTGCCCGAGACGCCGATGGCCTACCGCAACGCCCCCATGCACTAAACCCTACTGCACGATGCCGCGGCTGCGCAGCGCGGCAATCTGCGCCGGCGTGAGGCCCAGTTCGACCAGCACCGCGTCGGTGTCCTCGCCCAGATGCGGCGCGCTCGAGCGCACGCGGCCCGGCGTGGCAGAGAGCTTGGGCACGATGCCCGGCACCTTGACGCTGTAGCCGTCGCGCGTGGGCTGATCCAGCAGCATGGCGCGCGCCGCGTAGTGCGGGTCTTCGGCAATGTCGCGCGCGGTATAGACCTTGCCCGCCGGCACGCGCGCCCCGGACATGGCCCGCACCACGGCATCCACCTTCCGCCCGCGCGTCCAGTCGGCGATGGCGCCGTCGATCTCGGCCACGCGCGCCACGCGTCCGGCGTTGTGCGCCAAATCGGGGGCATCGCCCAGGTCGGCGCGGCCAATCGCCGCCATCAGGCGCTTGAAGATGCTGTCCCCATTGCCCGCCACCAGCACCCAGCCGTCGCTGCACGGGTAGGCGTTGGAGGGCGCAATGCCGGGCAGCGCGCTACCACCGGGCTCGCGCACCACGCCAAAGGCGTCGTACTCGGGGATCAGGCTTTCCATGCAATTGAACACCGCCTCGTACAGCGCCACGTCAATTACCTGCCCCTTGCCGCCGCGCGCGTCGCGGTGGTAGAGCGCCATCAGCACACCGAGCGCGCCATGCAGCGCGGCCAGCGTGTCACCGATCGAGACGCCAACGCGCACCGGCACGCGCCCGGGCTCGGCCGTGAGGTGGCGCAGGCCGCCCATGGCCTCGCCGATCAGGCCGAAGCCCGGCAGATCGCGGTAGGGCCCGCTTTGCCCGTAGCCCGAGATACGCAAAATGATGAGGCGCGGATTGAGCGCCTGCAGTTGCTCGGGCGCCATGCCCCAGCCCTCCAGCGTACCGGGGCGAAAATTCTCCACCAGCACATCGGCCTCGGCCAGCAGCCTGCGGGCAATGTCCTGCGCCTCGGCCTGGCGCAAGTCGAGCGCGATGGATTGCTTGTTGCGCGATTGCACCTGCCACCAGACGGAGGTGCCCTCCTTGATGAGGCGCCAGTTGCGCAACGGATCCCCGGCGCCGGTGGCTTCGATCTTGACCACGTCGGCGCCGAAATCCCCCAGCGTCTTGGCGCAAAACGGCCCGGCAATCAACTGCCCCATCTCGATCACGCGCACACCCGCCAGCGGCAGGGGCGCCTCGCGCTCACTCACTTGCATCGGCTCCTCCAGTGTCGTCCGCACCTTACCATCGCGCCCATGCAATTGCGCTGGGACATCTTTTGCCGCGTGGTGGACAACTGGGGCGACATCGGCGTCTGCTGGCGCCTGGCCGCTGAACTGGCCGCGCGCGGCGAGCAGGCGCGACTGTGGACGGACGACGCCAGCGCCCTCGCCTGGATGGCGCCGGATGGACACGCGGGCGTGCAGGTGCTGCCCTGGCCCGATGCCGCGCCCGCCGACGGCCTGGGCGATGTGCTGCTCGAAACCTTTGGCTGCGAACTGCCACCCGCGATCGTTGCCGCCTGCGCGCAGGCGGTGCGCCCTCCGCTGTGGATCAACCTCGAATACCTGAGCGCCGAGCGCTATGTGGAGCGCAGCCACCGCCTGCCCTCGCCCATCCAGAGCGGCGCGGGGCGCGGGCTCACGCGCTGGTACTTCTACCCCGGCTTCACCGAGCGCACCGGCGGCCTGCTGCGCGAGCACGATCTGGCCGCCCGCCAGGCCGCGTTTGACCGGAGCGCCTGGCGCGCACGCCACGGCATCGCGCCCGAGGCGCTGGCGATTGCGCTGTTCTGCTACGAGCCGCCCGCGCTACCCACCTGGCTGGATGCGCTGGCGCAGCGCGGCGCGGTGCACCTGCTCGTCACACCCGGGCGCGCCGCGGCTGCGGTACAAGCGTGGGAGCAAAAAAATATCAATCAAATTGCCGTTGAGCGCTTGCCAGACAAGCGCAACAAGCTACAAATAACATATCTATCGCCCTGCACCCAGACCGAGTTCGATCACCTGCTGCTGGCCAGCGATTTCAACTGCGTGCGCGGCGAAGACTCGCTGGTGCGCGCCCTGTGGGCCGGCGCGCCGCTGCTCTGGCAGATCTACCCGCAGCACGATGACGCGCACCACGCCAAACTCGATGCGTTTCTGGGCTGGCTGCAGGCACCGACCGGGCTGCGGCAATTGCACCTCGCCTGGAACGCTCTGCCGCAGGCCGGCGCCCCGCTGGTGCCGGACACTGCCGAGCTGCGCGCCTGGGGGGCCTGCGTGCAAGCGGCACGCACCCGGTTGCTGGCGCAAGACGACCTCGTCACGCAGCTTTTGGGATTCGTCTCGGCTTCGCATGGGCCACTGGCACAATGCTCGCGTCCACAGACCAGGCAACCAGGCTGCAACCCTTGAAACTGCCATCGTTCGGATACTTTCCCGGCCTCTGCCGCGCCCCGCTGCAGTGCATGCTCTACCTGCTGGCGATCACCTTGCCTCTGCTGTTGATCGGCGCCTGGGGCAAGTCAGCCTACGAAAGCGCGCGGCAAGAGCGCATCGTGGGCAGCGTCGAGCGATCCGTGGAGGCCGCCAGCGCGACCCTGGCCGGGGAAGTCGAGCAGCAGATTTCCCTGATGTCCTTGCTGTCCTTGTCCTCGGTCACCAAGGCGTACTTGCAAGACCCGGCCAAAACCACCCAGGCTGCGGTGGAAAACAGCTTTTTCCAGATCGCCGATGTGCTGGGCACTTTTGATCAGCTGCGCTTGCTTGATACGTCCGGCCGGGAACTGGTGCGCATCAATCACCGTCAGGGACGTACCACGGTAACGCCAAGGCAGGCTCTGCAAGACAAATCGGGCCGCGACTACGTTCAGCAGGGGCTCAAGCTGCGGGCGGGTGAATTGCTTGCATCGCGCGTCGATCTCAACATCGAGCATGGCCAGGTGGAAGTACCGCATGTGCCAACGTTGCGCATGGTGGCCCCGGTGATCGGGCCGGGCGGCGAGCGGCTGGGGCTGATGGTGGCCAATTACCGCGCTGAACTGATGCTCGGTGAGTACCGGCGCATGGTCCAGACCGTCCCCGGTTTCCGTGGCATGCTGCTCAACAACGAGGGCTATTGGCTCATCAACCACGACCGGAGCAACGAATGGGGCTGGGTGCTGGGCCACCCCGAGCGCACCGCCCAAAAGCAGCTGCCCCCGCTGTGGCAACACATGCAAACGACGCCCACGGGCGTGTTTGAAACCGCGCAGTCGCTCTATGTCTTTGCCCGCATGGCGCCGTTTGATCGCCCGCCCGCGCAAGGTACCGACGCCAGGGGCTCGAAGCGGTTGCGGGTGGCGGACCACTCGGACCCTTCTCGCCAGTGGTATGCGCTGATCGAGATCCCGAAGGCCGTCTTGCAAGAGCGCTCTTTCTTTCATTCGACGCTGGGCCAGTGGCTGACGGCGCTGTATGTTGTCCTCAGCGTGGTGCTGGCACTCGTCGTGGCACAGTTGCAGGCACAACGACGTGCACTCAAGGACGCGGCAGCGCGGGAGCTGACCCTGTTTCAGGACCTCTACGACCGGGCACCGTTCGGCTATTGCAGCCTGGACCAGAGCGGGCTGATCCGGCGCATCAACCAAACCCTGCTGACCTGGCTCAAACGCGAACGCGATACCGTGGTCGATCGATTGCGCCTGCACGACGTGGTGGCCAATGAGGCACATCCGCAATTGGCCCAATTGCTGGCGGACAGCCTGAGCACGGGGCAGCCGGCACGGCTGGAGGCACGGCTGCAGGTGTCCGAAGGCGATGGTTTGCCAGTGCAGCTGGCCATCCACCCCATTCAACGCACCCAAAGCAAAGGCCGCGAAGACGTGCGGGTGCGCGTGGCGGTGGAAGACATGGCGGCACAGCACAAGCTGCGCGAAACCCTGCATCTCATGGCCGTCACGGACCCTCTCACCGGCCTGCGAAACCGCAGGGGCTGGCAGGACCTGATGCAGCAAGAGCTGCGCCGCGCCCGGCGCTCGGGCCAGCCGCTGGCCGTGATGATGCTGGATATCGACCACTTCAAGCGCATCAACGATACGCATGGGCACGACGTGGGCGACCTCGCGCTCAAGGCCATGGCCGAGGTGCTGCAGCAATCGGTGCGCGACGTGGATGTGGTGGCGCGCTTGGGCGGCGAGGAATTTGTCGTGCTGGCGGCAGACACCCCCAGTGAACGCGCGCTGGAAATGGCCCACCGGTTGCGCGAGCGGGTTGCGGCCATCGCCCTGCCGCTGGCAGGCACCGGCGAAGTGCTTCGCTTCACCGTCTCCGTCGGGGTCGCCTGCGCGACGGCGAGCCATATCGATCCGGAAGCCTTGCTGAAACAAGCCGATGAACAACTGTACGCGGCCAAGCACGGTGGCCGAAACTGCGTACGCTTGGCCGTGATGGATGCTGCGGCAGGCGAAAAGTGACCGCCTGGGCTGCCAATGCGATGGCACTCGCGCACCACCCGCCACGCATGGGCGTCGGCACGGAAAATCCACCTGAAAGACGCTGTCGCCAAGTCCCTTTTCGCCTCGGGCAAGAAAAAAGCTAAAATCGCGGTCTTTGCGTTTGACTGGCACAAGAGTAGTGCCGCACAAGCGCCCCCGCCGGTTCTTCAGCCTCGGGGTCGGACGGCTTCACCGACCAGCCCACCCGCCCCGACACCAGGAGCGGCACCACACCAGGACCCAAGGCAAGCCATGAAAATCGCTCAAGAAATCCGCGCCGGCAACGTGATCATGCAGGGCAAGGACCCGATGATCGTTCTCAAGACCGAATACGCCCGCGGCGGGCGCGGCGCCGCCACCGTGCGCATGAAGCTCAAGGGCTTGCTCAACAACATGGGCACCGAAGTCGTGTTCCGCGCCGACGACAAGATGGACAACGTCATCCTCGAGAAGAAGGATTGCACCTACTCCTACTTCGCCGATCCGATGTATGTCTGGATGGATGCCGAGTACAACCAGTACGACATCGAGTCCAGCAACATGGGCGACGCCATCAACTACCTGGAAGACGGCATGGCCGCCGAAGTCGTTTTCTACGAAGGCAAGGCGATTTCGGTGGAACTGCCCACCAGCGTCGAGCGCGAAATCACCTGGACCGAGCCGGCCGTCAAGGGCGACACCTCGGGCAAGGTGCTCAAACCCGCCAAGATCGGCACCGGCTTTGAAGTCGCCGTACCCCTGTTCGTGGATCAAGGCGACAAGATCGAAATCGACACCCGTACCGGCGAATACCGCAAGCGGGTCTGATCGCCTGACCTCGCTCAACCCGAGAAGGCTTCTGTTGCAGGAAGCCTTTTTTCATTGCACCGACGGATTCGGCCGGCACCCGCCGACCGGCAAGATTCACGATTGCTGCGGCTCTGCCGGCGGACGATGCAGGCGCTGCACCAGCTCCGGCGCCTCATCCGGCAACACGTCAGCGCGCTTGAGCTCCACGCGAGCAACGAGGCCGCCACCCGTCGCGGCGTCGGCATTGGTCAGGGAAAATGCCCCGCCCATGCGCTGCACGGTTTTGTCCACGATAGACAGACCCAGACCCGCGCCAGCGGCGGCGGTGCGCGCCGCATCGCCGCGAAAGAAGGGCTGCGTCAGCCGCGCAAGCTGCTCGGGTGCCACGCCAGTGCCGTGGTCGCGCAGCTCCAGCCAGACCCAGGCACCGCTGCTGCCGGCGGAAATTTCCACCTGCGTGATTTCCTGCTCCGGCGTCTTGCCGTAGCGGCGCGCATTCTCCAGCAGGTTGGAGATCACGCGCGCAAGCTCGATCTCGTCGGCCATGACATACAGACCGCGCGCCACCTCCGACGTGACCTGCATCTGCGGATCGTTGCGTACCGCATAGACGCAGGTGGAAACGACGGCCTCCAGGCTCAGCGGCGACAGCGCCACCGAATCGGGGCGGGCGTAATCCAGGAATTTGTCTATCGTGGCATCGAGCTGCACGATGTCGGCCACCATGTGCTCGCGTGCTTCCTCATCCTGCACGCTCATCTCGGTTTCCAGCCGCAGGCGGGCCAGCGGCGTGCGCAGATCGTGCGAGATGCCGGCCAGCATCACCGCCCGGTCCTGGTCCAGCTTGGCCAGCATCTGTGCCATGCGATTGAAGCCGATGTTGACCTCGCGGATTTCACTGGTCACCGCCTCCTCGTCCAGCGTGCTGGCGGCAAAATCGCCACGCCGCACGCGGTTGGTGGCCTGCGACAGCTGCTTGAGCGGCAGATTGATGAGCCGCGCCAGCGCCGCCGCGCCCGTCAGCGAGAGCACCACCGCCGTCATCAGCCAGATCAGCCAGGTGCCGCCCCCTGCCACCGCCAAGCGCGAGGCATCGAGCAGCAGCCAATTCGGATCACCATTGATGGTGAAGCCCACCCACAGCCCGGACTCGCCATTGACCCGGCTGGCCACGACGGTGCCCGGCCCCAGGCGCTGGCCGAGCTCCAGCGACAGGCGCTGGCCCAGCGGCGAAGGCGGCAGCGGCTCGAACCGATCCGAAGGCTCGCGTGGCACCAGGCGCACGCCTTCCTGCTCGGCCATCGCCTTGATCAGCGCCACGCGGGCAATCGCATCGGAATGCGTGAGCGCCGCGCGGCTCAGATTGACCAGCGAGGCGATTTGCTGCGCCGTCTGCACGGTGCGCGGCTCGAGCTCCAGCGCGCGCAGCGTCTGTAGCCACACCAGAATGCTGCCCACCAGCAGCAGCAGCAGCAGGAAGAACGTGCGCCAGAACAGGTTCAGGCCAACGCGTCGGCGCGGCTTGCGCCGGCGGTCCACCCCGCCTGCCAGCGCAGCATCGCTGTGCAGAAACGAGGAATCCGCGTCGTCGCCCATGCCGCTGCAGTGCTGCGCGCTCAATTGGTGCCATCAGGCACAAAGACGTAGCCCACACCCCAGACGGTCTGAATGAAGCGCGGCGAGGCAGCATCGAGCTCCACCAGCTTGCGCAGCCGCGAAACCTGCACATCCAGGCTGCGATCGAAGGGCTCGAACTCCCTGCCGCGTGCCAGCAGCGCCAGCTTTTCGCGCGACAGCGGCTGGCGCGGATGCCGCACCAGCGCCTTGAGCATGGCGAACTCTCCGGTCGTCAGCGGCAGCTCTTCACCATTCTTCTGCAGCGCGCGCGTGCCCAGGTCGAACGTGAACGGGCCGAAGTTGACCACCTCGTTCTCGCCCGAGGGCGCGCCCGGCGCTTCCTGCGGCGGGCGCCGGCGCAGCACGGCGTGGATGCGCGCCAGCAGCTCGCGCGGGTTGAAGGGCTTGCCCAGGTAGTCGTCTGCGCCCACTTCCAGGCCGACGATGCGGTCCACATCCTCGCCCTTGGCCGTCAGCATGATGATGGGCGTGCGATCGTGCGCGGCGCGCAGGCGCCGACAGATCGACAGGCCGTCCTCGCCCGGCATCATCAGATCGAGCACGATCAGGTCGGCCGTCTCGCGCAGCATCAGGCGGTTGAGTGCCTTGCCATCCTCGGCCACCATGACCTCGAAGCCTTCCTGCGTCAGGTAGCGGCGCAGCAGGTCGCGGATGCGGGCATCGTCGTCGACGATGAGGATCTTGTCGGTACGGGTTGCAGCGCCTGGTGTCATGTCAACGGCCTCCAGCGAATTTGTAACAGTCGCGATTCTGGCCCCGGAATCCGCAAAAATGCCCTGCGGACCCGGTGTGCTGACCCACTGTTACAGGTTTTTCGTGTAGCGGCAATGCGCGGCTATTGCGCCGTCCAGCCACCATCCATGTTCCAGGCCGCACCGCGCACGTTGTTGCCCGCTGCAGAGCAGAAAAACACTGCAAGCTCGCCCAGCTCATCGGGCGTGGTGAACTGCATCGAAGGCTCCTTCTCACCCAGCAGCAGCTTCTTGGCTTCTTCATTGGAAACGCCCGCCTCTTTGGCCTTGGCATCGACCTGCTTTTGCACCAGCGGCGTGAGCACCCAGCCCGGGCAGATGGCATTGCAAGTCACGCCGGTGTGCGCGGTTTCCAGCGCCGTCACCTTCGTCAGGCCAATGATGCCGTGCTTGGCCGCGACGTAGGCCGACTTTTGCGCCGACGCCACCAGACCATGCACCGACGCGATGTTGATGATGCGCCCCCATTGGTTCTTGAGCATGCCGGGCAGCGCCAGGCGCGAGGTGTGAAAGGCGCTGGAGAGGTTGATGGCGATGATCGCGTCCCAGCGCTCGACCGGAAAATCCTGCACCGTGCTCACGTGCTGGATACCGGCGTTGTTCACCAGAATGTCCACGCACCCGAATTCCCTGGCGGCGTACTCCATCATGGCTTCGATCTCGGCCGGGCGGCTCATGTCCGCGCCGTGGTAGCCGGTGCGCACACCATGCGCCTTGCCCGCCTGCTCGATCTCGCCACGCGGGCCATCGACATCGCCAAAGCCGTTCATCACGATGTTCGCGCCCTGGCGCGCGAGCGCCTTGGCAATGCCCAGACCAATCCCGCTGGTGGAGCCTGTGACCAATGCGGTTTTACCTTGCAACATGAATAAATCTCCGAATGAATTAGGATGCAACACAGCCATTATTGATCGCTGCGTTGCACCATGAATACTCCGCTTGCACCCACCCTGCACCACGTCACCTGTCCCGGTGCTGTCGCCCAAGGCAGAACCGAAGGCCATCGCATGGCGTACTGGGAATGGAACGCCACCGGCCATCCGGCACACCCGCATGTCATCGTCTGCGCACATGGCCTGTCGCGCCAGGGGCGGGATTTCGACACGCTGGCGCGCGCGCTGGCGCCGCATGCCCGCGTCATCTGCCCCGACGTGATCGGTCGCGGCGAAAGCGACTGGCTGCAAGATCCGCAGGGCTACCAGATTCCGCTCTACGGCGGCGACATGCTGGCCATGCTGGCCCAGGTACAGCAGCAGGGCAGCATTGCGGCACTGGACTGGGTGGGCACCAGCATGGGCGGCTTGATCGGCATGGGGCTGGCAGGGCAACCCGGTCTGCCGCTGCCGGCGCCGATACGCCGACTGGTGCTCAACGACGTGGGCCCTTCGCTCAACTGGGAGGCCTTGCAACGCATAGGCCAATACCTGGGCGCTCCGGTGCGCTTTGCCAGCGAACAACAGGGCGCCGACGCGCTTTGGGCGATCTCGGACACCTTCGGCCCGCACACGCCCGAACAGTGGCTGGCGCTCAGCCGCCCGATGCTGCGCCCCGCAGCGGAAGGCGGCTTCAAGCTGCACTACGACCCGGCCATCGCCGTTCCATTCAAAAGCCTCACGCCACAAATGGCCAAGGACGGCGAAGCCATGATGTGGCAGCTCTACGACCAGATCACGGCCCGGACCCTGCTGCTGCGCGGCGCGGTATCCGACCTGCTGACGCCTGAAACGGCGGCGCAGATGCTGCAGCGCGGTCCGCGCCCGCGCATGCTGGAGTTTGCCGGCATTGGTCATGCCCCGACGCTGGTGGCCGCCGACCAGGTGGCCGCCGTCACCCAATTCCTGCTCGCGCCGGAGGCAACGCACAACGCATGAAGAGCAACACGCTCCCGTCGACGACAGCCGCTGCGACTTCCGTGCGCGACGAGGCACGGCACGCGGAACCACTGCCGCACCTGATCGCCGCCACCACCCAGGCGGTCGCGGACCTGGACCTGCACCCGCAGGAAGCGCTGCAGCGCGCGCGCGCCTTCGCCGAGCCGCTGCTCGCGGGCGAAACGCTGGATTCCGGCGAAAACACGCTGGCACACGCCGACGCCGTCGCGCAAATCCTGCGCCAGCTCGGCAGCTCGGAGACCATGCAGGCCGCCATCTACCTGGTGCACACCTGTGCCCACCTGACGCGCCCCGAAGAGATCATTGCCAAGGCCTTCAGTCCGAATTTCGCGCAACTGGCGGTGGAAACCACCAAGCTCATGCATGTGCAGCGCGTGGCGCGCGAAGCGCACAGCACGCGCATGCCGATGGACAGCACGCAGCTGCAAACCGAGAACGTGCGCAAGATGCTGCTGGCGTTCTCGCGCGACCTGCGCGTGGTGCTGCTGCGCCTGGCATCGCGCCTGCAGACCATGCGCTACTACGCATCGGTCAAAAAGCCCGTTTCGCCCGCCATGGCCAGCGAGACACTGCAGGTTTTCGCGCCGCTGGCCAACCGCCTGGGCATCTGGCAGCTCAAGTGGGAGCTGGAAGACCTGGCGTTTCGCGGCCTCGAGCCCGACACCTACCGCGACGTGGCGCGGCTGCTCGATGAAAAGCGCACCGAGCGCGAGGCCTATGTCGAACAGCTGCGCACGCGACTGGAGCGCGATCTGCGCGACCAGGGCATACAGGCCAAGGTCTCGGGCCGGCCCAAGCATATCTACAGCATCGTCAAGAAGATGCGCGGCAAATCGCTGAGCTTCGACCAGGTCTACGACCTGCACGCGCTGCGCGTCATCGTGCCGAGCGTGAAGGCGTGTTACGCCACGTTGAGCTGGGTGCACAGCCACTACCAATCGATCGAATCCGAATTCGACGATTACATTGCCAAGCCCAAGCCCAATGGCTACCAGTCGCTGCACACCGTGGTGCGCGACGCGGACGGCAAGGCGATCGAGATCCAGATCCGCACCCAGGCCATGCACGACCATGCCGAAAGCGGCGTGGCCGCCCACTGGGCCTACAAGGAAGCCGGCACCAAAGGTTATGCCGGCGTGAGTGCCGCCAGCGACTACGACGCCAAGATCGCCGTGCTGCGCCAGCTGCTGGCGTGGGAGCGCGATCTTGCCGGCAGCGCCAGCCACAGCACGCTGTTTGAAGACCGCATCTACGTGCTCACGCCCGACGCCGCGGTGATCGAGCTGCCGCAGGGCGCAACGCCGGTGGACTTTGCCTATGCGGTGCACACCAGCGTCGGCCACCGCTGCCGCGGCGCCAAGGTGGACGGCAGCATGGTGCCGCTGAACACCGCGCTGCAAAACGGTCAGACGGTCGAGATCACTACCGCCAAGGAAGGACGCCCCTCGCGCGACTGGCTCAACCCGGAGCTGGGCTACCTGACCAGCCCGCGCGCCAAGGCCAAGGTACGCGCCTGGTTCAACGCCGAGCAGTTGGAGCACACCATCGCCCGCGGACGCGAGCTGGTGGAAAAACTCTTGCAGCGCGAAGGCAAAACCGCCTTGCGGCACGATGACCTGGCTGGGCAACTCGGATTCAAGACCGCAGAGGCTCTGTTCGAGGTCGTGGGCAAGGACGAGCTCTCGCTGCGCTCGATCGAGCAACTGCTGCGCCCGCCGCCCGCAGATGCGCCAGTGGCGCCAGAGCCCGCCTCTCGCAGAAAGGCCCGCAGCAGCGCCAGCGGCAAAGGCGCCGTGCTGGTCGTCGGCATAGGCTCGCTGATGACGCAACTGGCCAAGTGCTGCAAGCCCGCACCGCCCGACGACATCCGCGGCTTTGTCACGCGTGGCAAGGGCGTGAGCGTGCACCGCGCCGATTGCAGCAACTTCCGCGAGCTCGCCGCGCGCCACGAAGAGCGGGTGATCGACGTCGCCTGGGGCAGTGACGCGCGCCCCGAGCGTGAGGTCTACCCCATGGACGTGGCCATCGAAGCCACCGACCGCCAGGGTCTGCTGCGCGACATCTCCGACGTCTTCACGCGCGAGAAGACCAACGTCATCGGCGTGCAGACGCAATCCGTCAAGGGCAGCGCCTGGATGGTCTTCACGGTGGAAGTGCCCGACACCGAACGGCTGAACAAGGTGCTCGCCATCGTCGCCGCCGTGCCTGGCGTGCGCACGGCCCGCAGGCGCTGAAATCCGGCGAACCTGCGGTTTTTCTTGCTAGAATCGCACGCTTCGGTAGAACAGGCGCGTAGCTCAGCTGGTTAGAGCACCACCTTGACATGGTGGGGGTCGTTGGTTCGAGTCCAATCGCGCCTACCAATGAAATCAAGCACTTGGCTTAAAAACCAGGTGCTTTTTTGTTGGCGGTACGGAGAAAGTGTGAAAACCGGGGGAACCACGGCCGGTGGTATGTTCCAGCCACCACCATCACCGGAGCCTGCCTTGCCGCCCAGCCTGCCACCGATTGCCGACAAGCACCTGCCTGCGCTGCTGGCCGCCATGCCCAAGGCGGTGCTGCATATCCACGTTGAAGGTTCGCTTGAGCCTGAAATGATCTTCCAGTTGGCGCAGCGCAATGACATCCCCCTGCCCTACGCCAGCGTGCAGGAACTGCGCAGTGCCTATGCCTTCACGAATTTGCAAAGCTTTCTGGATCTGTACTACCAGGGTGCAGGCGTACTGCAAAAAGAAGAGGATTTTTACGATCTGGCGCTTGCCTACCTTGCGCGAGCAGCTATGGATAACGTAGTCCATGTGGAGATGTTTTTCGACCCGCAGACGCACACTGCGCGCGGCGTGGCGATGGAAACCGTGGTGCACGGCCTCGCGCGCGCCTGCCGGGATGCACAGGCCATGCACGGCATCAGCGCCAGCTTGATTCTGAGCTTTCTGCGCCATCTCTCCGAACGTGAAGCCTTCGAGACGCTGGAGCAGGCGCTGCCGCTGCGCGAGCATTTCATCGGCGTGGGGCTGGATTCGAGCGAGCTGGGCCATCCACCGGAAAAATTCGAACGCGTTTTTGCACGCTGCGGCGAACTGGGCTTGCACCGCGTGGCGCACGCCGGCGAAGAAGGCCCTCCCGCCTACATCTGGCAGGCGCTGGACTTGCTGCACGCCGAGCGCATAGACCACGGCGTGCAGGCGGTGCACGACGCGGCGCTGATGGAGCGCCTGGCGCGCGAACGCATCCCGCTCACGGTCTGCCCGCTCTCCAACCAGAAGCTGCAGGTCTTTCCCGATCTGCGCGATCACAACCTCAAGGCGCTGCTGGATGCCGGCCTGGTAGCGACGGTCAATTCTGACGACCCGGCCTATTTCGGCGGCTACACGAACGAGAACCTGCGCCAGGTCTTCGCCGCCACCGGCATGCACGCCGGTCACGCCTGGCAGCTGGCCGCCAACAGCTTCGACGCCAGCTTTGCACCGGCAGCCGACAAGGCGCGCTGGCACGCGCAACTGGGCGCCGTGTTCGAGCGCTTTGCCACCCGATAATCGCCACATGACACGTACCGAAGCACCGCGCGAGATCGCGCCTGGCCTCACCGTGCAGGGCATTGCCGCGCCACTGCGCCTGGGGGACTTCAAACTGCTGGCCTGCGACATGGATTCGACGCTCATCAGCATCGAATGCGTGGACGAAATTGCCGCCGCCGTCGGCAAGAAGGCCGAGGTCTCGGCCATCACCGAGGCCGCCATGCAGGGGCATATTGCCGATTACAAGGAGAGCCTGCGCCAGCGCGTCGCACTGCTCGAAGGCGTGACGCTGGCGCAGCTGGAAGCCATCTACACCGAGCGCCTGCGCATCAACCCCGGTGCCGAGGCGCTGATGCAGGCGGCGCAGGCGACGGGCATCGCCACACTGCTGGTGTCCGGCGGGTTCACGTTTTTCTCTGACCGGGTCAAGGCGCGGCTCGGCATCCAGTTTGCACGCTCCAACGTGCTTGAATTCGCCCACGGTCGCCTCACCGGTCGCATGGTCGATCAGAGCTGGGGCGACATCTGCGACGGCGCGGAAAAGCGCCGCGCGCTGCTGGAACTCGCTTCCTTCATGGGCATCGCACCGCAGCAGACGATTGCGATGGGCGACGGCGCCAACGACCTTTTGATGATGGGCGCTGCCGGCCTCTCCGTGGCCTACCACGCCAAGCCCGCGGTGCGCGCACAGGCCAAGGTGGCGATCAATGCGGGCGGACTGGACCGCCTGCTGCAGGTGTTCGAAGAAAAATCACGATGAAACGGGCGCGGCAACCGGCATGCCGCGCACCACCATGAGAAAGGGAGACCGATGCCAGCCGACCCCCCCCCCCTCCCCCCCGCACAACTGACTCTGCTCAGTGACCGGCGCGCGGTGGCCGACGCGCAGACCGTCTACCGCCTGGGCGACGCGCATGTGCTGAAGGTATCGCCATCCGCCTTTCCCGACGCCAGCGCCGAGGAAGTGGAGCGCATGCATGTGCTCAAGCAGCGCCTGGGCGAATCTGCGGGCCGCGTCGTGCTCGACGTGTTGGGCCAGGGGCGCGTGCAGGGGCGCTCCTTTTTCATCGTGCCACACTGCCGACCGCTCGCCACCGGCCGCATACGCTGGCGGCTGGCGCGCTGGGGCGTGCGCGGTGAACTGCTGGGCTGGCTGCGCGAGGTATGCCTGGTGGCCGACGCACCTGACGCAGACACGCAGGCCGAATTCCTCACCTCACTGGCGGCGCTGGAGCAACTCGATGCCCTGCCGCACGATCTGCGCGAGGCGGCGCGGCATATGGCACAGCGCCTGCACGCGGGCACGCTGCAGGCGCGCCACGTACCCATGCACGGCGACCTGTGGACCGCCAACATGATGCGCCAGCGCGACGGGCGCCTGGCGCTGATCGACTGGGGCGGGGCCACCCCGCGCGGCTACGCCATCTATGGGCTGATCCGGGCTGCGGACTCGCTGGGCATTCCCCGGCGCACGCTCGCACGCGAGCTGCGCTGGCATGGCGAGCGGCTGGGCGACGCGCGCGAGGCCCCGATGCTGCACCTGCTCGGCGCGCTCGGCCACTACGCACGCCACCTTGGTGAATTTCCGCTGGAGCGTTTCGTGCAGATGGCGCAGCGCTGCCACCACATGCTGCGGGCGGCCCAATGAGCGGAGCAGCCAGCTCGCCCGCCTGTGCTGCGCCATCATCGGGCACGCCGCGGACCGGCGTGCTGATCATCTCGCCGATTGCGGTGGCACGCGGTGATGGCGGCTGGCACACGCTGGATCTGTGGGCGCGTGATATCAACGCGCAGGCGGCGCTGGTCCCGGTCACCCTGGTCTGCCCCATCCAGTCCACGATCGAGGGCAACATCGGCACACTCGCACCATCCATCACCGTGCTGAGCAGTGATGCCCAAACGTTGGCAGCCGCCGTCGCGCGTGCCCGTTGCATCCAGCTGCCCGGCAACGCCGGCTGGCGCGGCGCCCGCCTGGCGCGTCAGGTGCTCGCGCTGGCACGACGCCACGGCACACCGGTATTCCTTGGCATTTCCAGCAACCGCGCCCGCACCGCGCTGCTCAACAGCCGCCACCAAGGGCTGGCGCGCCGTGCGCGTGCGCTGGTGCACTACGTGGACATCCGCTTCACCCAGCGCTGGCTGGCACGCCGCTGCACCGGTGTTTTCATCGTCGGTGAAGGGCTGCGGTCCCTGGTACACGGCGTCAACACCAATCTGCATGTCGGCATCGCCAGCTGGATCAGCGAAAAAGACATCCGCACCGACCGCCCGGCACCAGGATCGGCTGCGCTGCGTGTATGCATGGCGGGGCGGTTGGAGTCGATGAAGGGCTTTCACATCGGACTGGACGCACTGGCCTTGCTGCGCCCGCAACTCACGCCACAGATCACGCTGATCGGCGCCGGGCCTGAAAAGGCCGCGCTCAAGGCGCAGGTCGAACGCCTGGCACTCGAGCATTTCACGCTGCTCGAACCGGTCGCCTACCCCGGACCTTTCTTCACCCTGCTCGACACGCAAGACCTGGTGCTGCTGACCAACCTGAACGACGAACAGCCACGCCTGGTCTTTGACGCGCTGTGCCGCGGGGCCCTGCCCGTATGCCCCGACGCCGCGGCTTATGTCGCACTCGGCCTCGACCAGCGCCTGCTGTATCGACAGGGCGATCCACAGGCGCTGGCACAATGCGTTCGAGGTCTTGAAGATCCCGAGGTACGCGCCGAATTGCGTGCGCTGTCGGCTCCACTGCTGCAACGCCATACTCTTGATGCCATGCATGCCGATCGCCTCGCCTGGATGCAGGCATCAGCCACACCATCACCTTCATAGCAGCCAGCTCCTGACCCACACAGCGCCATGCCCGCCAACTTGCCCACGATCATTGCCATCTGCCTCGGGGCCAGCGCGGGGGCCCTGTCACGCTGGACCCTGGGCCTGTGGCTCAACGCCCCTGGTGCCTTCCTGCCTTGGGGCACGCTCGCGGCCAACCTGATCGGCAGCTACCTGATCGGGCTGGCGATTGGCGCCTTCGAAGCCTGGCCGCAGATCGACCCTGTCTGGCGGCTGGCACTGGTCACCGGTTTTCTGGGTGCGCTCACCACGTTTTCGACGTTCTCGGCCGAGGTCGTGGGCTTGCTTACCCAGGGGCGGCTGGGGCACGCGCTGGTGGTCGCCATGCTGCACCTGGCAGGCTCGCTGACCATGACATGGCTTGGCCTGCAAACACTCGCGCCGCTCATGGTTCACGCAAAGTCTGGGGTGTAACGCTATTTTTAGTGAAGCGTCCAGCGCAGCACAGACGCGCGATATGGCCATTTTTCTATAGAATTTCAGCATGGAATCCAACACCGAACTGCAAGATGCCCGCCTCACGGAAATGTGGGGCGAGCTGCACCGCAACACCACCAACGGCGATCCGTTCAAGCCCAACGCCTACCGCCTTGCATTCATCGACCCCGAGTTCCTGCAGCGGCGCGAAACCCGCGGCATCCGCTTTCAGCTGGAGCTGCTGAAGCCGGACTTGAACCTGATGGAGCAGGGCATAGAAAGCACCGTCGTCGTCTACGGCAGTGCGCGCACCCTGGCGCCCAACGAGGCGCAGCAGCAGCTGGCCCAGGCACGTGCCAGCCAAGACGCCGAGCGCATCCGGCTGGCCGAGCGCGCCGTGAAGAACAGCCACTACTACGCCCAGGCCAGGCGCTTTGCGCAACTGGTGGCCGAATACAGCCAGAGTCGCCCGCCGGCTGAACGCCTGACGATTTGCACCGGCGGCGGACCCGGCATCATGGAGGCAGCCAACCGCGGCGCGCACGACGTGGGTGCACCCAACATCGGCCTGAACATCACGCTGCCGCACGAGCAAAGCGGCAACCGCTTCATCACGCCGTCGCTGTCGTTCAAGTTCCACTACTTTGCGCTGCGCAAGATGCACTTCATGATGCGCGCCAAGGCGCTGGTGGTGTTTCCCGGCGGTTTCGGCACGCTGGACGAACTCTTCGAGGTACTCACGCTGGTGCAAACGCGCAAGGCCAAGCCGGTGCCCATCGTGCTCTTTGGCCGCAGCTTCTGGCAGCGGGTGCTGCATCCGGAGGTGATGGTCGAGGAAGGCACGATCTCCGCCGAGGACCTCGAACTCTTTCACCTGACCGACGACCCGCAGGAGGCCTGGGAGCTGATCCGCAATTTTTACGGCCTGCCGTAAGCCCATCCGCCTGCGCGAGCAAAAGCCTCGCGCATTCATCGTCAATTCGGGGGTAAACCCTCGGTCGTGCCAGCGACGCACGACCCTAAGATACATAAGGCAGCACTGAAACTGGCTGTGATTGGAACAGCCCGTTTCAAAGCTGCCACAGTCATCACTGATTTCCCGCCCCCCACTGTCCAAAGGAGGACGCCAAACCATGAACCGAGCACTCGCTCTCGTCTTGACTGCTGCGCTGGCGAGCGCAGCCTCCCTCTCCCAGGCCCAGACTTCAGCTACACAGGTCAAAAGCTGGGCCGCGGGCTGCGCCAACTGCCATGGCACCAACGGCCAGGCCGAAAAAGGCATGCCGCCGCTGGCCGGCAAGAATGCCGCCGACATGACGGAAAAACTGCTCGCCTACAAGAGCGGCGCGGCACCTTCCACCATCATGACGCAGCTCGCCAAGGGCTATACCGACGATCAGCTCAAGGCGATCGCCGGCTATTTCGCAGTGCAGAAGAAGTGAGGAGCAGCACCATGGATCGTCGTCAATTCATTCGTGCGGGTTCTGCCGCTTCTGCCGTTTCCGTGCTGGGCATCACCGCCGGCTGTGCTTCCGTTGGTGGCAGCGCGGGCGGCAAGGTCGTCGTCGTCGGTGGCGGCTATGGTGGCGCCACGGCTGCCAAATACATACGCATGTGGTCCGAAGGCAAGGTTGAAGTCACGCTGGTGGAACCCAACGCCGCCTTCGTCTCCTGCCCGATTTCCAACCTGGTGCTCGGCGGCACCAAGACCATGGCCGACATCACCACGCCTTACGACAACCTCAAGGCGCGCCACGGGGTGAAGGTCGTTGCCGACCGCGTGAGCGGCATCGACATGGACAAGCGCCAGGTCCGCCTTGCGAGCGGCGGCACCCTGCCCTATGACCGCCTGATCCTCTCGCCCGGCGTGGATTTCATGTGGGAAAGCCTGCCCGGCATGAACAAGCCCGGCGCGCAAGAGAAGATCATGCACGCTTGGAAAGCCGGTCCGCAAACCGTCACGCTGCGCCAGCAGCTCGAGGCCATGCCCGACGGCGGCGTGTTCGCCATGGCCATCCCGCTGGCACCCTACCGCTGCCCGCCCGGCCCGTATGAGCGCGCCTGCCAGGTCGCAAGCTACTTCCAGAAGGCCAAGCCCAAGTCCAAGGTGCTGGTCCTGGACGCCAACGACGATGTCACCTCCAAGGGGCCGCTGTTCAAGAAGGCCTGGGCCGACCGCTACAAGGGCGTGATCGAATACATGCCCAAGCACCGTCTGGTCGATGTCGATGCCGCCACCCACACCCTGAAGTTCGATTTCAACGACGACGTGAAGGCAGCGGTGCTCAACGTCATTCCGCCCATGCGTGCGAGCGATGTGGTGGCCAAGGCCGGTCTTGCCACCTCCAACAACCGCTGGAGCGAGGTGGACTGGCTCACCATGGAGCATGCCAAGGCCAGGGGCGTGCACATTCTGGGCGACTGCACGCTGAGCGCGCCGCAAATGCCCAAGTCCGGCCACATGGCCAACCAGCACGGCAAGGTGGCAGCCGCCGCCGTGGTTGCCATGCTCTCGGGCCGTGCTCCCGACCAGCTCCCGATCTACAACAATACCTGCTACAGCTTCGTCAGCGCCACCGACGTGGTACACGTGGCCAGCGTGCACCGCTACGACGCCGAGAAAAAGACCATGCTCCCGGTACAGGGCTCGGGCGGCGTTTCCGGTGTTGCCAGCGAGCTGGAAGGCAAGTTCGCGCTCGCCTGGGCGCGCAACATCTGGGCCGATTCTCTGGCTTGATGGCTTTGCCTTGACTGCACAAGGGGCGCCTGGCGCCCCTTTTTAATGCGGGCTCAGGCGCTTGCCTGCTCCCGTGGCAGCTCGGCAGGTGGCGCGCCATCGGGCGCCGGCAATTCCTGCACGTCGCGCAGCTTGCGCTGAATGGCGCGGGTGCGTACGTCCACCTGTTCAAACTTCTTCGCTGCCGCGTCGATCGACTTGCGCGTGGCATCGACTGCCTCGCCGAACTTGGCGAATTCGGTCTTGACCTGGCCGAGCACGCCCCAGACTTCGGACGAACGCTTCTCGATCGCCAGCGTCTTGAAGCCCATTTGCAGGCTGGAGAGCATCGCGGCGAAATTGGCCGGCCCGGTGATCATCACGCGCGCCTCGTTCTGCACCGCTTCCACCAGACCCGGGCGGCGCATGACCTCGGCGAACAGGCCTTCGGTCGGCAGGTAGAGCACGGCAAAGTCGGTGGTGTGCGGCGGCGAAACATACTTGGCGTAAATCTTCTTCGCCTCGGCGCGGATCGAGGTCTCAAACGCATTGCCCGCCGACTGGATCGCCCCCTTGTCGGCCGCTTCCTGCGCGTCGATCAAGCGCTGATAGTGCTCAACCGGGTACTTGGAATCGACCGGCAGCCACACCGGCGCTTCGTCGCTCTTGCCCGGCAGGCGGATGGCGAACTCCACCAGTTCATCGCTGCCCGGCACGGTCTTGACGTTGCGCGCGTACTGATCGGCCGTCAGCACGTTGTCGATCAGCGCCGCCAGTTGCATCTCGCCCCAGGTGCCGCGCGTCTTGACGTTGGTCATCACGCGCTTCAAGTCGCCGACGCTGCCCGCCAGCGTCTGCATCTCGCCCAGGCCTTTGTGCACCTGCTCCAGCCGCTCGCTCACCAGCTTGAAGGATTCGCCCAGGCGCTGCTCCAGCGTCGCGTGCAGCTTTTCATCGACGGTGCGGCGCATCTCGTCGAGCTTGGCGGCGTTATCCTGCTGGATCGCCGCCAGGCGCTCGTTGAGCGCATTGCGCAGCGCCTCGCCGCCCTGCTGGTGGCTGGCGACCAGGCCGGTGAGCTGGCGCGTGAGCTCCTCGGTCGTCAGGCCCAGCTGCTGGCGCAACGCAGCCGACATGGTGGCGAGCTGCCCCTGGATATCGCCCTTGAGCGAATCCAGCGTGCCGCGCGTGACCTGCCCCAGCGCATCAAAGCGTTCCTGGATCTGCTGACCCATCGCCTGGGTGCTGGCCGCCATGCCTTCGCGCGATTGCGCACTGTCGCCAGCCAGCTGCTGCGCAGTACCCGTCAGTTCCGCGCGGAAGGCGGTCAAGGCCTGGGTCTGCTCGCCGCGCGACTGCACCAACAGCTGCTCCAGGCGCGTTTGCAACGCACCAAAGGCCGATTGCAACTCGCCACGGCTGGCGCGAGCATCGCTTGCCGCCTGCGCCAGACGCTCATCCAGCACCTCGCGCGTGACCTGGGTGAAGGCGCGCAATTGCTCGCCCATGCTGGCCAGCGCGCCGTCGTTGCGCGCCACCGCCAGCTGCGTGGCCTGCGTGGCGGCTTCCAGTGCCTGCAGCCGCTCGGGCCATTCGGCTGGCAAGGCCACGCGCGGGCGGCGCAGCAGCAGCACGAGGAGCAGCAGCACGACCAGCGCCAGCATGCCCAGCGCTACCAGCCACTCCAGAGGCAAATTACTACTCATTTAATAGCTTGTAGCACTTGCCGGGTATGCGCGAACGCCGGTTTTCACTCAATTGACTGGCGTGAGCGCGCCACGCCCATCGAAAAAGGCAATCAGGTTGTCCGCCGCCAGCCGCGCCATCGCCAGGCGCGTGGGCACGGTGGCACTGGCAATGTGCGGCGTCAGCACCACGTTGGGCAGCTCCAGCAGCGCCGGGTTCACATGCGGCTCGCCCTCGAACACATCCAGGCCCGCCGCGGCCAATCGCCCTGCCTTGAGCGCTGCCGCCAGTGCGTCTTCATCCACCAGCCCGCCGCGCCCGATGTTCACCAGCGTCGCCGTCGGCTTCATGCGCGCCAATTCGGGGGCGCCGATGATGTGGTGCACCTTTGGGGTGTAGGGCAGCACCAGCACGAGGTGGTCAGACTGCTCGAGCAGCGCGTCCATGCCCACATGGCGCGCCTTGCACAGGTTCTCGGTGTGCACATCGAGCCGGCTGCGGTTGTGGTAGATCACCTCCATGCCAAAGCCGTAGGCGCCGCGCTGGGCAATCCCCTGCCCTATGCGCCCCATGCCCAGAATGCCGAGCGTGCTGCCATGCACCTCGCAGCCGGCAAACATGTCGTAGCGCCAGCGCTTCCACTCCCCGGCGCGCAGGAATTTCTCGGACTCGAGCATGCGTCGCGCCGCCGCCATCAGTAGCGCAAAACCGAAGTCGGCCGTGGTCTCGGTCAGCACATCGGGCGTGTTGCTGCCGACCACGCCTGTCGCGCTCATCGCGGCCACGTCGAAATTGTTGTAGCCCACCGCCATGTTGGCCACGATCTTCAGCTGCGGGCACACGGCCAGCAGCGCTGCATCGATGCGGTGCCCGCCGGTGATGTAGGCGCCCTGCTTGTCGGCCAGACGCCGCGCAAATTCATCCTGGTGCCAGACCTCACCCTCAGCGATGGCCTCGACCTCGAAATGCTGCCTGAGCTTGTCCAGCACCTCGGGGAAAACAACACAGGCCACCAGCACGCGCGGTTTGGGCACGACAAACTCCTCAGAAGAACAGCCAGGTGATGACGATGAACAGCGGAATCAGAATGCCGCCCGACCACAGCATGTAGCCGAAGAACCCCGGCATCTTCACCCCGCGGTCCTCGGCGATCGCCTTCACCATCAGATTGGGGGCATTGCCAATATAGGTATTGGCACCCATGAAGACCGAACCGGCCGAAATCGCCGCCAGCGTCGCCGCGTGCGTGGTCATCAGGGTCGCGGCGTCGCCGCCGGCGGTATTGAAGAACACCAGATAGGTGGGCGCGTTGTCCAGCACCGACGACAGCAGTCCCGTGGCCCAGAAGTACATGGCCGGCAGCGGTTCGCCGTCGGCGCCGGTCACGGCCGCGACGATGGGGCCGAACGCTCCGTCGACGCCGGCGCGCAGCATCGCAATCACCGGAATGATGGTGAGAAAGATGCCCGCGAACAGCTTGGCCACCTCCTGCATCGGCCCCCAGCTGAACTGGTTGGCCTCATGCACCGCGCGCGGCGTGAGCGCCAGCGAGATCAGCGTGATGGCAACCATCCCGGCGTCGCGCACCAGCCCCGGCAGGCCGACAGCGGTGCCCGCCAGCTCCCACTGCACCGGCGATTGCCACAGGCCGCTCATCAGCACCAAACCGACGATGGCCAGCAGCAGCACGAAGTTGATCTTGCCGTCAAAGCCCAGCGCGTCCTGCGACGAATCGGGCGTGGGGTCTGCCTGGTTGCGCTCGCCCTGCTGGCGAAAGTACCAGGAATCCAGCGCGAAGAACAAGGCCAGCAGCACGCCCACGAGCAACAGCGTCTCGAAGACGATGTGATCCACGGTCCAGAAAAACGTCACACCCTTCAGGAAGCCAAGGAACAGCGGCGGATCGCCCAGTGGGGTCAACGAGCCGCCCGCGTTGGAGACGATGAAGATGAAGAAAACCACCACGTGCGCCACATGCTTGCGGTTGTCATTGGCGCGAATCAAGGGGCGAATCAAGAGCATCGAAGCCCCCGTCGTCCCCATGAAGCTCGCCAGCACCGCGCCTATGGCCAGAATGCCCGCGTTGAGCAGCGGCGTGCCGCGCAGGTTGCCACGGATATAGATGCCGCCGGCCACGGTGAACAGCGCCGTCAGCAGGATGACGAACGGCAGGTATTCGGCCACCAGCGCATGCACCAGGCCCTGGCCTGCGGCGCCCCAGCCGAACACCAGCGCAAAGGGGATGAAGAAAGCCAGCGCCCAGGCCGCCGTGACCTTGCCAAAGTGGTGGTGCCAGAAGATCGGTGCCAGCATGGGCAGCAGCGCGATCGAAAGCAGCACGCCGGCGAACGGCACACCCCACCAGCCGGCCAGCTGGCTGCCATCGATCTCGCTGGCTGCCGCCAGCATCGGCAGCAGACCCAGGCTGGCCAGCAGCCAGCAACGCAGTGACTTCACCGGGAAATTCCTTGGACAGAGGTTACGCAGGACTCGGAATATCGAACACCTGGCGCAGGTAGGCCAAATATTTTTCATCGTTGCACATGTTCTTGCCGGGCGCATCCGAGAGTTTGGCGACCGGCTGGCCGTTGCACCGCGTCATCTTGATGACGATTTGCAGCGGCTCGTAGCCCAGATCATTGGTCAGGTTGGTGCCTATGCCGAAGGCCAGCAGGCAGCGGCCATGAAACCGCTGGTAGAGCTCGATGATGCGCGGCACCGTCAGCCCGTCGCTGAAGATCAGCACCTTGGTCAGCGGATCGACCCGGTTGTCGCGGTAGTGCTGCAGCATGCGCTCGCCCCAGGCGAAGGGGTCGCCGCTGTCGTGGCGCGCGCCGTCAAACAGCTTGCAGAAGTACAGATCAAAATCGCGCAGGAAGGCCGACATGCCGTACACGTCCGACAGCGCAATGCCCAGGTCGCCGCGGTACTCCTTGGCCCAGACTTCAAAACCATAGATCTGCGTGTCGCGCAGGCGCGGACCCAGCGACTGGCAGGCCTGCAGGTACTCATGCGCCATCGTGCCCAGCGGTGTCAGGCCCAGCTTCATCGCATACAGCACGTTGCTGGTGCCGGCGAATTTGCCACTCAAGCCGCGACGCTTGTCTTCCACGCCCAGCCGCCCCGCCAGGGTGCGCAGCAGCTCTGCGTGCCAGTCACGCGAAAAGCGCCGGCGCGTGCCGTAATCGGCAATCTTCAGCTCCGTCAGACCGGCGCCATGCAGCTGATCGATCTTGACCCCCAGGCGTTTTCTGCCTTCCTCGTAATCCGGCCGGGGATGCTGGTTGCGAAAGTACACCTCATTGACGATGGACAGCACCGGTATCTCGAACAGGATGGTGTGCAGCCACGGGCCGACGATGACAATGTCGATCTCGCCGCTTGGCAGAGGCGTCACCCGGATGTACTTCTCATTGAGTCGAAACAGCCCGAGGAAATCAACGAAATCGCTCTTGATGAAGCGCATCGAGCCCAGGTAGGCCAGCTCCTGCTCGCTGAGCTGCAGCTGACACAGCGCGCGGATTTCCTCGCGGATTTCATCGACGTAAGGCGCAAGCGCCACACCGGGCGTGCGGCACTTGAAGCGGTACTCCACCTGGGCACCGGGGAAGTGATGCAGCACCACCTGCATCATGGTGAATTTGTACAGATCGGTGTCGAGCAGGCTCTGGATAATCATGAAAAGGCGATCAACGGGGTATCAACAGACCTTGCAGCGCCTGCCTCAACGTATCGGGCAGCGGCCTTGGACGACGGTCTTCGCGCCCGACATACACATGCACAAAATGCCCGCAGGCCGCCGCCAGCGCCTCGCCCCGCGCAAACAGACCGACTTCGTAGCGCACGCTGCTTTTGCCCAGATGGGCCACGCGCAGCCCGGCCTCCACCGTCTGCGGGAAGGCCAGCGGGGCGAAATAATTGCACTGCGTCTCTATCACCAGGCCAATGGTGTCGCCGTGGTGGATATCCAGCGCACCCTGCTCGATCAACCAGGCGTTGACGGCGGTATCAAACCAGCTGTAATAGACCACGTTGTTGACGTGACCGTAGACATCGTTGTCCATCCAGCGCGTGCCGATGGGTCGAAAGACGCGATAGGCCTCTCTCGCGGGAGGCGCCAAACGGGGACCAGGCGAAGGGGACGCAGGGGAAGCAGCAGACATGATTGGGCCATTGTGCCAGCAGCCCCGAGCACGCTGGCCGCAGAGGGTTGCCGCTGCGGCAGCCGATGAAAACACACTTGGCAACAAATAAATGCTGCAGCGCAACAAAAACCGCTTGCAATCCCGTGAAGCACCCCTATAATTCGATCCATGCTGCACTGCAACATAAGTTGATCAGAGCAGTCCCATGAATCGCGCCAACTGGCGTACTGTCAACTTAGGAGTTCCATCATGTCGTTGCCCCAAGAACAATTCCTGGCCGCCCAGAAGGCCAACCTCGAAACCCTGTTCGGCCTGACCAGCAAGGCCTTCGAAGGCGTCGAGAAGCTCGTCGAACTGAACGTGACCGCCTCGCGCGCCGCGCTGTCGGAAGCCAACGCCCACGCCCAGGCCGTGCTGTCCGCCAAGGATGCGCAAGAGCTGCTGACGCTGCAAGCCAGCCTGTTCCAACCCCTGGCCGAAAAGACCCTGGCCTACAGCCGTCACGTGTACGACATCGCGTCCAACACCAGCACTGAGTTCGGCAAGGCGTTCGAAGTCAAGGCTGCCGATGCACAGCGCACCTTCTCCGAATTTGTCGAGAACACCGCCAAGAACGCTCCCGCCGGTACCGAAACCACCGTCGCCGTGTTCAAGAGCGCCGTCTCGGCCGCCAACAACGCGTTTGAATCGGTGCAAAAGGCTGTCAAGCAAGCCACCGACATGGCTGAAGCCAACTTCAACGCCGCGACCGCCAGCGCCACCAAGGTTGCTGCCGCTGGCCGCAAGCGCTGATCGCAGAAATACAACAGGGCGCTTGAACCGATAAAGGGTTTTCCCTTATACTGGCGCCACGTGACTTCGGTCACCTGTTTCGGTTGTCTCCTTGGATCCTCACGAAATGTCAATTTCTGGATCCCTTCAAGCCCGGTCTCGTACCGGGCTTTTTTTTGCCCGCATCGCGTCCGCGTCTCTCGGCCATAATTGACGTTCACGTCAACTCATCGAGGTTTCCATGGACATCAAGGGCAAGGTATTCATTGTCACCGGGGGCGCATCCGGTCTGGGCGAAGGCACGGCGCGCATGCTGGCCGCAGCCGGCGCCACCGTGGTGATCGCCGACATGCAGGCAGAACGTGGCGAAGCCGTGGCGCGCGAAATCAACGGCCAGTTCGTACGCTGCGATGTCAGCAGCGAGGCAGATGCCCAGGCCGCCGTGGACAAGGCGGTATCGCTGGGCAAGCTGATGGGGCTGGTGAACTGCGCCGGCATCGCTCCGGCAGAAAAGACGGTGGGCAAGAAAGGCGCGCACCCACTGGCGACATTCAGCAAGACCGTCACCGTGAACCTCATCGGCACCTTCAACATGATCCGCCTGGCCGCCGAGGCCATGAGCAAGAATGAGCCCGAAGCCACGGGCGAGCGCGGCGCAATCGTCTCGACCGCCAGCGTCGCCGCCTACGATGGCCAGATCGGCCAGGCCGCATACGCAGCATCCAAGGGTGGCGTCGTCGGCATGACATTGCCGATCGCGCGCGACCTGGCGCGCAGCGGCATCCGCAACATGACGATTGCCCCGGGCATCTTCGGCACCCCGATGCTGTTCGGCATGCCGCAGGAAGTGCAAAACGTACTCGCCGCCAGCGTCCCCTTCCCCAGCCGGCTGGGAACACCCCAGGATTACGCCAAGCTGGTGCACCACATCTTCGAGAACGACATGCTCAATGGCGAGGTAATCCGCCTCGACGGCGCGATTCGCATGGCACCGAAATGACACATGGCCCCTCGGGGCCATGCTGCACGGGGCGCGAAAAAGGCAGGGTCAGCCGTTGGACGCAAAGCCGCTGGCTGCCGTCGGGCCGCCCAGGCGCGAGCTGCGCTGCACCCAGGAGCGCACGCGTTCGGCGTCGGCAATCCGGCTGAACTTGCCGGCGGAATCCAGGAACACCATGATGAGCTTGCGCCCGGCAATTTCCGCCTGCATCACCAGGCAGCGGCCGGCTTCGGAGATATAGCCCGTCTTCTGCAGGCCGATATCCCAGGCCGGGCTCTTCACGAGGCGATTGGTGTTGTTGAACTGCAGCGTGCGGCTGCCCACTTCGACCTCATAGCCCGGGGATGTGGTGAGCTCGCGCAGCAAAGGATCGTGGTAGGCCACACCCACCAGGCGCGCAAGGTCACGCGCACTGGACCGGTTCTGGCTCGACAGGCCCGTAGGCTCCACGTAGCGGGTGTCGTGCATGCCCAGCAACTGGGCCTTGGCATTCATGCGCTCGACGAACATCGGCATGCCGCCCGGGTAGGTGCGTCCCAGCGCATGCGCGGCGCGGTTCTCGCTGGCCATCAGCGCCAGGTGCAAAAGCTCGCCGCGCGTCAGCGTCGCGCCCACGACGAGGCGGGAGCGGCTGTGTTTTTCGGTATCCACATCGTCCTGGGTGATCGTGATCGGCGTATCCATGGGCAGATGCGCTTCGGAGATCAAGAGACCCGTCATCAGCTTGGTGATGGAAGCGATCGGCAGGACCGCCTCATCGTTCTTGCTGAGCAACACCTCGTGCGTATCCTGATCCATCACCAGCGCCACGCTGGAGGCCAGGTCCAGTGGATCCGAGGCCGAGTGCAAGCCCATCTTCTGCCCCACCGACAACACCGCCGGTGCCGCTGCCACATGCGCTCGCACCCGGCTGCGCCTGGTCGTTGCGGTCTTGCGCTTGGCAGTCACCGCCCTGGCAGTCTTGGTGGGCGTGTGCTTGGCCTGGCTGGCAGCCACCGCTTTCTTGGGCTGGTGCTTCTTGCCAGCCGCTTGCACCCCCGGGCTTGCCAGCGCTATCGCCATCGCCAGCAACGAGACCCAGCGCAGCCAACGAGAACCAAGGGAAAGGGTGATGCGCATTCGAGACTCCAGCACAGGCGAAAAAGTGTGCGCAAGTGTACAGATTCAAAAAAAGCCGCGCAAGAACAATATCTTGCGCGGCATACCTAAAAATGACTTGAAGCTCGTTCAGCCCTGCGCCGCTATCCGGTCGCTGCCATGGTGCAAGCGGTTGAGCGCGCTCAGATACGCCTTGGCGGAGGCGACGATGATGTCCGGATCGGCCCCGGAACCGTTGACCACATGCCCACCGCTGGCAAGGCGCACCGTCACCTCCCCCTGCGCATCGGTCGAGCCGTTGATGGCGTTGACCGAGTACAGCGTCATCTCCGCGCCGCTCTTGACATAGGATTCGATCGCCTTGAGCGAGGCATCCACCGGTCCATTGCCCTCGGCCTCGCTGCGCACCTCCTTGCCGCTGACCGTGAACACGATGTTCGCCTTCGGGCGTTCGCCGGTCTCGCTGTGCTGCGACAGCGATACAAAACCGTACTGCTCCTGCCCCTGGGCATGCGCTCCGTCGCTCACCAGCGCCAGAATGTCCTCGTCGAAGATCTCGCTCTTGCGGTCCGCCAGCTCCTTGAAACGCGCGAATGCCGCCAGGATTTCCGCTTCGGACTCAAGCTCCACGCCCAAATCCTGCAAGCGCTGCTTGAAGGCATTGCGCCCCGAAAGCTTGCCCAGCACGATCTTGTTGGTGCTCCAGCCCACATCCTCGGCGCGCATGATCTCGTAGGTATCGCGCGCCTTGAGCACGCCGTCCTGGTGGATGCCGCTGGCATGCGCGAAGGCGTTCGCCCCCACCACCGCCTTGTTCGGCTGCACGACAAAGCCGGTGGTCGAGCTCACCAGCTTGCTCGCGGCCAGAATTTGCGAGGTATCGATGCCCACCTGCAGGCCGAAATAGTCCTTGCGGGTTTTCACCGCCATCACCACCTCTTCGAGCGAGCAGTTGCCCGCGCGCTCGCCCAGGCCATTGATGGTGCATTCCACCTGACGCGCGCCGCCGATCTTCACACCCGCCAGGCTGTTGGCCACGGCCATGCCCAAGTCGTTGTGGCAATGCACGCTCCAGATCGCCCTGTCGCTGTTGGGCACTTTTTCACGCAGGGTTTTGATGAAATTGCCGTAGAGCTCGGGAATGCCGTAGCCGACGGTGTCGGGGATATTGATGGTGGTCGCGCCTTCCTGGATGACGGCCTCGCAGACACGGGCGAGAAAATCGATCTCGCTGCGGTAGCCGTCCTCGGCGCTGAATTCGATGTCGTCGCGCAAATTGCGCGCAAAACGCACCGCCAGCTTGGCTTGCTCGAACACCTCGTCGGGCGTCATGCGCAGCTTCTTTTCCATGTGCAGCGGGCTGGTGGCGATGAACAGGTGGATGCGCGCATTGCTCGAATCCTTGAGCGCCTCGGCCGAGCGCGCGATATCGCGGTCGTTGGCGCGCGCCAGCGAGCAGATGGTGGAATCCTTGATGGTGCGCGCAATCGCCTGCACGCACTCGAAGTCGCCATTGCTGCTGGCGGCAAAGCCGGCCTCGATCACGTCCACCTTCAGGCGTTCAAGCTGGCGCGCGATGCGCAGCTTTTCGTCGCGGGTCATCGAGGCGCCGGGCGATTGCTCGCCGTCACGCAAGGTGGTGTCGAAGATGATGAGTTTGTCGGTCATGGTTTTTGCTCCTTGCCACCAGCAACGCGAATGAAAACGGCCCGCTGCTGGAGCATGCGGGCCGTTGGGTATTCGAATCGTTGAAAAAAGAGTGAACGCGCCAGCCCGCTACCTATGGCAGTAGCGCCAGTAGAGCCAGCAGCAGCGACGCCGCGGGTGCGGTGGCGCGAAGGTGCATGGTGGCGAGGGCGTTCATGCGCGCAAATGTAGCACAGCCGCCGTCACACAGTGCGCCGGATCGCCGCGCGCGCCAGCATCGCGATCAGCACCAGCGCAAAGAGCGTGAAGCAGATGAAGGACCAGTTGGCGATCGAGCCGCCGAGAAAGCGCCAATCGACCACCGTGCAATCGCCCGAGCCGCGAAAGATCATCGGGATGGCGCGGCTCAAGGCGTAGTTTTCGATGATGCCGTAGAAATCGCGCCCGCAGGTGGCGATCTCGGGCGGGTACCACTGCAGCCAGCTCTGGCGCGCGGCGACGAAGGCGCCAAAACCGGCGCTGGCCAGAGCCAGCAGGCTCCAGAGCACGCGCCACAGCGCCCTGCCCCGGCTCGCGCCGATACCCGTGAAGACCGCCACGGCGATCAGCGCGTAGCGCTGCACGATGCACATCGGGCAGGGCTCCAGCCCCTGGTCGTACTGCAGGTACAGGCCGAAGGCCAGCATCGCGATGCAGGCGCCGCTGATCAGCGCCAGCAGGCGGCGCGGGGTTTGAAGGAGGGACACAAGCAACACGTTTTTTCTTTCTTGGCAATGCACGAGTCGGGATTTTCGCCGCTGGCGCCGTCGCCTTGGTTATGCTGCGGCGGGCAGCGGCATGTGGCATGTGGCATGTGGCATGTGGCATGTAGAGAGCACGGCGCCGCGCAAGAGTTCAACCGCCACGCAAGGAAAGGGGCATACCATGTACCAGCGCATTCTGATCGCCACCGACGGCTCGCCGCTCTCGCGCAAGGCCACCGCCCACGGGCTGGCGCTGGCCGCGCTGGCGCGAGCGAGGGTGATCGCGATAAAGGTGGTGCCGCGCTACCCCAAGCGCTTTCTGGATGGCGCCCTGCCCTTGAGCACGCTGGAAATCAAGCGCGTCGAGGACGAGTGGGCGGCGCAGGCGCAGGCACTGATGCGCGAGGTGAAGGACGAGGGTACGGACGCGGGCGTGCTGGTCAAGACCCTGGTCGTGAAAGCCGATCTGGTGGCCGAGGCCATCATCGCCGCCGCGAAAAAGCACGATTGTGATCTGATCGTGATGGCATCGCATGGGCGCAAAGGCGTCAAGCGCGTGCTGCTGGGCAGTGAGACGCAAAACGTGCTGACGCACTCGGATGTGCCAGTGCTGGTCTTGCGCTGATTTTCAAGCCGAATCGGGCCGTTGCGCTTGCTGGGCAAGCGCGAGCAGCTATTTTTTCAGGAACAAATCACGGTACTGCTCGCGCAGCAGGTTCTTCTGCACCTTGCCCATGCTGTTGCGTGGCAGTGCCGGGGCGATGAAGCAGCGCTTGGGCACCTTGAAGTGCGCAAGTTGCTCGCGCAGCTTCTTGACGATGGCCTCGGCATCGGGCCGGGCCCCGGCGCGGGGCACGACGACGGCGACGCCGACCTCGCCGAAGTCGGCATGCGGCACGCCGACGACGGCGCTCTCCATCACGCCGGGCAGCTCGTTGATGAAGCTCTCGACCTCGGCCGGGTAGACGTTGAAGCCGCCGCTGATGATCAGGTCCTTGCTGCGCCCGACGATGGTGACGTAGCCGCGCGCATCTTGCTGGCCGACGTCGCCGGTCTTGAACCAGCCGCCTTCGGCAAATTCCTGCGCGGTCTTTTCGGGCATCTGCCAATAGCCCTTGAAAACGTTGGGGCCGCGCACCTGGATGGCGCCAATCTCGCCCGCGGGCAAGGCCGCGCCCGCATCGTCCACCACGCGCAGCTCAACGCCCGGGAGCGGGAAGCCCACGGTGCCGCCCCGGCGCTCGCCCTGCCCGCCGTGACGCGCGTCACGCGCATAGGGGTTGGAGCAAAGCATCACCGTCTCGCTCATGCCGTAGCGCTCGAGGATGGTGTGACCGGTGCGCTGCTGCCACGCGGCAAAGGTGTCGACCAGCAGCGGCGCCGAGCCAGAGATGAAGAGCCGCATGTGCGCCGCCGCCTCGCGCGTGAGCGCGGGCTCGGCCAGCATGCGCACGTAGAGCGTGGGCACGCCCATGAAGACGCTGGCGCGCGGCATGGCGGCGATCACCGCCCGCGCATCGAAGCGGTTGAACCAGATCATGGGGCTGCCATTGATGAGCGCGCCGTGCACGCCCACGAACAGGCCGTGCGCGTGGTAGATCGGCAGCGCGTGGATCAGCACGTCGCCGCCTTGCTCAGGCGTTCTCCAGCTCCAGTAGTCCTTGAGCACCAGCGCGTTGGACAGCAGGTTGCCGTGCGTGAGCATCGCGCCCTTGCTGCGCCCCGTGGTGCCGCTGGTATAGAGGATGCAGGCGAGATCGTCTTTGGTGCGCCTGACGGGCGTGTGCGCATCACTGCAGTGCGCGGCGCGCTCCAGCAGGCTGCCGTTGCGCTCCTGCCCCAGCGTGAAGACATGGCGCGTGCCCGCCTTGAAGGCGATCTTGGAAACCCAGCCGAAATGCTCGGGCGTGCAAACGACGACGGCGGGCGTCGCATCGCCGATGAAGTAGTCGATCTCGGCCTGCTGGTAGGCGGTGTTGAGCGGCAGGAAGATGAAACCGCAACGCAGCGTCGCCAGGTACAGCAGCAAGGCTTCTACGGATTTTTCCACCTGCACCGCGACGCGACTGCCCTCGGGCAAATCCAGCGACAGCAGCAGGTTGGCGATGCAGGCGCTCGCGCGATCCAGGTCACGCCAGGAGTAGTTCAGCGGCCTGCCATCGCACGCGCTGGCGTAAACCGCCGTCTGGTCCAGATCCGCAGGGAAGGCCGCGCGCAAGGCACTGTACAGATTTTGCGAAGGGAACTGCATCCGGGTCACCTCAAGGCAATCAAAACCGTGGCCTGCGCTTGTCGAGAAAGGCGGCGATGCCCTCGCGGTGCTCGGCGCTGTCGGCGTAGGCGTACGGGTCAGAGCTATCAACATTCATAGCTGCTCGCGCTTGTCCAGAGGTCGTTTCAGTCACTTTTGACTCAAAAACGCCACGCAGCGTCTGCTTGGTCAGGCGCGCCGCCTGCGGCGCCAGCCGCGCGATGCGATCGGCCGTGGCCTGCGCCTCGTCCATCAGCACGTCGGCTGTTACCACACGGCTCAGGAACCCTCGCGCCAGCATCTGCGGCGCATCGAGCACGGCCGCCTCCAGAAGCATCTGCCGCGCCGTTGCGTCGCCCACGCGGCTGGCCACCAGCGCCGCTTCGCGCGGCGCCATGGGAAAGCCCAGGCGCGCGATCGGCGCGCCAAAGCGCGCGTGCGTTTCCGCGACGCGGATGTCGCAGCAGCTCGCGATCTCCACGCCCGCGCCCATGCAGGCGCCGCGGATCACCGCGACGATGGGCACGTCGCACGCGAGCATGGCCGAGAGGCCACCCCAGACCTCGTTTTCATGGAAGTCGCGCAGCCGCGCCGCGTCGAAACGAAATGCCGGGTATTCGGAAATATCGCCCCCGGCGCAGAAGGCCGCGCCCTCGCCTTCGAGCAGCACGCAGCGCGCCGCCGCGTCGGCCTGAATGCGTTCGAACACGGCGCGCAGCTCGCGCCACATGGCGCGCGTCATCGCGTTCAGGCGCCCGTCATGGCGCAGGGTGACGCGCACGATGCCCGCGTCATCCGCCGGCCGCAGCAGCACGCTAGCGGACATGCCCTGCCTCGGCACGCCGCACCCAGAACCACAAGGCCACGCCCGCCGCGATCATTGGCAGGCACAGCCACTGGCCCATGCTCATGCCCAGCGATAGGATGCCCAGAAAATCGTCGGGCTCGCGGAAGAACTCGGCGATGAAGCGAAGTACACCGTAGCCCATGAGGAAGGCCGCCGTCACCTCGCCGCGCCGGCGCGGGCGGCGCGCGTACAGCCACAGCAGCACGAAGAGCAGCAGGCCTTCAAGCAGGAATTGGTAGATCTGCGACGGGTGGCGCGGCAGCATCGAGCCGCTTTGCGGAAACACCATGGCCCAGGGCAGATCGGGCGAGGCGAAGCGCCCCCACAGCTCGCCATTGATGAAGTTGCCGATGCGCCCCGCGGCCAGGCCCGTAGGCACGCACGGCGCAATGAAATCGACCACCTGCAGCCAGGGCCGATGGCGCGAATGGGCATACCAGATCATCGCCACGGCCACGCCCAGCATGCCGCCATGAAAGCTCATGCCGCCGTGCCAGACCTGCAGGATTTCCAGCGGGTGCGTGGCGTAGTACCCGGGCTTGTAAAACAGGCAATAGCCGAGCCGCCCCCCCAGAATCACGCCGAGCACGCCGAGAAACAGAATGTCCTCCACGTCCTTGCGCGACCACGCCTGCTCGCCCCTGAGCGAGGCGTAGGGCTGGTGCTTCAGGCGCAGCGTCCCCAGCCCCATGAACAGCGCAAAACCGGCCAGATAGGTCAGGCCATACCAGTGGATCGCCAGCGGCCCGATCTGCAGCGCCACCGGATCGATATGGGGGTACATCAGCATGACGGCGATTGTGCAGCAGCCGCATGGCGGGAAAACGCGGCTGCACCCGGCACCCGCACCCCGTTGAGCATGCGCACCGCCCGGGCAGGGTTCACCAGTCCGGGCGTTTTCCTTCCTCAGGCCCCTTCCCTGACAAACGCCATGGTGGCCTGCATCAGCGCCACCACCTTGTGGTCGCCGCCCTCGCCGGTGAACGCGCGCACCTCGCCGGTGCACACGCCCATGGTCTTGCCGGCATTCACTACGCGGCCCGCGGCCAGGAAGCGCTGTCCGATCGCGGGGCGCAGGAAGTTCACCTTGAACTCCACGGTCACCACGCCGCAGCCGACGGGCGCGCGAGTCAGCGCCGCATAGCCGCAGGCGCTGTCGACGATGCTGGTGATCGAGCCGGCATGCGCATAGCCGTGCTGCTGCGACAGCGCGCCACCGAACGGCATGTCGATGTCCACTTCGCCATCGGCCACCCTTGCCAGGCGCGCACCCAGGGTCTTCATCAGCCCCTGCCGCTCGAAGCTCGCGCTCACGCGCGCATGCCGTTCATCCATGTCCAGTCCTTCCAAAAGCCTCTGCGACCCACCGCGCCGCCATTCCCACCCCCTCGGCGAGCCGCGTTGGCCGCACTACACTTGGCAGAGTCTCCTTCAACCCGTGGCCGACACGCCACCCCTGCTTCGCCATGACCGATCCCAAAGCCATCAACCACCGCTCCGCCCATATTACCGAAGGCAAGGCCCGCGCACCCAACCGCTCGATACGGCATGGGCTACAAGGAGGGTGACTTCAAGAAACCCATGGTCGGCGTGGCCAACGGCCACAGCACCATCACGCCGTGCAACAGCGGCCTGCAGCGCTTGGCGGACGCCGCCATCGAGGGCATTCAGCTGGCCGGAGGCAATGCGCAGGTGTTCGGCACGCCGACCATCAGCGACGGCATGGCCATGGGCACCGAAGGCATGAAGTATTCGCTCGTGAGCCGCGAGGTCATCAGCGACTGCGTCGAGACCTGCGTGCAGCAGTGGATGGACGGCTGCGTCGTCATCGGCGGCTGCGACAAGAACATGCCCGGCGGCATGATGGGCATGCTGCGCGCCAACGTGCCCAGTATCTACGTGTACGGCGGCACCATTCTGCCCGGCTGCGTGAACGGCTGCGACCTGAACATCGTCAGCGTCTTCGAAGCCGTGGGCGAGAACGCCGCGGGCAAGATCAGCGACGGACAGCTCAAGGAGATCGAGCAGCACGCGATTCCCGGCACCGGCTCGTGCGGCGGGATGTACACCGCCAACACCATGAGCAGCGCCTTCGAGGCCATGGGCATGAGCCTGCCCTACTCGTCCACCATGGCCAACCCGCACTCCGAGAAAGTGGATTCGGCGCGCGAATCGGCCAAGGTGCTGATCGAGGCGATCAGGAAGGACCTGAAGCCGCGCGACATCGTCACGAAAAAAGCCATCGAGAACGCGGTGGCGGTGATCATGGCCGTCGGCGGCTCGACTAATGCGGTGCTGCACTTCCTCGCGATCGCGCACGCGGCCGGGGTGGAGTGGAGCATTGACGACTTCGAGCGCATCCGCAAGAAGGTGCCGGTGTTCTGCGACTTGAAGCCCAGCGGCCAGTACCTGGCCGTCGACCTGCACAAGGCCGGCGGCATTCCGCAGGTAATGAAGATGCTGCTGAACGCCGGGCTGCTGCACGGCGAGTGCATGACGATCACCGGCAAGACGATCGCCGAAACGCTCAAGGACGTGCCCGATCAGCCGCGTGCGAACCAGAAGGTGATTCACCCCATCGACAAACCGCTGTACGCACAAGGACACCTGGCCATCCTGCGCGGCAACCTCAGCACCGAGGGCTGCGTCGCCAAGATCACCGGCCTCAAAAACCCGGTGATGACCGGCCCGGCACGCGTGTTCGACGACGAGCAATCGGCGCTTGCCGCGATCCTGGGCCACAAGATCCAGGCCGGCGACGTGATGGTGCTGCGCTACCTCGGCCCCAAGGGCGGCCCGGGCATGCCCGAGATGCTGGCACCCACCGGCGCCCTGATCGGCGAAGGCCTGGGCGAGAGCGTGGGGTTGATCACCGACGGGCGTTTTTCGGGTGGCACCTGGGGCATGGTGGTCGGTCATGTGGCGCCCGAGGCGTTCGCGGGCGGCACGATTGCGCTGGTGCACGAGGGCGATTCGATCACCATCGACGCGCACCAACTGGTGCTGCAACTGAACGTGCCCGAGGAGGAAATCGCACGCCGGCGCGCCGCCTGGAAGGCCCCTGCGCCACGCTACACCCGCGGCGTGCTGGCCAAGTTCGCACGCAATGCATCGACGGCCAGCCGCGGCGCGGTGCTCGATGCATTTGACTGAGGTACGGGCGCCCGCCTGGCGCCACAACGCGGCGGCTCCAGGCACACAGGCCGAGTAACCCTGCCGGCGTTGCGCGCATTGCCTCGGCGCGCGCGGCGGGCGATATCCTTTGCCGGCCTGCGCGGCGGGCGCGGCCCGCGCGCCACACGGCGCGTGCTCTCTTTCTGACGTCGAGCGACCACGCCGCACGCGCGTGGTCGCAGGCACCACCAGAAGGAGACACGATGACCATAGATTTCACCCCCAGCGCGGCACAGAGAGAGCTGCAGGCGGGCGCACGCGAGATTGCCTCCCGCGTGCTCACGGGCGTCCCCTCGACCATTGCCGGATTGCAGCACCCGCACGAGCGTTTCGCCGCCACGCGACCGTTCTTTCTTGAGCTGACCCGTGCCGGACTGCTGGCCGGTTTCATCCCGCGAGAGTACGGTGGCGGCGGCCTGTCGGTGCTGGACCTCGGGATCGCTGGCGAGGAGCTCACCGCCGTTGACATCAACGTTCCCACCTCGCTGATAGGCACCGGTCTGGGCCTGCAAGCGATCATCCAGTTCGGCAGCGATGCGCAAAAGCGCCGCTTCCTGCCCGATTTCGTCGAATCAGGCACCGACAAGCTCGCGTCGTTTGCCTTCACCGAAGTCACCGGCGGCGCCAATTTCGACTGCGCCGACCCCGATGCCGGAGTACGGACCTTCGCCGAACGCGATGGCGACGCATGGGTCATCAACGGCGAGAAGCACTGGACGCCCAACGGCAGCGGCTGGGACAACCAGGGCGCGCATGTCTACACGCTGGTTTGCCGCATCGGCCGCGGCAGGCCGGCAAGCGAATCGCTCGCGGTCATCGTGGTGCCGCGTTCGGCCGGCGGCATTGAAGTCGTTGGCCACATCAACGCAATGGGCCACCGCGCGGTCGACTTGCCGCGCATCCGTTTCAACAACGTGCGCGTGCCGCTGGACAACCTGCTCGGGCAGCCGGGCGACGGCATCAGGATTTGCTCAAGCGTGTTCGCATGGACCGGCGCCCTGGTCGGTGCCGAATGCACGGGCGCGATGCGCCGCGCCTTCGACATCGCCTGGCAGTTCGCCAAGACCGACAAGCGCTCGGGCAGCGTGCCCGTGATCGAGCACCCGACCGTCGGCTACCAGCTCGCCGACATCAAGATGCGCATCGAAGCCTGCCGCTACCTGATGTGGAAGGCATGCCACTACCTGGACAGCACCAACGGCGCATCCGAGGAAATGGCGATCATGAGCAAAGTCTTCTGCACCGAGACCGCGGTGCAGACGATCTACGACACCATGCGCCTCGTCGGCATGGACAGCTACGCGCTCGACATGACGCCATTGGCCGCGCTGATGCAGGACGCGCTCGCCTTCCCACTGTTCGATGGCGGCAACATGGGCGTGCGACGCCGCCAGTTGCACCAGATGCTGAAGACGCCTGGCTACGACCCCATGGCTGCCGCCGAGGGGCGGCCTCAGCCAGCCTGACGCGCCGCCGCACCGGGCTGGCGCGTCAGCGCGGCCGGCGCGGCGCCAGCCCCAGCGTTTCCTTCTGTCTGTCGATGCGCTCTTTTTTGCGCTCTTCCATCTTTTCCATCGCCTTGCGCTTGGTGTAGCCCGTCATGTCCGCCCAGGCCCACCACAGCAGCGTGACGGCAAAGGGCGACAACACCCACCACCACGACCACTGCGCCACCGGGCCGATTTCCAGGTATTTCAGCGCCACCAGCAAGATGCCCAGAATCAAGGTGTACACAAGCTGCTCCAAGGTAAATAATGGTGCACCGACCGGTCCGGTCAACGCCAGTTACTAGAATAGCGTTATACAGACCGTATTTCCAGCCAACCGTAAAGGAGTCACCATGAAAGCTGCTTTGATTGCCATGACCTTGGCATTTGCCGCGTCCTCACCCGCCTTCGCCAACGAAGCGCTGGCCAAGTCCAAGAACTGCATGGCCTGCCACAGCGTCGACAAAAAGGTCGTGGGCCCGGCCTACAAGGACGTGGCCAAGAAGTTCGCCGGCCAGAAAGATGCCGAAGCGCAGCTGATCAAGGCCGTTCTCAAGGGCAGCTCCGGCGTCTGGGGCCCGATTCCCATGCCGGCCAATGCCAATGTCAACGAAGCAGAGGCCAAACAGCTGGTCGACTGGATTCTGTCGCTCAAGTAAACCGACTGCGCCCTGCGGCGCAGCCTCCAGAAAAGCCGCATGAATTTTCTTGCGGCTTTTTTGTGCGTCAAAGGCACGAAACTGCATGCAGGGCAGGGTTTTTCGCCAATGCCCATTCAATGAAAACAGGAAATACTTTAGAACTGGATATTCGCAACACACCAACAAGGAGACCCGCGCGATGAAACTGCCGTACGACGCCTTGGAAACCCGATTGGCTCTGTCTCCGGTCCCCATGCGCATACAGCTGCCGGGCGGAGACAGCGTGGGCCCGGCCCATGCTTCGCTCACGCTGAAGCTGCACGATCAGACGGCGATCGCCGCGCTTGCCACCGGCGCCATCGGCACGGTGGGCGCCGACATCGTCGAGGGACGCGTCGAGTTCGAAGGCAGCGTGCGCGATCTGATGGCTGCGGCGCAAGCGCTTTTGAGCACCGATCCGGCGCAGGACGAGCACACCAGCTGGTGGCGCCAGACACTGGCCTGGTATGTCTCCAAGGCCAGGCACACCACGGCCAAGGATGCGAAGAACATCCAGTTCCATTACGACATTTCCGACGATTTCTACGCCTTGTGGCTCGATCCTTACCGGGTCTATTCCTGCGCCTACTACCGCACGCCCGAGATGACCCTGGCGCAGGCACAGGAGGCCAAGCTTGATCACATCTGCCGCAAGCTGCAGCTCAAGCCCGGCGAGCGGCTGCTGGACATCGGCGCCGGCTGGGGCGGCATGCTGCTGTGGGCCGCCGAGCATTACGGCATCGATGGCACCGGCATCACGCTGTCGAAGAACCAGTACGCCTATGTGCAACGGCAGATCGAGGAGCGGGGCCTCACGGGCCGCGTGCGCGTGCTGCTGCAGGATTACCGCGAGCTGCAAGTGGATCAGCCCTTCGACAAGATTTCCTCCATCGGCATGTTCGAACATGTGGGCCGCGCGCAGATGCCGTCCTACTTCGCTACCGTGCGCCGCCTGCTCAAGCCCGGGGGCCTGGCAATGAACCACGGCATCACCGCTGGCGGCGTCGACAACGATGAACTGGGCGCCGGGATGGGCGAGTTCATCGATCGCTACATCTTCCCCGGTGGCGAGCTGCTGCACGTAAGCGTGGCACTGCATGAGATCGCCAGGGCGGGCCTTGAGATGGTGGATACCGAAAACATCCGCCCGCACTACGCCAAAACCCTCTGGGCTTGGTCGGACGCTCTGGAGGCACAGCTGCCCGGCGCGCGCGCCATCCTGGTGGCCCAGCACGGCCAGGAGCAGGGTGAGCAGGCGCTGCGGGCCTATCGCCTCTATCTTGCGGGCTGCGCGCTGGGCTTTGAGCAGGGCTGGGTGGCGCTGCACCAGATCTTGATGACCCATCCCGATGGACGGCAGGAGACAGGCACAATGCGCGGCGCGCAATCGTGCTACCCCTTCAACCGCGAGTACATCTACGCGCCGCCACAGGCTGGCGCCACCCCCAGGAGAAAGCCATGACCGAACGCTACCCCGCCCCCACCCTGGACAGCCTGCCCGAGGACATCCGCACTCGCATCCTGGAAGTGCAGGAGAAAGCCGGCTTCATCCCCAATGTGTTCCTCGGCTTTGCCCGCCGCCCGGCCGAGTGGCGCGCGTTCTTTGCCTACCACGATGCGCTGATGCTCAAAGAGGAAGGCAGTCTCTCCAAGGGCGACCGCGAAATGATCGTGGTCGCCACCAGTGCGGCCAACCAGTGCCTGTACTGCGTCGTCGCGCATGGGGCCATTCTGCGCATCTACGAAAAAAAGCCGCTGGTCACCGACCAGGTGGCGGTGAACTACCGCAAGGCGGACATCACGCCGCGCCAGCGCGCCATGCTGGACTTCGCGCTCAAGGTTTGCGAGCAGTCCAGCGCCATCGAGGATGCGGACTTCGAGCGGCTGCATGCGCACGGTTTTGACGATGAGGACATCTGGGACATCGCCGCCATCACCGCGTTCTTCGGCCTGTCCAATCGCATGGCGAGCTTCTCCGGCATGATGCCCAACCCGGAGTTCTATCTGATGGGGCGTCAGCCGCGCGAAAAGAAGTAAAAACGATAGCTGCTGACGCTTTGCAGTCAAGCGCTAGAGCCTGAAAATTCTTGAATTTCCTGGCAGTTATCACTACGCCAGCGCCGGCCCGCTGGCCAGCTGGTTTGCCAGGCGCAGCTCCAAGCGATCGCGCTCTTCGCCACCGCCAGCGCCGCGACCCTTGCGCTCCCAATCCGGGTGGCTGCGCGCCACCAACAGGCTGGACAGCAACGCGCGCGGCAAGGCGGTCGTTGTCTCCGGGCCCTCGGCAGCCGCGGCGGGTGCCAGCGGCATGCGCAAGGCATCCTGCACTGCATGGCTGCGACTGGCCAGTGCCAGCGCCAGGGCATGCAGATGCTGCAGCAGCAGCCACAGCAGCGCATCTTCCGCGGTCAGTTCCTGCACGCCGCTCAGCCGGTTTTCCAGCTTGCGCCACAGCGGCCGCCAACCGCCCGAAAGGGCGCCGCCTACGGTAGCCCCCAGCGTAGTCGCGGCACCCAGCGACAGGCCCGCGAGCAGCAGATCGGCGATCGCACCGACGCCGGCGCCGATCACCGAGCCCAAGCCCAGGCGCATGCCAGCCTGCGCAAGCAGTTCGGGGTCGAAAAGGTCGTCCTTCCAGCGGCCCGCGAGCTCGGGCAGGTCCGCCAATTCGGCATCGCCCGCGCGAAAGGCGTGCAGCGCCAGCAGCGCATCCATGCCCGCCTGCACATGGGCGCGCAGCGCGGTCCGGAATTCAAGCACGCACTGCTCGCGCCTGACCTCATCCTGCAGCACCTCGGCCGCTACTTGCCGACGCATGGCGGCCACGTCGATCAGTGTGCTTGCCACGATGCGCCAGCCGGCCTGTTCGCGCTCCTGCGCGGCCTGCGAGAGCGCGGCGCCGATGGCGGCCACCTGGCTGCGCCGCTCGGGCGGCAGCAGCGTGGCCAGATCGGCGTAGAGCTGCTGCTCGCTGCCATGCAGCGGCGCCACCACATCGAACTGCGCCTGGGCATGCAGGCTGCATTCGCGCAGCAGGGCCTGCCACTCGGGCACGCGGCTGGCGGCGTCGGCGGTGAAGTTGAGCACCGGCATGATGGGCCGCGTGCACCAGCCGAGGATTTCGATCTCGGCGCGGTACTTGGGCAGCACCGGCGCGCGCGTATCCAGGACCAGCATCGCGCAGTCCGCGCCATCGAGCAGCGCGCGCAGCACCTTGGCTTCCTGCTCGAAGGCGGCGCGGGCCTCGGGGCCGGCGAGAAAAGCGCGGATTTTCTCCAGCCGCGTCTGGCCCGGCTGCTGCGCCAGAAACCCGTGCAGCGCGATGGAATCCTCCAGCCCGGGCGTATCGGTAAAGCGCGCCAGCACTTCGCCCGCAATGCGCAGATCAACCACCTGGGCATGGCGCGTGGTGCCGGGGCGATCAGACACCTCGCCGAAATCGCGCTGGCGCGTGAGCGCGCGCAGCAGCGAGGTCTTGCCCGCGTTGGTATGGCCCACCACCACGGCGGTCAAGGGCTGGCCATTCATTGCTGGCTCCTTTTCACTATCCATTCAATAGCTTGTTGCGCATGTTCCATAAGCGCAAGATCCTCAAAACCCTCTGAATCCATCCAACGGCGCCAGCGCGCCACGCCATCACCGCCCGTGGCCAGCACGGCGACCTCAGGCACGCTCTGGCGCAGTTCACGCAGCCAGCGCGCCGTGCCGCGATCGGGGCTGCCCGGCGCAGCCACCACCACCAGCGCCGCGCCTGGCCGCTCCCGCAACAGGCGTGCGTGCAAGGCCTCACGCTCCTCGGCGCTACCGCTGAGATTCACGCTCCAGCCCCCACCAGCGCCGGCCAGCTCCGTCGGCGGCCAGGCGAGCTCGGGCGGGAGCTCGAAGCCGATCAACACCACCCCTGCCGCGGCGTTGCCGGGTTCGCGTTCGGCCCGCGCGGGCAGCGCCACGCCGCGCCGCTCGGCATCGACCACCACCGGCGGCGGCTCCAGCGCATCCAGGCGCCGCACGATCTGCTGGATCTGCGGATCGGCCGTGTCCACCACCGCCAGCCGCGCCAGCCCGCTGCGCCAGCGCGCAAGGCTCAGCAGCGCAAGCAGCGCCCGCGGCAGCACGCCATACACCACCACGCAGCCAATCAGCCACCAGGCCCAGGCGCGCTGCTGCACGGCATCGGCGGTGTGGTGGGCAGCCACGGCGCGCACCGCATCGGCATCGGGCACGGCAAAGCCGAGCAGCGCGGGCAAGCTGCCCGTCCAGGCGACAAAGCGCTGGAAAAACGCCGGGCTCAGGATCGTTGTTTCCCAATGCAGCGCGTAGGCCTGGAAGGCAAACCCCGCCAGCAATACCGCCAGCGTGAGCGTGAGCGAAACCGCCCAGATGCTGTGGCTGAGCAGACCCGCAAGCCAAGGCCACAGGCGCTGGCGCTGCACCAGCGCGGCAAAGGCCTGCCAGATCTCGGGCGCATGCCGCCCGCGGTCTGGCGGCAGGCGCGCGGCCCAGGCCAAGGCCCAGCGGCCCAGAGACCAATCGCCGTGGCGGCTGCCGCTCTTCATGTCCCAGAGCAGGCCAAAAAACCACATCACCAGCGTCACGAGGTGCAACCCCAGCAGACTGGCAAAGGCCGCGATGGCGTTGATGCTGCGCGCTTCGCTCAGCACCGCCCGCCCGGCGAGCAGGCCCGCCAGCGCGAGCAGCAGCGCCAGCAGTAAAGCGCAAAGGCGCGTGGCACGCCGCCAGCGCGCCAGCTCGGCCACCACACCCAGACGCTCACCCAGCAGCCAGGCGCGCTGCTGTACCTGCACAGGCCGGTCCGCTGCGGCGGCAAAGGCCTGGCGCAGCGGTGCATCGTCTTCCAGCGCCCCGCCCTGCTCGATGCGTGCGACAGCCGCCACCACGACGGCGCGGTCCAGCGCGCTGGCAGAAGTGAACGAACCCTGGGAGGTGTGCGCAGCGCTATTCACGACGGCAGGCCGCGAACAGATCCAGCGCGCGGTTGTAGCTGGGCGAGCGCACATCGAGCAGCGTGAGCACCGACGAATACAGGTTGTCGTGCGTCAGCGGCGCATCCAGATGCGTGCGCAAACAAACCGGCGAAAGCCCCAGGCGCTGCTGCAGTGGCGCGCTGAACCAGGCAAGCATAGGCACATGCTTTTGCACGTCGGGCGCCACCGCGTAGGGCATGCCGTGCAGGTACAGTCCGTATTCTCCGAGCGATTCGCCGTGGTCACTCACGTACAGCAGGCCGGTGTCGCTTTGCGCCGAGCGCTGCGCAAGCCAATCCACCGTGCCGGCCAGAAAGGCATCGGTGGCGACGATGGAGTTGTCGTAGGCGTTGATGAGCGCCTGCTGATCGCAGTCGGAGAGCACTTCGGTGCGGCATTCGGGTTCGAACGTTTTCTGCGCCGCCGTTGAACGCTTGTAGTAGGCCGGGCCATGGCTGCCCATCTGGTGCAGCACCAGCAGCACGCCGCGCGCGCGCTCGGCCTCGGGCAACGCGGCGATGCGCGCATCCAGCCCTGCCAGCATGGCCTCGTCGCTGCATTCACCGCCGGGGCACAGCTGCTGGCGCTGCTGCGGGCTCAAGCCGTCGATCGCATCCGCATGGTGCACGCGGTCGCACACACCCTTGCAGCCACTCTGGTTATCCAGCCACAGCACCGCAAGACCGGCGGCTTGCACGACATCGAGCAGGTTTTCCGTGTCCTCGCTGCGCGCGAGGAAGCCATCGCGCCCCAATGGCGAAAACATGCACGGCAGCGATGCCGCGGTACTGGTGCCGCAGGAAAACACGTCGCGCCAGCTCAGTACATCATCGCGACGGGCCAGCTCGGGGTTGGTGGCACGCGCATAGCCATTGAGCGCGAAATGGTCCGCACGCGCGGTTTCGCCCACCACCAGTGCCAGCAGCAGCGGCCGTCGGTTGCCGGCATGGCTCGCGCCAAGCGCCGCGCCTGCGGTCATTTTCACCAGGGTACGCGGGCGGCTGAACCATTGGTCGTGCACGGCCATCACGCTCGAAAACAGCGGCGCTGCCGGGTTCATCAGGTAACGCAGTTCGGTGTGGTTGCGCATCAGCGGCGCCAGGCTGCGCGAACCCAGCGCGATGGTGGCTCCTGCCAGCGCCAGCGCCAGCGCGATCAAACCCGCATTGCGCGCCATCTGGCGCCACCAGGGAGCGGGCAGGAGTTGCAGGTGCAGCAACCACCAGGTCGGCAGCGTCATCACCAGCAGCACTGACGTCAGCAGACGGGCGGTGAGCAGATCGCGCGTCTCGCGCACATCGGTCTGCATCACGTTGGTGAGCATGCCCGGGTCCATCACCACCCGGTAGGTCAGCATGTAGTACTGCGCCAGCGCCGCCACCAGCAGCAAGAGCCACCAGAGCCAGCGCATGCCGCGCGACCAGGCGGTCACGCCCAGCACCGCCAGCGTCGCACTGGCGAGCAGGCCCAGCATGGGGACACCCAGCGACAGCACATCGCCCTGACCCTGGGCAATACGCGCCAGGCTCAGCCACAGCGGCCAATTGGCCGTGAGCAGCAGGTACAGCGTGAGCAGCAGCACCGCACGCTGCGCGGACATGGGACCACGCCACCAGGAGGCTGTGCCCTGCGACAGTGAAGGATGGCTCACGCTGAATCCAGATCGCGGGTCACATGAAATTGCGCGTGTGCAGCAGCGAAAGCCGCTGCGCCTCGTCGCGCTCGAAACCCAAGCGCAGCAAGCGTGCAAAGCGCCCCCCGGCCATGTCCCGCACCAATGCCTGCACACGCTCAAAGCCTCGCCGCAGCGCCGCGATGTCCAAGGCTCCTGCACCTATCAGGATCAGCGCATCGAACACTTCCTCATTCAAACCCGAAGTCCCGGACAAGCCCTCGTGGCGCTGCTGCATCGCCCGGGCCAATTGCTGGCGCAGCGCAGGCCCAGCCTGCAGGCGATAGAGCAGGTGGGACATGCCCAGAGCCACATGACGTGCCTCGTCGCGCGCCGCCAGCTTGCAGATCTGGCGCGTAAGCGGATCCGGCCCGTGCTCGGCAAGAAACTGCAGCAAATGAACAAAGCTGCCCTCCCCCTGTACCGACAGCAAAAAGCTCGCCATCGAAAAGTCCGGCTCATCGAGCAGCGTCTTGAGCGACGCCTGTCCACCCGCGGTGGAAAGTGCGGGCTCACGCCCGCCCTTGCGAATGCGGCGGGTGAAGACGTCGATATGGCGCGCCTCGTCCGCCACCTGAATGGCAAGCGCTGCCTGCATCTCGCGGAAATGCGGGTGGATCTGGCCAAGAAAGCGAGCGGGAACGAGCAGCGCAGCGTTCTCGTTCTCCACCATGTAGGTCATAACCTGGCACACAGCTTGCTCGATCTCGGGCGGGTGCGTGAATGAAACGCTCCAGTCCAATGCGGTATCCGGGTTCCACTGCGCCGCGACAGCCTGCGCATAGAGCTCTGCCGCGTTGTCGCACCAGACTTCTTCCTTGCGATCCAGGCGAAACGCAAACGAGGGCGAGCCCGCCTCCACCAGTGCTCCGCGGGCGGCCAACCCCCAACCGGGTTCGGCCTGTTCCAGCACCGCACCCGGCACGTGCGGATCGCTGCGCCCGGTGGCCAGCGCATCGCGCCAACGCCCGGTCTGTGCACTGCCGCGCGCAATCACGGCGGCCTCGCCTTCAAGGCTGATGGCGTGCCCTTGCGAGCGACACCAATGGGCAAGCGGCGCTTGCCAGCCCGCGCCCTGCCCGGTCACACGCAGCCGACCACCTACCGCAACGTGCGCGAGCGCGTGCTTGACCAGCAGGTGCGCCCCGGCATCGAAGCCCAAGTCTTCAATATCGATAGTCGCTGGCGAGCAGTCCACCGTTGGCGTCATAAAACCCCTGCTCCGTTGCCGCACGTTCAAGCAGCGCCCACCCGCTGGTGCGCCCCGCGCGCCATTGGCGCAAACCTTCAAGCTCCAGCAGCGGGCGTACCTGCGCATCGTCCCAATCCATGGACAGCAGCAACCCGCCCAGGCGATCGGCCGCCTGCGCATCCACGCCGGGGCTCACGGTAAGCGTGCAGTGGTCGAACAAGCTCGTCGTGGCCAGCACGCGCGTTCCGCCGGCTGGCAAAGTCCCTTCTTGCGCGAACGCCTGGTAGTTGCCGGCAATCATCCAGCTTGCCGCCACTTCGCCTCTGAGCATGGCCTGCGCCGCATCACGTTCACCGCCGATATGGTCGCCATGCTTGCCGCCGAGCACGTCAAAGCGGCACACCTCGTACTCACGTCCGCCCACCAAGCCCCCCTGGTGCTGCAGATGATCGAGCGGAATCAGCGTGGCTTGCGGTGAATCGATGGCGCCAAAGCCCACCGCCTGGCCACGCAGATCGGCCAATTGCTTCAGCGGGCTGTCGGCCTTGACGACAAGCACCGACTGCAGGTCCTGATCAGTGTCACGCATCACCAGCGAACGCACGCTCTGACCGCGCGCGCGCGCCATGCGGTCGGCCCGCACCCAGGCCAGCGGTGAATTCCAGGCGAATGCAATATCGCCCGTGAACTGCGCTTGCACCTGCGCCTCGTAGTTGGAATACAAGACGTAGTCCATGGCAAAGCCGCGCTCTGCCAACCACGCCTTGAAGCCTTCCCAGATGGTGACGACCTTGGGCGCATAGGCAACGGCGCCAAGCATGAGAGGGGATGAACGCATGGGAGATCCTGGAAAACGCCTTATTTTTTGGGGGCCGCGGCATCGCACAGCGCACCGCCGATGAAATCGAACAGTACGTCCGACGTCGGCGCCATGATAGATGCCGCTCGCGCATCGCGGAACATCCTCTCTATGCCCAGATCCTTGCGGAAGGCCGCGCCACCGCAAATGCGCATTGCGGTATCAGTCACTTCCAGCGCAGCCTCGGCAGCGCTGGCCTTGACCTGCAGCACACGCAGTGTCGCATCGGCACGCCCTGCAGCCAGTGCCGCCAGCGTGTCGTCGCGCAACAGGCGCGCCTGGTCGGCACGGATGCAGGCCCGTGCGAGATACGCGCGCACCGTCGGCAAATCGGCAATGCTGCTGCCGCTTTCGGCAAAACGGCCGTGGGTGATGTGCGCCGTGGCACGCGAGAGCGCACCATCCATCATGCCGATGGAGCAGGAGGCAATCAGCGCCGTGAACGTCGGCAACTCATCGTTGTTCATCAGTTCGGCGCCCTGGCCGTCGTCGCCCAGAAGGCAGTCGAGGCCGATGCGCACACCTTCAGCGCTGACCGGCGCCGAAGCGTTCGCGCGCAAGCCGAGCCCATCGAACGGAGCGGGGCTGGACAAACCCGGCAGGCGGCTGTCGACCACCCAGAGGCTGCAAGCTGCATCGCCCTGCGTAGGGCGTGAGGACCAGACGTAGGAATCCGCCGCGCCTGCCGACGTGACCATGCTCTTGCGTCCATCGAGGACCACCGCGTTCCCCTCGCGACGGGCCGTACCCACCGGTGCCCAGAAATGGCTGCGCGTACCCACCTCTGACCACGCCAGCGTGGTCAGGTGCCGACCGGCGGCAATCGCCTCGCGCAGGGCACGTTGCCCATACTTCTCGATCAGGGTGGTACCCGCGTAGTGCATGGTCAGCACCATGGCGGTGGAAGAGCAATCGCGCGCAATGCGTTCGACGACCTGGGTTGCCTCGGTCAGGCCAAGACCCAAACCACCGACATCGCGGTGACTGATCAGGCCCAGCAGCCCAGCCGCGCCCAAGGCGTCGAGTGCAGCACGTGGGAATCGGGCCTCTTTGTCAGTGATCTCGGCCGTGGGCGCGATCACGTCCTGAACGATGGGCTCCAGCGTAGAAATAAAAGACATGGGATGAAAACAAGCAAGACCGCAAACCAGGGCGCAATTCACACTGGTGACCGATCGTGGAAAAGAGCGCTGCAATGGACACGTTCTCGCACGATGATTTCCTGTGCAGACCTGCAACACCATCATACGGAGGCCATCAGCGAATGGCTGCCCGCAGTGCGGGAACAGCCATTTTATAGCGCACAAGGCAAGTCTACGCTGCGCTAAAAAATGCCCAGTGCCAGCCCGGCAGCCAGCGCCTCGCCCAGCGCTCGGCAGCGTTCGCGATCGGCCTCGACTATGTGCTTGGGCGCCGCAATCGCCTCCGGCGTTTGCGCATGGGTGCAGACGATGAGGGGCTCGGCCACCGGTCTCAAGCGCCAGCCCGTGGCAATGCGTGCCATCTGGCGCGCCGCGCCCTCGCCATCGCTGCCGGCACAGACCATGCCCGCATACGGACGCCCCTCGATACGACCCAGCGCGCCGTAATACGTGCGGTCAAAAAAATCCTTCATCATGCCGGCCATGCTGGCCAGGTTTTCCGGCGTGGCAAACAGATAGCCCGTTGCGGCCAGCAGGTCACCCACACCGGTCTCCTGGGCGCTCAGCAGTCGCACCTGCACATCCGGTTCACCCGCCGCCCCCTGCTGCGCCGCCTGCACCATCTGTAGCGTGCCGCCGGTGAGCGTGTGATGGACGATGAGCAGGGTGCGCATGGTGGCATTTTGCGTCAAAAATGCCGCCAAGGCATGCCTATCAAGCGACTGAAGCTATCATTCAAAAAGCATCTGCTGGCACTGCCATGCAGGTGCTGTCACGCCGCGCCACCGGCGCCAGCCAGGCGGCTATTTTTGGCAGTTCGTAATGGTAAAAATAGCATGCAGCGCCCATCCTGCCTGCGTTGGCAGCTATCGGTAGCGGAGCATCCTGCTGCTGCACGCAGAGCGCCACGTCGAGCCACACCCAGGCCAGCACCACGTGGCCAAAGGCTTGCAGATAGGGCACGGCGTTGGCCAGCGCCGCGGCCGGGTCGCCGCTGCTCCAGGCATCGCGCGTGGCCGCTTGCAGCTGCGCCAGCGCCTGCTGCAACTGCCCGGCCCAGGCGGCCAGCGCCGGCGTTTGCGCGGCCGCCACTGCCGTGGCCTGCACGCGCGCGGCCCACAGCGCCAGCGCCGCGCCGCCCTGCATCACCACCTTGCGCCCGAGCAAATCCTGCGCCTGGATGCCGTGCGTGCCCTCGTGGATCATGTTCAGGCGGTTGTCGCGCCAGTACTGCTCGACGGCAAAGTCGCGCGTATAGCCATAGCCGCCGTGGATCTGGATGGCCAGCGAATTGGCCTCCAGGCAGTTCTCGCTCGGCCAGCTTTTGGCGATCGGTGTCAGCAGCTCCAGCAGCAGTTTGGCCTCGGCCGCGGCCTCCGGCGCGCCGGTGCGGCCTTCGTCGACCAGCCGCGCGCAGTACAGGTTGAGCGCCAGCGCGCCCTCGCAAAAACTCTTTTGCGCCAGCAGCATGCGCTTGACGTCGGCGTGCTCAATCAGCGCCACCTGCGGCGCAGCGGCGTCCTTGCCGCCGGCGCCCACGGGCCGGCCCTGCAGCCGGGTCTTGGCGTAGTCCAGGCTGGCGTAATAGCCGGCGAGCCCCAGTGCCGTGGCCGCCATGCCGATGGCGATGCGCGCCTCGTTCATCATGTGAAACATGCATTTGAGCCCCTCGCCGGGCTGGCCGACCAGGTAGCCGATGGCGCCGGCCTGGCCCTTGACGGGGTAACGGCCCTCGCCAAAGTTCAGCAGCGTATTCGTCGTGCCGCGCCAGCCGAGCTTGTGGTTCAGGCCGGCAAGGGCGATGTCATTCCTCTCGCCCAGCGTGACGCGCGCAGCCCCCATCCCAGCCTTCCCCCAGAGGGGGAAGGAGTCGGGACCATCGCCAGCGCCCAGCGGTACTCCCCCCTCTCCTTCTGGGAGAGGGCCGGGGTGAGGGCTGCCCACCTCCACCAAAAATTTCGGCACGATGAACAGCGAAATCCCCTTGACCCCCGGCACCAGCGTGCCATCGGCCTGCGGGATCTTGGCCAGCACCAGGTGCACGATGTTCTCCGTCATCTCGTGCTCGCCAGAGCTGATCCACATCTTGTTGCCCGTCAGGCGGTAGCGCGGGCCGAGCGGGTCGGCGGCAAAGTCCGCCCCATCAGCGACGGCGCGCGTGGCGATGTCGCTCAAGGAAGAGCCCGCCTGCGGCTCCGAGAGGCACATCGTGCCGGCCCAGCGGCCATTGAACTCGTTGGCGGCAAACACCTGCTGCTGCAAGGCAGTGCCGTGCGCCAGGATGGCGTTGGCGTTGCCCGTGGTCAGCAGGTTGGAGCCAATGCTGATCGACGCCACGCCAAAAAAAGTGTTGGCCGCCGCATCCACCAGCCAGGGCAGCTGCATGCCGCCCAGCGCGTAGTCCTGCGCCGCGGCCAGCATGCCGCTGTCGGCGTAGGTCTGGCGCGCCTCGTGCGTGCAGCGCGGCAGCACCACGCGCAGGCTGCCTGCGCCGTCGGGCTCGGTACGCGGCTCCTCGGTGTCGACCTGGCGGTTGAACGGCGCATATTTCTCGCGCGCGATGCGCTCACAGGTGTCGAGCACGGCGTCAAAGGTCTCGCGCGAATGGTCGGCGAACCTCGGCCGTTCGGTCAGGGCGGGTGCCTGCAGCCAGTCGTAGAGCAGGAAATCGAGGGTGGAGCGCAACGGGGAAGTCATGCCGCGGATTTTGGGAGCGCGGCAGCCCAAACGCCTGTCCGATGGGCGACGCACAGGCGCCGGTGGCTCAGGCCGCCCCTTCCCGCGTGCCCAGCCAGCACAAAATCGCACCGCCGCAGACCATGAAGGCGCCGATCCAGAACGGCGCCGCCAGCGGCACCTGCAGCATCACCGCCGCCAGTGCCGCCGACAGCACCGGGATGAAGTACGACGCGCCCGCCAGCAGCGTCACGTTGCCGTGCAGGATGCCCACATTCCAGGCCGCATAGCCAAAGCCCATGGCACAGGCGGCCAGCGCAAGGTAAACGGTGGTTGGCCAACTCCAGTGCATCGCGCCGCCACCGTCCAGCAGGTATTTGGCCCAGAGCGCCAGCGCCGTCAGCATGAAGAACAGCGTGATTGCGTTGCTGCCCCGGGCGATGCGCGCGGTGACGGCGCAATAGGCGGCCCAGATCACGGCCCCGGCAAACGCCAGGCCATAGCTCAGGGGGTTGTCCTGCACATTGGCCCACATGCCGGCCAGATCAATGCCGCGCTCGCCCGCCAGCACCTGCACGATGCCGAGCATGGACACCAGCGCGCCTGGCGCGACCAGCCAGTTGGCGCGCTGGCCGTTGAAGGCAATCGCCGCCAGCAGCGTGAACGTCGGCCAGAGGTAATTGACCATGCCGACCTCGATCGCCTGCTGGCCGGTGTGCGCGTAGCCAATCGAGAGCGACAGACACAGCTCGTAACTCACGAACAGCAGGCTGCCCCAGCACAGATAGCGCCGCGGCATGCGGCGCAGCCCCTGCAGGCCCACGCTGAACACCAGCAGGACAGAGGCACTGGTGTAGATCAGCGCGGCGCCGCCGGTGGCGCCCAGGCCGTCGCTCACGCTGCGGATCAGGCCGACGATGGAGGCCCAGAGAACGACAGCGATCAGGCCGATGAGGGTAGCGGTGCGGTAGGGCATGGGGCGCGATTATTGGCACTTCTGATGAAGCTGTTTCTGCCGCATCGAGCTGCCCTGCGGCGCATGTTGATCCAGAATTCGCCGGGAGCCGCGCTGTCAGCGATCGGTCTGGAAAACAACGCAAGGAGCGAACATGAAAGTCTATGAAGCCATCGCCCACGGATTGTGGGACATGGGGTGCACCGAGCTGTTTGGCGTGCTGGGCGATGGCTGCGTCTACGTCGTGGACAGCTTCCGCCGCGACACCCAGGGCCACTACTTCCCCGCCGTCAACGAAGGCGGCGCGGTGCTGATGGCGCAGGGCTGGGCGCGCGTCACCGGCCGCATCGGTGTGGCCACGGTGACCCATGGCCCGGGGCTGGCCAACACCGTCACCGCGCTGATCGAGGGCGTGAAGGCCGCCACCCCCATGGTGCTGCTGGCCGGCGTGACCCCGGCGACCGACCTGGAGCACGCGCAGCACATCAACCATGTGGAGCTGGTCACCGCCACCGGCGCGGGCGTGGTCAACCTGCGCGGCATCGATACGGTGGCCGAAGACCTGGTGCGGGCGTTTCATCGCGCCTGGACCGAGCGCCGGCCCATCGTCTTCAACATGCCGGTCGAGCTGCAGTGGAAGGAGATCGAATACGAAAAACCCGCGCTGCGCCTGCCGCAAACGCGCAGCGCCATCCCCAGCAGCACCGACATGGACGATGCCATCGGCATCATCGCCTCGGCCCACCTGCCGGTGGTCATTGGCGGGCGCGGCATTGATACCCCCGAAGCCGAGGCGGCGGTGCTGCGTTTTGCCCACCGCATCGAGGCGCCGGTGGCGACTTCCCTGCGCGGCAAGGGTCTTTTCGCTGGCGATCCGTTTCACCTCGGCATCTCGGGCACCGTGAGCCATGAGGTGGCGCTGGACGTGATCGGCAAGGCCGATTGCCTCGTGGTCTTCGGCGCCAGCCTCAACAAGTACACCTCGGGCCACCGCGGCCTGACACGCGGCAAGCGCATCGTCCAGATCAACCCGCTGGCCAGCGAGATCGGCCGCTGCACGCCGGTGACGGTGGGCCTGGTGGGTGACCCGGGCCTGACGGCCGACGCCATGGTCAAGTGGCTGGACGAAGCGGAAATCCCCGGCTCCGGTGCGCGCAGCGAGCATTTGCGTGAGCAGCTTCAGGCCTGGGATGCGCACAAGCGCCAGAAGCTGATGCACAAAACCCCCGCCGGCACGGTGGACCTGTACGAGATCGCCTTCGCGCTCGAAGCAGCGCTGCCCAGGGACCGCGTGTTCCTAACCGATTCCGGCCGCTTCATGTTCGCCTTCTGGAACGTGATCTCGGTGCCCAACCCGCATTCCTATGTGGATTGCAATGGCTTCTCCTCCATCGGCCTGGGTCTGGCCCACTCGATCGGCGCCGCCAGGGCCGCGGGCGAGCGCCCCACGCTGCTGGTCGTGGGCGACGGCGGCTTCACGCTCAGCGGCCTGAGCGAGCTGGCGACGGCGGTGGACGAGCAGCTGGACCTCATCATCGTCGTGCCCAACGACGGCAGCTACGGCGCCGAGCACATCGCGCTGACCGCACACAACATGGACCCCAGCCTGTCGCTGCTGCCGCAGCGCGATTTCGCCCGCATCGCCGAAGCCTTTGGCGCCAAGGGCATCACGGTCACCAGCAGCGCCGAGCTGCAATCGGCCATGCAAGCGATCGCCACGCGCGACCGCAAGCGCCCGATGGTGATCGACGTCAAGGTCGATCCGGCATCCGTCTATGGGGGCGCACCGATTTCCCGCCCCTGAATCCCTTTTGGCGCGCTTCCCACGGCAGCGCTACGATGATCGCGAGGAGGCACCCGCCATGAACCCACCGGAACCAACGCGGCTCGAGGCGCGGCACACGCAGTTTCGCGCACTGCATGCTGCGGGCTGCTTCGTCATCCCCAACCCCTGGGATGTCGGCTCGGCACGCTACCTCGCCAGCCTGGGCTTCAAGGCCCTGGCGACGACCAGCTCGGGGTTCGCCTGGTCGCATGGCGCGCGGGACGGCGCCATGCCGCTTGAAGCCGTACTCGGTTACCTGCGCAGCATCGTCGCCGCCACCGATCTGCCGGTGAACGCGGATTTCGAGAGCGGCTATGCTGATACTCCTGAAGGCGTAGCGCATAACGTAGGTCTGGCTTGCGCTACAGGCATATCCGGCATCTCCATTGAAGACTCCACGGGAAACCCTTACGCACCCCTCATGGAGATCCCGCGCGCCGTGGAGCGCCTGCGCGCCGCTCGCGAGGCGATCGCTGCCAGCGGCCAGAACGTGATGCTGATTGGCCGTGCGGAAAACTTCTTCGTCGGCCGGCCAGACATTGACGACGCCATCGCCCGTCTGCGCGCCTACGACGAAGCGGGGGCCGATTGCCTCTACGCGCCGGGCATCCATACGCACGAGCAGATCACCGCCGTGGTCGCCGCCTGCGCGCCCAAGCCGGTCAACGTGCTGGTGGGCGGCACCAGCGCCTTCAGCGTCGCCGATCTGGCGGCGCTCGGCGTGCGCCGCATCAGCGTCGGCGGCGCTCTGGCACGTGCCGCCTGGGGCGGCTTCATGCGCGCCGCCAGCGCACTCGCCACCGAAGGACGTTTTGACGGCTTCGCAGGCGCCACGGCCGGGCGCGAGCTCAACACGCTGTTTCAGCCCTGACCCGTGCCAGCGGATAGCATCCGGGTTCTTCCTCAAGGACCACGGACCGCATGAGCACCACCCAAGCACCCGCCCTGCGCGAGGGCATCACCCGTCTGCTCAACCAGGTGCACGGCATGGCACCGATGCGCACCGCCGTCGTGCACCCCTGCGATGCACTGAGCCTGGCCGGCGCGCTGGACGCGCGCGATGCAGGCGTCATTGCTCCGGTGCTCGTCGCACCCAAGGCAAAACTCGAACATCTGGCACAAGCAAGCGCACTGGACCTGAGCGGCTGTGAAATCGTCGATGCGCCCCACAGCCACGCAGCCGCAGCCGCAGCCGCGCAACTGGCCGGCAAGGGCGAAGTGCAGGCGCTGATGAAAGGCAGCCTGCACACCGACGAATACCTGGCCGCGGTGCTGGCGCCCGAGGTCGGCTTGCGCACCGAGCGGCGCCTGTCGCACTGCTACGTGATGCAGACGCCCAGCTACCCGCGCCCCTTCCTCATCACCGACGCCGCCATCAACATCGCCCCCACGCTGGTGGACAAGGCCGACATCATCCGCAACGCCATCGCTCTGGCCCAGGTGCTGGGCGTGGCGCTGCCCAAGGTCGCCATCCTCGCCGCAGTGGAGACGGTGAACCCGCGCATGCCGGCCACGCTGGATGCCGCCGCGCTGTGCAAGATGGCCGACCGCGGGCAGATCACCGGCGGCGTGCTCGATGGGCCGCTGGCCTTCGACAACGCCGTCTCGCCCGAGGCGGCACAGGTTAAGGGCATCACCTCGCCCGTCGCCGGGCAGGCGGATGTGCTGGTGGTGCCGGACCTGGAAAGCGGCAACATGCTTGCCAAGCAGCTCGAATACCTCGGCGGCGCCGAGAGCGCCGGCATCGTGATGGGCGCGCGCGTGCCACTGGTGCTCACCAGCCGGTCCGATTCGCGCACCACGCGGCTGGCCTCCTGCGCGATTGCACGCCTGCTGGCAAGCCCATGAACGCCGACATGCCGATGCACCGCCCGAGCAACACCATGAGCGATCAAGGCCCCATCCTCGTCCTGAACTGCGGCTCGTCGAGCATCAAGTTCGCCCTGTTCGATACCGGCAGCACGCCGCTGCCGCGCGCCGCGCTCTACAGCGGCAAGGTGCAAGGCATAGGCCAGGCGCAACCGACGCTGGATGAGTCGGGCCGCGCGCCGCTACCCCTGGTGCTGGATGCCGAGCACCCGACCACCGCCGCGCTGCAGATCATCCTGGCGCGCGTCAATGCGCAGCTGCAGGGCGCGCCGCTCAAGGCCGTCGCGCACCGCGTGGTGCATGGCGGGCAGCACTACTTTGCGCCCACACGCATCACCCAGGCGGTCATCGACGAGTTGCGCGCGCTGATACCGCTGGCGCCGCTGCACCAGCCCTTTCCGCTCAAGGCCATGAGCCTGATCCTGCAACAGCACCCAGCGACGGCGCAGGTGGCCTGCTTTGACACCGCGTTTCACCGTACCGTGCCGCAAGTCGAGCAGATGTTCGCCCTGCCCTGGTCGGCCTGGGAGTCCGGCATTCGCCGCTACGGTTTTCATGGCCTGTCGTACGACTTCATGAGCCGCGCACTGCCCGAGCGCCATGGTGATCTGGCATGCGGGCGCACCATCGTTGCGCACCTGGGCAGTGGCGCCAGCCTGTGCGCGATGCAGAACCTGCAAAGCCGGGCCACCACCATGGGCTTTTCCGCGCTCGACGGGCTGATGATGGGCACGCGCTGCGGGCTGCTGGACCCTGGAGCGGTGATCTATCTGATGCAAGAGCAAAAGCTGAGCACGGACGCGGTGGCCGCCATGCTCTACCACGACAGCGGACTGCTGGGCGTCTCCGGCGTCTCGCCTGACCCGCGCGAACTGCTGCCGCTGGAAGCGGGCAACGAACGCGTACGCGCGGCGCTTGCGCTCTACGTGCAGCGCATCGTGCGCGAGATCGGCGCGCTCACCGCCGTGCTGGGCGGCCTGGACATGCTCGTCTTCACCGCCGGCATCGGCGAGCACAACGACCTGCTGCGCGCGCGCATCTGCGAGCGGCTGGGGTGGCTGGGCGTGCAGATCGACGCGCAGGCCAACGCCCGCCACGCAGTGACGATCTCGGCCGCGGGCAGCCGGGTGAGCGTGGGCGTGGAAAAAACCAATGAGGAGTGGGTGGCCGCACAGCAGACGCTGGAGTTGCTGGCGGCGCAAACCGCCTGAGCCGTGCCCAGGCGGGTTCAACGCTGCGTTCAGGCCGGCACGCCCGAAAGAAATTTCTCTATCACCGTCGCCAGCCACACCGGCGTTTCGTCCATGGGGTAGTGCCCGGCGTTCGCCAACACCTGCAGTTCGGCCTGCGGAAATTGCTGCATCCAGGTGGCGCGCGCCGTCGCCTCGCCCAGCGCCGGGTCATGCTCGCCGGGCAGCACCAGTACCGGCAGCGCCTGGCCCTTGACCTGTTCGACGCAATTGGTCTTGGCCCACGAGGGCAGATAGCCACCGACGGCTTCAGTATCCGAATGCGCCTGGCTGCTGGCCACCATGGCATCCAGCCAGGCGCCGCTCAGGCGGTTGCCGGTAGTGAAATCAATGATGCCGCGGCGCGCCGCCATCACGCTCTCGGCCGAGGTGAAGAGTTGCCAGCCCTGCTCGTCAAAGGGCAGGCCCGAGGCCGGCACTGCGGTGATGCCGACGAGCGCGCGCACCCGCTCAGGCGCACGTGCCAGCACCTGCAGGATGGCTGCACCGCCCATCGAATGGCCGATGAGCGAAAAGCGCTGCCATCCCAAGTGGTCGGCAAGCGCCAGCGCATCCTGCGCGATCTGCTGCACGGTGTAGGGCCCACCCGAGCCGCGCATGCCGCCGTAGCCGCGGTAATCCATGAAGGCATAGCTGAAGGCCTTGCCGTCCAGCTGCCGGGCAAACGGGCCCCAGCCATTCGCATGGCCGAACCAGCCATGCAGCGCAATCACCTTGTGCGCACCGTCGCCGAGGAGAAGATGGGTATTGGGCATGCTCTTGTCTCCGCAAATGATGTATGGGTGGCCTGCATCATACGCAGCCAAGTCTTCATGCAAAACATGGTCGCTACACTGCACCGAACATTGCAGACATAAACGAAAACAGGAGACAAGGCATGCGTTTTTCGATCTTTTCCGTCAACGACCACTACCCGCCGGAAAAATTTCCGGGCTTTACCCGCACCGTCGCCGATATCTACAAGGAGGTCTCCGACCAGGCCGCGCTGGCCGACCAGCTCGGCTACGACACCTTCTTCGTCGCCGAGCACCATTTCCACGAATACGGCGCCATCCCCAACGCCGCCATCATGATGGCGCACCTGGCCAACCACACCCGGCGCATTCGCATCGGTTCGGCGATTTCGGTGCTCACGCTGCACAACCCGCTGGAGGTGGCCGAAAATTTTGCGATGGTCGACGTGCTCTCGGGCGGGCGACTGTTTCTGGGCGTTGGCTCGGGCTACCTCAAGCATGAGTTCGAGGGCTACGGCATCCCGCTGGAAGAAAAGCGCGATCGCTTCGACGAGAACCTGGAAATCGTCACGCGCCTGCTGGCCGGCGAGCGGCTGACCTACCACGGCAAACACAACCACATTGATGCGGTGCAGCTCAATGTGCTGCCACTGCAAAAGCCCCCGATGATCGCCGTAGCCATCCTGCGCCGCGAGGCGGCCTTCCATGTCGGGCGCGCAGGGCACGCCATCATCTCCGTCCCTTATGCCTCGGTCGATGGCTGGGCCGATGTGGCGCAGATCGTGGACGAATTCAAGCGCGGGCGAGCCGAGGCGGGCAAGCCCTATCAGCCGGGCGATGCCGTGGTCAGCCTGCACACGCATGTGGCCGAGACCGACGAACGTGCGCGTGCGCTCGCGGCCGATCCGTTTGATCTGTACGTCAAGACCCGGCTGTATGCCAGGCGCCAGACCTATGACGACATCCTCCAAAGCGGTCTGTCGCTGTTCGGCTCGATCGATCACGTCGTGGACAAAGTGGTTGAACTACACCAGATGGGTGTGGATCATCTGATGACGCAGCATTACTTCGGCGGCCTGGCGCCCGAGCATGTCGCGCATTCCATGCGCCTTTTTGCGCTTGAAGTCATGCCACGCGTGCGCGTCAAGCTCTCAAAATTGTAATTCCAGATTCCAAAAATCACGCCCACCCCGACCGGCTGGCATTCCGATGCTGCCACGCCCCGACTGCGGCAGAATCCGTCTGCGCCTGCCTGCTGAACGGGCCGGCGATTTCACCCCCTACCGCACGCAAGGAGACTTTTCATGGCCACCCTCAAAGCGCAGTTCAAGACCGCCGTCACCAATTCAAAGAAACTGTCCGCGCGGCCGGACAACGCCACGCTGCTGAAAATCTACTCACTCTACAAGCAGGCCACCGAGGGTGATTGCAGCGGCAAGCGCCCCGGTCTGCTCGACCCGGTCGGCCGCGCCAAATGGGATGCCTGGGACAAGCTCAAGGGCACTGGCACCGATGAGGCGATGCAGGACTATGTCGACCTGATTGAATCGCTCGGCTGAAACGCCGCGGGCAGCCCGGGGTCAGGCCTTGGCCCTGGACCTGGCCTTGGGTTTGGGCTTGGGCCTGGATTCGGGCGCATGCTCGCTGAGCAGTTGATCGAGGTTGTCGATGATCTCGCTCTCGATGCGCTGCTTGAACACGCCCATCAGCAGCCCCAGCTGCACCTGCAGATCAAACGCTGAAGCGCTCACCAGCAAGCACCCCTTCAGGCCCGGGCGCTCGAACGCGATGCTGTCCTGGGCCTTGCCCTTGTCGACCGTGCAACGCATGTCAAACTCTTGCTCCACCCGCGCCTGCCACTGCGCCGCCATGCGCCGCGCCTGTGCCATGCCAAGCTGGTGTTCACGCTGAACCTGGATTGCGGGCACTGGGACTCCTGTGGCGGGTGAGGTGGTGACGGGCGTCGCATCAGCGCGGCGGGCTTACCGGCAACTGGTAGAGCTGCATCAGACGGTCCAGCTCTTGCCGCGCATCGCTGCGAACGTAGGGAGCGAGCAACCCCAGCAATTGCCAGGCGCCGCGCACCAGACATTGTTGCGCATGCTCGGGCTGCTCGTCCAGCCGCGGCTGCAGCGCGTATTCAAAATTCAGCCAGTAATTGATGGTGAACACCAGCTGCCCGCTCAGGCGCTCGCGCTCGCTGCCCGAGATATCGATGACGCCATGGCGCTCCAGGCCGCTGACCATGCCCTGCATCGCCTGCTGCTTGCGGTCCAGCAATTGCCTGAATTGCTGCTCCAGATGGCGGTTGCGCGAAATCAGATCGCTGATGTCGCGGTAGATGAAGCGGTAGTCGCGGATATGTTCCAGCCAAGTGTGCAGCAGGAACCACGCGTCCTCCAGGCTGCCCACCTCGGCCGCCGCCTGCGCCAGTGGCTCGACGGCGCGCATGTAGCGCTCCAGCAGCGCATTGGTCAGCTCTTCCTTGGCCGGGAAGTGGTAATAGAGATTGCCGGGGCTGATGCCCAACTCGCTGGAGATGAGCCCGGTGGAGACATTGGCCTCGCCAAAGCGGTTGTACAAGGCCAGCGTCGCCGCCAGGATGCGCTCTGCCGTGGGGTGGGCCTTGCGCGGCTTCATGCGGGCGCGCGCTTGGGTTCAAGCCCGGTCTTCATGGCCGCCTCCAGTGCATCGAGCACCGCATTCAGGCGCGCGGCGGGTGCAGGGCTTTGGAGCATGCCAACCACCAGATGGCGATTTTTGTCGTGCAGCATTTCAGCGTCAAAGCCAATGCCGTGGCGCGCAAACACCTGCGTCAGCCGCACCGCATTCAGGCGCAACCAGTGCCGCGTCTGCTGGTAAGCGTGCTCGGCCAGTTCGCGGCGCTGGCGGTAGCTGAAGGTGTTGGCCAGAAACATCTGCGCATCGCGGTGGTCGGGTTCGAGCAGCACGATGTCGGTGTCGGGATAATCCTGCGCGTAATGCTTCATGCCCAGCTCCAGCCGCGAGTGGATCAGCGAGCGGAAGGTCTGGTTCAGCACCACGGGCAGGCCGCCGCGCACCAGCGGCGGAATGCGCTCGCGCTCCGTCACGCCCTGGTTGGCCAGAAACGGCACCAACGGGTTGAGGCAGATGAGAATGTCCACACCCTGCTCCAGCGCGATCGAGGCGTGCATGGTCTTCTTGAGCGCGCCGTCGGCATAGTGGCGTCCGTCGATTTCCACCGGCGGGAACAGCCCGGGCAAGGCTGCGCTGGCGACGATGGCGCGCGAGATCGGCACATGCTCCCATCCAGGCTGGCCGAACGGCGCGGCATCGCCGCTATCGAGGTCCGTGGCCACCAGCGTCAGGCTGGCCTTGAGCTGGCGGAAATCGTTACAGCGCCCCTTGCGCGTGAGCAGCGCCTCGATCTCGCGGTGCACGGCCTCGTTGTCCAGCAAGCCCGTCGGCAGCGCCGCCCCCAGCGTCTCCAGAATGCTGCCGAGTGAATGGCCTTGCGCGGCCCAGCCCCACAAGCCCTGTGCCAGCAGCCACGGCGCGCGTGCGCTGCGCTGCAGCACCTCGGCCCAGGCCGGGCGCAGCAGCGCGTTCATGTCGAAGTCTTCATCGGCCAGCGGGTCATCGATGAACATGTGGCACATGTCCCGCGGGCGAATGCCGTTGGCCAGACCGGCCGCAATGAAGGCCCCGGCCGACACGCCGATGTAATCGCTGCATTGGTGCAGCTTGAGCCCGTACAGGCACTCATCGAGCGCGCACAACGCGCCAATTTCGTAAATCGCCCCCAGCGGACCGCCGCCCGCCAGCGCCAGGGCCACCCGGGGCTTTGTCATCGGTCGAGCAGGCAAGGCCTTGGCTTTGGTGGGCATGCGCTAGGGTTTCAGATAGACAGACGGCGGCACCAGCGTCGCCGAAAGGCATTCTCGGGGGAGCCGCCGCGCAGGTCAACCCGCGGGTGCTCCCTGCATGGTTCAGGCCTTTTGGACCTCGTCAAACGCCGTCTTCGGCTTGGCTTGCTTGGCAGTGCTCTTTTTGACAGCCGCTTTTTTTGCAGCCGGTTTCTTTGCAGCGGGCGCCTTTGCTGCCGCTTTGGCGCTGGCGGCACGCGCCTGCTTCACGGGTGCCATGACTTTGCCAGTGATGGCCTGGGTCAACTGCACCACACGCTCGTTGAGCTCTTCGATGCGCGAGAGCAGCTGGCCCATTTCGCGCGCCGAGGGCACGCCGAACTTGTCCATCACGCGCTCCACACGGCCTTCAAAAATGCCTTCGAAACGGTCCAGCTTGCCGGCGGCGGTGGCGGTGATGTCCTTGGCGATGGAGTTGATGCGGTCCTGCGCCTTCTGAACGCGCATGCCGGCCAGATCCTGCGCCTTGCGCTGCAGCGACTGCCCTTCCTGGACCAGCGTCTCGAACAACTGCCCCACTTTGCCGCCCTCGGCCTGCGCGTTGGCAAAGGCCGCGAGGCCGGCGGCCCAGATCTGCTGCGCCTTCTCGTTCAGCGGCGCCGGCAGCGGCAGGTTGGCGAAGGGATAGGGCAGCGTCTTCTTGCTGCTCGATGCCTTCTTGCCAGACGCTTTGGAAGTAGTCTTGGCAGCGGTCTTGGAAGCCGACTTGGAAGCGGCGGGACGCTTGCTCGAAGCGGTGGAAGCGGTCTTCTTGGTAGCCATGGAAATCTCCTGTGAGAAAAAGTGGTGCGATGACGGAACTGTAGGGACGACGGCTGTGCTTTGGTAGAGCGTGCAGTCTAGAAAATGAAAAGGCTCAGGCTGCGCCCAGCTGCGACTGCAACCAGGCGCAGGCGGCGGCGCGGTCGCTCTGAAACAGCGTGTCGATCGCTGTCGCTTCGCGCTCGTGCACCAGTGACAGGAAGGCCTGCGGATCGGGCAAGGCGGCAAATGCATCAAAGCCTGCCTCCAAAGTGCGCTGCAGCGCTGCCAGACCCGCAGCCTTGGCGGGCGCACGCATCATGCGCAGCGCCAGCCGCAAGGCCTTCATGCGCGTGAGTCGCGCCAGAGCGTCGCCCAGTTCGGTCACCAGTTGCAATTGCTCGTGGCGTTGTTGCTGCGATCCCGTCTGGCGCCAGCTGCTCACATACCGCTCGACGGACGTGGATGCGGGTGGGCAGGCGCGCCAATGCTGCGCCATCGTAAAGTCCAGCGCTTCCGACAGGCCATGCAGCCGCGCGAGGTTCTCGGCGAGCTGTCCCACATGGTCCGGGAACAAGCGCTCTATGCTGCCCGCAATGCGATCGAACTGCGCGTCGCGCCGGGAAAAATCATGCGGACCGTAGAGCTCGTCGAGGAAGAACTGCGCCGCCGGCCGCATCGGCCCGCCGTGCAGGCAATCGGCATAGGTTGCCGAAAAACGGCGGGACTGAAACTGCTTGATCGCGTTGACGGCATCCCGCAGGCCGTCGTCAGCCGCCTGCGCCCGCAGGCGCTGGATGGCCTGCAGGTCGCGCCGGATCGCCTGGGCGTGGCCGTGCGAGGGGATGGAAGACATGGTGGACGGCATTGAAGGAAGAGAACGCAGACATCATGGAACGCAAGCGCTGCTGCTTGTAGAGTGTCCACTCTAGAGTTGGACCTTGAAAGCCCGCAGGGCACTGACTACGCTACACACCCACCATGCAGCACGCTTCGACGCCCGCCCCAGCCACAGTGTCCGCCCTCGCCCGGCGCGAGATAGGAATGCTGCTGGCCGGGCTGCTTTCTTGCGCACTGCTGCTGCGGCTTTGGCCGCGCACGGCCGGGATGCCCTGGTGGCTGTGGCTGCCAGCGGCGGCGCTGCTGCTGCTGGCCGTGCTCGGGCTCAGCCAGATCCTGCTCATGCTGTGGGCGCGAGCGATCAGCCGGCGCTGCGCAGATCCCACGCCCGCGGTCACCTGGCCCGGCTTCCACGACGCCGCGCTGCGCGAGGCGCGCGCATGCCTGTCGGTGTTCACCTTCGAGCAGGCCTTTCGCTGGCGCGATTACCCCGACAGCCTGCCGGGCGGCGCGCACGACAGCACACAACCCCCGCTGGTGCTGATCCACGGCTATGTCTGCAACCGCGGCATCTGGCGGCGCTGGATGCGCGAACTCACGCACCGAAGATGGCCCTACGCCAGCGTCAACCTGGAGCCGGTTTTCGGCCCCATCGACCGCTACATCCCGCTGGTCGACGACGCCGTCGCGCGCGCCGCATCGCTGGGCAGCGCCAAACCCTGGCTGGTCTGCCACAGCATGGGCGGTCTGGTGGCGCGCGTCTGGGCTGCGGCAACGCCCGATGCAGAGCAGCGCATCGCCGGCATCGTGACGCTGGGCACGCCGCACCGCGGCACCTGGCTCTCCAGGCTGGCGCACACACCCAACGGGCAGCAGATGCGCCAGCACAGCCCCTGGCTGCAGGCCTTGCAGCAGCGCGAAACCGAACAGAGCGAACGCCTGTCGCAGATCCCCCGGCTGAGTGTGCATGCGCAGACCGACCAGATCGTTTTCCCGCCTGCCACAGCCACCTTCCCGTCAGGCAGCAACTGGCTGGTGGCCGGCGTCGGCCATGTCGCCATGGCGCGCGATTTGAAGCTGCTTGCGCGCATCCTCACCTGGATCGGAACCCGCGGCGGCGCAAAAACGGCCGAGTGCCGCTGATTTTGGGTATCGTCACGCTCGGGACACAACAACACCATCGCGCTTGCAGGAGACACACCATGCCCCCATCCGCCAAGAAGCACGTTGCGCAAGACCCGCGCTGGCTGGGCCTGATCCATCAGGCCAAGGGCTGGGCCGGTACCTTTTTGCAGACCGCGGGCCAGCTCACGGACCTGAGCCTGAACGTGACTCAATCGAGCCTGAGCGACCCGAAGAAGAAAGCGGCCGTCGCCCAGGCCGGGCAGCAACTGCGCCAGTGGCGCGAGTCCGCCGGGATGACGCTGGCGGAGCTGGGCACTGCCATCGACCTGAAGGACCCCAGCCTGATCGAGCAGGCCGAACAGGGCAAGGTGGCACTGCCGTTCGAGGTCATCCTGCGCCTGGCGGCGGTGCTCGGTCGGCGCGACCCGCTGTCGCTGGTAATGACGCTCACGCGCAAGTACAACCCCAAACTCTGGCGCGCGCTGGAAGACATGGGCATTGGCCTGCTGGTGGTGCAGGGCTTGCGCGAGCGGGAGCTGGCCAATATCTACCGCGCCAACGATGCGGCGCGCAAGCTCAGCGACGCGCAATTCGCCGAGGTGCTGGAGTTCACCCGCAAGGGCTTTGACATGGCGGTGGACTTCAGCCAGAGCCGCCCCGCGAAAGCGCCGCTCGGGAAGGCGGAAGAACCCGCCGATGCCAAGCCAGCGGCCGCCGCTGCCAAGCGCAAGACCGCTTCACCCCGCGTCAGCACGCGTGCTGCAACGGCGCGCAAAACCCCCTCCAAAACCACCGGAAACCGCAAAAATGCTGCTTGACCTCATCCCGGAATCGGCCCAGAAGGCAGGCCTTGGCGCCTTGATGAAAGGGGCCGGCAAAGTCACCCGCTGGCTGCCCATCCCGCAGCCGACCCTGCTGGTCGGGCCGGATGCGAGCATCCGCCTGGGCCAGGCGATCGCAGGCTTTGGCCACCGCAAGCTGCTCATCGTCACCGACAAGGTGCTGGTGCAGCTCGGCTTGCACCACGGGCTAACCGGGCAACTCACCCAAGCCGGTGTGCAATTTGCCGTTTTCGACGAAATCACACCCGATGCGCCTATCCCGCTGATCGAGCGCGGCATCCAGTGTTACCAGGAAAACGACTGCGATGCCATCGTCGCGATCGGCGGTGGCTCTTCGATTGACGCTTCCAAAGCCATAGCGCTTGCGATCAGCAACCCGGGCAAGCGGCTGCGCCAGCTGGCGGGCTACTTCAAGGGCTTGCACAGCCCCGTGCCCATCTACGCCGTGCCCACCACGGCGGGCACCGGCTCGGAGGTCACCGTCGCCGCCGTGGTGGCCGACCCGGAGCGCCAATCCAAGCTGGTCATCGTCGATACCCGCATGGTGCCGCGCATGGCGGCGCTCGATCCGGTGCTGATGGCGGGGCTGCCGCCCGCGGTCACCGCGGCCACCGGAGTCGATGCCCTGACCCATGCGGTGGAAGCCTTCATCGGCCGCTGGGCCAGCCCGCAGACCGACAGCCTGGCATTGGCGGCCGTCGGCATGATTTTCAAGAACCTGCCCACGGCCTACGCCACGGGCGCAGACCTGCAGGCGCGCGAACAGATGGCGCTGGCGTCCACCTTTGCCGGCATGGCCTTCACGCGCGCCAACGTCGGTTATGTGCATGCCATCGCGCACCAGTTCGGCGGGCGCTACCACACGCCGCACGGGCTGGCCAACGCCATCGTGCTGCCGCATGTCTTGCGGTTTTCCGCGCCCGCCATCGAAGACCGGCTGGCGCTGCTGGCCGAAAAGACCGGCGCAGACCTGCAAGGCCTCTCAAAAACCGAGCGTGCGCAGTCCTTCCTGGATGCGGTCGATGCACTGCTGCACACCCTGAACATTCCCCAACACCTGCAGGCCCTGCGCAAGGAAGACATCTCCTCGCTTGCGCGCGCCGCGCTCAAGGAAGCCCACACCGGCTACCCCGTGCCGCGCTACATGACGCAGAGCCAGTGCGAATCGCTGATACGCAGTCTGCTGCCAGCGGAATCCGGAAAACCCGCCACCGACAAGCCCAAGGCGACCAGGGCCGCCAAGACCACCTCAACCACCTCGGCACCCAAGGCTGCACGCAAACGAACTATAAAAAAGGAAGCTGCAGCCGCAGACCCCAAAAGCGCCAAGGCCATAAAAACATCGTAAACACCCCTCAGGAGACAAAGCATGAAAAAAATCGTCACCGTGTCACTCGGTTCGTCCAGGCAGGATTTCAGCTTCACCACCGATTTCCTCGGCGAGCGCTTCCAGGTCAAGCGCCTGGGCGCGGACAACGACACCACCAAGGCCTGGGAGCTGCTGCGCCGCCACCAGACGAGCGCCGACGCGATGGGCCTGGGCGAGATCGGTGACCACTGGCATGTCGGCCAGAGCACGCTGATCAACGCCGAGACGCGGCGCCTGCTCAACGTCGTCACGCGCGTGCCCGCCACCACCGGCGCCACGCTGCGCCGTCTGCTGCAGGTGCGCGCCGTGCGTCACGTGCAACACGAACTCAGGGACTATTTCAACAACAACATCGTGCTGTTCCTGAGCGGCATGCGCAATTACGACATGGCGCTGGCGCTGTCGGACTACACGCCCAATCTGCAGTTTGCCGATGCGCTCACGCAAACCGGCGCGCCCAAGCTGCTGACCTCGCTCACGCAACTGGAGCTGTACGCCAAGGGGCGCGATCTGGTGCTCTCGGGCAGACCGGGCGAGCTGCTCGAATCGGCGCTGACGGCCTTCAAGAACAACCGTCTGGCCGCGGCCGTGCACAAGTCGCACGTGATCGTCGGCACCTTCCACGAGATCAAGGCGGCGGGCAGCCCCGCCAATCTGGAGGGCAAGACCGTCATCACCTCCGCCGTGGACGACGATCGCCTTGCCTTCTTCAAGCACTGCAAGGTCAACCTGGTGATCGATGTCTCGCCCAAGCTGTTCGAGCATGTGGTGGGCGTGAACGTGATCGAAGCCATGATTCTGGCCAAGCTCGGCAAATCGCCCGAGGATGTCTCCGACGACGATTTCATCGAGATCCTGGATGAGCTCGACCTCAAGCCCCGTCTGCTGCACCCTACCGGCAAATTCCGCGACATCCGCCGCTTTGCTTTCGTGATCCACCCGCTGAGCCAGGAATTCATCCGCAAGGGCCTGCCCATCCCCAAGGCCACGCCCAAGTTCATCATGAACAAGGTCGAGAGCATGGCCGCGCACATGCCGCCCTGGGTCTATTGCAAGATGGAGAACATCGTCTCGCCCACCGGCGCCGAGGCCGAGGGCTGGCTCATCACCGTCGGTGGCACGCCCAGGGAGATGCTCGCGCGCAGCCCGGAGTTCACCTACCGGCGGCTGCTGGCAGCCTCGCGTCTGGCGGAAAAAATGGGCGCGCAAATCATGGGCCTGGGCGCGTTCACCAAGGTGGTGGGAGACGCCGGTGTCACCGTCGCCAAACGTTCGCGCCTGCCGATCACCACCGGCAACAGCTATTCCGCCTCGGGCGCGCTCTGGGCCGCGGCCGACGCGATGAAACGCATGGGTCTGGTGCAGCTTGATCCCAAGAGCAAGAAAGTGATGGCCAAGACCATGGTGATCGGCGCCTCGGGCTCGATCGGCTCGGTCAGTGCGCGCCTGCTGGCAATGGCGTTTGACGAGGTGGTCATCGCCGGGCGCGACATGAAGAAGCTCGAACAGCTCAAGGCCTCCATCCTGCAGGACACGCCCGACGCCAAGGTGGTCTGCGCCACCGACTACGACGCGCTGCTCGGCTCCATGGACATGATCGTCACCTCCACCTCGGGCGCGGGCAAGAAAATTCTGGACATCACCAAGGTCAAGCCCGGCTGCGTCATCACCGACGTGGCGCGCCCGCTCGATCTGCCACCCGAGGAAGTGGCCAAGCGCCCGGACGTGCTGGTGATCGAATCGGGAGAAATCGAGCTGCCGACCAAGGTCAAGGGCCTCAAGAGCATTGGCCTGCCGCCCAACGTGGTCTACGCCTGCCTGGCCGAGACCATCGTGCTGGCGCTGGAGGGGCGCTTCGAGGTCTTTACCGTCGGGCGCGATACCGAATGGGAAAAGGTCAAGGAGATCTACAAACTCGGTCTCAGGCACGGCATGAAGCTCTCGGCCATCTCCGGCGTCAAGGGCATGTACACCGATGAGGACATCGCCCAGGTGGTGAAGCTGGCGCGCAAGGCGCTCAAGACCTGGGGCGGGGCAACGCCCGCCACGCCCGTGGCACCCGCGCCGCGCAAGCGCGCTGCCGCTCCTGCCAAGAGCAAGGCGCTGGCAAGCCCTGCGGCCAAGAAGGTGGCTGCAGCGCGGCGCACCAAAGCGACTGCACCCGACGCGGTGTCCAAGGGCGCCTCCCCCGCCGCCAAGGCGCCGGCCAAAAAAGCCGGCCGCCGCACGCCAGCCGCCACGGCGGTTTGAAACCCCTTGGGCAGGCATGACCCCGGAGACACAGCACCATGACACACAAGCGCCTCAACCCGGTGGATCTCGCATGGCTGGTGACCGATTCGCGCGTCACGCCCAACCATGTGGGCGGGCTGCTGATCTTTCAGCTGCCGGCAGACGCACCACGCGACTATCTGCGCAGCATGCTGGCGGAGTTTCGCGCGCATCAGGCCTTTACCCCACCGTGGAATCTGAAGCTCAAGTCCGCCCTCACGATCAATCCACTGGCCTGCTGGGTGGAGGCCGACGAGATCGACCTCGAATACCACATCCGCCATGCCGCGCTGCCCTGGCCCGGCGGCGAGCGCGAACTGGGCGAGCTCGTCGGGCGCCTGCAGAGCACGCCGATCGATCTCACGCGCGCACCCTGGGAATGCACGCTCATCGAGGGCCTGGAAAACGACCGCTTCGGACTGTTCGTCAAGATGCACCATTCGCTGATCGACGGCGTGAGCGGCATGGCGATGCTGCAGCGTGCCATGTCAACCAGCCAGAAGGCCAGCTTCAAACAGCCGCCGTTCTGGGACCAGAGCGCGGCGCAGGGCGAGCGGCGCGAGAAAAAGGAGCGGCCTGCGCCCTCGATGGCACAGGTGATGGCGTCCGCGATGAAAGCGCTCAACCTCGGTGCCGCGACACTGCCTCATCTGGCGTCGGCCTTCGGCAAGATGATGCGCCGCATCGGCGACCCGTCCGAGGGCCTGGCCGTGCCGTTCAACACGCCGCAATCGCTGTTCAACGGCCGGGTGCACGAAAAGCGCCGCTTTGCCACGCAGCAGGTGCCGCTGGCGCGCATGCGGGCGGTGTGCGACGCCACGGGTGCCACGCTCAACGACGTGGTGCTGGCGCTGTGCGGCGCAGCACTGCGCCGCTTTCTGATCGAGCGCGATGCGCTGCCAGAGAAGCCGCTCACCGCCGGCATTCCGATTTCCGTGCGCCCCAGCGATGACGACGGCACGGGCAACGCGATCAGCTTCATCGTCGCCACCCTGGGCACCGACATCGAGGATGCGCGGCTGCGCCTGCAGGCCATCCAGGCCTCCACGCGCGAGGCCAAGGCCCATGTGCAAAGCCTGCCGCGCCAGGCCATGACGCAATACACCATGTTGCTCATGGGGCCCACCATCCTCACCATGCTGCTGGGCCTGGGCGGGCGCGTCCGCCCGATGTTCAACATGACCATCTCCAACGTGCCCGGGTCCGCCAAACCGCTATATTTCCGCGGGGCCGAACTGCTGGCGATTTATCCCGCCTCCATCGCCACCCACGGACAGGCGATGAACATCACTTGCTGCAGCTACAACGGCCAGATGGACTTCGGCTTTGTCGCCTGCCACACCTCGGTGCCCAGCATGCAGCGCATCGCCGTCTACCTGGGCGAAGCCATGAACGAGCTGGAGCAGGCCTTTCGCCCAAAGAAAGCGACACCCGCCAAAAAGACCGCGCCCGCCGCAAAAACAGCGACGCGCCAACGCGCGCCGCGCAAAAAGGCCGCGGCCATCCAGACCGACACCCCATGACGATTGCCTGCGATACCCACGACCAGCACCTGGACCGACTGCGCGAGGATTTCGACCTCAAGCACGCTGCCACCCGCTCCCAACCCGAAACCCCGCTGGCCCTGCGCCGCGACCGCCTGCGCCGTCTGCGCACGCTGGTGCAGGACAACGCCCAGGCGCTGAGCCAGGCCGTGCAGCAGGATTTCGGCATGCGCTCGGCCGCGCTCACCGAGATCGCCGACCTGTTCGTGCTGCGTGCCATGCTGCACCAGCTGGACAGCCATCTGGCCGAGTGGATGCAGCCTCGGCCGGTGGCCACGCCCTTCTACCTCAAACCCGCCAAGGCCTATGTGATGCGCCAGCCGCTGGGCGTGGTGGGCGTGATGTCGCCCTGGAACTACCCGGTGCAGCTCGCCCTCGGCCCGGTGGCCACGGCGCTGGCCGCCGGCAACCGCGTGCTGCTCAAGCCCAGCGAGCACACGCCTGCCACCTCCGCCCTGCTGGCCAAGCTGATCCACAGCCATTTTTCCGACGAAGAACTGAGCGTGCACCTGGGCGGTGCGGCGATGGCGCAGGCCTTTGCCGCCCTGCCCTTCGATCACCTGGTCTTCACCGGCTCCACCCACACCGGGCGGCTGGTAGCGCAAGCGGCCGCGCGCAACCTCACGCCGACGACGCTGGAGCTGGGCGGCAAGTCGCCCTGTGTGGTCGATGCCTCGGCAACCCTCAACGATGCGGTGCTGAAAATTGCCCACGGCAAGCTGCTCAACGCCGGGCAAACCTGCATCGCGCCCGACTACCTGCTGCTGCCCAAGGCCCGGCACGAGGCCTTCGAGCACGGCATGCGCGAGGCCGTGGCGAGGCTCTTTCCCGGCATTGCCGACAACCCGGACTACGCAGCCATCATCAATGGGGCGCAGCTCGACCGCTTGCAAACGGCCGTCGAGGAGGCACGCAGCCGCGGCGCCCGCATCGTCGACATCGGCCCCGGCAATCCGGGCGACAGCGCCTCGCGCCAGCTCAGGCCGCTGCTGGCGTTCAACGTGCCCGAGGACTGCGCGCTGATGCAGGAGGAAATCTTCGGCCCCATCCTGCCCGTTCTCGCCTGCGAGAGCCCGGCCGACGCGATCGCCTACATCAACGCGCGCCCCCGGCCGCTGGCGCTGTACTGGTTCGGCCAGGATGCCAAGGCGCAGGAACGCATCCTCACGGGCACGGTGAGCGGCGGGGTGTGCATCAACGACACGCTGATGCACTTCGCGCATGAGAACCTGCCGTTTGGCGGCGTCGGCCACAGTGGCTGGGGCGCCTACCATTCAGAAACCGGCTTTGCGCGCCTGAGCATGGAAAAGCCGGTGTTCACCCAGTCGCGCTTCAACGTCGGCGAGGTCTTCTACCCGCCCTATGGGCCGAAGTTCGAGCAGATCATGGCAATGATCAAGCGCTTCGTTTGAGTGCGCGAGCGAATCAGGCGTGCAAAGGCCTGTGGCCCGCCACCACCAAGCGGTTGCCACTATCGTTGTCGTAGCGGCCAAGACCCAGGCCGGAGGTCGAGATATCGGGCGTGTGACCGAGCGCGATATCGGCCAGCAGCTTGCCCGAGCCGGCCGCCATGGTCCAACCCAGCGTACCGTGGCCGGTGTTGAGCAGCAGATTGGGTATGCGCGTGGCGCCCACGATGGGCGTGCCATCGGGCGTCATGGGGCGCAAGCCAGTCCAGAACTGCGCGGCGGGCAGGTCGCCGCCGCCGGCAAACAGCCCTTGGGTGACCATCTCCAGCGTGGCGCGGCGCTGCGGATTGAGGCGCAGATCAAAACCACCGAGCTCCGCCATGCCGCCGACGCGGATGCGCTCATCGAACCGCGTGATCGCGATCTTGTAGGTTTCATCCATCACGGTGGAGACCGGCGCGCGGCTTTCGTCCACCAGCGGGATGGTGAGCGAATAGCCCTTGACCGGGTAGACCGGCAGATCCAGCCCCAGCGCATGGGTCATCGCGCGTGAATAGCTGCCCAGCGCCAGCACATAGCGATCGGCGGTGAGCACTTCGCCCGCCTCACCTGCCAGCCGCACGCCGCTGATCTGGCCACGGCGCCGTTGCAGCTCGGCAATCCGAACGCCAAAGCGAAACTTCACACCCAAGGCCTTGGCCTTCGCGGCCAACTCGGTGGTAAAGCGCTGGCAATCGCCCGTTTCGTCGCCCGGCAACTGAAGGCCGCCGATCAGGCCCTTGGCATGCGCCAGTGCCGGCTCGTAATCCGCAAGTTGCGCCGGATCGGTCATCAGGCGATACGGTACGCCGCATTCGTCGAGCACCTCGGTATCGCGGTGCGCTGCCGCCAGTTGCTTGGCCGTGCGAAACACCTGCAGCGTGCCTTGCGTGCGCTGCTCATACGCAATACCCGTGTCCTTGCGCAACTGGCGCAGGCAGTCGCGGCTGTACTCGGCGATGCGCGTCATGCGCTCCTTGTTCACAGCGTAGCGCGCGCTGGTGCAGTTGCGCAGCATCTGCGCCATCCAGCGCAGCTGAAACAGCGAGCCATCGAGCCGTATGGCCAGCGGCGCATGCTTCTGGAACATCCACTTGAGCGCCTTCAGCGGAATGCCGGGCGCGGCCCAGGGCGTGCTGTAACCAGGCGAGACCTGACCGGCATTGGCAAAGCTGGTTTCCAGCGCCACGCCGTCTTCGCGTTCGATCACCGTCACATCCGCCCCGGCGCGCGCCAAGTAGTACGCCGTGCTGACTCCGATCACGCCACCGCCCAATACCAGAACTTTCATGATCTGCCTCCACCGGTTTGGATCACCTTGATCTGCTGAAAGTTTAGGCAAGACGACGCAGAAAGACTCACTGAAATAGCTAGCCAAAGCTCGAATACTCAGCAAAAATCACTTTTATTCATCCAATTCAAAGGCAACCATAATGGAGCTTGACCGCATCGACCAGAAAATCATCGATGCTCTGCAGCGCGAAGGCCGGCTGCCCATGACCGAACTGGCGCAGCGCATCGGCCTGACCACCTCGCCCTGCACCGAGCGCGTCAAGCGGCTGGAGCGCGAAGGCGTAATCACCGGCTACCAGGCACGCGTGAATCCTGAGGCACTGGGCCGCAGCCTGCTGGTGTTCGTCGAACTCACGCTATCGTCCAAATCCACCCAGACCTTCGAGGCAGTACGCCAGGCCCTGCTGCTGGAGCCACGCGTGATCGAATGCCACCTGATCTCGGGCAGCTTCGATTACCTGGTGAAGGTGCGCCTGACCGCCATGCGTGAGTACCGCGAGTTGCTGGGTCACATCCTGCGCCAGATCCCGGTACCAGCCCAAAGCAACAGTTATGTGGTGATGGAGGAAATCAAGGAAAACGGCGTGCTGACTATCGCGGTTTGACCGCTTTCGTCGGCATTGTTTTTGGAAATACGAATAATTCTTGTTTAAAATCTCATAAACCAACCATCATTGACCCATTCCATGCACTCCATCACCCGCCGCACCGTACTCCAGCGCGGTTTCTCCCTGGGTATCGCCGGCGCACTGTCCGGTGCAGCCGCCAGCGCCCTGGCCGCCAATCAGAGCCCCCTCATCCTGTACAACGGCCAGCACAAGGCGACGACGCAAAAGCTGCTGGATGCGTTCACTGCCGCCACCGGCATCAAGGTGGAAAGCCGCAAGGGCAGCAGCATCCAGCTGGCCAATCAAATCATCGAAGAGGGTGAGCGCTCGCCCGCCGACCTGTTCTTCTCCGAGGAAAGTCCGCCCGTGGCAGCGCTGGCCGAGCGCGGCCTGCTGACCCGGCTCGCACCCGCGACGCTGGAGCAGGTGCGCGCCGGCTACCGCGACCCCGAGGGGTACTGGAGCGGCGTGACGGCGCGCTGCCGCGTCACTGCCTACAACAAGAAGATGGTCAAGGAGAGCGAGCTGCCGGCCTCCGTGCTCGACATGGCCACCGCCGCCTGGAAGGGGCGCGTCGCTTACGTGCCCACCAGTGGCGCCTTCCAGCAGCAAATCGTCGCGATCAGTGCGCTCAAGGGTCGGGATACGGCGCTCGCCTGGCTCAAGGGCCTGAAGCAGTATGGCGAGGCCTACGGCAGCAACAAGGCCGCCATGACCGCCGTGGAGCGCGGCGAGATCGCAACGGCGCTGATCAACAACTACTACTGGTACAACCTGGCGCAGGAAAAAGGCGCGGACAAGATGCAGTCGGCCATCCATTTTTCCGGCAACGGCGATCCCGGTGCGCTGGTCACCGTGTCCGCCGTGGGCATCCTCAAGACCACCAGGAACGCCGAGGCGGCGCAAACGCTGGCAGCCTTCATGACCGGGGTGGCGGGCCAGGAAATCCTCAGCAAGGCGGCCGCGGAATGGCCGATGAACCCGCAGGTCCAGCCCTCGTTCGGCCTCAAACCTTTCGCTGATCTGCACCCGCCCAAGGTGAATCCGTCCAGCCTCAAAGGCGCCGAGGAGGCGCTGGAACTGCGCCGGGAAGCCGGATTGGCGTGAGCGACTCGCCACGCCACCACCAGCACGGCTTTGCCAAGCTGCTCTCCCATGCGCGCTGCTGATGCATGCATGGCGCTTGCCGCGATGGCGGGTATCGCCTCCGGTGCCGCCTGCGCAGCTCCCGCGGTCACTCTCTACGGTCGTGCCGATGCAGGCCTCTTGCACCGCACGGCCAGGTTCAATGGCGGCACCACTTCCGTTCGGTTGAGCCGCACCGGCATGCAGAGCGGTTTGCACCATGCGAGCCGCTTCGGCATGAAAGGCCAGGAAGACCTTGGAGGTGGGCTCTCAGCCCGCTTCAAATTTGAGCAAGAGGTGGGGCTCACTGACGGATCGAGTGATGGCGGTTTCAGGCGCGAGGCCTGGCTGGGGCTGTCCAGCACCCGCTGGGGAACAGTGAAGCTGGGGCGGCAGATGACTTTGCCCGACGATTTTCTGGGCATCAGCACTGTGCGCGCCCAAGGCAAATTGAGCCGCAGCTTTGGCGGTGGCGAAGATGCCAGCGCCAATGACATGCTGAGCTACGTCAGCCCGCGCTGGTCCGGCGTGCAGGCGGGGCTGGCGTATGCCCGTGGCGGCGCCGACGCGGGCGAGACCTTCCGCCACTGGAAGGGTGCGGCACTGCGCTATGACCATGGTTCATGGCACCTGGCCGCCACCATCGACCAGCTGACCATGCTGGACCCGGTGACCGGCGGCTCTGCCGGCTACGCGGTACGCGACTGGATACTGGCTGTGCGCTACCGCCTTGGTCGAATCCAGTTCAGCACGGCCTACGGGCAAGACCACAACGGCAAGATCAAGCAGCCTGCCGATGCCGACGAAACCACCCTCGGTGGTTTCGTACCTGCAGGCTTGGGGGAATACAACCGCCGCGGCTTCAGGTCGCGCAATTACTACCTGGGTGTTTCGGCCGAATGGGGCGAGCACACCCTCGGGTTGGCCTGGAGCCGATCCCTGTCCAACCTGGGGCAGATCCACGCCGCCAACCACGGCACAACACCACTGTCGGACAGTGCGCAAACCATCGTCGCGGCACAGTACCTGTACGCGCTTTCCAGGCGCACACTGGTGTACGTGTATGGCGCCAGGGTAAGCGGCATGGCATATCTCAGAGGTTTTGGCGAGCACGCGTTTGCCATGGGCCTGCATCACCGATTTTGAGCATGCCGACCAGCACCATGTCCCCCACGGAGATCACCGCCCCGCTGTCCGCCCCACACGCGGCTTTGCGGCGCCGCAAACCCTTTCCCTGGCTGCTGCTGGCGGCGCTGGTGCCGGTGCTGCTGATCTCGCTGCCGCTGATCTATGTGGCGGTGCGCACGACGCAGGCGGGCCTGTCGGACCTGCTGGCCGAGCTGCTGCGGCTGCGCACTCTGCAGTTGCTTCTCAATACCGTAGCACTGGGCACGGGCGTGACGTTGCTCACCGTCGGCATAGGCCTGTCCGTCGCCTGGTGCGTAGAGCGCACGGATCTGCCGCTGCGCAATGTCTGGCGCGTGGCCGCCGCGCTGCCGCTGGTGCTGCCGGCGTTTGTTGCCAGCTACGCCTGGGCGTCCATCGGCACCCAGTTCCAGAACCTGGGCGGCGCCATCATGGTGCTGACGCTCACCAGCTACCCGCTGGTGTACCTGCCGGTCGCGGCGGCGCTGCGCAGTACCGATCCGGGGTTTGAAGATATCTCGCGCTCGCTCGGCGCCGGGCCCTGGCAGACCTTCCGGCGTGCGCTGTTGCCGCAGCTCATGCCGGCGCTCGGTGGCGGGGCGCTGCTGGTGCTCACGCACATGTTTGCCGAGTTCGGCGCCCTCGCCTTCTTGCGCGTGCAGACCTTCACCACGGCCATCTTCGAGTCCTACGAGCTGCACTTCGACAGCGCCACCGCCGCGGCGCTCTCCATCGTGCTGATGCTGCTGTGCCTGCCCGCGGCATGGCTGGAGATGCACCTGCGCGGACAGCGGCGCATCGCCCACGTCGGGCGCGGTGCGGTGCGCACGCCGCATCTGGTGCGCCTGCGCGGCTGGCGGCTGTGCGGCGTGCTCGCCGCTTTCGCGCTGCTCGGCGCGCTGTCGCTCGGCATGCCGCTGGGAACGCTGGGCTACTGGCTGCTCACCGGCAGCTCGGCGGGCGGCGGCCATGAAGGGCTCTGGCCCGCCATCCGCGGCTCCATCACCTTCGCCACCAGCGGCGCGCTGCTCACCAGCGTGCTGGCGATCCCGCTGGTGCTGCTGGCGGTGCGCCAGCGCAGCCAATGGGCACAGGCTGCCGAGCGCCTGCCCTACATCGTGCACGGCCTGCCGGGCGTGGTCGTGGCGCTGGCGCTGGTGTTTCTTTCGCTGCGGCTGGTGCCCGGCATCTACCAGAGCCTGCTGGTGCTGCTGGTGGCCTACGCCATCCTCTATCTGCCGCTGGCACAATCATCGCTGCGTGGCTCGATCGAGCTGCTGCCCCCCCAAATCGAAGCCGTGGCGCGCAGCCTGGGCAAGCGGCCTGTGCAGGTGTTTTTCTCCATTGTTCTTCCCAACATTGCCCCCGGCATCGCCGCGGCGCTGGCGCTGATGGCGCTGCAGATGGTGCGCGAGCTCACCGCCACGCTGATGCTCGCGCCCACCGGCGCGACGACGCTCGCCACCGAGGTCTGGTCCTACACCAACGACGGCGAATACGCCGCAGCCGCGCCCTTTGCCGCCATGCTGGTGGTGCTCTCGATTGCTCCCGTCTGGGTATTTGCGCGGCGCATGCTGCACCCCACGCGATGAGCCAGGTGACGGCGCACGGGCTGCGCAAGGCCTATGGCCCGACCGAGGTCCTGCGCGGCGTGGATCTGCAGCTGGCCTCGGGCTCGGTGCTGGCGCTGCTGGGGCCTTCGGGTTGCGGCAAGACCACGCTGCTGCGCCTCATCGCCGGTTTCGAGCCGGTGGATGCGGGCAGCATCACGTTTGGCACCACCGTCGTGGCATCGCCCAGCCGCTTCGTGCCGCCGGAGCGGCGCTCCATAGGCTACGTGCCGCAGGAAGGCGCCCTGTTCCCGCACCTGACGGTGCAGGAAAACATCCGCTACGGGCTGGCGCGCGGCAGCGACTGGCACCAGCGGCTGCACGAAGTGCTGGCGCTGACCGGCCTCACCGGCCTGGGCGAGCGCTACCCGCACGAACTCTCGGGCGGGCAGCAGCAGCGCGTGGCGCTGGCGCGCGCGCTCGCGCCCAAGCCGGCGCTGATGCTGCTCGATGAGCCCTTCAACGCACTGGATCTGGACCTGCGCCACAACCTGTGCGAGGAGGTGGTGCAGATCCTGCGCGGCACGGGCGCAACCACCATCCTCGTGACGCACGACCCGGTGGAGGCCTTCAGCACCGCCGACCAGGTGGCCGTGATGCAAAACGGCCATATCCGCCAGGGTGCCAGCCCTGAAACCGTCTACTGGTGCCCGGCCGATGCGACAGTGGCGCGTCTGACGGGCGCCACGATTTTTCTCCCCGGCGAGGCCAACGGTGCGTCGGTGCACTGCGCGCTGGGCCGCCTGCCTCTGCATGAAGCCGCCGGCGCGCTGCAGGGCGCGGTTCAGGTAATGCTGCGGCCCGAGCAGGTGTGCTGGAGCGACGCGCAAGACGGCGTCGCCGCCCAGGTGCTGCACCGCTCCTTCCGGGGCGATCACACGGTAGTCAGCCTGCGGGCAGGCAGCTTGCCGCTGCGCCTGCGCATGCCCACGCTGCAGGCACCGGCGCACGATACACAGGGCAGCGTGCGCGTGCAGGGCCAGTGCATGGCCTGGCCAGCCTGAGGGCTACCAACTCTGCGCCGGCGGGTTGCGGCGCAGGACAAACGGCGTCTCCACCGCGCGCTGACCGGGAACCGGCAGTCGCTGCACGGTGCCATGAATCTCGCGCCCACAAGTGGCGGCATCGAGCCGTCCGTTCCAGAACGCCGACAGACGCTTGCCGTCGTGCGATTCATCGAGGTTGAACTCGCCCTCTTCCACGTCACCCGAGGCAATCGACCGCACGCCTGCCAGCTCAAATTCGCCGCGCAGGCTCGCGGCAAACTCCGGGTGCTGGCGCAACACCAGCGTGCCGCGTTCACCCAGCTGCGGCAGCTCCACGCGCCAAAGGCCATGGAGTTCGCGCGCCTGCCAGCGGGCGAGATGGGGGCATGCGGGGTTGGTGTCCGCCGCGGCCGTGGAAACCGCTCTGGTTTTCGATCCATTTTGGCCTGTAGCGCAGGCAGACAAAGCGCCAGCCACTATCAAAATAATAGATGAACACCGCATCGATGGGCCAGGGGCAGATCAGAGCAGTCGGGTACCCAGGGGCACCTCGCCATCCGGCACGCACAGCCGCACGTGGCCGGTTTCGTCGTGGAAACCGGTCACCAGGCATTCAGACATCAGCGGGCCGATCTGCTTGGGCGCAAAGTTGACCACCGCCACCACCAAGCGCCCCACGAGGGACTCGGGCGTGTAATGCGCGGTGATCTGGGCGCTGGACTTTTTCACGCCGATCTCGCCGCCGAAATCGACTTGCAGCTTGTACGCCGGCCTGCGCGCCTCCTTGAACACCTCGGCGGCAACGATGCGCCCGACGCGCAGTTGCACCTTCATGAAGTCGTCCCACGCGATGGTGTCCATGCCCTGCCCTCTCAAGCGCTGATCTGCCGCGCGCTGATGCGGTAGATGAAGGTGGCCGGGTCGTACTGGTCCAGCCAGCCGTCGGCATCTTCCGCCATCGGGTACATCAGAAAGCCCAGTGCCTTGCCGCGGCTGCCGGGCAGTTTGACGTCGTGCGCGGTGTTGTAGGCCATCCAGTTGCCCTCCCAGGCGCCGTACAGGCCGGCATGGACCGGCGCAATCAGCGGGTGCGCGACATCCTTGATCCACTCCGGCTTTTCCTGGCGCATGACCTTGGCCACGTCGGCCGGGTCCATCGCCGTCCAGCCATGCGCCTGCAGATAGACCTCGGCGCGGCAGTGCTGCGCGCCGGTGAGGCTGGCCGAGCTGCTGCCCAGCTGCTTGTAACCGAAGGCGGACGGCGCCACGCGAATGCCGTAAACATCGCGCGCCGGCACGCCCGCCGCGCGGCACAGGCCGACGAAGAGCGCGTTGATGTCGGCGCACTTGCCGCCCAGGTTGCCCGTCTCCAGCATGGTTTTGATGTCGCCCTCGCCGCAGCCCTTGACCTCGGGCTCGCGCCAGGCGTTGGCGACCACCCATTCATAGATCGCGCGCGCCTTGGCTTCATCGCCGCGTGCGCCGTGCGTCGCCTTGAGCGCCGTTGCGCGCACGATGCCATCCAGCGGCAGCAGCCGCGTCGCGCGCAGCGCGTGGCGCAGCGTGGCCGGGTCTTCGGCCTGCCGGTGGTGCGCGCGTTCGCGGCTTTGCGTGCTCACGCGGCTCGTCACCTCGACGAACGGCTGCTGTACGCCATCGGCAAACTCCACCGCGAGCATGCGCACGCCCTGCTCGCCATCGGCGATCAGGCGCGCCTTGCCGTTGCTCGTGAACGCGTCGTTGATCGGCAGTTGCCAACCGGTCTGCACCGCGGGCAGCGGCAGCCAGACCCGCGTGGCGCTGGTGGTGGCGGGCAGATCGACCCGCGTGGTGACATCAAAGGTGCGCCAGTCACCGGCGCGCGGCGCGAACCGAGGGCTGTCGGCAGTCTGGGCGCGGGCGGAGACGGCCCAGGTGACGGGGAAGGCGGCGGCCATGCCTACGCTGGCCACGCGCCGCACGAGAGAGCGACGATGCAAGTCCATGAAAGAGAACCTTTTGATTGCAGAAGACAACACCTGTCGGCGCATACGGGGCGTTGTTTTGCAAACGCCCATGCCTCGAAGGCAGGTGATCGGCGCAGCACAGGCGCTGCGCGCGATAGCTCCGATTATGTGCTTCGCGCGTGCGGCATGCGCAGCGCCTGGAGCCAGCGGGCCGCTTCAGGCCCGGTCCAGTCCACCGCGCCCAGCACCACCTGGCGGGCATGGCCCTCGGTATCGATCAGCACCGTGGTGGGGAACACCGACACGCCCCAGGCGCGGGCGATGTCGCCCTCCGGGTCGCGCAGCACGGTGAGCCGCAGATTCGTTGCCTGCAGATAGCGGCGCACGCGCGCCACCGGTTCGGCCACGTCGATGGCGAGCACCGCCAGATCGTCGCCCTCCATCTCGGCCAGGGTCTGCAGCGTAGGCATCTCTTCCTTGCAGGGGCCGCACCAGGTGGCCCAGAAATTGAGCAGCACGACACGGCCCTTGAACGCCGCCAGCTCCCAGGTCTTGCCAAGCAAGTCCTGCGCCGCCAGCAGTGGCTGGGGCCGGTCTGCGGGCCAGGGGGATGAGCGGTGTTGCGCCCGGGCGGGCAGCAGCGGCGCGCCCGCCAGCAACAGGGCCAGCCAGTCGCGCCGTGAAAACTGCGGCATCACGCGCGCTCTGCGACCCAGCCCGGCACACTGGCGAGCGCCTTGGGCAGGCCTGCGGCATCGCTGCCACCAGCCATCGCCATGTCGGGTTTGCCACCGCCCTTGCCGCCGACCTGTTGCGCGACGAAGTTCACCAGCTCGCCCGCCTTGAGCCTGGCCGTCTCGGCCTTGGTCACGCCGGCAGCGATCTGCACCTTGTCGTCATCGACGGCGGCCAGCACGATAGCGGCGCTCTTGAGCTTGTCCTTGAGCTTGTCCATGGTCTCGCGCAAGGTCTTCGCGTCCGCGCCAGGCAGCACGGCGGCGAGCACCTTGATGCCCTTGACCTCCACCGCCTGCTCCGCGAGTTCATCGCCCTGGCTGGCGGCGAGCTTGCCCTTGAGCTGGGCGATTTCCTTTTCCAGCGCCTTGGCGTGGTCTAGCGCCGCGCTGATGCGCTGCGTCAGCTCGTCGGTCGGCGCACGCAGCGCCCCTGCCGCATCGCGCACCGTGGCTTCGAGCGACTGCAGGTAGGCGAGCGCGTTCTCGCCGGTGATGGCCTCCACGCGGCGGATACCGGCCGCGACGCCGCTCTCGGCGACGATCTTGAACAGGCCGATGTCGCCGGTGCGCGCCACGTGTGTGCCGCCGCAGAATTCGCGGCTCGTGCCGATGTCGAGCACGCGCACGCTCTCGCCGTACTTCTCGCCAAAGAGCATCATCGCGCCGGTCTTCTGCGCACTCTCGATATCCATCACGCGCGCCTGCGTCGCAGTGTTGGCGAGAATCTCGGCATTCACGCGGCGCTCGACCTCCTTGATCTGCGCGGGCGTGACCGGCACGTTCTGCGCGAAGTCGAAGCGGGTTTTTTCGGCATCGACCAGCGAGCCCTTTTGCTGCACGTGCGCGCCCAGCACCTCGCGCAGCGCCTTGTGCATGATGTGCGTGACGCTGTGGTTGCGCATGGTGGCGGCGCGGCGCAGGGTATCGACCTGTGCCTGAACCTTGTCGCCCAGCTTCAGGCTGCCCGAGGCCAGCTCGCCGTGGTGGCCGAACACGCCCGCCTTGATCTTTTGCGTGTCGTGCACCGCAAAGCGCGCACCGCCCGCGGTGATCACGCCCGCATCGCCCACCTGGCCGCCGGACTCGGCGTAGAACGGCGTCACATCCAGCACGACCACGCCGTGTTGACCGGCTTTCAGCTCTCCAACGCTCTCACCATCTGCGTAAAGCGCTATGATTTCTGCGGATTCGGCCAGATGCTCGTAGCCGGTGAAGGTGTTGGCCTCGCCGTGGTAGTCGAGCAGCTTGTCCATCTTGAACTTGCCGGCGGCGCGCGCCGTGTCCTTCTGGTGCTGCATCGCGGCATCAAAGCCCGCCTCATCCACCGCCACGCCGCGCTCGCGGCAGACGTCGTTGGTCAGGTCGAGCGGGAAGCCGTAGGTGTCGTGCAGCTTGAACGCGACGTCGCCCGGCAGGGTTTTTTCACCACCCGCCAGTGCCGCATCGAGGATTTCCATCCCATGCGCCAGCGTCTCGAAGAAGCGCTCTTCCTCGGTCTTGAGCACGCTGGTGATGTGCGCCTGCTGCTCGGCCAGGCGCAGGTAGGCCGCGCCCATTTGCGCCACCAGCGGCGCGACCAGCGTGTGAAAGAAGGGCTGCTTTTGCCCCAGCTTGTAGCCATGGCGAATGGCGCGGCGGATGATGCGCCGCTGCACGTAGCCGCGGCCTTCGTTGCCGGGGATCACGCCGTCGCTCACCAGGAAGGCGGTGGCGCGGATGTGGTCGGCGATCACCTTCAGGGACGGATGGGACAAATCCGGTTGGGCGTTGGGCGTTGAGCGTTGAGCGTCACCGCTCCCCCCCGCCGAACGCTCAACGCTGAACGCTGAACCCCACACCGCCTTGGCTGCGGCCTGGATCAGCGCCTGAAACAGGTCGATCTCGTAGTTGCTGTGCACGTGCTGCAGGATGGCCGCCAGCCGCTCCAGCCCCATGCCGGTATCCACGCAGGGCGCGGGCAGCGGCGTGACCGAGCCGTCTGCCGCCATGTCGAACTGCATGAACACGTGGTTCCAGATCTCGATGAAGCGGTCGCCGTCTTCATCCGGGCTGCCGGGCGGGCCGCCGGGGATCTCGGGGCCGTGGTCGTAGAAAATTTCCGAGCACGGGCCGCAGGGCCCCGTGTCGGCCATCATCCAGAAGTTGTCGCTCTTGTACTTGCCGCCCTTGTTGTCGCCGATGCGGATCACGCGCTCGGGCGGCAGGCCGATCACTTTCGTCCAGATGTCGTAGGCCTCGTCATCCTCGTGGTAGACGGTGGCGAGCAATTTTTCAGGCGGCAGGCCATAGACCTGCGTCAGCAGCTCCCAGCCCCACTCGATGCTCTCGCGCTTGAAGTAGTCGCCAAAGCTCCAGTTGCCCAGCATCTCGAAGAAGGTGTGGTGCCGCGCGGTGTAGCCGACATTTTCCAGATCGTTGTGCTTGCCTCCGGCGCGCAGACACGCCTGAACGCTGGTCGCGCGCACATACGGACGCTGGTCAGTGCCGAGGAACACGTCCTTGAACTGCACCATGCCGCTGTTGGTGAACATCAGCGTCGGGTCGTTGCCGGGCACCAGGGGGCTGGAGGGCACGACGGTGTGGCCCTTGCTGACGAAGAAGTCCAGAAAGCTCTGGCGGATGTCGGCGACGGTGGTTGGGGGAGTCTTTGTTTTCATGATGGTTTATGGCTCTGGCGCTTTTAAATAAAGCGCTGTCAGCTCAACAATTGATAGCGCAAACCGGTGAATTTGGTGAAATTTTTGTCGAAAGTGAGCACCTCGGCGTTGTGCTCTATGGCGAGCGCCGCGATGTGGGCGTCGGTCGTCAGGTTGCCGGCGGTGCCTGCCTGCAGCAGCAAGCGGCCAAGGATGCCCGCATGCATGGGCCCCGGCTGCAACACGCGGGCGTAAGGGTGGGTCAGCCAATCCTCCAGCACGCCCAGTACCTCGACCGTGGTGAGCGGGGACGGCAGGATGCCGCGCCTGGTGGACAAGCGCACGAACCCCAGCAACACCACCCACGACAGCGCCATGCCGCGTGCATCGTTCAGCAAGGCGTCCATCTCGCGCCGCGCACGCTCGTGGTGGGCGCTATCGGCATGCACAGCACTGAGCAGCACATTGGTGTCGGGCAGCTTCATGCCTTGCCGGTCTTCGCGGTCTTCTTGCGCGCAGCGGCCTCGGCTTCCAGGCGGCGGTTCAGCTCAAGGAAATGCTGATCCTCCATCGCGCCTGCCAATTGATTGGCCTTGGTCAGGTCCACCAGTGGAACACCACTGTGGAAGGTGCGCTGGACAAACGGCGGAACCTTCTCGGCAACCATCGCTGCTTGCGCCGCGATCGGCACGATCCGCGCCACCGGCTTGTTGTGGCGCGTGATGATGACTTCCTCGCCGCGCTCGGCGCGGGCGACGTACTCGGACAAGCGGGTTTTGGCCTCGAACAGGCCGACGGCGGTAGCGGTGGCGTTCATCGCAGTCCTCCGAAAAATTGGTTGAATCAACCAGATTTTAGCAATGCAGCCCGATCGCAAGCTGCCGTCGCGGCCCTGAACTTCAGCCCTGCACCGCACGCTGGTGGTGGCGGCCGGTGGCAATGACCGGCTCTTTCGGTTCACCGAGGGCGAAGTCAGCGCACACATGCCACCGCGCAGTGTGCCTGGGTGATGCATCGTTGCTGCAGCGCTGGCGTTTTGCCAACCCGATGCCACGTGAACCGGTACGGCAACGGCTGCGCTCGGATGCGGTCGCACCTGCGCCTGCCTGAATGGGGGATTGGAAGGTCTCGGACCTTCGTGATTGGAGCGGGTGAAGGGAACCTCATCGTGTTCCCAACTCGTTGATTGATAACGAGTTTTCCGCACTCGGCGAACCGAGATGGACATGATTATGGACTGAAAAACCACCCTTGGTCAACGCGCGCTCCGAGCAGGTCCAGTGCGAGCCATGGACAGCCAGCAATAGCCAATGTACCCGAGCACCAACGTCACGAGGCCAGTTCATCCCCTTCGGCAGGAACACTTAACCGGACCCAGGTCAGTCGCATCTGGCGCGCGCTGTGGTCGAACAACGGCACGCCGAGCGTGGCTTTGAGATTGCGCATCGCACGGGACCTCCTGTTCGCTTCGTTCTTGGCCTGCGTCCACCTCATGCGGATTGCGCCTCGCTTTCTCCTTCGATGATGGGAAAGAGGTTCTGGCTCTGATCTGCTTGGGGAGCAGATTCGCCCCGGTCCTGCTACTCCATCAACGCCACAGACTTCACCTGTACCCACAGTTCGAGCCCAGGCTTGACACCAAGGGATGCCGCGGCCCGCTTCGTCAACCTGGACAAAAGGACGGTATCGCCTACCTGGACTCGCACAAGTGCAACCCCAGGATGCACATCGTCACCCACCGCATCAACGCAACCGCGGAGCACGTTCTGAATGCTGCTGGTCCCTGGCTGCTCGGCCAGACTCACGTCCCGCGCCAAGACGCGCACACGCACGCGATGACCAACCACCAGCCCGGAATCTCTCGCCCACAGGCTGCCTCCCGAAAAGTCCACCCGCACGAGGTGCCAGTCCTTGTCCACCTCTGCGACGGTTGCATCAAGAACGGCACCGGCATCCTCGCCCAGCCGAATCGGCAGATCGAGCCGTGCCAGCGTGTCGGCCAAGGGGCCGCTCGCCAGTACCCGACCATCCTCCATCGCTACCAGGTAGTCAGCCAGCCGAGCCACTTCATCCGGCGAGTGGCTGACGTAGAGCACCGGGATATCCAGTTCGTCATGCAGGCGTTCGAGGTAGGGCAGGATTTCCTGCTTGCGCTTCAAATCCAGCGCAGCGAGCGGTTCGTCCATCAGCAGCAGACGCGGGCTGACGGCCAATGCCCGTGCCATGCCGACCCGCTGTCGTTCACCGCCCGACAGCCGATCCGGCTTGCGGTCGACCAGATGACCGATGCCCAGCAGATCGATGGCCTGGTCCAGACTGACCCGCTGCTCGTCCGACATGCGCTTGAGGCCGTAGCGCAGATTGCTTATGACGGACAGATGCGAAAACAGGCTGGGTTCCTGGAACACGTAGCCGATCGGCCGCTTGTACGTCGGCACCCAGCGCTGCTCGTCCTGCCACACCTCGCCGTTGACGATGAGCCGACCTTGCGGCGCACGCTCCAGCCCGGCGATACAGCGCAGCAGCGTCGTCTTGCCAGAACCGGAATGCCCGAACAGGGCCGTAACGCCCCGCGTGGGCAGGGCCAGGTCCACATCGAGCGAGAACCCCGGCCAGTCGAGCCGGAAGCACGCTTGAATACCCATCGCGTCAGCCCCCATTTCTCGGGCGCGGACGCCATGCGTACAGGATCAGCAGCACCAGGAAGGAGAAGATCAGCATCACCGCTGCCAGGCGATGCGCACTGGCATATTCCAAGGCCTCCACATGGTCGTAAATCTGCACGGACACCACGCGCGTGATGCCGGGCAGGTTGCCACCGATCATCAGCACCACGCCGAACTCGCCCACCGTATGGGCGAAGGTCAGGATCGCGGCGGTCAGGAAGCCCGGCGCAGCTAGCGGCACTGCCACCGTGAAGAACGCATCGAGCGGTGAAGCCCGCAAGGTGGCGGCAACTTCCAGGGGCCGTTCGCCCACCGCCTCGAAGGCGGTCTGCAACGGCTGCACCATGAAGGGCAACGAGTAGAACACCGAGGCAACAACGAGGCCCCAGAAGGTGAACGGCAACGGCCCGATGCCCAGCGCCTGAGTCAGTTGCCCAATCGGCCCGTGTGGTCCCAGCGTCAGCAGCAGGTAGAAGCCAAGCACCGAGGGCGGCAACACCAACGGCAGTGCGACCACCGCGCCGATCGTTCCCTTCCACCAGACCTTTGTGCGCGCCAGCCACCAGGCGATGGGCGTACCCACCACGAGCAGAATCAGGGTCACGATGCTCGCCAGGCGCACAGTCAGCCATATGGCCTGCAGATCACTGTCCGTCAGCATGCGAACACCCTCCCGTCAATGCGCATGCTTGAACGTCTTGATGGCCGAAATAAGCAGAACCACGCCCAGCAGGGCCAGCAGCAGCCGGGTGGGCACGAGGCCCAGCAGCACGCCGCCCAGGGCTGCGCCGAGGATCGAGCCGATCGCCATCCACACTCCCAACGGCCGTTCCTTGCGCAGCACGTCGAAGGCGTCGGAACTGGTGTAGCGGGCAAAGCCGACGATCATGGTGGGCAGGCTCACCATCAGCGAGAGGCTGCCCGCGATCTTGATGTCCAGGCCGTAGAGCAGCACGATGGCCGGGATCAGCAACTCGCCACCGGCCACGCCCAGCAAAGCGGCAACGATCCCGATCCCCAGGCCGGCAATGACCCCCGCAACGATGCGCAGCGGGCCGGCCTCGAACAGCGGCGTGCCGCCTCCATGGTTGCCCGCCCAGGCTTCCGCCAGCATCACCAGCGCCAGGCCCATCAGCAACACCATGATGATGCGGTTGAGCCAGTGCCGAGGCAGCTTCATGGCGTGGCCTGCGGCCCACCAGGCGCCGACCAGGCTGCCGGCGAGCAGGTTGACCACGACATCGAGGTGCTCCATCAGGAGCGTGGGCGAGATCGCGCTGCCCCGGAACAGCAGAGCGGACGCCACCACCACCAGGCTCATGGCCTTGTTGAGAATGACGGCCTCCAGCGTGCCGAGCCGGAACATGCCGACGAGCACTGGCAGGCGAAACTCGGCACCGCCAAGGCCAATCAGACCGCCCAGCGTGCCGATCAGCGAACCGGCCAAGAATCCCTGGCCGTTGCGCATGCGCACAGTCATAGTCGTCGCGCTCATGTCCATGTCCTCGGGCTACTTGCTGGCAGATTCACCGGGCAGAACAAAGCCATACTTGACCATCACGGCGCGGGCCGGTTTGCTGCCCATGTAGTCGGCGAAGCGCTTGGCCAAGGCATTGCCTTCGGCTCGCTTGGTGATGATGAAGCCCTGCTCCAGCGGTTCGTGCAGGTTGTCCGGGATCAGGTAGTAGCCCCCCTTGTTCGCCAGCTCGGGATTAACGGCGAGGGCCAGCGCGATGATGCCGGCCTGGGCATTGCCGGTCTGCACGAACTGCGCGGTATGGGCGATGTTCTCGCCATAGACCAGCTTGGGTTCGACCTTCTCCCACAGACCGGACGCCCGCAATGCTTCTTCGGCGCGCTTGCCATAGGGCGCGTGCTTCGGGTTGGCAATGGCAACGCGAATGATCTTCGGATCGGTCAGGCTCGCCAAAGTCATCTTGGTAGCGTCCATCGTCGCGCTCCACAGCACGATGCGGCCGAAGGCATAAGGCTTCGCATCGGAAGCAGCAAAACCCGCTTTCACCAGCTCGCGGGGAAAGCCAATGTCCGCAGAGAAGTACAGGTCGTAGGGCGCGTTCTGCTGAATCTGCGTATGAAACTTGCCAGAAGAACCGTAGATGACTTCCACCTCGTCGGCGGCATTGGCCTGCTTGAAGGCGGTGACGATTTCGTCCATCGCAAACTTCAGATCGGCCGCGGCCGCAATGGTGATCTTTTCGGCATGGGCAGAGGCGGCGAACAGCAGTGCGCATGCAAGCAGGAGTGACTTGATCGTCTTCATGGGTTGTCCTCGACAAGGTTGGTCAGAATTCGTAGCCGTAGGCGCGGATCACCTTCTTGGCCGCGTCGCTTTTCAAATAATTCAGCAGGGCATCAGCGGCCGGATTGCCCTTTCCGCGGCTAAGCAGCACTGCGTCTTGCTTAATTGGTGAATAGAGATTGGCTGGCACCATCCAATGGGAGCCGGCTGCGAACTGGCCGTCTTTGTAGATTTGCGATAGCGCGACGAAACCCAAGTCGGCGTTGCCGGTTGCGGCGAACTGATAGGCCTGCGTGATGTTCTCGCCAACGACAAGCCTCTTTTCGAGGGCGGTGTGGATGCCCAGCTTCGTCATCGCCTCCACGGCGGCAGCCCCATAGACCGCGACTTTCGGATTGGCGATCGCCAAGTACCGGAAGTCGCCGCGCGTGAGCACATCGCCCTTGTCGTCCACCACCCCAGGTTTGGCGCTCCACAACACCAGCTTGCCGACGGCGTAGGTGAAGCGGCTCTCGGGAACCGCCATGCCATCGTTCTCCAACCGGATCGGGGTCTGCTCGTCCGCCGAGACGAGCACCTCGAACGGCGCCCCGTTCCTGATCTGCGCGTAGAACTTGCCCACGGTTCCATACGCAACCACAGCCTTGTGGCCGGTGGCCTTCTCGAACTCGGGCACGATCTGCTCCATGGGGCCGGTGAAGTTCGCGGCGACTGCCACGTTGACGTCGTCCGCGCTCGCTGACGCGCAGATGGCCCACAGAAGCACGGCAAGGAGAGCGCTAGCAGGCCGCATGTCGCCGCTCTTCCAGGGTAAGGTTTGCGATGCTTGGCTCCTCATGGCTCCACTCGAAATTGAACGAAAATAGACGAAAGATGATGATATGCCCTGGAAGTCAGTGCGATTGGCTTCCATACGCACGAAACATGCATTGCAGAATAAACGAAAACGTCTGATACTTGCTTTGGTGTCGGAAAGTTTGCGTGAAAACGCACTAAAATGAACGATCTTGTATGAAGATCAAGCCATGAACGATGAGAGAGCCTTGACCGCCGAAGACGTGGCCGAGCGGCTGCATGTCAGCAAGAGCGGGGTGTACGCTCTGGTCAAAGGCGGTGAGATCGGCTTCTACAAAGTCGGGCGCAAGATTCGCTTCGCCGAAAGCGATGTCCGCGACTACATCGAGAAGTCAAAAACCAATGCCCGTGATGGCGGGCGCCCTGAAACAGTGGCGCTCCGCGAGGATCAGTATTTCGACCTGTCGCAGGAACGCCGGAGCGAAGCCGGCTTTGTCATCTGCGGACAAGACCTGATCCTGGACATCCTGTCGAACTTCCTGCGCCTGCACGGCGTCATGGCGCTGCGGGCCTATATCGGCAGCTATGACAGCCTCATTTCGCTTTATCAGGACCGGGTCAGCGTCGCGACCACTCACCTTTGGGACAGCCTGACCGACGACTACAACGTGCCGTATGTCCGCTACATCCTGCCTGGCATCCGCTGCGTGGTCGTCAACGTCACGTACCGCACGCAAGGGCTCTACGTCGCCAAGGGAAATCCCAAAGGCATCCAGTCGTGGGAGGACTTCGGCCGGGATGACATCACGATGATCAATCGTGAGAAAGGCGCCGGATCGCGGGTGCTGCTGGACGAAAACCTGAAGCTGCTCGATCTCTACGGAAGCAGCATCAGAGGCTACGGCAACGAAAACCAGTCCCACCTTGCTGTCGCAAGCGCGGTGGGGCGTGGCGATGCGGACGTGGCGGTTGGCAGCGAGAAGATTGCCCGGCAGGTCGAGAACGTCGATTTCATTCCGCTGAAGAAGGAGCGATACGATCTCGTCGTCAAGAAGGAGCGTTTTGACACGCCGGAAGTGAAGGCCATGCTGCGGATACTTCGCTCAGAAAAGTTCCGGAATGAGTTTAGAAGCATCGGCGGCTATGACATTCGCGACATGGGCAACGTCATCACGGAAACCTGAGTCTCCTGGCAACGCGCGCTCCGAGCAGGTCCAGTGCGAGCCATGGACAGCCAGCAATAGCCAATGTACCCGAGCACTCAACGTCACGAGGCCGGTTCATCTCCCTTTGGCAGGAACTCCTCGCGGGCGCGCTGCAGAAACCGTTTCATGGGCTCAGAGGGTTCGGCGCCGCGGCGCAGCAGGTAGGTGGACAGCATGGGCGGCGTGCCGGCCAAGGGGCGGACGGTTATGTCGGGGCGGTTCAGGGTCTGCACCTGCGAGGCAATGGCGAAACCGATGCCGTAACCTGCACCGACCAGAGTCAGCATCACGCCTAAGCTCGTCACCTGATCTACCAGCTTGAGCGGCATGGACGCACCTTGAAGTACCGCCTGGATCTGATGGTGACAGCCCGATCCCGCGTCGGGATGGCACAGCACCAGCGGAAACTTCAAGGCTTCATCCAGCGGCACTTCCGCGTGCGCCAGCAAGGGGTGGCGCACGGGCACGATCACCGACAGCGGATCGGTCCACACGGGCTCGGCGACAAGGCCTTCACTCACCGCGTCCGACAGCGCAAAGCCGATGTCCAGGAGATCGTTGTGCAGGCCCTTGAGCTGCTGCGCGAAAGGCAACTCGAAGACGCGAATCTCCAGTTCCGGCTCTTCCTCGCGGCTGCGTGCCAGCAAGGTGGCAATGTGGGGCTGCGCCAAGCTATCGCAGATGGCGATGCGCAGATAACCCTGATAGCCCTGCGCCGCCGCCTTTGCAGCACTCACCGCCTGCTCCACGGTGGCCAACACGCGCCGGCACTCACCGAGGAACACTTGACCGGCCCAGGTCAGTCGCGTCTGGTGCGCGCTGCGGTCGAACAACTGCACGCCGAGCGTGGCTTCGAGATTGCGCATTGCGCGCGACACAGGCGATTGCTCAACGCCAAGGCGCTCGGCCGCTCGCGCGAAATGCAGTTCTTCCGCGACCGCAACGAAATAGCGTAGTAGTCTGAGTTCCAATGCGGCCTCCTGTTCGCCCCGTTCCTGGCCTGCGTCCACCTCATGCGGATTGCGCCTCGCTTTCTCCTTCGATGATGGGAAAGAGGTTCTGGCTCTGCTCTGCTTAGGGAGCAGATTTGCCCCGGTCCTGCTACTCCATCAATGCCACAGACTTCACCTGCACTCACGGCGTCGCGACGATGCCGGTCAAATTGGTGGACCGCGCGATGCGCAATGCCCTGCCGACAGTGCTCGTACTGCTGTCCCGGTTGGGGTCCGCACTCCTGCTCTGGCGTTGACAGGTTCAGATCAACTCCTTGCGCACGTGGGCCGTGACCCATTCGCTGACCAGCACCGTCGCAAAAATGGCGATCAGCAGCATCGTGACCTTCGGCCAGGCCAGCGTGCCCAGCGCGGCTTCCAGCTTGACGCCGATGCCGCCTGCGCCCACCAGGCCGAGCACAGTGGATTCGCGGATGTTGATGTCCCAGCGGAACACGCTGATGCCGGCCAGGGTGGGCGCAATCTGTGGCGCCACGCCCCAGGCCATGACCTGGGCGCCCGAGGCGCCGGTGGCTTGCACCGCTTCTACCTGCCGGGGGTCGATTTCCTCGATGGCCTCGTAGAGCAACTTGCCGATGAAGCCGATCGAACGCAGCGCAATGGCAATGATGCCGGCCAGCACGCCGGGGCCCAGAATGGCCACCAGCAGCAGAGCCCAGATCAGCGAGTTGATGGAGCGCGAGCCAACGATGGCCAGTAGCGCCAGCGGGCGCACGAAGCGCGCGCTGGGCGTGGTGTTGCGCGCCGCCAGAAAGGCCACCGGCACCGCCAGCATGACGCCCAGCAAAGTGCCCAGGGTGGCGATGTTGAGCGTTTCCCACAGCGGCCACCACAGCTCGCCCATGAAGGACCAGGCCGGCGGCAGCATGCGCGAGCCGATGTCGGCGACCTGGGCCGGCGCGTCGGCGACGAAGGCCCAAATGGTGTTCTGGGTCATCACCTGGAAGGTCCATGAGACGAAGGCGAGCGCCAGCACCCAGGCCATGAAGACGGTGGCGTCCTGGCCGGGCGTGCGCTTGCGCCACAGGGGTGCCGAGCTGCTCACTGGACGTGTTTCCTAAGCCAGCCCGAGGCGTACTCGGCCAGCATGACGATGACGATGATGACGAGGATGACTGCCGCAGCGGTGTCGAACTCATAACGATCCATGGCGGTGTTGAGCGTGGCGCCGATGCCGCCCGCGCCCACGATGCCGATGACCGCCGACTCGCGAAAGTTGATGTCCAGCCGATACAGCGACAGGCCGATCAGGCGCGGCAGCACCTGCGACAGCACGGCGAAATCCAGCAGTTGCGGGTAGCTCGCGCCGGTGGCGCGGAGGGCTTCGAGTTGGCCGGGCACGATTTCCTCGATGTCCTCAGCCATCAGCTTGGCCATGAAGCCGATGGTGGCGAAGGTCAGCGTCAGGAAACCGGCGAAGGGGCCGAAGCCGAACATGGCGACCAGGAAGATGGCGACGATGATTTCGTTGAGCGTGCGCGAGACGGCGATGAAGCCGCGGCACAGCAGGTAGATCCAGGCCGGCGCCAAGTTGCGCGCCGCGCCGACCGCGACCGGAATCGACAGCGCCACGCCCAGCGCAGTGGAGGTGACGGTCATGGTCAGGCTTTCCTGGAAGCCGATCACGATGTCGCTCCGGCGGGAGCCGAAGTCGGGCTGCAGGAAGGCGGCCACGAAGCGCAAGCCGCGCGCCAGTCCCTCGCTCACACGCGCCCAGTTGACTTCCAGCGAGGCCAGGGCGAGCACCAAGTACAGAGCCCCGCCGAGGATCAGCCCCCAGCGCCATGCGAGGCTGGTGATGAAAGGCGGGCGGCGCCAATGCCGGGGCGCGGCGGCCGCTGTCATGCTGCCGCCGCTTCTAGGCGACCGGCGGGCTGCGGATGCGGCGCCTCGGCATCCGACGACTGCATCTGCCGCGTGATGGCGCTCCAGTCCTCGTCGCCGTAGATACGGGTCAGCACTTCGCGGTCGAGGCCCGTGGCCGGGCCGTCGTAGACCACGCTGCCGGCACGCAGGCCGACGATGCGCGGCAGGAATTCGGTGGCCAGCACCACGTCGTGGATGTTGACGATGGCGGCCAGGCCGCGCTCCTCGCACAGTTCCAGGATCAGGCGCATGATCTGGCGCGAGGTCTTGGGGTCCAGGCTGGCGGTGGGCTCGTCCACCAGCAGCAGCTTGGGGCTTTGCATCAGTGCACGCGCGATGCCCACGCGCTGGCGCTGGCCGCCCGAGAGCGCGTCGGCGCGCTTGTTCTCCAGGCCCGCGAGGCCGACGCGGTCGAGCAGCAGGTAGGCCTGCGCGATGTCGTCGTCCGCGAAGCGGCGCAACCAACTGGCCCAGAAGCCGGTGTACCCGAGCCGGCCCGAGAGCAGGTTCTCCATCACCGTCAGGCGCTCGACCAGCGCGTATTCCTGGAAAATCATGCCAATCTGCCGCCGCGCCAGGCGCAGGCCCTGGCCTGACAGGCGGCCCAGGTCCTGGCCGTCCAGCATGATCTGCCCGGCGCTGGGGCTGACCAGCCGGTTGATGCAGCGGATCAGCGTGGACTTGCCAGCGCCCGAAGGCCCGATCAGGCCCAGCACCTGGCCCGCCGCCACTTGCAGGCTCACACCCTTGAGCGCCAGATCGCCGGTGGGATAGCGCTTATCTAGCGCGCGCAACTCCAACATGCCCTGCCTCCTTGCCGCTTGCGGGCTTATTTGCAGGCGTAGCTCACGTTCATTGCCTGGTCGATATCGCGGATCACCTGCCAGTGCTGCTTGTAGACGATGGGCATGAACTTCTCCTGCGGCGGCTCGCTCGCATTGAACTCCTTGGCCAGTTCCGAGCCTTCCCAGTTGAAGCTGAAGAAGGCCTGCTTGATCTTGGCCGCCAGCTCGGGCTTGAGGTTGTAGGCCAGGCCATAGCCGGTGGTCGGGAAGGTCTGCGACTTGTAGATCACCTTGAGCTGTTCGGGCTTGACCATGTTGCGCGCTTCCATGCGCTGCTTGACCGAATTGGCGATGGCGGCGGCGGGATAGTCCTTATTGGCCACGCCGAGGATGGAGTTGTCGTGCTTACCGGAGAACACCGGGGTGTAGTCCTTGCCCGCCTCCATCTTGAACTGGCTGCGCAGCAGCGCAGAAGGGGCCTTGTAGCCGGAGTTGGAAGTCTCCGAGGTGAAGGCCAGCTTCTTGTTCTTGATGTCTTCGACCTTGTCCACGCCGCTGCCCGGGTAGGTGATGATTTCCATCTCGTAGCCGTAGCGATTGTCCTTGGATGCCATCATGGCGAAGGGCACGAAGCCGGCGCAGTTGACCGCCAGTGGGTTGGAGCCGGTATTGAAGCCAGCCACGTGCAGGCGCCCGGCGCGCATGGCTTCGAGCTGCGCCGCGTTGGACTGCACCGGGAAAAACTGCACGCGCTTGCCCGTGACCTGGGCCAGGTGCTGGAGGAAGCCGTCCCACACCTTGGCGTAGACCGCCGGGTCTTCCACCGGGGTGTAGGCGAATATCAGCGTGGCGGGGTCTACCCAATCCTTGGGGTCGGTGGGCGCGTCGGCGACCAGGTCGCCGTCTGCGTCCTTGTAGCGGGGGTCCAGTGCATGCGCCGAGACAGCAACCAACAATGAACCCATCGCCAAGGCAATGGCTTTCACTTTCAATTTCGTCACCATATTTGAACTCCCTGCTAATTGAATATGGATGAATAGAGTGACCCTATGACCGATATGTGACGGAAACGTGGCGGCCTCGAAGCAGAAAGGCCATTCAATGGCAGCGCGCCAGGAGGCGTCCGTAGACGATGTCGTTCATCAGAGTGTTCTTATGTGGCTGAGTCGATGTCTCCTGCTTGCGTGTCGCCGGTGATCATGCTGCTTTCATCGAGTTTTCGGCGTTCCGATTCGGGGCGGCGGCCGGTTGCCTTCAGATAGGCGGCTTCCGCAATGTGGGTCGCGTGGTCGCCAATGCGTTCGATGTTCTTCGCGCAGAACAGCAGGTGAACGAAGCCAATTACATGCGACTGCTCTGGGCTCATCCGGGAGACCAGATCGCGAAAAATCACTGAGTGCAATTCGTCGATGGCCTCGTCGTTCTGACGCACCAATAGTGCCTCTTCGGCATCGCGCGCGATGAAGGTGGCAAGGGCGTGCTTCAATTGCTCTGAGGCCAGCGACGCAAGCTTCTCCAAGCTCTGCACTAGGTCATCCGAGAATGAAATGCCTGCGGTCGCGATGGCGCGCTTGGCAATGTTCTTCGCGAGATCGCCGATGCGTTCGAGATCCTCGACGATCTTGAAGTCCGCCAGAACCTCGTCGAGATCGCCGGCAAGCGGTTGACGGCGCGCAATGACGGACGCAGCAGAAGCGGACAAATCGCGACGCAAGGCATCAAGTTGTCGGTCCTGATCGATGACGCGTTGAGCCAGCGCCATGTCGCCATGCAACAGCGCCCTCACCGCGTCGGTCAGTTGACTGCCGGCAAAGTCGCCCATGGCGCCAATGCTGTTGGTCAGCGTATCCAGCTCCTGATCGAACGCTTTGACTATGTGCGAAGAAGAATGGGGCATGGTGAGATTTCCTCGACGTAGGCCGCGTTTATCCGAAACGGCCGGTGATGTAATCCTCGGTTTCCTTCCGCGAGGGCTTGGTGAAAAGCTGCTTGGTGTCGGTGTACTCGATCAGCTTGCCAAGGTACATGTAGGCCGTGAAGTCTGAGACCCGCGCAGCCTGTTGCATGTTGTGCGTGACGATGACGATCGTCAGCTTGCGCTTGAGGTTGTTCAGCAACTCTTCAATTTGGGCAGTCGCGATCGGGTCCAGTGCCGAACAGGGCTCGTCGAGTAACAGCACTTCGGGTTCGAGTGCGATCGCACGGGCGATCACTA
>NZ_MEDS01000011.1 GCF_001724135.1 Comamonas sp. SCN 65-56 | reverse complement strand
GCACTGCGCGTTCGCGCACCTCTGCGGAAAACTTCGTTGCATTGTTCATGGCTCAATCCTCTCAAAGATTTGAGCCTCCTCGGAAACCGGGGCGGTTCATTCGTGTTTTGCCGGGACGTGTGAGTGTTCAGCCGCTTTTCAAGCTTGCCGCAAAAACCCGCGCAGCGCCATCAGCGTCGCATCCGGTGCTTCCTGCATCTGGTGGTGCCCGACTTCCAGCGTGTGAACCGCTACCGCCTTGCCCGCGTCGCGCGCTGCGTCGATCAGGCTTTGCGCCGCCTTGGGTGGAGTCATCTGGTCAAGCTTGCCGAGGATGAACAGCACAGGGCATTGCACCGCTGCGATTGCCGCCACGCCGCCCGCATAGCTGTCGCAGGCGACAAAGCCGCGATGGAACACGTTGACTTGCCGGTTGCCGCGCAGCACCTTGCGCCCCAGCGCCATGCCCGCACCATAGACCCAGAAGCCCGCGCCGCTGGGCGAGGCGAGGGTGCTGCGCGAGTAGACGTTGATCATCTTGAGCGCCGCCTCGGGATCGGCTTGCGAGGCCTCGATCAGCGCGGGTGAGACGCGCATGGGCGCGGCGGTGCCGATCAGCGCCAAATGGCTCACGCGCTCCTTCAGGCGAGCAGCGGCCTCCAGCGCGATGAGCGAGCCCCAGCTGTGGCCGACCAGCGCCGCTTTCGGCGCGTCCGCCGCATCGAGCAGCGCGGCGATGGTGCCTGCCGCCTGCTCGACGCTGGCCGGTGCCTCGCCACCGCTGCGCCCGTGGCCGGGCAGGTCGATGGCGAGCACGTTGAAGCCGTGGTTGGCCAGGTTGCGGCTTTGCCAGGCCCAGACGCTGTGGTCGCCGAGCACGCCGTGGATCATCACCACGGTGGGCTTGGCTGCGTCAAACGCCTTGTCGCCGGTGTAGCAGTACAGCGGCGCGCCTTGCACGGTATGGAACATCATGCACCTGCCTTTTCTGCAGCCTTGAGCGCGCGCTTGAGGTCGTCGATCAGATCATCAGGGTCTTCCAGCCCGATCGACAGCCTGATCGTGCCCTGCGTGATGCCGCCCGCCAGCAGCGCCTCGTCGCTCATGCGAAAGTGCGTCGTGCTGGCCGGGTGGATGACGAGCGAGCGGCAATCGCCGACGTTGGCCAGGTGGCTGAAAATCTTGAGCGCCTCGATGAAGGCCTTGCCCTGCGCGCGGCTGCCCTTGAGGTCAAAGCTGAACACCGCGCCCGCGCCGCGCGGCAGCAGCTTTTGCGCCAGTTGGTGGCTGGGGTGGCTAGGCAGCAGCGGATGGCCCACGCGTGCCACGAACGGGTGGCCGGCGAGGAACTGCACCACGCGTTCGGTGTTGCGCACGTGTCGCTCCATGCGCGCGCCCAGCGTCTCCACGCCTTGCAGAATCAGCCAGGCGCTGTGCGGGCTCAGGCACGCGCCAAAGTCGCGCAGGCCCTCGCGGCGCGCGCGCAGCAGAAAACCGCCCACGCTGGCTTCCTGAGCGAACACCATGTCGTGAAAACCGTCGTAGGGCGCGGCCAGCTCCGGAAAGCGCCCTGAGGCATCCCAGTCGAAGCCGCCGCCATCGACCAGCACACCCCCCATCACCGTGCCGTGGCCCGAGAGGAACTTGGTCGCCGCGTGATAAACCAGATCGGCGCCGTGCGACAGCGGCCGCATCAGGTAGGGCGTGGTGAAGGTGGAATCGACCAGCAGCGGAATGCCCGCCTCGTGCGCGATCTGCGAGACGGTCGGGATATCGAGCACCTCAAGGCCGGGGTTGCCCACGGTTTCGCCCAAAAAGAGCTTGGTATTGGGCCGTATCGCCGCGCGCCAGGCGTCCACGTCAGTGGGTTTGACGAAGGTGGTCGCTATGCCAAAGCGCTTGAGCGTGTAGTTCAGCAGATTCTGCGAGCCGCCGTAGAGCGCGGTGCTGGCGACGATGTGGCTGCCCGCGCCCATCAGCGTGGCAATCGCCAGGTGCAGCGTGGCCATGCCGCTGGCGGCGGCAATCGCGCCCACGCCGCCTTCGAGCGCCGCGATGCGCTGCTCCAGCACGTCGGTGGTCGGGTTGGAGAGACGCGAGTACACATGTCCCGGGCGCTCCATGTTGAACAACGCCGCCGCGTGGTCGCTCGATTCGAAGGTGAACGAGGTGGTGAGGTAAATCGGCGTCGCGCGCGCGCCGGTCGTTGGATCGGGCCGTGCGCCCGCGTGCACCGCGAGCGTGTCAAAGCCAGGGTCGGAATAGCCAGCCATGGTGATTTCTTTGTGATGAATGGAACGCTGGTCTCAACTCTGAAGTGCAACACCGCTGCTTGAGAATCAATGGGCACTTGCAACGAAGCAAAGCTTCTGAACTGAGAGCAACGCTTCGTCTTGTATCACAACCGGTTCCCCGTTCAAGAGATGGGAGCTGCGCTACACGCCGCGCGTTGCGTGGGGAATGAGGTGTTGCCAATGGGAATCTTCAGCAGCCTGCGGTTGTGGGGCAGTCTGGCTGGATTGGAGCAGCAGATATTTGAAGAAAATCAGGACTTGACGCTTGATGGACGAGCACAAGCAGCTATTGGGTTAATAGCATGCGCTCACCTGCGGCTGAGCGCCCAGTGCGTGGCCGTGCTCGCGGGCGGCGCGGCAGATGGAACACCCGCGTCGCCTGCTGGCCGAGCGGCTGGCGCACGTCGCGCTGTTGGCGCCGGTGCCGACTGCTACCGGCTTGAGAAGCGCCGCTACGTGCAGGCCGAGCAGGCGCTGATCGCCGACATCGGCCCGGCCTACACGAGCGCCACCGTGTTTCAGCAGGCGACGATGGTCGATTTCCTGTGGAACAAGGGTGCCAGCGCCTGGCGCACAAGCACGATGCGCAAGCTGCTCCTGGCGGGCGACGTGGAGGCGGCGTGCCGCCAGAACGAGCGCTGGACGCGCGGCACGGTGAACGGTGTGAGCACCGCCTTGCCCGGCCTGGTGACGCGGGCGAATGCCAATTCTGATCTTTGCGCGGAGGGACTGTGATCGAAGTTCTAAAACAGTTTCTGCGGCCCAAACCGATTCTGGCCATCGTCGTCACGGGGTGCGCCACATGGGCACTTACCGAAGGACGCCTGTCCGGCAGCGAGTGGGTGATGGCCGTGGGTGCGGCGATGTGGTGGACCAACAAAACGGAGGCCGCGAAGTGAGCTTGATCCTTCTTCCCTACATCGTCGCCGCGATGTGGATTGATCTGTGGTGGCCGCGATGACCTGGCTGCGCGCGAACCTCATGACCGCTGCCGCCCTGGTGCTGGCCGTGCTGCTGGCCCTGCAGACTTGGCGCTTGCACACCGAGCAGCTTGCGCACCGAGACCTGCAAGTGTCCGTTGAGCGCGACCGGCAAGCGCGCACCGCCGCAGCGCTCAAGGCCGTCAACGACAACACCGCCAAGCAAGAGACTCACGCCACCGCGTCACAGGAGAACGCCAATGAACTGCTGGAAGAACTTTCCCGCCAGCGCGACGCTGCTGTCGCTGGCGCTGCTCGCGCTGAGCGGCTGCGCCTCGATGAGTCCCGCCGAGCCGCCACTTACCGTGCCATGTCCGAAGCCGGGGCCGCTGCCTGCAGCGCTCTCGCGGATCGGACTACAGCCCTCGACCGCCAGCTTGCAGAGGGCGTCGGCGTGGTCGCTGAGCTCCGAGGCGTTGTTGAGCGAAGAGATGCCGAAGTCAAAGCCCTGATGGGGCAGATCGATGCAGACAGGGCGCTTTCCGAGCAGCGTTAAGAGCTGCTTCTGAGCGCAGGGGGAAGCAAGGCTGCCGAGCGCTGGGCGTCTGCGTTGTAGTAGGTGTCCCTTAACAGTCGAATGTCTTTCGTGCCTATGGCATGCGACAGAGCCAGCACGTCGATGTACTTGGCCAGCCTTGTCGCGGCCTCGTGCTTTGTGTCGTGAAAGTGCATGTCTTCGATGCCAGCTTGGCCGCGCGCCTTGCGCCATAGCGAATCGCGCTGGCTGTCGCTCACGCCAACGATGTAGGGCTGATCCTTTGGCATGCTGGCGACAAGCTGATCCAGCAGCTTGACGGCCTGGGCAGTGAGTGGCACGTCACGGCTTGGATCAACGCTGGCGCGGCCTGAACGGGAGCTTTTGCGGCCACCAGGCTCCAAGGCCGATACGTGGATCACGCGCGCCGCGCGGCGGTAATCCTGCGGCCTGAGCCGGAGGATTTCACCCGAGCGCATGCCAGTTTCCAAGGCCAGCAAAAAGCACGCGCCGACGCGAGCTGTTAGAGTACGCAACTCGGGATCGGCCTCGTAGCCAGTAGATATGCGAATGGCCTTGATCTCTTCGTCGGTGAGCAATGGGCGTTTTCTTGGTCGCCCTCGCTCGGGCCTGTTGGCACCATGGCAGGGGTTGAGACTGATCCAGCGCAAGCTCTTGACGGCATATGTGAATGCGCCGCTCATCAGGTTTAGCTCTCGGTTCACGGTGGCGGGAGAGAGTGGCTTGCCCGTGCGTTCATTCGGCTGCGATAGACTGCGGACGATCCACTCATTGATATCGTGCGTCGTGGTGGCCGAGACCTTCTTGTCCGCAAGAGGATCATTCAACCACTTCATCAGCCGCAACTTGTTCCATTTGGCCGAATCCGTCTTGCTAGCAACAGCGTCAAGGTATAGCTCGAAAAGGTCGCCGTTTGTGGCCGATCCGGCTTTGCCCGGCCGCAGTTGGCCGATGTCCTTCTTGAACTCCATGCGGGCCGCCCACGCTTTGGCTTCGCTTTCCGTGTCGAAGGTGGCTGTTTTTTTTGCGCCACCGGGTAGTCGGACTACAGCGCGAACGGTGCTGCCGCGATGCTCGAAGGATGCCATGGGGGAACTCTTGGGGACAGTCTTGGGGACGCCCCGAGGTTATCCTGATACGGCGTCATTCGGCAAGCGCCGGCAATTTACAGGTTCTGTGTCCCCGTATACCGTCCCCAAAGCAAATAAAAAATCCCTGCAAATCAATGACTTGCAGGGATTTAAGCTTTGTAGGTATGGTGCCCAGGAGAGGACTCGAACCTCCACGGAGTTACCCGCTAGTACCTGAAACTAGTGCGTCTACCAATTCCGCCACCTGGGCATTTCAGGAAAGAGCAAGATTGTATAGCAAAAAAAACGAAATTCGCACAAACGCCGACAACGAAATTGAAGGCAGCGTGCAAGGCCACCGCGACGGGCACGGCTTCGTGATCCGCGACGATGGCGAAGGCGACATTTATCTGCCGCCCAATGAGATGCGCGCCGTGCTGCACAAGGATCGAGTGCGTGTGCGCATCGTCCGCCAGGATAGACGTGGGCGGCCTGAGGGGCGGGTGCTGGAGATCATCGAGCGGCCTGCCCAGACCATCATCGGGCGACTGCTGAATGAGGCGGGCATCTGGTTGGTTGCGCCTGAGGACAAGCGCTATGGGCAGGATGTGCTCATCCCGAAGACGGCAACGGGGGCTGCTGCGGTGGGGCAGGTCGTCGTGGTGCAGTTGACCGAGCCGCCAGCGCTGTATGGCCAGCCCGTCGGGCGGGTGGCGGAGGTGCTGGGTGAAGTCGATGACCCGGGCATGGAGGTTGAGATCGCGGTGCGCAAGTACGCTGTGCCGCATGTCTTCTCCGATGCCTGCCTGGCTCAGGCACAGGCACTGCCGGATGCGGTTCGCGCGCAGGACTGGCGCCAGCGGATCGACCTCACTGACCTGCCCTTTGTCACCATCGATGGTGAAGATGCGCGCGATTTTGATGATGCGGTTTACTGCGAGCCCGCGCGCATCGGCCGTGCCAAGGGCTGGCGCTTGCTGGTGGCCATTGCCGATGTGAGCCACTATGTGGAGTCGGGTGGTGCGATCGATACCGATGCCTATGACCGCGCCACCAGCGTGTACTTTCCGCGCCGTGTCCTGCCCATGCTGCCGGAGAAGCTCTCCAACGGCCTGTGCTCGCTGAACCCGCTGGTGGCGCGCCTGGCGATGGTGTGCGACATGATCGTCACCGCCAAGGGCGAAGTTCACGCCTACCAGTTCTACCCGGCTGTCATCGAAAGCCATGCGCGCCTGACCTACACCGAAGTCGCGGCAGTGCTCGCCAATACCCGCGGCCCGGAGGCTGGCCGCCTTGCGGATCGAGTGAAGGGTTTGCTCAATCTGCACGAGGTATACCGGGCGCTGCTGACAGCGCGCCAGGTTCGCGGTGCAGTGGATTTCGAGACGACGGAAACGCAGATTGTTTGCGACGACAACGGGCGCATCGAAAAAATCGTTCCGCGCACACGCACCGAGGCCCACAGGTTGATCGAGGAAGCCATGCTGGCGGCCAACGTCTGCGCGGCGGACTTCGTGGGCGAGCATCAGCGCGCCTGCCTGTACCGTGTGCACGAAGGGCCTACGCCGGAGAAACTTGAAATTCTGCGCGCTTACCTGAGGGCGCTTGCGGTGCAGGTGTCCTTGCCCGATGATCCGCCGCCCGGGGCCTTTCAGGCGATTGCCGAGGCCACCAAGGACAGGCCGGATGCCGCTCAGATCCACAGCATGCTGCTGCGCTCCATGCAGCAGGCGATCTACACACCGATCAACAGCGGGCACTTTGGTCTGGCGTATGAGGCCTATACGCACTTCACCAGTCCGATCCGTCGCTACCCTGATCTGCTGGTGCATCGCGTCATCAAGTCCATCCTGGCGGGCCGAAAGTACCAATTGCCGCCGCTGCCGGTACCCGGAGAGGCGCAGCACAAGCTGGCGCGCCAGTGGGCCAGCCGCGGGCAGGCCCCGGCAGCCCCATCGGCCCCTGCGCGTGCCGTCAATCGCCGCGATTTGCAGGGCTGGGAAGCCGCCGGCCTGCATTGCAGCGCCAACGAGCGCCGTGCGGACGAGGCCAGCCGCGACGTGCAAGCCTGGCTCAAGTGCCAGTACATGCGCGAGCACCTGGGCGAAGAGTACGCTGGCGTCGTCACCGCGGCCACGAGCTTTGGCATCTTCGTGACCCTGGATGAACTCTATGTCGAAGGGCTGGTGCACATCACCGAACTCGGCGGCGAGTACTTCCGCTTTGATGAGGTGCGTCAGGAGTTGCGTGGCGAGCGCACGGGCGTGCGCTATGGCATAGGCACGCGCCTGCGCGTGCAAGTCAGCCGCGTGGATCTGGATGGTCGCAAGATCGACTTCCGCCTGGTGCAGGAACCAGGTGCAACGGCGCTTGAGAAGGCAGCCGCTCCCAAGGCACCGCAGCGCAAGGCTTCCAGAGTGAGCCGCGACCGGGATGAGCGGGAGGCGAGCGGCAAGGGTGCCAAAGCGAAGAAAATGACTTACAAGGGCAAGGCCGGGCGCGAAGCGCATGGCCGGGATGCTCCGCGAAAGAGGCGCTCATGAATATCAATCAACGAATAGCCATTGTGACGGGTGCTGGCTCAGGCATTGGCCGCGCAGCCGCGCTGGCCCTGCTGCGCGACGGCTGGACGGTTGCGCTTGCCGGCAGGCGGGCGCAGCCGCTGCAGGAAGTGGCGGGAACGTGGGCCGGTAGCGGTCAGGCCCTCGTGATGCCCACGGACGTGACGGACGCTGAAGCCGTGCGCCATTTGTTCGATTCCACCGTGGGACGCTTTGGCCGTGTGGATCTGCTCTTCAACAACGCGGGCAATGGCGCGCCTGCCATCCCGCTGGATGAACTGTCGGTCGAGCAGTGGAAAGCGGTGGTGGATGTCAATCTCAACGGCATGTTCTATTGCATTCAAAACGCCTTTCGCGTAATGAAGGCGCAAATGCCACGTGGCGGGCGCATCATCAACAACGGTTCGATCTCGGCCCACGTACCGCGCCCCAATTCCATTGTCTACACGGCGACCAAGCACGCGGTTTCGGGCATGACCAAGGCAGCGTCGCTGGATGGACGCCACTTCGATATTGCCGTCGGCCAGATCGACGTCGGCAATGCCGATACGCCGCTGGCGCATCGGCTCACCCAGGGCGTGATGCAGGCGCATGGCGCGGTGGCCGAAGAGCCGCTGATGGATGTGGACATCGTCGGGCAATCCGTGCTGTACATGGCCAATTTGCCGCTGTCGGCCAATGTGCTGTTTCACACCGTCATGGCGACCAAGATGCCGTTTGTGGGCCGGGGCTAGAGGCATGCGCTCCATCATTCGCAGCGCGCTGCTGGCGTGCCTGTGCTGCATGGGTGCGGTTTGGGCCCAGGGCACTTCGCACGATCCGATGACAGACCGGGTTTTGCCGTGCACCGCATGCCATGGGGACGAGGGGCGCGCCACGCCCGATGGCTATTTCCCGCGCATCGCTGGCAAACCTGCAGGCTATCTCTACAACCAGTTGCGCAATTTCCGTGAAGGGCGACGCAGTTATCTCCCGATGGCGTATTTGCTCACGCACCTGACGGACGGATATCTGTACGCCATGGCCCGTCATTTTTCCGAGCTGCAACTGCCCTATGCCGCACCTGCACCTGCAACAGCACCGCAAACCGTGCTCGAGCGCGGGGAGGCACTCGTTCGCCACGGCGATGCAACGCGTGACGTGCCGGCGTGCCAGCAGTGCCACGGGCAGCAACTGACGGGCGCCGAGCCGTTCATCCCCAGTCTGCTGGGTCTGTCGCGTGACTACCTCAGCAGCCAGTTGGGTGCCTGGCGAACCGGCCAGCGCCATGCACAGGCGCCCGATTGCATGGCGCAGGTCGCCAGGCATCTGTCGCTGGACGATGTGCAGGCGGTCGCCGCCTGGCTCTCCGCGCAGGCCGTGCCGGGCGACGGCAAGGCGGCCGCCCATGCGCCGCAGGCATTGCCGCTACGCTGCGGCAGCTTGCAGGCGCAGTTGCCTGAAGACGGGCGTGGAGGTCGACGATGAAACGGCGGATTGACTGGCTGGCCGCCCTTGCCCTTGCCGTGGCCGCGCTTGTGGTCGCCGCCGTGTACGCGGTGTGGGCGTTGAACCGGATCGGCGAAGCCCCTTTGGGATCGGGCAGACCGGTTGCTGCGTCGCCAGAAGTGATCGCACGCGGGGCCTACCTGGCTCGCATCGGCGACTGCGCGTCGTGCCACACCCAGCCGGGCGGCGCCGACTACGCTGGCGGGCGTGCCATCCAGACCCCGTTTGGTGCGGTGTATTCGAGCAATCTCACCCCCGATGACGCCACCGGACTGGGACACTGGACGCCGGATGAGTTCTGGCGCGCGCTGCACAACGGTCGCTCGCGTGATGGGCGGCTGCTGTATCCGGCATTCCCCTATACCGAATACACCCATGTGACGCGCGAGGACGCGGACGCCATCTTCAGCTATCTGCGCTCACTCGCGCCGGTGCGGCAGGAAGCTGCGGCCCATCAACTGGGCTTTCCCTACAGCACGCAGGCGGCGCTTGCCGTCTGGCGAGCGCTGTACTTCCGCCCGGGCCGTTGTGCGGTGGTGCAGCAGGCGAGCCCCGAGCTCACGCGCGGTGCCTACCTGGTGCAAGGCCTGGGCCACTGCGCCAGCTGTCATACCCCGCGCAACGCGCTGGGCGGGCTGCGCAGCGATGCCCCATTGGGCGGCGGGCTTGTGGAGGGCAATGCCTGGTGGGCGCCTTCACTCACGTCGACTGCACAAGCGGGTGTTTCCCGATGGGCCGTGGATGACATCGCGGCACTGCTGACCCGCGGCGTTTCGGCGTCCGCCGGCGTGTCGGGGCCCATGGCCGAAGTGGTGTTCAGCAGCCTTCAGTACCTGACGGCGGACGATGCGCGTGCGATGGCGGCCTGGTTGCGCCAGTTGCCGCAGGTGGAGGAGGCCGCGGCGCATGGCAAGCCGCCCCCCGCTGGAGTACTGGAGCGCGGCCACGAGATCTACCACGACCAGTGTGCCCAATGCCACGGCGACGAAGGCGAAGGCAAGCCGGGCGCCTTCCCGGCGCTGGCCGGCAACCGCGCGGTGCGCATGGCTGAACCCTTGAATCTGGTGCAGATCGTGCTGCATGGCGGCTATCTTCCAGCGACGGCGGGCAATCCCCAGCCCTACGGCATGCCACCATTTCGCCAGAGTCTGTCCGACGACGATGTGGCGGACGTCCTGTCCTTTATCCGCGAGGCCTGGGGCAATGGAGCGCCGCCCGTCGATATCGTCAGTGTTCACCGTGCGCGTGAGCGCTCCGGTTCGTGAGCCCCGTATGCCATCCCTGAACAGCGATAAAAAATCTTGGTGGATGCTCTGCCTGTGTGCCGAGTGGTGCAATGTCTGCCGCGCCCTGCGCCCGGAATTCGAATCTCTTGCGACCGATTGGCCGCACATCCGCTTTGCCTGGGTCGATGTGGAAGATGAAGAAGCGCTGGTGGGCGAGCTTGAAATAGAAACATTCCCCACCCTGCTGATCGGCGACGCCGACGAGGTGCGTTTCCTCGGGCCTGTACAGCCACGCGCGCAGGTGCTGGCGCGCCTGCTGGCGGGTTTGACCTCGGGCGATGGCGTGGCGCTGGACGATTCTCTGGCGCTGGCAGCGCTCAAGGCGGTCATCCAGAGCCGCGGGTGAGTGCTGCCGGACCTCCAGCCGATCGAAGCTATTGAAAACGGACGTTTTTTTCACTACAATACGAGCTTCACGACCAAAACGGGCGGGTTTTCACCGCCCGTTTTTTTTGGTCGTTTGACTTTTGACCGGGCGGCGCAGCGCGCCGTCCCCAGGAGCGCAGACAGCAGTGGCATTGCAGCAGGTCGTCCAGCAGACGGTAGAAGGCTTGGGTTTTGAACTCGTGGAGATAGAACACTCCGCGGGCGGCGTGCTGCGCGTCACCATCGATACGCACTGGGAGCCCGAGCAGGCGCAGCGCTTCATCACCGTGGACGACTGCGAGGTGGTGACACGCCAGCTGCAGTTTGCGCTGGAGGTGGAAGGGGTGGATTACAAGCGCCTGGAAGTCTCGTCACCCGGCATAGACCGGCTCCTGCGTCATGAAACCGATCTTGAGCGCTTTGCTGGCGAGATCATCGACGTCACGCTCAAGGCGCCATTGGGCGCTGCGGCTCAGGGTCAGGTGGCGGTCAATCGCAAGAAATTCAGAGGTCAGCTGGCACGCGGCAATGCCGGCAACTGGCAGATCAGCTGGAGTGATGCGCCCGCTGCCAAACCGGGGCAGCGCATCAGCAAGAAGCGCGAGAGCGCACCCGTTCAGGTGCTGGGCTTTGTGTGGGATGAGCTGCGCGAAGCCAGGCTCGCGCCAGTGGTGAATTTCAAGGGGCGCGGCGCCAAGGCGTCGCCGCAAGACTGAGCGACAGAAACACGACAGGGCGGCCGTCCGCAGAGGCTGCCTACCGACATTTGGAAACAGGAGTGCGAGGCATGAATCGCGAGTTGTTGATGCTCATCGAGGCGATTTCACGTGAGAAGAGCGTGGAACACGATGTGGTGATGGGGGCTGTGGAATCGGCACTCGCCCAGGCCACGAAGAAGCTCTACCAGGGCGATGTGGATATTCGCGTGGCCATCGACCCCGAGACCGGCGAGCACGAAACCTTCCGCCGTTGGCTGGTGGTGCCGGATGATGCGGGTCTGCAGAACCCCGATGCCGAGGAAATGCTGATGGATGCCCAGGAGCGCGTGCCCGGCGTTCAGGTGGGTGAGTACATCGAGGAGCCGGTCGAATCCGTGCCGATCGGTCGCATTGGCGCGATGGCGGCCAAGCAGGTGATCCTGCAGAAAATCCGTGACGCCGAGCGCGAAACCCTGCTCAATGACTTCATGAGCCGAGGTGAGAAGATCTTCACCGGCACCGTCAAGCGCATGGACAAGGGCGACATCATCGTCGAGAGCGGGCGCGTCGAAGGGCGTCTGCGTCGCAGCGAGATGATCCCCAAGGAAAACCTGCGCAGCGGCGACCGGGTGCGCGCCATGATCATGGAAGTTGACCTGACGCTGCGCGGCGCGCCCATCCTGCTGTCGCGCTCGGCGCCCGAGTTCATGATCGAGCTGTTTCGGGGTGAGGTGCCAGAGATCGAACAGGGGCTGCTCGAGATCAAGAGCTGCGCGCGCGATGCCGGCAGCCGCGCCAAGATCGCCGTGCTCTCGCACGACAAGCGGGTCGACCCCATCGGCACCTGCGTCGGCGTGCGTGGCACGCGCGTGAACGCCGTCACCAACGAGCTGGCCGGCGAGCGCGTGGACATCGTGCTCTGGAGTGAAGACCCGGCGCAGTTCGTCATCGGCGCGCTGGCGCCGGCCAATGTGCAATCCATCGTCGTCGATGAAGAAAAGCATGCGATGGATGTGGTGGTCGACGAGGAAAACCTGGCGATCGCCATCGGCCGCGGCGGGCAGAACGTGCGTCTGGCATCCGATCTGACAGGCTGGAAAATCAACATCATGGACGCGGCCGAATCGGCGCAGAAGGAAGCCGACGAGACCAGCGTTGCACGCCAGCTGTTCATGGAAAAGCTCGACGTGGACCAGGACATCGCCGATATCCTGATTCAGGAAGGCTTCGAGAACCTCGAGGAAGTGGCTTACGTGCCGCTGCAGGAGATGCTGGACATCGAGGGTTTCGACGAAGAGATCGTCAACGAACTACGTACCCGCGCCAAGGACGCCTTGCTGACGATGCAGATCGTGCGCGAGCAGGTGGTGGGCAAGGTCGATGAAGACCTGCGCGAGTTGCCCGGCCTGAATGCCGATCTGATCGTCAAGCTGGCGGCGGGCGGCATCACAACCCGCGATGACCTGGCCGATCTGGCGGTGCATGAGCTGATGGAGCTCACCGGCCAGAGCGAGGATGAAGCCAAGGCCTTGATCCTCAAAGCCCGCGAGCACTGGTTTGCCGCAGGCGATGAATGAGATCGGGGAGGAACGTACTGCATATGTCGAGTAATACCGTCACCGAGTTCGCCGCCGAACTCAACAAGACACCTGAAACCCTGCTGGCGCAGCTGCGCTCCGCCGGGGTGGCCAAGACATCGGCTGCCGATGCGCTGAGCGATGCGGACAAGCAGCAGCTGCTGGCGCACTTGCAGGCAAGCCATGGCACGGCCGTGGATGAGCGCCGCAAGATCACGCTGGTCAAGCGTTCGACGAGCGAGATTCGCCAATCGGATGCCACTGGCAAGGCGCGCACCATCCAGGTGGAAGTGCGCAAGAAGCGCACCTTCGTCAAGCGCGATGGCACGCCCGATGCGCCTGCCGAGAAGCCCGTGGAGTCGCAGGCCGCCGTCGAGGCCCAGGAGCAGGCACGTCGCGAGGCTGAAGCGCAGCGCCAGGAAGAACTGAAGCGCCGCCAGGAAGCGGAGCTGGAGTCTGCGCGAGCCGAGCGTGAACGCAAGGAACGCGAAGCCGAAGAGCGCGCGGCAGCCTACGTGGCTGAACAGCGTGAAAAAAAGGCGCGTGAAGCGGCACTGAGCGAGGAAGCCAGGCGCGAGATTGCCGAAGAGGCGGCTGCACGCCAGGCAGCCGAGGAAGAGGCGCGCAAGGCTGCCGAGGCGCAGGCGCAAGCCAAGGCCACCGAAGAAGCCGATCGAGCCGAAGACCAGGATGAACGCCGCCGCAAGGCCATGGCGGAAGCCGAGGCCATCCGCGCCATGATGGCTGCACCCAAGAAGGTGTTGGTGGCCAAGAAGCCGGAAGAGGCGCGCGGCACCAAGGACAAGGACGCCGCCAAGGGCGATGCCAAGAAAGGCACCCTGCACAAGACGGCCGCGCCGGCCGCGCCTTCCAACAGCAAGGAAGTGAAGTCTTCCAAGCTGTCTTCGAGCTGGGCGGGCGATAGCGACAAGAAGAAGGGGCTCAAAACCCGCGGCGATTCGTCCGGGGGCGTGGGTGCCAATCGCTGGCGCGCCGGTGGCAGCGCGCGCGGTGGGCGCCGGGGCGGCGGGCGCGAGGAGCGCCACACCTCGTCGGCTGCGCCGGCGGAGTTTCGCGCGCTCGAAGTGCATGTGCCCGAAACCATCACCGTCGCCGAGCTGGCGCACAAGATGGCCGTGAAGGCGTCCGAGGTCATCAAGGTGCTGATGAAGATGGGTCAGATGGTCACCATCAACCAGCCGCTGGACCAGGACACCGCGATGATCATCGTCGAGGAAATGGGCCACACCGCCATCGTCGCGGCGCTCGATGATCCCGAGGCCTTCACCGCCGAGGAAGTTTCCAGCCACGAAGCTGAATCGCTGCCACGCGCGCCCGTGGTCACCGTCATGGGCCACGTCGACCACGGCAAGACCTCGCTGCTGGACTACATCCGTCGCGCCAAGGTCGCACCGGGCGAGGCAGGCGGCATCACGCAGCACATCGGGGCGTATCACGTGAAGACGCCGCGCGGCATCGTCACCTTCCTCGACACCCCGGGCCACGAGGCCTTCACCGCGATGCGTGCCCGTGGCGCGCAGGCGACCGACATCGTCATCCTGGTGGTGGCGGCCGACGACGGCGTGATGCCCCAGACCAAGGAAGCGATCAAGCACGCGCGCGCCGCCAAGGTGCCTATCGTCGTCGCGATCACCAAGGCCGACAAGCCCGAGGCCAACCCCGATCGCGTCAAGCAGGAGCTGGTTGCGCAGGAAGTCGTGCCCGAGGAATACGGCGGCGACGCCCCCTTTGTCGCGGTGTCGAGCAAGACCGGCATGGGCATCGACGATTTGCTGGAAAACGTCTTGCTGCAGGCCGAGGTGCTGGAGCTCAAGGCGCCCGTCGATGCCATGGCCAAGGGCCTGGTGATCGAGGCGCAACTGGACAAGGGCCGCGGCCCCGTGGCCACGGTGCTGGTGCAGTCCGGCACGCTCAAGGTGGGCGACGTGGTGCTCGCGGGCCAGACCTTTGGCCGCGTGCGCGCGATGGTGGATGAGACCGGCCGCGCGAGCAAGGAAGCCGGGCCATCGATCCCGGTGGAAATCCAGGGCCTTTCGGAAGTGCCGCAAGCGGGCGACGAGTTCATGGTGCTGGGCGACGAGCGCCGTGCACGCGAAATCGCGACGTATCGCGCGGGCAAGTTCCGCAACACCAAGCTGGCCAAGCAACAGGCGGCCAAGCTGGAGAACGTCTTCGCCGACATGCAGGCGGGCGGCGTGCAGCACCTGCCCATCATCGTCAAGGCCGATGTGCAGGGCTCGCAGGAGGCGCTGTCGCAATCGCTGCTCAAGCTCTCGACCGACGAGATCAAGGTGCAGCTCGTGTACGCCGGTGTGGGCGGCATCAGCGAAAGCGACGTGAACCTGGCGGTGGCCTCCAAGGCGATCGTGATCGGCTTCAACGTACGCGCCGATGCCAATGCGCGCAAGGCGGCCGAAATGAATGGCGTCGATCTGCGCTACTACAACATCATCTACGACGCGGTCGATGAGCTGAAGGCGGCGATGTCCGGCATGCTCGCACCCGAGCAGCGCGAGGAGCAGCTGGGCACTGCCGAGATCCGCACGGTGTTCGTTGCGACCAAGATCGGCACGATTGCCGGCTCCTACATCACCTCGGGCCAGGTCACGCGCAACTGCAAGTTCCGCCTGCTGCGCGAGAACGTGGTCATCTACACCGGCGAGGTCGAGGCCGTGCGCCGCTTCAAAGACGACGTGAAGGAAGTCAAGGAAGGCTTCGAGTGCGGCATCAAGCTGCGCAACTACACCGACATCAAGGAAGGCGACGAACTCGAATTCTTCGAAGTCAAGGAAGTGGCACGCACGCTGTAAGAAGCAGGTTGAGCGTTGGGCGTTTGGCGTTGAGCGTTTTGATGCGCCACGCTCAACGCTCAACGCCGAACGCTGAACCCCAGAGATGAAAAAGCATTCCGGCCCTCATCGCGATTTGCGCATTGCCGACCAGATCCAGCGTGATCTGGCCGAGCTGATTCGCGGGCTGAAGGATCCGCGCGTCGGCATGGTCACGGTGCAGGCGGTGGAGGTCACACCCGACTACGCGCATGCCAAGGTCTACTTCAGCATCCTGGTGGGTGATGGCGAGGCCTCGCAAGAGGCGCTGAACCAATCGGCCGGTTTCCTGCGCAACGGCCTGTTCAAGCGTTTGCAGATTCACACCGTGCCGACGCTGCATTTCATCTACGACCGCACCAGCGAGCGCGCGGCCGACATGAACTCGCTGATCGCGCGCGCCGTCGCCTCGCGCTCCAAAGACGACGAGGACGCATGATGCCAGCGGCTCCCAGTACCCGGGTGCAGCGGCGCCCGGTGCATGGGGTGCTGCTGCTGGACAAACCGCTGGGCCTTTCCAGCAACCAGGCGCTGCAAAAGGCCAAGTGGCTGCTGCGCGCTGAAAAGGCCGGACATACCGGCACGCTCGACCCCATGGCCACTGGCGTGTTGCCGCTGTGCTTTGGCGCGGCGACCAAATTCAGCGCCTTGCAGCTTGATGCGCCCAAGCGCTACGAGGCGCTGGCGCTCCTGGGCGTGACGACGAGCACGGGCGACGCCGAGGGGGACATCCTCACGTGCACGCCGGTGGACCCGGCCGCGCTCGCGCCCGAGCGCCTCGCCGCCGTGGCGCGTGAATTCACCGGGCGCATCCGGCAAGTGCCGCCCATGCACAGCGCGCTCAAGAAGGACGGCAAGGCGCTGTACGAATACGCGCGCGCGGGTGTCGAGGTCGAGCGCGCACCGCGCGAGATTGAAATATTTGAGCTGAAAGTGGCTCTGGCGCCCGCCAGTAAAGCGCAATCAGCTATCAAAATAGAAGTTTTGTGCAGCAAAGGCACCTACATCCGCACGCTGGCCGAAGACATCGGCCTGCGGCTTGGCTGCGGTGCGCACCTGATCGCGCTGCGCCGCGTTGAAACCGGCGGCATCGGCCTTGAGCATTGCGTGACGCTGCCCGAACTCGAAGCCCTGTCCGAGGCCGGGCGCCTGGAGCGTTTGCTGCCCGTCGATGCGCTGCTCGCCGGACATGAACGCATCACACTTGAAGCCGAAGACGCCGGCCGCTTTCTCTCCGGCCTGCGTCGCCGCGGGCCTTGGCCTGATCTGCCTGCCGTCGCCGTTTATGGCGAAGAGCCGCCCGCCTTGCTTGGCGTCGGCCACGTCACGGCGGGCGAACTGATTCCCGACCGGCTGCTCAGCCCCCTTGAAATCCAGCAAATCCTGCAAGAAGAAGCATTGCCATCATGAGCAAACAAATCCGCAACATCGCCATCATCGCCCACGTTGACCACGGCAAGACCACCATGGTTGACCAGCTCCTGCGCCAGAGCGGCACCTTCGCCGCGCACGAAAAAGTCGTGGATACGGTGATGGACAACAACGCCATCGAGCGCGAGCGCGGCATCACCATCCTGGCCAAGAACTGCGCGGTGTCGTGGAAGGGCACGCACATCAACATCCTCGATACGCCCGGGCACGCCGACTTCGGCGGCGAGGTGGAGCGCGCGCTCTCGATGGTCGATGGTGTGGTGCTGCTCATCGACGCGCAGGAAGGCCCGATGCCGCAGACGCGCTTCGTCACCAAGAAGGCGCTGGCCCTCGGCCTCAAGCCCATCGTCGTCGTCAACAAGGTGGACAAGCCCGGCGCGCGCCCGGACTGGGTGGTGAACGCGGCGTTTGACCTGTTCGACAAGCTGGGGGCGAACGACGAGCAGCTCGACTTCCCCGTGGTCTATGCCTCGGGCATCAATGGCTGGAGCTCGCTCACGCAAGGCAATCCCGGCGAGCAATGGGGGCCGGACATGGCGCCCTTGTTCGAGACCATCCTCAAGCACGTGCCTTCGGTCGAGGGTGACCCGGCGGCGCCGGTGCAAATGCAGGTTTCGGCGCTGGACTATTCCACCTTCGTCGGGCGCATCGGCGTTGGCCGCATCAACCAGGGCACGCTGCGCGCAGGCCAGGACGTGCTGGTAATGGCTGGCCCGGACGGTGCCAAATACAAGGCGCGCATCAACCAGATTCATCAGTTCCAGGGGCTCGATCGCGTACAGGTGAGCGAGGCCGGGCCGGACGAGATCGTGCTGATCAACGGCATCGAAAACCTGGGCATAGGCGAGACCATCACCGATCTGGAAAACCCGCAGCCGCTGCCCATGCTCAAGATCGACGAGCCGACGCTGACGATGAATTTCTGCGTCAACACCAGCCCGCTCGCCGGGCGCGAGGGAAAGTACGTCACCAGCCGCCAGATTTGGGACCGGCTGCAAAAGGAGCTGCGCTCCAACGTCGCGCTGCGCGTGAAGGAAACCAGCGAGGACGGCATTTTTGAAGTCTCGGGCCGCGGCGAATTGCACCTGACCATCCTGCTGGAAGAAATGCGCCGCGAGGGCTATGAGCTGGCGGTGTCCAAGCCGCGCGTGGTGTTCAAGGAGATCAACGGCGAGCGTTGCGAGCCGATCGAGCTCGTCACCGCCGACGTCGAGGAAAACCACCAGGGCGGCGTGATGCAGGCGCTGGGCGAACGCAAGGGCGAGCTCGTCAACATGGAAAGCGATGGCCGCGGGCGCGTGCGCCTGGAATACCGCATCCCGGCGCGCGGCCTGATCGGCTTCACCAATGAATTTTTGAACCTGACGCGCGGCACGGGTCTCATCAGCAATATCTTTGACAGCTACGAGCCGCACAAGGGCGAGATCGGCGGGCGCAAGAACGGCGTGCTGATCAGCATGGATGCGGGTGAAATCTTCACCTACGCGCTGGGCAAGCTCGACGACCGCGGGCGCATGTTCGTCAAGGCGGGCGATCCGGTCTACGAAGGCATGATCGTCGGCATCCACAGCCGCGACAACGACCTCGTCGTCAACGCCACGCGCACCAAGCAGCTGACCAACTTCCGCGTCAGCGGCAAGGAAGACGCGATCAAGGTCACGCCGCCGATCGACCTGACGCTGGAGTACGGCGTCGAGTTCATCGAGGACGATGAGCTGGTGGAAATCACGCCCAAGAGCATCCGCCTGCGCAAACGCCACCTGAGCGAGCATGAGCGCAAGCGCGCCAGCCGCGAAGACCGCGCGGATTGATTCAGCCCGATTCAGGAGAGGGGAGAGACGGCATGAGTGATCAGGAAGTTCTCACCGAGATTCGCGGCCAGGTGGGCTGCATCACGCTCAACCGCTCGAAGGCGCTCAATGCGCTCTCGCTCGGCATGGTGCGCACGCTGCACGCCACGCTCACGGCCTGGAATCAAGATCCGAAGGTGCTGGCGATCGCGATTCGGGGCTCGAACAAGGAGGGGCCGTTCGGCGCCTTCTGCGCCGGTGGCGACATCCGCTTCCTGCACCAGGCGGCGACGCAAGGCGATCCGCGCGTCGAGGACTTCTTCACCGAGGAATACATCCTCAACCACCTCACGCACCATCTCGCGAAGCCCTACATCGCCTTCATGGACGGAGTGGTGATGGGCGGTGGCATGGGCATCAGCCAGGGCGCGAGCCTGCGCGTGGTGACCGAACGCACAAAGATGGCGATGCCCGAGACCGGCATCGGCCTGTTTCCCGACGTGGGCGGCGGCTGGTTTCTTTCGCGCTGCCCGGGTCATGCGGGCGAGTGGCTGGCGCTGACCGGTGAGACCATCGCGGCGGCGGATGCGCTGGCGTTCAAACTCGCGGATGTGCTGCTGCCCAGTGACAAACTGGCCGCCGTGTGGGATGGATTGGGCACGCAAAGCTTCGCCGATGGCGCGGCGGTGCAGGCCTGGCTTGCTTCTCAAGGCATAGCTGCCGACGAAAGTCCAGCAAGTGCCAGAGCCCAAATTGACCATTATTTTTCTTTGCCCAGCGTGCCCACCATCGTCGCTGCGCTGGAAGCGGCGCAAGGCGAATGGGAGCGCGCCACGGCAGCCCTCTTGCGCCAGCGCTCGCCCTTGATGCTGCACGTGGTGCTGGAACAGATCCGCCGCGCACGCACGATGACGATCGCGCAGGACTTGCGCATGGAGCGCGACCTGGTACGCCACTGCCTGCACCTGCGCCCGGGCCAGAGCGAGATGCTCGAAGGCATACGGGCGCTGGCGATCGACAAGGACAAGACCCCGCGCTGGAATCCGCCCCGCATCGAGGACGTGACGCCCGAGCTGGTAGAGGCCTTCTTCGCCAGCCCCTGGCCTGCCGATCTGCACCCGCTGGCCCGCCTGGCCTGATCGCCGCAACCCCCGCTGCGCCTATCATTGCGCTGCGGCGTCGCAAGGAGGGTGGGCATGCAGTCATCAGACACGGTGTTTCCCGAGTGGGAGGTGTCCCGCTGGTTCAATACCGACCACCCGCCGCACCTGGCGGATTTGCGTGGGCAGGTGGTGCTGGTGGAAGCTTTCCAGATGCTTTGCCCCGGCTGTGTGTCGCATGGCCTGCCTCTGGCCAAAAAAGTGCATCAGGCACTCGGGGCGCAGGGGGTGGCAGTCGTCGGGCTGCACACGGTGTTTGAGCACCACGATGCGATGCAGCCGCATGCGCTGCAAGCCTTTCTTTACGAGTACAAGATCCGCTTTCCGGTGGGCGTGGATGCGCCCGTGCCCGACAGCACGCTGCCCAGCACCATGGAGCGCTGGGAGCTGCGGGGGACGCCCAGCCTGCTGCTGTTTGACAAGTCAGGCCGCTTGCGCGCCCATCAATTCGGCAATGTGGATGAGTTGCAACTGGGGGTTTTTCTCGGCCAACTCCTCGAAGAGGCACCGAGCGCTGTTGCAGGCGCCGATGCCACGCCGCCCGCGGACGGCTGCGACGACCAGGGCTGTGCGGCGCCGGCTGCGCGTTGAGCCGCCGCCTCAGCGGTGGCGGCTCTTCATCGCCCGCTCGACCTCGCGCTTGCCTTCGCGCTCCTTGATGGTGGAGCGCTTGTCGTGCTCGGCCTTGCCTTTGGCCAGCGCGATCTCGCATTTGGCGCGGCCGTCTTTCCAGTAAAGCCTGAGTGGCACCAGCGTGTAGCCTTTTTGCTCCACCTTGCCTATCAGCCGCAGGATTTCGTCCTTGTGCATCAACAGCTTCTTGATGCGCGCGGCCTCGGGGTTCACGTGGGTGGAGGCGGTCTTGAGCGGTTGGATCTGGCAGCCGATCAGAAACAGCTCGCCCTTCTTGATGACCACGTAGCCTTCGGTCAGCTGCGCCTTGCCATCGCGCAGCGCCTTGACTTCCCATCCTTGCAGCACCAAGCCCGCCTCGTGGCGTTCTTCAAAGAAATAGTTGAACGCCGCCTTCTTGTTCTCGGCAATGCGTGGGGAGGATTCGGGTTTCTTGGCCATGCGGGGAGAGATGGGCAGCGCCACTAGAATCGACGCAGCAGGGAGGACGCCCATTTTAGGCTGTCGACCCGCATGAACCGCGCATGAAGACCGTCCGCAAATCCGTTCTGATCTGGTACAGCCCGCAAGAGATGTTCGCGCTGGTCACGGATGTGCCCAGTTACCCGCAATTTCTGCCTTGGTGCGACCACGCGCTCATCCGCGAGCAGGACGGCCAGGGCATGACGGCGGAAGTCGGCATTGCGCTGGCCGGCGTGCGCAAATCGTTTGTCACGCGCAATCTGCATGAACCGGGCCGACGCGTCACCATGACGCTGGTGGAAGGGCCGTTTTCGCAACTCGATGGCGACTGGCATTTTCATCCGGTCGGCGATGGCTCGCAGCGCGCCTGCAAGGTGGAGCTTGAGCTGCGCTACGGCTTCAGCAGCACGGCGCTGGCCACGCTGGTGGGCCCGGTGTTCGACAAGATCGCCGCTTCGCTGGTCGACGCCTTTGTCGCGCGGGCAGAGAAAGTCTATGGCTGATGAGCGGATTTCCGTGGTGGTGGTTGCATCGCCGGGCCCGCGCCAGACTCGTGAATGGGCGTTGGAACTCGCCATCGGGAGCACCGTGGCGGATGCGCTCAAGGCCTGTGGCCTGGACAGGGATGACTCGCAGTACACCTGCGGCATCTGGGGCAGGGCGGTTGCCCTGGATGCGCTGCTGTGCAGCGGCGATCGCGTCGAGTGGTGCAGGCCCCTGCGGGTCGATCCCAAGGTGGCCAGGCGCGAGCGCTTTGCACGCCAGGGCGCCCGCGCCACCGGCCTCTTTGCCCGGCGCTCGCGCTGAGTGCCGGCGCTATTTGCAGTCCGACTGGATGATTTGCTCGGCGCGCTTGAGTTCGGCGGCCCGCGTGGTGTCGTCCATGTAGCCGCGCTCGCCCTGGGCGTTGGTCGTGCCCACCAGTCGCCCGGGCTGCAGCGCCTGAGCGGCTTGGCGCGCCCGGGCGCAGTTGTCGGCACGAACCTTGGCGGCTTGGGCCGCCTTGGCAGCTTCCTCGGCCTTTTTCTTGGCCGCTTCCTGCGCTTCGGCCTTGGCCTTCTGTTCTTCCAGCGCCTTGTCCTTGCCGCTCGTGGCGGGCGGCGCGGCCTGTGCCGGCGTCGTGCCAGCAGCATCGGCGGCCGCATCGCCTGGTGCTGCTGCGGCGGGTGCTGTGCGCGCCGCCGGGAGGGGGCGAGGTTCCTTCAGGATGTTTTTCTGCGGCACTTCCAGGGGCGGCGGGCGATCGCTGAAGACCTTGCGGCCATCCTTGTCCACCCATTGGTATTGCGCGAAGGCTCCCATCGCCCAGAAGCAGGCGAGTGCCAGCGAAAGAAGCTTGTGCGGTTTCATGCGCGCAGTGTAGCGGCGCCGAATGGCGGCGGCTAGTGCGGTGTTCGATGCTTGATGCGATAAATAAAACCGATGGATTTTTGGTCTGGGCAAGGCGCAAACCGCAGCGATAGCCGTAGCTATCGCGAGGATTTGCAACGCCGCCCAGGCCGAAAAGACGCGGTTTTATGTCGCAGATAGCGTCGAACACTGCACTGAATGGGGCGACCCGGCGGGCTCAACCCTGTTCCTGAAGCCGTGCATCAGCCGCGTTCGGCGCCGCCGGGGGCTTTGAGGAGGGCGGACGTTGCTGCGTCATGCCCTGCGCGTAAAACACCCAGCGGTTGCGGCCGCTCTGCTTGGCCTGGTACATGGCCTGGTCGGCATGGCGCAGCAGGGTTTCGGCGTCGCTGCCATCGCGCGGATAAATGGCAATGCCCATGCTGGCGCCCACCTGAACCTGGTGGCCGTTCACCGTGATCGGCTGGCGCACGGATTGCAGCAGCCGCGCGGCGGTTTCCGCGCATTCGGCCTCACGCGTCACGCCGCCGAGCAGCACCACGAACTCGTCACCGCCCAGGCGGGCGGCGGTGTCTTCGGCACGAATGCCTTCGACCAGCCGCCGGGCGACGATGGTCAGCAAGTCGTCTCCCGCTTCGTGGCCGTGGGTGTCGTTGACGGTCTTGAAACCGTCCAGATCGATGAAACACACCGCCAGCCAGTTCTGCTTGCGCTGCGCATGCGCGAGCGCCTGCGTCAGCCGGTCGCCCAGCAGCGTGCGGTTGGGCAGGTGCGTGAGTGGATCGAAATGGGCGAGGCTTTCCAGGTGTTCCTGCTGTTGCTTGCGGTCGGTGATGTCGGTGAAGACGTCGATGTAGTGCGTGATCTGTCCGTCCGCATCGCGGATCGCGTTGAGCGTGGCGGCCACGGCGTACAGGCTGCCGTCGGCGCGGCGGTTCCAGAGCTGGCCCTGCCAGTGTCCCCGAGTCTTCAGGGCCTGCCAGATTTCCTCGTATTGCTGACGGTTCCTGCGCCCGGCAGACAACACGCTGGGCTTGGACCCCAGCACGGTTTCGCGGGCATGGCCGGTGAGGCGCGTGAAGGCTGGGTTGACATCGATGATGCGCTGCTCGGCATCGCAGACCATCACGGCCTCGTTGGTCTGGGCAATCACGCTGGCGGCCAGATGCAAGGCCTTTTCAGCTTCTTTTTGCGCCGTGATGTCCTGTTTGATGCCCAGGTAATGCGTGGTGCTGCCCTGCACGTCGGTCAGCGGTGCGATCGTCACGCCTTCGGTGTAGATGCTGCCATCCTTGCGCCGGTTGATGAATTCACCTTGCCAGACCTGACCGGACAGCAGCGCTGCCCACATCGCCCGATAGGTAGCCGCGGGCGTCCGGCCCGATTGCAGGATGCGCGGGTTGGCGCCCAGGATCTCCTCGGGGCCGTAACCGGTGGAGCGAAAGAATTGCGGGTTGGCGTATTCGATGGCCGGCACCGTGGAAGTGATGATGATGCTGGCGGGGCTTTGCTCCACCGCTTGCGAGAGCTTGCGGATCGCGGCTTCGTCGGCGCGGATGCGCGTCAGATCGTGCAGGATGCTGGCGTAATACACCACCCGCCCCTGCGAATCACGGATGGCATTGATGGACAGCCAGCCGGGCAGTGGGCTGCCGTCCTTGCGCCGATCGGTGATTTCGCCTTGCCAGCTGTCGGCCGAGCCCATGGCCGCCAGCACCGCCGGAAAGTTCAGCGCCGAGGGCTGCTCCGGGCTCCACTCGCCGGGCTTGCGCCCGCGCACCTCCTGCGCTGAAAACCCCGTGCTCTTCTCGAACGCCGGGTTCACCGAGACGGTGTTGCCCTGGGGGTCGGTAATGGCGATCAGGTCGTTGCTGTGGGCAAAGACCTGGGCTGCCAGGTGCTGGTCTTTGAGGTGCTGCTCTTCCTTGGCCAGCGTTTGCTGCACCCGCCGGGTCATCAGGCCGGTGACCAGCAGCAAGGCCGCGACCGACAGGCCTGCGACCAGCGCCGTCTGGCGTGTCTGGCGCTGCCAGGGGGCGAGTACCTCGCTGCGCACTGCCTGTGCCTGGACGAACCAGGGATAGCTGCGCGATGTGCGAAAGCCTGCCAACAGGGTGTCGCTGCCATCGGCGCTGGGCCATTCGGCGGTGCCGACCTGGCGCTCGAGGATCTGCGCCAGAGCTTGCGCGGGCAGGCGGGTGCCGGGTTGCGCCGTTTCGCTGCTCGAGAACAGCAAGGTGCCATCGTCGGCATGGATGTCGTGGTGCTGATGGCCGGGCTTTTGCGCTGCATGGATGCGGTTGATGAAGAAATCACTGCTGACGGCTGCCAGCAGGGTGAAACGCGGCGCCTCGGGCAGCACCAAGGTGATGGGGATGAAGCCGGCGTCGGTGATGGGCGCGGGCAGGGGCTGGTCGGGCCAGGGCGAGCCATCGGCAAAATCGCGCCCGCGCCAGGGGTGGCCAAAGCGCAAAACGCCAGGCGTCTGCGTCTGCACCTGGGGCAGCAAGGGCTCCAGGGCGAGTGCGTGCCCGAGATTGGCGCCGCGGGTACTGATGACAACCCGGTTGTCGGTATTCAGGATCGAGAGTGAGCGCACCCACGGCAGCTTTTGCTGGATTTGCAGCAGCGCGGTGTGCAAGGGCTGCGCTGCATCGGCCGGGCCGGTGGTTTCGCCTGTCAGCGCCGACCGCTGCAGGCGCAGCAGTTCCGTGCGTTCCAGGCGATCGGCCAGACCGGGTTGATCCATCGCCAGGCTTTGCAGGTGCATGTGCAGCAGCTGGAAGCTTTGCGACAGGCTGTCTTCCAGGTTGTGTGCCTGGGTCAAGGCATCGTTCAGCGTGTTTTCCAGCGTCAGGCGGCGCAGCGTTTGGCTGCCCGCCCACGTGCCCAGGGCCACCGTCAGCGTCAGCAGCAGCTGCAGGCCTATCAGAAGAATCAGTGAGCTGCGCGCCAGGCGCCTTGGGGTCGGCATGGCTCAGGCAATCCTTGGGATGTGCGGGGGATGGGGTGGTGGCATGGCCGGCTTTCAGTCGCGCACCAGAATGGATTCGAGCTTGTGCCTCTGGGCAGCGGCCAGCAGCCGGCCGTCGCGCTTGATGCTGCGCAGAAAGGCCTGCAGCCAGTCATGCCAGGCATCGTCACCGGGCCGGATGGCCCAGGCGTAGGGGGTGATGTGGTAGCTGCCCGGCGGCGTCACCAGGCGCGCCCAGTCGGTGGTTGCGAGCAGCCGGTGGGCATAGGGGTAATCGGTCATGAAGACATCGGCGCGCCCCGATTGCACCTCCTGCTCGCGCGCGAACGGCGTGGCGGGGGTGATGAGCTGGGCATGTTGGAGGCGCTCGCGCATCACCGGCTCGTGCAGCGTGCCCTTGGCCACCGCCACCACGACGCCAGGCTGGTCGATATCGGCCCAGGTGCGGATCTTGCGATTGCTGCGCGTGGTGATGGCCATCACGTCGCTCGCCAGATAGGGGGCGGTGAAGCGCAGCACCTTCTGGCGCTCGGGCGTGATGCCGATGGCAAACATGGCGATATCGCAACGGTCTTCCAGCAGATCCGGCACCAGGCGGACGAACGAGCTGTCGACAAACTGCACTTGGGCGCCAAGGTCGTCGGCCAGCGCATGCGCCAGGTCAATATCGATGCCCGAGAGCTGCCGGGTGCGCGGGTCACGCAGCGAGATGCCGTAGTAATCGGGCCAGATGCAGACCCGTACCTGACCGCTGGCGCGGATTTGCGCCAGGTGATCGTGCGCCTGGCCCTCGGCGGCGCTGTTGGCACTCAGCGTGGCCAGGATCAACCCGAATGCAGGCAACCAGGTGCGAATCTTCATGGTCGGGGGTTCCCGTCGGTGTGGGGTAGGCGCGCCCGTGTGCCCGGCAGCGTGGGAGGCCGATCTGCCTGCATCATACGAAGGGCCCGGCGCTTGACAAGCCTGTTTCCCTTGTGGCGCGACTAGTACAATCCGTTTTTTGGAGCTTTCCCATGCGCCTTCTTGGAAAAGCGCTCACCTTCGACGACGTGTTGCTGGTGCCGGCGTATTCCCAGGTCCTGCCCAAGGACGCCTCTCTCGCCACGCGCTTCACGCGCGGCATTTCCCTCAATATCCCGCTCGTGTCCGCCGCGATGGACACCGTGACCGAGGCGCGCCTGGCGATCGCCATCGCGCAGGAGGGCGGCATCGGCGTCGTGCACAAGAACATGACGCCCGAGCAGCAGGCGGCGGAAGTGGCCAAGGTCAAGCGCCACGAATCGGGCGTGGTGCACGACCCTGTCGTTATCACCCCCGAGCACACGGTATTGCAGGTGCTGCAACTGTCCGAAGAACTCGGCATTTCCGGCTTTCCGGTGTGCGATGGCGGCAAGGTGGTGGGCATCGTCACCAGCCGCGACGTGCGCTTTGAAACCCGTTACGACGTCAAGGTGCGCGAGATCATGACGCCGCGCGAGCGCCTGATCACCGTCAAGGACCAGGATCACACCAGCCCGGGCGAGGCCAAGGCCTTGCTCAACAAACACAAGCTCGAGCGCCTGCTGGTGGTCAACGACGCCTTCGAATTGCGCGGCCTGATCACCGTCAAGGACATCCACAAGCAGACCACCTTCCCCAACGCCGCGCGCGACGGCGCGGGCAGCCTGCGTGTGGCCGCCGCCGTCGGCGTGGGCGCGGGCACCGAGGAGCGCGTCGAGCTGCTGGCCAAGGCCGGCGTGGATGCCATCGTGGTCGATACCGCGCACGGCCACAGCAAGGGTGTGATCGACCGCGTGCGCTGGGTCAAGAAAAATTACCCGCAGGTGCAGGTGATCGGCGGCAACATCGCCACGGGCAGCGCCGCGATCGCGCTGGTGGAAGCAGGCGCGGATGCGGTCAAGGTCGGCATCGGCCCGGGCTCGATCTGCACCACGCGCATCGTCGCGGGCGTGGGCGTGCCGCAGATCATGGCGATCGACAACGTCGCTACCGCGCTCAAGGGCACGGGCGTGCCGCTCATTGCCGACGGCGGCATCCGCTTTTCGGGCGACATCGCCAAAGCGCTGGCCGCAGGCGCCAGCTCGGTCATGATGGGCGGCGTGTTCGCCGGCACCGAAGAGGCGCCGGGCGAAGTCATCCTGTTCCAGGGCCGCTCCTACAAGAGCTACCGCGGCATGGGCAGCATCGGCGCGATGCAGCAGGGCAGCGCCGACCGCTACTTTCAAGAGAGCAGCAGCGGCAACCCCAACGCCGACAAGCTCGTTCCCGAGGGCATCGAAGGCCGTGTGCCCTACAAGGGCTCGATGGTCTCCATCGTCTACCAGATGACGGGCGGCGTGCGCGCCTCGATGGGCTATTGCGGCTGCGCCAGCATTGCCGAGATGAACGAGAAGGCCGAGTTCGTCGAGATCACCGCTGCCGGCATTCGCGAATCACACGTGCACGACGTGCAGATCGTCAAGGAAGCGCCGAACTACCACGGCGATTGACCGCCTCATTTTCAAAATTAGTAGCTGGTTGCGCTTGCCTGGCAAGCGCTGTCGGCCTTTTTTCTTTCAAATGCCATGGCCCACGACCAGATCCTGATTCTTGACTTCGGCTCCCAGGTCACGCAACTCATCGCCCGCCGCGTGCGCGAAACCCATGTCTATTGCGAGGTGCATCCCTGCGACGTGAGCGACGTCTGGCTGTGCGAGCAGGCCGGCAGTGGCCGGCTCAAGGGCATCATCCTCTCGGGTAGTCACGCCAGTGCCTACGAGGACAGCACCGACCGCGCGCCGCAAGCGGTGTTCGAGCTTGGCGTGCCGGTGCTGGGCATCTGCTACGGCATGCAAACCATGGCGCAGCAATTGGGCGGTACAGTGGAGGGTGGCCACCAGCGTGAATTCGGCTACGCCGAGGTGCGCGCGCGCGGCCACACCGCCTTGCTCAAGGACATCGCCGACTTCACCACGCCTGAAGGCCACGGCATGCTGAAAGTCTGGATGAGCCACGGCGACAAGGTCACAGCGCTGCCGCCCGGCTTCAAGCTGATGGCGAGCACGCCGTCCTGCCCCATCGCCGGCATGGCCGACGAGGCGCGGCATTTCTACGCCGTGCAGTTTCACCCCGAGGTCACGCACACCGCGCAGGGCCGGGCGCTGCTTGAGCGCTTCGTGCTCGGCATCTGCGGCGCGCGCGCCGATTGGGTCATGCACGACCACGTGGCCGATGCGGTCGCGCGCATCCGCGCGCAGGTCGGCAACCGACATGTGCTGCTCGGTCTTTCGGGCGGCGTCGATTCCAGCGTCGCCGCCGCGCTGATCCACCGTGCGATTGGTGATCAGCTTACCTGCGTCTTTGTCGATCACGGCCTGCTGCGCCTTCATGAAGGCGACATGGTGATGGCGATGTTCGCGGGCAAGCTGCACGCGAAGGTGGTGCGCGTGGATGCCGGGCCGCTCTTCATGCGCGAGCTGGCGGGCATCCACGAACCCGAGCAAAAGCGCAAGACCATAGGCCGCCTGTTCGTCGACGTCTTCAAGGCCGAGGCCGAAAAACTGAAGAGCACGGGCGGCGCCGAAATCGCCTTCCTCGCCCAAGGCACGATCTATCCCGACGTGATCGAATCAGGTGCCAGCAAGAACGCCAAGAAGGCGGTCACGATCAAGAGCCACCACAACGTCGGCGGCTTGCCTGAACAATTGGGTCTGGAACTGCTGGAACCCCTGCGCGACCTGTTCAAGGACGAGGTGCGCGAGCTGGGCATCGCGCTCGGCCTGCCGCCCGAGATGGTGTATCGCCATCCCTTCCCCGGCCCGGGTCTGGGCGTGCGCATCCTGGGCGAGGTCAAACCCGAATACGCCGAACTGCTGCGCCGCGCCGACGCCATCTTCATCGACGAGCTGCGTGCCTGCATCGACGAGCAAACCGGCAAGAGCTGGTACGACCTGACCAGCCAGGCCTTCACCGTCTTCCTGCCGGTGAAAAGCGTGGGCGTGATGGGGGACGGGCGCACCTACGACTACGTGGTCGCGCTGCGCGCCGTGCAGACTTCCGACTTCATGACCGCCGACTGGGCCGAGCTGCCCTATAGCCTGCTCAAGAAGGTGAGCAGCCGCGTCATCAACGAGGTGCGCGGCATCAATCGGGTGACCTATGACGTCAGCAGCAAGCCGCCGGCTACGATTGAGTGGGAATGATCCCACGCATGGCGTCGTGAGATTGGTCAACCTTTTGGGCATCGAGCCTGCGGGCCTGACAAGTTGTCTGGCGATCGGCGTTTGGGTCGCCGATTTGCGGCACGCTGGCTGAGGCATGTCAAGAAATCCTGCCCGAACAGGGTTTCTCCGGGTAGCGCGGTGCGTTCCATGCCACAGAATCGGGCCTCTGCGCGGTGGGGTCGGAGCTTGTGACCACGCCGTTTTTTGCTACTACAGGAGTGCTTGCATGCGTGAATCCATCAAGGTGGGCCGTCGTCCGGTCCTGGCGGCGTTGTCTCTGGCAGGTCTGACGGGGGCGCCGCTCGTTGCACGGGCCCAGTCGCCGATCGTGATCAAGTTCAGCCACGTCGTCGCGCACGACACGCCCAAGGGCAAGGCGAGCGAGTTCTTCGCCAAGAAGGCCGATGAGCTGACCAAGGGCAAGGTCAAGGTCGAGGTCTACGCTAACAGCTCGCTGTACAAGGACAAGGAGGAGATGGAGGCGCTGCAAATCGGCTCGGTGCAGATGCTGGCACCGTCGCTGGCCAAGTTCGGGCCGCTGGGGGCCAAGGAATTCGAGGTTTTCGACCTGCCCTACATCTTCGACAACCGCGACGAGCTGCACAAGATCACCACCGGCCCGGTCGGTGCCAAGCTGTTCAAGAAGCTGGAGCCGCGCGGCGTCAAGGGCCTGGCGTACTGGGACAACGGCTTCAAGGTGTTCTCGGCCAACCGGCCGCTGCATGCGGTCACCGACTACAAGGGCCTGAAGTACCGCATCCAGTCGTCCAAGGTGATCGAGGAGGAAATTCGTGCGCTCGGCGGCATTCCGCAGGTGATCGCCTTTGGCGAGACCTACCAGGCGCTGCAGACTGGCGTGGTGGACGCAACCGAGAACCCGCCGTCCAACTTCTACACGCAGAAGATGCATGAGGTGCAAAAGCATCTGAGCCTGACCAACCACGGCTACCTGGGCTATGCGGTGATCGTCAACAAGAAGTTCTGGGATGGCCTGCCCGCCGACGTGCGCGGCCAGCTCGAAGACGCGATGCACCAGGCGACGGCCTACGCCAACCTGATCGCGCAGGATGAGAACGACCGTGCGCTGGAAGAGGTCAAGAAGAGCGGCAAGACCGAGATCTACGCGCCGACGGCGGAAGAGCGCAAGGCGCTCAAGAAGGCCTTGGTCACGGTGCACGAGAAGATGGCGAGTCGCATCGGCAAGGAGACCATCCAGGAGGTCTACAAGGCCACTGGCTTCGATCCGGCCAAGCTCTGATCCGTATCAGGTCGAGCGTTCAGAGTTGAGCGTTGGGCGTCGGGCGGGGGACTGCCCGGCGCTCTTTTTGGAATGCATGCCATGAAAATTCTGGATCACCTGGAGGAATGGCTGATCGCCTTCCTGATGGGCGCGGCCACGCTCATCGTCTTCGTTGCGGTGTTGCACCGCTACGCGGCGGGTTACGCCATCCCCGGCGTGCAGGACTGGCTGCTGTCCATCAACCTGACCTGGGCGCAGGAGCTGACCATCATCATGTTCGTCTGGATGGCCAAGTTCGGCGCGGCCTACGGCGTGCGCACCGGCATCCACGTGGGCGTGGATGTGGTCATCAACCGCATGGGCCCGGCGTTGCGCGGCAAATTCATCATCTTCGGCATGGCCGCGGGTGCGCTGTTCACCGGCATCGTCGCCTGGATGGGCGCGACCTTCGTCTGGGACAACGGCGCGCACTATGCCGTCTTTCATGCGCTGGGGCTGAATGTCTCCGATCTGATCGAAGGCCCGACCACGCCTGATCTGGAGTGGCCGACCTGGATCGTCTACTGCGCGATTCCGTTTGGCAGCGGGCTGATGTGCTTTCGTTTTTTGCAGGTGATGGTGGGCTTCATCCGCACCGGCGAGCTGCCGCACCATGATCACGGCCATGTCGATGGCCTGGACGACGACGAAGAGCCCCAGGTGGCTGCGCCGTTCAAGGAAGTCGGCGAGCTTGACCCCTACGGCCTGCGCGACAACCTGCACCCCGATGAACGCAAGAACGATGGCGCGGGAGAGAAAAAATGAACGCCCTCATCATCTTCCTGATCCTCGCCGCGCTGATGCTCACCGGCATGCCGGTGTCGATCTCGCTCGGCCTGACGGTGCTCACCTTTTTGTTCGGCTTCACCGACGTGCCGCTGGAATCCGTGGCGCTCAAGCTCTTCACCGGCATCGAGAAGTTCGAGATCATGGCGATCCCGTTCTTCATTCTGGCTGGCAACTTCCTGACGCACGGCGGCGTCGCGCGGCGCATGATCAACTTCGCCACCGCGATGGTTGGCCACTGGTATGGCGGCCTGGGCCTGGGCGGGGTGATGGCGTGTGCCTTGTTTGCGGCCGTCTCGGGTTCCAGTCCGGCCACCGTGGTCGCGATCGGCTCCATTCTGCTGCCGGCCATGATCAAGGCGGGTTTCCCCAAGCGCTTTGGCGCCGGCGTCATCACTACCTCGGGCGCTTTGGGCATCCTGATTCCGCCATCGATCGTGATGGTGATGTACGCGGTGGCGACCAACACCTCGGTCGGCGCGCTGTTCATGGCCGGGGTCGTGCCGGGCATCGTGCTGGCCATCGTGCTCGGTCTCGTCACCTGGTGGCGCGCGCGCAAGAACAATTACCCGCGCCTGCCCAAGGCGAGCTGGGGCGAGCGCTGGATGGCATTTCGCAAGTCCGCCTGGGGCTTGTTCTTGATCATCGTCGTGATGGGCGGCATCTACGCCGGCATCTTCACGCCGACCGAGGCGGCGGCGATGAGCGCGGTCTACGCCTTCTTCGTCGCGGTGTTCATCTACAAGGACATGGGCCTGAAGGACGTGCCCAAGGTGCTGCTGAATTCGGCCAACATGAGCGCGATGCTGCTGTACATCATCACCAACGCGGTGCTGTTCAGCTTCATCATGACCAACGAGAACATCCCGCAGGCGATGGCCGACTGGATGCTCGGCCACGGCCTGGGCACCATCACCTTCCTGCTGGCGGTGAACGTCATCCTGCTCTTGGCGGGCAACTTCATGGAGCCGTCGTCGATCATGCTGATCTTCGCGCCCATCCTGTTCCCGATCGCGATGAAGCTCGGTATCGACCCGATCCACCTGGGCATTCTGATGGTCGTGAACATGGAGGTTGGCATGTGCCACCCGCCGGTCGGGCTGAACCTGTACGTGGCCTCGGGCATCACCAAGATGGGCATCACCGAACTGACGGTGGCCGTCTGGCCCTGGCTGCTGGCGATGCTGGGCTTCCTGATTGCCGTCACCTACTGGCCCACGATGTCGCTGTGGCTGCCGCGTGCCCTGGGCATGATGTAAATATCAAAAAAAGAGCTGCCAGCGCTTGATGGGAAAGCGCTGGCAGCCATTTTTGCTTGAAATTTCAGACGGCTTCGAGCGCCTGATTCAGATCGGCCAGCAGATCGCTGATGTGCTCGATGCCGATCGACAGGCGAATCATGCCTTCGGTGACCCCGGCGCTGGCCAGTTCCTCGGGGTTGAGTTGGCGGTGCGTGGTGCTGGCCGGGTGCGTGGCCAGAGACCGCGTGTCGCCGATGTTGACCAGGCGGTAGAACAATTTCAGCGCATCGAGGAAGCGAGCGCCTGCGGCACGCGGATCGCCGCTGGCCTTTAGGTTGAACGAGACGATGCCCGAGGCCTTGCCGCCCAGCAGGCGCTTCGCAATCGCATGGTCAGGATGGCCCGGCAGACCGGCGTAACGCACCCACTCCACCTTGGGGTGCTTTTCTAGCGTCTCGGCGATGGTTTGCGCGTTCTCGCAGGTGCGCTCCATGCGCAGGCCCAGCGTCTCTATGCCCTGCAGGATCAGGAAGGCGCTGTGCGGCGCCAGCGCCGCGCCGGTGTTGCGCAGCGGCACTACGCGCGCGCGGCCGATGTAGGCGGCAGCGCCCAGCGCCTCGGTGTAGACCACGCCGTGGTAGCTCACGTCGGGCTCGTTCAGGCGCTTGAAACGTGCCTTGTGCTCGGCCCAGGGAAATTTGCCGCTGTCAACGATCGCGCCGCCGATGCTGTTGCCGTGGCCGTTCAGGTATTTGGTGAGCGCATGCACGACGATGTCCGCGCCGTGTTCGATCGGGCGCAGCAGGTAGGGGCTGGGCACGGTGTTGTCGACGATCAGCGGCACGCCATGTGCGTGTGCGACCTCGGCCAGCGCCTTGATGTCGGTCACGTTGCCCAGCGGGTTGCCGATGGATTCGCAGAAAATCGCCTTGGTGCGCTCGTCGATCAGCTTGGCAAAGCTGGCGGGATCGCGCGGATCGGCGAAGCGCACCGTCAGGCCCTGCTGCGGGAAGGTGTGGGCGAACAGGTTGTAGGTGCCGCCGTACAGCGTGCTGGAGCTGACGATGTTGTCGCCCGCCTCGGCGATGGTCTGGATCGCCGCGGTGATCGCCGACATGCCCGAGGCAAAAGCCAGCGCGCCCACGCCGCCCTCCAGCGCCGCCAGGCGCTGCTCGAGCACGTCGGTGGTCGGGTTCATGATGCGCGTGTAGATGTTGCCCGGCACCTTCAGGTCGAACAGGTCGGCGCCGTGCTGCGCGCTGTCGAAGACGTAGGAGGTGGTCTGGTAGATAGGCACCGCCGCGGATTTGGTGGTTGGGTCAGGGGTGTAGCCGGCGTGAATGGCCAAAGTGTCGAGATGCATGTACTTGCCTTCGTACGGTGGGGAAAAAGCGGCTATTGTGCGTGGTGTTGCCTGAATCCGGAAAGAACCAATGCTTATGTGCATATGGCTGGGCGGGCACGCTGCACTACCATGTGCGCCGATTTGCACAGGAGTGGGCCATGCGCTTTGGATTCAGCTTGGTGGGCTTGCTGGTGGCGCTGGCCATCGTGGTCGTTCTGGTCAAAAAGCAGTTGTCTGCACCATCCGTCGCGTTGCCGCCGGTGGCGCAACCGGTGGCGCCCGATTCCGGCAAGGCAGCCAACGTCCGGGAGCAAAGTCGGCAGGTACAGCAACAGGTCAAGCAGCAGATGGAGTCGCTGATGCAGCAGCCCCGTCCCATGCCGGAAGACGCCCAATGAATCCATCCGCAGCGCGCTTCTGTACTGCGGTAGTTGCTATGACTTATGGTGTTTGCACCCCATGAATTCGGAGGATGAGCGCTGGATGCGCGTGGCGCTGGATGTCGCGCGTGAGGCGCAGGGGGCGGGCGAGGTGCCCGTCGGCGCTGCGGTCGTGCGCGATGGTGTGCTGATCGCCACCGGGCGCAATGCGCCCAGGCAGCTGCACGATCCGACGGCGCACGCCGAGATCTCCGCCCTGCGCGCGGCGGCGCAGCAGCTGGGCAACTACCGGCTCGATGGCTGCACGCTCTATGTCACGCTCGAACCCTGCCTGATGTGCGCCGGCGCAATGCTGCATGCGCGCCTGGCGCGCGTGGTGTTTGGCGCACCGGACCCCAAGACGGGCGCTGCGGGCTCGGTTGCCAACGCGTTTGCTGAACCAAGGCTCAACCACCAGACGGCAGTCGAAGGCGGCGTGCTTGCGGGCGAATGTGCGGCAGTGCTGCAGGATTTTTTCGGCCAGCGGCGCCTGGTGCAGCGCAGCAGCGCGCAGCCACTGCGTGACGACGCGCTGCGAACGCCCGAAGCACGCATGGCCGCGTTCGCCAGCCCGCTGTCGCATTGGGTAGGCGATTTGCCGGCCTTGCAGGGCCTGCGCCTGCATTACCTGGAGATGGGGCCGAGCACCGGGGGCAGGGCCTGGCTGCTGCTGCATGGCTTCGAGGGCTGGAGCTGGCAATGGCAGGGTTTTGCGCAGGCTCTGGCCGCTTTGGGCCAGCGCGTGATCGTGCCCGATTTGATCGGCTTTGGGTTCAGTGACAAACCGAAAAGGGAAGCGCTGCACAGCGCCGACTGGCATGCTCGGGTTCTCAGGGAATTGCTGGTGCGCAAGGGCCTGGACACCATCGTGCTGGCGCTGGCAGATGGCGCTGGCGCTGGGGAGTGGCCGCAGCGGCTGACGCCCCACTGCGCGGGCGTGGCGCTGCTGCAGTTGCCGGCCTTGCCCGCCGATGTGGCCAGCGCCCCTTACCCGGACGAAGGCCACCGTGCGGGCCCCAGGGCCTTGGGGCGCTGGTCGCGGGGGGCACGGCAAGCGCCCGACGGCCTGCCCTGGTTTGATGCGGCCATCGTCGATGCCGCCTCGGCCGAGAACGTGGCGCGCTGTGCTGTGGAATACTTTGCGTCTGTCCCCCATTTTGATGGAGCCGTGCCGCGCAGCCCGGCCTGAACCCCTTGTCTTCGACCCAGCACCACGATCACTGCAGCCACCATGCGGGCGCGCAGCATATTTACGTCTATTCGCCTTCCGGCGCGGTGCGCGACAAGGCGGCGCTGCGCCGCGCCGTCAAGCGTCTGCAGCAGCTCGGCCACGAGGTCGAGCTGGACCCGGATGCGCTGGCAAGCCACACCCGTTTTGCCGGCGATGATGCGACCCGGCTTGCCGCCATCCACCGCGCCGCGGCCAGTGGCGCCGACGTCGCCATGATGACCCGCGGCGGCTATGGCCTCACGCGCTTGCTGCCCGAGATACGCTACAAGCAGCTGGCCAAGGCGATAGAGCGAGGCACGCGCTTTGTCGGCATGAGCGATTTCACCGCGCTGCAGATGGCCTTGCTGGCGCGCACCGGAGCCGGCAGCTGGGCCGGGCCGCTGCTGTGCGCCGATCTGGGCACTGCAGATGAGCCGGACGAGATCATGCTGGCCTGCCTGCAGGACTTGTTCAGCGGCGAAGGCGAGGGCACGGGCTGGCGCCTGCCCAGGGACAGCGAAGACGTGCTGGCAGGCAGGGGACTGCAGGGCGCGCAGCTGTGGGGTGGCAATCTGGCTGTGCTGTGCGCGCTGGTCGGCACGCCGTGGCTGCCGCCCATCCAGGGCGGCGTGCTGTTTCTGGAGGATGTCGGAGAGCACCCCTACCGCATCGAGCGCATGCTGACCCAGTTGCTGTACGCGGGCGTGCTGGCGCGACAGAAAGCCATCCTGCTCGGACAGTTTACCGACTATCGCCGCACGCCCCATGACAAGGGCTTCACGCTGGCCACTTTGGTGGCATGGCTGCGCCAGCACACGCGCGTGCCTGTGCTGACCGGCCTGCCGTTTGGCCATGTGCCGACCAAAGTTGTATTGCCGGTAGGGGCGAAGGTGGCGCTGGCGGTCGAAGGGCGCGATGCACTCATGCTCTGGGGGCACATTCATTGACAACTTTTTCGGATTCTTTTGCAAGCGCATTCGTAACATAATGCACAGCATTCAACTCTGAGGATTTCCTCTGCCCAACGCAGCCAGCCCCTTCAAGACCGTGGTGTTCGCGGACATCGCGGGCAGCACGGCGCTGTTTGACGAGTTGGGCAACGCCGAGGCGACGCGCGCGGTCACCACACTCACGCGGCAAATGGGCCTGGCGATCAAGCACGGCGGTGGACGCGTGGTCAAGAAGCTGGGTGACGGCGTGTTTGGCATTTTCACCAACGGTGCCGATGCAGCTGGTTCCGTCGTGCAGCTCATGCGCGAGCAATACCAGGCAACCCGCGCACTGCCCGAATCGCAGCGCCTGGCGGTGCGCGTCGGCCTATGCACGGGTGAGATCGTTGAAGTGGAGGGCGATTGCTACGGCGACGCGGTCAATATCGCCGCACGTTTGTGCGAGCGCGCCGGGCCGGACGAAATTCTCGCCACCGAGGCCACGGTGCAGGAGCTCAGCGGGCGCCAGCGCAGCGGAGCAAACCGTCTGGGCCACATGGAGGTGCGCGGCCGCTCGGAAGCCGTCGTCACCTACCAGATCGAATGGCGCGAAGAAGAGGGCCAGGACAACCTGACGGTGCAGGGTGGCTTGCCCAGCGAATTGGGTGCACTGCTGTCGGGCGCCGGCGGCAATGGCCGACTTGAGTTTGATTGGCACGGCACGCGGCAGTGGTTCACTTCGGCTGCGGGCACGGTGTATATCGGCCGCGGCGCCGATTGTCATGTGCGCGTTGACGACCAGCGCGTCTCGCGCACGCATGCGCGCGTGGATTGGCGCCAGGGCAGCGCCGTTCTGACGGACTTGAGCAGCTTCGGCACCTGGGTGCGGTTTGCCGATGGCGCTGCGCCGGTGCAACTGCGCCGCGAAAGCTGTTTGCTGCACGGCGTCGGCGAGCTCGCGCTCAGCGTGCCGTTTGCCGACGATTCTGCGCCGCTGTTGCGCTTTTCGATTTCCGGCGGACCGACGCCGCAGCCGTAGCAAGGCGCCCGCTGGCGTTCAGCTGGCGGGTGGCAGCAGCGTGCTTTCGAATTTGCCGGCGAGCTGGGACACCGCCAGCGCCGCCGGGCTGCCCGGCATGTGCTGCACCAGAAGCTGACGCCGCATCACCGCATCGCGCACGCTGACGTCGGCCGGGATGTCGCCCATGTGGATCAGGCGCAGTGGCTGCCCCGAGCCGGTGGCGACAAAGCGATTGAGCACCTGCTGCAGCTGGCTGGTGATGGCCCGCCCATCGCCCGGCCGCGCCGTCTGATTCACCACGAGACGCACGTGCTGGCGATTCTGCTGCGCGGCCAGCACCTTGATGGCGGCGTAGGCATCGGTCAGTGAGGTGGGCTCGGGCGTCGCCACCACCAGCACCTCGGAGGCCAGCGAAACGGAAAACAGCACCACGTCGGAGATGCCGGCGCCGGTGTCGAGCAGCATTACGTCGTAGTGCGGCGTGAGCTGCTCGATCACGCGCAGCAACTCATTGCGCACCTCGGGGGTGAGGCGGGAATATTCCACCATGCCAGAGCCGGCGAGCACGACCGAAAAGCCGCCGGGCGTGGGCACCACCACGTCTTCGAGCTGCGCCTTGCCGGTGATCACGTCGTGCAGCGTGAGCTTGGGGTAGAGATTGAGCACTACGTCCAGATTGGCCAGGCCGAGGTCGGCATCCAGCACCAGTACGCGGTGGCCGCGGCGCGCGAGGGCCGCCGCCAGATTGGCGGAAACAAAGGTTTTGCCAACGCCGCCCTTGCCGCTGGTCACGGCAACGATACGCGCACCGGCGCTCTGGATCGGACCGCTGTTCTGCTCGGAGCTGGAGGCGGTGGGAAGGGGTGCGACTGGCTGCGCGTCGGGCATGGTGGGGGATTCAGTGGGCGCTGCCATGGTTCAAAGTCTCATTGGACGATAGATCGTCCCAGCCCGATGTTTTGTATAGCGGGGCCAAAAGCATGTTTTTTTCGTCAGCGGTCACGGTGCTGTCCGGCGGCTCCTCGATGCAGGCGTGGTTGCGCCCGCTCTGTTTGGCCTTGTAAAGCTGGGCGTCAGCGCGATCGGTCCACAGTGCGGTGGTACTGCGTATCCACTCGATGGTGTAGGCGCCGCCGATGCTGGCTGTAACGTTCAGTGTCACTGCCGGTGAAACGATCACCTGGGTGGCCTTGATGGCCTTGCGCACGCGTTCGGCCACGCGCTTGCCGAAACCGAACTGGCAGGCGGGCAGGATCACGGCAAATTCTTCTCCACCGTAGCGCGCCACGGTGTCCATTGGCCGCATGCACGCACGAATCGTGTGCGCCACCGCCTGCAGCACCAGGTCGCCGACGGGGTGACCATGGGTGTCGTTCACGTTCTTGAAATGGTCGATATCAATGATGAGCAGCAGCGCCGCCTCGCCGGTGCGTGCGACGCGGTCGATTTCACTTTCGAGTACCGCATTGAGGTAGCGGCGGTTGTGCAGGCCGGTCAGCGGATCCTTTAGGGAAAGCTCGCACAGCCCGTCGATCAGCGCCTGCAGGTACGCCGCGGGCTGGGCCTCAGGCGCTGGCAGTCGCTCGCCAAAGGACTCGGATACCAGGGCGTGGGCAGTGCCTAGACGCAGATCGCCGAGATCCATGGGGTTGCGCAAGTCCTGAAAAGTGACAGCTGAAGCGGGTTGGGCAAGTGTAACAGCGCCCCGGCAGCAGGACCCGGCGCTGCCATCTGTGAATCATCCGGTGGCGTAAAGTTTCTGCACGGCGGCGACCGCTTGCGCATCGGTGCGGTAGAGCGACAGATGGCTGTTGGGCTTCAATGCGCCGGCCACTTCCAGGGTCTGCTGCACCGGCAGCTTCAGGCCACTCACATGCAGCATGCCACCGCGGCTTTGCATGAGCAGCAGCAGGCGCACGAAGGCCTCGACGCCGGTGACGTCAATGCGGTTGATGGGCTGGGCGAACAGGCACAGGTGGCGCAGCTGCGGGCGGTTGGCGAACTCGTCGGCCACGCGTTTTTCCAGTGCGGTGGCGGAGGCGAAATCCAGTGCCGCATCCATGCGCAGCGCCAGCACCTGCGCCGGCAGCGCCGACAGATTCCAGAGCACGCGGTCGCGCAGCGTGCCGTCGGGATGCAGGCCGACCTCAATGATCCGCGGGTGCAGACGCTGAAAGAGGAAGTGGCTCAGGTTCACCAGCAAGCCGATCAGCACGCCCCAGTACATGCGCGGCGCGCTCAGCAGCGTGATGGCAAACGTCAGCAAGCCGGTGACGGTTTCCACGCGCGACAGGCGCCACAGCCGCAGCATGCTCATGGGCTTGATCAAGCCCTTGATGGCGACGATGACCACCGCCGCCAGCACCGATTGCGGCACGTGGAAGAGCAGCGGCACCAGCCACAGCAGGGCGGCGAGAACCAGGGCAAACGCAAACAGCGTGGCCCAGCCGGTCTGCGCACCGGCATACAGATTGAGCGCCGAACGCGAAAAAGAGGCGCTGGTGGGGAATGCGCCGCACAGGCCCGAGCTAACCTTGGCCAGACCATGGGCAATCAAGTCCTGGTTTTCGTTCCACTGCGTGCCGCCCTGGCCGTGGTCCACCTTGGCGCTGGAAGCGGTTTCCAGAAAGCTCACCAGCGTGATCACCATCACCGGCATGATGAGCGCGCTGAAATCGCTCCAGTCGAGCCAGCCGGGCAGGAACAAACTGGGCAGGCCCTGCGGCAGCGCGCCTATGACTGCGCCGCCGTGCGCCGCAAAGCCCAGCGCCCAGCTGGCGGTGGCGGTGAGCGCAATCACCACGATGGCCGCCGGAAAGCTGCGCCGCCAGCGCTGCATCGTCCACAGCAGCGCGATGCTCGCCAGGCCGAAGGCGGCCGCGCGCCATTCCAGCGACTGCCAGGAGGGCTGCTGCAGAAATGCGCGCCAGCCCGTCGTGAGTCCGAGCAGCGAGGGCAGCTGCGATGTCAGGATGAGCAGCGCCGCCGCCTGGGTGAAGCCGTTCAACACCGGCGATGTCACCAGGCTCAGCAGCCAGCCAAAGCGCACCACGCCCAGCGTGGCCTGCAGCAGGCCGGAGAGAATCGCGATCCACACCACCAGCGCCACCCAATGCGCGCTGCCGGGTTGGGCCAGACCGATGAGCGAAGCACCGGTGAGCAGGCTGGTCAGTGCCGTCGGCCCCACGCCCAGACGTACCGAAGAGCCCCAGAGTACGGCGACCAGCATCGGAATGAACGAGGCATACATGCCTGTGATCAGGGGCATGCCGGCGAGCTGGGCATAGGCTACGCCCTGGGGCACCAGCATCAGACCAACCGTCATGCCAGCCCAGAATTCGCCGCGCAGCAGTTCCCGGTTGGGGCGTGGCCAAGCCAGAAAGGGAAACCAGCGCGCGAGGTTCAAGGGTACGATCATCGATGAATTGTCGCAGCGCTACCATGCGGGGATGACACAGAAGCCAGACCCGCAGCACATCGCCACCACCCTGATTCACCACGCCTACGCACCGCCAGCCGCTTTCGAGGGCATCCAGCCGCCGGTGCACAAGGCGTCCACCGTGCTGTTTCCCGACGTTGCCGCCATGCGCAAGCGCCGCTGGCAGGACAAGAGCGGCTATACCTACGGACTGCACGGCACGCCGACGAGCTATCTGCTGGAGGAGCGCATCGCCACGCTGGAAGGCGGCAGCCACTGCCTGCTGGCGCCCAGCGGTCTGGCGGCCCTCAGCACCACCTCGCTGGCCTTGCTCTCGCAGGGCGATGAGGTGCTGCTGCCCGACAACGTCTATGGACCGAACATGGCACTCACGCTGGAGCTGCTGGCACGCTATGGCGTGCGCCATGCCGTGTACGACGCTATGGATGTGCAGGACCTGGCCGGCAAGATCACCTCGGCCACGCGCCTGGTGTGGCTGGAGGCGCCGGGCTCGGTCACCATGGAATTCCCCGACCTCATTGCCCAGGCGCGTCTGTGCCGCGAGCGCGGCGTCACGATGGCACTGGACAACACCTGGGGCGCAGGCCTGGCGTTTGCGCCGTTTGACCTGCTGGGTGATGCCAGCCTGGGTGTGGATGTTTCCGTGCACGCGCTCACCAAGTACCCCAGCGGCGGTGGCGACGTGTTGATGGGCGCCATCACCACGCGCGACGCGGCGCTGCACCGGCGCATTCAGGCGGCGCACATGCACCTGGGTTTGGGCGTGGGCGCCAACGATCTGGAGGTTGTGCTGCGCGCGCTGCCCAGCATGGCGCTGCGCTACCGCGCGCAGGATCTGGCAGCGCGTGAATTGGCGCAATGGCTGCGGGGGCAGGCGGCGGTAGCGCAGGTGCTGCATCCGGCGCTGGCCGGTGCGCCCGGCTATGCACACTGGCAGGCCCTGTGCTGCCGCCAGGGGGAAGGACAGGCCGCGGGCCTGTTCAGCGTGGTGGTGGATGCGCGCTACAGCAGCGCGCAGGTCGATGCCTTCTGCGATGCGCTCACGCTCTTTCGCCTGGGCTACAGCTGGGGTGGGCCGCTCAGCCTGGTGATGCCCTACCAGCTCTCGGCCATGCGCAGCCGCGCCACGCCGCACCTGGCCAGTGGCACGGTAGTGCGCTTCGCGATCGGGCTGGAAGAAGTCAATGACTTGCGCGCCGATCTGGCGCAGGCGATGAAGAGCGTTTTTGGCTGACGGATGGCTGGCTCCGGGCTCCTTCCCCCTTTGGGGGAAGGTTGGGATGGGGGCTGCGAGCGCTGGCGTCGCGACGGCAAGTGGCTTGATGCCCCGCTGGCCCCCACCCCCGCCCTCTCCCAGAGGGGGAGGGAGCGAAGGCGAGCACATGATCAGCGCAGCATGGGTGCCAATGCCTTCCAGACGTTTTCCATCATGAGGGGTTGCGCCCGCGCATTGGGGTGAATGCGATCAGCCTGAAACAGTTGCAGCGGCTCCGGGCCATCGGCAACGCCCGCGAGCAAAAATGGCACCAGCGCTGTCTTGTGCGTCTTGGCAGTAGTTTCAAACAGGGCGGCAAAGCGACGCGCGTAGTCGGTGCCGTAGTTGGGCGGCACCTGCATGCCCACCAGCAGCACCCTGGCGCGCGCCGCCTGCGCCTGCTGCACCATTTGCGCGAGGTTCTCCTGGGTGCTTTGCAGCGGCAGGCCGCGCAGCGCATCGTTGCCGCCCAGCTCGATGACCACCAAGGTGGGCTGGTGCTTGTGCAGCAGCACCTGCAGGCGCGAGCGTCCGCCGGCCGTGGTGTCGCCGCTCACGCTGGCATTGATCACCGTCGCCGCCATCTTCCGATCCGCCAGCCGCTGCTGCAGCAAGGCAACCCAGCCGCTGCCGCGTGCCAGGCCGTATTCGGCGCTCATGGAGTCACCCAGTACCAGGATCACCGGCGCCGGCGCTGCCGAAAGCGGCATGGCCGCGCAGCCCGCCAGCGCCAGCAGGATAAAGTCACGCCGGTTTGCACCGCGCCAGTTTTCTTCACCATCGTTCATGCCTGATTCCGAACTTTCACCTGCTTCGCCTCTGCTATCGGTACGCCACCTGCGCAAGACGGTTCTTGATGCCACCGGGCAGTTTGACATTTTGCGGGATGTCAGCTTCTCCTTGCACCGCGGCCAGACGGTTGCCATCGTCGGCGCATCGGGCTCGGGCAAGAGCACGCTGCTGTCCATCATGGCGGGCCTGGATACGCCCAGCAGCGGCACCGTGCTACTCGATGGGCAGGATGTGTTTGCCCTCGACGAGGATAGCCGCGCAGCGCTGCGCGCGCAAAAAATCGGTTTCGTGTTCCAGAGCTTTCAGCTGCTGGGCCACTTGAGCGCGCTGGAAAACGTCATGCTGCCGCTGGAGCTTGCAGGCCAGAGTGATGCACGGCCGCGCGCCACGGAAATGCTGGCGCGCGTGGGCCTGGCGCAGCGAGCGAGGGCCTATCCGCGGGTACTTTCCGGCGGCGAGCAGCAGCGCGTAGCACTGGCGCGTGCGTTCGTGGTGCAGCCAGCCTTGCTGCTGGCCGACGAGCCCACCGGAAGCCTGGATTTCGCGACGGGGGAAAGCGTCATGCGGCTCATGCTGCAGCTCAATCAGGAACAGGGCACGACGTTGGTGCTGGTCACGCACGACCGCGGCATTGCGGCGCGCTGCCAGCAGCGCATCACGCTGGAGGCGGGAGCCATCGCCGCCATCGATCAGAGCTGAAAGCCGATGGTCGCGACGATGCCTTCGGCGATGTCGCGCGGCCAGCTTGGCGCGCGGGCGCTCGCGCGCGTGCCCGTGGCGGCGGTCTGCTCGATCCAGCGCGCCAGCCATTCGATATCTTCGCGGTCGTGGAAGGCCGCCATCGCCTCGTAGTTGATGAACAGGCTGCGGCTGTCCAGGTTGGCTGAGCCGCACAGCGCGAGCACGTCGTCCACCACCACCGCCTTGGCGTGGATCATCGATGGCAGCAGGCAGACGTGAACGCCCGCCTGCACCAGCGTGCGCGCCGCCCGCCCGCGTGCCCAGTCCGCCAGCCGGTGGTTGGAGCGGCGCGGCAGCACCAGCGTGATCGCCAGGCCCCGCTTGGCCGCCAGCACCAGCGCTTCGAGCAGGCCCTCGTCGGGCACGAAGTAGGGCGTGGCCAGCAGCAGGCGGTGCTCGGCGTGGAAGGCGCTGGAGACCAGCAGCGCGTGCAGGATGTCCTCGTGGAAATCCGGCCCGCTGGGCACCCATTGCGCCAAGTGCGCCTGGCCTGCGGGCAGGGCCACGCCCGAGGCGGCTTCGCGCCGCGCGTAGCGTTCGGCGTAGCCCAGGCGCGGGGCGCGCCGGGCGCCACGGGCGATGCGCCAGTCGCTGTCAAACAGCGCCTGCGCCTGCGCCGCCAGCGGCCCTTGGGCGATGAAGCTCAAGTCGATCCACGCTGGAGCACCCACCTTGCCGATGAAGTATTCGTCGGCGATGTTGCGCCCGCCCGCCCACAGCAGCGCGCCGTCGGCGATCACCACCTTGCGGTGGTTGCGCAAATTGGTGCGCCCGCGCCCGGGCAGGCCGAGCGCGGGAACGAACAGGCGCGTGCGCACGCCCATGGCCTTGAGCATCGCGTCGTGCCGGTGCGCGCTCTTGAGGCTGCCGATGCTGTCCACCAGCAGGCGCACGTGCACGCCGGCGCGCGCGCGTTCGGCGAGAGCGGCGGCCACGGCGGCGCCCGTGGCATCGTCGCCCAGCACGTAGGTGCAGATATCGAGCGTGTGGCGGCTGGCGGCAATCACCTCGCGCAATTGCGCCAGGGCCTCGGGGCCATCGGCGGCAAAGCGCACCGAGGCTTGCGGGCGCGCGCCCGCCACGCCGACGGCGGCCAGCAGGCGCGTGGCCCAGGGCGCGGCCGCGTGGCTCCAGGACCCGGCGGGCACGGGCTGGCTGCGAGTTTCAGGGCGGATGAGCTTGCGCGTGCCGAAGATCAGAAACAGCGGCAGGCCCAGATAGGGGAAGGCCGCGATCCCGAGCACCCAGGACATCGCGGCGTAGGGCGGGCGCCGTTGCTGGCGTATGCGCGTGATGACGACGTAGGTCAGCAGGCCCACGGCGACGAAGGCGCCATGTTCCAGGGGCGAGATGTGGGGCAGGGCGAGCATCGGCGTGGTCAGAGCTTGGGAGGAAATCGCCCGCGCCCGAAAGGCGCACCAAAACGCTGCCAATCGAGGCGCAAAACGCAGTCATAGCTCGGGCTATGGCGAGTATTTGCAACGAAGAGTGGCGGTGTTTTGGCGTGCAAGGCAGGCATGGGTGGTTTCCTCTGAAGCTCTCGGTGGATGCGCCGATGATGCCCGAGAGCGGTGTGCCCGCGCGCCGATAATCCCGGCCATGGCTGATCTCAAAGTGCTTTTTGGCTTTCACGCGGTGAGCGTGCGCCTGAAGACCGCGCCCGCGAGCGTGGTCGAAGTCCTGCATGACCCCTCGCGGCGCGACGCGCGCATGCGCCAGTTCGTCGAGCGCGCAAAAGAGGCGGGCGTACGCCTGGTGGAAGCCGATGGCCTGCGCATCGCGCGTCTGGCCGGCACCCATGGCCACCAAGGTGTGGCGGCGCGCGTGCAGGAGCTGGCGCGTGGCCATTCGATCGACGATCTGCTCGACGGCCTGAGCGTGCCGCCGCTGCTGCTGGTGCTCGACGGCGTGACCGATCCGCACAACCTCGGCGCCTGCCTGCGCGTGGCCGATGGCGCCGGCGCGCACGCCATCATCGCGCCCAAGGATCATGCAGCCGGCATCAACGCCACCGTCGCCAAGGTGGCCAGCGGCGCGGCCGAGACCGTGCCATACTTCATGGTCACCAACCTGGCGCGCCAACTCGATGAGCTCAAGGAGCGCGACATTCGAGTCGTTGGTACCAGCGACGATGCACCGCAAACGCTGTACCAGGCCGACCTGCGCGGCCCCGTGGCGCTGGTGCTGGGCGCCGAAGGCAGCGGCATGCGCCAGCTCACGCGCAAGCGCTGCGATGCGCTGGTCTCCATCCCGATGCGCGGTGCAGTGGAGAGCCTGAACGTCTCGGTTGCCAGCGGCGTGTGCCTGTATGAAGCGCTGCGCCAGCGTGGTTGAAACTTGAGTCAAATTGGGCATTGGCGCAATGCTGGCAAGCGCTGACAGCTACAACATCAATAGTTTCTGGCCCAGATATTGACGCCACGGCATGCGCCCGAGATACTGCGCTTCGTGGCTGAACCTGCGCGATCAACCCTGTGGCTTGCACGGCTGCGCGAGCGCTTCGGCAGACGCACCTTGTATGCCTTGCTCGGGGCGCTGCTGGCGCTGTTGACGCTGGCCGACTTGATGCACTGGCACGCGCTCGATGCGCTGGACAACCGCGTGGGCGATGCCCTGCTGCGCCTGGATGCCGCGCGGCGCACGCCACCGCAGGACGTGGTGGTGGTGGATATCGATCAGCCTTCGCTGGTCGATCCGCAGATGCTGGAGATCGCAGGCACCTGGTCCTGGCCACGCGCCATCCATGCCGAGCTGCTGACGGCGCTGACAGCGCACCAGCCGCGCGCCATCGTGCTGGACATCATTTTGTCTCCGCAGGACCGGCTGCACCCGGAGAACGATACCGCGCTGGCGCAGGCCATGCACGATGAGCGCATCTTCGTGCCCATGATCCTGATGGAAGATTCGGCGCAGCAGGCACCGCTGGCACTGGCACCCAAGGCGATGGGCCTGCGCGCCGGGCCGCAGGCCGACCCGCAGGCGCGCTACGGCATCGATGCGCCGATTGCGTTGCCACCCGAGCTCTGGCGCACCGGCTACATCAACTTCATCAAGGATGCCGACGGTATCGGCCGCAGTACCGAACTGGGGCGCGAAACCCAGGGCTGGTGGCTGCCGCACATCATCGGCCGCGTTGCCGAACTGCTGCATTTGCCCGAGCCGCAGACGCCGCGCTTTCGGCTGCACTGGTATGGCAAGCCGTTCACGCGCATACCGTATGCCAAGGTGTATCTGGCAACGCAGACTGAAGGCGCTGCGCTGCCGTTTGACCCGGCGGGCAAGATCATCGTCATCGGCGCTACCGCCAGCGGGCTGCTGGATTTCGTGCCCACGCCGGTGAACGCCACCACGCCGGGCCCCTTCGTGCTGGCAACGGCGCTGGCCAATCTGCAATCGGACGACTGGCTGCGAGAAGTACCGGACTGGGTCAACCCCGCGCTGGCGCTGGTGCTGATCGCGGCCATGGGGATCGGCTTTGCGTCGCGTGCTTCGCCGGTCTGGCCGGCCAGCATCCTGGCCACGGTAGCGCTGCTGACGCTGGGCATGTCGGTGCTGCTGCTGCGTGTCAACCTCTACTGGATGCCGGTCTCGTCGCTGGCGATGGGGGTGCTGGCCTTGCTGGCCTTCGGCCTGCTGTCTTCGCGCCTGGAGATGGCCCAGCGCCACCATGTGCAGGCGATGTTCTCGCGCTTTGTCGATCCGCGCATCGTGAACCGCCTGTCGGAGACGCAGCAGGTGGCGCAGGCCGAGGTCTCCGCCAGCCGCGAGGTGACAGTGCTGTTTTCCGACATCCGCGGCTTTACCAGCCTCTCCGAGCACCGCCAGCCGGAGGAAATCGTCGCGCTGCTCAACCGCTATTTCGAGATGCAGGTGCAGGTGATTTTTCAGCACGGCGGCACGCTGGACAAGTTCATCGGCGATGCCATCATGGCCTTCTGGGGCGCGCCGGTGGCGCAGACCGACCACGCCGAACGGGCGGTGCGCGCGGCGCTCGGCATGTCCGAGGCGCTCGAGCGCTTTGCCGCCGAGGTCGCGCGTGAGCTGCCGGGCACGGTGTTCGAGATCGGCATCGGCATCCACAGCGGCCCGGCCGTGATCGGCTTTCTCGGTACCTCGCAGCGGCTCGATTACACCGCCATCGGCGATACGGTGAACCTGGGCAGCCGCATCGAAGGCTGCACCAAGGGCATTGCGCGCATCCTGGTGTCCGAATCCACCCGCGCGCTGTGCGGCGACGCTTTCGGCTTTGTCGATCACGGCGCCTTCACCGTCAAGGGGCGCGATCAGCAGGTGCGTTTGTACGAGCCGCTGCCTACAATGCGCCGCACAGGGACGGGCAGACAGCCCGCAAGCGAAGGAGGTGAGTCATGAACCGGATGCCATTGAAAAACGGCTGGCGCTGGCTGGCGCTGCTGGCAGCGCTGGCGTGGTCTGCGTTGGCGGGCGCACAAACGCACGAGGTGACGACGGCCACGCAGTTGCGTGCCACGCCCTCGCTCAACTCCATGGTGGTGCAGCAGCTGCCCATCGGCGCTCCGTTGCAGGCGGTGCAGACGCAGGGCGGCTGGCTCAAGGTGCAGTCCGGTCAGCACCAGGGTTGGGTGCGGATGTCGCACGTGAAATCGATGAGCGCCGCCAGACCGGCGCCCGCGACCGGCGGGGGCAACGCACTCGCCGGCCTGTTCACCGGCTCCAGCTCTGCGCCAACGGCAACCACCGGTACCCGCGGCCTGACGCAGGAGCAGTTGGCCAATGCCCAGCCTGCGCCGCAAGAGGTACAGCAGCTGGAGCGCTACGTCGTCAAGGCCGGCGATGCCCAGCAGTTTGCCCGCGGCGGCAAGCTCAGCGCGGTGAAGATCACCGATTACGACGGAGGTGGGCAATGAAGCGCGTTGCGTTCAAGCGCTGGCTGGCGCTCGGAGCCTGCGCCGCGCTGCTGGCCGGCTGCGAAACCATGCCCTCCGGACTGAGCGGTGCGCTCGGCAGCTTGGGCGGCGGCTCGTCGGGTGGCGGTGTGGTGAGCGGCGTGCAAAACGTCGTACAAGGCGCTTCTGCCGCCTTCAAGGACTACAGCCCGCAGGAAGAGCGCGAGCTGGGCTCGGGCTTTGCCTCGGTGCTTCTGGGCGCGCGCCCGCTGCTGCGCAACGACGAGCTGCAGCGCTACGTCAACCGCGTTGGCTTGTGGGTTGCCGGACAGACCGATCCGCGCAAGGACGGGCAGGGCAAGCCGGCGTCCTACGACTGGCGCTTTGGCGTCATCGATTCCGACGCCGTCAACGCCTATGCCACGCCGGGCGGCTATGTGTTTGTCACCAAGGGCCTGTTGCTTGCGCTCAACTCCGAGGCCGAACTCGCCGGGGTGCTGGGCCATGAAATCACGCATGTGCTGCATGGCCACTATCTGTCGGCCGTCAAGAAGGGCGGCTTCGCGCAGATCGCCGGCGGCATCGTCGAGGCACGCAGCGGCAACAGCCAGCTCAGTGGCGCCATGATTAATATGGTGCGCAACATCTACGCCAAGGGTCTGGACCAGTCCGACGAGTACGACGCCGACCGCTACGGCATGCTGTGGGCCGCGCGTGCCGGCTATGCGCCAGCGGGGCTGATGCAATCGCTGCGCGTGGTGGCCGGTGGCTCGGCGCAGGATGCCAACTACCAGCTGCTGCTGGCTACGCACCCGCCGGCGCAGGAGCGCATCGCCAGGCTCGAGCCTCTGATGAACGGCAAGTTTTCTGGCATTGCAGGCGCCAGCAACGAGCAGCGCTACCTGGCCATGCGGCGGGTGCTGCGTTGAGCCAGCCTTGGGTCCTGCGGTCATCTCCATCATTGCGGAGTTCATCGCCACCACCGCACAGGGCTGCTGACGGCGCATAGCTGCCGATGCCGGCGCCTTGCTACTCGGCAGCAAGTGCCTGATCGGCCGCGACCTGGCTGCACAGGGTGCGGCACAGCGCCACCACGTCGCGGTTGGCTATGCGGTAGAAAATCTGGTTGCCGCGGCGTTCCTTGTCCAGCACGCGCGCCTGATAGAGCAGATTCAGGTGCTGGCTCAGGTTCGGTTGTGTGGTGACGACGCTGTCCAGAATTTCCGAGACATTCTTCTCGCCATGGCACAGCGTATTGATGATGCGTATGCGTATGGGCGTGGACATCAGCCGGAAGATCTCCGCCGCCCGTGCGAATACCGCGTCGCTCGGTTGAAACACCAAGGGTTCGTTATCGACTGTGTCCGCTGGCTCGGGCTTGGGCATGGCGGCTCCCACTATAAACCAGCGGCGCCAGCCGTATCCTGCAGCCGATGCGGTGCTGCGGCGATGGCTTCGATCGGTTGGGGCTTGCTGAAAAGATAACCCTGGTAGGCATGGCACTCGCGCAGCCGCAGCCATTCGAACTGCTCCGGCTCCTCGATGCCTTCGGCCACCACCTGCAGCTCCAGGGTTTCGGCCAGCGCCAGGATGGTTTGGGCAATGGCGGCGTCGTCCTGGTCCGTCAGGATGTCGTTGATGAAGGATTTGTCGATCTTGAGCACATCCAGCGGCATGCGCTTGAGGTAGCTGAGCGACGAATAGCCGGTGCCGAAATCATCCAGCGAGAAGCCGGTGCCCAGCGCGCGCAGCAGGTTCATCTTCTCTATGGTTTGCTCCACGTCGCTGTGGAACATGCTTTCCGTCAGCTCCAGGCGCAGCCGGTGCGGATCAGCTCCGCTGGCAGCCAGGGTACGCTGTACGGTGGCGACGAACTCCGGGTCGCGGAACTGCCGCGCGCTGATGTTGACGGCGACGGTCAGATGCGCCGTCTCGGGCGACTGGGCCCATTGGGCGAGCTGATGGCACGCCGTCTGCAGCGCCCAGGTACCTATGGGGATGATGAGCCCCGAGTCTTCCGCCCTGGCGATGAAATCCAGCGGTGGCACCATGCCGCGCTCCGGGTGCTGCCAGCGCAGCAGTGCCTCATAGCCCAGCGGCCGCAGATCACTGTCCACCACCACCTGGTAGTACAGGCGCAACTCCTCACGCGGCAGCGCCAGGCGCAGGTCGGCCATCAGGCTGGCATGGGTCTCCACCTCCGCCTGCATGCTCGGGTCAAACATGCTGACCTGGTTGCGCCCGCGGGCCTTGGCGCGGTAGAGCGCCATGTCGGCGCGCTTGAGGATTTCCTCCTGCGCTGTCGCCTTGCCTTGAAACAGCGACACGCCAATGCTGGACGAGGTATGCACCGTGTGCCCGCCGAATTCATAGACCTGCTCCAGCGCCTCGCGGACCTTCTCGGCAATGGTTTGCGTCTCTTGCATCGCACCGACCAGGGTGGCGCTGAGCTCGTTGACGAGCACGACGAATTCGTCGCCGCCCAGGCGCGCCACGGTGTCGCCGGGCCGTACGCTGTGGTTCAGGCGCCGCGCGACCTGGCGCAGCAGCTCATCGCCCTGGTCGTGCCCCAGCGTGTCGTTGATTTCCTTGAAATTGTCCAGTCCGCGCTCTTTCCCATCGCCGTCTGGATGTGCTCGTACAGCAGCCGCCGGTTGGGCAGGCTGGTGAGCGCGTCGTACAGCGCCATCTGCTGCGCCGCTTCCTCGGCCTCCTTGCGCTGGGTGATGTCGGCGCGGATCGAGATGTACTGCACCGGAATGCCTTCATCGCCGATGAATGGCACGATGGTGGTCTGCACCCAATAGAGCGAGCCATCCTTGGCGCGGTTGCAGATTTCTCCGTTCCAGATTTCGCCGGAAGAGATCACCTTCCACATCGCCGCGAAAAAACCCTTGGGATGCAGGCCGGAATTGATCACCCGGTGCGTCCTGCCCAGCAGCTCGCTGCGTTCGTACTTGGAGATCTGGCAGAACTTGTCGTTGACCTTGATGATCACGCCGCGGGCGTCGGTGGCGGCGACGATGGCATGCGCATCCAGCGCGGCGCGCAGCTCGGAGACTTCCTTGAGCGAGGCTTCCACCAGCATGCGCGCGGATTCCTGCACAGTGGTGTCGGTGATCATCACCACCAGGCCTTCGTCGGAGGCGCTGCCCAACTGGGGCGAGGCGACCAGGTGAAAATGCTGGGCCGGTGCCCCTTCTGCATCGAGCTGGACATCCAGCTCGGTGGTTTTGGCCTGCAGCGCCGCGCGCAAATCGCGCTCCAGGCTCTGGCGCTGCGCCTGTGGCCATTGGTCCAGCCATGGCGTGTCCTGCAGCGATTCGAGCGCGGCGCCGATGCGCCGGGTATGGCGCGGATTGGCATAGCGCACGTTGAGGTTGGCATCGAGCTGCACCAGCTCCAGCGGTATGTCGTTCAAGAGCGCCGCCAGCTTGCGCTTTTGCTGATCAATGGTGCGCTGGGAGACTTCAAGAATTCTTTGCCGACGCTGCACGACGATGAACAAGGTCAGCCTGAAGGCCAGAAAGTAGGCCGCAATCTTGATCAGGTGAACGGCCACGCCGACACCATCGAGTCGACCCATGTGCCCGATGTAGGCCATGTTGGAAACACCGAGGACGAAAGCCATGCTGGCCAGTTGCAGCCAGTGCGAGCCGCCATCGCGCCGCCAGCGGTAGTACAGCAGCGCGGCGCATGCGGCGTCCAGCAGCACCAGCAGGTATTGCATCAGCATGCCGGGGGAAGTCGGGGCGGCGTCGTTGCGCAGCCATTGGATCAACCAGACCGGGTGCGTGGAGCCGATGTTGCCAATGGCCAGGGCGATGGCCGCGGCAGCGGCAAGCCAATAGCGTTTTTGCCCCGAGCCGCGCAGCTTCAGCCCGAAGGCGAACAGCACCAGAACCTCCGCCACGCGCGCCAGCTGCCGGTACCAGACGGACTCCGCGCTGGCCAGGCTGCCCGCGGGCCCAAGCAGGCTGTGGTAATCAAGCGCATGCAGCAAGTCCAGCAGCGCCACCAGCGTGAGGCCGAAGATCAGCCAGTTGTCGCGTCCCCGCGCTGCGGGATTGCGGTCGTACCAGACGATCGCCACGGTCATCGCGCACAAGAGGATGGAGCAGAGCTCAAGCGCCAGGTGCGCCTCCAGCCGGCGCGCGTCAGAGGGAAGGGGATCGGCGAGGCCGGGGATCCAGGCAAACGCGGCCCACAAGAGCAGCGCGCCCAGGCAAATGCTCCATTGCGTTTTCGTGCGCGCAGTGTGTGACATCCTGTAAAACCGATGGCAACGGCCGCGGCACCGGAATCGACCCGTCGTTTTCGTCCCGCAGCGTCTTTCTGCGAGTCATCCTAGCAACAATTCAGCGCTTGCGCATCTATGGATCCACCAAATACGACAACTGTGGTGTTGTCACAAAATTTGACAATTGCCGTAGGTCCCGCGCCGGAACACGAGATCCCAGACCCCATGCCCAAGGCGCAGGCCGCGGTTTTCAAACTTGGTCAGGGGCCGGTAGGCCGGGCGCTCGGCCCAGTCCTGCGACGTGTTGGCCAGCTGCGGCTCGCCAGAGAGGACGTGCAGCATCTGCTCGGCATAGGGCTGCCAGTCGGTGGCGCAATGCAGATAGCCGCCGGGCTTGATGCGGCTGGCCAGCAGGGCCACCAAGGGCGGCTGGATCAGGCGGCGCTTGTGGTGGCGTTTTTTGTGCCACGGATCGGGAAAAAAAATGTGCACGCCATCGAGCTGATCCGGCGCGAGCATGTGCGTGAGCACTTCCACCGCGTCGTGGCGCAGGATGCGGATGTTGGCAATGCCCTGCTCGCCCATGCGCCTGAGCAGCGCACCGACGCCGGGCTCATGCACCTCGCAGCAGAGAAAGTTGTCGTCCGGCCGCAGCTGGGCGATATGCGCCGTGGCTTCGCCCATGCCAAAACCGATCTCCAGGATGAGTGGCGCCTGCCGGCCAAACGCCTCGGCGGCATCCAGTGGCGCCTGCGCATAGGGCAGCAAAAAGCGAGGGCCCAGCTCGGAGAGTGCTTTTTCCTGTCCGGCCGTGGTGCGACCGGCGCGCAGCACAAAGCTGCGGATGCGTCGCTGGGGCGGCGCTTCATCCGAAGGGGGGAGGAGCGGGGGGCTGTCAGTCACGGCGCGCGATTGTAAAAGCGCGGCCATGCGGCGACCCAGAACGCCAGCGCATCCGCCACGCTACTCGCCTTGGGCGCAGCGGGCAGGCCAAGGGCGGCGGCTGCGTGCGCCAGCGCCTGCAGCGGGCGTGAGCTGTCGATGGCCGGTGCACCCTGTTGCTTGGAGAGCTTCTCGCCGTCGGCCGCACGCACCAGCGGCAGGTGCAGGTAGCGCGGCGCGGGCAGGCCCCATGCCGCCTGCAGCAGCATCTGGCGCGGCGTGTTGTCGGCCAGGTCTTCGCCGCGCACCACGTCCGTCACGCCTTGATCGCCGTCGTCCACGACCACCGCCAGCTGGTAGGCCCACAGGCCGTCGGCGCGGTGCAGGATGAAGTCGCCGACTTCGTGCGCCACATCCTGCTGTTGTTCGCCCAGGCGCCGATCCTGCCAGTGCACTTGCTTCTTATCTATCAAAAACGTAGCTGATCGCGCTTTCTGCATATGCGCTGAAGGCCAATTTTTCATGAATTTCTGAGTATTGAAACGCCAGGCGCGGGCGGGCTTGCCGTTCAGGCCTTCGCGGCAGGTGCCGGGGTAGGGGCGCTCGCCATGGCGTTCGTGCTGCCGGCCTTGCGCTGCCAGCGCGGCGTCGATGTCGCGCCGCGTGCAGCCGCAGGGGTAGGCCAGCTGGCGCTGCTGCAGCGCTGCCAGCGCCTGCTGGTAGCGCGGGCTGCGCGTGGATTGCCACAGCACCTCCCCGTCCCAGGCCAGGCCGCAGGCGCAGAGCTGGGCGAGGATGATGTGCGCGGCAGCGGCGCTGCAGCGCGGGGTATCGACATCTTCGATGCGCAGCAGCCATTGACCGCCGCAGGAGCGCGCATCCAGCCAGCTCGCCAGCGCGGCCACGAGCGAGCCCGCATGCAGCGGTCCGGTAGGCGATGGGGCGAAACGACCGACGTAGCGGGTCAAGGGTTTGAACAGAGCGCGAGTGCCAGTTCCAGCCCCGAGACGAAGGCGTCTTCCAGCCGATGGCCCAGGCACCAGTCGCCGCAGGCGCCCAGGCCCTCGGCGGCATCCCAGACGAAGGGCTGTCCCAGTGGGGTTTGCGTTTGCGCATGCGGCCACAACAGCACCTGGGCGTCGCTGGGTGTGGCGCGGATGCCGGTGATCTCGGCAAACGCGCGGGTGAGCTTGTCCTGCACACGCTGCGGGCTGTCGTTTTGGTGTTCCGCCGACCATTCGGGGCTGGCCTGCACCGTCCAGCGCTCGATCTGCGCGCGCCCGGGCTTGGACGATTCGCGCGCCAGCCAGGCGATGCGGTGGTGCGTGCTGCGCGCCGCGTTCCACTGCGGCCCCAGCGTGGTCAGGCCCGGGCGCACGGCCTGGGCGAAGCCCAGCATCAGCGTCCAGCAAGGGGCCATGCGCACCTGCGCCAGCGCGCCAGACCAGGCGGTCTGGATGCCCGACGCTTGCAGCAGAGCCTGGGCCTGGGGCACGGGCAGCGCCAGCAGCACGGCATCAAAGCCGGCGATGTCGCCATCGGGCGCATGCACTTGCCATTGGCCGCGGCTCCTGGAGAGGCGGCTGACGCCGAAGTAGGTGCGCAGCCCGGTGAGCGCGGTGGCCCAGCGTGCCACCAATGCGTCCATTGCCGGTTCGGCCACCCAGTGCGGCTCACCGGGCGGCGGCGCGGCGCTGACCACTCGCCCGGCCCCGTCCAGCACGCGCACCGTGCTCACGCTCCAGGGACGGCACAGACCGGGCGTGGTTGCCAGCGCCTGGGCAAAACGCGCATCGCGCACGGTGAAATACTGCGCGCCGGCATCGTGGCTGCCGCAGGCGCTCTGCACGGCGCGTGTGCGGCCACCGGGAGCATCGGCCTGCTCCAGCAGCGTGACGCGGTGCCCGGCCTGCTGCAGCGTGCGTGCGCAGGCGACGCCTGCCATGCCGGCGCCGATGATGGCGTAGTGCCGTGGGGTTCGAGGGCGCTTGGCGGAGGGTTGTGCGGGCATGGCGGGCTTTCAGGTGGGACAGTGCCTGCACTCTACACGCCTTGTTCCCTACGCAAGATGGTGCCCCTGCAGCAACGCGCGGCGGGTGATCGGGCTGTGCAAATGATCCAGCCACCACTGCAGCGCCCGCCCGCGCGAGCGCTTGCCGAAGTCGCACCAGGCGTAGGAAAGCCGCGTGGTGCGCGCCACGCGGCTGACTTCACGCACCACCAGTTGCCCCGCATCGATATAGGGCTGCGCCATGGGCTGAGGCAGATAGCCCGCACCCAGGCCGCGCAACTGCGCACGCAGCTTGGTGGCAAGGCTTTGCACCGTCAGCACTTCCTGCCCGGGCAGCAGGCCGAGCGTGACGCCATGCCCGAGCGCGGAATCGGCCACCGCAACCATGCGGTGGCGCATCAGCTCTGCGTCCGCTATGGGCTCATCGGCCGTTGCCAGCGGATGGTGTGGTGCCACCGCAAACACAAAGCGCAGATCACCCAAGGGGGCAGTGCGCAGATTGGCCAGCGGCGGCGCTTCCACCGCGACGCCAATGGCCAGGTCGGCCTGCCCGCGCGTCAGCTGTTCCAGCGTGCCGGTCAGCGTACCTTCGCGCCAGCGCAGGCGCGTGGGGCAGCCGATGGCGTAGAAGGCCTCGATCAGCTCCAGCATCGTGGTGCGCGCGACGACGCCATCGACCGAGAGCGTGAACCGTGGCTCCCAGCCGGTGGCCACGCGCTGCACGCGCTGGGCGACGGCGTCCATCTCCGCCAGCAGGCGTTCGCCTTCGGCGAGCAACTCGCGTCCGGCTTCGGTGGCGACGGCCTGGCGGCGGCTGCGGTCAAACAGCAGCACATCCAGCTGCTGCTCGATCTGGCGCACGCGATACGTCAAGGCGCTGGGCACCAGCGCCAGCGCGCGCGCGGCCGCCGCGAAGCTGCCGTGGGTGGCGATGGCTTGCAGCAGGCGCAGGTTGTCGGGTGTGAGCATGTCTCCTGCGTTTTGCATTGGTTTGGCTTTTGAGTTCAAAACGTTTGAATGATGTCATCAAAATGCACGACTCGGCAAACCCTACTGCCAGCCCTACATTGGAGGCATCCATCACTCACAGGAGAACGCCATGCTCACGCTTCGCAAATCCCGGGACCGCGGCTATGCCGACCACGGCTGGCTCAAATCGTTTCACAGCTTTTCGTTCGCGGGCTACCACGATCCGCGCTACATGGGCTGGGGCAATCTGCGCGTGATCAACGAAGACCGCATTGCCCCCGGCAGCGGTTTTGGCACGCATGGCCACCGCGACATGGAAATCATCAGCTATGTGCTCTCGGGCAATCTGGCGCACAAAGACAGCATGGGCAATGTCAAGGGCATCCCGCCCGGTGACGTGCAGCGCATGAGCGCCGGCAGTGGCGTGATGCACAGCGAGTTCAACCACGCGCAAGGCCAGCAGACGCATTTCCTGCAGATCTGGATAGAACCCAATGTGCAGGGCATTGCGCCGAGCTATGAGCAGACCACGGTGCCTGCAGATGCCAAGCGCGGGAAGCTGCGTCTGGTGGCGGCGCCCATGGGGCAGGGCGGGGATGTGGGCATCCACGCCGATGCACGGCTGTATGCCGGGCTGTTCGACGGCGCGGAATCGGCCACGCTCGCGATCGACCCCCAGCGCAAGGCCTATGTGCACCTGGTGCGCGGGCAGCTTGCGGTGAATGGCACCGAGCTGACCGGTGGCGACGCGGCGCTGTTGGAAGGTGAGTCGGAAATCGCCCTGGCGCAGGGCAAGGAAGCCGAGGTGCTGGTGTTTGACCTGGTTGCCTGACCTCGAAATGGCTGGCCGTACAGTTCGTGCTGCATGGCCAGCGCGCCCGCGGCTATTCGCCTTGGGCGAAAATCAGGGTTTGCATCCATCGCTCTGGCGGCCGCCCTCGGCTGCTTCGAGGCGCTCGTGACCCTCATGGCAAAAATCCTTGCACTCGCCGTCGTCCTCACCTTTCTGCTCTCGGGGCTGTACATGCACCTGCGCGGCAGGGTGCGGCACAAGCCGCTGCGCCAGTTGTTCGACCACTCCACCTTTACCGCACCGTTCAACGTCTTCATGCTGGCGTTTTCCCGCGTGCCGCGCACGCCCTACCTTCCGGTGGCGACGTTTCCGGAGCTGGTGGAACTGGAAAAGCACTGGGAAGAGATCCGCGCAGAGGCGCTGGACCTGGCGCGCCAGATGCGCATCCGCGCACCCATCGCCAATGACGATGCCGGCTTCAACTCGTTCTTCAAGACCGGCTGGACGCGCTTTTATCTCACCTGGTATGGCAAGCCACACCCCTCGGCGCTGGAGTTCTGCCCGCGCACCACGGCGCTGGTACGCGCCATTCCCAGCATGAAGGCGGCCATGTTCACGCAACTGCCACCGGGCGCCAAGCTGGGCCTGCACCGCGATCCGTATGCCGGTTCGCTGCGCTACCACCTGACGCTGCAGGCGCCCAACGACGACCGCTGCTTCATCAATGTCGATGGCCAGCCCTACAGCTGGCGCGAAGGCCAGGGCGTGATTTTTGACGAGACCTTCATGCATTGGGCCTGGAACGACACGGACGGCCAGCGCATCGTGCTGCTGTGCGACATCGAACGGCCCATGACCAACCGCTTCGCGCAAGCCGTCAACCGCTGGATCGCCCGCCACGTGCTTGCCGCGGCCAGCTCGCCCAACGAGGAAGGCGATCCGCGCGGGCTCATCAGCCGGCTGTTCAAGATTTCCTTCTACGCCGGGCAATACCGGCGCCGCTTCAAGCAGTGGAATCGCTCGGCCTACTACGCGGTGAAGTACGGCTTGATGCTGGCGGCGCTGGCGCTCTTTGTCTGGTGGCTGGTGCCCGCACGCTGAGGCGGCAGCCTGAAAAATTGCAATCGTTTGTATAGCTCGCTACGCACTACTGGCATGCGCCAGAGGCACTTTGGATGCTGCTTCAGTCGTCGAAGCGCTGCCACTTCCCCTGCAGTCGCAGCTCATACGGCCTGAAGTGGGTCTTGTAGTTCATCTTGGGGCTGGCGGCAATCCAGTAGCCCAGGTACACGTAAGGCACGCCGATGGCCTTGGCCTGCTCGATTTGCCACAGGATGTTGTAGGTGCCGTAGCTTGCGCCTTCATCGGGTTCGTAGAAGGTGTAGACCGCCGACAGGCCGTTGTCCAGGATGTCCAGCACCGAAACCATCTTGAGCACGCCCGTATCCGGTTCGCGGAATTCCACCAGGCGCGAATTGACGCGACTTTGCAGCAGAAACTGGGTGTACTGGTCGATGCTGTCGTGGTCCATGCCGCCACCCGCATGGCGCGTGTTCTGGTAGCGCAGGTAGAGCTGGTAATGCTCGGGCATGTAGCACAGGCGCAAGGTGCGCACCTGCAGGCTGGCGTGGCGCTTCAAGGCGCGGCGCTGGCTGCGGTCCGGCTTGAACTCCTGCGCCAGCACGCGGATCGGTGTGCAGGCATTGCAGCCTTCGCAGTGCGGGCGGTAGGTGAACATGCCACTGCGGCGAAAGCCCTGTGCCACCAGTTCGGAATACACGCCGCTGTGGATCAGATGGCTGGGCGTGGCCACCTCCGAGCGGGCGAGGTGCCCGGGCAGATAGCTGCAGGCGTAGGGCGCCGTGGTGTAGAACTGCAGCGCCTGCAGAGGCAGGTCATTGAGCTGGGTCATGCCGCATCGTCACGAAGCAAAAGCTGGTCCCAGCATTGTGGTGCAAAACGCCAATCCAGCGCTGGCAGTGTCTGTGCCATTGCAATGTGCGCCAGAAAGTCCTCGCGCTCGATCTCGCGCGCACCCAGCGACGCCAGGTGGCCGGTGTTCTGCTGGCAGTCGATGAGCGCTACGCCCTGGCTGCGACACAGTGCCACCAGAGCTGCCAAGGCGATCTTGGAGGCATCGGTGGTATGCGCGAACATGGATTCGCCATACACCGCACGCCCCAGCGCCACGCAGTACAGACCGCCGACGAGCTGACCATTAACCCAGGTTTCCACGCTGTGGGCAAAGCCGGCGGCATGCAGTTGCTCATACGCCCGCACCATCTGCGGCACGATCCAGGTGCCGGATTGCCCGGCGCGTGGCGTGCTGGCGCAGGCATGGATGACCGCGGAGAAATCGCTGTCCACGCGCACTTCGCGGCCCGGCGCGGCGCGAAAGCGCTGCAGCGTCTTGCGCAGCGAGTGATGCAGGCGAAACTCCGTCACCGGCAGCACCATGCGCGGCGCGGTGCACCACCACAGGATAGGCTGCCCCTCGCTGAACCAGGGAAAGATGCCCTGCGAATAGGCCGCCACCAGATGCGGCACATCCAGGCGCCCGCCGGCGGCCAGCAACCCGGGCATGGGGCTGGCGGCGTCCCAGCTCTCGCCGGGCTGGGGAAACGGATCGCCAGGATCAAGCCAAGGCAGGGCGCCGGTCATGGCGGCAGGCAGTCATGTCGTTCTTTGGATCAGCTCGATCTTGTAGCCATCCGGGTCGGTGACAAAGGCGATCACGGTGCTGCCGCCCTTGACTGGCCCTGCCTCGCGTGTGACGTTGCCCCCGGCAGCCTTGATTTTTGCGCAGGCGGCGTAGGCATCGGGCACGCCGATCGCGATGTGGCCGTAGGCGCTGCCCATGTCGTAGCTTTCCACGCCCCAGTTGTAGGTGAGTTCGATCTCGGCCTGGCCGGGGTTGCCGCCGTCAAAGCCGAGGAAGGCCAGCGAGTACTTGTATTCTGGGTTTTCGCTGGTGCGCAGCAGCTGCATGCCCAGCACCTGGGTGTAGAAATCGATGGCGCGTTGCAGGTTGCCGACGCGCAGCATGGTGTGAAGAATTCGCATGCGCTGGATTATGGCAGGCCTGACAGAATCGCCGGCGTGCGCCCCTTGCCTTGCATTGAAATCGTCACGCCGTCGCTGCCAGGCAGCGATAACGGCAATGCCCATACCGCCGGACTCTGGGCGCACTGGCTTGCGCCTATGGCCCAGGTACGCATCACCACCGCCTGGAGCGGCGATCCTGCGGCTGCGCTGATCGCGCTGCACGCCTGGCGTTCGGCGCCAAGCATCGAGCGCTTTCACGCTGCGCATCCGGGCCGTCCGCTGGCCATCGTGCTCACCGGCACCGATCTGTACCGCGATCTGCCGCGTGAAGCCGGCGCACTGCAAGCACTGCGACGGGCCAGCCATCTGGTGGTGTTGCAGGCGAAAGCGCTGCAGAGCCTGCCACCACTTGCCGCCCATGTGCGCGTGATCGAGCCGTCAGCCCGGCGCCTGGTGCGCCAGGACCAGGCGCGGCGGCATTTTGATTTTGTGGCAGTCGGCCACTTGCGCGACGAAAAAGACCCTCAAGTCCTGATGGATGCCGCCAGACTGTTGCCTGAAACCTTGGCCAATGGTCTGCCACCGCGGGTGCTGCATGTCGGCGCCGCTTTGCAGCCGCATTGGCAGCGGGCCGCGGAAATCGCACAGCGCGAACTGCCCCACTATCACTGGCTCGGCGCTGTGCCGCATCACACTGCCCGCCGCTGGATGGCACGCGCCAGAGCTTTGGTGCACATGAGCCGCATGGAGGGCGGGGCGCATGTGGTGATCGAGGCGATTCGCTCCCTGGTGCCGGTGCTGGCCAGCCGCATCGACGGCAATGTCGGCCTGCTCGGAAGCGCCTACGAGGGCTACTTCCCGCCGGGCGACGCACAGGCCTTGGCCAGGCTGATGCAGCGCTTTGCCGCCGAGCCGGCGTTTGCGCGGACCTTGGCCGCGCAATGCGCGCTGCGCGAACCGCGCTTTGCACCCGCGGTGGAGCAAGCGGCCGTGCGGGCGCTGGGGCGCGACCTGCTCACCAGCAGCATTTCGTAGCTGCCGCGACAATGACAGCCTCTTCAACCCTACTTTTCTTGCGCAATGTCCCAGCCCCTGGTTCCCACGGAAACGATTCGCCTCACCAGCCTCTCCCACGGCGGCGGCTGCGGCTGCAAGATTGCGCCCGGCGTACTGCAGGAGATATTGCAGGCCAGCGCCGCGGGCATCATTCCGCCCGAGCTGCTCGTGGGCCATGAAACCGCGGACGATGCCGCCGTTTACCGTTTGAACGACGAGCAGGCGCTCATCGCCACCACCGATTTTTTCATGCCCATCGTCGACGACCCGTTCGACTTTGGCCGCATCGCCGCCGCCAACGCGATCAGCGACGTCTACGCCATGGGTGGCAGGCCCATCATGGCGCTGGCGCTGCTGGCCATGCCGGTAAACAAGCTGCCGCTGCAGACCATTGGCCGCATCGTTGCGGGCGGACAAGCCGTGTGTCAGCAGGCCGGCATTCCGATTGCGGGCGGCCACACCATCGATTCGGTCGAGCCGATCTACGGCCTGGTCGTGATGGGCCTGGTGCATCCGGACAAGGTCAAGCGCAATGCGGGCGCCAAGGCGGGCGATGCGCTCATCCTCGGCAAGCGGCTTGGCGTAGGCGTGCTTTCCGCCGCGCTGAAGAAGGACGCACTGGATAGCGAAGGCTATGCGGAGCTCATCGCCACCACCACCCAGCTCAACACCCCGGGCGTGGCGTTGGCGGAGATGGCGGGCGTGCATGCGCTCACGGACGTGACCGGCTTCGGCCTTGCCGGCCATGCGCTGGAACTGGCCCGCGCCAGCGGGCTGCAGGCAGTCATCGACTATGGCAAGCTGCCGCTGCTGCCCGAGGTTGTGCGCATGGCAGCCCAGGGGCTGGTGACCGGTGCCTCGGGGCGCAACTGGGCCGCCTATGGCGCTGAAGTCACGTTGGCCCCCGGCCTGCCCGCCGTGGCGCGCGATCTGGTCTGCGATCCGCAGACCTCGGGCGGTTTGCTCGTGAGCTGCGATGCGGGCAGCGTAGAAGCGGTGCTGGCGCTGTTTCGCACGCAAGGTTTTGAGTATGCGGCAGTGATTGGCCGGATGCAGGCTGGTGTGGCGCCCGGCCTGGCCATCGTGGCGGGCTGACCACGATTGGCTCAGAACAGCTGGGCGCTGACTTCTGGTCTCAGCGCTTGGCAGGATCAAAGTGCTTCTGAATCCCCATCCAGCACTGGTGGTAGTTGCGCTGGCGCTGTGGTGATTCGAGCGCGAAGCGCGTGGTCTGGATGATCACCGGGGTTTCGAACATGATGGCCATGGTGTCTTTGATGTAGTCGGGCTGGCTGGTGTCGTGCACGCTCGCCTTCTCGAAAGTGCCGGCGTCGGGGCCATGCCCGATCATGGTGTTGTGCAACGACGCGCCACCGGGCAGGAAGCCTTCGGCCTTGGCGTCGTAGGCGCCGTGCACCAGGCCCATGAATTCGCCCGCGATGTTGCGGTGAAACCAGGGCGGGCGAAAGGTGTCCTGCATCGCCAGCACGCGCGGCGCAAAGGCGACGAAATCCAGCGTATCCACGCCCGGTGTGCTGCTGGGGGCATGCAGTACCAGGAAGATCGATGGATCGGGGTGGTCCCAGGTGATGGAGCCCACCGCGTTGAATTTGCGCAGGTCGTACTTGTAGGGCGCGCCGCTGCCATGCCAGGCCACGACATCGAGTGGCGAATGGCCGATCGGCGCCCGCCACAGGCGGCCCTGGAACTTGGCCACCATCTCGAAGTGGCCTTCCTTGTCTTCGTAGGCCGCCACCGGCGTGAGGAAGTCGCGTGGATGCGCCAGGCCGTTGGAGCCGATCACGCCCAGATCGGGCAGGCGCAGGTGCGCGCCATAGTTCTCGCACACGTAGCCGCGCGCGCTGCCGTCGGGCAGCTCGACGCGAAAGCGCACGCCGCGCGGGATCACGGCGATTTCCTGCGGCGCTATGTCGATCACGCCGAATTCGGTGGCGATGTGCAACCGCCCCTGCTGCGGCACGATGAGCAGCTCGCCATCGGCATTGTGAAAGTAGCGTGTGGTCATGGACTGGTTAGCTGCATAGATGTGCACCGCGCAGCCGGCATTGCCGCCCATGGTGGTCATGCCGTCAATGAAATCTACTTCAGCGCTGGGCCCTGGCAGCGGCAGCGGATCCCAGCGCAGCGGGTTGGGCGGCGTCGGCACTTCGTCGAAATGGCTGAGCCAGCGCGGTGCAATATCACTGAGTTCATAGGGCTCCTGCACCGCGGCGGGGCGGATGCGGTACAGCCAAGAGCGCCGGTTGGCATGGCGCGGCGCGGTGAAGGCGGTGCCAGAGAGTTGTTCGGCGTAGAGGCCGTAAGGCGCCTTCTGCGGCGAGTTGCCGCGCGCCGGCAGTGCGCCAGGCAGTGCCTCGGTCGAAAATTCGTTGCCGAAACCGGGCATGTATTGCAGTTCACTCATGGTGATCTCCTGAGACGGTATGCCCGCAAGCGTAGCCGGAAACGAAACGCCGTGTCGACGTGGGTTCTGCTGCCGCGAAGCATCCAGGTGCGTGGGAGTGCCAGGGTGTCAGGCCGTGGCCTCGAAGGCCGGGTGATAGCGCACGCTGCCGGATGCGCAAGCACTGCCAAAGGCGAGCGCCATGAAGTACGCAGGGGGCACGTCGGGCAGCACCAGCGCGGCATGGCGCGCAAAGCCAAAGCGCGTGTAGAAGCCCGGTTCGCCCAGCAGCACGCAACCGGCCGCACCCGATGCCCGCAGTTGGGTCAATGCCTCATGCATCAGCCGAGTACCAATGCCGCGCCGCTGCCACTGCGGCAGCACCGAGATCGGCCCCAGCCCATGCCAACCCTGGCTGCCATCGCTGATGCTGACCGGCGAAAGCGCGACATGGCCAACGAGCGAGCCGTCTTCTTCGGCCACCAGCGAGAGTGTGAGTGCCTCCGCAGCACGCAGTGCGCGCACGATGAACTGCTCGGTGTGGCTGCTGTGCGAGGACTGGGCAAATGCCGCGATCGTGAGTGCTTCGATTGCGGCGGCGTCGGCTGGGGTTTCCGCACGGATGCGCATGGCGCGCGCCTATACCGCCACCGGCGCCTTGAGGGCAGGGTGATGCTGGTAGCCGGTGATCTCGAAATCATCGAATTCGTAATCGAAGATCGACGCCGGGCGGCGTTTGATATGCAGTGTGGGGTAGGGGTAGGGCTCGCGCGCCAGCTGCGTGCGTACCTGCTCGAAATGGTTGCTGTAGAGGTGGCAGTCGCCGCCGGTCCAGATGAAGTCGCCCACCTGCAAATCGCACTGCTGCGCGAGCATGTGGGTGAGCAGCGCGTAGCTGGCGATGTTGAACGGCACGCCGAGGAAGATATCGGCGCTCCTCTGGTAGAGCTGGCAGGAGAGCTTGCCCGGCTCACCGGCCACCTGCGATGGCGCCACGTAGAACTGAAACAGCGCGTGGCAGGGCATCAGCGCCATCTTCGACAGTTCCGCCACGTTCCAGCTGGAGACGATGATGCGGCGGCTATCCGGGTTGGTCTTGAGCGTTTGAACCACCTGCGCGATCTGGTCGATGTGCCCACCATCCGGCGTTGGCCATGAGCGCCATTGCACGCCATAGACCGGGCCGAGGTCGCCCGTGGCAGGGTCAGCCCATTCGTCCCAGATCGTCACGCCGCGCTCCTGCAGCCAGCGCGCGTTGCCGTCACCACGCAGAAACCACAACAGTTCGTAGATGATGGATCTGAGGTGCACCTTTTTGGTCGTCACCAGCGGAAAGCCCTCGGCAAGGTCAAAGCGCATCTGGTGGCCGAAGACGCTTTTGGTGCCGGTGCCGGTGCGGTCACCCTTGGCCACGCCGTGCTCGGCCACGTGGCGCATCAGGTCTTCATATTGCGAGCGGATGGGGTGGGGTGAAGTATTGGTCAAAAAGGCCTCCAGCGCTTACCTTTCAAGCGCGAGCAGCTATTCTTTCGAGAGAACGCAACCCGGATTCATGATGTCCTGCGGATCGAGCGCCTGCTTGATTGCCCGCATCATCGCGAGCGCCACCGGCGGCTCGTACTGCTGCAGCTCATGCACCTTGAGCTGGCCCACACCATGCTCGGCCGAGAATGAGCCGCCAAACTGCGCCACCGCGTCATAGACCAGCCGGTTGACCTTGGCTTCCTGATCGCGCAAGAACGCCTTGCCATCGCCCCCCTCGGGGGCCTGCACGTTGTAGTGCAGGTTGCCGTCGCCCAAGTGCCCGAAGTTCACCAGCCGCACGCCGGGGATTTCGCGCTGCAAGAGCGCATCGGTGTGCTCGACGAAGGCAGGGATGCGCGAGGCGGCAATAGAGATGTCGTGCTTGATGTTGAGGCCTTCTTCGGCTTGCGCCAGCGGGATGCTCTCGCGCACGTGCCAGAGCTCGTGCGCCTGCGCCAGGCTCTCGGCCACCACGGCGTCGAGCACGCAGCCGTCTTCCAGCGCCTGCTCCAGCAGATGTTCGAAGCGAGCCCGCGCGTGCTGCTCGCTTTCGCTGTCGGCGTTTTCCAGCAGCACGCAGTAGGGCGCATCCACCATGCCGGCAAACGGCACGCGCAACTGCGGCATGTGTTTGACCACGAGCGAGAGCGCGAATTGCCCCATGACTTCAAAGCCTGTGAGCCCCGCGCCCAGGTGCTGGTGCGCCAGGCCCAGCAGGCGCACGGCGGCGGCCATGGAGGGCACCGCCGCCCAGGCCGTCAGATCAGCGACCGGCTTGGGAAAGAGCTTCATCGTCGCGGCGGTGATGATGCCGAGCGTGCCTTCGCTGCCGATGAAGAGGTGGCGCAGGTCGTAGCCGGTGTTGTCCTTGCGCAGACCGCTCAGGCCCTCCCAGACCTCGCCCTGCGGCGTGACGACTTCCAGCCCCAGGCACAGCTCGCGCGTGTTGCCGTAGCGCACCACCTGCGTGCCGCCGGCGTTGGTGCCGAGGTTGCCGCCTATCGTGCATGAGCCCTCGGCGGCGAGAGAGAGAGGAAACAGCAGCCCTTCCTTGTCCGCAAACTCTTGCAAGCTTTGCAGGATGCAGCCGGCCTCCACCGTCACGGTGAGGTTGTCGCGGTCGATCGCCCGAATGCGGTTCATGCGGGCAAGGGCGAGCACGATCTGCGTGCCGGAATCATCCGGCGTTGCACCCACCGAGAGGCCGGTGTTGCCGCCCTGCGGGACGATGGCCGTGCCGCTCGCGGCGCAGGCGCGCACGACGGCCGCCACCTGTTCGGTGCTGGCCGGGCGCACCACAGCGAGCGCCTTGCCCTGGCGGCGGCCGCGCCAGTCGCGCTCCCAGGCGCTGAGGTCGCCATCGGTGAGGACGTTATCGGTGCCGACGGCGGCGCGCAGTTGTTCAAGCAGGGGCGTGGTCATGGGGAGCAGCGGCCGCCGAGCGCTGGCGCAGACGAATGTGCAGGACGCAGGCGGCAAAAAGTATCAGGCACAGCGCGACTTCAAGGAGCGCGAGCCAGCGGCTGGGCGCCGGGTCGCTCCAGGCGCGCACCACGCCTTCGGTGAAATACAGCCAGACCAGCAGACTGACCCAGCGATAGGTGTACATGCGGCGCTTGAGCAGGCCGGCCAGTGGCAGGGCCAGCGGCAGCGCCTTGAGCGCAATCCAGGAGCCGCCGGGGCGCAGCGGCGCCAGCCACAGCTCCCACGCCAGACACAGCAGCACCAGCGCCAGCAGGCTGGCCACGGCCAGGCGCTGACTGAAGGCCACGAGCGGCGGCAGTGGCAGGGAAGAGGGCGGGGCAATCGGCATGGTGGGCGGAATCTGGGATCATACGGGGTGATGCGCATCCACCCCGCCACCTTCAAGCGCGCCTTGCGCCGGCTTGTGAATTTCCCCTGGCTCGGCGTCGCACGCCTGCTGGCCGAACGCTACCGTGAAGACCGCCTGGGGCAGACGGCGGCGAGCCTCACCTTCACCACGCTGCTGGCGCTGGTGCCCTTTGTCACCGTGGCACTGGCGATTTTTTCCGCCTTCCCGATCTTCGGCGAGATGCAGGAAGTGCTGCAGCACTGGCTGACGCAAAGCCTGTTCCCCGAGAACATTTCGCGCCCGGTGATGAACTACCTGACGCAGTTCGCCGCCAAGGCGAGCCGTCTCGGGGCGGTGGGTTTCAGTTTTTTGATCGTCACCGCGCTGGCCTTGATTCTCACCATCGATCGCACGCTCAACACCATCTGGCGCGTGCCGCGCCTGCGCCCGCTGGGCCAGCGCGTGCTGATCTACTGGGCCGCGATCACGCTGGGGCCGCTGGTGCTCGCCGGCGGCCTGGTGCTGACGAGCTCGGTGGCGTCGGCCGCATCGCACAGCCTCAAGGGCACGCTGCCCGGTGGCGTGCGCGCGCTGTTTTCCTCGATCGAATTGCTGCTGATGGCGGGTGGCATGTCGGCGCTCTACCACTACGTGCCCAACACGCCGGTGCGCTGGCGTCATGCGCTGGCAGGCGGTGCGTTTGTCGCTCTGGGCGTGGCAGTGGCCAAAAAGGGGCTGGCGATGTATCTGGCCTCGGTACCGACGTATTCGGTGATCTACGGCGCCTTCGCCACGCTGCCGATTCTGCTGCTCTGGGTGTATGTGGCCTGGCTCATCGTGCTGCTGGGGGCAGTGATCGCCGCTTATCTGCCGCGGCTGCGCGATGCGCTGGCGCATGCCGAGGCGGCGCCTCCTGCGCCGTTCGCGCTGGCGGTGCAGATCCTGCAGCAACTGCACGCGGCCAGCGCTCGGGCGCACAAGGGGCTCACGGCCGCGCAGCTCGCGCACGTGCTGCATGTGGGCCAGCCGCAGATCGCCGCGCCGCTGCAGGCGCTGCTGGAGCTCGATTGGGTGGCGCAGCTCAACGAGGTGGCCGCGGGCGCGCGCGACCTGACCGATGCGCGCCATGTGCTGCTGGCCGATCCATCCAACACGGCGATGCAGCCGCTGGTCGAGCGCCTGCTGCTTCAGCGCTCGCCCGAGCTGGAGCGGTTCTGGGGCAATACGGGCCTGGAGGTACTCAAGCTGGCGGACGTGCTGGTGCGGGTGCACTGATTTGCAGAGCAAAATTGGCCTGCATCGCTTTTCCAGCGGGCGCTGAAAGCTATGATTTTTGATTTTTTCACCCCTTGGGATAAACCCCGATAGGCAAAGCAGTCAGAGGTGAATACGCTAAAACATGAATTGATGTTCATGTTTATGCCTGTCAGCAAAACCCTTCCCCCACCCGAGCGTATCCATGCGCCGCGCCAGCAACGAGGGCGCCAGCGCCAGGATGCGCTGATACGCGCCGGTTTGCATCTGACATCCACGCGCCACTGGGACGATGTCAAGGTGGCCGACATCGCCGCCGAGATCGGATGCTCCATCGGCACCTTCTACACGCGCTTTCACACCAAGGCGGCCTACTTCGAGGTGCTGGTGGACCTGGTGACGCAGGCCATGCAGGAGGCAAGCAGCGCTTTCTTTGCCGCCCCCGAACGCGCGCTGGAGACCGAGCATGAGTTTCTCCACCGCTGGGTAGCGCTGGGGCTGCAGTCCTTCACGCGCCACCGCGGCCTGTATGCCACCGCCATCATCGAGCTGCGGCGCAAGAGCGCCGAAGAGGCGCTGCAATCGCCCCTGCTGCGCTTTCGCGAGAACAGTCGGGCGCAATTTCTGCACGCCATGGCCCGCTGGCCGCACTGGCAAGGGGATGAAGCGCGCGAGCAACTGCTGTTCGCCTTCCAGATCCTGCAAGGCGTGCTCATCAACGCGGTGCTGACCAACCCCGGCCCGCTGTATCTGCAGGACCCGGCCTTGCAGGTGCACCTCACCGCCGTGCTGGCGCGCTATCTCGGCGTGCAGCAGCAAGCGACATCATCGATGAGGAGGAAGGCATGAACACCCTGACACCAGGCTGCGCGCACGCCGGCACCGTGGATTTCCAGCGCCTCGTCGCCAGCACCGGGCCGGCTGAAGATGGCGAGGATTTCGAGGACGCACGGCGCGGTTTCATCGCGACGCTGCCCGATGCGGCCGTTGCACGCCCCGATGGTGCCAGCGTCTGGAACCTGGCGGCCTACGGCTTTCTGGCGCAGCAGCAGGCGCCAGACACCGTGCATCCCGCACTCTGGCGCCAGGCGCGGCTCAACCAGATCCACGGCCTGTTTCAGGTAAGCCAGCGCATCTACCAGGTGCGCGGTTTCGATATCGCCAACATCACCTTCATCGAGACCGACAGCGGCGTGGTGGCCTTCGACGCCCTGATGGTGCCCGAGACGGCGGCCGCGGCGCTGGCGCTGTACCGGGCACACCGCGGCAACCGCGCCTTGCTGGCGGTGATCTACAGCCACAGCCATGTGGACCACTTCGGCGGCGTCACCGGTCTCACCAACCAGGCCGAGGTCGACGCCGGGCAGGTGCAAATCATTGCCCCGGCGGGCTTCATGCATTCCGCCGTGTCCGAGAACGTGCTCGCCGGCGTGGCGATGGCGCGGCGCGCGCAGTTCCAGTTCGGCAACACATTGCCCATCGGCCCCGCTGCGCAGGTGGACAGCGGTCTGGGCAAGAACCTGCCGCGTGGCCGCCCGGGTCTGATTGCGCCGACGCGCGAGATCACGCAACCCATGGAAACGCTGGTGATTGACGGGCTGGAGATGCAATTCCAGCTCGCGCCCGAGACCGAGGCGCCGGCCGAGATGCACCTCTTCATCCCCTCGGAAGGGGCGCTCAATCTGGCCGAGAACGCCACGCACACGCTGCACAACCTGTGTCCGCTGCGCGGCGCCAAGGTGCGCGATGCGCTCGCTTGGTCCAAGTACCTCAACGAGGCGCTGCATCACTGGGCCGCGGCGACGCAGGTGATTCTGGGCCAGCACCACTGGCCCACCTGGGGCAATGAGCGCGCCCTGCGCCTGCTGGCCGAGCAGCGCGACCTGTACCGCTACCTGCACGACCAGACCGTGCGGCTGATGAACCACGGCCTCAAGGCCGCGGAGATTGCTGAACGCTTGCAGCTGCCGCCGGGTCTGGCGGGCCGCTGGCATGCGCGCGGCTACTACGGTAGCGTCTCGCACAACGTGAAGGCGATTTACCAGCATTACCTGAGCTGGTACGACGCGCACCCGGCCAGCCTGAACCGGCTGCCGCCCGTCGATGCGGCGCGCAAGTACGTCGCCTACATGGGTGGCGCCGACGCGCTGCTGGCGCGCGCGCATGAGGACTACGCACGGGGCGAGTTCCGCTGGGTGGCCGAGGTGATGGCGCATCTGGTCTACGCCGAGCCGGCCAACCAGGCTGCGCGCGGCCTGGCGGCGGCGGCACTGGAGCAGCTAGGCTTTCAGGCCGAATCGGCCACCTGGCGCAACGCCTACCTGCTGGGCGCGCACGAATACCGCGCCGGGCCGCCGCAGCCCCAGGCGGGTGCGGGCGCGGGGATGCTTTCGGCGCTGTCCAACGATCTGCTGTTTGACCTGCTCGCGGTACGTATCGTGGCGCCGCGCGCAGCGAAGATGGCTTTCACCATGGCCTGGCATTTCAGCGACAGCGACGAGCACTGGCTGTCCGCGCTCTCCAACAACGCGCTCAGCAGCATTCGTGTGCTCCAGGCCCCCAAGGCTGATGCCGGCGTGCGCACCGACCGCGCCACGCTCGATGCACTGCTGCAGCAGCAATTGAAGGTGCCTGCGGCGCTGGCCAGCGGACGCATGAAGCTGTCGGGGAATTCGGGGCTGCTGGCGCAGTTTTTCGGTCTGCTGGATCGTTTTGACGGCGCCTTCCCGGTCGTCGATGCCGCCAGCGTGGCGCAATGAGGACTGCCATGGACGACGCACTTGTTTTTGACTACATCATCGTCGGCGGCGGCTCGGCCGGCTGCGTGCTGGCCCACCGCCTGAGCGCCGACCCCGGCGTTCGCGTGGCGCTGGTCGAGGCCGGCCCGGCCAGCGGCGGGCGCTGGGTCAGCATTCCGGCAGGGCTGATAGGCACCGTGCCCATGCACCGGCTGAACTGGGCGTTCGACACCGTGCCGCAAGCCGCGCTGAACGGCCGCCGCGGCTACCAGCCGCGCGGCAAGGTGATGGGCGGCAGCTCGGCGATCAACGCCATGTGCTACATCCGTGGCCACGCCAGCGACTACGACGGCTGGGCACAGGCCGGCTGCAGCGGCTGGGGCTGGGACGAGGTCTTGCCCTACTTCCGGCGCGCCGAGGGCTGCCTGGTGCCCGAGCTGGATGCACGCCTGCATGGCTTTGACGGGCCGCTCAAGGTCAGCGCACTGCGCTCGCCCAGCGATTTCAACCGGCTGGTGCTGGACGCCGCTGCCGAATGCGGCCATGCGCGCAACGGCGACTTCAATGGCGAGACGCAAGAGGGCGTCGGCCTGTACCACGTCACGCAGGAGCACGGCGTGCGCTGCGACGCGGCGCGTGCCTACCTCGATCCGGTGCGCAGCCGCGCCAACCTCACGCTGATGGCGGATGCCCATGCCACGCAGATCGCGTGGGACGGGCGGCGCGCAACCGGAGTGGAGATCATCGCCAACGGCCACAAGCGCCAGCTCACGGCGCGCGCCGAAGTCATAGTGAGTGCGGGCGCGTTCGGCAGCCCGCAGCTGCTGCAGCTCTCGGGCATAGGCCCGGGCGCCGAGCTGCAGCGCCTGGGTATTGCCTGCATCGCCGACCGTGCGCAGGTGGGTGCCAACCTGCAGGACCATCCGGATTCCATCCTCACGCGGCGCATCGACGACACCCGGCTGTTCGGCCTGAGCCTGGCCGGACTGCGCACGCTCTGGCAGGCCTGGGGCCAGTACAAGCGCGACCAGTCCGGCATGCTCTCGACCAACTACGCCGAAAGCGGCGGGTTCTTTCGCACCCGGCCCGATCTGGATCGACCCGATGCGCAGTGGCACTTCGTCATGGGCATCGTCGACAGCCACGGCAGAAAGCGCCACCTGGGGCATGGCTTCAGCCTGCACACCTGCATCCTGCGCCCGCAGTCGCGCGGCAGCGTCCGGCTGGCCAGCAGCGACCCGCTGGCCACTCCGCTGATCGACCCGGCCTTTCTCACACATCCGGACGACATGGCGGCGCTGGTGCGCGCGACACGCGCCACCGCCGAGCTGTTTCGCACCAAGGCGCTGGGCCTGTACGCACAGGTGCCACTGATGCCCGAGCCCGACTGGCAGGGCGGCGATGCGGCCATCGAGGCCTTTCTGCGCCAGCATGTGGACACCATCTACCACCCGGTCGGCACCTGCCGCATGGGCGCCGATGCCGACTCGGTCGTCGACCCCGAGCTGCGCGTGCGCGGGGTCGACGGCCTGCGCGTGGTGGATGCGAGCGTCATGCCCGGCCTGATCGGCGGCAACACCAACGCGCCGACCATCATGATCGCCGAGCGCGCGGCCGACCTGATCCTGAGGCGCTGCGATGCCCCCGCTTGACTCCTTCCCCCTCTGGGGGAAGGCGGGGAAGGGGGCCGGTCGGCCATGGACACGGGAATCGAAGCCACAAGACGCTACTGGCCCCCACCCCGGCCCTCCCCCAGAGGGGGGATGAAAATACAAGCCAAATCAGGCTCTAGCGCTTGCCAGACAAGCGTGAGCAGCTACCAAAACAGGCAAGGAGACACCTCATGACTGACCCGCGCATCGGCAAGACCGTTCCCGAATCCACGCCCCACTGGCCCGCTGCACCCAAGCGCCCGGCGGGTGCGCCCAACATCCTGCTGGTGCTGTTCGACGACGTGGGCTTTTCCGACTTCGGCTGCTACGGCTCCAGCATCCGCACGCCGACCATCGACCAGACCGCCGCGCGCGGCCTGCGCTACAGCGGCTTTCACACCACTGCCATGTGCTCGACCACGCGCGCCGCGCTGCTCACCGGGCGCAACCACCACGCGGTCGGCGTCGGATGCCTGGCCAACTTCGACAGCGGCTTTCCCGGCTACCGAGGCAAGATCAGCCCGGACGCAGGCACGCTCGCCGAGATGCTGCGCCCGCACGGCTGGCGCAACTACATGGTGGGCAAGTGGCACGTCACGCCGCTCACGCAAAGCGGCCCGGCCGGGCCATTCGACGGCTGGCCGCTGGGGCGCGGGTTCGACCGCTTCTACGGCTTTCTCGACGCCGAGACCGACCAGTACGCGCCGGAGCTGGTGCGCGACAACACCCACGTCGATCCGCCCGATACCTACGAGAGCGGCTACCACCTGACGAGCGACCTGGTCGATCAATCGATACGCATGCTGGCCGAGCACCAGGCCGACGCGCCCGATGCGCCCTGGCTGCTGTGGCTGGCACTGGGCGCTTGCCACGCGCCGCACCAGGCGCCCCACGACCTTATCCGCGGCTACGACGCGCAGTTCGCCCACGGCTGGGACGTGGAGCGCGAACAGCGTCTGGCGCGGCAAAAGGCGCTGGGTCTGGTTCCGCCCGATACCGCGCTGCCGCCGCGCAACGACGGCGTACCCGCCTGGGACAGCCTGGGCGCGGATGAACAGCGCGTCTTCACCCGGCTGCAAAGCGCCTACGCCGGCATGCTGACGCACGCCGACGAGCAGCTCGCGCGGCTGATGCAGTTTCTGGAAACCAGCGGCATGGCCGACGACACGCTGGTGCTGGTGCTGTCGGACAACGGCGCCAGCCAGGAAGGGGGCGTGGCCGGCTTCGTCAACGCCATGGGCCCGTACAACCTGCGCCGCGAGGAGATGGCCGAAAAGCTCGCGCGCATCGACGACATCGGCGGCCCCGGCACGCACGCCAACTTCCCGCAGGGCTGGGCCATGGCGTCCAACACCCCGCTCAAGCGCTACAAGCAGAACACCCACGGCGGCGGCATCCGCGACCCGTTGGTGCTGGCCTGGCCCCGGGGCATCGCCGCGCGCGGCGAGCTGCGCCATGGCTTCTGGCATGCGCGCGACCTGCTGCCCACACTGCTCGACGTTTGCGGCGTCACGCCACCCGCAGCCATCCACGGCGTCCCGCAGCAACCCGTCACCGGCGAGAGCCTGCGCGCGACGCTTTCTGATCCCGCGCCGCGCAGCCGCCAGGGTGCGCAACTCTTTGAGATGTTCGGCCACCGCGGCCTGTGGCAGGCCGGCTGGAAGGCCGTCGCCTGGCACGCGCCCGGCACGCCGTTCGATGCCGACCGCTGGGAGCTGTACCACCTCGACGAAGACTTTGCCGAGAACCACGACCTTGCCACAGCCGAACCCGAGCGCCTGGCTCGGCTCAAGGCGCTGTGGTGGCGCGAGGCCGAGGCGCACCAGGTGCTGCCGCTGGACGACCGCTTCGGTGCGCGCTTTGCCGAGAACGCCCAGCGTGCCCAGGGCGCGCGCACGCGCTTCGTCTTTCACCACGGCATGGGCCATCTACCCAGCGATGTCGCGCCCGACCTGCGCTCGCGCAGCTACCAGATCGAGGCCCAGGTGGTGATCCCGCAATCCGGTGCCGAAGGCGTACTCATCGCCCACGGCGACGCCACCAGCGGCTACAGCCTGTACCTGCAGGACGGCCATCTGGTGCACGACATGAACATCGGCGGCGTGCACCAGCTGCTGCGCTCGGCGCGCCCTGTGCTGCCTGGCCGTCGGCGCCTGGGCTTTCGCATGCAGCTCGGGCCGCTGGTGCTCACGCCGCCCATCCCCGGCCACGGTCGCGTTGCAGTCCCTGCCAGCCGCAGCGCCAGCCTGTGGATCGATGGCGACGAGGTGGCCGAAGGCGCGTGCCCGCTCGGCTTTGCCACCTTGATTTCGTGGTCCGGCCTGGACATAGCGCGCGACCGGGGCAGTCCGGTTTCGCACTACGCGGCGCCGTTTGCGTTCACCGGCCGCCTGATCTGCGTGACGGTGGATCTGGCACCACAACAGCCGCTGCATGGCGATGGCATTGGCCAGGCCGAAATGGCGCGTCAGTAATTCCCTTTCAGGAGCGTGACCATGGCCTTTTTGAACCCCGCCCAGCCACCGCTCGCCGCCGGCGCGCAGTTCCCACCCCGGCGCCAGGCGCGCTATGCCCTGCTGGTCCTGTTTCTGGGCTACATGCTGGCATTCGTCGATCGCAACGTGGTGTCGCTGCTGGTCGTCCCCATCGAGCACGACCTGGGCCTGTCCGACCTGCAGATGGGGCTGCTGCGCGGCACCGCATTTGCCATCTTCTATTCGATCTTCGGCTTTCCCATCGCCTGGCTGGTGGACCGCTACAACCGGCGCAACATCGTGCTCGGCGGCGTCGCTGTCTGGAGCCTGATGACCGTGCTCGCCGGGCTGTCACGCAGCTTCATGAGTTTCTTCGGCGCACGCGTGGGCGTGGGCGCAGGCGAGGCGGCCATCCTGCCCAGCGCCACCTCCTTGATCGCCGACTACTTCCCGCCCGAAAAGCGCGGCCGCGCGATGGGGTTTTTCGCCTCCGGCATCTTCATCGGCTCGGCGGTGGCGCTGATTGGCGGCGGCCTGCTGCTGGAGCGGCTGCATGGCCAGGTCACCGTGCTGCCGCTGCTGGGCGCGCTGCACCCCTGGCAGGTGGTGCTGGTGGCCGCCGGCCTGCTGGGCCTGCCGCTGTTCCTGGCGGCGCTGTTCGTGCGCGAGCCGCCACGCCTGTATCTGCACGGCCGCACGATGGCGCAGGCGGCGCAGCAGAGCGTGGGCTTTTTCGAGACCTTCCGCCAGCACCCGCGGGCATTTGGCGCGCACTTCATCGGCTTTACCGCGCTCGGCTTTGCCTCGTATGGCGCTACCTCGTGGTTGCCCACGCTGTTCATGCGCGAGCACCACTGGAGTGCGCTGCAGGTGGGCGCGCGCCTGGGGCTGATGGCGCTGCTGCTGGGCCCGCTGGGCGCGATCATCGGCGGCATGGTGGCCGACCGCATGGAGAAGGCCGGGCAGCGCGCCGGCAAGCTCATCGTCGGTGCTACCGCGGCGGCGCTCACCATCGTCCCGGCGATCGTCATGGGCCTGTCTGGCAGCGCCTGGCTCACGTATGCAGCGGCTGCGGTGCTGACTCTCTGCATCAGCCTGATCTGGGGCGTGGCGCCGGGTGCGCTGCAGGAGATCGCGCATGGTGCGGTGCTGGGGCGCGTGGTGGCGGTCTATACCGCGCTGCTCAACCTGATCGGCCTGGGTTTGGCGCCCCCCAGCATCGCGTTGCTGGGCGAGTCGATCGCCGGCAAGAACGCGGGCCTGGGCACGGCGATCGCCATCGTCATCCCGCTGGCCTGCGGGGTTGCGCTGCTGGCGTTTGCCACCAGCATGGGGGCCTACCGGCAGGCGAGGGCCGACCTGAAGCAATGAGCGAGCGACAGCGCCGGCTTTCGCCCGGCCTCAAGCGGTGGCGGCATGCATACGCACGAATTCCTCGAATTCAGGCGCCGCCAGCGGCCGGCTCAGGTGGTAGCCCTGAATCTCACGGCAGCCGTGCTGCAGCAGGAAGCGGGCCTGTTCGGCAGTCTCCACCCCTTCGGCGATGGCGTCCACGCCCAGGCCCCGCGCCAGCTGGATGATGGCCACGACGATGGCCTGGTCGTCCGCATCGCTGTGGATGTCGCGCACGAAAGATTGGTCGATCTTGAGCTTGTGAATCTTGAAGCGCTTGAGATAACTCAGCGAGGAATACCCGGTGCCGAAGTCGTCGATGGCCAGCTGCACCCCCAATTCCCGCAGATCGCGCATGTGCTGGACGGCGACCTGGGGGGCTTTGAGCGCGGTGGCTTCCGTCAGCTCCAGTGCCAGGTACTTTGCCGGCACGCCGGTGTCTTCGAGCGTGCGGCGCACCAGCCGCGGCAGATTGGCCTGGCCAAATTGCACCGCCGAGAGATTGACCGCGATCACCAGCGGCTGCAGGCCCGCTTCCAGCCATTTGCGCACCTGCGCCAGCGCCGTGCGCAAGACCCATGCGCCGATGGCGACGATCGCGCCGTTGGACTCTGCAATCGGAATGAACTCGGCCGGCGATACCTGTCCCCAGCGCGGATGGGTCCAGCGCAGCAGGGCTTCGGCGCCGATGATCGCTCCGCTGTGCATATCCATCTGCGGTTGATAGACCAGATGCAGCTCATCGTTGGCCAGCACCGTCTTGAGCGCGTTGCTGAGTGCCAGCGCGCGGGCACTGCGCTGTTGCAGATCGGCGCTGAAGCATTGCCAGCCGTTGCGACCCTGGCTCTTGGCTTCGTAGGCAGCCATCTCGGCGCACTTGAGCAAGGTGTCGAAATCCGTTGCGTCCTGCGGATACAGCGCGATCCCTGCCGAAGCGGTGCAGGACAGCGTGTGTTCGGCGAGCTGCATCGGCTGATCGATGGCTTCCAGCATGCGCTGGGCGCAGGTCCTGGCCTCCTCGGCTTGTGCCTGGGGTATCAGCAGAGCGAATTCGTCCCCGGAATGGCGGGAAAGCACATCCTGCTGCGCAAGGCTGTTGCGCAGCCGCTGGGCCACCAGGTTCAGCAGCAGATCGCCCACGCCGTGGCCTAGCGAATCGTTGATGTCCCTGAAATGGTCCAGGTCCAGCCAAAGCAGTGCAAAGGGCTCGGAATTGCTGCAAAGCCGGGTGAAAAGCGCCTTGAGCATGCGGCGGTTGGGCAGACCGGTCAGCTGGTCGTAGTTCACCAACTGCTCGATGCGCTGGGCCGCGCGCCGCTCGCTGGTGACATCGGTCTGGTGCGAGAGGTAGTGGGTGGTGGCCCCACTCGCGTCGCGCAGCGGGTAGATGACCACGGCTTCTACCGTCTCCACGCCGGCCTTGGTGCGATTGAGCAGCTCACCCTGCCAGGCATTGCCCTGCGCAAGCTGCGTCCACATCGCCTGGTAGGTGGCGGCCGGCGTCTTGCCGGACTGCAGCATGCGGGGGTTGCGGCCCACGGCTTCTTCAGCGCTGTAACCGGTGCCGCGCACGAAGGCCTGGTTGACGTAGACGATGCGTCCCTGCAGATCGGTCGCGATGATGGTGTTCGGACTCTGCGCGACGGCCAGCGAGAACAGGCGCAGGGCTTCGGCATTCTTTTCGCGTTCGGTCACGTCGCGCGAGATGACCACGAACCGCGTCGTGCCCCGGTCATCGGCGGCAGCGCGCGCCACGGACAGCTCGAATGCCAGCGGGGTTTGCGGCGTGGGGCTGAGCCGGATGATGGCGCCGCGCGACAAGCCGTGCATACTGGCCTCGGCAATCGCCGCCAGAACCGTATCGGCTTCTCTGGCCGGCATGACGTCGCGCACGGTCTTGTCCCGCAGGTTGCCGGCGGCCGTCAGCATGCCACCCCCGCTTCCTTCGTGGATGTCGAGGTAGCGCCCTTCGCCGTCAACGACGAACAGCAGGTCTGGCAGCGCCGTGAGCAAGGCCTGTTGTTGCGCGGTGGTGGCGCGCAGCAACGCATAGGGCTGGCGCACAGTGTCGGAAAACGCGGCGCGGTAGAGAAAGATGCAGGCCAGCACCTTGTACACATGACCGGCCAGGTTGTAGATGTCGGTCGCGCTGGCGTAGCGGGTGAGAAAGAATTCGCTCATCGCTGCCGTGCAGGCGGCGGCAAGGAACAGGTCCGCATTGGCCATGCTGCCATCGCGCATGCGCAGTGCCAAGAGCAGTGCGGCCAGCGCAAACAGGGCGATCACCACATATTCAGCGGTGACCTTGAAGGTGGTCAGGCCTTCTCCAGCGATGAAGGTCCTGGGCAGCCAGGAGACCTCTTTCAGAACGGCGCCATGCACCAGCACCACCAGCACCAGCGTGGCCGTCAGCACGGCCAGTGGCCGTTGAGGTTTGACGCTCGGTCGCAGCGACAGGGCGGCAAAGGCCAGCAGGCTCGCGGCGTCCAGAAAGCGGGCGGCCAGCCAGAAAAGAATGGCTTTCTCCACCGAGCTGGGGGTGACGTAGTCCGCCATGCCCGGATACGAAAGCATGTGCGAAAAATCCAGCAGCGCCGAACCGAGAAAGGTGCAGCCCAGCATCATCATGCCGGGGCGCAGCTGCTCGCGGCGCACGCTCCAGATGGTGGCGAAGATCATGCCGGCGACGGCGATGGCCAGTGTTTCGAGCGCCGTATGCAGCGGCAGGTAGTTGACAAGGTTTTGCAGCTGCGGCGGCACCGGGGCGAGCAGCAGCACGACTTGCAGCGCCAGCAGTGCCAGCAGCACCTGCAGCGAGCGATGGCTTGAAATCGCGGTGGCAATGGGCGGTTTCATCATGCGGCGGCAAGCAGCAATCGTTGGTGAGCCGCCAGCGATCAGGCGCGGCGCAGTGCGCGTGCCACCTGCAGCACCAGTGAAGGTCCGCGGTAGATCAGCCCGGTGTAGATCTGCACCACATCCGCCCCCGCCTTGATTTTTTCCACGGCATCCCGGGCGCACAGGATACCGCCGACCCCGATGATGGGAAAGCCCGGGCCGAGCAGCGCACGCAGCTGATGGATGATGGAGTTGGAGGCTTGTCTGAGCGGCGCGCCGCTGAGCCCACCGGCTTCCTGAGCATGCGCCTGACCCTGCACGCCATTGCGGCTGATGGTGGTGTTGGTGGCGATCACGCCGTCCATGCCGTGGCGCTGCAGGGCCTGGGCGATGGCCGCCACTTCCCTGGGCTGCAGATCGGGAGCGATCTTGAGAAAAATCGGCGTGCGCCGGCCATGCTCGCGGGCCAGCTCATCGCGGCGATTGGCAAGGGCCGCAAGCAAGGCATCCAGCGCTGCATCGCTTTGCAGACTGCGCAGGTTCCTGGTGTTGGGCGAGCTGATGTTGACCGTGACGTAATCCGCATGCGGGTAGACGCCGGCCAGGCATGTCAGGTAGTCGCTCGCGGCGTTCTCGATGGGCGTGGCGGCGTTCTTGCCGATGTTCAGGCCCAGCAGCATCCCCCCGCCTTGGGCGCGCACGCGCGAGCGCTGGACATTGGCAAGAAAGGCATCCAGCCCGTCGTTGTTGAAACCCATGCGGTTGATCAGCGCCTGCGCCTGTGGCAGCCGGAACATGCGCGGCTTGGCGTTGCCGGGCTGCGGCTTGGGGGTGACGGTGCCCACCTCGACAAAGCCGAAGCCCATGGCGGCGAAGGCGTCGATGCAGTGGGCGTTCTTGTCCAGGCCTGCGGCCAGACCGACACGATTCGGAAAGCGCAGACCTGCCAGCGTGACCGGGTCGCTCACCGTCGGGCAGGACCAGGTGCGCGCCAGTGGCGTGCCCGCGGTATGGGTCAGCAGTTTGAGCGTCAGCTCATGCGCGGCCTCGGCATCCATGCGAAACAGCAGGGGGCGAGCAAGCGAGTAGGGCAGCGGCATGAAGATAATCCGGGAAATTGCCCGATTTTCCGCCATGACCATGACCAGCGCACTGACACAAGACCAACTCAAGACACTCGTGGGCCAGGCGGCCCTGCGCTACGTTGTTGCTGGCGAGATTCTGGGCGTGGGCACGGGCTCGACCGTGAACCAGTTCATCGCCGCGCTGGCCGGCATCAAAGGGCAGATTCCGGCCGCGGTATCGAGCTCCGAGGCCAGCACCCAGCGCCTTCAAGCCCTGGGCATCCCGGTGCTGGACGCCAACGAGGTCGAGAGCATCAGCGTCTACGTCGATGGAGCGGACGAAATCGATGGCCGGGGTTGCATGATCAAAGGCGGCGGTGCAGCGCTGACACGCGAAAAAATCGTCGCCGCGCTGGCCCGGCGCTTTGTCTGCATTGCCGATGAGAGCAAGCGTGTCGACACGCTCGGCCGTTTTCCCCTGCCGGTGGAGGTGATTCCGATGGCGGCTGCGCAGTTGGTGCGGCGCTTTGCCGCGCTCGGTGGCACGGCGGCGGTGCGGCTCAAGGACGGTGTGCCGCTGGTGACCGACAACGGCCAGCATATTCTGGACGTGCGCGGGCTCGCCATTGCCGATCCGCCGGGGTTCGAGATGCAGGTGAACCAGTGGCCCGGCGTGGTGACCGTCGGCGTGTTTGCGCAGCAAAAGGCCGACGTCTGCCTGCTCGCCACCGAGACCGGGGTTCAGACCCTGGACTTTGCCGCGTGATGTGAAGGCAGCGCGGACCTTGTTCGGCGGTGCCTCAAAAAACGATTCCGGCCGGGTTGGATGGCGTGCGCGTTCCCGGGGGCGGGGGCGGCGGCGCCGGGCGCGCCAGCTCGGGCCTGGGTACGATGTTGCTGGGCGTCACGCTGGTGCTGTGAGGCGCCAAGGCGGTGGCGGCAGGGCGCTGGTAGCCGGGTGGCAGCTCGGAGGTCTTGGGGTAACCCGCGGCGTCCAGGTACTGGCTCCACTCGGTATCGGAAAAACCCTTGAGCCGCTGGGCGCCCACGGTCAGCAGCGGCAGGCCGGTGTCGCCGGCGATGCTCTTGAGCGCAGCTATGTCTTCGTTGCTGGTGATGGTGTGCTCGGTGAACGGAATACCGCGATTGACCAGCAGGTTGCGCCCATTCACGCAGGGCGGGCAATCGGCGCCGGTATAGAGCACCACCGGAAAGCGCGTGGCCGGCTGGCGCAAACGGTAGGGCAGGGCAGCGCTGTTGGCTGCGGCACCGGCCCCGGGCGGGCCACCTTCCACCCGCGCGCCCTTGGGGACGTTCTCGGGCGGGCGATCGGTGAACGAAACCCTGCCATCGGGCCCGACGATGCGGTAGACCGATTGCGCCTGTACGCCGGCCGCCAACAGCAGCACTGATGCGCAGGCCATTGCAAGAAGCGGAGTGCGTTGGCGCATGGCAGATCTCCAAGTGTCTTTCAATTCGATAGCTGATGGCGTATGCCGACAGCGCGCTCCAATTGATTTTGACGCAAATCACCCAGGATGCAAGCGATCGCGCGCGATTTCATTGCGCCATGCCCTGGTGGCGCAGCAGCGCATCGAGTTGCGGCTCACGTCCGCGAAAGGCCTTGAACGATGCCATCGCCGGGCGGCTGCCGCCGGATTCGAGGATGGCCTGGCGGTAGCGGCGCCCGGTCTCCAGGCTGGGTCCGCCATCGCTGCCACGCGTTTCTTCAAACGCCGCATAGGCGTCGGCCGACAGCACCTCGGCCCATTTGTAGCTGTAGTAGCCGGCGGCATAGCCACCGCTGAAGATGTGACTGAAGCTGTGCGCAAAGCGGTTGAAGGCCGGCGGCTTGAGCAAGGCAACTTCGCCACGCACTTCATCCGCCAGCGCCAGGATGTCGGTGGCGCCGGCCTGGCGGGTGTGCAGCAGCATGTCAAACAGCGAAAACTCGATCTGGCGCAGGGTTTGCAGGCCGGCCTGGAAATTCTTGGCAGCCAGCATCTTGTCAAACAAAGCGCGCGGCAGCGGCGCGCCCGTATCCACATGCGCCGTCATGTGCCTGAGCACTTCCCATTCCCAGCAGAAGTTCTCCATGAACTGGCTCGGCAGCTCCACCGCGTCCCATTCCACGCCGCTGATGCCGGAGACATCGTGCTCGTTGACCTGGGTGAGCATGTGCTGCAAGCCGTGGCCGAATTCATGGAACAGCGTCGTCACGTCGTCGTGCGTGAGCAGTGGCGGCTTGCCGTTGACGCCCTCGGCGAAGTTGCAGACGAGGTAGGCGACGGGGGTCTGCAACTTACCGGTATCGGGGCGCAACCAGCGGCTGCGCGCGTCGTCCATCCAGGCGCCACCGCGTTTACCGGTGCGCGCCGGCTTGTCGAGATAGAACTGACCCACGAGCTGGCCCGCCCGCTCTATGCGGTAGAACTCCACGGCGGGGTGCCAGACCGGGGCTTCGTCGCGCCTGATCTGCACCTCGAACAGGGTCTCGACGATCTTGAACAGGCCGGCGAGCACCTTGGGCGCCGGGAAGTACTGCTTGACCTCCTGCTCGTTGAAGGCGTAGCTCGCCTCCTTGAGGTGCTCGGTGATGTAAGGCCAATCCCAGGATTGCGGCTCGGTCAGCTGCAGTTGCTCGCTGGCAAAGCGGCGCAGATCGGCCAGATCGCGCTCGGCAAATGGCCGCGCGCGTTGCGCCAGATCGCGCAGGAAGTGCAGCACCTGCGCCGGAGATTCGGCCATCTTGGGCACGACCGACACTTCGCCGAAATTGGCATAGCCCAGCAAGGCCGCCTCTTCCTGGCGCAGCGCCAGGATTTCCTGCATCACCTGGCTGTTGTCGAACTGCCGTGCCTCGCCCGCGGCCTGATCGGAGGCGCGCGTGACGTAGGCGTGGTAGAGCCGTTCACGCAGGCTGCGTTCATGCGCAAACTGCATCACCGGCAGGTAGCAGGGCATGTGCAGCGTGAGCTTGTGACCCTCCTTGCCTTCGGCCTGCGCCGCTGCCCGGGTGGCCTGCAGAACGTCGTCAGGCACGCCGGCCAGCTCTGCGGTGGTGGCCAAGTAGCTGAACGCGTCGGTGGCGTCGAGGACGTTTTCGCTGAACTTTTGCTGCAGCTGGGCCAGGCGCTCCTGCACGGCGGCAAAACGCTCGCGATCGGCGCCCTGCAGCTCGGCGCCCGAGAGGCGAAAGCCGCGCAGGGCGTTGGACAGCGCCTGGCGCTGTTCGCCATTCAGGATTTGCGGGTCAATCGCCTTGTACTTGGCATAAAGCCGCTCATCGGCGCCGAGCTTGGTCCAGAACGCCGTCACCAGGGGTAGCGCGGCGTTGTAGGCGGCGCGCAGCTCGGGCGTGTCCATCACGCTGCTCAGGTGGCTGACGGCGCTGAAGGCACGCCCCAGTTGTTCGGTGGCCACGTCCAGCGTGCCAGCCATGGTATTCCACTCGGCGGGAAATTCGTCTACCGTCACCTGCGCCAGCGCCGTCTCGCAGCGCTGCAGCAATTCGTCGACGGCAGGGGCGACATGCGCCGGTGTGATGCGGTCAAAGGCGATGGCGCCGGAGAAGTCGAGCAGGGGATTGTTCATGGATTCTCAGAATGGCGGCGCGGCGCCAAAGTTCAAGCGCTGCGCTCGGCCGCCTCTATGGTGTTGACCAGCAGCATGGCGCGCGTCATCGGGCCGACGCCGCCGGGAACCGGGGTGATCCAGCCGGCCACCTCACGCACCCCCTCGTAGTCGACATCGCCGCAGAGCTTGCCCGCATCGTTGCGGTTCATGCCGACATCGATGACGACCGCACCGGGTTTGACCATGTCCGCGGTGAGCACGTTGCGCTTGCCCACGGCGGCGACGATGACATCCGCCTGCAGCGTGAGCGCCTTGAGGCCCTGTGTGCGCGAATGGCAGATGGTGACCGTGGCGTCCTTTTGCAGCAGCATCAGCGCCATCGGCTTGCCGACGATGTTGCTGCGGCCAATGACGACGGCGTGCTTGCCCCTGAGCTCATAGCCTATGGATTCGAGCATCTTCATGCAGCCATGCGGGGTGCAGGGCCAGAAGCCCGGCAGCCCGGTCATGAGCGCGCCGGCGCTGGCGACATGAAAGCCATCGACATCCTTGGCCGGGGAGATCGCCGCAATGACCTTGTGCGTGTCCAGGTGCGCAGGCAGTGGCAGTTGCACCAGGATGCCGTGGACGGCGGGGTCCTGGTTGAGCGCTTCGATGCGCGCCAGCAGCTGCGCTTCGGGCAGGTCGGCGGGGTAGCGCTCCAGCGTGGCGCCCAGGCCGGTTTCGGTGCTGTCGTTGACCTTGTGGCGCGTATACACCTGGCTGGCCGGGTCTTCGCCCACGAGGATGATGTTCAGCTGCGGCGCGATGCCGCGCGCCTTGAGCGCCGCCGTGCGGTGGCTGACTTGATCTCGGATCTGGCGCGCCAAGGCGTTGCCATCGATGGTATGGGCCGTCATTTTGAAGAAAAAGTGGCTTTTGCGCAGGCTGTGCGTGCGCTTTCAGCTATGAAAAAATCAGGGTTTGGCGGCGCTGTTGCCGAGCGCGATCTTGAGCAGGTCGGCGACGGTGTTGGCGCCCAGCTTTTCCATGATGTTGGCGCGGTGCGCCTCCACCGTCTTGATGCTGATGCCGAGGTCGTCGGCGATCTGCTTGTTCAGGCGCCCGGCGACGATGCGCTCGAGCACCTGCGATTCGCGCCCGGTGAGCTTGGACATCAGCGCTTCATGGCTGGCGGCGATCTCGTGGTCGGCGAAGGTGTCGCGCGCGCGGGCCAGCATGCGTTCGACCAGTTCCAGCAGCTCTTTCTCGTTGAACGGCTTCTGGATGAAATCGAGCGCACCTTTTTTCATGGTGTCCACCGCCATCGGCACGTCGCCGTGGCCGGTGATGAAGACGATGGGCAGCGGGGATTTGCGTTCGAGCAGCCGGTCCTGCAACTCCAGCCCGGTCATGCCGGACATGCGCACATCGATGATCAGGCAGGCCACCTCGCGCGGGTCGTAGCGCGTCAGAAAGGCTTCGGCGGAGTCGAAACAGCGCACGCGATAGCCTTTTCCCTCCAGCAGCCATTGGAGCGAATCGCGCACGGCTTCGTCGTCATCGACAACATACACGGTGCCCTTTTTCGGCGACATCAGGTTCATGCAATTCCCTTTTCAGGTGGTTGATGCTTCGATTTCGGTAGTAGCACCTTCAATGCTGGCAAGCGGCAGCCAGAAAGTGAACAAGCACCCCGTGATCTCTTTTCCATTGTAGAGGTTCTGCGCCTGCAGTCTGCCCTGGTGCGATTCGACGATGCTGCGGCACAAATTCAGGCCCATGCCCATGCCTTCGCTCTTGGTCGAGTAGAAGGCCTCGAAGAGGTGTTCCAGCACGTCGACGGGCAGGCCGGGCCCGGTATCTTCGACGCTGAACTGGATCACATCCGCATCCTCCACCTGGCGCGGCACCACGCGCAGCTCCACGCTGCGCCGGCCGGTGGGGCGATTGGCATGGGCAATCGCTTCGGCGCCGTTCTTCATGAGGTTGATCAACACCTGCTCGATCAGGATGCGATCTGCCATCACCGGCGGCAGGCGCGCTGCCACATAGTGCGTCAGGCGCACGTTGTGGCGGCGCAGCTCTATGGTGGCGAGTTCGATCGCCTCGGCAACCATGTCCGGCACCTGGGCCAGCTGGCGATTGGGTGCGCTCTTCTTCACGAAGGCGCGGATGCGCTGAATGATCTGGCCGGCGCGCTGCGCCTGGTGGGCGGTTTTCTCCAGCGCGCCCAGCAGCGCCTCCTCGCTGATCTGCCGGCTCTCCAGGCGCGAGATCATGCCGCTGCAATAGTTGCTGATGGCCGTGAGCGGCTGGTTGAGCTCGTGCGCCACGCTCGACGCCATCTCGCCCATGGTGATCAGGCGGCTCACCGATTGCGTGCGCTCGGCCTGGTGCGCGGCGATCTCCTGCGCCCGCCGGCGGGCGGTGATGTCGGTGGCAATCACCATCTGCGCCAGGCGCCCGTCGACCCAGTGCAGGTAGCGCGAACGCACCTCCAGCCATTTGCCCAGGTCGGTCTGGTAGATCTCGACGTTGTCGGACTGTACCGAGGTCATGGCGTGGCTGGGCAGACCCATCAGGCCGTCCTCGTCGTCCTCCTCGGGCGCGTGCACCACGCCGGCCTGCATCACCAGCTGCAGGTGGCCATCGGTCTGCGAGCCAAACCACTGGCGGTACAGGCGGTTGGCAAACAACAGCTCCTTGCTGCCCAGCGGCGCGACGGACACCGAGGCGTCCAGCGATTCCATCACGATGGTGAAGCGCTCGTGCGATGCGACCAGCTGCTCGCGCACGCGGTTGGGCTCGGTGATGTCGGTCATCGAGGTCATCCAGCCGGTGTGCCGCCCATGCCCGTCGATCAGCGCGGAGACATACAGGCGCGCGTCAAAGATGGTGCCGCTCTTGCGCTGCACCCGCACCTGAAAGCCGCCGGGCGCTGCTTCGCCCGAAAGCTCTTCGTTGAGCTTGCTCTGCTGCGCGTTGCGCTCGGCCTCCGGCCAGTAGCTGTAGGGCGGTGTCTGCCCGACCAGCTCTTCGGCGGTCCAGCCCGTCATCTGGCAGAACGCCGCGTTCACGTAGGTGATCCGGCCGTGCAGATCGAGCGCGCGCATGCCGGTCAGGATGGAGTTTTCCATCGCGCGGCGGAAGTTGGTCTCGGCAATCAGCGCTTCCTGGGTCTGCAGGCGCCGGCGCGTGTGCCGCCAGGTACCGAGCAGCAGCCAGGCCGTCATCACGCTGAGCATGCCGACGAGCCAGAACAGGCTGCTGCCGACCACGCCCAGCGACGTTCTGTAGGCCTGTGCGCGCAGCAGCAGCGATTGACCGGGCAGCTCCAGCACCGCTTGGTCATCGTTGGGCGCCTCGCTCCACGGCAGCAGAGTGCGGCTGCGCTGCACCAGGGGCGTACCGGCGAGCAACTGATGGTCCCTGGTGAGCAGGGTCACGGCATAGCGCGCCAGCACTTCCGTCGGCGTGCCATAGCGCAGCAGGCTGTCAAAGGAATATTCGGCCAGCAGCGCGCCGCTGAATCGCCCCTGGGTGGTGAGCGGCACCATCAGCGCCAGCAGTGGCGGGTTGTCGTTGCCGGCCGTCTGGATCGGCAGATAGGTGGGCTGCTCCAGACGCTGCATTTCGCGAAAGCTGTTGGCCGTTGAACCAAAGTGCAGCACCTCACCGGCCAGCCGCAGCTGGTTGCTGGCGAGATTGGGCGCGGCCTGGCTCATGCGGATGCGCCCGGCGGCGTCTATCCACGTCAGTGCCTGCACCTCCGGGTATTGCGCGATCAGAAGGTCGGCCTGCGCCGCGAAATCGGCGTCGCCCATGCTGCGGGTGGAGAGCTCGCGGGCAATGCGCAGCACCTGTTCCTGGCGCTCGGTGAGCCGCAGCCGCAGCCGCTGCTGGGCGTACTCGGTATCGCGTCGCAGGGCATCGCGCTCGCGCTCCATTTCCTCGGAATGCAGATACCAGAAGGAGGCGACGATCGCCAGAAAAAACAGGAATACGGCAACCAGCGGCGCCAGTGCGGCAAACCGGTCCTGGCGATGTGGCGCCAGCCCGCGCCACCAACGGCGCCACCGCGATGGGGAGCGCTGCACAGTCTGCGGCGCAACTGAGGCGCGCAAGCTAGGGGAAACCATGAGGGAAGTTTATCGGTGGATGCTGCACACCCGATAAAAGCGTCGTGGTTTTCTTGAAAATATCACATTATGGAAATAATAAACGCTATTTGAAATTTTTCGAAATTGTGCGACACTCGCGGCGATACCCTGATCACCACGCAGCATTAAGGAGACCCAAGATGAGTGACTCGACCCCTGGCCGGGCGGCGGCCGATTCCGATCAACAAGAAACGCGCGAGTGGATGGAGGCGCTTTCCGCGGTGATTGACAAGGAAGGCCCGGAGCGGGCGCATTACCTGCTGGAACAGCTGCTGGAGCACGCGCGTGAGCATTCCATCGACATGCCGTTCTCCGCCACCACGGGCTACGTCAACACCATTGAGCCCGAGGAAGAAATCCGCAGCCCCGGCAACCTGGAGATCGAAGGTCGCCTGCGCGCCTACATGCGCTGGAATTCCATGATCATGGTGGTGCGCGCCAATCGCCTGCACCCCGACGACGGCGGCGACCTGGGCGGGCATATCGCCTCCTACGCCTCGGTGGCGCACATGTTCGAAGCCGGCTTCAACCACTTCTGGCACGCCGAAAGCGCCGAGCGCGGTGGTGATTGCGTGTATTTTCAGGGCCACAGCTCGCCCGGCATCTACGCCCGCGCGTTTCTGGAAGGCCGCTTGACGGAAGACCAGCTGCTGCATTTTCGCCAGGAGGTGGGCTACAAGAAGGGGCTCTCCAGCTATCCGCACCCGTGGCTGATGCCCGATTTCTGGCAGTTCCCCACGGTCTCCATGGGCCTGGGGCCGCTGATGGCGATCTACCAGGCACGCTTTCTCAAATACCTGCATGCGCGCGGCATCGCCAATACCGAGAACCGCAAGGTCTGGGTGTTCCTGGGCGACGGCGAGATGGACGAACCTGAGAGCACTGGCGCGATCCGCCTGGCATCACGTGAAAATCTCGACAACCTGATCTTCGTCATCAACTGCAATCTGCAGCGCCTGGATGGCCCGGTGCGCGGCAACGGCAAGATCGTCCAGGAGCTGGAAGGGCAGTTCCGCGGCGCGGGCTGGAACGTCATCAAATGCCTGTGGGGCAGCAACTGGGATCCGCTGCTGGCGCGCGACAAGGATGGCGCGCTCAAGAAGGTGATGATGGATACGCTGGATGGCGACTATCAGACCTTCCGCGCGCAGGACGGCGCCTACATCCGCGAACACTTCTTCGGCCGCGATCCGCGCTTGCTGAAGATGGTCGAGCACCTGAGCGACGACGATCTCTGGGCGCTGCGCCACGGCGGCCACGATGCGCAGAAGGTGCATGCGGCCTTCGCTGCCGCCTCCAAGACCGCGGGCCAGCCCACGCTGATCCTGGTGCGCACCATCAAGGGCTACGGCATGGGCGCGGCGGGCCAGGCCAAGAACCCGGCGCACCAGATCAAGAAACTCTCGGACGACGCAGTACGGGCGTTCCGCGATCGTTTCAACATTCCGGTGCCCGACAGCGAGCTGGAAAAGCTGCCGTTCTACAAGCCGGCGGACGACACGCCCGCCATGCAGTACCTGCACGCCCGGCGCAAGGACCTCGGCGGCTATCTGCCGCATCGACGCGAAAAATCCGATGAGAGCTTCACCGTGCCGGCGCTCGACGCCTTCAAGGCGGTGCTCGACCCGACGGCCGAAGGGCGCGAGATCAGCACCACGCAGGCCTTTGTGCGCGTGGTGGTGCAGCTGCTGCGCGACAAGGCGCTGGGCCCGCGCGTGGTGCCCATCGTCGTCGATGAGGCGCGCACCTTCGGCATGGAAGGGATGTTCCGCCAGATCGGCATCTACAACCCGCAAGGCCAGCTGTACACGCCGGTGGACAAGGGCGAGGTCGCCTACTACAAGGAAGCCAAGGACGGCCAGGTGCTGCAAGAGGGCATCAACGAGCTGGGCGGCATGTCCAGCTGGATTGCCGCGGCCACCAGTTACAGCACCAGCAACCGCATCATGCTGCCGTTCTATGTCTACTACTCGATGTTCGGTTTTCAGCGCTTCGGCGATCTGGCCTGGGCGGCGGGCGATTTGCATGCGCGCGGCTTTCTGCTCGGCGGCACCGCCGGGCGCACCACGCTCAATGGCGAGGGCCTGCAGCACGGCGACGGCCAGAGCCAGATATACGCGGCGACGATTCCCTCGTGCATCAGCTACGACCCGTCGTTCGCACACGAAGTCGGCGTCATCATGCATGAGGGCATGAAGCGCATGATCGAGCGTCAGGAGGATGTGTACTACTACCTCACCATCCACAACGAGAACTACGCCATGCCCGGCCTCAGGCCCGGCACGGAAGAACAGATCATCAAGGGCATGTATTTGTGCCAGCCGGGCGCCGAAGGCGCCAAGCGCGTGCAGCTCATGGGCAGTGGCACCATCTTGCGCGAGTCGCTGGAAGCGCAGAAGCTGCTCGCCGCCGATTGGGGCGTGCAAGCCGATGTCTGGAGCTGCCCGAGCTTTACCGAGCTGGGCCGCGATGGCGTCGATGCCGAACGCTGGAACCTGCTGCATCCGGGCGAGGCGCCGCGCGTGCCTTTTGTCGCGCAGCAGCTGGCGGCGCATGCGGGGCCGGTGATTGCGTCCACCGACTGGGTTCGGGCCTATCCGGAGCAAATCCGCCCGCACCTGCCCAAGGGCCGCAGTTTCACGGTGCTGGGCACCGACGGCTTTGGCCGCAGCGATTTCCGCTTCCGCCTGCGCGAGCACTTCGAGATCGACCGCCACTACATCGTGCTGGCCGCGCTGAGCGCGCTGGCGGACGAGGGGGCGATCGACCGCGGCAAGGTTTCGGAGGCGATCCGCAAGTACGCGATCAAGACCGAAAAGATCAACCCGCTGCACGCCTGAAGGAGGGACCTTGCCATGGCACTCAAGGAAGTCAAAGTCCCCGATATCGGCGATTTTTCAGAAGTCGGCGTGATCGAGCTGCTGGTGCAGCCCGGCGACACCATCCAGGCCGAACAGAGCCTGATCACCGTCGAGTCCGACAAGGCGTCGATGGAAATTCCATCGACCGAAGCCGGCATCGTCAAGGAGCTCAAGGTCAAGCTCGGCGACAAGATCAGCGAGGGTTCGGTGGTGCTGATCGTCGAGACTGCGGATTCAGCATCCAATCGGTCTCCAGCGCCCGTCAGTCAAGCGCAATTAGCTACTGCAAGCGTAGCATCTGCACCTGTACAGGCGAACGCGGCGCCTGCTGCAGCACCCGCGTCAGGCGCCACCGGCCGCATCGAAGTGCGCGTGCCCGATATCGGCGATTTCAAGGATGTGGCCGTGATCGAGCTACTGGTGGCCGTGGGGGACACGGTCAAGGCCGAGCAATCACTGTTGACGGTGGAATCCGACAAGGCGTCGATGGAGATCCCCTGCAACGCCTCCGGCGTGGTCAGGGAGCTCAAGGTCAAGCTCGGCGACACGATCAATACGGGCGATCTGGTGGTGGTGCTCGAAGGCGCCGTTGCACCCGCGGCGACGCCTGCACCCGCCGCCGCTGCCCCGGCAGTGCCTGCGCCCGTGGTGGCAGTTGCTGCAGCGGCACCGCTGGTATCACCGCCCCCGGCTGCCAGTGCACCGGCGCACCAGCCCGGTGGTTCGCTGCTCGGGCTGCCGCATGCCAGCCCCTCGGTGCGCAAGCTCGCGCGCGAGTTCGGCGTGCCGCTGGCGGAAGTCAAAGGCACTGGCCCCAAGGGGCGCATCACGCCGGAGGATGTCCAGTCCTTCACCCGCTCCGTGATGGCGGGCAGCGTGCAGACCCAGGCACAGGCTGCGCGCGCACCGGCCGGCGGCTCCGGCGTGGGCTTGGATCTGCTGCCCTGGCCCAAGGTGGACTTCGCCAAGTTCGGCGCGATCGAGGCCAAGCCGCTGTCGCGCATCAAGAAGATCAGCGGAGCCAACCTGGCGCGCAACTGGGTGATGATTCCGCACGTCACAAACAACGACGAGGCCGACATCACCGAACTCGAAGCCTTCCGCGTGCAGACCAACCAGGAAAGCGCCAAGGCCAAGAGCGATGTCAAGGTCACCATGCTCGCCTTCGTCATCAAGGCGGTGGTCGCGGCGCTCAAGAAATTCCCCGAGTTCAACACCAGCCTGGATGGCGACAACCTGGTCTACAAGCAGTACTACCACATCGGTTTTGCCGCCGATACGCCCAATGGCCTGGTGGTGCCGGTGCTCAAGAATGCGGACCAGAAGGGTATCTTGCAGATCAGCCAGGAAATGTCGGAACTGGCCAAGAAGGCGCGCGACGGCAAGCTGGGCGTGGCCGACATGCAGGGAGGCTGCATATCCATCTCGTCGCTCGGCGGCATCGGCGGCACGCACTTCACGCCCATTATCAACGCGCCCGAGGTGGCCATCCTGGGCCTGTCCAAGAGCCAGATGAAGCCGGTGTGGGACGGCAAGGCCTTTGTGCCGCGCCTGACGCTGCCACTGTCGCTGTCCTACGACCACCGCGTGATCGACGGCGCGGCGGCCTCACGCTTCAACGCCTATCTGGGCCAGGTGCTGGCGGACTACCGCCGCATCCTGCTGTGAAAGGAGCCCGGACATGGCAGTGATGGACATCAAGGTCCCGGACATCGGCGACTTCAAGGATGTGGCGGTCATCGAGGTGCTGGTCGCGGTGGGTGACACCATCCGCGTCGAGCAAAGCCTGGTGACGGTGGAGAGCGACAAAGCGTCGATGGAGATTCCCTCGTCCGCCGCGGGCGTGGTCAAGGAGCTCAAAGTCCAGCTCGGAGACAAGCTCAGCGAAGGCAGCGTGCTGCTGACGCTGGAGTCGGCAGAGGCTCCCGTAACGGCTCCAGCATCAGAGCAAAAACCGGCTCCAGCGCCCACCAGTCAATCGCCAGCAGCTCCTGCACCGATAGCAGGCAGCTTTGCCGGCAGCGCCGACCTGGAATGCGACGTGGCGGTGCTGGGTGGTGGCCCGGGCGGCTATTCGGCGGCGTTTCGCGCGGCCGATCTCGGGCTCAGGGTGGTGCTGATTGAGCGCTATGCGACGCTCGGCGGCGTGTGTCTGAACGTGGGTTGCATCCCGTCCAAGGCGCTGCTGCATGTGGCGGCGGTGATGGATGAGGTCAGCCACCTGAAGGCTGCGGGCATAGACTTTGGCGCGCCCAGCGTCAACGTCGATACCCTGCGCGGCCACAAGGAAAAGGTGATCTCCAAGCTCACCGGCGGCCTGGGTCAGATGGCCAAGATGCGCAAGGTCACGATCGTGCGCGGCTATGGGCATTTCCTCGGCAGCCACCACCTGGAGGTGGAGGAAACGACAGGCAGCGGCCAGGACAAGACCGGCGCCAAGAAGGTCGTGCAGTTCAAGAACGCCATCATCGCCGCCGGCAGCCAGGCCGTGCGTCTGCCCTTCATGCCCAACGACCCGCGCGTGGTGGACAGCACCGGCGCGCTGGCGCTCGCTGGCGTGCCAAAACGCATGCTGATCCTGGGCGGCGGCATCATCGGCCTGGAGATGGGCACGGTGTATTCCACGCTGGGCGCGCGCCTGGACGTGGTCGAGATGATGGACGGCCTGATGCAGGGCGCCGACCGTGATCTGGTCAAGGTCTGGCAGAAGATGAACGCGCCGCGCTTCGACAACATCATGGTCAACACCAAGACCGTGGCGGCCGAGGCCACGCCGGAAGGCATCAAGGTCACGTTCGCTCCTGCCAAGGACGGCGTCACGGTGCCCGAGCCGCAGACCTACGACCTGGTGCTGCAGGCGGTGGGGCGCTCGCCCAACGGGAAGACGATCGCCGCCGACAAGGCGGGGGTGGCGGTGACGGATCGCGGCTTCATCGACGTGGACATTCAGATGCGCACCAACGTGCCGCATATCTTTGCCATCGGCGACATCGTCGGCCAGCCCATGCTGGCGCACAAGGCGGTGCACGAGGCCCATGTGGCGGCCGAGGTCATCGCCGGCGAACTGCAGGGCAACAAGGAGCTGGCGGCAGCTGCCTTCAACGCCCGCGTCATCCCCAGCGTGGCCTACACCGACCCCGAGGTCGCCTGGGTCGGCCTGACCGAGGACCAGGCCAAGGCGCAGGGCATCAAGGTGAAGAAGGGCCTGTTCCCCTGGGCGGCATCGGGCCGCGCCATTGCCAACGGTCGCGACGAGGGATTCACCAAGCTGCTGTTCGACGATTCGCCCGAGGCCCACGGCCACGGCAAGATCCTGGGCGGCGGCATCGTCGGCACGCACGCCGGCGACATGATCGGCGAGATTGCCCTGGCCATCGAAATGGGCGCAGACACGGTGGACATCGGCAAGACCATCCATCCGCACCCCACACTGGGCGAGAGCATAGGCATGGCGGCCGAGGTGGCGCATGGCAGCTGCACCGACGTGCCGCCGCAGAAACGATAGCGGTTGTGGCACAGGGCTCGGCCTGCCACCGGTCGGGCGCTGTGCCGCAATGGGCGATTGCTCTGGCGCGACCTACGCCGCGTGCACCAGGCTGCGTGCCAAGGCTTCCGCCACCTTGATGCCATCCACGCCGGCGGACAGTATTCCACCGGCATAGCCTGCACCTTCGCCTGCGGGATACAGGCCGCGCACATTCACGCTTTGAAAGTCCTCGCCACGCGGAATGCGCAGCGGTGACGAGGTGCGCGTTTCCACGCCCGTCAGTACCGCATCGTGCATATCAAAGCCCTTGATCTTGCGGCCGAAGGCTGGCAGCGCCTCGCGCAGCGCAGCGATGGCGTAGTCGGGCAGGGCGGGGCTGAGATCGCAGGGTGTGACCCCGGGCTGGTAGGACGGCTGCACGCTGCCCAGCGCTGTGGAGGCGCGCCCCGCAATGAAATCACCCACCAGCTGCGCCGGAGCGCAGTAATCGCCACCGCCCAGCACAAAGGCGCGCGATTCCAGCTCGCGTTGCAACGCGATGCCCGCCAGCGGGTGAGGGCGCTCGCCCATGGACGCGGGAAAATCGTCCGGCGTGATGCCGACGACGATGGCTGCGTTGGCGTTGCGTTCGTTGCGCGAATACTGGCTCATGCCATTGGTGGCGACGCGCCCCGGCTCACTGGTGGCGGCGACCACTGTTCCACCTGGGCACATGCAGAAGCTGTACACCGCGCGGCCGCTAGCGCCTGCGCCGGTGACATGGTGTACCAGCCGGTAGTCCGCAGCGCCCAGCAGCGGATGGCCGGCATGCCGGCCCCAGCGCGCACGGTCGATCACGCTCTGTGGATGCTCGATGCGAAAGCCGATGGAAAACGGCTTGGCCTCCAGCTGGACACCGCGCGCCTGCAGCATCTCGAAGCTGTCGCGTGCGCTATGTCCCAACGCAAAAATCGCGTGATCGGCGCGCAGCTCATGGGAATCGCCACTGCGTTGATCGAGCACCATGAGTCCGCGCAAATGGCCATCCTCGAGCAGAACGTCGGTCACCTTCTGTTCAAAGCGGATCTCGCCACCCAGCGCAATGATCTGCGCGCGAATGGCCTCGACAACCTTGACGAGCTTGAAGGTGCCGATATGCGGATGCGCGATCTGCAGGATATCCGGCGGTGCACCGGCATTGACCAGTTCCTGCATCACCTTGCGGCCGAGAAAGCGCGGGTCCTTGATCTGGCTGTAGAGCTTGCCGTCGCTGAAGGTGCCGGCGCCACCTTCGCCGAATTGCACATTGGATTCCGGATTCAGCTGCTTTCTGCGCCACAAACCCCAAGTGTCCTGCGTGCGCTCGCGCACCGCCTTGCCGCGTTCCAGCACCAGCGGCTTGAACCCCATCTGCGCCAGCAAGAGGGCGGCAAAAATCCCGCAAGGACCAAATCCAATGACTACAGGGCGGGGCGCGGCGGCTCCCGCGTGCACCGGCATCTGGTAGCGCATGTCGGGCGCGGCCTGAAGATGCGGATTGGCCGCATGGCGCCGCAGCAGTTCGGCGGCCAGGACCGGGTCGCGCAGCTGCACATCGGCGATGGTCACCACCATGAGCTCGGACTTGCGCGCGTCGAAGCTGCGCTTGAAAACATCCAGGTGCGCCACGGCTTCAGGCGCAACGCCAAGCACCCGGGCAGCGAGCTGCAGCAGGTCGCCATCCGCATGGTTCAGCGGCAGTTTCAGTTCAGACAGGCGCAGGCGCATCACACGGCCCTCGCAAGGCCATCAGACGAATTCGCCTGCATTGGGCTGTGCCTTCCAGTCAATGGGGTCTTGCTGCAGCACCGTATCGATATCCATCTCCAGCACCACGCCCACTTCTCCCGGAAAGGTGGCGGCCAGTTCGCGCTGGCCCAACCCGGCCTCGCGCGCCCGCGCACGCCACGACGCCAGATGAAGCACTGCTGCCAGTGGTTCGTAGGTCTCGCCGTCAAACGGGGCGCTGTGGCCGCCCAGGGTATCGACGAGCTCCGCCGGAAAGCGCCATTGGCGTGCCATCGCAGCGCTGACCGCCGCATAGTCGTAGCCCCAGATGCGCCGCTCGGCCTTGGTGCGGCGAAGATCCAGCGGCCCGGCAACCGTTGTGACCGACTGGCAGCCCAGAGGATCGCGCAAATGCAGGACCAGTTCGCCCAAGCCGTGGAGCAAACCCGCAGCGTAGGCCAGCGCCTGATTGCGCCCGACAACGCCCGCCAACGACCGCATGATCCGGGCCGTGTTGACGCTGTAGCGCCAGAAGTGCTGGAGGTTCACACCCGGCACGGAGCCTGAGGTGGTACCCAGAAACGCTTGCGATGCAAACAGCCGCAGCTGCGCCGTATCCAGCAGGACCATGGCTTCCGCGATGCTTCCCACCTTGCCGGAAAGCGGATGCGATTGCGCATTCGCTTCTTGCAGCAAGCGTGCCGCCAGCACCGGATCGCCGCAGAACCAGCGGTTGACACGCCGCAAATTGGGTTCTGGTTGCGCCAGCTCCGTCGTCAGCAGCGCAAGCACGCGCGGCAGGCTGGGCAGTGTGCTGTCGGTGGCTAGTACGTCAACGAGGTCCATCACGTGTCGGTGTCAGGAGGCAATCCGGTGGTGTTTCAGGCTACCCATCATTTATTTAACATAATATACAAAGCCGGCGCGCTTCGGCCAGCAGGGTAGTGCGTACCTCGGGCGCCTTCACGCGCTCGGCGATCTGGTCAAGTATGACGCCAGCGGGCGCTATTCCAAGTGCAGAAGCTACAGATAAGCTAGCGGCTTCGTCCAGTGTTGAACCTTTTGCGCGATAGGTGCTGATTGCGTTGCGCGAGATTCCTAGTGCTTTCGCGGCTGCATAGTCGCTCTCGATTCCGAGCGATTTTTTCACGCGGTCGATCCATTCTGCGGCTTTCATTTGGTGCCTTTCTGTTGCGTTTTCGGTACGTAAATGCTAGTTGAACGTTCTATAACCCGCAACTGTTCTATGGTTTAGAACTAGTTCTTGAATTTAGAACGCATGATCCGCTCCAACCAAGGAGCCGACATGCACTCTCTTTCGCCTTCCCTCGTTTGCGTCCCTGCTGCCTCATCGTCGCGAGACGAAGCGGCGCGCTTGTCGGCTCTGCTCGCTCAGCAGCAGGGGCGCAACCTTCGCGGACCTCTTGCGGGATTTTTCAAAAGCCCGTGCGGTGTCTGGCTGTCCCTTGATGCCAAGCTCGCGGGCCTGCCGTGGCGCAGAACTCTCGTTGCCGTGACTCGTCGCAACCTCTTGGGCGGGGCCTTCCAATGACCACCGCGATAGGGATCGTTACCCGAATGGGTCAAGACCGAAGCGAAGCGAAGAGGCTTGGTCACGAAGTGATAGAGCCCGGTGCCGAAGGCAATCGCCAGGCTTGGCTATCCATTGCCGATTTCCTCGCACGACAAAACCTCGTTTCGGTACTTTCTGCGCGCGCTGCAGCCTGCGCGGATGGCGGCAAGCGGAGCGCCGCCGACGCGCGGGCGGCGGCGTGCTCTCTGGCCGTCCCCGATGGTAATCACGGGGAGAACAATTAAATGACTCGCCCGGCTAGTTCAGTCCTGAACCGGCATGCCGGAACATGTTCCCTCGTTCTTGATGGGAACCAAGTCAAGGCGCGGCTGATTGCTGAGCGTACTGAAACCAAGGTAGCGGTGCATGTCGATTGGCTGCGCTTCACCTGCCTGCTGCGAAATGCTCCGGCTCCTGATCCTGCGCTTCTAAACCCGGTCGGTACTGAAAACGGCGGTGAACCGCTTGCGCAATTTGAGCGGGAAAACGGAACCTTGGAACAGCGAGCCTATGCGCGCTTCCTTCGCAATCTGTATCAGTTTCCTGACTCCGACTATGCGCCAGCGGTTCAAGCCCATCAGCTTGCGCAAGCGGTTGCAAACTGCCTCGGTGAAGGCTTCACGGTCAACCCTGAAATCCGCAAGGGTCATGACTTCTACCGTCATCGCCTGAGCATTGAACGAGCGGGCGAAGAATGCGGTTGGGTCGGTTTCCTCGCCAGTGGCGAAAGTCCGCGCCAGCAGGCGCAATCCAAAACCCTGCACGTCAACCTTTACGGTTCTGCGTGCACCTTCGCGCAACCCGGCTGGCGTGGTGCGCTCGCCTTCGTGATAGAGGGCGTCGAAGGAAACATAACGCGCTGTGACCTGGCGCTTGACTTCTTCGATGGTCTGTCCGGCGGCATGCTCCGGGTGAAGTCCGACTATGAAACCGGGCTGTGTGACGTGGGCGTCAAGCGTCCCAAGTGCAACATGGTTGGCGACTGGTGCGCGGGCCATAGCCGAAGCTTCTATATCGGCTCCAAACAAGCCGGAAAGCAAACAAATGTCTACGAAAAGGGCCATCAGCTTTTCGGCGAAAAAGATGCTACCGGCTGGGTTCGCATTGAACTGCGATACGGCAACAAGCTCCGGGTCCTGAGTGCGGACATGCTCCGGCGTCCTGCCGATTTCTTCGCCGGTGCCAGCGACTGGCATGCGGCAATGCTTCGTGAAGCGGAATTCACGGCAACGCCTGAACCTGTTCCCTGCGAGCGAAAGCTCGCGGAACAAACCGTAGAAGCAGAAGTAACGCGCAATCTGCGCTGGATTCGTAACGTTGCAGCGCCATCCCTCGCGCTCGCGTTCCGCTACCTGAAAGAAAACACCTTTCTTGACCTCGTGATAGGGCAGGGCTTGCCCGGTCGCCTGCGTCGATTTACCCGCGATGAAGTCGGAAGCGCTTACAGCTTGGCATTCCATCGCACAAAGAAGGCCGCAAGCGCTGGTCCCGCTTTCGCATCAGCCTAAATCACGACCGAAAAAGGAAAGTAAATGCAATTCAAGTCTGAAGTCATCGTCCACGGCGTCAAAGAGTCGAAGGGCTCAATTGACGGGCGCGATTTCTCTAGCACGACCTTCCATTGTGAAGTCGACCTCTCGGAAAACAGTGCAGGTCGCTCCATCGGTCGTGCGACTCGTCCTTTCAAAATCCAGAATGCGAGTGAGTTTGAAAAGTGGGCGCACCTGGGCGCATCTCTGCCCATCAAAGCCGTTGCGACGTTCGAAATGGCGGCGGCTGCACAAGATGGAACCAAGATGGTCCTTCTCGACATTCGCCCGCTTGAACAGCCGAAAAAGGCGGCGTGATGTTTACGCTTGGCGAAGAATTTGATTTTTCTGCGATGTTGATTTCTCAGTTGTCAGTCATGCTTGAACCGCTTACTGATTTTCGGAGGGGGATTCTTTGCGACTCTTATCATTTTCAAATCGAAGTTGAATTACCTTCTGACTTTGGCGTGGTTAACGCTCGGCTTCATGTTTCATTCAAGGCAGAATATTGAGGTGAATTAAATGTCATTCGTTTCTGATTTGCAGCGCAGATGGTGGTTTGTTAACCATGTCGGATCATCAGGTGTCGGGGTTAATTTTTCTAATCGTGATATTTCTAATCGGTGGCCTTTGGATGCTGGTTCTAATCTTAAAGCGGAAACCGTTGCTGAAAAAGAGTTGCGCGAATGGAGTGAAGATAACGCGGTTCGCAATGATGATGCGGATGCAACGCAAGAGTGGCAATATGGCGATTTTGGCGACGGAACTCCAATGACGCGGCAGGAATGGGAGTCCATGCAGGCGATAGAGCATTGGGAAAAGCATGTAAGGGGTTAATGTGGCGTTCGTAATACAGTCATCAACTACGGGCAGTTTCCTCACTCCCAGCTTTGAAGATGGGCAACCCTGCTGGGTATTGCTTCTGTCTGAGGCTTGCCCGGTTGATGATCTGGAAACGTGCGCGCAACTGATTGAGGATCATTGCGAACCGTTTTATCGGGCGGTCGTCGTCGACCTCAATGAATTGCATCGCGTAGTCGATGGGATCGGCTGCAATGGCTGATCCGCAACAGATTATTGAATGTGCTGGTGCCTGTACGGTTACCGTCATTCATGAATTCGCGCTTCCGGTCCTGAATCTGGATACAGAAGCGGCGGCAAGTATCGGCGGCGCGGTGCTGCTGGTGTGGGCGGTCGGGTTCGGTTTCCGGGTCCTGATTCGAGCGCTTTCCATTGATGAAAACCGGGAAAAGGAAAACTCATGAACATCGTTCAAAAAGCAAAGAACCTCGGTTCGGCTCTGGTGGTTACTGGCGGCGTTTTCGCTGCGCAAGCCAGCCATGCGGCTGCAATCGACGTCAGTGATGTCGTGACCGATATTGCCTCTCAGGCTACTCCTGTCGGTCTGATTGGCGCTGCGGTGCTTCTGCTGTACGTGGCGATCAAGGCGTTCCGTTGGGTGCGGCAAGCGCTCTCCTGATCGTCTGGCCCTTCGGGGCCTTTTCTAAGCGCTCGCGCTGAGTGCTTTGTAAAGGCAAAAGGACCGACATGGGGATATTTCTGCTCATTGCAGTTTTGGGGGCCGTGTGGCTTATTTTCAGCGATTGATTGTCGCGTTCGCTTTATTGCTCCTCGCGCCTTGGTCGCACGCTGCTGCACCAGCGATGGATGGATGCGGGTGGTTTCATCGGTCGGCATCAGTTGATTACGATTACTGCATGGCTAACGTCGTACCGAATCAAGCGGCTAACGGTAGATTTTTAGGCTGGTTTATTGAAACTGAGCATCCGGTTCCGGAAGCGTTTTATCCATTGTGGCAAGGGTATTTCTGCCCTAATGGTACGTTGGCAAACCAAGCGGGGAATTCGTGCGATGGGTGTCCGTCAACTCATGAAATTGTCGGCGGACAATGCGTTCCAAAGTGCGAAGCAAACGAAGAACGCGGGGAAGATGGCCTATGCCACAAAATCAACCCGTGTCCATCCGGTCAGCATGAAGAGGGCGGCGCCTGTGTCCCTGACAATTGCCAACCGGATGAAATAAGGGTAGGCGGCTTCTGTGTGAAAGAACCACCTTGCCCATTCGGACAAACACGCGTGAATGGCGTTTGCAAGAAAACCGATAAGTGCAAAGCGGGTAGGGAACACGGTGAACGCTGGATCGGGGATTCAACTAGCTTTTACACTTGTGAGGGCGGTTGTCAAATCGTCATCAATGCGTCGTTTGATATTACTTATGAAAAAGATGGCGAAACAATCATTGCAAATTACGGAATAGCGCGCGAAACAGGCGCTGAATGCACTGGCGGTTCAGGACCTGGCGATGGTCCGGGCAATGGACCTGGCGGCGGTGGTGGCGGTGAAGGTGACGGCGGCGGCGGCGATGACGGCAACGGTGGCAGCGGTGGGGGTGGCGGCGGTAGCGGCGACGGTGATGGCGGCACGGGTGGCGGTGGCGGTGGTAATCCGCCGACTCCCAGACCTGATGAACCTGCGGGCGGTCGTGGCGGCAACGAAGATACGGGGAACCTCGGCGGTTCCGCGAACGAGGGCGACGGAAAAGGATCGTCAAGCGGCATTTCCGACGAGCAGAAACCAGAAGGGGAGGAAAAGCCGCCAGAAGGTTGCGCTGAAGGCTTTGTAGAACGTGGCGGCATGTGTTACGAGACAAGGCCAAAAGAACCGGATGAAGATGGCAAGTGCGGCAAGGGCTATGTGAAGGTGGATTCAGCCTGCATACCAATCGTGCCGACTCCGGGCGGCGGCGGTGGCGGTGGTGATGGTGGCGGGGGCGATGGTGAAGGCGGGGAGGGTCCTAATTCCTCGTTTATGGGGACCTGCATGGGTGGCTTCCAATGTGAGGGTGATGCAGTTCAATGCGCTATTGCTCGTGAACAGCACCGCAGGAACTGCGCATTGTTCGTTGATGAAACCTTGGAATCCAAACTGTATGAGGCTGAAAAAGGCAAAGAAGGATCACAAACCGAAGCCCTTCCGGGAAATTCGACAGTGGACCTGACACCGAATATCAATCAAACCGATGCACTCGGCGGCGGCGCTTGCGTAGGCGACAAAACGGTTTCAGTGATGGGCCAATCTATTACCCTGCCTTTCTCTGTCCTGTGCCCGTACCTTGAAATGCTCGGCAATATTTTGGTCGCGGTGTCCCTGCTTCTCGCGGTCCGCATCGTTATGAGGGGTTGATATGCCTGTATTCATTGCTGCAATCGGCGGCGCTCTCATATCCCTTGTTGGTACCCTCGTTGGGCGGGTGCTTATTGCTCTTGGTATTTCTGTGGTGACCTTTACGGGTTTATCAACGTCGCTTGACTGGATGACAGCGCAGGCCATTACGGCGTTTTCTGGTCTGCCTGCTGAAATGTTTAGTTTGATCGCGTATATGAAAGTTGGAGTTTGCATTAGCATTGTCACCAGTGCAATATCGGCACGGATGCTGATTAACGGCATCAGCGGCGATACATTCAAGCGGTGGGTGCTTAAATGATCTACCTGACAACGGGCGCTAATGGCGCAGGTAAAACACTCCTGACGCTCAAAGATGTTCGCGAGCAGCAGCTAAAAGAAAACCGTCCGGTCTACTACCACGGTTTCGAGTTGAACGAGGAAACCGCGCAAGATTTCGGTTGGAAACCATTCGATCCTAAGCTCTGGCAAGATTTGCCCGATGGGTCCATCTGCATCATGGACGAATGCCAGAACGAATTCCCGCTCCGGCGATCTGGCGCAGAAGTCCCCGACTACGTGAATGCTGTTGCGCAGTTTCGCCGCAAACGTGGCTTTGACTTCTGGATGATCTGTCCGCATCCGTCGCTTCTGGACGTTTTCATACGGCGCTTGATCGACAAACCAAGCTGGCATCGCCACCTGAAACGCACATTCGGCGCTGACGTTGTGAGTGTGATCAAGTTCGGTGCGCCTGATCTCAGGTGCGAAGAACCCGGGGCAGGTGCGCGCGGTGAGGTGTCCATGCGTCCATTCCCCAAGGACGTTTTTAAGTGGTACAGGTCTGCCAGCATTCACACTGGCAAGAAAAAGATTCCGCGTGCTTTCTGGTTTGTGCTGGCTTCTGCCGTGGTAGTCCCTGCGCTCATTTGGGGCGCAGTGGTAAGCGTCAAATCCAATGTGACGAAGCATGCACCTGAGGCGGCGACAGAAGTGGTCGCAAAAGCTGGACCGATCAGCACCGATGCGCGGGCGGATGTGGTCAAGCTGTCATTGAACGATTACTTGGAGCTTCGCAAACCTCGCTTGCCTGATTTCCCTCATACGGCGCCAGCCTATGACGAAGTGACAAAACCGGCGGTTGCGCCATATCCGGCGGCGTGCATCAAGATGGGCAAGACCTGCAAGTGCTATAGCCAGCAGGCGACATTGCTGCAGGTCTCCGGCGCGGTCTGCCTGCAGATAGTCGACAAGGGCTTTTTCATTGACTGGCAGCAGCAGGAACAACGCTCCGAACCGTCCGCATTTCGCACGGCGCGCGAGCGTGAACCGGGGCGCGAAGTCGCGCAACTGCAGCAACCGCCCGTTGTCGTGCCTCTGCCAGCACCGGCGACACAACCGGAACAAGTCAAAACGTGGTGGGATTCGGTGCCTCTGCGAAACGCGCATTCGCGCAGGTGATTACTGAACACGCTCTGCAAGGAACATGCACGCGTCTTTGATGGCCTTCGCCAGTCGTCGCGCAGCAGCCTTGATAGCCTTGAACCATTGAGGCACGGCGGGCTTTTCCAGCGGCTGCGGCGTGCCGTTGTGCATCAGCCAAGCCCATGCTGCCGCGCGCTGCTCTACGCGCTCTGTCACGATACCCGACAAGTCGAGTTCCATTTGCCTGATGAGGGCATCTGCGTGCTTGCGGTAGTTGCTGGCGATCATCGCGCTTTTCTCCTGTAGGGGAAGGACTCGCCGCGGTCGCGGTGGGGCCTTCTCCGCAAGGAGCGATGCACAGCACCGGGGAAAAATAGTCAAGGGGACGCACGGAAGCCGCAGCGGACCGAAACGAAGTGAAGGCCGAACGGGTGAGTACGTCGGCGAAGCCCTTGCCCTTGACGATTTGGACGCGGTGCGGTACGCGAACCCCGCCGTGTGCAACAGGCGCGGATAGACTCTCGCAAAAGGAGGGGCTATGTTTCAGCGCAAAGAGGAAGAGGGCTCTTTTTTCGTCCTCGTTTTCGGGGTAGCGCTTGGCGTCTACATCGGTGGCCTTGCTGCCGTCTACACCTATGAGGCCGTGATGCAGTGGCGCATTGAGCGCGCTGCGCAGCAGGTGCTATCTGAGGCGCGCGACGCGGACCGAAGGGCGGCTCAAGCTCGCGAGCGTGCTGCGCAGCAGGCGCAGCAGCGAAGCGACGCGCAAGCGGCGGCGTTGCAAGCTGAGCGCGAGCGCAAACAACGCAAGGAGCAGGCTTGGATGCGCTACTTCACGCCGTCGCCAGACTGTCAACGTGATGCAACCGTGGCGTGTGCGAACGCGTACGCGGCTGCCCGGAAACGCTTTGAAGCCGAATACGTGGACCGTTGAACCGCGCGTGATTTTTCGGGGCGTTTTCCAAGCAGGAAAAACGGCGCGTTCGTCGGTATCAGCCTTTCAGCGCTGAGAAGCTGAGTTCTCAAAATCGCGTTCTCTTCGTCTGCCAGCTCGGCGCGTAGCGCGTTGATCTGGCTCCATGTCTGTGCTTCCGCGTCGGCTGTTTCGCGTCCCCATTGCGTTTCCCAGAAAAGCGCAAGCATGATCGGGCGCGGTGCGTGCTGCTTCTCTTCGTACCTGGCGAGCGTCCGCGAAGTGATGCCCAGGTGCTTTGCGATCGTCCGCCGATCCGTCTTGATGTCGTCCAGCATGTCCGCCAGCGATGGAAGATTGCGCGGTGTTCGGAACATTTTCCCTCCAATTTTTTACAATGCACAAAGGACGTGCCTTGTCAATCGGGGAATGTCCCTAAGCTGTCTGTGCCGTTTCTTCCTTCCGTTGCTGGCTCTAGCTCGGGTGGCAATTAAACATAATATACATTGTATCAATTTAAACCATATCGCCTTGTCAGCGCTTCGGGCATCAGCGTCGTCGCAAGATGTGGATGAATTCATCGCCTTGGGTTTGCTGCTCGACCAATTCGTTGCCGGTTTGCTTGGCGAACGCCTGGAAGTCACGCGTCGAACCGGGGTCGGTCGCAATGACCTTGAGAAGTTGGCCGCTGAGCATCTTGGTCAGCACCTTCTTGGCCTTGAGGATAGGCAGCGGGCAGTTGAGTCCGCGCGCATCCAGTTCGTTGTCGATATTCATGTTCCCTCCTTGGGTTGATCCAGTCCGCGCCGGCGTTCGGCGTTCTCTTCAGGTGTAAAGAATACGGGTTCGTGACCACGCGTGCGCAGCCAATCTGCCAGCGCATAGCCTGTGCCTGCCGGCCAGCACTTGAGATCCTTGAGCTCCATCCACCGGTAATCCAGCAGTTCCGGCGACAACTGCACCGTGCCAGTCGCCTTTACGTGGTAGGCAATGATCACCTGGTTCATGCGCAGAAACTCGTAGGCTCCCACCAGCGTGATCGCATGGGCGTCCAGATCGGTTTCCTCCTTCACCTCGCGAGCGACACCTTCCTGAGGGCTTTCGCCAGCTTCCATGAAGCCCGTGATGAGAGCAAACATCTTGGGCGGCCACGCAGCGTTGCGGGCGAGCAGCACCTTGCCGTCCATCTCGACGATGGCTGCAAGCACGGGAACCGGGTTGTTCCAGTGCGTCCAGCCGCAGGCGGCACAGCGCAAACGCACCTTCTCTCCGCCATCTTCCATTTGTGCGATAGGCAAAAGCTCGGATGCGCAGTGAGGACAAAACCGCATTTCGTAGTGCTGCAGCATCGTTCAGGCGGGAAAAACCCCGGTGGAGAGATAGCGGTCGCCGCGATCGCAGACGACGAACACGATGGTTGCGTTGTGCTCGCGCTGTGCGATCTGTTGCGCTGCCCAGCAGGCTCCGGCCGATGAAATCCCGCCGAAAATGCCCTCTTCGGCCGCGAGTCGGCGTGCCATGTCTTCTGCATCGCCCTGCGAGACAGAGACCAGCTCGTCGACCAGCTCCGGCTGGTAGATCTTGGGCAGATAGGCTTCGGGCCATTTGCGAATGCCCGGGATGCGCGAGCCTTCGGTTGGCTGGGCGCCGATGATGCGTACTTTGGGATTTTTCTTGCGCAGGTAGCACGCCACGCCCGTGATCGTGCCCGTAGTCCCCATCGCGCTGACGAAATGGGTGATGCGACCGCCGGTCTGTTCCCAGATTTCAGGGCCCGTGGTCGTGAAATGCGCGCGCGGGTTGTCCTCGTTCGCGAATTGGTCCAACACCCTGCCCTTGCCTTGTGCCGCCATCTGCAGCGCGAGGTCGCGGGCGTACTCCATGCCACCGCTCTTGGGCGTGAGCACCAGTTCGGCGCCGTAGGCTTTCATGGTCTGGGCACGCTCAACGGACAGATCTTCAGGCATGACCAGCACCATGCGATAACCCTTGACCGCCGCAACCATCGCGAGGGCGATACCGGTATTGCCGGAAGTGGCTTCAATCAGTGCGTCGCCTGGTTGGATTTCACCGCGCTGCTCGGCGCCCTGAATCATGGCCAAGGCCGCCCTGTCCTTGACGGAGCCGGCCGGGTTGTTGCCTTCCAGCTTGGCAAGGACCACGGTTTGCCGCTCGGCGTGCCCGGCAGCGCCCAGGCGCTGCAACGCTACCAAGGGGGTATTTCCTATCGTGCTTTCAATCGATGGATACGTTTTCATGGCCCCTACTGTGCCATAATTCCGCGTTTTCCGAGATACCAGCCCGGGTGGTGAAATTGGTAGACGCAGGGGACTCCTCAAAATCCCCCGCCGCGAGGCGTGCCGGTTCGAGTCCGGCCCCGGGCACCACGTTGGTAGCTGACGTTTCAATCGCGTGGGCGCATTGACCAGCCTGACGGTGAAAAGAACCAAAGGCCGCTACGCATTTGCGTAGCGGCCTTTGCTTTTGCTGCGCTTACTTGCGCAACAGAATCTTGAGTGCGCCTTGCAGGCGGCGCTCGCTGCCTGGATCGGCCGCGGCGGCGAGAACGCGGCACGCATCCTGCGTCCAGGTCTCCTGTGGCGACGGGTCGTTGCGCCGCGTGAGCATCTGCAGCTGCAACGCACGTCGGGCATCGTGGTGCTCGGCAGGCGTCGGCACGTCGGCCGCAATTTCCAGCCGCAGCAATGCATCGCCGGCAGGTGCCTGAGCCGTGCCAGACACGGCTTTGACCCAGGCGGCATGGGCTGCCGGGTTGACCGCGCGACTGAGCTCGCGCGCAGCGGGCACCAAGGCGGCATCGCGTTTCTTCCAGGCCTCCATCAGCTGCGCCAGAGCCTCGCCGTGGGCCTGGGCTGCGAGCTTGCGCAACGCGCCCTGCGCCTGCTCCAGCGCGTCGCGCTGCGCGCGAAACGCAGCATCACCCAGGCGCGGTCCACGTTCGGCCCGCTCGGGGCGGTCACCGAAACGATCCGCAGCGCCAGGGCGCATTGGGCGCTGGTCCTTGCGGTGCATGGGTCGCGCCGGCGCTGCGGCGGATTTGGCAGCCCCGGGGCGGTCGTCGCCGCGTACCGCCACCACGCGCCGAGCGGCAGGCGCTGGTGCCGGTGCGTCTGTTGGCACGGCAGCACTTTCGCCGGACGTCTCATTGACTTCTGTTTTTGTAGCTCCTTGCGCAGTACCATCAAGCGCTTTAGCCTGGTTTTTATCTTGAACTGGCGCCTGCGGCGGTGCCTCTGCACGCAAGGCTGCCTGCAGTGCCTGCATGGCGGCCTGAATCGCGCTAGCGTCCCCTGTCGCGTTGGCCGCTTCCAGGGCCTTGGAGGCCTCCAGCACGGTGCGATCGTGCGCGTTCAGCGATGCGGCCATCTGCTCGCGCTGTGCACTCTTGCGCTGGAATGCGTCGTCGATGGGTTTGCGAAACGCATCCCACAGCTTTTGCTCCAGCCGACGTTCCAGCGGAACGGCTTGCGCCAGCACCTGCCAGCGCTGCTGCAATGCCTTGACGGCATCGACGCGCAATTCAGGCGCAGCCCCCAGCGCAATCGCTTCATCCACTAGGTTCTTGCGGGCATCGAGGTTGTCTTTTTGCGCCGCCGCCAAAGGCGCGCTGGCGGCATCCATGGCCTGGCGCCACAGCGGCTGCAGCTCGGCAAACATCTTTTCGCCAATGTGCCCGGCCATGCGCCAGCGCTCGCTGAACTCGTGCAGGCTGCGAATCTGCGTTTTCCAGTTCTGCGAAGCGGCTTGTGCCTGCGTCCACGCCTTGACTTCCTCGATCAGCGTCAGGCGCTGCGCCTTGTGCTCCTGCGCCTCGGCCTTGGACTTTTCGAGCCAGGCCTCGACCACCTTGTGCGCTGCGTTGCAGGCATCGTCAAACTTCTTCCACAGCGCATGGTTGGCCATCGCGCCTTGGTCCGCCTGCTTCCACTGCTCGCGCAACTGGCGCAGCAGCTCTTGCATCTTGCGCCCGCCCAGCGACTGACCCTCGGGGCGGTTGAGCAAGCCCTGCGCCTTGGTCAGCAGGTCTTCGCGTATCTGGTCGGCGCTCCAGCGCTGCCAGCCCTGCAGCTCGCCCGCGGCGGCGAGTGCCGCATGCACCCTGCCCTCCAGCGCCGCATCGACAAAGCGGCCATGGTCTTTCCACGTTGCGCGCAGCGCCGTGGCGGCGCCCACACTCGCCTTGCCGTGGCCTTCGGTGGTTTCGTGCTCCAGTCGCGTCAGCGCATTGCCCACGGCTTGCACCGCCTTGGCTACACGTTCGGGATCGACGGGTGGCTTGGCCGCTACGGCGGCGGGCACGCTGGCTTCACCGCGGGCCACGCGTAACTCATCGGCCCAAACGGGCACGGGTGGCAGCGGCGCCTGGGCATCCTCGCTGGCGGCAGCGGCTTGCACCAGCGCCGCCTGGAATGCATCCCAGACCGCCAGGAGCTGCGTCTGCGCCAGCTCCAGCTGCGGGGGAAAGCGCAGATCCACGCTGGGCCACACCGCGTCCTGCACGATCTGCCCGGCCTGACTCGTCCAGTGCGCCACATCCGCGGCGAGCTGCTCGCGCACGGCCTGGGCTTCACGCCAGGGTTTGGTGGACAGCACCTCGATGCGCTGCGCCATCAGCACCGCGGCTTCGCGCTGCACCTGCACGCGGTGCTGCAGGTCTTCGATGAGCTTGACCTGGTCGGCCAGCCGGGTCTTGAGTTGCGCCAGCGGCTCGCGCGACAGGGGCGCCCCGGCCTTGGCGGCGTCGCGCTGCCAGGCCAGTGCATCGGCGATGTTCAGGCGTGCAGAAGCCAGCAAGGCCTCGGCCTTGGCTGCCCAGTCGGCCGCGCTCGCTTCCTGGGCGCTGGCGCGGCGCAGTTCTTCCAGGCGCTCGCGGATCGCACGCGCGGCGCCCTTGTCCTTGGTGCTGAGCTTCTTGAACACCTCCTGCAGCTGCTCGGTGCCGGGGTTGCTGGCGAGCCAGTCGCGGATGCGGGCGGCGCGTTCGCCGGAAGTCTCCGCCGAAAAGGCCCCGCCGGTGAGGGCATCCAGGGGGTGCGGCGTGGGCGCCTGATCGGCGGCTGGTGCTGCAGCGGCGGGTTCAGGGGCGGGACTCGGGGATGAAAAAGGGAACATGGGATTGGGAACAGGAGAAATCCAATGGCGTACGCGCCACTTCAACCCGCCGCGCATGCGGGCACGGACGGGCAAGGGGCTATTGTGGCTTGATTTGCTTCGGCTTTCGCAAGCAGGTCAACTGGCAGACAGCTGCAATTGCGCCTGGGGTGTGGAGGGCGCGGTTTTCTCGCCCGCAGGCTCCAGCTTGCTGGCACCGATGAACAGGCGATCGGCAGGCACTTTGTGCGCTGCGAGGTAGTCGCGCACCGCCACGCTGCGCGCCAGCGCCAGCGCCTGCATGGCGTTGTCAGGCAGCTCAATGCTGCCCAGCAGCAGTTTTTCCATCTCGGCCTCGGGCAGGTCCTTGGCCATGCCGACCAGGTTGCGCGGCTTCTTGATGTTGTCGGCGCGCTGGTAGACGCGCTTGAGCAGCGCCGGGTACTCCTCGGCAGACACCTGTGCGATCGCGGCAGCATCCTTGCCCTCCTGCACGGCTTCGCGGCGCTTTTCCGCCAGCAGCATGACTTGGAGTTGCTGCTGTTTCCAGCCCTCTTCCTCTTGCTGCGGCAAGGCCCAGCCGACGACAGTGGCCTTGAGCGCCGGGCGATCTGCCAGCGCCTGAGCGATCTTGTCCAGCTGCTCGCGGCTGTGCGCGGTCAACTGGCTGCTGCCGGCGGCGAAGGTAACCGCGCCCTGCTCGTCGCCACCACCGAAGGCGCTGGCCAGCAGCGAAAACGGCGCGGTGATCGCCTTCATGATGAGATTGCCTATGACCTTGAGGATGACGGGGCCGAGGCTGAAATCCGGGTCGTTGAGCGAGCCGCTGATCGGCAAATCCACATCGATGACACCATTGCGATCGGCCAGCAGCGCCACCGCCAGGCGCACCGGCAAACTGGCGGGCGCACCCTTGACTTCATCGCCAAACGCCAGCTGCTTGAGCACCAGCTTGTTGCTCGCGGTCAGCTGGCCATCCGGCAGCACCTTGTAGGCCACGTCCACGCTGAGTTTGCCGCGCTCTATGCCGTGCCCCGCGTATTTCACGCTGTAGGGCGAGAGCGGCGGCAGTTCCAGATCGCGCATGTGCCCCTGGATATCCAGCGCCAGAGGTTTGGCAAGCGGATTGAGCTCCCCGGTGATGTCGAGCGTGGCCGTGCCTTGTGCCCTGCCCTTGAGCTCGAGCTGCGCCATCTGCGGGCTGGCGCCTGGTGCGACCTCGTCCGACGAAAATGCGCTCAGGCTGCCGGCAAGCTCGGTCAGGTTGGCTGAATAGTTCGGCTTGATGAAATGGTCGGTGAAATCCACGGTGCCATTGGTCAGCGCCACCGGCCCGAAGCGGATCTTGGGGCCCGGACCGGCATCTTCGGGCGCGGACGGCCTCACTTCCTCGCTGCCCGCTGCCTGCTGCACCACACCGATGTCCTGCAGGTTGATACGCCCGTTTTCCCGCACGATGACGCGCGCAAAGAAATCCGTGAGCGCCGTTTCGCGCACGTCCAGCGCCAGCGGCTGACCGGGTTCGATCGCCAACGCCAGCCCCCGCAATGCCAACGCCTTCCAGCGCAAGAGGTCGGTGCCTCCTTGGGAAGCAGCGCCACCGGGATCGGCCTGCGCAACTGCCTCCTGCTTGAGTCGCACCTGCACCTCACTCAAGCCGGCGTCACCCTGCAGTTGCACCGCCAGCCCTGTCTTTTGCTCGTGCAGATGGAGGTTGCCACTGAAGCTGCCGTCGGCGCGCAGCACATCGACATTGAGCTCCTGCGGCAGATAGGCCTGTACCACCTGCAGCGGAAGATTGAGCGTGCGCACCGCACCCTTGACCTGCAAGGCTGGCGAGAGCGCCACCGAGCCATCCCAGGTGAGTGAGCCCGGGTCGGCCTTTCCGACTCCCACGCGGGACTGAACGCGCAGGCCAAAGGCCGGCAGGCGGCTGTCCTTCCAGGCGAGATCACGCACAGCCACATCCAGCGCCGTGGCGTCGAGCGCCACCGGGCTGCGCGCCGCGGCATCGCGCAAGGCCACGGCCCCGTCCTTGAGCTGCAATTCGCCCAACGCCACGCTCCATGGAGCCGAAGCGCCCGCAGGCTCGCCAGCGCCAGAGGCGGAGGGTTTCAGCCACTGCTCGAACAGCCAGCTGCCGGCCTTGTCCCGCTCAGCCAGGGCCAGGGGTTGCTGCAGCAGCACCTGGCGCAGGGAGGCGGTGTGCTTGTGCAGATCCACATCGGCGTCGCGCACCTCCAGGGCTTTCACGCTGAGCTGAGCTTGCGCCGGGGCAGTCCGCATGCCGGCCGCGCGCAGAGTGGGGCAATCCTTGCGCTGCACGCAGGACAGGGTGAGGCCATCGATGGCCAGTTGCTGCACCTTGAGCGCCAAAGCATCGCCGTCACGTACCAATGTAGCCTGGCCCTGCACGGTGCCGGCCAGCGCCGGCGCAAAGGTCTGCTCCAGGTACGGGGCGGCCAGCCCCAGAGACAGGTCGTTCATGGACAGCGCCACCTTGGTGCTGCTCTCGGTGGTTTCGCCTTCGGCCTGAAAACGCGCGGCTTTCCCCTTGGCAGCCGCCTCGCTCAGGTCAAACGAGGTCTTGAAATGCAGCGGCTGCGTGAGTGGCCAAGCGATATCGGTGGTCTCGGCATGCCAGTCACCGGCCTGCCAGCGCGCTGCCTTGGCTGCGCCCGGCAAGCTTTCGTCCTGCCAATGCACGGCGCCATCGCTGAGCACTACCTTTTGCACGCTGATGGCCCACGGGGGTGCAACACTGGCTGCTGGCGCCGCCTTGGCATCGCCGGGCTGCCCGGCTCCTGGCAGCACCATCGCACCGGCGGCATCGCGGCGCAGATGGAGCACGGGTTGGCGCAGCTCCACGGCTGCCACATGCAGCTCGCGTTGCAACAGGCGTGCATCCGCCACGGAAATGGTCAGGCCATCCAGCGACAGCAGCGGCTGGTCGGCGCTGTCGGCCAGCGCGAGCTTGTCCAGCTGCAACTGTCCGCCAAGCGTCATCGTGGGCGTTGCGCCCTGCTCGGAAAAATCGAGGTGCAGGTCGGCACTGAAGAGCGCGGACTGCAGCCGCAGCCCCAGCGAGGCAGGCACATAGGCTGCCAGCGGCACCAAGTCAAAGTCCTTGATCTGCAGACGCGCCTGCGTGGCACGGGATTCTGCAAACGGCGTTGCCTGGGCCGAGGAATCGAAGGCACTGCCATCCAACTCGAACGCCAGCTGGGGAGAGACCTTGATCTGCCGATCCGCCGGCAGATTGCTCAGAAAAGGAAGGCTCAGAGTCAGGTGTTGCAGCTTGTGCTGCCCACCGACGGCGCGATCCTCAAAATCTATCGCTCCGTCTTGCAGCCGCACGTTGTAGAGCGCAAACCGGGCCGGTTCATCCGACGGCGCGGATTTCTGTTCGCCCAGGCGCTGCAGGATGTCGTCGAAATCAAACGTCTCCGGGCCCGTGCGTGCAAGGCGCACTACAGGGGCATCCACCTGGAGATCGTCGATCACCGGCGCCAGGCGCCACAGCGACTGCGCCGCGGCATTGGCGTAGATGCGTTGCACCTGCAACTGCGGCGACTGGCCGGCGGCATCGGCCACCGCCAAGCCTTGGATGGTCAGCTCCAGGGTCAAGGGGTTGAACTGAACGCTGGTCACGCTGACCTGGCGCCCGAGCGCCTGCGACCCCTGTTTTTGCAATTGCGAGCGCACCAGCTGCGGCAGCGCCAGCCATGCCAGCAGATAGAGCACCAGCATCACTGCCGCCGCCCACGCAAGGCGCTTGACTGCCACCTTGTGCGTGGCTACCCAACCCGTTGAACGCATTGCATCCTCATGAAAACCCGTGACACGCCGAATTTTGCACGGCGGCGCGCACGATGACCGAACGCCAGAAACAGAAGACCCGGCGGCCGGGGGTACCCCGGGCGCCGGGTCTGATGGCAGGCGCATGGCCAAAACCATCTTGAGCACGGTGGAGATTGCTGTCCGCCGCGCCGGAGACAAAGGATTGCCTCCATCAGGGCCTCAAAGAAGCAGATTTCCATGGTTTCAGGGCGTTGGAACACCCGTCTTCACGAGCCTGCACCCTTGCGGCAATGCCTGCACCAAGCAGGCGACACAACCATACCAGTTTTGCCTGCTCTGCGCACCGCCGTTGTACCAGGCAGCAACAATCCACACACAATTTTTCAATTGCCACCGAACATGGTCCATCGCCTGCGCCTGCTCGCCGCAATCTGCTCTCGCAATCGATACGCAGTCAGTTGTTTAATATATTTATGTCTAACAAATTGGTTTTATATCATTGACTTGGTATTTCAACCTTCCATAGAATCCGCCCGTTTTCAATAAATTGGTAGAAACCCTTACTTATTGATAGTTCAGGGCTATGAACAAGGTGCCACCGAAAGCACCAGCCCCGTAGAACGCACGAACGCAGCATCACCCGGATCATGCATCCGGCCAGACCCATCGCACTGTCGACGATTCGGACGCAAGGCAGGCTGGGGTAGAGAACGAAAGGATTCCCATGAAGGCAGGCACCCGCGCATTCGCCGGCTTGCGCACTTTCGCCGGCGACATCACCGCCGGCTTTTTTGAGCTGACCCATAGTGGACTGGCCCTGGTGGGGCTCGCCGTCACCGTTGCCGCGCTAACGCTGGTTCTGCGCCCGGACCTGCGCCAGACCGGCGCCGAGCAACTGATGGGCTGGCTGCAGGAGCGCCAGGTGGCGATCGATGGCTTTGTTGCCGAACCCTTCGCCAGCGAGCGCGCCACTGCCAGCAATCCCAAGGCGCTGCCACGCGAGCAGGAAGCCGTCACCTATTGGCTGAGCAAGAAATACAGCGTGGCGCCCGAGCCGCTGGCGGTGCTGGTGAGTGAAGCCTACGCGATCGGCGCCCGCACCAAGCTGGATCCGACATTGATCCTGGCCGTGATGGCGGTGGAATCGAGCTTCAACCCGTTTGCGCAGAGCAACGTCGGCGCCCAGGGCCTGATGCAGGTGATGACGCGCGTGCACACCGACAAGTACGAAGACTTCGGCGGGCGCTTTGCCGCCTTTGACCCGGTGGCCAATCTGCGCGTGGGCGTCAAGGTGCTGCAGGAATGCATAGCGCGCGCGGGCTCGATAGAAGGCGGCCTGCGTTATTATGTCGGTGCCGCCAACCTGCCCGACGATTCCGGCTATGCCGTCAAGGTGCTGGCCGAGCACCAGCGCCTGCGCGACGTGGCCAATGCTTCGACCAAGGCCAAGCTGGTAACCGCCAAGGCGCAACCCGTGCCCAAGGCCCCGGCAAAGGTGCAGACGGGAGCGCCGCAACAAGACCAGAAAGTGGCCTTGCTGGGCAACTTCTGATGCGTCCATGCGCTTGCGCAGCCGCGCGATACACTCGCACGGTACGCAACTGGCGATAGGTTCTGCACTGCCGCAATCGGCATGGCAACCAACGTGGAGAGCCACCACGGGGAAGCGTGCCGCGCCGGAACCTGCTCCGTCGCGATCCGTCGTTCGCCTGGGCAGCCCTTGCACGCCAAGGGAAGGAAACCGCAAAACCTGCCATGTACCAACGCAACATCCTCGTAGAACAGACCGACCCGCAAGTGTGGGCCGCGATTCAGGCGGAAAACCGCCGCCAGGAAGAGCACATCGAGCTGATCGCCAGCGAGAACTACGCCTCGCCCGCCGTGATGGCTGCGCAGGGCTCGCAGCTCACCAACAAATATGCCGAGGGCTATCCCGGCAAGCGCTATTACGGCGGCTGCGAGAACGTGGACGTGATCGAGCAGCTGGCGATCGACCGCGTGAAGGAACTCTTTGGCGCCGAGGCGGCCAACGTGCAGGCCAATTCCGGCTCACAGGCCAATCAGGCAGTGCTGATGGCGTTTGCCAAGCCCGGCGACACGCTGCTGGGCATGAGCCTGGCCGAAGGCGGGCACCTGACCCACGGCATGGCACTGAACCTGTCCGGCAAGTGGTTCAACGTCGTCTCCTACGGCCTGAACGCGAAGGAAGAGATCGACTACGACGCCTTCGAAGCCAAGGCGCGCGAACACAAGCCGCGCATCATCATCGGGGGTGCCTCGGCCTATGCGCTGCGCATCGATTTCGAGCGCATGGCGCGCGTGGCCAAGGAAGTGGGCGCGATTTTCTGGGTTGACATCGCGCACTATGCCGGCCTCGTCGTCGCGGGCGAATACCCCAACCCGGTGCCGTTTGCCGACGTGGTGACCTCGACCACGCACAAGAGCCTGCGCGGCCCGCGGGGCGGCTTCGTGCTGATGAAGGCCGAGCACGAGAAGGCCATCAACAGCGCGATCTTCCCCGGCCTGCAAGGCGGGCCGCTGGAACACGTGATCGCCGCAAAGGCGGTGGCCTTCAAGGAAGCGCTCACGCCTGAATTCAAGGCCTACGGCAAGCAGGTGGCAAAGAACGCCCAGGTGTTTGCCCAAACACTGACCGAGCGCGGCCTGCGCATCGTGAGCGGGCGCACCGAAAGCCATGTAATGCTGGTCGATCTGCGCGCCAAGGGCATCACCGGTAAGGCGGCCGAGGCGGCGCTGGGGCTGGCGCACATCACGATCAACAAGAACGCGATTCCGAACGACCCGGAAAAGCCCTTCGTCACCAGCGGCGTGCGCGTGGGCACGCCGGCGATCACGACGCGCGGCTTCAAGGAAGAGGAAACGCGCCTGACGGCCAATCTGATGGCCGACGTCCTCGACAAGCCGCAAGACGAGGCCAACATCGCCGCGGTGCGCGCCAAGGTGAATGCGCTCACCAGTCGCTTTCCGGTCTATCGCTGAGGCCTGCGCCACGCGGGGCACCCCATGAAATGCCCGTTTTGCAGCCATACGGAGACGCAGGTCGTCGAGACCCGCGAATCCGAGGGCGGCGAATTCGTGCGCAGGCGGCGCCGGTGCCTCGCGTGCGACAAGCGCTTTACGACCTATGAGCGCCCGGAGGTGAACTTTCCGGCCATTGCCAAAAAGGATGGTCGGCGCGTGGAGTACAAACGCGAGAAGCTCGAAGGCTCGTTTCACATCGCGCTGCGCAAACGCCCGGTCAGCACCGAGCAGGTGGACGCGGCGATCGCACGCATTGAAGAGCGCCTTCTGCAGCTTGGCCAGCGTGAAGTGCTCTCCAACCGCATCGGCGAGATGGTGATGCACGAGCTGCAACAGCTCGACAAGGTGGCCTACGTGCGCTACGCGAGCGTCTATCGCAGCTTTAAGCACATCGACGAGTTCAAGGCGCTGGTGGACAAGGTCGGACTGTAGCGCGCGCTCTTTAAATCATAGCTTATCGCGCCCGTCCACAGGGCGCTAAAGCCGAGTTTTCCCCGATTTTTGAATCGCGCTGGATAGCTCCCCCCTCCCCCTCTGGGGGCCGGGGTGGGGGCTGGCAGCGCACAACACCGGCCACGCCGCCCCAGGCACGCACGAGGCATTACCTCTCTCAGGCAGAAAACGACGCAGGAATCGACCCCGGCAGCTGGCGCACGTCGCCACACTGCGCGCGCTGCCTGAGCGCGTGATCCATCAGCACCAGCGCTAGCAGCGCCTCGGCGATCGGCGCGGCGCGGATGCCGACGCAGGGGTCGTGCCGACCCTTGGTCACCACCTCCACCGGCTGGCCGTCAATATCGATCGACGGGCGCGGCGTAAGGATGGAGCTCGTAGGTTTGATGGCAATGCTCACCTCGATGTCCTGCCCGCTGCTGATGCCGCCCAGCACTCCGCCCGCATGGTTGCTGGCAAAACCCTGGGGGCTGAGCGCATCGCCATGCGTGCTGCCGCGTTGCGCAACGCTGGCGAACCCCGCGCCTATCTCCACGCCCTTGACCGCGTTCAGGCCCATCATCACCTTGGCGATGTCGGCGTCGAGCTTGTCGTAGAGCGGCTCGCCCAGGCCCACCGGCACACCGCTGGCCTGCACACGGATGCGCGCGCCGCAGGAGTCGTGTGTCTTGCGAAGCTGGTCCATGTAGTCCTCGAAACGCTGCACGTCGGCCACCGGCGCGAAGAAGGGGTTGTGCTGCACATGTTCCCAGCTCTCGAACACTATGGGTAATTTACCGAGCTGCGTCATGCAGGCGCGAAGCTGCGTGCCGTATTTTTCCTTGAGCCACTTCTTGGCCACTGCGCCGGCCGCCACAGTCGGGGCCGTGAGGCGCGCTGACGAGCGCCCGCCCCCGCGCGGATCGCGCAGGCCGTATTTGTGCCAGTAGGCGTAGTCCGCGTGGCCAGGGCGGAACTGGCGCGCGATTTCGCCGTAGTCCTTGCTGCGCTGATCCTGGTTGCGAATCAGCAGCGCGATCGGCGTGCCGGTGGTGCGTCCCTCGAACACGCCCGAGAGGATTTCCACCGCGTCGGGTTCGTTCCTCTGCGTGACGAAGCGGCTGGTGCCGGGGCGGCGGCGGTCCAGGTCGTGCTGGATATCAGCCTCAGTTAAAGCCATGCCGGGCGGGCAGCCGTCGATCACGCAGCCGATCGCCGGGCCGTGGGATTCGCCGAAATTGGTGACGCAAAACAGGGTGCCGAGGGTGGAGCCGCTCATGAAAATCGTCCGGTATCAAGAATGCAAGGGCGCGTGCCGCCGATTTTGGCATGGTGCGGCAATCAATATCAAAAAGCATAGTGACTGACGCTTTCGTGGCAAGTGCAAGAGGCTCGTTTTTATGAAAATTCGACATTGCGCTTTGGTTCATGGCGCGTCACAAACGTTTGGTCTTCCTGGTATCTGTTCGTGGCCATAGACCGTCCCACGCGCTGGGCGTACGTGGCCATCAAGAGCGGCAAAGCGGCGAGCAGCGCCAAATGAATGCACAAAGAAAAAGAGCCAAACCAGCTAAACGCTTGATTTGACTCTTGAATTTTGGTCGGGGTGAGAGGATTCGAACCTCCGGCCTCTACGTCCCGAACCATAACCTATCACTCCAGGAGCCACACCTCGCGATGGTTGTTCCTAGTGAAAGCGTCGTTTTTCACCCATTTCCATTGATTTCTACCGTCTTCCAAACGGCGGAACTGGAACAGAATTGGAACAGAAAACTGCGCTAGCGGCACTAGTGTAGCAACCTCTGCACTGAGCATGTAACGTTGACCGTGACCCTGCACACGGATTTCCAACCGTGAATCGCCCCGGTTTCCGAGGAGGCTCAAATCTTTGAAAGGATTGAGCCATGAACAATGCAACGAAGTTTTCCGCAGAGGTGCGCGAACGCGCAGTGCGGATG
>NZ_MEDS01000010.1 GCF_001724135.1 Comamonas sp. SCN 65-56 | reverse complement strand
AGTGGGGATCACCATCGCCGCGCGGCAAGCCGCTTCGGGCTACGCCCTACGCGTCTTGCCGCGGTGAAAGACTTACACCACTTGCTGGGACATCAACTCTCCGCACGCGAGCCCAACGCGATATCGGGCGTAGGCGGTGGCCGTGTCTCGGCGCCAGCGCAGCCCCACAAGCCGATCAGTGCCAGCGCACCGCATGCTTTCGTGATCGCGTCCATGGCATACCTCCATGAGCAGGCAAACCAGTGTCTTGGTACTTTTGATTACATGTGCCCGGCGCAAGTTCCGCAGCAACGGAGCAGCGCCCGCTATCCGGCTTTGAACAACTGCTGCGCATCCCGGTAGCTGAAATCCCCCGCCAGAGCATCAAAACTGCCGGATCGCAGCAGCTCCTGCGCCGCCTGACGCAGGGTTCCAAGGGCCAGCGTGGCAAAGCGCGTGGCGGTGCTCACGCGCGCCACACCAATTTGACGCAGACCGGCCAGGTCCATGCCTCCAGCGCCGGCCATGACATTCACAGGTATCCCCGCCTCCCGCACGAAAGTCGCGATCGTGGCCTTTTCGCTCAGGCCTATGGGGTAGAGGCAATCGGCACCTGCCGCACGGTAGGCCGCGGCACGCGCCAGGGCATCGGCCAGCGGAGCCGACGGGGAATCCACGGGATGCATCCAGTTGTCGATACGGGCGTTGATGACCAGTGCAATGCCCGCCTGCTCTGCGGCTTGCCGTGCGGCATGGATGCGCTCGGCGCTCTCCTGTACGCCGCGCTGCGGCCCGTGGCCAGTCATGCCGTCTTCCAGGTTCACACCCACCGCCCCGGTGGCGATCAGCGCGCGAACGGCTTGCGCGACCTGCTCTGGCCCCGTGCCGTAGCCGCTTTCAAAATCCACCGTCACCGGCAGCGCAACCGTGTGCGTGATGCGGCGCACTACGGACAGCACCTCCTGCAGCGGCACCTGCTCACCGTCCTGGTAGCCAAGCGCCCACGCCACGCCGCCACTGGTGGTGGCAATCGCACCAAAGCCGCCATCGGCAAACAGCGCTGCGCTGCCGGCGTCCCAGGCGTTGGGGAGCAGCAACACATCGTCCGCGTGGTGCAGACGACGCAGGGTTTGCGCATGCTTGATCTGAACGGCTTGGTCCATTGAGAGGGCTCCGAAGGGGTGATTGGCGTGCATCGTAGGCCGGACCAATGGCCCGCGCCAGCGCAATGGCACTCGGCTTGTTTTACGAGCCTTCCACCCGGATATGTCCCTACATGAGCTTGCAGCTCAACAGCACGCACAGCGCTATGCCCAGCGCCAGCAGCCCTTGGCCCAGGCGCTGCTGGTCGTCCAGCAAATAACTGCTGCACAGGCGCACGGGCGATGCCAGGTAGAGCCACGCCAGGCGAAATGTCGTGGCAATGGCTTCGACCAGCACGGCTGCGCGCAGCACGAAGCCCGCTCGCGGCCAGCTCAACGCCAGAGGCAGACCGATCAGCAACGGGATGGACGTGAACTTGGCGAGCTCCACCCAGGGCAGGTCGAGCGACTCATCGAGCATGCGCGGCACCATCCAGAGCATGCCGGTGAATGAGGCGAGCAAAAAACCGTTGATGCCATGCGCATTGGCGCTGCCAATGGCGTCACGCCAGGATGCCGGCAGGGCAGCGGCCAGCCATCAGCCGACAAGCGCCAGCAAAGGCATCTGCATCAGCATCTGGCGCGCCATGCTCGCCTCCAGCAAGGCCCGGGCAGGCGGCAGCGCAAGCGCCAGCCACAGCAATGCCGCCAGCCAGGTCTTGCCGCATGCACTGCCCTTCACTGCACCACCCTTTGCAACACATAGTCCTGCGCCTGCTGCATCGCCTCCCAGTCCAGCACTGCCACCACCCGCCCTTCAGGGTTGACGACGGAGATGGCCGCGTTGTGGACGTAGCCTCCCAGTGCATCGGGTACGGCTTTGACGCCAAAGGTGGCGAGCAGCTGCGGCAAATCGGCCGCCTGCGCCGGGCGCGCCGCAATCCAGCCCTTGCCGCGATCGCCCGAACGGCGCTGGTAAGCGGCAAGTTGAGCCGGGTCGTCGTACGCCGGATCAAAGCTAATGCTCACCAGCTGCACCTGGCCTGTGGCGATCTGCGGTGCCAATCGTTGCTGCAGCTGGGCGAATATATTGAAATATCAGTTGCATGTTTGTCCTTTTGCCATTTAGCGCCAAGGGGCTGTCCAGCCGCCGCCCAGCGCCTGCACCAGCGCGACGAAAGCCTGCTGGCGCTGCAATTGCAATTGCATGAGCGAGCGGCGCGCCGAGAGCGTTGCGGCCTGCGCGGTGACGACGCTGGTGTAGATGGAAAGGCCCGCCTGGTAGCTGTTGAGCGTGCGCTGTTCGGCACCGGCAGCGGCTTCGGCGGCGGCCTGCTGGTGCTCGATCTGGCGCGTCAGCGCGGCGAGCGCGGTCAGTTGGTCTTCCACCTGCCCCATCGCGGCGAGCGCGGTTTGCCGGTAGCTGGCACTGGCAGCCTGCTGCTGGGCGATGGCTTGGCGGATGGCGGCGTCACGCGCGCCCGCATCCAGCACCGTCTGCGCGATGGCCGCGCCCAGCGACCAGGTGAGCGTGGGCACCGAGAGCCAATCGGTTACGCCAGCCGCTGCACCGCCCACGCCCGCGCTCAGGTTGATGCTGGGAAACCACGCGGCGCGCGCGGCGCCGATACGGGCGTTGGCGGCGGCCACGCTGCGCTCGCTGGAGGCGACATCGGGGCGGCGCAGCAGCAGCTCGGACGGCAGGAGCACGGGCAGCGATGGCACGACGGCGCGCCAGGGCGCGCTCGCCAGCGCGAACTGCGTCGGAGCCTGGCCCACGAGCAGCGCCAGCGCGTGCTCGGCGTTGGCGCGGCTGCGGGCCAGGCTCTCACGCGTGGCGCGGGCGCTCTCCAGCGTGGTTTGCGCTTGCAGCAGGTCGGTGCGCGGCGCGATACCGCTTTCGTAGCGGTGGCCGGTGATGCTGAGCGCCTGGGCATAGCCGGTGATGATTTCATCCATCAGTCGCAGCTCGGCATCGAGTTCGCGCACCTGGAAGTAAGCCTGCGCCAGGCTGGCCTGCGCGACCAGGCGGGCACCGGCCAGGTCGGCCTCGCTCGCCTGCAGGCTGGCCTCTTGAGCGTTCACGCTGGCGGCCAGGCGCCCCCACAGGTCGGGCGCCCAACTGGCGGCAAGGCCCAGCGTGGCGCTGCCACGCGCCGGGCTGCCGCTGCGCTGCTCGCCCGCTTGCAGGCCCAGCGTGGGCAGGCGCTGGGCCTGGCTTTGCTCCAGCAGCGCCTGCGCCTGCGCGACGTTGGCCGCCGCCATCGCGATGGCAGGGTTGCGGGCCTGAAGCTGCGCCATCAGCACGTTCAGCACGGCATCATCAAAGAGTTGCCACCACGAGCCGTCTTGCCACTGCGGATGATCGGCGGTGCTGACCCAGCCCTCTGGCGCAGCGCTCTTCCACTGCGCGGGCCAGACGGGTGGAGCGCCGGGCGCAGTAGGGCCGACGCTGGAGCAGGCACCCAGCACCAGAATCGAAAAAATCAAGCAAAATATGCCTCCAGCCCTTGTATGGCAAGCGCGAGCAGCTATCAAATCAATGGATTTCATGTTCCCTCCAGGGCGGGCTGCGGGGCCTGCGTGGCGGTGTCGGAGGTGGCTGTGGGGCGGCGGCGCAGCTTGTCCAGCAGCACATAGACGGCGGGCGTGGTTAGCAGCGTGAGAAGCTGGCTCGCAATCAGCCCGCCGACGATGGTCACGCCCAGCGGCTGACGCAACTCGGCACCCTCGCCAAAGCCGATGGCCAGCGGCAGCGCACCCAGGCCGGCGGCCAGCGTCGTCATTATGATGGGGCGAAAGCGCAGCAGGCAGGCTTCGCGCACGGCTTGCACGGCGGCAAGGCCACGCCTGCGCTCGGCGTCGAGCGCAAAGTCGATGATCAGGATGGCGTTCTTCTTGACGATACCGATCAGGAGGAAGACGCCGATCAGCGCCATCAGCGAGAACTCCATCTTCAGCAGCATCAGCGCCAGCACCGCGCCAAACCCGGCGCTGGGCAGCGTGGTGAGCACGGTGACGGGGTGGATCAGGCTCTCGTAGAGCATGCCCAGCACGAGGTAGATCACGACGATGGCGGCCACGATGAGCAGGCCCTGCTGGCCCTGGGTTTTCTGCGCTTCGGCCGCCGCGCCCGAGAACTGGCCGCGCACCTTGTTGGGCATCTTGATGGCGTCGACCGCATCCAGCACGGCCTGGCGGCCCTGCTCCAGCGAAGTGCCATCGGCCAGGTTGAACGACAGCGTGCTGGAGAGCTCGCCGCCGTCGTGCCAGACGCTGGCGGGCACGGCGCGTTCTGAAAAATGCGCGAATTCGGCCAGCGGCACCATGGTGCGCGCGGCCGTGGAGATCGCTGCGCCGGTGGAGCTGGCGCGCTGCGCCGGGTTGGCTGCGCTGGCGGGCGCCGCACCCGCCGTGGCCGCCACCATCACGTCGCGCAGCACCACGGGCGACGTGGCGTAGCGTGGCGCCCATTCCATCACCACGGTGTACTGGTTCAGGTCGCTGTACATCGTGGCCACCTGGCGCTGGCCGAAGGCGTTGTACAGCGCCGCGTTCACCGCCGAGGGCGTCACGCCCAGGCGCGCCGCCTTGTCGCGGTCCGCCTCGATGAAGGTCTCCACGCCGTTGGCGCTTTCATCGTCATCCACGTCGGTCAGACGCGCATCGCGCTTGAGCTGGGCCGAGAGCGCCATGGTCCACTGCTTGAGGTCGGCCGCGTTGTCCGCCTTGAGCGTGTACTGGTAGGTAGCGTTGCTGCTTCTGCCGCCCGCGCGCAGCTCCTGCATGGGGTTGAGGAACACGCTCAAGCCGGTGATGGCGGCCAGCTGCGGGCGCAGGCGGTTGATGACGGCGCGCGTCTTCTCGCCCTGGGGCCGCTGAGCCGCGGGCTTGAGCGCGCCAAACAGAAAGCCCCCGCCGGAGCGCCCACCACCGGCAAACGCCACCACCGTGCCCACTGAAGGATCGGCGCCAATGATGTCGGCCGCTTGTTGCAGCTTGTCGCCAAAGGCGCTGGTGGAAATGCTCTGGTCGGCGCGCAGCCCGGCAAAGAACTGGCCGTTGTCCTGATCCGGGAAATAGCCCTTGTCGATGTGCGCCGCAAGGTAGCCGGTCAGCGCCACCACCACCGCCAGCACCAGCATCACCAGCCAGGGAAAGGCCAGCGTCCAATCGAGCGCCGCTCCATAGCCGCGCATCACAGCGCGCTGCACGCGGTTGGCCCCGGCCCCCAGGCGCGTGCGCAGCCAGCCCGCAGCGCTTTGGCGCGGTGCCTCATGCGCCTTGGTCGGCCCCAGCAACAGCGCGCACAGCATGGGCGTGGTGGTGAGCGAAATCACCAGCGAAATCATCACCGCCACCGACAGCGTGACCGCAAATTCGCGAAACAGCAGCCCCGGGTGTCCGCCCATGAACAGCAGCGGAATGAACACCGCTACCAGCGAGACGCTCATGGTGAGTACCGTGAAGCCCACCTCGCGCGCGCCGTCCAGCGCCGCGCGGGTGCGTGCCACGCCCGCCTCCAGGTGGCGCGTGATGTTCTCGATCACGACGATGGCATCGTCGACGACGAAGCCCGTGGCCACGGTGAGCGCCATCAGCGTGAGGTTGTTGAGCGAATAACCCAACGCCGCCATCGCCGCAAAGGTGCCCAGCAGCGAGACGCCAGTGGCCACCGCCGGAATCAGCGCCGCGCGCAGATTGCGCAGAAACAGCCCCACCACCAGTACCACGAGCAGCACCGCCACGGCCAGCGTGATTTCCACCTCGTGCACCGAGCCGCGCACCGAGCCGGTGCGATCAATCGCCACCGTGAGATCCACATCCTGCGGCAGTTGCGCGCGCAACTGCGGCAGCAGCGCATCGATCGCATCGGCGGTGGCGATCAGGTTGGCGTCGGGCTGCTGGGTGATGTTGACAACGATGGCCGGCTGGCCGTTGAACGAGCCGCGCGTGCGCGTGTCCTGCACGCTGTCGAGCACCTGCGCCACCTGCGACAGGCGCACCTCGGCACCCGCGCGCATGGCAACGATGAGGCCGCGATAGTCCGCCGCGTGCAGGCCAGGCGCGGGCGTGAGCACCTGCAGGGCGCGGCCGTTCTCGGCCGAGCCGATGTCCACCGTGCCCTTGGGCCGGTTGGCGTTGCTGGCTTGCAGCGCGGCGCGCACGTCGTCGCTGCTGATACCGAGCTCATGCAGCGCAAACGGGTTGAGCTCCACCCGCACCGCCGGCTGCGAGCCTCCGCCCAGCGTCACATCGCCCACGCCCGGCACCTGCAAGAGGCGCTGGCTGACGATGTTGTTCACCGCATCGAAAATTTGCCCCGGCGTGCGCGTTTTCGACGTCAGCGCCAGGATCATGAAGGGCTGCGCTGCCGGGTTGGCCTTGCGGTAGGTCGGATTGGTGCGCAGGCTCGCGGGCAGATCGATGCGCGCGGCGTTGATCGCAGCCTGCACGTCGCGCGCGGCGCTGTCGATGTTGCGGCCCAGATCAAATTGCAGCACCACGCGGCTCGACCCAGTGCTGGAGCTGCTGGTCATCTCGTTGACGCCCGCGATGGTGCCAAGCTGGCGCTCCAGCGGCGTGGCGACGGTGCGCGCCATGTCGGCGGGGCTGGCGCCGGGCATGTTGGCGGAAACGAAGATCACCGGGAAATCAACCGCCGGCAGTCGCGCGACGGGCAGCGTGAGAAAGGCGGCGATGCCCGCCAGCGCCAGGCCGATTGTGAGCAGGATGGTGGCGATGGGACGGCGAATGAAGGGGCGCGAGAGGTTCATCGTTCACCCCTCCCGGTATTTGCCCCCTCCCCCTTTGGGGGAGGGGTGGGGTGGGGGCCAGCGGCAATGAATATTTCAAAATCATTAGTTTTGCCAGCGCCGTCAGCCGGGTCTCGCCCCGGCGGGCGAGGCACTTTTCTTTGCTTCGCCAAAGAAAAGTACCCAAAAGAAATGCGACCCCACGCCTGCGACCCCTGCGCTTCGCTACGGGGCAAACCTGCACCGTCTCGCTTGCACGGTGCGCCGCACAACTCACTTCGCGCTGGCGCGCTGCGCTCGGACAAACGCGGCGAGTCAGTCAACAAGGCATGCGCGCTCCGACGCGCATGCTCACCGCGCAAGCAAGCCGACGCAGGCGCAGCCGAGGGGATGGGGGAGTGGCCATGCACGAGCCCTGATCTTCTGCAAAGCGCGAACTGGTATCCGTCCCCGCATCCGTACCCGTATCCAAGCCCCTCTGGCCGTGCCGAGGCGCGCAGCAGCCGGGGTGAGCGGATGCGCCGCAGGACGCATCCGCCTCGTGATCTGACTTGCCGCGTTTGTCCGAACGCAGCGCTGCAAGCGCGAAGTGAGTTACGCGGCACACCCCGGCTGCGAGCACCGCAGGTTGCCCCGGAGCGAAGCGTAGGGGACACGGACAACGGGGTCGCCTTTTCTTTGCTTACTTTCTTTTGGCGAAGCAAAAGAAAGTGAGTGCGCTGCCGGGCGCATGTCCCGGCCGACGGCGTCAGCAAAACAAACGGCCTTGAAATATTCATCGCTGCTGGCCCCCACCCCCGCCCTCCCCCAAAGGGGGAGGGAGTGAATCGGGAGCATCGCCCGGAGGAAGAGTGAGCAAATCCTCACTCGTCCGGCCCCAGCCCAGTCGCTCCCCCAGCCGATCAAACCAGACATAAATCACCGGCGTCGTGAACAACGTCAACAACTGCGACAGCACCAGCCCGCCAAAGATCGAAATCCCCAGCGGCCTGCGCAGTTCCGCCCCATCCCCCCAGCTCAGCATCAAGGGCACGGCCGCCGCCAGCGCTGCCAGCGTCGTCATCAGGATCGGCCGAAAGCGCAGCAGCGCCGCCTGGTGGATCGCCTCGACCGCGCTCTTGCCCTCGTGGCGCTCGGCTTCGATCGCGAAGTCAATCATCATGATCGCGTTCTTCTTGACGATGCCGATGAGCAGCACCAGGCCGATGATGCTCACCACGTCCAGCGCGTGGCCGGTCAACTCCAGCGCCAGCAGCGCGCCCACGCCCGCCGACGGTAGCGTCGAGAGGATGGTGAGCGGGTGCACATAGCTCTCGTACAGCACGCCAAGCACGATGTAGACGCAGACGACGGCCGCCAGGATCAGCCAGAGCTGGTTGGAGAGCGACTTCTGGTACGCCCCGGCGGCGCCCGTCATGCGCAGCGTCAGGCTCGCGGGCAGGCCTGCAGATTGCGCCGCCGCATCCACCGCCTGCACCGCCGCGCCCAGGCTCACGCCGGGGGCGGTGTCAAAGCCCACGGTGGCGGCCGGGTACTGGCCCACGCGCTGCACGGTCTGCGCGGCGGGCTCCTCGACGACGTCGGCAAACGAGGACAGCGGCGTGGTGCCGCCGCCGCTGGTCTTGACAGGCAGATCGCGCAGCGCTTGCAGGCTGGCGGCGTCCGCCTGGGCCGCTTCCAGAATCACGCGGTACTGATTGGTCTCGCTGAAGATGGTCGAGACGATGCGCTGGCCGAAGGCGTTGTAGAGCGTGTTGTCCAGCGTGCTGGTGGCCACGCCCAGGCGCGCGGCGGTGTCGCGATCGACACGCACCATCGCCGAGGGCGCGGTCTTGCCCGCGTCGGTCGTCGCGTGGCGCACCTCGGGCAGCGCGGTGATGATGCCGACGAGTTTTTGCGCCCACTCGTTCACCAGCCTGGTATCGACGCCTTCCAGGTCGAAGCGGTATTGCGTCGCGCCGGTATCCGAATCGATCGTCAAGTCCTGCGTCGGTTGCAGGTAGAGCTGCGCGCCCGCCACCTGCCCGGCCACCTGATCGCGCAGGCGCCGCATGATGGTGTCCTCGGAATCACCGAAGAGCGTGTGGGGCCTGAGGTTGATCACCAACCGTCCGGACGAAAGCGCCGCGTTGTTGCTCGCGTCCACGCCGACGACCGAGCTGAGCGAGGCAACCGCCGGGTCTGCCAGCACCAAGCGCGCGACTTCGCCCTGCAGCAGCGACATGCGGGCGAACGAGACGTCGCTGGCCGCCTCGACCCGGCCCTGCAACTGGCCGGTGCTCTGCGTGGGAAAGAGATCCTTGGGGATGAAGACGTAGAGCAGCGCCGTCACCGCAAAGGTGGCCAGCGCCAGCCACAGGGTGAAGGTCTGGTGGCGCAACACCCATGTGAGGCCCGTGTCGTACCAGCGGATCATCGCGTCGATGCCGCCTTGCAGCCGCCGGGCCAGCCAGCCCTGAGCTTCATCGAGCGGGCGCAGCACACGCGCGGCCATCATCGGCACCAGCGTGAGCGAGACCAGCGCGGAAAACAGGATGGTGATCGCCAGCGTGACGGCGAACTCGCGAAACAGCCGCCCGATCACCTCCTGCATGAACAAGAGCGGAATCAGCACCGCGATCAGCGAGACGGTGAGCGAGATGATGGTGAAGCCGATCTCGCCCGCGCCGTCGAATGCGGCTTTCAGCGGCGGCTTGCCCATCTCGCGATGCCGTGAAATATTCTCGATCATCACGATGGCGTCGTCGACCACGAAACCGGTGGCAATCGTCAACGCCATCAGCGAGAGGTTGTTGAGCGAGTAGCCGAGCAGGTACATCGCCCCCACCGTGCCCATCAGCGAGATCGGCACCGCGATGCTGGCGATCAAGGTGGCGCGCAGGCTGTGCAGGAAGGCGAAGATCACCAGCACCACCATCACCACGGCCAGGATCAACTCCATCTCCACATGCTCGACCGACGAGCGGATGCCCAGCGTGCGGTCACTGAGCACCGCCAGGTGCACGCTCTGCGGCAAGCCCTGCTCCAAGAGCGGCAACTGGCGCTTGATCGCGTCCACGGTGGCAATCACGTTGGCGCCGGGCTGGCGCTGCACGTTGACGATGATGGCGGGGGTCAGCGGGGTGGCTGCATCGGCCAGGGGGAGCGACGAGTCGCCGTGGCCCTCACCCCTGCCCTCTCCCAGAGGGAGAGGGAGTGAACCGGGCACGCTTGATCGCCCTCGCCCCTCTGGGGAGAGGGAGGGGTGAGGGGCTTGCACGCCACTGGCGCCCTTGATCCCCGTCCACGCCCCCAGCTTGTCGTTCTCCGAGCCATCGACCACCTGCGCCACGTCCTTGAGCCGCACCGGCTGGCCGTTCACGTAGGCGACGATCAGCTCGCGGTACTCCTGCGCGGACAGGAGCTGGTCATTGGCGTTGATGCTGTACTGGCGCTTGGGCCCGTCGAACGTGCCCTTGGCCCCGCTCACGTTGCCCGCGCTGATCGCACTGCTGATCGCATCCAGCCCCAGGCCCATCGCGGCCAGCGCCTGCACGTTGCCCTGCACGCGCACGGCCGGGCGCTGCCCGCCCGCGAGCGTGACCAGCCCCACGCCGTTGATCTGGCTGATCTTGAGCGCCAGACGCGTGTTCACCAGGTTCTGCACGTCGGTCAGCGGCAGGCTGGTGCTGGTGACGGCCAGTTGCAGGATGGGCGCGTCGGCGGGGTTGACCTTGGCGTAGATCGGCGGTGCGGGCATATCGGCGGGCAGCAGCGAGCCGGCCGCGTTCATCGCCGCCTGCACCTGCTGCTCGGCCGCGTCCATCGCCAGATTCAGGTCGAATTGCAGCGTGATCATCGACACGCCCGCGCTGCTGGTGCTGCCCATGCGCGTGAGGCCGGGCATCTGGCCGAACTGGCGCTCCAGCGGCGCGGTCACGGTGCGGCTCATCACGTCGGGGCTGGCACCGGGGTAGAGCGTCTGCACCTGGATGGTCGGGTAATCCACCTGCGGCAGCGCCGCCAGGGGCAAAAAGCGCAGGCCCACCAGGCCCGCGAGCACGATGGCCAGCATGAACAGCGCGGTGGCCACCGGGCGCTGGATGAAGAGGCGCGAGACGTTCATGCGCTTGCCTCTTTGGTGTTCCTCCCTCCCCCTTTGGGGGAGGGCCGGGGTGGGGGCCGGTGTGCACATGCACGGCACCCGCCCCTCTCCCCCACCCTCTCCCCAAAGGGGCGAGGGAGTTCAAACCCGCAACTCATTGACCAGCCCCCTGCTGCCCGCGCCGCTGCGCAAAGAACGCGCGCCGCTCCTCGGGCGTCATCTTCTGCACCTTCTCGCGAAGTTCGGGCGGCAGGCGGCTCAAATCGGGTACTTTGTTTTCAGGAGCTGCTTGCGCTTGCCCCACTTGCGCTGGAGGCACTTTTGTCTCATCACTCAGGCGCACCTTGCCGCCGTCCTTCACGCGGTCACCGCCTTCGGTCACCACGCGCTCGCCCGCCTTCAGGCCCTGGGCGATCAGCACCTGCTCGGTGTTCGCCAGCCCGCGCGTCACGGTGCGCGTGTGCGCCACGTCCTGCGCGTCGATCACGTAAACGTAATCACCCTGCGGGCCGGTGCGTACCGCCGTTACCGGCACCAACACGCCCGCATCCTGCCCCAGCGTCAGGCGCGCATTGACGAACTGCCCGGGAAACAGCAGCCCATCGGCATTGGCAAAACGTGCCTTGGCACGCACCGTGCCGGTGGCCACGTTGATCTGGTTGTCCAGCGTGAGGAATTGCCCAAGCGCGATCTGCTGCGTGCGAGCGCGATCGAGCGCCGCCACCGGCAACTTGCCCGCCTTGTGCGCTGCCTGCACCGCGGCCACGCGCTCTTGCGGCACGGAAAACAGCACATCGATCGGCGCCACCTGCGTGATGGTGGCAATGCCGCCCGCGCTGCCACTGGTCACCAGATTGCCCGGATCGACCGCGCGCAGGCCGATGCGCCCGCTGATCGGCGCGCGCAGCGTCGCAAAGCCGACATTCAGTTCGGCCGAGCGCACGCTGGCACTGTCGGCCTGCACCGCACCCTCCAGTTGCTTGACCAGCGCTGACTGCGTGTCCACGTCCTGGCGCGCGATCGAATCCTGGGCAAGCAGCGTCTGGTAACGCGAGAGCGTGAGCCGCGCGGCCACGAGCTGCGCCTCGTCGCGCGCCTTCTGCCCGCGTGCCTGGTCCAGAGCTTGCTGGTAGGGCCGCACGTCAATGCGCGCCAGCACCTCACCCTTTTTCACCATCTGCCCTTCGTTGAACAGCACCTCAGTGAGCACGCCCGAGACCTGCGGCACCAGCGTGGCGGTGAGTGGCGGCGTGACGGTGCCCAGCGCATCGACCACCACTGGCAGCGCGCCCTGCAGCGCCAGCGCCGAACCCACCGTGGTGCTGGCGCCACCGCCAAACCCGCCGCGTCCCGGCCCGAAGCCGCCGCCGCCTGCCGCCGGCGCCTTGCCGCGCTGCGCCAGCCACCACGCACCACCCGCCAGCAAGGCAATGACGAGCAGCGTGAGCACAATGGAAAGCCCCTTGCGGTGGGGCCGTGGTACGGGGGCGAGTGTGGAGGTTGGGGCGTGCCCGGTCTGCGCGGGTGATTCGGCGAGGTCTGCCATGGTGATGTGATTGGGTGTTTGCCGAGCATCCTAGCCAGCTCAGGCAAGCCGGCGGTATGCAGCCTTTGAAGAAATGTAAAGCGTGCCGGACCACGGCCCTTTTGCCCTAACCGCCGCTTCACGCCATACTGCGGCCGCTTTTCCGCAGGAAACCATGCCCCCCGCCCTTCGCCTGCTCATCAGCGCCGCCATCGCCTACGCCACCTGGTGGCTGATCGTGATCGCGCAGGCTTTTTTTCCGATCTTCAAAAGCGTCTTCATCGAGGAGGCGATCGCCTGGGCCCTGGCGCTGGGCCTGGGCGCGGCGTTCTGGATCGTCTCCAACCCCGACGCCGGATTTGACCTCAAGGCCATCATCGGCACCACGCTCAAGAGCGGGTTGATCTGTTTTCTGCTGGGCTTCTTCGGCCCGATGATCCTCGCCCCCGACGCCAACCAGGGGCCGATGATCGGGTTCTTCACCGGGCCGGTCGGGCTGGTGCTCGGGGGGGCTGTACGCCTTCATCCGCGCGCTCTTGCGCCGCCCGGCCGCACCAGAAGAATCATGATCCTGCGCGCCCTGCGAGCCGACATCACCACCCTGGCGGTGGACGCCATCGTCAACGCTGCCAACCCCACGCTGCTGGGTGGTGGCGGCGTCGATGGCGCCATCCACCGCGCGGCGGGCCCGGGGCTGCTGGCCGAGTGCAGACGGTTGGGCGGCTGCGAAACCGGGCAGGCCAAGGTGACGGGCGGCTACCTTTTGCCTGCCAGACACGTGATTCACACCGTGGGGCCGATCTGGCACGGCGGCGGCGCACATGAGGCCGAGCTGCTGGCGAGCTGCTACCGCGCGTCGCTGACCATCGCCGAAGATCGCGGGTTGGCGCGCATCGCCTTTCCCGCCATCAGTACCGGCGTGTACGGCTACCCCAAACGCGAAGCAGCCGAAATCGCCGTGCGCAGCGTGCGTGCGCACCATCCGGGAACGCTGTCCGAGGTGCTGTTTTGCTGTTTCAACGCACACGATCTGGCGCTGTACGAGGCACTGCTGGCGGGCCGATCTCAGGCTTGAAACCCGTGCGGGTTTTGACGCCGCGATAGGATGAACGGCAGTTGAACCCTGCAATAAAAGGAACACCCTCATGAGCGACGACGCACTCTCCCTCGGCACGATCACGAAACACGGCGACGGCCATCAAGGGCGCCTCACGCGTACCTTCGAGCACCCCCCAGCCAAGGTCTGGCAGATGCTGACCGAATCGCCCCTGATGGCGCAGTGGCTCAGCGTCGGCACGATAGAGCAGCGCCCGGATGGCAAGGTGCGCATCGACTTCGTTGACAGCGGCATCGTGATCGACAGCCAGGTCACCGCGTTCGACGCGGGCAAACTGCTGGAATATTCATGGAGCAGCGGCAGCGAACCCCAGCGCCCGCTGCGCTGGGAACTGAGCCCCACGGCGAGCGGCACGCAGCTCGTGTTGACCGTGGGTGTGCCCGCAGGCGAGGACGCGGCCAAGGCCTGCGCCGGCTTTGAAGGGCACCTGGAGATGCTCGCCGCCGCGCTCGAGGGCGTGCCGATCAAGTTCCCGTTCGAGACCTACATGAAGGCGCGCGCCGGTTACAAGGCCATGCTGGGCGGTTGAACCGGCTTGCTGCAGCCCGCGCGGCTGACGCGCACAATCGAAGCCGACACGAGGCACGCACATGAAACGCCGAGAAGATTTGCCCGACTGGATGTGGTCCGACGCGCTGGCAGCGCTGGACCGGGCAGAGCGCCTGCACCGCCAGATGTTCCAGCCCCGGCACGCCAGTACCTGGGAGCCGCCGGTGGACATGCTGGAGACGGTGCACGAGGTGCTGATCTACGTCGCGCTGCCGGGGGTGGAGGCGCACGATGTGAAGGCGGTCATCGTTGACGCAGCACTCGTCGTCTCCGGTCGGCGCACGCTGCCGTCCGCACTGCGCACGGCCACCATTCACCGGCTGGAGCTGCCTCAGGGTCGGTTTGAGCGCCATATTCCGCTGCCGCCCGGCCGCTACGGCGCGGTGGACGTGCGCAATGAACAAGGGTGCCTGGTGATCTGCCTGCACAAGACGCCATGAGCGATAACCCGCACACCGAGGCGCGCGAAGCCACCAGCGCTGCGCCCCTGCCTGCCCCTGCTTCTGACACATCCGCCACCCCCGCCGTCGAGCTGCCCGAGGATGCGCTGCTGATCGTCGCCATGCCCGATACGGTGCTGTTTCCGGGCACGGTGTTTCCCATCCTCGTCGGGCGCGCGTCGTCGGTGGCGGCGGCCGAGCAGGCGCTGCGCGCCGAACGTCCGATCGGCATCCTGATGCAAAAGGACACCGAGAACCAGGAGCCCAGGGCCGCAGACCTCTACACCACCGGCACCATCGCCAACATCCTGCGCTACGTCACCTTGCCCGAAGGCGGCCACCATGTGGTGGTGCAGGGGGTGCAGCGCTTCAGAGTCAAGGAATTCCTCAGCGAGCAGCCGGTACTGACAGTGAGCGCGGAGCGTATCGACGAACCCGGGGCGCAAGGCACCGAAATCGAAGCCCGCGTGCTGCACCTGCGCCAGCAGGCGCTGGAGGCACTGCAACTGCTGCCCAACGTGCCGCCGCCGCTGGTGGCCGCCGTGCAGAACACCGCAGGCGCCGGGGCACTGGCCGATCTGGTGGCTGCCTACATGGACCTGGAGCGCGCCGACCGGCAGAGCCTGCTGGAGACAGTGGACATCGCCGAGCGCATCGACAAGGTCTCCGCCCTGCTGGCCAAGCGCATCGAGGTGATGCGTCTGTCGCAGGAAATCGGCCAACGCACCAAGGCCACCTTCGACGAGCGTCAGAAGGAAGCCATCCTGCGCGAGCAAATGGCAGCGATCAAGAAAGAGCTGGGTGAGACCGAGGACGACGGCAAATCGCAGGAAGTCGCCGAGCTCACCAAGGCGATCGACGCGGCCAGGCTGCCGCCCGAGGCCGACGAGATCGCGCGCAAGGAGTTGCGCCGCTACCAGCGCATGCCCACCGAGGCCACCGAGGCCGGCATGGTGCGCACCTACCTCGATTGGCTGGTCGCCCTGCCCTGGGCCGAGCCCGAAGCACGCGCCATCGACATCGCGGCAGCACGCCAGGTGCTCGACCAAGACCACTACGGCCTGACCAAGATCAAGCAGCGCATCGTCGAATTCCTCGCGGTGCGCAAGCTCGCGCCGCACGGCAAGGCGCCGATTCTGTGCTTCGTCGGCCCGCCGGGCGTGGGCAAGACATCGCTGGGCCAATCGATCGCGCGCGCGATGGGCCGGCCCTTCGCCCACGTGAGTCTGGGCGGCGTGCACGACGAGGCCGAAATCCGCGGCCACCGGCGCACCTACATCGGCGCCATGCCGGGCAACATCATCCAGGCGATCCGCAAGGCCAAGGCACGCGACTGCGTGATGATGCTCGACGAGATCGACAAGATGGGCAGCGGCATCCAGGGCGATCCATCGGCGGCGATGCTTGAAGTGCTCGACCCGGAGCAAAACGCCGGCTTTCGCGACAACTATCTCGGTGTGCCGTTCGACCTTTCACGCATCGTTTTCATCACCACCGCGAACCAGCTCGACACCATCCCGGGGCCCTTGCGCGATCGCATGGAAATCATCCAGCTGGTCAGCTATACCGAGAACGAAAAATTCGAGATTGCGCGTCGCTACCTGGTGCGCCGTCAACTCGAAGCCAACGGCGTGGGCGCCGAGCAGGCCTCGATAGACGACGAGGCGCTGCGCCACATCATCCGCGACTACACGCGCGAGGCCGGTGTGCGCAACCTGGCGCGCGAAATCGGCCGCGTGCTGCGCCACGTCGCGGTGCAAATCGCCGAGGGCAAGACCGAGCAGCGCGCGGTCACGGCGGCCGATCTGGCAGATATCCTCGGGCCGCTGCGCTTTGAAAACGACGTCGCGATGCGTACCAGCACGCCCGGCGTCGCGACCGGCCTGGCCTGGACGCCAGTGGGCGGCGACATCCTGTTCATCGAGGCCACGAGCTACCCCGGCAAGGGCGCGCTGATCCTGACCGGGCAACTGGGCGACGTGATGCGCGAGAGCGTACAGGCGGCGCTCTCCATCGTCAAGCACCGCGCGGGGGAACTCGGCATAGAGGAAAAGCGCTTCACCGAACTCGATATCCACGTGCACGTGCCTGCCGGGGCAACCCCCAAGGACGGCCCGAGCGCGGGCGTGGCGATGTTCACCGCGCTGGTCTCGCTGCTCACCAATCGCACGGTGCGCAGCGACACCGCGATGACCGGCGAAATCAGCCTGCGCGGCCTGGTGCTGCCGGTGGGCGGCATCAAGGAAAAAATCATCGCTGCTGCCGCCGCCGGCATCACCCGCGTGATGCTGCCCGCGAGGAACCGGCGCGACTATGACGACATCCCGCAGGAAGTGCGCGACAAGCTTGAATTCGTCTGGCTGGAGCGTGTGGATCAGGCGATCGCAGCGGCGCTGGAGCCAGCTGCATCCGTCAGCGCGCCCGCACCCGATTGACCAGCCAGATCCCCGGCAGGATCAGGAGCAGCCCCACCAGGTGATAGACGTGGATGGGCTCGCCCAGCACCAGCCAGGCCAGCACCGCCGCATAGGGCGGGCCCAGATACAGCGTCACGCCCACGCGGGCGGCGCCGAGCTCGCGCAGCATGAAGGTGTAGCCCAGGTAGGCGGCAAAACCGGGCAGCGCCGCTGCAGCCAGCGCCAGGCCCACGCCCTGCACGGAAAACGTGGGTAGCGGGCCGGTGGCAGCCTCCCAGGCGGCAAACGGCAGGATCGCCAGCACGCCAAAGACGCTGATCACGCCCAGGCGCGCGGGGTTGGACAGCGGGGTGCTCCAGCGCTTGAGCAGGATGGTGAAAAAGGTCCACGACAGCGTCGCCGCCAGCACCCAGCCGTCGCCCGCCACCCATTGCACCTGCGTGAGCAGCGCCCACTGGCCCCTGATGACGACATGCACCACCCCGGCCAGCGAGAGCAGCACGCCCAGCGCCTGCAGGCGGTTGAACGGCTCCTTGAGCCACAGGTGCGAGACCAGCACGATCATCACCGGCGAGAGCGCGTAGATCAGCGCCAGATTGGTCGCGCTGGTGCTCTGGCCGGCGATATAGACCCAGCTGCCGCAGATCCACATGCCCAGCACGCCCAGCACCAGCATGTGGCGCCAGTCGGCCAGGATGGCGCGAAAGTGCGCGCGTATTTCACGCCAGGCCAGCAGACAGAAGGCGCTGCCGGCAAAAGTCCAACGCAACCCCGCCAGGGTATTGGGCGCAATGACCCCCGGGGCACTGCGGGCAATGAGGTAGTTGGTCGCCCAGAAGACCGGCACGATGGCAATCAGCGCCAACGCCAGGCGTGCACGGGTGGAAGAAAACATTCAAGTAAAAACCAGTGTTTGCGCTTGTGCAGCAAGCGCCAACAGCTATCAATAGTCGTAAATCAGAGTGATGGCGACCACGGCATTAAACCACCGCAGCAACGGCTTCAGGCGCTGCGCGGGATGATGCAAAGCCACCACCGGCGTGCAGACCAACGCGGCATGCGGGCGCACGCATCCCAAGGGCGGCACAATGCATGGCATGACCACGACCAAGCGCGCCACCATCGTCGATTCCCGTCGCATCGGCCAGATGCCGCCCGCCCACGAGGGCGCGTTCGAAGCGCCCACCGGCGTCCTCAAGGACTTGCGTGGACGCCCGCTGCGTGACTTGCGCATCAGCGTCACGGATCGCTGCAATTTCCGCTGCACCTACTGCATGCCCAAGGAAATCTTCGGCAAGGATTACAACTTTCTGCCGCATGGCAGCCTGCTGTCGTTCGAGGAAATCACGCGCCTGTCGGGCCTGTTCCTTGCTCATGGCGTGCACAAGCTGCGCCTGACCGGCGGCGAGCCACTGCTGCGCAAGGGCATCGACAAACTGATTGCCATGCTGACCGAGCTGCGCACCACCGAAGGCCAGCCGCCCGAGGTGACGCTGACGACCAACGGCTCGGTGCTGGCACGCAAGGCCAAGGCACTCAAGGCCGCCGGTCTGGCGCGCGTGACGGTCAGCCTGGACAGCATGGACGATGCCGTCTTTCGAGCGATGAACGACGTGGATTTCCCGGTGGTCGATGTGCTGGCCGCCATAGATGCCGCACGCGACGCGGGGTTTGAGCGCGTGAAAGTCAACATGGTGGTCAAGCGCGGCGTGAACGATCAGGAGATCGTGCCGATGGCGCGCCACTTTCGCGGCAGCGGCATCACGCTGCGATTCATCGAATTCATGGATGTGGGCTCCACCAACCATTGGCGCATGCAGGAGGTGGTGCCCTCCAAAGAGGTGCTGGCGCGCATCCAGGCGGAATTTCCGCTGGTGCCACTGGAGGCCACCGTGCCCGGCGAAACGGCCGAGCGCTGGGGCTACGCGGGTGCCAATGGCGAGTTTGACCCGCAGCTGGGCGAAGTCGGCTTCATCAGCAGCGTGACCAAGGCCTTCTGCGGCAGTTGCAACCGCATCCGCCTCTCCACCGAAGGCCAGCTCTTCACCTGCCTGTTTTCCACCAGCGGCTGGGATCTGCGTGGTCTGATGCGTGGCGGCGCGACGGACGAGCAGCTGTCGCAAGCCATTGCCGATATCTGGCATGGCAGGAACGATCGCTATTCCGAGCTGCGCGCCAGCCTGCCGAAGAAGGACGATGCGCCCGAGGGCGGCAAGCGCATCGAGATGAGCTACATCGGCGGCTGAAACCATGACCACCCCGCAGGAGATCACCGGCCTGGTGCTTGCGGGCGGGCGCGGCACGCGCATGGAGGGCGCCGACAAAGGGTTGCAGCCTTGGCGTGGTCAAGCTTTGGCGTTGCATGCGCTGGCTCGCCTGCGCCCGCAAGTGGGCCGCGTCGCCATCAACGCCAACCGCAACCTGCCCGCCTACGCGGCTTGGGGTGTGCCGATCTGGAGCGATGCCGATGCCGATTACGCCGGTCCACTGGCCGGCATGCTCGCAGGCCTCACGCACTGCGAAACCGCATGGCTGCTGACCGTGCCTTGCGATGCCCCGTTTTTCCCCGCCGATCTGGCAGCGCGCCTGGCCGAAGCGGCAACGCAGGCGCGCGCATCCATCGCCTTTGCCCGCGCTCCCGACGAAACCGGCACATTGCGCCCGCAGCCGGTGTTCTGCCTGCTGCACCAAAGCACGGCACCCAGCCTGCGCGACTACCTGCAAGGCGGCGGACGCAAGATCCGCCCCTGGGCCGAGCAGCAAGGCTGCGCCACGGCCCGCTTTGATCGCGCGGGCGACGATCCACAGGCCTTTGCCAACATCAACACGCTGCAGGAGCTGCAGACGTTGCAGGCCGCCACGCCATGAGCCGCATCGCCGAAATCGCCGCCCGGATTCCCGGCTATGCGCCGCAGGATCTGCCGGTGGACGCGGTCAACGCCTTTCTGCAGCAGCTCATCATCCCCGTGGGCCAGGCACAAGCGCTGCCCTTGCTCGACGCCCATGGCCGCGTGCTGGCCGAGGATGTGGTTTCGCCCATCGACGTGCCCGGGCACGACAACGCCGCGATGGACGGCTATGCGTTCGCGGGCGATCAGCTGCACGCCCGCCAGAGCCTGCAGCTGCAGCCCCTGCCAGGCAGCGCGCTGGCGGGTCAGCCCTGGCAGGGCCGCGTGCAAGCGGGCCAGTGCGTGAAGATCATGACCGGCGCCGTCATGCCCACGGGTACGGATACCGTGGTGCCGCGCGAACTGGTGCGGGCCGGCGATGGCGGCAGCATTGCCATCGCCGCCGATGCACTGCGCCCCGGCGCCAATCGCCGCCTGCATGGCGAAGACATTGCGCGCGGCAGCGTCGCCCTTGAAAAAGGAGAACTGCTTACGCCCGCAGCCATTGGCCTGCTGGCCAGTTTGGGGCTTGAGCAAGCGCCAGTCTTGCGACCGCTGCGCGTGGCGCTGCTCTCCACCGGCAGCGAGATCCTGCGCCCCGGCGAAGCGCCGCGTGAAGGCGCCATCCACGACAGCAACCGCTACACGCTGCACGGCCTGCTCACGCGCATGGGCGTGCAGGTGCTGGACCTGGGCTGCGTGCCGGACGATCCGGCGCTGCTGCGCGCCGCCTTCCTGCGCGGCGCCCGCGAAGCGGATGCCGTCATCACCAGCGGCGGCGCCGGCATGGGCGACGCCGACCACACGCGCACCCTGCTGCAGGAGCTGGGCGAGATGGTGTTCTGGCAGATCGCCATGCGCCCCGGCAGGCCCATGGCGGTCGGTGTTTTTCATTCGAAATTTCATGAAAAAATGGCTGTTGACGCCTACCCATCAAGCGCAGGAAGCTATCATCAAGATAGCATTTTTTTCGCCTTGCCTGGCAACCCGGTGGCGGCCATGGTGGCTTTCATCGCCTTCGTGCGCCCTGCTCTGCGCCAGATGATGGGCTGCAGACACAGCGCAGCGCCCCTGCTGCGCGCCTGCGCCACCGAGCCGCTGCGCAAGATGCCCGGGCGCACCGAATACCAGCGCGGCATCGTGAGCGAAAGCACCGACGGCGTGCTGCAGGTGCGCAGCACCGGGCCGCAAGGCGCCGGAGTGCTCAGTTCCATGGTGCGTGCCAATGGTCTGATCGTGCTGGAGCACGCGCGCGGCACCGTGCAGCCCGGCGAGATGGTGAACGTGATGATGTTTGACGGTGCGTTCTGACATGCCCTACAGCGCCACCCACCTCGAAACGCCTCCCGCACGCGAAGCCTTGGACCATTCCCGGGGGCCTGTGCTGCTGGAATTCGGCACGCCCTGGTGCGGCCACTGCGCCCGCGCGCAGCCGCTGCTCGAAGCCGCATTGGCGGCGCACCCGGGCGTGTTGCACCTCAACGTCGAAGACGGCCCCGGCCGGCGGCTGGGGCGCAGCTTTGGCGTCAAGCTCTGGCCGACGCTGGTCTTTTTGCGGGACGGCGCGGAAGTCGCCCGGCTGGTGCGCCCGCATGACCGTGCGGCCATCGAAGAGGCGCTGGCGCAGATGGACGCTCAGTCATCATCTTCCGCCGGCAGCCCCGGAAACAACACATCCGTATAGCCCAGCAGCCTGAGATCGCGCATGCGCATGGGGTAGAGCATGCCGATCAGGTGATCGCACTCATGCTGCACCACGCGGGCGTGAAAGCCCTCGACCTCGCGCGCGATCGAGTCACCATACGGATCAAAGCCGCTGTAGCGAATGCGCTGATAGCGCGGCACCCTGCCGCGCAGGCCGGGTACCGAAAGGCAGCCCTCCCAGTCCTCCTCGATCGCATCAGTCAGTGGCGTGATCACCGGGTTCAGCAGCACGGTGTGTGGCACCAGCGGGCGGTCCGGATAGCGCGGGTTGCGCTCGTTGCTGCCAAACACCACGACCTGCAGACCGACGCCGATCTGCGGCGCGGCCAAGCCTGCGCCATTGGCGGCACGCATGGTGTCTATCAAATCGTAGACCAGGCCGTGCAAGGTCTCGGTATCGAACTCCGCCACCGGCTCGGCCTGGCGCAGGAGCCGCGGATCGCCCATTTTCAGGATGCTGTGTATGGTCATGGTGCCTGCCAGCATAACGGGCGGCACAATACCCGGCGTGTCCGATCTGCCTCCGTTGCCGCCACCGCCACCCACCCTCGTGCGCTGGCTGCTGTTTGCCTTTGCAGTCCTGAGTCTGGCCACCGGCATCGTCGGCATCTTCGTACCCGGTCTGCCGACCACCGTCTTCATCCTCATGGCGGCCTGGGCGGCCGCGCGCTCGTCACCGCGCCTGCACGCCTGGCTGTGGCGCCACCGATTGTTTGGCCCGATGCTGCAGAACTGGGCCGCCGGCGGCTTCGTGAGCCGCAAGGCCAAATGGAGCGCGACCCTGGTGATGGGCATCTCCATGCTGTTTCTGGCACTCGTTCAGGTACCCGCCTGGGCGCGCCTGGCGGCCTATGCCAGCATGGTCTGCGTACTGACCTGGCTGTGGCTGCGACCCGAGCCGCCCGGTTGAAATTTCACCAGTTGCACAGGGTATCGGTGGTTTTTGCCGTTAGAATCGCGGGCTTGTTCCTCGATAGCTCAGTCGGTAGAGCGACGGACTGTTAATCCGCAGGTCCCTGGTTCGAGCCCAGGTCGAGGAGCCACCCAGCTGCTGGTGCGCTTCAACCGTCCCGGCCACCTATTTTTCCTCGATAGCTCAGTCGGTAGAGCGACGGACTGTTAATCCGCAGGTCCCTGGTTCGAGCCCAGGTCGAGGAGCCACTCCCCACCCCCTGCTCATGCCCACGCGGGCATCCGGCGCAATGGCGTGCGTGCCGGATACCGGCATTTACAATGCCCGGTTACATGCAGCGCCCGTGCGCCGCTCTGATCTGCGAGACCCCATGACCAACGAAGAAATCCTGAGCACCTACGGCCCGCGCGAGTCCATGGAATACGACGTGGTGATCGTCGGCGCCGGCCCGGGCGGCCTGGCCACCGCCATCCGCCTCAAGCAACAGGCGCTGGCCCACGACAAGGAAGTTTCCGTCGTCGTGCTGGAAAAAGGCTCGGAGCCCGGTGCGCACATTCTCTCGGGCGCCATCGTCGATCCGCGCGCACTCACGGAACTCATGCCCGACTGGAAGGCCAAGGGCGCGCCGCTGCGCCAACCGGTAACCGACGACGGTTACGTCTTCCTCGGCGCAGAAGGCGGATCCTTTCGCATTCCCAATCTCTTCCTGCCACCGTTTGCCAACAACCATGGCAACTACATCGTGAGCCTGGGCGAGGTCACCAAATGGCTCGCCGAGCAGGCCGAGGCGCTGGGCGTGGAGATTTTCCCCGGCTTTGCCGCCGCCGAAGTGCTCTATGACGACAAAGGCGCGGTCAAGGGCGTGGCAACCGGCAACATGGGCGTGGGCAAGGACGGCACGCCCACGGACAATTTCCAGCTCGGCATGGAGTTGCTGGGCAAATACACCGTCTTCGCCGAAGGTGCGCGCGGCCATCTGGGCAAGCAGGTGATCGCCCGCTACAAGCTCGACGAAGGGCGCGACCCGCAGTCCTGGGGACTGGGCGTGAAGGAACTCTGGGAGATCGACCCGGCGCGCCACCAGCCCGGCCTGGTCATCCACACCGCCGGCTGGCCCATGGACAACAGTACCTACGGCGGCGGCTTCATCTACCACCTGGATGGCAATCGCGTGGCATTGGGTTTCGTCACCGGCCTGGGTTACACCAACCCCTATCTGAGCCCATTCGAGGAATTCCAGCGCTGGAAGACCCATCCCAACGTCCGCTGGTACCTGGAGAACGCCAAGGGTGAAGTGAGCGGCAAGCGCCTGTCCTACGGCGCCCGCGCCATCAACGCCAGCGGCATCAATTCGCTGCCCAAGGTGGTCTTCCCCGGCGGCGCGCTGATCGGCTGCGATGCGGGCTTCCTGAACGTCAGCCGCATCAAGGGCAGCCACTCGGCGATCAAGACCGGCATGCTGGCAGCGGATGCCGCCTACGAGGCCATCATGGCGGGTCGCCAGCACGACGAGCTTGCCGCCTATCCGCTGGCGTTCGAGAACAGCTGGCTCTACGGCGAACTGCAGAAAGACCGCAACTTCAAGAACTGGTTCAAGTGGGGCCTGAGCGTGGGCACGGTGATGAACGGTTTCGAGCAGTTCGTGCTGCGTGGCCACATGCCCTGGACGCTGCACCGCGACAAACCGGATTACGCCTACCTGAAGCCGGCCAGCGAATGCCAGCCCATCGACTATCCCAAGCCCGATGGCAAGCTGACCTTCGACCGGCTCTCCAGCGTGTTCATCAGCAACACCAACCACGAAGAAAACCAGCCGGCGCACCTCACGCTCAAGGACGCCACCGTGCCGGTAGCCATCAACCTGGCCAAGTTCGCCGGGCCGGAAGCACGCTACTGCCCGGCCGGCGTCTACGAGTTCGTCGATGATGGTGCTGGCGGCGAGCGCCTGCAGATCAATGCGCAGAACTGCGTGCACTGCAAGACCTGCGACATCAAGGACCCGACCCAGAACATCGTCTGGGTCACACCAGAAGGCGGCGGCGGACCGAATTATTCCGCTATGTAAAAGCGAGCATAAATCGTCTAGGGGTATTCCCTTGAACGCCCCATTCAGGGGCGTTTTTTTTGCCTTGCTGCCGTAAACTCGCGCCCACGGCGCCAGCGTAAAACCACTGCGGCGCTGCCCAACTCAGCTCTCATATTCCTGTTAGGAGATACCCATGAAGAAACTGCCCTGGATGACCCTGGGTGCATTGACGCTCGCGTTTGCCGCCATCGCGCCGGCCAGCGCCCAGACGAAATCCGTTGCCGTCACCGCCATCGTCGAACACCCCGCACTCGATGCCGTGCGAGACGGCGCCAAGGACGCGCTGAAGGCCGCCGGCTTCGAGGAGGGCAAAAACCTGAAGTGGGAATACCAGAGCGCCCAGGGCAATACCGGCACGGCAGCGCAGATTGCCCGCAAGTTCATTGGTGACAATCCGGACGTCATCATCGCCATCGCTACACCCTCCGCGCAGGCCGTGGTCGCCGCCACCAAGACGGTGCCGGTGGTGTTCTCCGCCGTGACCGACCCGGTTGCCGCCAAGCTGGTGCCCAGCTGGGAGCCCTCGCACACCAACGTGACGGGCGTCTCTGACCTGCTGGCGATGGATAAGCAGATGGAACTCGTCAAGAAGATCGTTCCCAACGTCAAGCGGTTGGGCATCGTCTACAACCCGGGCGAGGCCAACTCGGTCGTGGTCGTCAAGGAGCTCAAGGAGCTGCTGCCCAAGATGGGCATCACGCTGGTCGAGGCTTCTGCCCCGCGCTCGGTCGACGTCAGCAGCGCCGGCCGCAGCCTGGTGGGCAAGGTGGACGCGATCTACAACAGCACCGATAACAACGTGGTGTCGGCCTACGAATCGCTGGTCAAGGTGGCGCAGGAAGCCAAGATTCCGCTGATCGCCGCCGATTCGGACAGCGTCAAGCGCGGCGCGATCGCCTCGCTCGGCGTGAATTACCGCGATCTGGGCGAGCAGACTGGCCGCATGGTGGCGCGCATCCTCAAAGGTGAGAAGCCCGGCGACATCAAGCCTGAAATCAGCACCAAGCTGGAGCTGTTCGTGAACCCCGGCGCTGCTGAAAAGCAAGGCGTAAAGCTTTCCGAAGACTTCGTCAAGTCGGCCACCACCGTCGTGAAGTGACACTGGCCACCAGCCTCTGAGTCCACTCCCCAACCCGGCAGAAACCGTGCAATCCATGGTTTCTGCCTTTTTCGTATGTGAGCCAAACCATGTCTCTGTTTTCGTTTCTGGGGGCAGTCGAGATCGGATTGATCTTCGCGCTCGTCGCACTCGGCGTCTACATTTCCTTTCGTCTGCTGCGCTTCCCCGACCTGACGGTCGACGGCAGCTTTCCGCTCGGCGGCGCGGTCTGCGCCGTCATGATCCACAACGGCTTCAACCCCTACATTGCCACCGTCGCAGCCACCCTGGCCGGTGCCTGCGCGGGCTACATCACCGGCTGGCTCAACGTGCGCCTGAAGATCATGGATCTGCTGGCCAGCATCCTGATGATGATTGCGCTGTTCTCGATCAACCTGCGTGTCATGGGCGGCCCCAACGTGCCCATCATCAATGACCCGACGATGTTCACGCTGCTGCAGCCCAATGGACTGGAAGATTACTGGGCACGCCCAATGATCCTGCTGGCTCTCATCGTCATCGCCAAAATCATCATTGACTGGTTCTTTTCCACCGAACGCGGCCTGTCGATTCGCGCGACCGGCTCCAATACCCGCATGGCACGTGCGCAAGGCATCAACACCGGCGCCATGGTGCTGCTGGGCATGGCGGTTTCCAACGCGCTGGTCGGCCTGGCGGGTGCATTGTTTGCGCAAACCCAGGGCGGCGCCGATATTTCCATGGGAATAGGCACCATCGTCATCGGTCTGGCAGCCGTCATCGTGGGCGAGGCCATCTTGCCGTCGCGCCGACTGGTCTACGCCACGCTTGCCGCCATTCTGGGCGCGATCGTCTATCGTTTTTTCATCGCCATCGCGCTCAACAGCGATTTCATCGGCCTGAAGGCGCAAGACCTGAATCTGGTCACCGCCGTGCTGGTGACGCTGGCACTGGTGGTGCCCAACCTCAAGCGCATGCTCAAGCACAAGCGCCTGCCCGACGCCCCCAAGAGCATGTAAGCGCCAGGAGACCACCATGCTCAACGCACAAGACCTTCACATTACCTTCAACGCCGGCACGCCGATCGAAACCAAGGCGCTGCGCGGCATGACGCTGGAAATACCGACGGGCCAGTTTGTCACCGTCATCGGCTCCAACGGCGCCGGCAAATCCACCTTCCTCAACGCCATTTCAGGCGGCCTGGGGGTGGATACCGGCAAAATTTTCATCGATGGACTGGATGTGACCGACGAGCCGGTGTGGAACCGCGCACAACTCGTGTCACGGGTCTTCCAGGACCCGATGGCCGGCACCTGCGAGGACCTCACCATCGAGGAAAACATGGCACTGGCCCAGCAGCGCGGCACGCGCCGCGGTCTGCGTGGTGCCGTGAAAAGCTCCGAGCGGGACATGTTCCGCGAGAAGCTCTCCACGCTGGGGCTTGGGCTGGAGAACCGCCTGACGGACCGCATCGGCCTGCTCTCTGGCGGCCAGCGCCAGGCGGTGAGTCTGTTGATGGCTTCGCTGCAGCCCTCGCGCATCCTGCTGCTTGATGAGCACACCGCAGCGCTTGATCCGCGCACCGCGGATTTCGTGCTCAAGCTCACCCAGCGCATCGTGGCAGAAGGCAAGCTCACCACCATGATGGTCACGCACTCCATGCGCCAGGCGCTGGACGTGGGCGAACGCACGGTGATGCTGCACCAGGGTCAGGTGGTGCTCGATGTTTCGGGCGAAGAGCGCGCGCGCCTGGACGTGCCTGACCTGCTCAAGATGTTTGCCAAGGTGCGCGGCGAGGAGCTCGCCGACGACGCGCTGCTGCTGGGCTGACCCTTAGGAGCCTGTCGGACTTTCGGCGTCGAAAGCGAAAATTGGTCCCAGCGAGGCCAGTTTTTGCCGGATTTGCAGCCCAATAGTGGTTCTATTGGGCAAAAAGACGGTGAAAAATGGACCGCTGCAGCCGATTTGCAGCCGACGCTTCCAAAGTCCGACAGGCTCCTAGCCTACTCCGGCTGCGGCGCGATGCGCGTCGCACCGGAGAAGCGGCGACCGAGAAACACCATCAGCACCACTGCCAAGGCAAACGCCAGCGACAGTGCATCGATATGCTCGCCCAGCAGCGGCACGGCGAAGAGCATCGCAAAAAAGGGCTGCAGCAGCAGCACCTGGCTGACCCTGAGCGTGCCACCCCATTCCAGGCCGCGATACCAGGCGAAAAAGCCCGACCACATCGACACCGTGCCAATGTAGATCAGGCCCGCCCAGCTGGGCCAGCGCACCTTGGCCAGCGTGGCCGCATCGGGCCAGAGCCACAGCATCAACGGCAGCGACACCGGCAGCGCCAATGCGCACATCCAGCAGATTACGCGCTCGGCCCCCAGCTCCAGCGTCACCTGCGCGCCGTAGACATAGCCAAAGGCCGACGCCAGCACCGCCACGACCAGCAGCACATCGGCCCAGGCAAAACCAAAGCCCCCTGCCCCATCGGCGCGGATCAGCGAAAACACGATCACCAGGGCCGCACCCAGCACCGCACAGACCCAGAAGCCCATGCGCTCACGCTCGTGCAGGATCAGCACCGCGAAGACCGCCGTCGCCAGCGGAATCACGGCCACGATCACCGCCGCATGCACCGCCGTCACGCTGCGCAGCGCTATCGCCGCCAATAGCGGCCAGAGCAGCACATTGCCCAGCACCGCCAGCAGCAGCGGCCGCCACAGATGCCGCGCGGGCCAGGACGAGCGGGTAAACAGCAGAAAAAGAACCGAGAGCACGCCCGCGATCGCCGCTCTGCCTGCCGTGGCAAACCAGGGCGAGAGCTGCGGGTCGGCATCGGTGCCGGTGGCCAGGCGCGTCGCCGGCACCGTCACTGAAAACAGCAGCATGCCCAGCACGCCGAGCCAGAAACCCAGGCGCTGGCGCCGCTCAAAAGAACCCATGAAACCCTTCCATCAAAGGACAGGCCCGGAGATCCGCACCATTGGCCCACGACGGCACATGGTCTCTGACAGCCCGGCGAACCGGAGCAAGAGAAACCGGCTTCGCGTCAACGGTTGAGTGCTGCACGCACGTCTTGCGGTATTTCAACCGCCTTGTGCGACTCCAGATCCGTAAAGACCAGTACCTGGCGGGCGCCCACGCGCAACTCACCCTTGCAGCTCGCTTCTATCGCCAGCGTGAGAGAGCGAGTGCCTACCTTGTCGGGCCAGAGCGCGAAATTCACGTCCTCGCCCATGCGGCTGATGGCGCGAAAATCGCACTCCAGCCGCACTGTTGGCGTACCCACGCGGCGCTTTCCGATGAATTCGGCGTAGTCTATGCCCAGGCCATGGGTGAACCAGTCTTCCAGCAGGTGGTTGAACAGCACCAGGTACTGCGGGAAGAACACGATGCCGGCTGGATCGCAGTGCGAGAAGCGGATCGGATAGACCCGCTCGTACCGCCCCGGCTGCGCCACCTCGGGCATGGCGATCAGAACGCCGCGATGCCGGTGATCGCCCGACCCAGGATCAGCGCATGGATGTCGTGCGTTCCCTCGTAGGTGTTGACCACCTCCAGGTTTACCAGGTGGCGCGCCACGCCGAACTCGTCACTGATGCCGTTGCCGCCCATCATGTCGCGCGCCAGGCGGGCAATATCGAGCGCCTTGCCGCAGCTGTTGCGCTTGACGATGGAGGTCAGCTCGACGGCGGGGTTGCCCGCGTCTTTCATGTGACCCAGGCGCAGGCAGCCCTGCAGGCCCAGCGTGATTTCGGTCAGCATGTCGGCCAGCTTCTTCTGGATGAGCTGGTTGGCGGCCAGCGGCTTGCCAAACTGCTTGCGGTCGATGACGTACTGGCGCGCGCGGGCGTAGCAGTCCTCGGCCGCGCCCAGGGCGCCCCAGGCGATGCCAAAGCGTGCGCTGTTCAGGCAGGTGAACGGGCCCTTCAAGCCGCGCACTTCGGGGAAGGCGTTCTCTTCGGGGCAGAACACCTCGTCCATCACGACTTCGCCGGTGATGGATGCGCGCAGACCGACCTTGCCGTGGATGGCCGGGGCGGTGAGGCCCTTCCAGCCTTTTTCAAGCACAAAACCGCGGATCGCACCCTCGTCGTCCTTGGCCCAGACCACGAACACATCGGCGATCGGGCTGTTGCTGATCCACATCTTGCTGCCCGAGAGTGAATAGCCGCCCGCCACCTTCTTGGCGCGAGTGATCATGCTGCCAGGGTCGGAGCCGTGGTTGGGCTCGGTCAGGCCAAAGCAGCCGATCCACTCGCCGCTGGCCAGCTTGGGCAGGTATTTCTGCTTGGTGGCTTCGTTGCCAAAGGCGTTGATCGGCACCATCACAAGGGACGATTGCACGCTCATCATGGAGCGGTAGCCCGAATCCACGCGCTCGACCTCGCGCGCGATCAGGCCGTAGCTGACGTAGTTCAGGCCCGCCCCGCCGTATTGCTCGGGAATGGTCGGGCCAAGCAGGCCGAGCTCGCCCATCTCGCGGAAGATGGATGGATCGGTCTGCTCATTGCGAAAGGCGTCCTGCACGCGCGGCAGCAGCTTGTCCTGGCAGTAGGCATGCGCGGCATCCTGCACGGCACGCTCATCTTCCGAGAGCTGCTCGCGCAGGGCGAACGGGTCTTCCCAGCTGAAAGGGGTCTTGGTTTTGGACATGAAAGGCTCCGGTTTCAGGATGTTTGAGAATCAATCGGGGAGGACGGCCGTGACTTCGATCTCGACCTTGGCACGCTCTTCCATCAGCGCCGCGACCTGCACGCAGGTCATGGCCGGGAAGTTCTTGCCCATGACCTCGCGGTACGCACCGCCCAGTTCCTTCAGGCGGGCGTTGTATTCCACGCGGTCGATCACATACCAGGTCATGCGCACCATGTGTTCAGGGCCCGCACCGGCCTCCTTGAGCACCGCGGCGATGTTGGCCAGCGCCTGATGCACCTGGGCGATGAAGTCGTCGCTCTCGAACTGTTGCTGGGCGTTCCAGCCGATCTGGCCGCCGACGAAGATCTGCGTGCCGCGTGCTGCCACACCGTTGGCATAGCCCTTGGCAGGCGCCCAGCCCGCAGGTTGAATGTTCTGGTGGATCATGGGGTTTGCCTCAGTTTGTAGCGCTGCACCTTGCCCGTCTCGGTTCGGGGCAGCTGGGTGATGAATTCGATTTCGCGCGGGTATTTGTAGGGCGCGATGCTGTTCTTGACATAGTCCTGCAGCGTCTTGACCAGAGCCGCATCGCCCTGGTAGCCCGGCTTGAGCACGATGAAGGCCTTGATGATCATGCCGCGCGCCTCGTCGGGCTTGCCGACGACACCGCATTCGGCCACCGCCGGGTGCGTAAGCAGGCAACCCTCGACCTCCGGACCACCGACGTTGTAGCCGGCGGTGACGATCATGTCGTCGTTGCGCGCCTGGTAGAAGAAATAGCCGTCCTCGTCCTGCATGAACGAATCGCCCGGGTGGTTCCAGCCCTTGGTGACGTACTTGGTCTGGCGCTCGTCCTGCATGTAGCGGCAGCCGGTCGGGCCGATCATCGCCAGGCGCCCGACGGTGCCACGCGGCACTTCGTTGTCGTCATCGTCCACCACCTTGGCGATGTAGCCGGGCACGACCTTGCCGATGGCACCGGGGCGCACGTCGGCGCCGGCCGAGGAGATGTAGATGTGAAACACCTCGGTGCCACCAATGCCGTCCAGCATCTCGATGCCGGTGGCCTGCTTCCAGAGTTGGCGCGTGGCGTCCGGCAGCGCCTCGCCGGCGCTGACGCTGATGCGCAGGCTGGGCACGCCGATCGACTGCATGAACGGTGCCATCTGGCGGTAGAAGGTGGGTGCGGTGTAGCAAATCGAGACCCCATGCTGACGCATCTCGCGCACCATGGTCTCGGGGCTGTAGCGGCCGTCGGGGTAGTAGATGGAGGCACCGGCCCACATCGGAAACACCAGCAAGCCGCCCAGACCGAAGGTGAACGCCAGCGGCGGCGAACCGGTCACCACGTCGTCGGCCGTGGCCTTGAGCACATGGCGTGGCCAGGCATTGCAGGCCGCCAGAATTTCACGGTGCGTGGTCACGCAGGCCTTGGGCACACCGGTGGTGCCACTGGTGAAAGCCAGCAGCGCAGGGTCATCCGCGGCCGTCGCGCAGCCTGCATAGTCCGCGGACTGCTTGGCCGAGCGTGCTTCCAGGCCATCGGCGCGGGCCGCATCACCAAATACCAACATCGGCAAATCGCCTGACTGGACCTGCGCCACCCGCTCCATTTCCTGCAGCAAATGCGCCTCGCACAAGGCCAGCGAGGGCAGCGCCTTGTCCGCCACCTGGTCCAGCTCCTTGGCACGCAGCAAGGGCATCGTGGCCACGGCGATCAGGCCGGCCTTGACCACCGCCAGCCAGGCCAGTGCCATCTCGATCGAGTTGCCACCGCGCAGCAGCACGCGGTTGCCGGGCACGAGCTTGCACTCGCCCAGCAGCACGCCGCAGATGCGGTTGACTTCGGCTTCGGCCTGCGCGTAGCTCAGCGTTTGGCTGGGTGAACGCAAAAACGGCTTGTCGCCCCGGCCGTTGGCCAGCGCCTGGGCAAACAGCGCGGACACCACGTTCGCCTGGTCCGGGATCTGCTGCTCAGGCAGGTCGTAACGAAACTCGGGCCACTGCGCCTTGGGCGGCAGACGGTCGCGCACGAAGGAATCTGTGTGAGCGGATGCAACAGTCACTTTCTCATCTCCTGCAGGGCGGCCTTGCCAATGATGAGCTGCTGCACCTCGGTCGCACCTTCGTAGATGCGCAGCGAACGGATATCCCGGTAGAGCGATTCCACCTTGCTGCCGACCATCACGCCCAAACCGCCATGCATCTGCAGCGCCATGTCGATCACGCGCTGGGCGTTTTCGGTGGCGGTCATCTTGGCCATGGCCGCGGCCACGCTGCGTTCGCGCTGGTCGCCCTGTTGGGTATCGCGCATCCAGGCGGCGCGGTAGGTCAGCAAGGCCCCGGCGTCGATCAGCGCCGCCATCTCGCCCAGCTTGGCCTGCGTCAGCTGAAAATCGGCCAGCGTCTGACCGAACATCTTGCGCTTCTTCGCATGATCGATCGCCTCGGCCAGCGCACGCCGCGCAAAGCCCAGCGCGGCCGCGGCCACGCTGGCGCGGAAGATGTCGAGCGTCTGCATGGCGATCTTGAAGCCGGCATTGAGCTCGCCCAACATCTGCTCTGCGCTCACGCGGCAGCGCGTGAACGTGAGTGTGGCCAGCGGATGCGGCGCCATCACCGGGATGTGCGCGCTATCGTCCAGGCCCTCGCTGCCGCGATCGACGACAAAGGCGCTGATGCCGCGGCTGCCGCCATCGGGATCGGTCTTGGCAAAGACGCAGTAAAAGTCGGCGATACCGCCATTGCTGATCCAGGTTTTCTGGCCATCCAGAAAATAATAATCCTCTTTTTGACCTGCAACGCAATCCGGACGGGCGCCAGTAGCTCTCAATTTCATTGCAGCGACGTCGGAGCCTGCCTCGGGTTCGGACAGCGCAAACGCGGCGATCTTGCGGCCGGCAGCCACCTCGGGCAGATAGGCGCGGCGCGTGGCCTCGCTGCCGCCGAGCGAAATGGCGCCGCTGCCCAAGCCCTGCATGGCAAAGGCAAAGTCCGCCAGCGGCGAATAGAACGCCAGCGTCTCGCGCAGCATCACCAATGCGCGCGAATCGAGCTCGGGCAATGCACCGCCGAATTCACCCGGCACGCAGTAGCCCAGCCAGCCGCCCTGCCCTAAGCGCTTGACCCAATCGCGGCAAGCCGCGCGGTCATCGGTTTCATCGACACGCTGGGCGTTGGTCCAGTCGGGCAGCTCGGCAGCAATGCGCCGGTGCGCCTCGTCGAAGAACGGCAGCGCCAGGTGCGACGCGGAGGGGCGCAGGTGCGTGGCCTGCAAGATGCCGGCACTCATCAGTCACCTCCAAACACAGGCTTTTGCTTGGCCACGAAGGCCTCGTAGGCGCGGCGAAAATCCTGCGTCTGCATGCAGATGGCCTGCGCCTGCGCCTCGGCCTCGATCGCCTGGTCTATGGTCATGGCCCATTCCTGATTCAGCATGTTCTTGGTCATCGCATGGCCGAACATCGGGCCTGCGGCCAGCTGGCGCGCCATGGCTTGCGCCTTGGCCAGCAACTCGCCGCTCTCATGCAAGGCATTGAAGAAGCCCCAGGCCAGGCCCTCGTGCCCGCTCATCGCGCGACCGGTGAACAGCAGCTCGCTCGCCCTGCCCTGGCCGATCACGCGCGGCAGCAGCGCGCAGGCACCCATGTCGGCGCCTGCCAGGCCTACGCGGGTGAACAGGAACGCCGTCTTGGTCAGCTCGCTGCCGTAGCGCAGGTCACAGGCCAAAGCCATCATGGCACCGGCACCGGCGCAAACGCCATCAATGGCGCCGATGATGGGCTGCGGGCAGTGGCGCATGGCCTTGACCAGATCGCCGGTCATGCGGGTGAACTCCAGCAGCTCGGGCATGGTCATCCTGGTGAGCGGCCCGATGATGTCGTGCACATCGCCGCCGGAACAGAAATTGCCGCCCTCGCCGGTCACCACCACCACCTTGACGTCGGTGGCGTAGCGCAGACCATTGAACAGATCGCGCAGCTCACCGTAGCTGTCGAACGTCAGCGGATTCTTGCGATCCGGCCGGTTGAGCATGACGGTGGCCACCCCATCGTCACCGCACTCCCACGCGAAATGCTGCGCCTGATAGCTGAAGCGCGCGCCAAATTGGGGGCGCATCGGGTTGTTGGACGAGATGTAGTGTTTCATGTGGTCTCCAGTTCCAGATAGTGGCGTTTGACCTTGCCCAGCAGCTGGTGCAAGGTGCGAATTTCTTCAGGTGCGAGGCCGCCCAGCGCGGCTACCACCCACTCTTCATGCGCCTGCGCCATGGCGTGAAACTCCTGGCGCCCCTTGGCGGTGAGCTGCACGCGAAAGGCGCGGCGGTCATCCTCGTCGGTCACGCGCTCGACCAATCCTTCTTTCTCCAGCTGGTCGGTCACGCCCGTCACGTTGCCGCCGGTGACCATCATGCGCCTGGACAGCTCGCTCATGCGCAGCCCCTCGGGCTTGCGCTCCAGCTGCGCCATCAGGTCAAAGCGCGGCAAGGTGGTCTCGAACTGCTCGCGCAGGTGCGATCGCAGGTCGCGCTCGATCAGCTGGGTGCAGGTCAGCATGCGCAGCCACAGCCGCAATTCTTCCGGGTGACCCGCGTGGGCGCGGGCTTCCATGTCTACAGGCGCCATCTCACATCACCTCTCCGCCACTGACGGAAATATCCTGGCCGGTCACCGCAGCGGCGCTGCCTTCGCACAACCACAGCACGGCGCTGGCGACTTCCTCGGGCTGCACCAGGCGTTTTTGCGGGTTGCCCGCGGCCAACTGCGCGCGAGCCTCAGCTTCGCTGCGTCCGGTCTTGGCGACGATATTGGCAATGCTGTCTTTGAGCAAGTCGGTCTCGGTGTAGCCGGGGCAGACCGCGTTGACCGTGATGCCCTTGGTGGCCAGCTCCAGCGCAAGGGCGCGCGTGAGGCCCAGCACCCCATGCTTGGCCGCGCAGTAGGCGCTGACATAGGCATAGCCGCGCTGCGCTGCGGTGCTGGCGACGTTGATGATGCGCCCCCAGCCAGCGCGCAGCATGCCCGGCAGCGCGGCCTGGGTGCAGACCATGGTGCCGGTCAGGTTCACGGCCAGCATCTGGTGCCAGAGCGCCATGTCCATCTTGGCAAACGGCAAGCTTTCGGCCTGGCCGGCGTTGTTGACCAGCGTGTCGATGGCACCAAAGCGCTCGACCGCCTGGGCAAACGCGGCGCCGACGGCCGCCGGATCGGCCACATCGGCCGACACCGCCTGCAGTCGCGCGGCCACCTCGGCATTGCCGGCCAAGGCAATCAGACGCTCCTCAGCCACCGTGCTGCGCCCCAGCATGGTCACGCGCGCGCCACGGGCGAGCAGCGCCTGCGTCACGGCCAGACCAATGCCGCGAGCACCGCCCGTCACCAGGCAGTGGCGCTCATTCCAGGCAGGTGCAACGGCGTTCATGCCGCTCACGCCGGGACGTGGATGGCAGCAGCCGCGATCTGCGCCGCGACCTGCGCCTTCTCGCGCTCGAACAGTGCCTCCATCTGGCGCTTGCCCTGGTAGTACTGCTTGGGCCAGACGATGGGCGTATAGCCAATCTTGGCGGCCTCGGTCAGCGTCCAGTTCGGGTTGGCCAGGTGCGGACGGGCCACGGCGCAGAGATCGGCGCGGCCGGCGGCGATGATGCTGTTGACGTGGTCGGCCTCGGTAATGGCGCCCACGGCGATGGTGGCGATGCCCGCCTCCTGACGCACGCGATCGGCGAACGGGGTTTGCCACATGCGGCCGTAGACCGGCTTTTCCTCTTTGCTGACCTGGCCAGCCGAGCAGTCGATCATGTCGGCGCCTGCGGCCTTGAAGGCCTTGGCGATTTCCACCGCGTCCGCCGGCGTGATGCCACCCTCGACCCAGTCGGTGGCCGAGATGCGCACCGACATCGGCTTGTCCGCCGGCCAGACGGCGCGCATCGCCTTGAAGACTTCCAGCGGATAGCGCAGGCGGTTTTCCAGACTGCCGCCGTACTCGTCCTTGCGGTGGTTCGTCAGTGGCGAGATGAATTCCGAGAGCAGATAACCGTGGGCGCAGTGCAGCTCTATCCAGTCGACGCCAATATCGATGCAGTCCTTCGTCGCCTCCACAAAGCGCTGCTTGAGGTGCTCCAGCTCGCTCTTGCTGGCCTCCTTGGACACCTGACTGACGCCTGCAAGGTATTGCTGCTCGGAGGCACCAATGATGGGCCAGTTGCCCGACTCCAGTGGCAGGTCCGTGCCATCCCAGGCCAGGCGGGTCGAAGCCTTGGCGCCCGCATGGCCGAGTTGCATTGCGAACTTGGCGTCGCTGTGGGTGTGAATCCAGTCGGCGATACGCTTCCATCCCGCCTTCTGCTCCGCGTTGTAGATGCCGGGGCAGCCGGGGGTGATGCGGCCCTCGGGCGTGATGCAGGTCATCTCGGCAAATACCATGCCGGCGCCGCCCATGGCGCGCGCACCCAGGTGCACCAGGTGGTAGTCATCCGGCAGGCCGTCAACGCAGGAATACTGCGCCATCGGCGAGACGACGACGCGGTTCTTCAGCGTCAAGCCGCGCACGGTGTAGGGCGTGAACATCGGCGGCGGCGGCGTTTGATCGTCGGCCACCGTCAAGCCATCACGGCGTGCCAGCCAGCGCTCGTAGCCCTCCAGCCAGGCCTTGTCGCGCAGCCGCAGGTTCTCGTGGCTGATACGCTGGCTGCGCGTGAGCATGGAGTACATGAATTGCGGCGGCTCCAGCTGGTCGCAGTAGCGCTCGCCGCACACTTCAAACCATTCCATCGCGTTCCAGGCAGCGTTTTGCAGGCGCAGCGCTTCAATACTGCGGTCGGCCTGGTACTGGGTCAGCACGTTTTCAATCTGATCGGCGCCGTCGCCCAGCTCGATGAACTTGCGCGTCAGGTCGATCGCGTCCTCCAGCGCCAGCTTGGTGCCCGAGCCGATCGCAAAGTGCGCCGTGTGCACCGCGTCACCCAGCAGCACCACGTGCGCGCCATTCTTGTTCTTGAACCACCAGTGGTCGCACTTGACGCGAGTGAAGTTGATCCAGGCCGAGCCGCGCAAGTGGCGCGCGTTGCTCAGCAATTTTTCGCCCTTGAGGTTGTCGGCAAACAGCTTTTCGCAGAAGGCGATGGATTCATCCGGCCCGGCATTGTCCAGACCGTGGGCCTTCCACACATGCTCGGGACACTCAACGATGAAGGTCGACGTTTCCTCGTCGAACTTGTAGATATGCGCCTGGAACCAGCCGTGCTCGGTCTTCTGGAAATCGAAGGTGAAGGCGTCGTACTGGCGCTTGGTACCCAGCCAGATGAAGCGGTTGGGGCGCACCGCCAGCTCAGGCTTGAAGGTATCGGCATGCAGCGTGCGGATCTTGGAATTGATGCCGTCGCTGGCAATGATCAGGTCGGCATCCGGGAAGTCCAGATCGGAGTCGACCTCGGTCTCGAACACGAGCTTCACGCCCAGCTCTTCGCAACGCGCCTGCAGGATATTGAGCAGCATCTTGCGCCCGATGCCGACAAAACCGTGGCCGCCCGAGCGGATGACCTCGCCCTTGAACAACAGCTCGATGTCGTCCCAGTGGTTGAAGGCCTGCTGAATGGTGTCAGCGGTCGGCTTGTCCCATTGGCGCATGTTGTCCATCGTGGCGTCGGAGAACACCACGCCCCAGCCAAAGGTGTCATAGGGCTTGTTGCGCTCGACGACGGTGATGTCGTGCGAGGGGTTGCGCTGCTTCATCAAAAGCGCGAAATACAGGCCGCCGGGGCCGCCGCCGATACAGACAATCTTCATGGTTGAACCTCTGGTGTGCTGTGGCTGGAAGATGGACGTAATTTATTTGTGAATAGTTTAAATGTCAAGTAATTTTGCAAAATAAATCGCGGCGCTGCTCCGGATCACACCACGATCAGGCAGCCCCCTCAATGGCGCACCAGCCTGTGCCTGCCCAACCTCACTGCCGCTGGTACCACAGGCACCCATCGTCTTCCAGCGTCGCACGCACTTCGCCCCGACCGACCAGGTAATTGAGATCCGCCAGCGCCTCGCCCGTGGCCAGGCCCAGCAGCACCTGATCGGCGGTGATGGGCCGCGCGAACAGCGCACCGAACACGTCCACCGCCCGCCGCGGCTCGGCAAGCGCCTGGCGCAGACGGTCGAGCGTGTCATGGTGGCTGCGCCTGAGTTGCTCCAGCCGCGCATGCAGCCCGCGAAATGGCTGGTTGTGCGCTGGCAGCACCAGCACATCGTCGGGCACCTCGCGCTGCAACTTGTCCAGCGACGCCAGCCAGCCGCTCAGCGGATCGGCGTCGGGCTCGGTCGGAAACACCGAAACGTTCGATGAAATTCCCGGCAGTACCTGGTCACCCGAGATCAAAAGCCGGCGCTCGGGGCAATACAGGCAGGCGTGCTCGGGCGAATGCCCGTTGCCCATGACCACGCGCCATGCGTCCTGGCCGATGGTGATGGTTTCACCATCGTGCAGGCGCCGGTAGCTGTCGGGCAGCGTATGGATCATCTTGCCGAAGCCGCCAAAGCGCGTGCGGTAGGTCTCCAGCGCCTCCTCGCTCCAGCCGGCGCGGCGGTAGAAGCTCAGTGCGTCATCGGGCGCCTCACGCCCGGTGTCGGAGATGAGCGCACGGCAGCTCAGGTATTCCAGGCGGCTGATCCACATGCGACAGCCAAATTTGCGCGTGATCCAGCCCGCCATGCCGATATGGTCCGGGTGCATGTGGGTGATGAAAACGCGCGTGATGCGGCCCGCCAGCGGGCCGGCAAACAGTTCCTGCCATGCGGTTGCCGTGACGGCCCCGCCGATGCCGGTATCGACCAATGCCCAGCCCTCACCCGCATCGTCCTTGTCGCGCAGTGCCCAGAGGTTGATGTGGTTGAGCGCAAACGGCAGGCGCATGCGTATCCACCACAGGCCAGGGGCGACCTCCTTGGCTTGGCCGGCCTCGGGCGCAGGATCGCAGGGATAGGCCAGGCCATGGCCTTCAAGGGGCGTGCCGTCCGCTGTCTTGGAATCCGCCGCCATGCGCGGCACGCAGCGGATAGAATCCGCGCCTGTCAGGAGAGAGCGCCGCAGCCAGCATGGCCAGGCGCCGCCGAAGGCGCGAGGCTCAATGCCCAAACGCTCAGGCAAAAGGACTGGCAAGTGCTCCGCTCGTCGGGGCGCATCCCTGCTGGAGAGAGGGGCGCGCGGTGATCCACCGCCCGCCTCCACCGAAGGAGCAAGCGCGGCCCACCCCGCGTGAATCTCTCAGGTAAAGCGGACAGCCGGGCATGCCCACGCCCCGTGGCGTGGCCTGCCTTGCCATCGAATTTCCATCGAGGAGTCCGCGCTTGTCCGATACCGCCCTGCTCAATACACCGCTTGCCCACCTGCACCAGGAGCTGGGCGCGCGCATGGTGCCCTTCGCCGGTTATTCCATGCCGGTCCAATATCCCACCGGCCTGATGGCCGAGCACCTGCACGTGCGCGAGCACGCCGGGCTGTTCGACGTCTCGCACATGGGCCAGCTCAGGGTCAAGGGGCCGGATGCGGCCGCCGCGCTGGAAAGCCTGATGCCAGTGGACGTCGCGGGCCTGGCCGTGGGCAAGCAGCGCTACGGCCTGCTGCTGAACGACGCGGGCGGCATCATCGACGACCTGATGTTCTTCCGCGAGGCCGAAGACGTCTTCTTTCTCATCGTCAACGGCGCCTGCAAGGTGGGCGACATCGCCCACATGCGCGAAAAGATCGGCGCGCGCTGCACCATCGAAACCCTGCCCGATCACGGCCTGCTGGCGCTGCAAGGCCCGCGGGCTGCCAGCGCGCTGGCACGCCTGGTGCCCGCCGTGCAGCCACTGGTGTTCATGAACGGCATCCACGCCGATTGGCAGGGCACGCCGCTCTTCATCACGCGCAGCGGCTACACCGGTGAGGACGGTTTTGAAATCTCGCTGCCCGGCGACCAGGCCCAGGCCTTGGCGCGAGCGCTGCTGGCGCAGCCCGAAGTCAAGCCCATAGGCCTGGGCGCGCGCAACTCGCTGCGCCTGGAAGCCGGCCTGTGCCTGTACGGCAACGACATCGACACCGCCACCACGCCGCCCGAGGCCGGACTGAACTGGGCCATCCAGAAGGTGCGCCGCAGCGGCGGCGAGCGCGCCGGGGGTTTTCCCGGCGCGGAAAAAATCCTCGCGCAGATCGTCGACCCATCGACACTCACCCGCAAGCGCGTGGGCCTCGTCGCGCTCGAGCGCGTGCCGGTGCGCGATCACGTCGAATTGCACGACGAGAGCGGCCAGAAGGTCGGCGTCGTCACCAGCGGACTGCTGGCGCCCAGCGTGGACAAACCGATCGCGCTCGGCTATCTGCCGCCGCAGCTGGCCGCCGTCGGCACGCGCGTGAACGCCCTGGTGCGCGGCAAAAACGTGCCGATGGAAGTCGCAGCCACGCCCTTCCTGCCGCCGCGCTACCACCGCGGCTAGCCTCACAATCCCCGCTTCCCAACCTGACACACGGAGACCCCGCACATGACGATTCGCTTTTCCAAAGACCACGAGTGGGTCGACGCTTCCAACGCCGCCGCCGCCACAGTCGGCATCACCACGCATGCGCAGGACGCACTCGGCGACGTGGTGTTCGTCGATCTGCCCGAAGTGGGCAAGACCTATGCCGCGGGCGACGTGGCCGGTGTCGTCGAATCGGTCAAGGCCGCGTCCGACATCTACATGCCTGTTGCGGGCGAAGTGGTGGAAGTCAACGAGCAGCTGCGCGCCGACCCCTCGCTCGCCAACACCGACCCGATGGGCGCGGGCTGGTTCTTCAAGCTCAAGCTCGCCAACGCCGGTCAAGCCGACGCGCTGATGGACGAAGCCGCTTACAACGATTTCACCAAGGCGTGAGTAGAGGTTGAGCGTTGAGCGTTGAGCGTTGAGCGTGTGGAGAATCCAGACGCTTGCGGAAGTTCACGCTGAACGCTCAACGCCAAACGCTGAACCTGTTCCTCAACGCTGAACTTTGAGCTATCAAAGAGAGAGTAACCAGCGCTTGATGGGCGCCAGTTGCAAGCATATTTAACCAAGATCCCTCCCATGTCCGCCCTGCCCCTGTCCGCGCTGGAAAATGCCAGCGAGTTCCACGCCCGCCACATCGGCATCACCGCCACCGACGAGGCGCACATGCTGAGCGTCATCGGCGTGGCTTCGCGCCAGGCACTGGTGGCGTCCATCGTGCCGCAGTCGATTGCCCGAGCCAGCACGATGCAATTGCCACCCGCCTGCACCGAGGCGCAGGCGCTGGCCGAGCTCAAAACCATCGCCGGCAAGAACCGGGTGATGAAGAGTTTCATCGGTCAGGGCTACCACGGCACGCACACGCCGGGCGTGATCCTGCGCAACGTGCTGGAGAACCCCGCCTGGTACACCGCCTACACGCCCTACCAGGCCGAGATCAGCCAGGGCCGGATGGAGGCGCTGGTCAACTTCCAGACCATGGTGATGGATCTCACCGGCATGGACATCGCCAACGCCTCGATGCTGGACGAAGCCACCGCCGCCGCCGAGGCCATGACCCTGGCCAAGCGCTCCGTCAGAGCCAAGGGCAACACCATCGTGGTGTTTGGCGACGCGCACCCGCAAACCATCGAGGTGGTGCAGACACGCGCCGCGCCGCTGGGCCTGGTGGTGAAACTAGCCAACTCGGCCGCCGACTGGGACGCCGCGATTGCCCAGGACGACTACTTTGCCGCGCTGATCCAGTACCCCGCAAGCAGCGGCTGGGTGATGGACTGGAGCGGGGAAATCGCAAAAATCCACGCCAAGGGCGCGGCGGCGATCATGGCGGCCGACCTGCTGGCGCTGACGCTGCTCAAGAGCCCCGGCGAGATGGGCGCGGACATCGTCATCGGCACCACCCAGCGCTTTGGCATGCCCATGGGCGCGGGCGGCCCGCACGCGGGTTACATGGCGTGCAAGGACGCCTTCAAGCGCAGCCTGCCCGGGCGCCTGGTGGGCGTGAGCGTCGACGTGCACGGCGCCCCCGCCTACCGCCTGGCGCTGCAGACGCGCGAGCAGCACATCCGCCGCGAAAAAGCCACCAGCAACATCTGCACCGCGCAGGTGCTGCCGGCGGTCATCGCCAGCATGTACGCGGTCTATCACGGCCCCGAGGGCCTCAAGCGCATCGCCCAGCGCACGGCGCGTCTGGCAGCCATCCTGAAGGCCGGCCTGACGCAATTGGGCTTTACCCACGGCCACCACGACAGCGCCTTCGACACCCTCAGCCTGAAGACCGGTGACGCTACCGATGCGATAGCTGCCCGCGCCGTGCAGATGGGCGCCAACCTGCGAAAAGCCTGGGATTCCTATCTCTGCATCTCGCTTGACGAGACCAGCACCCGCGCCGACGTGGAGCTGCTGTGGCGCATCTTCGCGGGCGCGGGCAAGCAGCTGCCCGACTTTGCCGCGCTGGAACGCAGCGCCCCCGACCTGATCCCCGCCGAGCTGCGCCGCACCAGCGCCTATCTCACGCACCCGGTGTTCAACACCCACCACAACGAGACGGCGATGCTGCGCTACATCCGCAAGCTCTCGGACAAGGATCTGGCGCTGGACCGCAGCATGATCCCGCTGGGCTCTTGCACGATGAAGCTCAACGCCACCAGCGAGATGATCCCCATCACCTGGCCCGAGTTTGCCAACGTGCATCCGTTCGCACCCGCCGACCAGCTCGCCGGTTACGCCGAACTCGACCACTTGCTGCGCGACTGGCTGTGCCAGGCCACCGGCTACGCGGGCGTGAGCCTGCAACCGAACGCGGGTTCGCAAGGCGAATACGCGGGCCTGCTGGCGATCAAGGCCTGGCACGAGGCGCAGGGCCACGCGCACCGCACCGTCTGCCTGATCCCGAGCAGTGCCCACGGCACCAACCCGGCCAGTGCACAGATGGCCGGCATGCAAGTCGTGGTGACCAAGTGCGACGAGAACGGCAACGTCGACATGCAGGATTTGCAGGCGCAATGCGAAAAGCACAGTGCCAACCTCTCCTGCGTGATGATCACCTACCCCAGCACGCACGGCGTGTTTGAGACCCAGGTGAAAGAGCTGTGCCAGATCGTGCACAGCCATGGCGGGCGCGTGTACGTCGACGGCGCCAACATGAACGCGCTGGTCGGCGTGGCCGCGCCGGGCGAGTTCGGCGGCGACGTCAGCCACCTGAATTTGCACAAGACCTTCTGCATCCCGCACGGCGGCGGCGGCCCGGGCGTCGGCCCGGTGTGCGTGGTGGAGGACCTCGTGCCCTTCCTGCCCGGCCACGCCACCGCACAGGCCAGCGGCTCCCTGCCCCCTCTCCCTCTGGGAGAGGGCCGGGGTGAGGACCCGCGCGTCGGCGCGGTTTCGGCGGCCCCCTTGGGCAACGCCGCCGTGCTGCCCATCAGCTGGATGTACATCCGCATGATGGGCGCCGACGGCCTCACGGCCGCCACCGAGGCGGCCATCCTCAGCGCCAACTACATCAGCGTGCGCCTGGCCGAGCACTACCCCACGCTCTACGCCAGCGCCAACGGCCACGTGGCGCACGAGTGCATCCTCGATCTGCGCCAGCTCAAGGACACCAGCGACGTGATGGCCGAGGACGTCGCCAAACGCCTGATCGACTACGGCTTTCACGCGCCCACGCTGTCCTTCCCGGTCGCCAACACGCTGATGGTCGAGCCCACGGAAAGCGAAGACCTGGCCGAGCTCGACCGCTTCATAGCCGCGATGATCGCCATCCGCGAAGAGATCCGCCAGATTGAAAACGGCACCTGGCCGCAAGACGACAATCCCTTGAAAAACGCGCCGCACACCGCAGAAAGCCTGCTGGCCGCTGAATGGAAGCACTCCTACCCGCGCGAAGTGGCGGCTTTCCCCATCGCCAGCCTGCGCCAGACCAAGTACTGGGCGCCTGTGGGCCGCGTGGACAATGTTTACGGCGACCGCAATTTGTTTTGTTCCTGCGTGCCCATCGAAGACCTGGCGTAAGGTTTTTGCATATCGAGGAATCCGGATGGCCAGCGAAAGCCTGAAACCTGAAAAGCTGGCCGTCCTCATCGACGCCGACAACACGACGGCTGCCTGCGCGCAAGACTTGCTGGAGGAAATCGCCAAATACGGCATCGCCAGCGTCAAGCGCATCTATGGCGACTGGAGCAGTCCGCTGCTCAGCGGCTGGCGCAGCATTTTGCTCAAGCACGCACTGGTGCCGATCCAGCAGTTCGCCTACACCAAGGGCAAGGACGCCACCGACATGGGGCTGATCATCGACGCGATGGATTTGCTCTACAGCGGCCACTTCGACGGTTTTTGCCTGGTTTCCAGCGACAGCGACTTCACGCCTCTGGCCTCACGCATCCGGGCCTCGGGTCGAGTGGTTTACGGATTCGGCCGAACCAAGACGCCGGAAGCCTTCCGGCAAGCCTGCGACCGGTTCTTCTATATTGAAAACCTCGGTGAAGCGGGAAAAAACAAAAATGAAACCGGGGCCGCATCGACCGCGGCCCCGGTCGATCCGCCCGACGCCGCCAAGTCCGCAGCCAAGCCGCGGCAAATGGACACCGCCATCAAGAGCCTGCTGAACAAGTCGATCAAGGACGCGACCGACGAAACCACCGGCTGGGCCTTCGTCGGCAAGATCGGCAACATCATCAGCGAAACGCGGCCGGACTTCGACTCGCGCAGCTACGGCTACGCCAAACTCTCCGGCATGCTGCGCGAGCTGCGAGGCCTGCAATTCCGCACTGACGAAGCCAACCGCATGTATTGCCGAAAAATCCCTTTTGGCGATCTCGTCAAGTTGCTTGACGAGGCTTGCAACAAATTCAAAAGCGCCAAGGGTTGGGCGAGTCTTGACGCGGTTGGCAAGTACGTGAAGCCGCGCTGGAACTGGCAGGAGTACGGGTTTGAAAGTTTCCCCGAGCTGCTGGGCAAGGTGGATCACGTCGAGATCACCACCGACGGCATGCGCATGCAGACGCCCGCGGCGTCATAGCGAGCGCTTGCGGGTTCCATTCGCCCAGGCGGCTGCTGCAAGCCCCTATCATTTCGGTTCCTGCACCTCCATGCGCGATCTGCAGCGCTGGTTTCACCCTCTTTTTTCAGACACTCCCCATGCGCCCTGCTCCCATCCTGTTCGCCACGCTGCTGGCGCTTGCCGCCACCGCTGTGCAGGCCACGCCGGTCACCACCGACAGCGGCCTGATCTATGAAGCCATCACCGAAGGCCAGGGCGACGCGCCCAAGGCCAGCGACATCGTCAAGGTGCACTACAAGGGCATGTTCGCCGATGGCAAGGTCTTTGACAGCTCCTACCAGCGCGGCGAGCCCACCGAGTTCCCGCTGGGCCGCGTCATCCCCTGCTGGACCGAGGGGCTACAGAAAATGAAGGTGGGCGGCAAGGCCAAGCTCATTTGTCCGCCGCAGATCGCCTACGGCTCGCGTGGCGCGGGCGGCGTGATCCCGCCCAATGCCACGCTGACCTTTGAAGTGGAATTGCTGGCCGTCAAGCACTGACGCCCGCGCCGCAGCCGACCGACAGCCATGAACCTCCCTGATCTGTCATTCCTGGGCCAGAACGGAACACCCCAGGCACCCGATGCGGCCCGGCCCGGACAGGTGACCGTGGAGCGCCGCAGCGCCGACCGCTTCGAAGGGCCGATCAGCGAGGTGATAGAGCAGCTTCAGACGGCGCAGCGCGAGCTGCAGGTCCAGAACAAGGAGCTGCTCTACAGCCAGCAGGTGGCGGAAAGCGCGTCCGAGCGCTTCGAGGCGCTGTTTGCCAGCGTGCCGCTGGCGCTCATGGTGCTGGACGAGCATGACATGGTGGTGCAGGCGAATGCGATGGCGCATCGCTCGTTTCAGCCGACCGAGGCCGATCGGCCACTGACCTCGCTCATGCCCTTTGTCAGCGACACCGATGCCGACCGGGTCCACCGCGCCTTTGCCATCGCCCGCGTTCAGGGACGCAGCGACAGCTCCGAGGTGGTGTTTCGCATCGGGCGCGAGCGCCAGATCACGGGCGATCTGCACATTGCCTATGCCGAGATTCCGCTGGCCCAAGGCGAACCGCTGCGCCAGTTTCTGTGCGCCGTGATTGACCAGGGCCCGCTGCTGGCCGAGCGCAAGACGCTGCAGCAGCGCAACGAGCAGCTGCACGCCAGCGAGGAGCGGCTGGAGGCGGTGATCAACTCCGCGCTCGACGCCATCATCTGCATCGACGAGCACCAGCGCATCACCGTCTTCAACCCGACCGCCGCCGCGCTTTTCCAGTGCCCGACGCGCGACGCGCTGGGCAGTCCGCTGGCGCGCTTCTTCCCCGAACTGGACCGCGCGCCGGCCTACGCCCAGCTCACCACGCAGGCGGCCCTGGGCGAGGTGCAGGCGCGCACCGCCGCCGGCCAGCCGCTGGCGGTGGAAGTGAACATGGCGTTCGAGCACCACGAGGGGCGTGTGACCACCACCGTCTTCGCACGCGATCTGACCGCGCACAAGCGCGCCGAGGCGCGGCGCAGCGAACTGGAAGGGCAGCTGCGCGAATCCCAGAAGATGCAGGCCGTGGGCACCATGGCGGGCGGCATCGCGCATGATTTCAACAACATCCTGCATGCCATTCTAGGCAACGTCGAACTGGCCAAGGCCGATGCCGAGGCCCCCGCCGCCGATGCGCGCGTGCTGGAGAGCCTGCACGAGATCGAAAAAGCCGCACGCCGTGCGCGCGATCTGGTGCGCCAGATTCTTGCCTTCAGCCGCAATGAAGCACCCGAGCGGCGCGCCGTGCAGCTGCCCGAGCTGATGCACGAGACCGAACGCCTGCTGCATGTCACCTTGCCGCCCGGCGTCACGCTGCTGGTGGAAGCGCCGGAGCGCCTGCCGGCCATCCTGGCCGATGCTACGCAGGTGGAACAGGCGCTGCTCAACCTCTGCACCAACGCCGTCCAGGCTCTGGGCACCCAGGCCGGGCAAGTGCGCATGCGCGCTCGGCGCGTGCAACCGCAGCAACGCCTGGCAGAGCGCCTGACTCTCACGCCCGGCCTCTACGTAGCGCTGGACGTGATCGATGACGGGCCGGGCATGGACGCCGCCACGCGCGCGCGCATCTTCGAGCCGTTTTACACCACCAAGCCCGTCGGCCAGGGCACCGGGCTGGGTCTGCCGGTGGTGCATGGCGTGATGCGCACGCATGGCGGCGCGGTCGATGTGCAGAGTGCACCCGGGCAGGGAAGTTGCTTTACGCTGTATTTCCCTGCGGTGGAGCAGGAAGTTCAACGTCAGGCCGACACCCGCCAGCAAGCCTTGCCCGGCATGCCTGCAGCGCAGGCCCCCGCCACACCCGCACGCAAGCGCCATGTGATGTATGTCGACGATGACCAGGCACTGGTGTTTCTGGTGCAGCGGCTGCTGGCACGCCGCGGCTACGAGGTCAGCGGCTTCACCGATCCGCAGGCGGCCACGGCAGCGCTGGCGCAAGACCCGGATGGCTACGACCTGCTGGTCACCGACTACAACATGCCCGGCCATTCCGGCGTGCAGCTGTTGCGCGCCGCGCGCCAGATCCGCGGCGATCTGCCGGTGGCGCTGGCTTCGGGCTACATCACCGCCGACATCGAGCAAGCCGCGCTGCAGGAAGGTGCGCGGGCTCTGATCCACAAGCCCAACGACGTGCAGGAGCTGTGCGAAACGGTGGACCGGCTCATCGATGGCCGCCAATGACGCAGTGGCGTGCCTGCAGTGCGTGCACGCGGACAACGATGTGCTGCTGCTGTGCAAGCCTGCCGGGCTGCTCTGCGTGCCCGGCCGTGGAGCGGACAAGCAAGACTGCCTGAGCCGGCGCGTGCAGCAGCACTACCCGGATGCGCTCGTCGTCCATCGGCTCGATCAGGCCACCTCGGGGCTGGTGCTGATGGCACGCCATGGCGTTGCCCAGCGCAGCCTGAGCCACGCGTTTGCGGCGCGCACGATGGCCAAGCGCTATCTGGCCATCGTCCACGGCCAGCCCCGGGAAGACGCCGACGCCGACGGCTGGAGCACCATAGACGCGCCGCTCATGGCCGATTGGCCGCGTCGTCCGCTGCAGAAAGTGGATGTCGCCCGGGGCAAGGCGAGCCAGACGCGCTGGCGCACGCTGCTCCACGATGCCACCGGCCACCGCACGCGGCTGGAGCTGGCACCGCTCACCGGCCGCACCCACCAGCTGCGCCTGCATCTGGCGCATATCGGACACCCCATCCTGGGCGATGCACTCTATGCCGCGCCGGAACTGGCCGCCGCCAGCCCGCGCCTGCTGCTGCATGCCTGGAAACTGGGTTTTGCCCATCCAGCGACCGGCACATGGATGGAGTTCAATGCGCCACCCCCTTTTTGATGCACCAGAATGCAGGTGATGGCGCCGCACCAGCGCGCACACCACCCGCCGCACCATCCGCATGTCCTCTTCCCACCTGACCATCATCACCGGCGCATCCCGTGGCCTTGGCCTGGCGCTCGCACGCCAGTTGATGCAACCCGGGCACACGCTGATTCTTGTCTCGCGCAACGTCCATCCACAGCTCAGCGCCCCACCGGGCGCCCGGCTGGAGCAATGGCAGCACGACCTGGCCGATGCCGCGCTCGCCGCCGAACGGCTGCGCGAATGGCTCGCCGACCAGCCCCCCGCACGCCACGCCAGCGCCACGCTGATCAACAACGCCGGCGTGATACCGCCCATCGTGCCCCTGAGCCAGAGCGCCGACGCCGCCGGGCAGGCAGCGCTGGCCACCGCACTGCGCGTGGGGCTGGAGGCACCGATGCTGCTGTCCGCCGTCTTCCTCAGCGCCACCGGGCACTGGAAGGCACCGCGCAAGGTGCTCAATATTTCATCCGGCCTGGGGCGCAGGCCCATGGCCTCCACTGCCGCCTACTGCGCCGCCAAGGCCGGCATGGACCACTTCACCCGCTGCCTGGCACTGGAAGAAGCCGGCAAACCGCAGGGTGCACGCGTCTGCGCTCTGGCGCCCGGCGTCATCGACACCGACATGCAGGTCCAGCTGCGTGGCGCCCAGGCGAGCGACTTTCCCGACCACGCGCGCTTCGTCCAGCTGAAACAGGCGCACGCACTCGCCAGCACCGACGCTGCCGCCCAGCGCGTGCTGGCATGGCTGCATCGCGCCGACTTTGGCGCCGAACCCGTGGCCGACCTGCGCTCGCTCGATGCCGACATCCCCCCGATGGCGCGCCACGGCGGCAACGGCGCCGCGCGCTGAGGCATCATCGCGCCGTCAACCCCAGTCACCCAAAAGACAGACCATGGATGAACCCATCCTTACGATTGAAGAACGCGAGGCGATCAATTCCGGTCGCTGGTTTTCCTCCCTCTCGCCATCGCTGCGACACGACATTCTTCGATGCACCTACGTCAGACGCTTTCGCGATGGGACGCTGATCGCCGCCCGCGGCGACATGGCCGAAGAATGGATCGCCTGCGCACGCGGCGCGGTACGCGTCAGTTCCACTTCGCTTTCGGGCAAGCAGATCACCCTCACCTACGTGGAGCCGGGCATCTGGTTTGGCGACGTGGCGATCCTGGATGGCGACCAGCGCACGCACGATGCCTACGCGCATGGCGAGACCACGATCGTCTGCGTGGCACGGGCGGATTTCCGCAAGATCCTCTCCCAGCACACGGAACTCTACGAAGCGCTCTTGCGGCTGCAGGCACGGCGCATCCGCCAGCTCTTCGGGCTGGTGGAAGACCTCAACACCCTGCCGCTGCGCGCGCGCCTGGCCAAGCAGCTGCTGCACCTGGCGCGCAGCTATGGCGTCACCAGTCTGGCCAACGAGGGCGAGATCCGCATCGGTCTGCATCTGGCGCAGGAAGAGCTGGCGCAGCTGCTGGGCGCCTCGCGCCAGCGCGTGAACCAGGAACTCAAGGCGATGGAGCGCGAGAATGCCATCCGCATCGAACTCGGCGGCCTGGTGGTGCGCGAGCGCGAAGCGTTGATGCGCATTGCCGAAAGCGCGCTCTAGAACTGTGCGGCTGGTTGCACTGGAAAAATCAAGCCAAATTGCGTGCAAGCGCTTGTCTGATGTGCGCAAGCCACTCTCATTTTTGAACCGTCTGCCATGCCATCCTACGACCAATTCATAGGCACGCGCCCGATGTCCGGCAAGCAGGCTTTTGATATCGACGCGCTCGCCGCCTGGGCTGCGCGGCATGTGCCCGGCTTTGCCGGCCCGCTGCAGGTGGAGCTTTTCAAGGGCGGGCAATCCAACCCCACCTACAAGCTGGTCACGCCCACGCAGAGCTACGTCATGCGCTCCAAACCCGGTCCGGTGGCCAAGCTGCTGCCCTCGGCCCATGCCATCGAGCGCGAATACGCGGTGATGCAAGGTCTGGCGGGCACCGACGTTCCGGTGCCCCGAATGATTGCGCTGTGCGAGGACGAAGCCGTCATCGGGCGCGCCTTCTACCTCATGGAGCATATGCAGGGCCGCGTGCTCTGGGACCAATCCCTGCCCGGCATGAGCCCCGCCGAGCGCGGCGCCATCTATGACGCCATGAACCAGGTGATTGCCGCGCTGCACAGCGTGGATGTCGCCCAACAAGGCCTGTCAAGCTACGGCAAGGGCGGCAACTACTTCGAGCGCCAGATCGGCCGCTGGAGCAAGCAGTACCGCGCCTCCATCACCCAGCCCATCGCTGAGATGGACCAACTGATGGACTGGCTGCCCGCCCACATGCCTGCCAGCGCGCGCGATGAAAGCCGCGTCTGCATCGTCCACGGCGACTACCGCCTGGACAACCTGATGTTCCATCCCAGCGAGCCGCGCGTCATCGCGGTGCTGGACTGGGAGCTGTCCACGCTGGGCCACCCGCTGGCGGACTTTGCCTACCACTGCATGAGCTGGCATATCCCCCACGCCCTGGGGCGCGGCATTGGCGGGCTGGACCTGGCAGCGCTGGGCATTCCTGCAGAGCGCGATTACATCCACCGCTACTGCGAGCGCACCGGCATCGTCGACACCGTCAGCCTGCACGCTGACTGGAACTTCTACCTGGCCTACAACCTGTTTCGCATCGCCGCCATCCTGCAAGGCATCGCCAAGCGCGTGGAGGCCGGCACGGCCGCCAGCAGCGAGGCCAGGGCCGCCGGAGCGCAGGCCCGCCCGATGGCCGAACTGGCCTGGTCCTTCGCCCGCAAGGCGTGACACCCTTCCATCTCCACGAGGAAACCCATGGACTTCGAATACTCCCCCAAGACGCGCGAACTGCAGAAAAAACTGACGCAGTTCATGGATGACCACATCTACCCGGCCGAGAAGGAGCACGCGACGGAACTCGCTGCCAATACCCAGGCCGGCAAGCGCTGGACGCCGCTCAAGACCATCGAAAACCTCAAGCCCAAGGCACAGGCTGCCGGGTTGTGGAACCTGTTTCTGCCAGTCGATACCGCTGAAGCCTCGGGCTACCACGGCGCCGGCCTCACCAACCAGGAATACGCGCCACTGGCCGAAATCATGGGCCGCGTGCTCTGGGCCAGCGAAGTCTTCAACTGCTCGGCGCCCGACACCGGCAACATGGAAACCATTGCCCGCTACGGCAGCGAGGCCATCAAGGCCGAGTGGCTCAAGCCGCTGCTTGAGGGCCGCATCCGCTCGGGCTTTGCCATGACCGAGCCGGAGGTGGCCAGCAGCGACGCGACCAACATCACCACCCGCATAGCGCGCGACGGCGACGATTACGTCATCTCCGGCCGCAAGTGGTGGACCAGCGGCGCGGGCGACCCGCGCTGCAAGGTCTACATCACCATGGGCAAGACCGACCCCGAGGCACCCCGGCATTCGCAGCAAAGCATGATCGTCGTGCCCGCCGACACCCCCGGCATCACCGTGCTGCGCAACCTCAACGTCTTTGGCTACGACGATGCACCGCACGGGCATTCGGAAGTGATCTTCGACCGCGTGCGCGTGCCCGTCGGCAACATCCTGCTGGGTGAAGGCCGCGGTTTCGAGATTGCGCAGGGGCGCCTCGGCCCGGGCCGCATTCACCACTGCATGCGGCTGATCGGCCAGGCCGAACGCGCGCTGGAGCTCATGTGCCGGCGCGCCAGCAGCCGCGTCGCCTTTGGCAAGACCATCGCGCAGCAGACCGTCACGCAGGAGCGCATCGCCGAAGCACGCTGCAAGATCGACATGGCGCGCCTGCTCACGCTCAAGGCCGCATGGATAATGGACACCGCGGGCAACAAGGTCGCCAAGACTGAGATCGCAATGATCAAAGTGGTTGCGCCAGCCATGGCCTGCCAGGTGATCGACTGGGCCATCCAGGTGCATGGCGGCGGCGGAGTCAGCGATGATTTCCCGCTCGCCTACGCCTACGCGAATGCGCGCACGCTGCGCTTTGCCGACGGTCCGGATGAAGTGCACCGCAACGCCATCGCCAAGTGGGAGCTGGGCAAGTACGCCGATCGACCCGCACGCGGCTGAACCCTGCTCCGCCATCGGCAAACACCGATGAGCGCATCGCCCTAGAATATCGGGCTTTCCCCTGCGGTCAGCCCATGTGTTGTCCGCACCCTTTGGAGAGCCTTCATGAGCGCACCGATTGCTGCCGCCTCGCCCCACGTGATGAACACCTACAACCGGGTGCCGATCGCGCTTGAGCGAGGCCGCGGTGTGCGCGTGTGGGATGTGAACGGCAAGGAATACATGGACGCGCTCGCGGGCATTGCCGTCAGCACGCTGGGGCACGACCATCCCAGGCTGGTGCCTGCGCTGCAGGACCAGGTGGCCAAGCTCATCCACTGCTCCAACTACTACCACGTGCCCGGGCAGGAGCAGCTCGCGACGCTGCTGACCGAACGCGCGCACATGGACAAGGCGTTCTTCTGCAGCACCGGCCTGGAGGCCAACGAGGCGGCGATCAAGATCGCGCGCAAGTACGGCGTGGACAAGGGCATCGCCAAGCCGGTGATCGTGGTCTACGAGCACGCTTTTCACGGCCGCTCGCTCGGGACGATGGCCGCCACGGCCAACGAGAAGGTGAGAAGCGGTTTCGGCCCGCTGATGGAAGGCTTTCTGCGCGTGCCGGTCAATGACCTGGCGGCGCTGCAAGCGGCCACCGCAAACAACCCGGACATCGTTGCCGTGATGCTTGAACCCATTCAGGGCGAAGGCGGCCTGCACCCGATGCGCGCCGAATACCTGCAGCAGGTGCGCGCACTGTGCGACGAGCGTGGCTGGCTCATGGTGCTCGATGAGATCCAGTGCGGCATGGGCCGCACCGGCAAATGGTTTGCCCACCAGTGGGCCGGCATCATGCCGGATGTGATGAGCCTGGCCAAGGGCCTTGCGTCAGGCGTGCCGGTGGGCGCGGTGCTGGCCAAAGGCGTGGCGGCCAGCGTGTTCCAGCCCGGCAACCACGGCACCACCTTCGGCGGCAACCCGCTGGCGATGCGGGCAGGCGTGGAAACCCTCACCATCATGGAGCAAGACCGGCTGCTGGCCAACGCGACCGAAGTCGGCACGCACCTCAAGGCCGCGCTGCAGCAGGCTCTGGGCAATCTGCCCGGCGTGAATGAAATCCGCGGCCAGGGGCTCATCATCGGCGTCGAGCTGGACCGCCCCTGCGGCGTGCTCATCAACCGCGCCGCCGAGGCGGGGCTTTTGATCTCGGTGACGGCCGACAGCGTGATCCGCATCGTGCCGCCGCTCATCCTCACCACCGCCGAGGCCGACGAAATCGTGGCGCTCCTCACCCCCGTGGTGCAAGCCTTTCTTGCCGAAACGAGCGAGGTTCCCGCATGAAGCACTACCTGCAATTCAGCGATTTCAGCGCCGACGACTATGCCTATCTGTTCGAGCGCACCGCGATCATCAAGCGCAAGTTCAAGGCCTACGAAAAATACCACCCGCTGGTGGATCGCACGCTGGCGATGATCTTCGAGAAGGCCAGCACGCGCACCCGCGTGAGCTTTGAGGCGGGGATGGGACAGCTCGGCGGCACCGTGGTCAACCTCACCAGCACCGACAGCCAGCTCGGGCGCTCCGAATCCATCGAAGACACCGCGCGCGTCATCAGCCGCATGACCGACATCGTGATGATCCGCACCTTCGGACAGGAGCGCATCGAGCGCTTTGCCCAGCACTCGCGCGTGCCGGTGATCAACGGCCTGACCAACGAATTCCACCCCTGCCAGATCATGGCCGACCTGTTCACCCTGATCGAGCACCGCGGCAGCATCGCCGGCAAGGTGGTGACCTGGGTGGGTGATGGCAACAACATGGCCAACACCTGGCTGCAGGCGGCCGACCTGCTGGGTTTTACCGTGCACCTGAGCACGCCCAGAGGCTATGAAGTAGATGAAAAATTGGCCTTTGGCGCCCGCCAGCCGCGCGCTGGTTGCTACAAAATTTTCCAAAACCCGATGCAGGCCTGCCAAGGCGCCGATCTGGTAACCACCGATGTCTGGACCAGCATGGGCTACGAGGCCGAGAACGAAGCGCGGCGCAAGGCCTTCGCCGATTGGTGCGTGGACGAAAAAATGATGGCCGTCGCCAAGCCCGACGCCCTCTTCATGCACTGCCTGCCCGCACACCGCGGCGAGGAAGTGACGGCTGAGGTCATCGATGGCCCGCAGTCCGTCGTCTGGGACGAGGCCGAGAACCGCATGCACGTGCAAAAGGCGGTGATGGAATACCTTCTGCTGGGCCGCATCAGCGAAGCGGCGTAAGCGCTTCTGCCTGGGAGCCTGTCGGACTTGGAGCGTCGATAGCGAAAATCGACTCCAGCGAGCACAGTTTTTGCTGGATTTGCAGCCCAATAGCCGAGCTATTGGGCAAAAAGACGGTGAAAAATGGGCCGTTGCGGTCGATTTGCAGCCGACGATTTCCAAGTCCGACAGGCACCTAGGGCGCGGGGTAAGTCACCGCCCCACCCTGCCCCACCACGGCGCCCGCGCTCAAGTGCGCCGCTTCCAGCTTGCCCGGCCCCATGATGTGCCACACCGCCTCGCCGCGCGCCAGCAGGTGATCGGTGACGATACGCCGGTGGCAGCGCCACCACAGCACCTCGGAGCACATCAGCGCGCAGCGTTGCTCGCGCCCCCGTTCGATCAGGTGCGCCAGCCCGGCGTCGAAATCGGGTGTGCAAGCGTAATCGGCATAGCGGTGAAAGCTCTGGTTCTCCCACCAGGCGTTGACGTCCGACGCCACATCGGCCGTCTTGCCACGCAAACCACCCAGATGCGCCACATGCTCATAGGCCAGGCCGTGCGCGGGCAGGCTGACCGCCAGCGCGTCCTCATTGAACTGCGGGAACTTGCGCGAGCCCGGCATCTTGCGGATGTCCACCACGCGCTCCACGCCCGCCTCCTGAAGCAAGGCAGCGAACTCCTCCAGGCTGTGCGTGGAGTGGCCAACGGTGAAAAATGGCAGGCTCATAACTTGGTCAGCGCGCTTGCGTAATGCGCGGCGATATGGTCGGTCTGGTCGCTCTTGATTTCGTACTGGGGCCGCTCGGGTGACGCGTGGTGGCGATGGCCCTTGTAGTCGAAATCGCTCACGTGTACCGCAACGATGGTACCCGAGACATGGCCCGCTTCCGAGTTCCAGCCCACGTGGTCACCTACCTTGAAACCTGTGTGCATGCATGCCTCGGAAAACTCCCTCCCCCTCTGGGGGAGGGTTGGGGTGGGGGCCGGCGGTGTTAAACAAGGCTGGTCGTTACGCTGGCTCCCTTGCCCCCATCCCTACCCTCCCCCAAAGGGGGAAGGAGTAAAAATACCAATCAAATCGGCCTCTAGCGTCCTATCATCAAGCGCTATCAGCTATCAAATCAACGCCCCACCATCTTGCCCGGCACCACCCATTCGTCGAACTGCTCCGCCGTCAAAAACCCCAGCGCCAGCGCCGATTCGCGCAGGCTGGTGCCATCATGGTGCGCCTTCTTGGCGATCTTGGCGGCCTTGTCGTAGCCGATATGGGTGTTGAGCGCGGTTACCAGCATCAGCGAGCGCGCGACAAGTTCATCAATGCGCGCGCGGTTGGGCTCAATCCCCACGGCGCAGTGGTCGTTGAAGCTATTGATGCCATCGGCCAGCAGCCGCACGCTCTGCAAAAAGTTGTGCGCAATCATGGGGCGAAACACGTTGAGCTCGAAGTTGCCCGAGCTGCCGCCGACATTGATCGCCACATCGTTGCCCAGCACCTGCGCGGCCAGCATGGTGACGGCCTCGCACTGCGTGGGGTTGACCTTGCCCGGCATGATGGAAGAGCCCGGTTCGTTCTCGGGAATGCTGATCTCTCCGATGCCGCTCCTCGGGCCGCTGGCCAGCCAGCGCACGTCGTTGGCGATCTTCATCATGGTCGCGGCGAGCGTCTTCAGCGCGCCATGCGCATGCACCAGCGCATCGCAGCTCGCGAGCGATTCGAACTTGTTGGGCGAGGTGACGAACGGCAGGCCGGTCAGGCGCGCGAGCTCCGCCGCGACCTGCTGCGCGTAGCCCTTGGGGGCGTTGAGCCCGGTGCCGACGGCCGTGCCACCCAGCGCCAGCTCGCACAGATGCGGCAGCGCCGCACGGATATGCGCCTCGCCATGCGCGAGCTGCGCGGCCCAGCCCGAGATCTCCTGCCCCAGGGTCAGCGGTGTCGCATCCTGCAAGTGGGTGCGGCCGATCTTCACGATGTCGTCAAACGCCCGGGCCTTGGCTGCGAGCGTGGCGTGCAGCTTGGCAATCGCGGGCAGGAGCTTTTTCGTGATCGCGTCGACTGCCGCCACATGCATCGCGGTGGGGAAAACGTCGTTGCTCGACTGGCTCTTGTTCACGTCGTCGTTGGGGTGCACCAGGCGCGCCTCGCCGCGCTCGCCGCCCATGAGTTCACTCGCGCGATTGGCCAGCACCTCGTTGACGTTCATGTTGGTCTGCGTGCCCGAGCCGGTCTGCCAGACCACCAGCGGAAATTCATCCGGGTGCTGGCCCGCCAGGACCTCGTCGGCGGCGGCTATGATGGCCCGGCTTTTCTTTTCATCCAGCAGCCCGAGCGCGTGGTTCACCTTGGCCGACGCCTTCTTCACCGTCGCCAGCGCGTGGATGATCTCGGCCGGCTGGTGCTCGCCGCTGATCGCGAAGTTCAGCTTGGAGCGCTGCGTCTGTGCGCCCCAGAGGTGCTCGGCGGGCACTTCGACATTGCCCAGGGTGTCATGTTCTATGCGAGTCTTCGTCATGTCGCTTCTTTGCTTCCTTCTCTGAAAAATCGATTGCCGCGCGGGAATGAACCGGCGCATCAGCGCCTGCGTTCCAACTCCACATAGCCGCCAGGCGGCTGTGCGTAGGGTTGATCGGTGCTGTAGGCGTTGTTCGGATTGTTCGTATCCTGAAACACCCGTGCGCCGCCGTGGATACTGCTTTGCACCGCCGTACCGCCCACGCCGTTGTAGGTGTTGTACTCGCCTATGCCCTCCAGCGTGCGCTGGTGCATGCGGTCGTTGGTGGCTGCGGTGTTGGCCGCCGTCTGGCTGTTGATCGCGGCAATCTCGCGGTTCGTCTGCGCGCGTATCGCCGCACGATCGGCCGCGCCACGCGCGTTGATCTTGGCCATCTCGCGTGCGTTCCAGGCGTTGATGTCGGCGTTGATGCCGTCGTGGTGCTGCTTGATGGCTTTGCTGATGCGCGTCATCGCCGCCTGCTGCCATTCGGGGTTGCCCTGCACGCTCGCAACCACGGTGGAAAACAGTTCGGCATCGAGCTGCCCGGCACGCGCCCGGTGCCCATACACCATGTAAACCTGCCCCATCGTCGAGCTTCCGACGGTGCTGAAGTGCACCGCCGCCCGCAGCAGCTCCTGCATCGGGACGCCGTTTTCGGTATAGGCAATCAGAAGCTGCCCGGCATCGAGTTGCTTGCCCGCAGTCAGGGGCTGCTTGAGCTGGCGCATTGCCTCGGCGGTCTGGTCTTCATAGCCCTGGATTTGCGCCCCCTGGCGCAGATTGCGCGCGGTGGCTTCCAGAAACTCGCGCGCGCCGCGCACCGCCACCACCGGGCACGGGTTGAACTGCTGCGCCGCACCGGCCACCTGCCAGTTGAAGCCCGGCAGCGCACCGATGGCGGTGATCTGATCGGGCGCGACCGCACCCCAGTTGATGCGCAGCTGATTGTTGCCGCAGGGTGTGCCCGGGTTCCACTGGATGCCACCCACCAGCTTCCAGCCCTGCGGAATCTGCGCGTTCGCCGCCACGACGGGTTGGGCAAAGCCGCTTGGATCCATGATTTGCACGGCTTGCAGGTGCTTGGTGCTGACGGCCGTTGCCGGCCGCTCGGCCCCGCTCTGCCGCGCCGGGCGCGGGTTCTGCGCAGGCTGGGGTGCCGCTTGCGCAGGCTCTGGCGCGCTGCTTGGCTCGGAAACCATCTCCTCGCCCGCCGCCAGCCCATAGCGTGGCGCCGTATCGGCCTCGCCTTCCTCAACCCCATCGTCACAGGCCGTGAGGGACAAAGCCAACACGAGGGACGAGATGCATGCAATGGTGGCGTTTCTCATGACCTGCTACTCCGCTGTCAAAATAGAGGGGTGCACGCGGCGTGCCTGCGCTGCAAGCATACGCCCAACCGCGGCGCGCCACCAAAGCGCGTCTGCCATTCACCCCGAAGCCATCCGCCCCATGACGACAACCACGACCATCCGCTACGCCGACCTGGTGGAATCCATCGCCGCCGCGCTGCAGTACATCAGCTACTACCACCCTGCGGACTACATCCAGCATCTGGTACGCGCCTTTGAACGCGAGGAAAGCCCAGCCGCCAAGGACGCGATGGCGCAGATCCTGACCAACAGCAAGATGAGCGCGATGGGCCACCGCCCGATCTGCCAGGACACCGGCATCGTCAACGTGTTTCTGAAAATCGGCATGGACGTGCGCTTCGAGGGCTTTCCGGCCGGCCAGGCGGTGGAAGACGCGGCCAACGAAGGCACGCGCCGCGCCTATCTCTCTGAAGAAAACACCCTGCGCGCCAGCGTGGTTGCCGATCCGCTCTTCGCGCGCAAGAACACCAAAGACAACACGCCCGCTGTCACCCACGTGCAGCTGGTGCCCGGCAACACGCTGGAAGTGACCGTCGCCGCCAAGGGCGGTGGCAGCGAAAACAAGAGCAAGCTCGCCATGCTCAACCCCGGCGACAGCCTGGTGGACTGGGTGCTCAAGACCGTGCCCACCATGGGCGCCGGCTGGTGCCCGCCCGGCATGCTGGGCATAGGCGTGGGCGGCACCATGGAAAAGGCCGCGCTGCTGGCCAAGGAAAGCCTGATGGAAGACCTGAACATGTACGAGCTGCAACAGCGCTCGGCCAAGGGCGAAACACTCAGCCAGGTCGAAGAGCTGCGGCTGGAGCTGTACGAGAAGGTCAACGCCCTGGGCATAGGCGCGCAGGGCCTGGGCGGGCTTTCCACCGTGCTCGACGTGAAGATCGCGCTCTACCCCACGCACGCGGCCGGCAAGCCGGTGGCGATGATCCCCAACTGCGCCGCCACGCGCCACGCGCATTTCGTGATGGATGGCTCCGGCCCGGTTTACCTCGATGCGCCGGACCTGAACCTCTGGCCCAAGCTCGACTGGGCGCCCAACTACGCTGAATCGCGCCGCGTCGATCTCGACACCTTGACCCGGGAAGAAGTGGCAAGCTGGAAATCCGGCGAGCGCATTTTGCTCAACGGCAAGATGCTGACCGGGCGCGACGCCGCGCACAAGCGCATCCAGGAGATGCTGGCCAAGGGCGAGAAGCTGCCGGTGGATTTCACCAACCGCGTGATCTACTACGTCGGCCCGGTCGATCCGGTGCGCGATGAAGTCGTCGGCCCGGCCGGCCCCACCACCGCCACGCGCATGGACAAATTCACCGAAATGATGCTGGCGCAGACCGGCCTGATCGCGATGATTGGCAAATCCGAGCGCGGTCCCGAGGCGATTGCCGCCATCCAGAAGCACCAGAGCGCCTACCTCATGGCCGTGGGTGGCGCCGCCTACCTGGTCAGCAAGGCCATCAAACATGCGCGCGTGCTGGCGTTTGAAGACCTGGGCATGGAGGCGATTTACGAGTTTGACGTGGTCGACATGCCGGTGACCGTGGCGGTGGATTCCACCGGCACCAGCCAGCACATCACCGGGCCGGCCGAGTGGCAAAAGCGCATCGCCGCGAACATGGCCAGGAGCTATACGGCAACCAAAGCGACAGCCTGACTTGTTTTACCGGGGTGCACCACGATGCAATTGACGATCAACGGCCAGCAACACGAGCTGAACATCGAACCCGAAATGCCGCTGCTCTGGGTGCTGCGCGACGAGCTGAACATCACCGGGCCCAAGTACGGCTGCGGCATCGGCGTCTGCGGTGCCTGCACCGTGCATGTGGATGGCGCTGCGGTGCGCTCCTGCTCGCTGCCCGTGGGTGAGGTCAAGGGAGCCGTCACCACGATTGAAGGGCTGGCGCCGGCCAACACCCTGCATGCCGTGCAGCAGGCCTGGATCACGCACCAGGTGGCGCAGTGCGGCTATTGCCAGCCGGGGCAGATCATGACGACGGCAGCCTTCCTCGCCCAAAACCCTGCACCCACGGATGCAGAGATCGCTGCCGCGCTCTCGGCCAACCTTTGTCGCTGCGGCACCTACCCGCGCATCCGCGAGGCGGTGCACGCGGCCGCCAAGCTGCTGGAGGCCAAGACATGAGCCGCAACGCCACCATCGCCCGCCGCGGCTTTCTCGTCGGCTCCGTTGGCCTTGCCGGGGGCGTGGCTTTCGGCACCTGGCTGGTGCGCAAAACGCCAGCCAACCCGCTGGACGCCACCTCCAAGCCCGGTCAGGCCGTTTTCAACCCCTGGGTCACGATCGATGCCAAGGGCATCACGCTGATCGCGCCGCATACCGATGTCGGTCAAGGCGTGCGCTCGGTGCAGGCAGCGCTGATCGCCGAAGAGCTGGATCTGGATTGGGGACAGTTCGATTTCGTGGCCGACCCTGGCGCACCCGGCGCCGCGTACTACAACAGCGCGCTGGCCGAAGAACAGGTGCCGTTTCTCTCGACCGATGAAAGTCTTCCGGCCGAAGCCATGCGCGCCACCATGGGCGCGCTGTTCAAGGTCATGGGTCTGCAAATGACGGGCGGCTCCAGCACCGTGGCCGACAGCTTCGTCAAGCTGCGCCAGGCCGGTGCGGTTGCGCGCGAAACGCTCAAGCAAGCCGCATCGCGGCAGTCGGGCGTGCCCGTGGACCAGCTCAAGACGGACAAGGGCGCCGTCGTTCTGCCTGATGGCAAGCGCCTGCCCTACACCGCGCTCGCAGCCTTGGCCGCATCGGAAAAACCGGTGCAGCAGGTCACGCTGCGCGAGCCCAGCCAGTGGCGCCTGATCGGCAAGCCCATGCCGCGGCTGGACGTGGCGCCCAAGTCCACCGGCGCGCTGCGCTACGGCATTGACCTGCGCATGGATGGCATGTTGCATGCCGCAGTCAAGGTCAATCCGCGCCAGGGTGGCGCGCTGATCCGCTTTGATGCCAAGGGCGCAGAAGGTTTGCGCGGCGTGAAGAAAATCCTGCCCGTGTCAGGCGGCGTGGCCGTGGTGGCGGACAACACCTGGCGCGCCTTCCAGGCCGTCAACGCCATCACCTGCGAATGGGGCCCCGCGCCCTACCCGGCAGAGCAGGCGGAGCATTGGAAGGCCGTGGCGGATTCCTTCACCGCCGAACGGCTGGACAAGGTCTGGCGCAACGACGGCGATGTCGAATCCGCGCTGGGCAACGATGCCATCAGCGCCGAATACCGCGCGCCCTATGTGGCGCATGCGCCCATGGAGCCGCTCACTGCCGTCGTGCGCTACACGCCGGAGCAGGTCGATGTCTGGTCAGGCAGCCAGGTACCGCGCTTCGTCCAGGAAAAAGTGGCCAAGATTGCCGGCCTGGATACCAAGCGGGTGCATGTCCACAATCAATACTGCGGCGGCAGCTTCGGCCACCGGCTGGAATCCGAGCAGATCACGCTGGCGGCGGAGATTGCCCGGCAGATGCCCGGCATCCCCATCCAGCTGACCTTCAGCCGCGAGGAAGACTTCGCCCACGACTTCCCGCGCCAGATCACCATGGCACGCGGGCGCGGTACGGTCGCCAACGGCCAAGTGCAGGCCATGGCGCTCGATATAGCCTCCGTCTCCTCCAGCGCCTCGCAAATGGGGCGCCTCGGTCAGCCGATGCCCGGGCCCGACGGACAAATCCCGGCCGGTGCGTGGAACCTGCCCTACGCACTGGCGCACTACCGCATGCGCGCCTACCGCGTGCCGGAACTGGCGCCGACGAGCTCCTGGCGCTCGGTCGGTGCATCGTCCGCCGGTTTTTTTGCCGATGGCTTTCTGGACGAGCTGATCCACGCCGCCGGTGCCGACCCCCTGCACGAGCGCCTGCGCCTGGCCAACGACCCGGTGGCGCGCAAGGTGCTGGAAGCCGTCGCCGAAATGTGCGACTGGAAGGGCGCCCAACTCGGCGAAGGGCGCGGGCGCGGCGTGGCCTTCATCGAGTCCTTCGGCGTGCCCTGCGCCGAGGTGGTCGAAGTCGCCCAAACACCCCAGGGCCTGCGTGTCGACAAGGTCTGGGTGGCGCTCGATGTGGGCAAGGTCGTCGATCCGGTGAACTTCGACAACCAGGTCAAGGGCGGCGTGGTCTGGGGACTGGGGCATGCGATGAATGCCGAAATCACCTACGCCGACGGCAAGGCGCAGCAGAGCAATTTCCACGAACACATGGGCATGCGCTTTGACCAATGCCCGGAGATCTTCGTGCGCGGGCTGGAAAACGGCCACAAAATCCGCGGCGCGGGCGAACCTCCCGTGCCGCCCGCCCCCGCGGCACTGGCCAACGCCATTTTTGCCGCCACCGGCGTGCGGCTGCGCGAAATGCCGTTCGCCAGGCAGGTGGCGTTTGCCTGAAGTTCGCGCACCGATTCCGAATGCACAGGCATGCCAATGAAATCCGATCCGCGGCGTAATCGCCGCGTCGCCGTCGCCGGCGCCACCGGCCTGATCGGCAGCCAGATCGTGCAAGCCTTGTGCAACGATCCAGGCGTCGCCAGCGTGCATGCGCTGGCGCGGCGCGCGCCCGGCTTCACCCACCCCAAGCTGCACATGCTGGCGGTCGATTTTTCAGTGCCGATCACGCTGCCGCCACTCGATGAGATGTACCTGGCGCTGGGCACCACCATCAAGGTGGCAGGCAGCCAGGCCGCGATGCGCGCCATCGACGTGGACGCCAATCTGGCACTGGCCCGCGCCGCCCGCGCCGCGGGCGCCACCCGCCTGGGCCTGATCAGCGCGATGGGCGCCAACGCGGCATCGCCGGTGTTCTACAACCGCATCAAGGGCGAGTTGGAACAGGCGCTCGCGGGCCTGGGCTTTGAAGCGCTGGTGATTGCCCGCCCCTCGCTGCTGCGTGGCGACCGCGCAGCGCTTGGTCAGCACACGCGCAGCGGCGAAATCTGGGGCGAACGCCTGAACGATCTGCTGCGCCCCCTCATCCCGCGCCAATGGCAGGCCATAGCCGCTGCGGATGTCGCGGCTGCGCTGGCACAGACCGTGCCCACTGCGTCGGGCCGCGTACTGCTGACCTCCGGCGCGATGCAGGGGGCCGCACAGCGCAGCGCGGGCACGGATTCGCCCGCATGAGCCCGGGCGAAAGGGAAAAGAATATCCGTGCGTCTTGATGAACTGCTTTTCACCCAGGGCTTTGGTACCCGCCGCGTCTGCGCCGGTCTGATTCAGCAGGGCTTGGTGAGCATGCAGGGGCTGCCCTGCGACGACCCGGCCACCGAATGCCCGGTGGAGGACCCGGCGTTCAACTTTACCGTGCAAGGCCAACGGTGGCCTTACCGCAGGCTCGCCTACCTCATGCTGCACAAACCGGCGGGCACCGAATGCTCCCAGCGCCCAGGCGCCTGGCCCAGCATCTACACCCTGTTGCCCGCGCCACTGCGCCAGCGCCCTGCCCCCGGCAAGACCCAGGGCGTGCAGGCGGTGGGCCGGCTCGATCAGGACACCACCGGCCTGCTGCTGCTCTCGGACGACGGCGCCTTCATCCACCGCATGAATTCGCCGCGCCACCACGTGCCCAAGGTCTACGAAGTGACCACCCGCCACCCGGTGGAGGCACGGCAGATCGAGCAACTGCTCAGCGGCGTGGTGCTGATGGACGACCCGCAGCCCGTGCGCGCCGCCGCCTGCGAGGCCGTGGCCGAACACCGCCTGCTTCTCACCCTGACCGAGGGCAAATACCACCAGGTCAAGCGCATGGTGGCCGCCGTGGGCAACCGCGTGGAGGCGCTGCACCGCTCGCGCATCGGCGGCCTGGCGCTGCCCGCCGACCTCGCGCCGGGGCAATGGTGCTGGCTGGATGCCGAACAGCTGGCGCGGCTCCAAGGCAAGCAAGCCACGGCGCTGCCACCCGCTGGCAACCAGAGAATTTAGATAAAAAATGGCTGTATCGCTTATGCAACCAGCGCGGACAGCTACGAAAATTGATGCTCCACGGTGTTTGCTGAATGCAAACCCGCCGCGCCGCCAACGCACTGCATCCATAGGCCGGTGCCCGTCACGTTGCGCCGCGCATACCCCACTTTGTTGTTATTTGAATACAAACCAGGCGTTGTTTCAGGGCTGTCATATCCGAAAGGCGTAATCCAGGGGTGTTCTCGATGTTTCTCGTATTGAAACGCGATCACGTTTCACCTCAACACCCCTTGGAGTTCTCCCATGAAAAAATCACTGATCGCCCTGACCGTGCTGGGCAGCGTCGCCACCATTGCTTCGGCCCAGTCCAACGTCACCCTGTATGGCCGCGCCGATGGCGGTCTGGGCAAAGCCTTTGGCGGCAAGGCACAGATGACCAGCAGCTACAAGGAAACCAGCATGCTGGGCCTGCGCGGGCGGGAAGATCTGGGCGGTGGCCGGGTGGCGATTTTCAACTTCGAGCAGGAAGTCGACCTCAAAACCGGCGCAGGCGGCTCCTGGAACCGCGCAGCCTACGTGGGCATGGGCGGCGGCTTTGGCGAATTCAGCATGGGCCGTAGGACCACGCCTCAAAGCGACACCATGGGCGTGTTCGATCTGAACGGCACGGCCAACGCCACCTCGGCCCTGAAAAACCTGGGCTTGAGAGCCGATGGCAGCCTGGGCGGCAACCGCGCCAACAGCCAGTTCATGTACACCTCGCCGACGATGAGCGGCTTTCAGGCCCGCGCCTCGGTGGTACTGAAGGAAAACAAGACTGCCCCCGCCGCGGGCGCCGCCGACACGCGCAAGACCTCGTACCAGCTTGCCGCCAGCTACAAAAGCGGCCCCCTGAACCTGGGCATCGTCGTGGCCAGCAAGATGGCCGAAGGCAGCGCCGATCGCACCGGTTTTGCACTGGGCGCACGCTATGACTTCGGCTCGTTCATCGTGAGCGGCCTGTACACGCAGGACGAATCGCGCACCACCGGCAAGGGCTTCGGCTTGGGCGTGGCCGTTCCCCTGGGCGCGCTAACGGTGGGCGCCCAGGTGGCCCGCGTGACGAGCAACCCCAGCGCCACCCGCGAAGGCGCAACCGCCATCGAACTGTTTGCCAACTACAAACTGTCCAAGCGCACCCTGCTGTACGCAGGCTACGGCGGCCTGAACAAGGAAGGCAAGGCCATCAACGGCACCACGGGCTCCAATACCTTCGGCGTGGGCATGGTGCACCGCTTCTGATGCCGCGCGGCAGCCCGTCGCCGCGCCGCAGCATCCCGACAACGCCGCGCCCTGCGCGGCGTTTTCGCTGGCGCGCTGGCATGGATGCGCTCGGCGCTCGCGAAGCACCCAAAAAAAAGGAGCGGTCCACCAACCGCTCCTCGGAGTATTGCAATGAAAAAACCGTGCACTCTGTCTGCGCCTGGCAGCGGTGCATTTTGATCACCCCGTCGTCCAGCCATGCAGGTCATGGTCAGGTTCAGGGGAAATCACGGATTGCCAGACAGCGGCAATTATGGAATCCATTGATTACATTCGCGTGACGATTCCAGCGGGCGTGCACTGTCCGCGCGCACTGTACCAGCCATGTTGGCCGAAGCCTCGATCCACAGGCCACGCACCTGGATGCAGGTGCCATCGTCAGCCAATGGATGGATTGCAAGACCTGAACCTCAATCCCCCGCCGCAAACCTCAGCCCCATGAACGCGTGAACAGCTCATCGAGCGCACCGGCAATTGCCTGGCCTTGCTCGGCCAGCGACGTCACCTTTTCGCCCAAGGCCACCATATCCATGGAGACCATATCCAGCGGGTGCAAGACCACATCCACCCCCAGAACCTGAAAAACCGGGTTCAGGCGCGAGCCGAGAACAGACGCCCCCTTCGGCACCGCACTGAGCCTGACCAGCGGCACCACGACGCGGCGGCGGTAGTCGTCAAACAGGGCAGACTGCACCAGCACCACATAGGCCACGTCAGCACGCTGCCGACCTTTGTACGCGTGAACGTCAAACTGCGCCATATGCCAACCAGGCGCTTCAAAGCGGCGAGTGCTCGTCGGCGAAAGAGCCGCCGTGCGCCTGCAGAACAGCATTCCAGGTGCGGCACGCGGCCGCAGCCGACAGGCGTTCCTGCGCCTGCTTGCTGCGCTCACGCGCCACGTACTCGGTGAGCATCGCCTCTACAGCAGCCGACAGGTTCCCGCTGAGCGCGCGCGCCTCATCGACCAACTCGGCGTTCAGCGTGAGATTGACAGGACGCTTGCGCCCCTGAGCATGTACCAAGGTTTGCATATGCGCATCTTATGCGCATTAATCGGACAAGACTACAGAACGCACGGCACGGTGAAGTGCCTTGCACTCGTCGCCTGCAAGCCCCACACCACGCACCGCTTTGAACAACCGGAACATGCTTACGCCATCGTCTTGTCGCCATCCATAAAACGTAATAACATCGTATTAACTTTCCAGGAGGCAGCATGGATATCACCATTCGTACCATAGGCAACAGCAAAGGGGTGGTCTTGCCCAAGCCCGTGCTGGCACAGGCCGGGTTGGCCGACAGCGACTGCGTCACCCTCAGCATCGAAGACGGAGCCATCGTGCTGCGCAAACCCTCGTCAGCGCCACGCACCGACTGGGCAGCGGCCGCGCAGGCCATCGCCACCGCCGAAACAGAGGAACTGCTGATGAGCGAATTCGCCAATGCCGAAGACGAGGATCTGGCGTGGTAGCGCGCGGCGACATCTGGTTGGTCAACCTCGACCCCACGGTAGGCAGCGAAATCAGGAAAAGCCGCCCCTGCATCGTCATCTCGCCCCCAGAGCTCAACGAACACTTGCGCACCGTCATCGTCGCGCCGATGACCTCCAAAGGCTTTGCTGCGCCGTTTCGGGTGCCGATCACCCATGCAGGAACCAAGGGACTGGTGGTGCTCGATCAGATGCGCGCCATTGACAAAACCCGGCTGGTCAAGTGGCTGGGTGCTGCGTCCGCCAAGACGCAGGCGCAGGTTCTGCACACTTTGCAGGAGTTGTTTGCTGTCTGAAAGGCAAAAGCCTGCATCAGCGCAAATATTTCTGAAAATTATCAGCCAACTGAGCTAATGAATGATTGCAAGACCTGACCCTGCGACCGCGATGACCCTGCGACCGCGAAAAATTAGTTCCAACCATTCGAGCACCCATGACGATGGGTTAATTCATATTCCAGTAATAAATCTGTTTTTTGTGCGAAGAATTCCACGCAAGAAATCGCATTGGCAACATACGCTTTATCTAAATTGCCAGCCAAAATTAACCCAGGAATATCGTTCGGAATAGAAAAACCATGAGCAAAAGAGTGCCGAACTCTGAGGACTCCATCAAAAAATGCCTTCGTATCGGTTTGATTTGAAAATTTCGCATTCCAAATCCATGACGGGTATACATCCATGCCAGTGATATTCAAAATCAAATCACGACACTTATCCCAACTTGGGGTATTTAATTCTGAGGCCGCCTTATCAACGAGAGCTTCAAATTGGACAATCAAAGTCCAAGCTCGCCTATGAGCTTGTATCCGCGTTTTTGAGACAAATTCTCGTAAGACCGCTTCAAGATAGCCTTCCCAACAGCCTACGCCATGAGCAACCGCAGCGCTTAGCACACACGTATCAGTAAATCTCTGGTTTGGGCTAGCATTACTTACGTTTCCGTGGAATCCGGCGAGTACCCGTGCACCTGCCACCGAAGCGGAAAATTTACTCAAAGCTACCGAAGAAGACATTTACAATCTCTGGACGAGTTTGGCAACTGCCTTAGTATATTTTTCGATAGCGTTCTGGTTAACTTGTACGATATCTCCATCTACACCATGATGTCCAGACTTAAGCCGAGACAAAGGACAACCTTCGGAAGAAGCCACCACAGCCACCGAATGATAATCTGGCATCTCAACAAATAAATCAGTAGATATTTTGTAGTTAGCAAAATATTTTTTTCCTTGGGACAATGCATTATCCACAAGCAACTTGATGGGTGCGCTCTTTGCCTGAAAGGCTGAACTTGGCTTGCCTTTATACATCGTCACACGATTACTCACGAACGTATGCAGGCGGGGGAGGTCCACGCCGTCCTGCGATGCTCTCGAAGAAAAACTCAGCCTAGCGTAACCTTGTAACTCACTCGAAGCAATTCCATATAACAACGCCAAGACGTTTTCAATACCTCTTCTAGAACTATCATCAGCAGTGAACGGAACAACGACATATTCAGCTGCACAGAGCGCAACTTGCGTGTACATAGAGAAGCTTGGATTGCAATCAATAAACGTTGTTACGTCGCTATATTGTGACGCCTCAGTGAATGTGCGTATTAAATCATTCAACCAACGCATAACTTTCGCCCACGCGTCATTTGGCAATGCAAGTTGTGAGACGCCACGCATTGCCTCAGCGAGGAGTTCCAACAAATTGTCGCCTGCAACCAAAACAAGATTTTCTGGAATATTTCGATTGGTGGAACTGGGTTTATAAAGGAAATCCTGTACACTAGGCATTGGTATAAACGGCGACGTCAGACGTGACTCGAAATACCCTCCGATAGAGCGTCTCGGTTTCTCTCCATACATCGTTTGAAGCTGAGCTATCGCACCATCTTTGCCTCCAAGAAACATTTCTGTGGTATTCGCTTGTGGACAAAGATCAAGAACCAACACCTCTTCATCCGGATGAGTTATTGCATACTCACACGCAAGCGAAAAGGTGAGGAAACTCTTCCCTACTCCGCCTTTATTATTCCAGAGTGCGTACCTGCCCATCATTCACCTTTTGATCCAAAATTACCGTCCCAACTAATTTGCAACCGAGGTTTCTCTGAAATTTCTGGGCCACCACGGCTTTGGGGCCATATCTTGCAAAATAGCATTCGCGCATTTACTTAAAATTTCACTCGCCAACCAACCACCGCGCAACTCAGGAACGCTCCTGTTCAAATCGCCTGATCCGCCCCAATACTTCAGCCATCTGCTCTTTCACCACCGCAGTATCGTGATCAAACTGCAACCTCGTCCAGAACCCATCCGACGTACCGAAGAACTTGGATAGACGCAGCCCGGTATCCACCGTGATCGACCGCGCTCCAGCCACGATTTCGCCGATGCAGCGCTGCGACACGCCGATCTCCTTGGCGAGCCGGTACTGGGTCAGGCCCATAGGCTCCATAAACTCATGCAACAGGGTTTCGCCGGGGTGCGGCCATGGAATGTCTCGCGCCATAAAGAGCTCCTTTCCGTGGCAATCCGCAATTGCGACCTGCGTGGCATGGACGAAGCGCCAGACAAAGCCCCCTCAAAAATCCACCTCAAACACCACCCCCTCATCATTCCTCCGCATCACCCCCACCTTGTACGCCGCAATGTCCTGCTCCTGCGGTGAGGCCTGCGTCTTGCTGATGTTGAGCCACTTTTCCATGAACTTGAGCGGGTTGGCCTTGGGGAATTCGTATTTGGTCGTCTCCAGGCCCAGCGTCTGGTAGACGTCCTTGGCGCAGTAGCGCGTCCAGGCCGACAGGCGCTCGGCGTTCATGCCGACGAGTTCGCGGCCTTCGGAGAAGAGGTATTCAATCCAGGCGAGTTCACTGTCCACCACTTCGGCGATGAGCTGCTCGATGTCTTCGCGCTTCTGCGCGAAGGCGGTCTGGCCGCGGGCTGTCGTCAGCTCGTTCTGCAGCACGGCGCGGTCGAGCTCGGCGTGGATTTCCAGCTCGTCCTGCGCGATCTTCTGGATGGATTTGCCTATCGGCTGGAACATGCCGGTGTCGCAGATGGCAAAGGTCACGGCGAAACTCGCCATGAACTGGATGCGTTCCATGCAGAAGAGCGCGACGAGCATCATGAAGATGGCGTTGTAGGTGTCCTGGTCGTTGCCCAATGCCCCTAGCGCGTATTGGTGCGAGGCGGTATAGCCGTCTTCAAAGGCCTTCACGACGCGGGCCAGGCGCGCATGCGCCTCCTGCACGCTGAGGATCTCGTCGATGATCACGGACGGGTCGTCAAACGAATTGCGCACGATCTCGGAATAGGTGGCGGCGTGGATGACTTCGTTGTCCGAAACGCGCTGCCACGCAGCCCAGAGCTCGCTACTGGTGATGAAGGGCGCGAGCACCGGGGCGATGGCGCGGCTGGCGACGCTGTCGGCCTCCCACTGCCAGGCCAGCGTCTTTATCATCATGTCGTAGGTGGAGCGGCTGGCTTTCTTGAAGTCGGCGTTGCAGCTGGAGTAGTCGAATTCGTTCTCGTCCCAGTCCAGCGATTTCTGCGTCTTGTACAGCTCCCAGATGCGCGGGTAGTGGCGGTTGATGGTGTCAAACAGGCCTTGCTTGTCGCCAAGGAAGAGCAGCGGCTTGTCGTAGTCGGTTTTGGCGTAGTTGAAGACGGTGTCGGTCATGGTGCATTTCCTTTGGGTCAGAGGGTGCAGGCGCCGTTGCACTGCGGATCCGCATCGAGCACGCTCTGTGCATCCGAAGCCTCGAGATCACCCGCCTCGCCCTGCTTCTCGTGGGTGGCAGCAGCCATGGCGCTGCCGACCATGCGACCGACGAACTCGTGGCGTTCGGCATCGGCTTCGCTCAGTTCCTTGAAGCCCGCCGAGGTCTTCTGGTTCATGTAGTACTTGCTCTTGAGGCCCATCTTGATGCGGTAGAGGTAGTCCTGAATCATCTCGCTGGAGCCGATGAAGGCGTCGCCGATCACCTTGCGGTAGAAGTCGGCGGAGATGCCCTGGTCGGTCCATTTCTGCAGGATGGCGTAGGCCTCGGTCATGTCCTTGGCGGGAATATCCCAGGCGGATTCATACCAGGGGGCAAGCTCTTCGCCCTCGGGTGCCGCCCAGTAGTTCACGCGCTGGTTGTCGGTCTTGATGAGCGTGAGCTCGCGGATCGGATAGACGCCGTTGGTCGTGCCCGAGGCATTGGCCGAGGTCTCGGTGGGCATGTGCGCCGCCAGCACCGAATTGCGGATGCCGCCATTGGCGATGATGGCCGCGCGCAGTTGCTCCCAGTCGTAGTGGTTGTGCAGCGGCGCGATCTGATCGACGTTGCGGTTGTAGGTATCCAGCGGCAGCCAGCCCTCGGGCCAGCGGGTTTTGTGGATCCAGGGGGCGTTGCCCAGCTCGCGGCCCAGGCGCAGGCTGGCGCTGAGCAGATGGTAGAAGTGGCGTTCGGCCGTCTGGTGAATGAACTGCTTGCCCTCGGCCGTGGTGTAGCGCTGGTGCGAACGCGCCATGAGATGCGCCAGGCCCAGGATGCCGACACCGGCATTCAGGCGTGCCTTGGAGGTGTAACCGATGTGCGGCAGTTCGTATTCGGCCAGGTGAATGCACTTGTCGATCATCAGGAGTGCGTAGTAGGCGACCTCTTCGTACTGCTCATCCGATTCGATGTTGTCCACGCAGATGCCGGCGAGGTTGCAGGTGGCCACCTCGGGCGAGGAGCGCTGGGTAATCTTGTGAATGGTGGCGCCCTGCACCACGTCGCCCACTTGCAGCTCCAGCGGGTAGACCATGCCACGCTGGGTCTGCACGGGCTTTTCACCACTCAGGCGATGCGTGCCGCCTTCCTCGTCCTCGAATTCGATGAAAGAGACATCCGCCGCCTGGTAGATCTCGGTGATGTGGTTGTAGGCGCCCGTGGGCAGGTCGATCTCGGAGCACAGGTTGGAGCTGTAGATCGTCTCCTTGAACGGCGTATGCCGGTTCATCTCATGGATGTTGTGCTCGTAGATGCGGCCGGTCTCGTTCCACTCGTTGCAGGCGGTGATGAGAATTTCACGCGCGTTGAGGTAGCGCTTGGGAAACAGCGGGTTCTTGTCGTACTTCTCATACAGCCGCTCAAAGCGTTCCTCGTCGCTGCTGTAAAGCGCCTCGTACAGATCGGGCGCGGTGAAGCTGTTGAACAGGAAAATTTCTTCGTTGCGCGCCACCTTGCGCGCAAACAGGCGGTTGCTGCCCCAGGAGTAGTCCATGCCACGGATCTTCTTGTCCTCGGTGGACATCGGGTTCTTCAGGCGCAGCAGGGTTTCGACCTCGGGGTCGTAGATCGAAAAGTAGCTGGTGCAAGCGCCGCCGCGGCCGTTTTGCAGGCTGGATTTCACCTCGGAGACCACCGCGCGCAAATAGGGGAGCTTGCCCTGGTGGCGGATCACGCCGCCACGCACCGGGTCGTTGACCGAGCGCAGGTTCATGTGCGAGCCGATGCCCGCACTCATATAGGTCATGGTGTAGGCAATGTGGTTGCCCACTGCAATCGAGCGCGCGCTGTCCGCGGTGGTGTAGAGGCAGCAGCTGGCGTAGCCACGCAGGGGGGTGCCCAGGTTGATGTGGTTGGGCGTGGGCGCATTGATGCGGTTCATCGAGAGGTGCTCGTACCAGCGCGCCACGTCATGCATGCGGCGCTCGCGCGGCTGATCGACCGCCAGCGCCATCGCCATGCGCATGTAGATGAACTGCGAGGTTTCGTAGATGCGGTTTTTCACGCGGTCGGCAATCGCGTATTTCGACAGGTGCGTGTGCAGCTGGTAGTGGGCGTAGCCGTAGTCGCGGTCGTGATCGATCAGTTTCTCGACCTCGGCGTATTCCGCATCGGAGTAATCGAGATGCTCCATGTAGCCCAGCTTTTGCAGGCGCCGGTGCAGTTGCAGCACCGTCGGCATGAAGACGCCGTGCACCTCCTTGTGCATCAGCGCCGCGTACAGGCGCCCGGCCATGCGGTTATAGAGCCACGAGTCGGACTGCAGGCAGTTCTTGATGAGCTGCTGCTGCAGCATCGTCGTCGTCACCTGCTCGGGCATGTCGGTTACCGTCTCGAGCACCACCGAGGACCAGTCCATGTCCGGCCCCAGGGCCTTGGCGGCCCATTCGCCCCAGCCGTTGAGCTTGGACGGGGTGAACGACTCGACGCGGCCGTCGCGCTTGGTGACTGATTCGATCATGCGGGGGTGCTCCTTGGACTGGACAAACAGGATAAGACGCTAGGGATAGTAGTTTAGTGCCTTGAACGACACAATCCGTAGTGCCCCTGATGCGAACAGGAAAAAGCCCTCGGCGCGCTCGGAAGCGGCCGCCCGACGGCATGCACGCTGGGTTTCGCCTTTTAGCAACAGTTGAAAACAGGGCCTGCGGGCGGCCTTGCCACGGCGTCGATCAGACCGAAGGCAGGCCGCCTTCGTGCCCGCGGGCCCGTTCGCCGGGCGTGGGCAGCTTGCCGGCCTGCTCCAGGATGGGGTAGGCGGTGGCGCTCAGAAGGGAATTGATGCGGCGCAGCTCGGACAGCAGGTCGATGTGCAGCGAGCTGGTTTCCATGCTCTGCGTGGAGCGATCGGCCAGGCGCGCCAGGTGGTTGGCGGCGTAGGTACGTTCCAGCGCGCGGAAATGCCCTTTTTCCTCCAGCAGGCGCTGCGCGTCGCGCACCGTGCCGTCCAGGAACACGCCCATGCTCAGGCGCAGGTTGCCCAGCAGGTGCTGGTGCAGGTCGGAGATTTCCGCCATGCCGGCTTCCGAGAAATTCGTGCCTTTGGCGATTTTTTTCTCTTCCACGTCCTGCAGGATGCGTTCGACGATATCGCCGATCTGCTCCATGTTGATGGTGAAGCTGATGATGTCGGTCCAGCGCCGGCTTTCCTTCTCGCCCAGGTCGTCGCGGGGAATCTTGGTCAGGTAGTACTTGATGGCGGAATAGGTGGAATCGACCTCATCGTCCATCTTGCGCAGCTTGATCGCCAAGGGTTCATCGTTGTGGCGAATCACGTCGATCATGCCGACCAGCATGGTCTCGACCACATCGGCCTGGTACAGCGCCTCGCGCACCGCCAGCGTGATCGCCAGCGACGGAGTCGACAGCGCCGACGGGTCCAGATGGTGCGGCCGGTAGCCCGGCCCCTGCTCGGGCTTGGGCAGTACGCGCGCCACCAGCTTGGCCACCCATTGCGTGAGGCCTATGAAACCGACGCTGATGATCACGTTGTAGGCCAGGTGAAACAGCACCACCCCATGCCCGGCGCCCGGCATGTGCGGCTGCACATGGCCCACCCACAGGCCGACGAAGGGTGCCATCACCAGCACCCCGATGATCTTGAACAGCAGGTTGCCGACCGTCACCTGCCGCACCTCGGCTTCGGAGCGCGCCAGCGTCAGCACGGCGGCCAGACCATTGCCCAGATTGGCCCCCAGCACCAGCCCGAGCGCCATGGCCTCCGGTACCACATGCGTGTTGGCCATCGCGGCGATCAACAGCACCACCGCCAGGCTGGAATAGGAGACGATGGCCAGCACCGCGCCGATCACGATCTCGGCCAGCAAGTCACCCCCCATGGCTTCCAGGATGGTGGGCGTGAGCGGCGAGGCAAGGATGGGGCCGCTGGCCTGCACGATGCTCTCAAGCGCCAGCAGCATCAGCCCGAGGCCGATGAAAATGCGCCCTATCCGCCCGGGGGTGCTCGCCTGGCGCGTGATGAACAGCGTGACGCCGACCAGGACAAACAGCGGCGAGAGCCAGGACAGATCCAGCGACAGCAGCACCGCCATCAGCGCCGTGCCGATGTCCGCGCCGCGCATCACCGCCAGCGCCGCCGGCAGCGTGATGAGACCCTGACCGACGAAGGAAGCCGTCATCAGCCCGGTGGCCGTGCTCGACTGCACCAGCGCCGTCACCCCTATGCCCGAGAGCGCCGCGGTGAAGCGATTGCCCAGGCTGCGCGCCAGCCAGGCCCGCAGAGTGGCGCCAAACACCCGCAGCACGCCAGTACGCACCAGATGCATGCCCCAGATCAGCAGGGCAATCGCGGCCAGCAAATTCAGCAGATGTTTCATGTTCTTGGTGATGCACGCGCACCATGTGCTTCATGGGTGCGTGTGTAAACGCACAGCATACCTTCGCGGCCGACCGCGCGCCCTACACTCCCGCACGGCATGGCACAAGCGCAACACACGAGGGCACTGGGCACCGCCGCGCACGGCGGCAGGGTGGACTACACGCTGCTCGAGCGCGGCTCCGACGGAGTCATCCAACGGCTGGCCCAGGGCCTGTGCGCGGGGCTCGATGGCCTGCGCACGCTGCGCGATGCCAATGGCGCGCCACTGTTGGCGGCGTCCGTCGTCGGCACCGGCTGCTCCAGCATGAACCCGCTGCTGGCCGCGCTGGTGCCAGGCGCGCCCGCGCTGGCCATCGACGCGATCGAGGGGCACCTGCTGGCCCCCTGGGGTGCACGCGCCGAGCCGGTGAGCGCCTGCGTCGCGCTGGTGGCGACGGCCAAACACACGCTGCTGGCGCGCGTCGATGCGCCGGGGCGCTATACGCCGCTTGGTCAAACGCTCGACATCGCCGCCGACGCCGTCTTTGACGGCCTGGCACAGCAATGGGGCATGGACCTGCCAGGCGGCGCGACGCTGGCGCGCATGGCCGATTTCGGCATGGCCGAGGCCTGCGAGCTGCCCCACCCGACGTTGGATGCGCAATCACTCGACTTCCGTTTCGCCGAACTCAGGGATGCCGCGCTTGAGCGCGCCCGTGCGCTCGAAGGCAGCCCGTGCGAGCAGCCACGCGCCGACTTGGCCGCGGCCGTGCAGGAGGCGGTCGTGCACCAGCTCAGCGCGCAGGCGCTCAAGGCGCTACGGCGCACCGGCCTCACGCGCCTGAGCATCAGCGGCGGCGTGACACGCAACGACGCGTTGCGTGCAGCGCTGCGCCCGCACTGCGAACTGATCGCTCCACATCCACAGGCAGCCACGCTGCACAGCGAGCGCGTGGCGATGGCGGCACTGCTGCGCCACGAAGCCTCTGAGCAGGCAGGCCACAGGCCATAGCGGCGAAATTACTCCCCGCGCAGGCGTTCAGCCGTTCAAGCGGGGCTGATCGGCTTGCGTCGACTGCGCAACACCTCGTCCAGGATCAGACAGGCCGCGCCCACGGTGATCGCCGAATCCGCCAGGTTGAAGGCAGGAAAGTGCCCGCGGTAGAAGATGCCCGCGAGGAAAGGCCAGTGAAAGTCGAGGAAATCGACGACATAGCCATGTTGCAGCCTGTCCACCACGTTGCCCACCGCACCGCCCAGAATGCTCGAAAGCGCAAACGCGAACAGACGCTGGCCCGGGTGGCGCAGCAGCTGCCAGACAATGAACCCGCCGACCACCACGCCAATGCCCACGAACAGCCAGCGCTGCCAGCCATCGGCACCGGCCAGGAACGAAAACGCCGCGCCGGTGTTGTGCGCGCGCACGATGTTGAAGAAGCCGGTGATGGGCGTGGCGTCGCCCAGCTGGTACTGCTGCAGGATCAGCGCCTTGGTACGCTGATCGAGCACCAACAGCAGCAGCGCCCAGGCCAGCCAAGGCCAGACGCGAGGCGCGCGGGCGGCGGCCTCAGGCATGGGTGCGCTGCTCGCCACAGCCGTACAGATTGCTCACGCAGCGCCCGCAGATCGTCGGGTGAGCGCTGTCTTGCCCGACATCGGCACGATAGTGCCAGCAGCGTTCACACTTATGATCAAAACTTGCTGTAACGCTTGCCTGCAAAGCGTCAGCTGCTTCCAATTCAATAGTGGATACGATGAACACGAACTTGAGGTCATCACCCAGGCTGGTCAGCAATGCATGGTCTTCGGGTGGCACGGCCAAGCGCACCACCGCTTGCAGCGACGAGCCGACCACGCCGGCGGCGCGCTGATTCTCGATCTCCTTGTTGACCAACGCGCGGATGTCCAGGATGCGCTGCCACTTGGCCAGCAGCGCCGCATCGGGCTCGGCCAGGCTCTGCCAGGTTTCCAGAAAAATCGATTCCGAGCTGCCAAATATCTTCCACGCCTCTTCAGCCGTGAACGAGAGAAAAGGTGCCATCCAGCGCAGCAGCGCATGCGTGATCTGGAAGAGCGCGGTCTGCGCGCTGCGCCGCGCTTGGGATTTGGCGCCGGTGGTGTAGAGCCGGTCCTTGAGCACGTCCAGATAAAAGCCGCCCAGGTCCTCGGAGCAAAACAGTTGCAGCTTGGCCACCACAGGGTGGAACTCGTAGACCTTGTAATGCGCCAGGATGTCCTGCTGCAACTGCGCGGTGCGCGCCAGCGCCCAGCGGTCGATTTCGAGCAGTTCGGCATCGGGCACCGCATCCTTGGCCGGATCGAAGTCGCTCACGTTGGCCAGCAGAAAGCGCAGCGTGTTGCGGATGCGCCGGTAGCCATCGACCACGCGCGCGAGGATCTTGTCGTCAATCGCCAGGTCACCCGAATAGTCGGTGGCTGCGCACCACAGGCGAATGATCTCCGCGCCCATCTTGCTGCTGACGTCTTGCGGCGAGACGGTGTTGCCCAGCGACTTGCTCATCTTCTTGCCCTGGCCGTCCACGGTGAAGCCGTGGGTGAGCAAGCCGCGATACGGCGCGCGGCCGTAGATGGCGCTCGCCAGCAGCAGAGAAGAATGAAACCAGCCGCGGTGCTGGTCGTGCCCTTCCAGGTACAGGTCGGCCTCAGGGCCCTGGTCGTGGTGCAGATGCGGATGCGTGCCGCGCAGCACGTGCCAGAAGGTTGAGCCGGAGTCGAACCAGACTTCGAGGATGTCGGTGCTCTTGGTGTAGTGCTTCGCGTCCTCGGCACCCAGAACATCCTCGGCGCTCAGGCGGCTCCAGGCCTCGATGCCGCCTTGCTCCACGAGCTCGGCCGCCTGGTCGATGATTTCCAGCGTGCGCGGATGCAGCTCGCCCGAATCCTGGTGCAGGAAGAAGGGCAGCGGTACGCCCCAGGAACGCTGGCGCGAGATGCACCAGTCGGGGCGCCCGGCGATCATGTCGCGCAGCCGCGCCTTGCCATTCTCAGGGTAAAAACTGGTGTTTTCGATAGCTGCCAGCGCAATCTGGCGCAGCGTTTGAGCCGTTTTTTGTGCCGGATCAGTGAACACGCCTTCGCCCTCGTCCATGCGCACGAACCACTGCGCGGCGGCGCGGTAGATCACCGGGCTCTTGTGGCGCCAGCAGTGCGGGTAGCTGTGGGTGATGTGGCGCGTGTCCATCAGCCGCCCGGCCACTTTAAGCGCGTCGATGATGACGGGCACGGCCTTCCAGATGAACTGCCCGGCAAACATTCCCAAATCCGGCGCGTAGACGCCATTGCCCTGCACCGGATTGAGGATGTCCTCGTATTTCATGCCGTTGGCGACGCAGGAGTTGAAGTCCTCCACGCCGTAGGCGGGCGCGCTGTGCACGATGCCGGTGCCGTCCTCGGCCGTGGCGTAATCGGCCACGTAGACGGGCGAGAGGCGATCAAAGCCCTTGTCCACGTGCGCCAGCGGGTGCTTGAAGGGCATGTGATCGAGCTTTTGCCCCACCACAGTAGCAATCACTTTCCCTTGAAGTTGCCAGCGCTCCAGGCACTTTTCGACCAATGCCGAGGCGACGATCAACAGGCCGCGCTCGGTATCGACCAGGCTGTATTCGAGTTCAGGGTTGACGTTGAGCGCCTGGTTGGCCGGAATCGTCCACGCGGTCGTGGTCCAGATCACGGCGAACGCGGGCTTGTCCAGCTTGGCCAGCCCGAACGCAGCGGCCAGGCGCGCCGGATCGGCGGCAGGGAACATCACGTCCAGCGTCTGGCTGCCCTTGTCCTGGTATTCGATCTCGAATTCCGCCAGCGACGAAGCGCAATCGAAGCACCAGTACACGGGCTTGAGACCCCGGTAGACGAAGCCGCGCTGCATCACCACCTTCAGCGCTCGCAACTCCCCAGCCTCGTTGGCGAAATCCATGGTCTTGTAGGGGTTGTCCCACTCGCCGAGCACACCCAGGCGCTTGAAATCCTGCATTTGCTGCGCGATCTGCTCGGTGGCAAACGCGCGGCCCTTGGCCTGCATCTCGTCGCGCGGCAGGTTGCGGCCGAACGTCTTCTCGATCGCGTTTTCGATCGGCAGGCCATGGCAGTCCCAGCCGGGCGTGTAGAGCGCGTCAAAGCCTTCGAGCTGGCGCGCCTTGACGATCATGTCCTTCAAGATCTTGTTGACCGCGTGGCCGATGTGGATCTGGCCATTGGCATACGGCGGGCCGTCGTGCAAGATGAATTTGGGCGCGCCGTGGCGCGCATCGCGCAGCTTCTGGTACAGGCCCTTCTCGTTCCATTCCTTGACCCAGCCGGGCTCGCGCTTGGCCAAATCGCCGCGCATCGGGAACGGCGTATCGGGCATGTTGAGCGTGGCGCGGTAGGCGCTTTCGGGCGCGGGCTTGGATTTGGAATCGGACATGGGAAACCTTGCAAATAGAGGGCGTTTCAGGCATCGCGCCTGAAGGACGGCTGAAGGCGGTGAAAGCGCAGCGCGCGCGTCAAATTCGGTCGCGCGTGGTCTGGCGACGGGTTTGCGCGTAGGTGGTGGCGAAGTACTGGCGCGCCGCTTCGCAGTCGCGCGCGATACCGGCGGTGAGCTCGGCAAGGCCCTCGTACTTGATTTCGTCGTGCAATTTGTGCAGCAGTTCCACGCGGATGATTTTACCGTAGCCCCCCTCAGGTCCCAGTTGCGCCGGCCAGTCCAGGCAGTGCACCTCCAGCAGCACTTGGCCGCCATTCACATCCCGCGCATCCAGCGACGGGCGCACACCCAGGTTGGCCACGCCCATCAGCGCCATGCCGGCCAGACCATGCACCAGAACCACGAAAATCCCGGTGGCAGCCGGTTTCCAGTGCGCAAAGCGCAGGTTGAGCGTGCGAAAACCATCCTGTGCACCGGCATGGCGCTCACCCAGGGCCCGGCCCAGCTTGCGGCCATGCACCACATGGCCGGAAATCGCATAGCGGCGCCCCAGCAGGCGTTCCACCTCAGGCATATCGCCGACCGCCAAAGCCGTACGCACGGCCGTGCTCGATACCCGGTCGCCATGCACTTCGTAGCTCATCATGCGCGCCACATCAAAGCCCTGTGCGCGCCCTGCGGCATCCAGCATGGCGTAGTCACCCACGCGCTTGGCGCCAAAGCGAAAATCATCGCCTACCAGCACGTAGCGGGCACCCAGTCCGCGCAGCAACACGTCATCGACGAAGGCCTGCGCCGACAGTGCCGCAAGTTCCTGATTGAAGCGCAGAACCACCGTCTGCTCGACTCCGCAGCGCGCCAACTCGGCGAGCTTGTCGCGCAGCGTGCCAATGCGTGCCGGTGCCAGATCCGGCTTGCGCTGTACGCTGGCGAAATAGTCGCGCGGATGCGGCTCAAACGTCAACACGCAGCTGGGTACATCCCTATGGCACGCCTCATTGACCAGCAGCGCCAGCATCGCCTGGTGGCCGCGGTGCACACCATCGAAATTGCCTATGGTCAGCGCACAGGCCTGGGCTACTCCGCTGGCGTGCAGACCGTGGAATATATTCATTCGATAACTTCTATTTTTATAGCTTGCAGCGCTTTACCATCATGGCGCCATTAACTATTTTTCCATAAATGCGAGTATATTGCGTGCGAGCGGTGGCAATGCCAGGCACGCAGTGCCGCCGCCAGGTTGCAGCGCGTGCCAGGGGATGTTCGTGAAAGTCTTGAAGCTGTCGGCACAAGGCCTGCCGCAATCATGGATCTCGCTGGAGCAGGCCGTCACCCACTACGCCTGCGGCGAGGTGCGCTGGGAGCTGGGCACGCAAATCGCGCTGTTTCGCGGCGGCCACAACGCACAGACCGGCCTGCAATCGCAGATCGCGGTGAGCAGCATCATCGGCACCCGCGGCGTACCCGACATCAACCCCTTTGAGCTGCAGCCCAGCCTCACCAACGCCAAACTGTTTCAGCGCGACCGCGGCATCTGCGCCTACTGCGGCGGGCATTTTCACGAAGAAGACCTGACACGCGAGCACATCGTGCCCGTGGCGCACCACGGCGCCAACCACTGGATGAACGTCGTCACCGCCTGCCGCGCCTGCAACCACCGCAAGGCCTCACGCACGCCCGAGCAGGCGCGCATGCCGCTCCTGTACGCGCCCTATGTCCCCAGTCTTTGGGAAGATTTCATCCTGCGCAACCGCCGCATTCTTGCGGACCAGATGGACTTTCTGATGGCCCATGTGCCGCGAACCTCGCGGCTGCTGCACTGAGCCGGGCTGCGAAGTCAAACGGCTTTGCGGCCGCGCACCAGGATGACTCGAACCGGCCATATGGAACCGGTGACTGCCTCAACAGTCCGGCGCTAGCCGTCGATCTGTGACGCATCCAGAAACTGCCGCGCGTAGTCCAGGTACACCTCACTTTGCACAAACACCTCGAACAGGTCGGGATCGATATGCCCGCCGTCACACATCTTGCGCATGATGGTCAGCGCCTGCGAGAGTTTCATGCCGTGCTTGTAGGGTCGATCCACCGCTGTCAGAGCCTCGAAGATGTCGGCAATGCCCAGCATGCGAGCCTGCCACGACATCTGCTCACGCGTGAGGCCGCGTGGGTAGCCCTTGCCGTCCATGCGCTCGTGGTGACCGCCAGCGTATTCCGGTACGTTGCGCAAGTGACGCGGCCAGGGCAGGCTCTCCAGCATGCGTATCGTGCTCACGATGTGGTAGTTGATGACATCGCGCTCGGCCTGGGTCAGGGTGCCGCTGCGAATCGTCAGGTTTTCAATCTCGTCGGCCGTCAGCAATGCGGTCAGCACGCCTTCAGGGTTGCGCCACTGGCGGCGCACTGCAATGGCGCGCACGCGTTCCGCGTCGTGCAGCTGCATCGCTTCGCTGCCGCGATTGCACGCGCGAAAAAATTCACGTTCTGCCTCCAGCTCTGCGCCTTGCGCGCGCAGATCCTCGGCAATCGCGGCTTCCGCCTTTTCATCCACCACCGGGCGCAGCGCGAGCTGGCGCCGCAAGGCATCGATCTCGGCATCGCGCTTGAGCACTTCAAAGCGGGTATCTATGGTTGCGATGCGGTCGTAGATGGTCTGCAGCTTGGTCGCCTTGTCCACGACATGCACCGGTGTCGTGATCTTGCCGCAATCGTGCAACAGACCGGCCATCTTGAGTTCGTAGCGGTCGCGTTCGGTCATCACGAAAGCCGCGAGCGGGCCCTCGCGGGTCGCGTGGGCTGCTTCGGCCAGCATCATGGTGAGCTGCGGCACGCGCTGGCAATGGCCGCCCGTGTAGGGCGATTTTTCGTCAATCGCCTGGTTGATCAAATTGACGAACGATTCGAACAAGCGCTCGAGTTGATCAATGAGCAAGCGGTTGGTGAGCGCAATCGCGGCCTGTGAAGACAGCGATTGGGCGATGCGCTGCTCTGCAGGCGAGAAAGCCCGCACGGATTTACTGACCGGATCGATGGCGTTGATGAGCTGCAGCACACCAATGATCTCGCCCTCGTGGTTCTTCAGCGGAACCGTGAGGAAGGAACGTGAGCGGTAGCCTGTGCGCTGGTCAAAGGCGCGCGTGCCGGAGAAATCAAAATTCGTACTGTCGTAGGCATCGTCAACGACAACCGTCGTATCGTGCAGCACGGCATGCACCGCCACCATATGGTCATTGGGCGCGCCGTCGGCCAGATACAGCGGCAATGGCGGAAAGTCCAGCGGCGTTTCCCCCTTGCCGCCACGTCGAATGCCCAGCGACTGGGTGCGCATCAGCACGAAGCGCAAGGCCTGCCGGTCGTCCATCATGCGGTAGAGCGTTCCGCCATCGGCACCCGTGAGCGTTTGCGCCGCATCCAGAATCAACTCGAGCAGCCGCCCGAGATCGCGTTCGCCCGAGAGCGCTGCCCCCACCTCGTTGAGCTGCTCAAGACGCCTGAGCAGTGATCGCAGGTCTTCGCCTTCCGCCATGGCCACCTCCTCTCCAGGAGGCGACATGTTAGCGCCAGCGGCCGGTGGTCAGGCGCGCGCCACCTGGGCCAGATGCTGCGCACACGCGTTGGCCTGCTGTGCATCCTGCGCTTCGACCATGATGCGCAGCAAAGGCTCGGTACCGCTGGCGCGCACCAGCACCCGGCCCCGCTCGCCCAGCGTCTGCTCTGCATCGTGGATTGCCTTTTGGAGCTGCGCATTGGCGCGCCAGTCCTGGCCGGCATTGAGCCGCACGTTGACCAGCACCTGCGGAAAGAGCGCCAGGCCCTGGAGCAAATCCGGCAGCTGCGCATGCTGGCGTACGCAGGTCTGCAGGATCTGCAGCGCGCTCACCAGGCCATCGCCGGTGCTGTGCTTGTCCAGCACCAGCAGATGGCCAGACCCTTCGCCGCCGAGCAGCCAGCCATGCGCCAGCAGTTCTTCCAGCACATAGCGATCGCCCACCTTGGCGCGGACCAATTGAACGCCGCGTTGCACCAGCGCGCGCTCGACCGCCATGTTGGTCATCAAGGTGCCGACCACGCCAGAGACCGTCTGGCCGCGGTTCAGCCGATCTGCGGCGATGACGTAGAGCAGTTCGTCGCCGGTATACAGCCGCCCCTGGGCGTCGACCATCTGCAGGCGATCGGCATCGCCATCGAGCGCAATGCCGAAGTCGGCATGGTTGGCGCGCACGGATCGCACCAGCGCATCCGGGTGGGTGGCACCCACCTGGTCGTTGATGTTCAGCCCGTCGGGCGCGCAGCCGATGGAGATGACATCGGCGCCGAGCTCATGGAACACCTTGGGTGCGATGTGGTAGGCGGCCCCATGCGCCGCATCAACCACGATCTTCAAGCCCTTGAGCGTGAGGTCATGTGCAAAGGTGCTCTTGCAAAACTCGATGTAGCGCCCGGCGGCGTCGTCCAGCCGCGCGGCCTTGCCCAGGCCGGCCGCATTCGCCCAGTGCGGAGGCTGCTGCAGCGCCGCCTCGACATCCAGCTCCCAGGCATCCGGCAGCTTGGAGCCCTGGGCACTGAAAAACTTGATGCCGTTGTCGGCAAACGGGTTGTGCGAAGCGGAGATCACCACGCCAAGGCTGGCGCGCAGCGCACGTGTCAGATAGGCAACGCCAGGGGTCGGCAAGGGTCCGAGCAGCACCACATCCGCGCCGGCGGAATTCAGGCCGGATTCCAGTGCCGACTCCAGCATATAGCCCGAAATCCGGGTGTCCTTGCCGATCAACACCCGTGGGCGTTCTTCACTGCGACGCAGCACGCTGCCAACCGCGTGGCCCAAGCGCAGCACGAAATCCGGCGTGATGGGCTCGTGCCCGACGGTGCCGCGAATGCCGTCGGTGCCAAAGAATTTGCGTGTCACTGGTCTGTCTCCTGCGTTGGCTGACCCCGCCCTGCCTGCACCGCCCGCCAGACGGCGAGTGCCGCCACCGTCTCGGCGACATCGTGCACGCGCACGATGCCAGCGCCGCCCTGGACCGCGAGGACCGCAGCCACGGCACTGACCGCCACACGCTCGCGCACCGGCAACCCTGTCACTGCGCCAAGCGACGATTTGTGCGACCAGCCTGCCAGCACAGGATAGCCCAATGCAAGCAGGTCCCGCTGGCGCGCCAGGAGCGCAAAATTCTGCTCCACGGTCTTGCCAAAGCCTATGCCGGGGTCGATCACGATACGAGCTTTTTCGACCCCCAGCGCAATCATGGAGCGCGCTGCAAGCTCCAAAAACGATAGTACTTGCGGGATCGGACTGCCCTGCATGGGTGCACTTTGCATGGTCTGTGGCTCGCGGTGCATATGCATCAGGCAGATGCCGCAATTGCGATGGCGCGCAACCAGTTCTGCCGCTCCCGGCTGACGCAGCGCCCAGATGTCGTTGATGATGTCCGCACCCAGATCCAGCACCTGTTGCATCACCCGGGGTTTGTAGGTATCCACCGATACGGGCACTCCCAGCGTCAGCGCCGTCCGTACCACGGGCAGCAGCCGCTCCAGCTCGTCGTGCAGCGGCAACGGCGGGCTGCCGGGGCGGGTGGATTCGGCACCGATATCCAGAATGTCGGCGCCTTCCTTCACCAGCCGCTCGCAGTGTGCGATGGCGGCCCCGGCCGAGGCGTGGTCGCCGCCGTCGGAAAAGGAATCCGGCGTGACGTTGACGATGCCCATCACGCGCGGGCGCGACAGGTCGATTGCAAAGCGCGTGGTCTGCCAGTACATGAGAAAGCAATTGAGCGCCGCGCGGCGCTCAATGGAGACAAGTGTGACGCTTATGCCGCCGTCGGCGAAGGCTCGGTCTTGACCGCCGGCGGGTTGCCCGGGCCGTTGCCTCCCGAAGGTGGCGTGCGCGGCGTCCAGTCCTTGGGCGGGCGCGGGTCCTTGCCGGCCATGATGTCGTCGAGCTGCTCCATGTCTATGGTTTCCCAGTCCAGCAGCGCCTTGGCCATGGCGTGCATCTTGTCCTGGTTGTCCTCGATCAGCCCGCGCGCCAGCGTGTATTGCTCGTCGATGATGCGGCGTACCTCGGCATCGACCTTCTGCATGGTTTCTTCCGAGATGTTGGTGGTCTTGGTGACCGAGCGGCCGAGAAACACCTCGCCCTCGTTTTCGGCATAGACCATGGGGCCGAGCGCCGCCGTCATGCCGTATTTCATGACCATGTCGCGTGCCAGGTTGGTCGCACGCTCGAAATCGTTGCTCGCACCCGTGGTCATCTGGTGCATGAAGACTTCTTCGGCGATGCGCCCGCCGAACAGCATGGCGATCTGGTTGAGCATGTACTCCTTGTCGTAGGAGTAGCGATCGTTCTCGGGCAGGCTCATGGTCACGCCCAACGCCCGGCCACGCGGGATGATGGTGACCTTGTGCACCGGATCGCACTTCGGTAAAAGCCGCCCGATCAGCGCATGGCCGCTCTCGTGGTAAGCGGTGTTGCGTCGCTCTTCCTCGGGCATCACCATGGACTTGCGTTCCGGGCCCATGATGATCTTGTCCTTGGCCTTCTCGAAGTCCTGCATCTCGACCACGCGCGCATTGCGCCGCGCAGCCATCAGCGCCGCCTCGTTGCACAGGTTGGCCAGATCGGCGCCGCTCATGCCGGGCGTGCCGCGCGCGATGATGCCGGGGTTGACGTCCTGGCCCACGGGAATCTTGCGCATGTGCACGTTCAGTATCTGCTCGCGCCCGCGAATGTCGGGCAGCGTCACATAGACCTGGCGGTCAAAGCGGCCGGGGCGCAAGAGCGCCGCATCCAGAATGTCGGGGCGGTTGGTCGCGGCGACCACGATCACGCCGAGGTTGGTCTCGAAGCCGTCCATCTCCACGAGCATCTGGTTGAGCGTCTGCTCGCGCTCGTCGTTGCCGCCGCCCAGGCCGGCGCCGCGCTGGCGGCCGACGGCGTCGATCTCGTCGATGAAGATGATGCAGGGCGCGTTCTTCTTGGCGTTTTCGAACATGTCGCGCACGCGGGCCGCGCCCACGCCGACGAACATCTCAACGAAATCGGAGCCCGAAATCGAGAAGAACGGCACCTTGGCCTCACCCGCGATGGACTTGGCCAGCAAGGTCTTGCCGGTGCCTGGCGGGCCCACCAGCAGCAGGCCGCGCGGGATGCGCCCCCCGAGCTTCTGGAATTTCTGCGGGTCTTTCAGGAAGTCGACCACCTCCTGGACCTCTTCCTTGGCCTCGTCGCAGCCGGCGACGTCGGCGAAGGTGACGGTGTTGTTGTTCTCGTCGAGCATGCGCGCCTTGGATTTGCCAAAGCTGAACGCGCCGCCCTTGCCGCCGCCCTGCATCTGTCGCATGAAGTAGATCCACACGCCGATCAGGAGCAGCATCGGCCCCCAGCTGACCAGCAGGGTCATGAGCAGCGAGCCTTCCTCGCGCGGCTTGACGTCGAACTTGACGTCGTGGTCGATCAGGTCGCCCACCAGGCCGCGGTCGAGGTAGGTGGCAGTGGTGCGGATCTTGCGATCGTCCGTCGTGACGGCAAGAATTTCCGTGCCGCCCGGCCCCTCCTGAATGGTGGCGCTGCGGATGCGGTTGCTGCGCACCTGCTCCAGGAAATCCGAATAGCCGATCGTCCCCGAGCCCATGGTCGCGCGCGTGTCGAACTGCCGGAACACGGTGAACAACACCATGGCGACGACCAGCCACACGGCGATTTTGGAAAACCACTGATTGTTCAAGCGCAACTCCAGAAACGACGGCACCTTGCCGCCCAAAGCAAAAGCAAGAGGCAATTGGGGGTCATTGTAGGCGTTTCAACCCCTGCAGCACGCCCGTTCCCCTGTGGGTGCTGCGCCCATTCAGGGCTCAGCGCAAGCCCAGTCCCACCAGATAGGTTTCGGCCGACTGGTCGCGTGAGGCCTTGGGCTTGATCACCTTGACCGCCCGAAAGTGCTGGCGAAACAGCTCCACCAGCTGGGCGTAGCCGCTGCCGTGAAACACCTTGGCCACCAGCGCACCGTCGCGGTGCAGGTGCTGCGCCGCGAAATCCACCGCGAGCTCGACCAAGTGCGAGACCCGTGCGCCATCCACTGCGGCCACGCCGGAGAGATTGGGCGCCATGTCGGAAATCACCACGTCGACGGGGTGGCCCGCGACCGCCTCGCGCAAACGCGCCAGCACCGCGTCCTCGCGAAAATCGCCCTGCAAAAAGGTCACGCCTTCGATGGGCTCCATCTCCAGCAGGTCCAGCGCCACCAGCGTGCCGTCCAGCGCACCGGCGGCAGCACCCTGCGGCGCCAGTCTGCGACGCGCGTACTGGCTCCAGGCGCCCGGGGTGCTGCCCAGATCGACGATCACCTGTCCCGGCCGCAAGAGATGCAGGCGCTCGTCGATTTCCTTGAGCTTGTAGGCCGCGCGCGCTCGGTAGCCTTCCTTGTGCGCGAGCCTGACCCACGGATCGTTGGCCTGCTGGTGCATCCACGCCTTGTTGACTTTTTTGCTCTTGGTCTGGATCTTCATAGCGCTGGGATAATACGGCCATGGCCCAAATCATTCTGACCGCTGCCGAGCGGCGCGCCCACCGCGCCGACGCCCACCACCTCGACCCGGTCGTGCACATCGGCACCGACGGGCTCACGCCTGCGGTGCTCAAGGAGATCGACGCAGCGCTGAATGCCCACGGTCTGATCAAGGTGCGGGTGTTCAATGACGAGCGCAGCGAGCGCGAGGCGATGTATTTGCGCGTGGCCGAAGAACTCGCGGCGGCACCCGTTCAGCATATTGGCAAGCTGCTGGTGCTCTGGCGCCCGATCCCGGAGAAGCACAAAGCCACCGACGAAGACCGCATGCCCGGCCCGAAAGAGGTGAAGGTGCTCAAGTTCGGTCGCCCGGGTCAGCGCCCCGAGATCAAACAGCTCAAGGTGCTGGGCAACCAGCGCCTGACGGCCGGTGGGCAGATCAAGCGCGCCAAGCCCAGGCAAACATCCGTGAAAAAGCGCCAAAGCGGCCACTGAGAAGCCGAGAGCAGACCTGCATGCCCATTGCCACCCCCACGCTGGTCGGCCAGACCATCGCCCAATTGCACGACGATGCCCTGCGCGCCAACCCCAGCCTGCCCGCCGCTCACCCATCCGAAGCGCTGCTTTCCAATGATCCACTGCGCTACTGGCTGTGCGCCAACCACCACTTCAACAGCAGCCTGTGGGCCGAGGAAGACCTGGCGCGCCGCACGCAAGTAAGCGACAGCGAGATCGCCCGCAACAAACGCGCCATCGACGGCTTCAATCAGGCCCGCAACGACGCGATCGAGCGCATGGATGAAATCCTGCTGACCGGCCTGGGCTGGATCACCGCGCAGGCCGCGCGCAGCGACGCGCCCACCAGCCATCCCCCTGCAGGCGCCCGGCTCAACAGCGAAACCGCCGGCAGCATCATCGACCGCATGTCCATCATGGCGCTCAAGATCCACGCGATGCACGCGCAGACGCTGCGCACCGATGTGGACGACGCGCACCGCGCCAGTTGCACCACCCGGCTGGCGCGCCTGACCGAGCAGCGCACCGATTTGGGCGCGTGCTTTGATGCGTTGATGGCCGATGCGCGCGCCGGACGCGCCTATTTCAAGGTCTATCGCCAGTTCAAGATGTACAACGACGCGCGCATGAACCCTGCGCTCGTGGCGGAGCGCACCCGGGCCGCGAACTGATGCGTGTTCTCATCGTCAAGACCAGTTCGATGGGCGACATAGTGCACGCGCTGCCGGCGGCAAGCGACATGGCGCGCGCCATGCCCGGCATCCGCATCGACTGGCTGGTCGAGCAAAGCTTTGCCAGCATCCCCGCGCACCATCCGGCGGTGGCGCGCGTCATCCCCCTGCAGTGGCGCAAGTGGCGCAAGCGCCTGCTGAGCGCCGATTCGATGACTGCACTGCGCGACTTCAAAGCGCAACTGACGCTGCAACCGTACGACCTCGTAATCGACATGCAAGGCCTCATCAAGAGCGCTCTGTTCGCCTGCCTGGCCCACGGACCGCGCGGCGGCTGGAACTGGAGCAGCGCGCGCGAACCCATGGTGTCGCTGCTCTACCAGCGCAAGGCCAACGCACCCTGGAGCGCCCACGCCGTGCACCGCTGCCGCACCATGGTGGCTCAACTGCTGGACTACGCGCTACCTGCAACGCCACCGGATTTCGGGCTGCAGCCGGGCGCGGCCACCTGGCTGCCCGAAGGCCGGCAACCGTTCAGCGTGCTCGTGCCCTGCGCCAGTCGGCCCGAAAAGCTTTGGCCCGAAGCCGACTGGACCGCCCTCGCGCGCCACCTGAAATCCCTCGGCCAACAGGTGGTCGTGCTGTGGGGCAGCCCCGCCGAACACGAACGCGCGCAGCGCATCGTGCAGGCGAGCTGCGCGGTGGTGCCGCCTTTCCTGAGTGTCGAGCAGGCCATGCAACTGATGGCGCAGGCGCAGACGGTGGTCGGGCTCGACACCGGCCTGACCCACATCGCGGCGGCACTCGGCAGGCCAACGCTGGGCATTTACTGCGATTACGAGCCTGGCCTGGCGGGCGTGACCGGCTCGGGGCCGGTCATCAGCCTGGGCGGCAAACGCCAGATTCCGACACGCGCCGATGTCATGGCGGCACTGGCGCGCTTGCAAACCACCGCGGCCTGACCGTTTCAGGCAACCCTGATGAAACCTGCGCGCCCTGCCATCAGCGCCCGACGCCGGCGCCCGCGCCCACCAGCGGTCGCCCCATCAGGCGCGTCAGAATGCCCAGCGGGCTGGCCGCCGGGTCCGCTTCCCGTCCGGGTGGCAGATAGAGCGTCTGCTCCATCATGTATTGACCTTCCATCACCGCGTGCACCGCCTGGTCGGAATAACACACCCAGCAGCTGCCCGCAGGAAATGGCACGCGCCATTGCCGGCCCTGCTGCTGCCACTGCTCGTCGAATTTCATGCGATCGTGCAACTGCAGCATCAGGTGGTCGTACTCGCTGCGCAGGGATTTGGTCACATGCAAGGCCTGCAGCGCCTTTGCCTGCCACAGCGAATACCGCTTGGCACGAGGCAGAAACTGGCGCGCCACCGACTCGAAATCACCACCGACGCGCCAGACGCGCGGCACGCCATCGGGATTGATATTGGCAAACACCCTGAGGATGCGCTCGCCGTAATTGGGGCGCGACGGAAAGGCATCGACATGCATGCGCCGGTCATCCGCCCGCACCGACTGCGTGCGCGTCTCCACGCGACGCGGCCGAAAGCTGGTGGGCGCGGTCGACAACGCGCCGCGGTAGGCGGGAAACAGACTATCCACCAGTGACAGCGCCTGAGCGCGAAAGCGGGCAATCATGGTTGCGAGCCGCGCCTGCTCCAGCGCCGTTCCACTCGCTCCCTTGAGCACGCCGTCCGAGCGCAGGCTGACATTGCGCGCCTTGGGCGAAAGCATGTCCTCGCGCAGCAGCGCGCGTTCTTCCGGCAACAGCGCAAACGCCAGGCGCGGGAACAGCAACACCTTGCCGGATTCGACCGCAGCAGTCCACTGCGGGTCGGCTGGGGTGTCTGCATCCCAGCTCGCCCGCTCCAACTCAACGATCGGTGACGGCATGGTCTGAGCTTTCATCGCGCCGCGTCACCATCCACAGTACCGCGAACGCGCACAGCCACTGCCCGATGTACAAGCCGGTTGCCAGGTTGTGCCACAGGCGTATGCCATGGTAGGCAATGACGCGTGGCGCTACGCCAAACTGCAGCACCAGCGCCAGCAACATGCCGAGAATCACGAAAACAAGAGCGCTTTGCGCCCATGTTTCAATGGATTGAGAATGTTTTTTCCTTGAAATCACCAGCAGAAGCGCGCAACAAGCTATTGAAATATAAGCTTGCGCCTCGAACAGGCCTGCTGCCATATAGCCCGCCAACATGCGCTGCGGTATGCGCATGAACACCAGCGGCACCGCAACGAAGCCGATGACCGACAGGCTGCTCCACCACAACGCGGCGAGAAAGATCGGCATGCGTGCGTGCATGGTCGGCTTCAGAGGTAGCGCACCGCCATCACTTCCCAGGAGCGCACGCCGCCCGGCGCCTGCACGTCGGCGGTATCACCCACCTCCTTGCCAATCAGCGCGCGTGCGATCGGGCTGCCGATGTTGATCAGACCGTGCTTGAGATCCGCCTCATCCTCGCCCACGATCTGGTAGGTCACCGCATCGCCCGTGTCCACGTCCTCCAGGTCCACCGTGGCGCCGAACACCACGCGCCCTTCCGCATCCAGGGTTGCCGGGTCGATGATCTGCGCCGCCGAGAGCTTGCCCTCGATCTCGGCGATACGCCCCTCGATGAAGCCCTGATGGTCTTTGGCCGCATCGTATTCGGCGTTTTCGCTCAAGTCGCCCTGCGCACGCGCCTCGGCAATCGCAGCGATGACGGCAGGGCGCTCCTTGGTCTTGAGCCGCTGCAATTCGGTTTTGAGCTTTTCCGCGCCCCGTTTGGTGATGGGAAAGGTAGCCATGGCAATGCAAAGAAGGAAGGTCCAAAACAAGAGACCACCTGCGGCAAACGCAGATGGCCTTGGCAATGGCCCGCATTTTAGTGCGCTGCATTGCGGCGGCGTCCGGCATTGACCTTGCCACGCGCAACAATACCGAGCCATGAACACGAGTCACGCGCCGGATGCGTTGCTTGCACGCACGATGCAGGAATGGCGGTCGCAAAACGGCGATCTCTGGGTTTTCGGCTACGGCTCGCTCATCTGGCGCCCCGATCTGCCCTACAGCGAACAACGGCGCGCCACGGTCCACGGCTGGCATCGGGCGCTGCAGATGTGGAGCCACGTCAACCGCGGCACGCCCGAATGCCCCGGCCTGGTGTTCGCCTTGCTCTCGGGCGGTAGTTGCCAGGGCATGGTTTTTCGGGTGCCGGCAACCCTGGTGCCGTCCGTCTTTCCAGCGCTGTGGCAGCGCGAAATGCCCATGCCCGTCTATGACCCGCGGTGGTTGCTGTGCCGCACACCACAGGGCAGCGTGCGAGCGCTGGGGTTCACGCTGTCCCGGCGCAGCCCGTACTTCACTGCAGCGCTGACCGACGGCGAATACCGGCGCATCTTTGCCCATGCGCAAGGCATCTATGGCAGCACGCGCGACTATGCCGAATCCACACTGCGGGAGTTGCAGCGGCTGGGCATCCGCGATCGCGCCCTTGCGCGCATCATGCACGCAGCGCAAGCGGGCAAAATCGACCCATGAGCACATCCCCGCTGTCAAAGTCCATCGCATACCTGCGCAAAAGTTACGAGCGCGCCGAACTGAGCGAAGAAGCTTCGCAGGCCGATCCGCTGGCGCAATTTGACCAATGGCTCAAGGAAGCCCTGGCCGCGCAAGTGCCTGAGCCCAACGCCATGACCCTGGCAAGCGTCGGCAGCAACCTGCGCCCCAGTACGCGCATCGTGCTGCTCAAAGGCTACGACGAGCGCGGCATCGTCTTTTTCACCAACTATGAGAGCCGCAAGGGCCATGAGCTGGCCGGCAACCCGTTTGGCGCACTGCAGTTTCACTGGGTGGAGCTGGAGCGCGTGGTGCGCATCGAAGGTCAGGTGCACAAAGCAAGCAAGGAAGAAAGCGATGCCTACTACCAAAGCCGCCCGCTGGATTCACGCATAGGTGCCTGGGCCAGCCCGCAGAGCCAGGTCATCGCCAGCCGCGGCGTGCTGGTGGCCAACGCCGCACGCTACGGCGCGCAATTTCTGCTGCAACCGCCGCGCCCACCGCACTGGGGCGGCATTCGCCTGGTTCCGGATCGTTGGGAATTCTGGCAGGGCCGGAAAAGCCGTCTGCACGACCGGCTGCGCTACCAACTGGATCAGGGACAGTGGAATCGGGCCCGGCTCGCACCTTGAGTGCTTGCGCGAACAAAATCCGCCGTCCAACACCCTGCTTTTTCGGGCTTAGCCAACGGTGGGGCGATGTATCGTTGTCTCGACACCAGGATAGCCACGGGAGACCACCCATGCCCTTCTCCGACTTCGAGATCAACGGCCTGATCCGGCGCCTCATGACGCGCTGCCATCAGACCTTGACACCGCATGAGCAGCGGATATTTCAAAGCCTGTGCGCCATTTGCTGACTGCAGCATTCAGCGCAGCGCGCGGTAGATCGCCTCGGCGAGCTGGTGCGAGACACCCTCGACCGTCATCAGATCCTGCACGCTCGCACCCTGCACGCCCTTGACACCGCCAAAGCGCTGCAGCAGCCGCGCTCGCCGACGCGGGCCTATCCCCGGAATGTCTTCCAACCGGCTGCCTCCGGTACGCACGCGCGCACGCGCTGCCCGCATGCCGGTGATCGCAAAGCGGTGCGCCTCGTCGCGAATCTGCGCGACGAGCATCAGCGCAGCCGAATCGTGTCCGAGATAAACCTTTTCGCGGCCATCGGCAAACACCAGCTCTTCCAGCCCCACCTTGCGGCCCTCGCCCTTCTCGACGCCGACAATGCGTGAGAGATCCAGGCCCAGCTTTTCAAACACTTCGCGCGCCATCGCCACCTGGCCACGCCCGCCGTCGATCAGCACCAGATCGGGCAGGCGCAGCTCGCGACGAGTGACCTCGGCACCACCCGCTTCCTGCTGCGCCTGCGCCACAGGCGCATAGCGGCGCTCGAGCACCTGGCGCATCGCGGCGTAGTCGTCGCCCGGCGTGATGCCTTCGATCTTGTAGCGCCGATAGGCCCCGTGCTGCATCTTGTGATGATGAAACACCACGCACGAGGCCTGCGTCTGCTCCCCGGCGGTATGCGAGATATCAAAGCATTCGGCGGTCAGCTCGTCCAGGTTCTCCACATCCAGCGCCAGCGCCTCGGCCAGTGCGTGCGTGCGCGCCTGCTGTGAGCCCTCCTCGGCCAGCAGGCGGGCGAGCTGAATCTTCGCGTTCGCCTGCGCCATCTCCAGCCAGGCGCGCCGCTGCTCGCGCGGCTGGTGCACGATGGACACGCGCACGCCGCTCTGCTCGGTCAGCGCCTCGATCAGCGCGGGATCGACCGCCTCGCTGGTGATCAGCACCGGCGGCACCGCCACCTCCAGGTAATGCTGGGCGATGAAGGCTTCGAGCACCTGCACCGCCAACTGTACGTCCACCGACAGCTCGGCACGCACCGCATCCTCAGCCTCCTCGGCGCTGTAGACGCCGCTGGCCTCTTGCACCTGCGATGGGAAGTACGCCCGATCGCCCAGATGGCGCCCGCCGCGCACCATCGCCAGGTTCACGCAGGCTCGCCCGCCCTGCACGCGCACCGCCAGGATGTCCACGTCCTTGTCGCCCACGCTCTCCACCGCCTGCTGGTGCAGCACGCGCGAGAGCGCGGTGATCTGGTTGCGCACTGCGGCGGCCTGCTCGAACTCCAGCTTTTCGGCGTGCGCCAGCATGCGCGCCTCCAGCTTCTTGAGCAGTTCATCGGTTTCACCACGCAAGAGCGCCTCGGCGCCGCGCACGTCTTCGGCGTAATCCTCGGGAGAGATGGTGCCCACGCAGGGCGCGCTGCAACGCTTGATCTGATACAGCAGACAGGGACGCGTGCGGTGCGCGAACACCGTGTCCTCGCAGGTGCGCAGGTGAAACACCTTCTGGATCAGCTCGATCGTCTGCTTGACCGCCCAGGCATTGGGGTAAGGGCCGAAGTAGCGGTTCTTCTTGTCCACGCTGCCGCGGTAGTACGAGATGCGCGGAAAGCGCTGCGAAGGATCATCCGTCGTGCCATCCCTGGCCGCGACGCCACTGATCTTGAGATAGGGATAGCTCTTGTCGTCCCGAAAGAGGATGTTGTACTTGGGGTGCTGCGTCTTGATGAGGTTGTTTTCCAGCAGCAACGCCTCGGCCTCGGAGCGCACCACCGTCGTTTCGAGCCGCACGATCTTGCTCACCATGTGGCCGATGCGCGTGCCGCCGTGCTGCTTGGTGAAGTAGCTGGAGACGCGACGCTTGAGATTGCGCGCTTTGCCCACGTACAAAAGCTGCTCTTGCGCATCAAAGTAGCGGTACACGCCTGGCAGCGGCGGCAGCGCCGCCACCTGGGTGAGCAGTTCTTCTGGATAC
>NZ_MEDS01000009.1 GCF_001724135.1 Comamonas sp. SCN 65-56 | reverse complement strand
CAACGAGCAGCGCGTGTACGGCGACTCGGCCTACGCCAGCCAGAAGGCTCTGATCCGGGGCAAGGCGCCCCAAGCCAAAGACTTCACCAACCAGCGCACACGCAGGTGCGGGGTGGTCGACCAGACGCAGCGGTCCAAGAACCGCAACAAGTCCCGCATCCGCGCTCGCGTAGAGCATCTATTCGGGGTGGTCAAGCGGCTGTGGGGCTTTGGCAAGGTGCGCTATCGCGGGCTGCAAAAGAACGCCACGCGCGCGTTCACGGCCTTGGCGCTGGCCAACATCTACCTTGCCCGAGGGCGTTTGCTGGGACAGATGCGCCCGTAAGGGCGGGAATCGGGCCTCAAGGCCCCGCGAACTGCCCAAATGGGCGGCACAAGAGGCCACAACGTCCGAAAAACTGCATCATCCAGTGCCGCACGGCAAATCACGAAGGCTTGTTCAGCGTAGCCTTAAAGATAACGTGGTTTTAATTGTGCTGCGAATTGACGCTTCTGTCCATGCAGAAGCGACCCATCCAGCGCGGCCGACCGGCCGGCGCCACCACCTTCGACGCCGAGTTGGCCCAGGCCTTCGGCGCGGCAGTGCGTGCGCTCCGGTTGGAGCGCGGGATCGCGCAGGAATCGCTCGCGCACCTGGCTGGCGTCGAGCGTTCACACATGGGCAAGGTTGAGCGCGGCGAGCACATGCCCACGCTGGCGATCATCTTCAAGATCGCCGGCGCGCTCGAATGCAGCACGGCGGTGCTGATGACCGCGACGGAAGGCCAGCTCGCGGCCTCCGAGACATAGGCCGTCGACCTATGCGCCCCGCCGCGACGGACGGGGCGCTGCGGCGGTCACGCCGCCTGGGACTTGCTGCGCGACCAGATCAGGGTGTGCGTGCCGTCCTCTTCCTCGATCAACCGGGCATAGACCGTCGCCGGGAACGAAGGATCATCGAGGGTGCAGGACACGTAGGCTCGGCCGGCCTCGCTGGTCTTCCTCCATGCCGCGCCCACGTCATAGCCCGAAGCCTGGATGCGGAAGTCCGGGGCGTTCTCGTTGCCGCCCTTGTCGTTGGGAACCAGCTTGGCCTTGACGTTGAGCGTCAGGGTGCGGAGCGTGCCGGTGAAGCCGTCTTTGTCTGCGGTGAAGGTGCCGATGGTTGCCATGATGAATTTCCTTTCGGTTGAACAAGGTTCGCGCCCATCGCGTCCTTGTTGTGATCCGGCCGGCGGGGGATGGGCTGGCTGCACCGTTTGCGGGCGCAACGCAGTGGAGAACCGGGAGGCAAAAAGAATTTGGCCCGCGAGGAATGCGCCGAACGCAGTGACAAAGCAGGGGAAATTGTTTTCGCGGGACGGTTGCAGCCATTAAGCCCGAGGCGCAGCCGCGCCTCCGCCAGGATTCACAACGAGACAAGGACGCCTTGGGCCGAACCGCTCCGAAAGGAGGCATGGCCGACTCGACATCCCCGCACGAAGGCTTCAGCGGCTCGCGCCCTGACGCGGGCCAGGCCAACGCTCCAACGACACGCGAGAACGTCCCCATCGCACCCTGCGGCGCCGTTGAGACGCGGCGTGGAAGCTCCATAGCGAGGTCGGGCGTTGTGTCCACGAACCATCCTTCGTGACGCGATGGACGAGAGCCGCCAGCGTCGAGGACGACACGCATCTGCACAACCTGCCGCAGCCAACTGCGGCGTATCCGCCACGCCTTGACCATTGCAGTGGGCACTGGCTTGGCCGATCCGGCACCGCCGGTTCGGCGGTAATCGAGGGGCGCCAAGCATCGCGCGGCGGGGATGGGCCTCGCGCCGATCCCCTGGAGGCAAGCGAAGCGCGCAGCGCCGCAGGCGCGAAGGCGGGAGGGATTGAAGCCGAACGGTCGTGACGACAAAGGCGGCACGGGGCGCAGCCCGCAAAGCCCGGCGGCGCATCGCGCCGACCCGCCAAGGCCGTTCTATATTCTGGAAAGAAACAGATGCAGATGCTGGCCTGAAGTGACGTCTGTACTGCTTCCCCTTGGCCAGCAGGCCTGGTGGCGCTTCGCCTTCCCGTCAGTCGGCTTCTGGTTCGTGCTCCAGCTTGATCGCGTGAATGCGTGCCTCGATGGCGTCGTCCTGCACGCGTATTGAGTCGAGGCGTTCCAGCAGGAAATCCTCTCGAATGACCTCCACGACCGTCGTTTTACGATCTTCGCCGTCGTGCCAGTTGAATTCCAGTCTGGCAAGTGGCACCTCTTGCAGTTGCACCGCCCCGTCTACGGTCACCTTCGCGGTAAGAAGCTGGCCGCTCACGACCACCATCGGGTGCCAAAAGAACAAACGCCAATACCGGCCCGTCTCCTCTGCGACCCACCCGTTGAACGTGCCTACTTCGGCTTCCGTGTACTGGCTGGCCTTGAGCAGCGCCGAGTAGATGTCGTCGGGTTGACATGCCGTGAACTTGTCCTGGCCATGCAGCTTGCTCAACGCGCAAATCTCAGAGAACAGGTTGTGCCAGTCCGCGGCCCTCTCCTCGTAGGGGTGAATCTGATCGAGGAAGGGGCAAGGAACCGGGCTTGTGCCGAACTTGATGTAGCTCTCGAAGTCTGCGTTGGGCGTCGATGGCCGCTCCGTCAGGAGAACGATGGGATAGGCGTTGTTTATGGTCTGGACCACGAACGTCGTCTTGACACAAACACCACGGCGATTCAGTCCACCAGCGGCTTCCGCTGTGAGATCGATTCCCCGCGCCTTGCCATGATTGTCTTTGTGCGTGACGTTCGGCTCCACGAAGAAGTCCGCCGCCGCGAGCGCGCGCACAACACGAGACTTCATCAGGTATCCCGAGCGTTCGAGGGATTCGCGAATATCGTCGATTGGGATTGGCGGCTCTGCAGGCATGGCGGGATTGTGCCGCCTGCGGTGATCTTGCCATGCAGCGCATGGGCGGCGGCGCGATGTTCTGGCTGTTCGGTTTCAACACCGGGCGCGGCCACTGCCGCGCCCGGACTCTGCGCTCACCGCGCCCAGGCCGGAACGGCTTGGGCGCGGTGCAGATCGCGGTTATTCGTTCGTCTCGATGAGCCATCACACGGCACGCGGCGAGGCTCGGCCCGTGATGGGGTGAATGTCGGTGAGGTCGGCGCGGGCCGACCAGCCCGAGGGCGGGCGGTAGCCGCGCACATCACTTTCGCCGTGCCATCGGCGGGCGCGTACCGTGCCGGGGGCATAGATCGCCGCCATGCGCGGGTGGGGTGTGGTGGTGCGTGGGCAGTCCTCCATGCAAGCGAAGCGCCCGATCGAAGCCGGGGCGCTTGCCTTCGGTGCAAATCAAGCGGTCAAAGCCTCGGCGGGTTCATACGACACGGTGGCGGCTTCCTGCGCGTTGTCCGGCTCCACATCCTGCGGGCCTTCTTCGGGCGCATCCTCCTGCATGCCTTCGGCCTTGAAGATGGCGGGCATCCAGCCCGTGCCATCGGCCAGCCGTTCGGCTTCGCTGGCAATGTCGACCTTCTTCAACTTCGCCAGCCGCGTGACGTGCTCCGGCGCGTACTCGCCCACGGCTTGCAGGATCACGGCTTTGGAAACGTGCTTGAAGTAGCTCTCGGCGGTCGGCTTCCACCACGCGGCCATGTCCAGCCCCACGGCCTGCGCCAGATCCTTGCCGGGCTGGTGCGGCGTGGCACGCGGCGTCACCACGTCCACCGTGGAAGCCACGCACACGGCCAGCAGCTTGACCAGTTCGTCTTGCGGCTTCGCCAGCAGCGCGGCGAACAGTTCGGCGCTGTCCTCCGGCAAGGCAACACCTGTCACCTGTTGCAGTTCGCGCAGCGCCACGGCGGCAGGCGATTCCGGCCAGTCCGGGGCCATGCCTTCCAGCCGGTCTTGCACCGTCAGGCGCACACCCAGCGGCAGATCGTGCTCGTAGTGGCGATTCTGCAGGACGGTTTGCACCATGCCATGCACCAGCGCGGCCAGCGCCACTTGCGGATGCCGTGCGACTTCGATTTGCAGCGCGGCGGTGCGGTGGGCGCTCAAGCGTTGGGCCAGCCGGTCGGAGATAGAGGCCTTGGGCGCTTCGTCGCGCTCGCCTTCGTCGTCGTTCTCGGCTTCGCCTTCCACGCTGCCGAAACCTTGGCGCAGCTTTTCCAGCGTGCGCAGCGCCTTGGCCTCGGCTTCGCGCAGCAGCCCGCGATGAATCACGGCCTCACCATTGCGGTCGATGGTGACGATGGCACCGGCTGCGGCCTGCACGTTCGCGGCATAGCCCAGCAAGCCATCTTCCAATGCCTGCAAGTGCTGGCCCAGGCGCTCGCCGTTTTCCTGCAAGGCTTCGGCCTTTTCCTCGTCGTCGGCTTCCATCGCGGCGTCAATGGCTTCGGCAAGCTCCTGCATCTTGGCTTGCAGCTTCTCGATGCGCAGGGCATCGCGCTTGCCCGGCGTGCGCCGTTCCCTCGGAGCGCGTTGGAAGGCTTGCAAGTCGGCATAGGTGGCAGCGGGCGCGGCATCCACCCATGCCCATCCTTCGGCCTTCACCTCGGCGGTGATGCCTGCCAGCTTGTCGTGCGCCAGCCGTTCCAGCAAGGCCGCATCGTTGAGGTACACGCCCGCATCGCCTTCCGCGAACAGGTCGCGGCGCACGCCGCCGCCTGCGGCCTCGTAGGCGGCGAGCCCCACGAAACGCACTATCGGATGCCGATGGGCGTCGATCTCGCGCTCGGTCAACCGCTCGCGCAGGGCCGAAGGGCTACGCTGCCACTGCGGCGCATCGTAAAACGCAGCGTCCTGCAGGGTGTGATCGTCGGTCACGGCCAGCGCCATGAGTTGATCCAGCGTCACGGCATCGGCCCGGTAGTCGGCCATCAGGCGCGGCGAGACGTTCGCCAGCTTCAGACGGCGCTGCACCACCAGCGGCGTGACGCTGAAATCCGCCGCGATGTCCTCGATGGGCCTGCCCTCAGCCACGAGTGCCGCGAAAGCCTCGAACTGGTCAGCGGGGTGCATGGCTTCGCGCTGCACGTTCTCGGTCAGGCTGGCAGTGCGGGCCGTGCCATCCGCCACGCGCAGGCAAGGCACCTGCCAATCCTTGGCGATGCGGTGTTTCTTCGCCAGCAGCTTCAACGCTGCGAGGCGTCGGCCACCAGCCACGACCTCGTAATGGTCGCCATCGGCGGCAGGGATCACGATCAGGTTTTGCAGCAGGCCCACGCGCTCGATGGATGCGCTGAGTTCAGGCAGAGACAGGCGCGGCACGGTCTTACGCACGTTGCGGCCCGTGGGGCGCGACACCAGCCGCGACAGCGGCACCAGGATCATGTGCTTGCTTGGGTCGGCGGCTTGTAACCCGTTGGCGGCGATGTTGGCGGCAGTGGCGTTGACGGCGTGGGCTTCGGTGGTGGTCAAGGCGTTCATGGTGAATCTCCAATCAGATGAAACAAGGGATGGAGGGGAAACGCCCCTCCGGCGGGTAAAACGTCGGCGGGATTCAGGCTTTCAGGGCGCGCATGCCATCGGCCAGCAGCCACAGGGCGCGGTTCAGGCGGATGTCGGAATCGATACCCTGCACCGGCCGGGTCTGTTGACGGCGCCCGTTGGCGCTACGCCCGGACAGCCCGCCCTTGGTCAGGTTCTCCTGCGTTCGGTTGAACACGCTCCACAGGTCGGGGCGGCGATCCTCGAAGCGGCGCGGCATCAGGATTTGCGATTCCGTGATGGGCGCGGGCTTGTCCGGGTCGTCGTACTTGAGGGCCAGCGCGGCGCGGGCGAACACCTGGGATTCGCCATCGTCCAAGGTGATGCCGCGCATCAGGTCGCGCGACTCCTTCACCCGCTCGAAGCCGTCGAGCACCTGATAGGCGCCCTCGATGACGTGGCCCGCCACGTCGCCCTTGTGGGGCACGCGCACATCCGCGAAGGTGTCGCCACACACCAGCCCATTGGCAGAACTATGTCCAGCATCGAACTATGTCCAGTGCTACGTTGACCCGCCTCGTAAAGGCGGCCATGCAACACGGGACATAGGAGGCAGCGGCTAGAGACTCTTCAAGAACGCCAACAGCGCGTCGTCTGGACGGTACCGACCTGGCTTGCTATCCGGCGGCGTCAGTTTGTCGAGCAGCTTCGACTTCATCTCCAGATCGGCGTCGAGGTAAATCTGTGTCGTCTCGACGGACTCGTGCCCGAGCCACAGCGCGAGCACAGAACGTTCGACTCCCTCGTGCGTCAGGTCCATCGCCGTCGTGTGCCGAAGCACATGCGGGCTCACCCGCTTGTGCGCCAGCGAGGTGCAGACACGGCTGGCGGTGGCGACGTGCTTGGCCACGATGTATTGCACACCGTGAGCACTCAGTGGGCCGCCGCGGGCGTTCGGGAACACGGGTTGATCAGGCGCTCTGGGCGGTTCACGCATCCACGCCGCCATGACCGCGCGCGAGGCCTTGCTCAGAGGCGTACATCGTTCCTTGCGTCCCTTGCCAATCACACGCACGTGCGCGCCCGCGCCCAGCACCACGTCGTCCCGGCGCATGCCCGTCAACTCCGACAGCCGCAGACCGGTCTGCACTGCGACCAGCATCAGCGCGTGATCGCGACGCCCAGACCAGGCGTGCAGATCCGGCGCCGCCAGCAGTGCATCGACTTCGGGCCTGCTCAGGAAGGGAACCAGCGCTCGGGTGAACTTCTTCGCGGGGATGGCAAGCACCCGGGCAATCTGCGCCGCATGGGTGGGAGCCTCGTAGGATGCGAAGCGGAAGAACGAATGCACGGCCGTCAGCCGCAGGTTGCGCGTGCGGGCTGTGACGCCGCGCAAGGCTTCCAGCTCATCGAGGAACGCCGTGACCAGCGGCGCGTCGATGTCCTCCAGTGCGAGCGCCGACGGCGCTTTGTGCAGCCGCTTCTTGGCGAATTGCAGCAACATCTTGAACGTATCCCGGTAGGAGGCGATGGTGTGTGGGCTGGCTTGGCGCTGGTGCATCAGTCGCTGGGTGAAGTAGCGTTGCAGCAGGCTGGCCAGCTTGGTGTCGGCCGTCATGACGATGCCCCCCAGCGCCGCTCCAGGCGTTCCATGGCGTGCGACATCAGTTCCGGCCAGGCGCTGAGGTACCAGTACGTGTCCTCGACCCGGACGTGGCCCAGGTACGTCGACAACACGGGCAGGAGCCGGGTGGCATCCTGGCCTGCCTCGTACCAGGCCGTCAGCACCTTCACCGCAAAGCGATGCCGAAAGTCATGCAGCCGAGGGCCCCGGCTCGCGCCTGTCGCACGCAGGCCGACGCTGCGGGACAGTGCGTAGAAGGTTCGGTGCAGGCCCGCCTGATCCAGCCGGTTGCCGCGACTGGACACGAAGACGTAAGCTGAGACTGCGGCGCCAAAGAACTCCGTGCGCCGACGCAGGTAGTCCGCCAGCACATCCCTCGTTGATGGATGCAGCGGGATGCACCGGCTCTTGCCGAGCTTGGCGCTGCGGATGGTCAGCAGTGCCTGGTCAAGATCGACGTCGGGGACCTGCAAGTCCAGCGCCTCGGACATCCGCATGCCGGTCGTGCTCAGCAGGCCGATCAGGCAGTGGTACTTCCACGGGTACAGCGGGGTGCGGTGCCAGTTCGTCGGTAGCTTCAAGGCGGCGGCCAGCAGCCGTTGCACTTCCTCGTCCGAATACAGGTACGGTCTGGCACGCATGGCCCGATGGGGCAGCAGACCCAGCGGCGGGATCTCCGTCAAGGGATCGCTGGCGTGGCGGTAGCGCGCGAATCCCCGAACTCCACCAAGGCGCCGCGCCCACTCCGCCGGCTGCACAGCGGTCGGTTGCTGCGCCCATTCCATCGCCAGCGCCGTCGTGATGTGCAACGCGCCGCGGGTATCGAGGAAGTCGATGAACCGCGGCAACTGCAGGCCAGCGTCTTCCAGCTTGTAGCCCAAGCTGCGGCGCAGCTCGAGATAGTCGCGCAGGGCCTCTCGAAGCCCGCTCATGACAAGCTCCCGGGCCACGGCAGGGCCAGAGGGCGAAGCGCAGCGAGGTCCACCTTGGCATAGATCGAGGTGGACAGCTGGCTGCGGTGGCGAAGGAGCTCACCGATCTCGGGTAGCGACGCCCCGTCTCGCAGCATCCCGACCGCCAGGGCATGCCGAAACTGGTGTGATCCCTTGCGAGGCGTGTCGACGCCGGTACGCTCGATCGCGTTGCGCACGATGGACCCGATGCCATCGGAGCCGTGAAGCAAGCATTGATGAGGCGCGCGCGTGCGCAGGAACACGTGGCGATCCAAACTTGCAGGTCGTCCTTGCCGCAGGTAGGCGGCGATGGCTTCGCCGACATCGACTGGCAGCGGCATCAGGCACTGGTGGCCGTTCTTGCCGCGCACGCGCAGAAGACCGGTGTCCCACTCGATGTCCTCCAGTAACAGGGTGAGGACCTCGCCGCCTCGCAAGCCCAGGCGCGCAAGCAGCAGTAAGACGGCACGGTCCCGTCGGCCGACGGCGGTGCACTGATCGCAGCTGTCGATGACGCGCCGCGCGTGTTCCGCCGAGATGGCCCGGGGCAGCGGTGGCGTCGTTGTCCATGCCGCCACGGCTGGCACGGCGTTGATCAATGAGCCCTTGATATCGCCGCGGTACTGGGCATAGCGAAGGAAGGCCCGCAACCCGTTGACCACATGCTTGAGGCCGCGCGGACGAAGGCGTCGCGCCTCCCGCCGAACGAAGTCGATGACGTCGGTGGCACGGATCGCGCCAAGATCGATATCGTCGCTGCCGAAGCGGTGTGCAAGGAAATCACGGGCGAGGGTCCGGTAGCCACCGATCGTCGTGGAGGCCAGCCCTCGCGCATGCCCCAGGTACTGCGCGAAGCTGGCCGCCAGTTGATCGGCGGGCGTGATGGCCGACGCCGGGACAGCGCACAGGCCTTGCGCGCGCAGGTACCGCAGCAACTGGCGAATGGCCGGTGGCTCGTGGCGACGAGGCGTGTCCCGGCAGTCACTTCGAGGCTGATACGGTCGACGCAGGAACGCCTCGACATGCGCATCCTGAAGCTCGGCAAGCACAACGCCTTGATCGTCCAGCCAGGTATCGAACTCAGTCGCGCGCCAGGCCTTGGCGCGCAGGCAAACGACGGCGTAGCCATGATCAATTAATGACGTGACGAACGCCGGCAGGTGCGGCGAGAGCGGTCCCTTCGCGCGTAGGACGAGCGCCATCGCGCCTTCAATGGTTGGTTCCAAGATGGTCTCCTTGTGGGCGACATGCCCAGCAAGGAGGATTGCTATGTAAGGAGGATTGCTATGTACAGCGTTATTGGCCAGCAAGACTTGCTCGCTCAGGCGCAAGTCGAATGACTGGACATAGTTCGACGCTGGACATAGTTCCGCCTATGTCCCGTTGGGCATAGACGGAACTGACCCGCGAGCATCTGATAGCTGCTGGTGCCGTCGTGCGAGTTCAGCAGCACGACCTCATTGGCTTCCGCGCCGTTGATCTGGCTCGCATGGCGAAGCCGGATCAGGTGCTTGGTGAAGTCGCGCCGGTCTTCGCGCCGCACGCGGGTCTGGCACACCATGAAGGGCTGGAACCCTTCCTTGCGAAGCTCGGTAAGCACCGTGGCGGTGGGGATGTAGCTGTACCGCGGGGACCGGCTCTCATGCGGGGCGTCCGCGAAGATGGACGGGGCCACGCGGCGAATCTGGTCATCCGACAGGGGATGGTCGGAACGCAGTGCGGGGGAATGGTTGGCGAAACGGGATGCAAGCATGTCTTTCTCCTGAAAAATCCAACGGGTTGTGTTGGCTGTTGAAGAAACCGCACACCGGATTCCAAGATTCGGAGCCCAGCCTCGTGGCTGTTCGGTGCGGTCGGCACGAAGAACCCGGTTGGCCTCGTTGCCACCGTCTTCCTGAGTTCATCGCCCGCGACGAAAGGGAGCCCGTGGACGGGGGCCGTCAAGGAGACAAGCGCAGGGTGGGTGCGGCCCGCAGGCGCAGCCAAGGACACGGCCCTGCGCGCCTTGACGGCACACGGCCGCGGGCTACAGTCGCGGACAAGGTGATGGAGTCAGGGAAGACGGCTGAACAAGGCAACGGCCCTCCCACACGCCGACCGCACGGCAAGCGAAGCGCGCAGGCCCGGATCTGGAGCCGGGCCGGAGGCGTCAGCCGAGCGGAGCGAGGGGACGATGGAAGCCCGTCAGGGGCGAGACTCGCGCAGCGAGGCTCGATGCGCCACGCGCACGACAGCGCGACCGGCCATCTCCCAGGGGCCGGAGACGCCCGGAGTCCGTTACCGTCTCGACACGTTGATCCCAAGACATAGAAGTACCGGATGAGCACTCCAACACCCAGCACCGAAACCCGTGTCGCCGTCCTGGTCGACTGCGACAACGTCTCCCCAGAGATCCTCGAACATGCCCTGCGCATGGTCGCCCAGTTCGGCCGTGTGGTCCTGCGCCGTGGCTACGGCAACCAGAACACACTGGCCCACAAATGGCAGGAAGCCCTGGTCCGCCTGGCCTTCACGCCGTGCCTGCAGTACCAGTACGCCGCCGGAAAGAACACCGCAGACATCGCGCTTGCCCTGGATGCGCTGGAAGCGCTCTTCGATCACCGGGCCGACACCTTCTGCCTGGTCACCAGCGACTCCGACTTCGCCTACCTGTGCCGCAAACTGCGCGAGCGCGGCGCGACGGTGTGCATCGTGGGCGAGGCCAAGACGCCCGACGCGCTGCGCAACGCGAGCGACCAGTTCTTCGAGTGGACCCGCCCCGAGCCGCCTGCCGAACCCATCGCAGACACAACCCCAAAGACATTGAAGGCAGAGCCCGCGAAGGCGGAGGCCCCGAAACCCGAGGCAGCCAAGCCCGCCGTCAAGCGCCGCCCGCGCTTCCTCGTCGAAGCCGTGTCGCTGCTGGCCAGCGACACGTCCGAAGGCAAGGTGGGCCTCGGCGTGCTGGGCCAGTACCTCAAACGCACCGACCCCGCCTTCTCGCCGCAGACCTATGGCCACTCCGGCCTGCTGAACATGGTCAAGACCTACGACCTGCTGATTCCGCGCCAGGAGGAAGGCGGCCACTGGTCAGTGAGCCTGGCGCCGAAAACCGACGCGACCCTGGAAGGAACCGAAGTGCCTGGCGGCTGAGCCCCCAGGCACATGGGGCCGCAGGCCCCAGAGCTAAACCAGTCCGCGTTCAGCCATCGACAGCACAGTCGTGCCTGCCACGATCAGGTGATCCAGCACCCGCACGTCCACCAACTGCAGCGCCGCCTTGAGCGTCTGCGTCAGGACCTCATCGGCCCGGGATGGATCCGCCAGTCCCGATGGATGGTTGTGCACCAGCAGCACGGCCGAACTGCTCTTCAGTAGCGCGTCCTTGACCACCTCCCGCGGATACACCGACGTCTGCGCCACGGTCCCACGGAACATCTCCACGTAGTCGACCACCCGCAATTGCGAGTCCAGATGGACCACCGCGAACACCTCATGCGGCAGATGCGACAGCCGAGCCCGCAGGAAGTCCTTCACCACCGCCGGCGAGTTCAGCATGTCGGCCCCACGCACCCGGCCAGCTAGCAGCCGCTGCGCCGCCAGCAATACCTCATCGGCATCGGCCAGCCGGTAGTCGCCTGCCACGTCGCGGACCATCAGGGCCGTATCAGCTATGGAAGCAGAAGCGAAGGAATCGAGGGAAGAAAACAGATCGTGCGCCATGGCGGACTCCAGTGATCGGGCGGGATTGCCCGAGACCGGAAACCGGCACGCCGCAGCGCAGTGCTCAAGTCTCGAAGACGGCCGTAAGGACGCCAGCGTGCAGCGCACGCGCCGGACTTGAACGCGAGAACGGTGTGGCACCATGAAGGGAACAGCAAGCCTGCCCCTCAAGCCACACAGCCATGCCTTCATCGGCAAGCGCAATGCGCAGGCCAGGAGCGCAGCGGGGCCGAAGTGCGTGAGGGATCGGAGCCGAATGGCCATAACTCGCTTCGAGGCATGGGGCGCAGCCCGAGAGCCCGGCTGTGCAACGCACAGACACGCCATGAACCTTGATCGACGAATGGGGACAGAAAAATCCTGTCATGGTCTGGCCCGGCTACATGCGCCGTTGGCAAACCCGCGCCGCACTCAAAGATCGTCATCATGCCGCTGCAGCCAGATGCGTCGGTAAACTCTCCGCGGCAAGCCAACTGCCTGGTTACACGAGCAACCCAGCTCTGGAGCTTGCGCGCCAAGCAAGGCGCTGCGACGAGAACCTTCGCCCTCGTGATCCACGCAGGCTGCCTCCATCACAGTACACCCAAAGGGACTCTTTTGAACAAGACCGAACTGATTGCCGCCATCGCTGCGGACACCGACCTGAGCAAGACCGATGCGAGCCGAGCGCTTGACTCCGTTCTGGAGAACCTGTCCCAGGCGCTGGCGCGCGGCGACTCCGTGCAGTTGATCGGCTTCGGCGCCTTCAGCGTGTCGAGCCGCGCGGAGCGCGCCGGCCGCAACCCCGCGACGGGCGAGGCGATGACCATCAAGGCGAGCAAGGTGCCCAAGTTCACGCCTGGCAAGGCGCTGAAGGATCGGGTGAACGAAGGGGCCTGATCGGCCCTGAATGTCCGGGCGAACGGTGCCGCGAGGCTCGGCAGCAGGAACAAGAGGAGGCAATGGCACAAGGATCCAGCATCTGGCAGGTGAGAAGCTCCACTTCCGTAGACCGGCGCACGGTCTCCGCCAGCAGCGTGCCGCTGAAGTGGGCCCACGATGCGCGCACCGGCGAGCCTCGCTACATCCACGATGCCGAGGTCTCCGAAGGTCGGGCCGAATGCCAATGCCCGTCCTGCCATCTTTCTCTGACGCCGGTGCTGGCTGGTCAGCCTCTGCATCGCAACCCCACAGCGCACTTTCGTCACCCCAAAGGCGCTCAGAAAGATGACTGCACGCTTGTCGCTGCGCGGCTCGCGGCGATTCGAAACCTCCAGGAGCGGGGTTTCATCGATCTGCCTCGGCACAGGAGATCGGCTTCTGCCGTCGGGTTCAGCGGTCAAGGGTATGAGGGCTGGGCCGAGATGCCGGCACGGCGCGTCTCGATTGCCGGCGCGGTACTCCATGACCATGCCACTGCGCTGCTGACGCTCGACGACGGCAGCGAACTCCTGGTCGATCTCACCGGCCAGCGCGAGATTGGCAGCGATGGCCATGGGCGGGCGATCGTTACGGTATCCCTGTCCGATCCCGCCATCGCGATGATGTCTCCAGAAGAGATCCGCGCACGGCTGCGGTTGCTCCCAGACATCCAGTGGTGCACCCATTGGAACGACCAGGCTCTGCAAGCGGCAGCTGCCGCACAGGCCCGTCAGGCCGCGCTGGACGCCATGGATGCCTGGGGAGATGCGGAGGAAACCTCGTTTCATCGCAGCCTGTCTCCTGATCTGGATCTTGCCGCCGCCCTGCAACTGCGTCGCGAGACGCTGCTGCACAGCGAAGTGAAGGCGATCCTGGAGCAGTCCTCGCACATCGCAACGCCGGGCCTCAATGTGGAGGTGATCCGCTACGCCCCGGACGAATTCAGCGGTGAATGGGAGAGCAACACGCTTCGCATGCAATGGTTGACCGGATCCACGACGCTGTCGCTTGAAAAGACTCGGCTGGAAAAGCAGCAAGGCAGCATCGTCCCCGACGTCATCAGCACCCTGCGCGAGCCTCGGCCCTTCATCTTCGGGGTTGTGGAGACCTGGCTCGATGATGGCTTCGAGGAATTGATCGAAGACAGCCACAGCAGCCAGCGTTGGCCCGAGACCTTGCTGGTCGAAGTCACCGTGACGCATGGCATCGACCAGGAGAAGCTGCGCCGCATTCAGGAGCTTGACCTTCCAACATTGGAAATAGACATCGGATCGCTTGGCGGCCGGGTCACCCGGGAGGGACTACGTCGCCTGGTGGTGGACGAGACCGTCGGCAAGCGCTGGGTCCATCACCCAGCCTGGCGTTTTCGTCGCCAACTCCTCGAAATGGAGTTGGACGAGCACCCGGTCACAGTCCGCTTCCAGGAGCGCCTTGCCGAACTGAGGCGCCCTCGGCTGCTCGCGACACCGGCATCGGAGTGGGCATCGATCTATCTGGCGGCCGCCACGGAATTCCACGATACCAACACCCGCATCGACAAGGCCAGGCGAACGCATCGAGGAGAAGGCCCCAAGCCCGAACTATTGAGCAAGGACAGCGAGCCCTGGCAGCGGCTCACGGAGGCAGCCGAAGCCCTTGCCGTTCACGGCTACCCAGGCGCAGCCGACCCCGAAATGGCGGGGCTTGCGGGCATCGTCCCAAGGCTGCTGTCGATCCAGCATGACCGCGGCATCGGCTATGCATTCGACACGGGGTATCAGGTTCTCAACGCCATCATGCAGAGCGGCTCCGACTACCAGCAATGGCATACGCTGTACCCCATGGCGGTCAAAGCCTACGGCCTGGAGTCCAGATTCACGGCCAAGCAGGCCGAGCGCTACGCATCCTGGCGTCAAGGGATCATCGACAAGGTGAACGCCAGCGATGCAACCCACCTGCGGCCGGCGCGCTACGACGCGGTACTCAGCATGCTTTTCCCCGCAATGGCTTCCCGCCTAGTCAAGGGCTATGGCCGAGCCTCATGAACTGAGGCTCTTTCCGGACAAAGGCACCATTGAGGCGTTATGGCGATGCAAGGAGGGTCTGTCGGGTCGACGCTGGGATGCCAATGAATTGATTGGCGGCTATTCCACGGCGTTCAGCACCGCGCCGCGACCTGAACTGGGCACCAGTTCAACATGCAGCGACTTTCGTCCAACGATGACGGCGAGCATGGGCCGCTTGTCTCGACGCTGCGCTGAAAGTCGGTTCCATTCCGATCTGTCGAGACCAGAAGGATGGGGATGATCTTCAGGATGGGTATGCCATTCGCCCAGATAGCGCACCGTTCCGGCTTCGTGTCCAAACGGCATCCGCTCGAACAGGTAGCGAAACCGTTTGTCCCAAGCCGTGGGAACCGTCGCTTGCTCAATGAGCAAGTGGCCTCCATGCACGGAGCCAAGCAAAAGCCCACCGGCTTCGCAGTCGGCATCAGTGCCCTGAATATGCTGATTGAATGTCTGCAGCGTACCTGCCGAAAAATGCAGCAACGTGCCTTTGTCGCCGGTTGCCCAGGAACCTAGGAATTGCATAGAGGGCAATCCCGATCTCGCTGAGGATCGCAGTCGGACGTGGCCAGCTGATGGGTCTGATCGATCAGCCGGGTTCGCAACGCAGGAGAGTGGACGCCGTTGATCCAATCAAGGGCCATATCAGCGCCCAGGCTGGCAGCCTGCACCGACACCGAAGCCGGAAATGGCACATACAAGCCCTCGCACCCATGGCCTGCCAAGATGTTCGGTAGAGCATCAACGGTCGAGCGAAGTTCGCCTCTTCTGTGGCTGTGCCATAAGCACCGGTAGCACGCACCCGACGCGTTCGTTCTCAGGAGCGCCCGCACAGCTGTTCCAGGCCCTTCGATCCAGACAGAAAGCATAGGGGTGGGCGCCCGATATCGGCCGCACAGCCAGTGCCCGAGGGATTCTTCGCCGGTGGCATCGATGAGCAGGTCAAGCTTTCCCAATTGAGCCTGTCTGACATCTACAGGAAGCGCGTGAACCTCGGCGCCTGGCGACAAGCGCTTGAGTTCCTGCGCCATGGCCTCTGCCTTGTTCGACAGCAGGTCGGGAAATCCGAGGCGATGCCGCCCGATGTTCTGTGGAAGGAGTGCGTCGAAATCCACCAGCGTGAGTTTTCCGCCGCATGTGCCCGCCCCGGCCTTGACCAGCATGTCCGAGAGGTATCCGCCGATCGTGCCGCACCCCACAAGTGCGATTCGTTTCCCCGCCACCGTTCTCAACTTGGGAATGTTGCGCTGGGCCAGATACCGGTCATCGATCCGGATCACAGAGACGGGCATCACCTTCAGTCCAAAGGTTGAATCTCTGCGATCAGCGAGCTTGGCTTTGTGCGTCAACGGTTGGTGGTCAAAGAGCACAACAAAGCCATACGTCATCAATGGCGACTCGATGACGATGAGGACACCATTGGCCTTCTTGCTTTGCCCCTCCTTGATCCGTTCGTGAATCTTGCGCCGACACCGAGGGTCCAGGGTGCTTTGCCAAGTCAACACGTCCCCCACGGTTTCGGGAGGCCAGTGGCTGGTCAGCGGCCGGGGTTGAGCGGTCGTCTTGACTCGGTAGGTCAGCACCGTTCTATCGGTGACCTGGTAGCCGAGCGAATGCAGCTTTTTGGTTGTTCGTTCTTCGTTGTCGGTGATGAACCAGAGCGGATTGCCATGGGCTTGCGCAACGATACAGTTCTGCCGGCCCAGATCTTCGCCTTGCATGTCTACGAAGCAAAGCCAGCCGCTCCAGTAGGCAAAGAATTCTTCGGCGAGGTCTTCGATCATCTCGCCTTTCAATATTCGCCCCAGCACGGCGGCCGCGCGTTGCAGACATGCCAAGGACTGCCCGACTGGATCGTAGATGTCCAATACCACGGTCCCCTTGGCCAAATAGCAAAGGCCGCCATCCGCACCAAGATGAGGAACCGCCTTGGGCAGTTCAGGCGGAATTTCAAGCAGCCGGATGCGAGGCAGGTCGAAGAAGGCAGGGTCGAGCTGAACCTCACATGGAATGCCATCGACCGCGCCGCAAGGGATCAACAGCCCCCGCAGCTTGAACCAGCTGTCTTCCGTCTTGCCGACGAACTCGAAGCCTTGCCGCTCAAAGGCTTCGATCACGTCCGCGACTGCGGCAACGCTGCTCATCCCGCCTTCGTTCGCCCGACCAATTCGCTCGGACCAGCCGTAGCCGGCGCTGCGGCGATGGTGGCTGCAACGGATACCACCTTGACCCGAGCCGGTTCATTCGGGAAGCGCGGGCCGAACTCGCCTTGCATCCAGATGCAGGCCTGTGAAGGACTGCCGGCGTCAGTTGCGCCGCGCAGCACCTTCTCCAATGCTTCAAACGCCTTCGCCGCTTCTTCGACGCCCTCTTTGCCGAGTCGCACCGTGAGCGACTCCGACTCATCCACCGGGTTGTTCACCCCCGCACGCAGCTTAGCCGGCAGGGCCGCCACGACGTCCAGCAACGCCAGGTCGTCGCGCCGATCCCGCTTCTCGAACAGTGGTGCCGCCGCAGCCATCAACAGGATGGAGGCGGGTCCGCCGCTGGACCACCGCCAATCGCGGAACGCTTTCAAGTAGCGAATCACACGGCGGAACTGTTCGCCCTTGGCCTCCACTTCGCCCAAGAACCATTCCTTGACAGGTCTGGGATCGGAGGGCATCCAGTTGCACTCGCGGTGAGCCAGGAGCACCTTGTCTGCGGGCAGCGCCGTCCAGGCATCCCGCTCTGCCATGTTCACCGCCTCCGTCAGCGAGTCGTAACCGTATCGCTCCATCGAGGCCTTCGCGAGCGTGACGAACTCTTCATCGGGGATGGCGTACAGCGGAACGTCGATGTGGGCATAGGCCGCAATAACGATCCGGACGCATGTCGGCTTGTCGGAGACCAGCTTCCAGTGCTTCTCTTGGACCAGCGGCTTCAAGGCTTCTTCAGCGGCGGCAAAGAACACCGTCGTGGCCCTGCTGGGGCGCTTCGTCTGCGAGACGAAGCTCAGTGGGAGATAGCAGCCATCATCGACATCCGCTTGCTGCGGGCGCTGTGCAGGAGCGTTCAAGGTCTTGTACGCCCACGATCCTTGCGTGAAAAAGCGCGGCTGCGGCACGTCGTCCGTATACCCGCGTTCGCGCAAAACGCGCGGGATGCCGGTGCGCAGGCAGTTTCTGACATCGTTGCGAGCGCTGGCGATCCAGGCACGTTGTTCAACTGGCAGATCCAGCTCTTCATGCATGCAGGTTCCGTCATCGACGGTGGTGAAGAAAAGCGGACTCAGGTTCAGCATGCGGCCTCCGGCACATTCTTGTTGGGGCCGTGATAGAAGGTAGGTGCGCCGGCCTGGTGCGCTCGAAACGGTTGGAACAGAGGGTCGCCCAGTGCGCGCTGTGCAGCGTGGCTGCCGCGGTCCTTCAGCGTGTTCGTGGCACCGATGGACACACGGTCCAGCGCTTTTACGTCCTTGCTTTGATCGGGCGTGGCCTTGTCGTCGATCTGGAAGTAGTTGCCACCCAAGGCCTGTCGCAGCATGTAGTCCACCGACGACTCCTGGGCGGAGATCACCAGATCGAATAGCCCCCCGCGCCACTTGCCGAATCCTCGGTCAAGGCTGGCGCCACCGCGGACCGTTGCGCCGATCGTCATCGTGCCGATGGACAGCACCCGAACCAGCGCACTCTGTTTAGGCGCGAGGAACGTATTGACTTCGTGAAGCCCGAACAGTCCGGGCGCATTGCCTACCAGACCCCCATCCGCAAAGACGCCACGGTCGTTGCGCGCCAGTGGAAAGTAAACGGGGGCAGCGGCGGTCGCCAACGCCACATCCACGATCTTCATGCGGTGGTCCATCTCAAATGAGGGATGGTGAGGCGTCTTGAAGAACTGGCCACGCCCGGTCGAATAGTTGACGGCTGGCACGAGAACACGGTGCTTCAAGTTGCCGATCGTGGCGTCTTGGAAACGATCGGTCAGCACCGACCGCAATCCCGCGGAGTCGTGCTTGGCGGTTAACCAGAAGCCCAGAAGGCGCCGAGCGAGACTGCGGCAACCAAAGATGCGGGAGCCCTGCTTCTCGAACAGTGCCTTGAGTTCAATGGCCGGGATTTCTGCTGCCAGTCCCAAGGCCAGCATGCCGCCTGCGGAAGTACCGCAGATCAGATCGAAATGCGAAGCGATGGGGCGGCCCAGCACGGCTTCGAGCTCGGCCAGAACCGTCGCTGTGTACAGGCCGCGATAGCCGCCCCCAGACAGGGCGAGCACATGGTAGGTGGGCACGCCCGTCATCGCACTCAGCCCTTCGGCGGGAAGGAGTCGTTGCCGTGGCTGTCCTTGTCACGGATGCGGCCATCCGGACGGTGGATGACCAGTTCCGACTGCTGGTTGCGCGCGATGTCTCGCCCAGCGTCAATGGCCTGCTGCTGTGTGTCGTGCACGGATGATTGCCGGCACCCTTGACGGCCCAACCGTCCTGGTGAGGAACTACATGCTGATTCTTGCCTGTCATGGCGAATTTCCTAAAGTTGAACCATCGAGACCCCGGCCAGCCGGCCGAGTTGCCAATGACCACCTGCTGAAGCAAAATACGTTGCTCTTGCAGACAACGGGCGAGTCAAGCCAAGTCAACCTGCTGGAGTCGAAGAATCCATGTCTGTTGTCTGGCTGGACAACAATGTATCAGAGTTGGTGCCAGGCTGCAAATGGTGGGCTTGGTGCCGCATAACGCAGTAGCTGCGGCGGCGGGCGCATCGCGCCGTCCGTCGCAGTCGCAAGGAACGGAACGGATGTCACAAACAGGCCTGGGCGTCGCCCTCAAGACGCTACGCGAGCGCAGGACCCTCTCATTGCGCGAAATCGGGCAACTGTCCTCGGTGGACCATGCCTATGTCCACCGGCTGGAGTCCGGCGAGAAGACAAACCCCTCAACTGACTTGGTCGAGAAACTGCTGAAGGTCCTGAAACCAGGTGAAAGAGATGCTGCGCTGGTACTGTGGCTGGTTGACCATGCGGAGGCTGATCCGCGCCTCGTGGAATTCGTGCTGAACGATCCGTCCATCAGCATTGAGATCTTTTCGGCTGCAGCAGGCGTGAGGCATCGTGGAAATACAAGGCCCGATCCCGCGACACTGATCGCCCGGATACAGCGAGCATTCGAGGACGAGGACGACTGAACATGGATGAAGCGGATGTCACACAGAAAGCACGGGCCTTTGTTGCGAAGGTTGATGTGTCCGGCATCCGGGAAGACCTGACTCCCTATGTGGTCGCGGCCAACGCCAAAGTCAAGAAGGATGAGCTTGGTGAGGGTGAGTCCGGCTACACGATCACCAAGCCGAATGGCAGGCACGTGATCACGGTGAATTCGCTGGAGACAGAAGAACGCCAGCGCTTCACCATCTGCCACGAAATTGCGCATATCGTGCTTGCGCTGGAATCGAGCCATGAAGAGGTGCCGTCCTGGTCCTATGCGAAGCGGCATCCGAACGAAGTCGCCTGCGACACCTTCGCCGCCGAGTTGCTGATGCCGTATCAGCAGTGGCTGTCGCTTGTGCCCAAGGAGGAGCCTTCGCTGGAACTGATCCAGCGCATGGCGACCTTGTTCAGCACATCATTTCCCGCCGCGGCGTCACGGTTCGCCTCCCTCAGCGACATCCCGTGCGCCTTCGTAACCATGGAGCGCGGGGCCGTGCGCTACGCGGCACGCTCCACCAGTTTGCGACAGGCTGGAGCTTGGATATCTCCCAGATCTGTCATCCCCGTCGGCTCTGTGGCTCACCGTCTCCGTTCTTCAGGCAGCAGTGCTACCGACACGGATGAAGTTGCACAAGACATCTGGTTCGACAACTGGGAAAAGGGCCTTGACCTCTGGGAGCTCTCCAGGCACTACGCACGCACTGACACCACAACTTCGCTGTTGTGGTTCGACAGCGAGGATTTACCCGAGGTCGAACTGAACCGCTTTGGTGTGCGTGTCGAGGACGATGGTGGTTTGGCTGAACTTACGGGGCAACTGTCTTGGCCTGGGCGGAGCAGGCGTCGTTAGCAAAGCATGATCAACGGCGACGCCTGTTTCGCACACCAACCACAACCCAAACTAGTGAAGGAAGGCTGATGGGCCAAGCCTCGAAGCTGTTCAACGGAAACATCGACCAGACACTCATTGGACGCGTCACCCCGACCACGGAGCAGCGAGAGTTTCTGCAGCAACAATGGAATGACCTCGCTGACCACTTTGAACCGCCCCGGGTTTTGAGGAGGCTCTTTTCTCTGAGAGGATTGAGCTATGAAGAAGTCGAACAAGTTCTCACCCGAGGTGCGCGAACGCGCTGTTCGCATGGTGCGAGAGCACCGAGGCGATTACCCGTCGCTGTGGGCCGCCATTGAATCCATTGCCCCCAAGATCGGCTGCGTGCCGCAGACCCTGAATGAATGGGTCAAGCGCGACCAGATCGACACTGGCGTGCGCGATGGCATCACCACGTCCGAACGCGAACAGATGAAGGCGCTGGAACGCGAGAACAAAGAGCTGCGCAAAGCCAACGAGATCCTCAAGCTCGCGAGCGCTTTTTTCGCCCAGGCGGAACTCGACCGCCGTTTGAAGTCCTGAAGAGCTTCGTCGACCAACATCGACAAGCCTATGGGGTCGAGTCGATCTGCAAGGTACTGCAGATCGCCCCGTCAGGCTACTGGCGCCACGCCGCCCATCAACGCAATCCCCATCTGCGCTGTGCCCGTGCACAACGAGACGACACCCTTGTTCAGCAGGTTCAACGTGTGTGGCAAGCCAACCGGTGCGTCTACGGCGCCGACAAGGTCTGGAAGCAGATGAATCGGGAGGGAGTTGTCATTGCCCGCTGCACGGTCGAGCGCTTGATGAGGCGTCTGAATTTGCAGGGTGTGCGCCGAGGCAAGGTGGTGCGAACCACGATCAGCGACATGAAGGCGCCTTGTCCGCTGGACCGTGTCAACCGGATCTTCAAAGCCGATCGGCCCAACCAGCTCTGGGTCTCGGACTTCACCTATGTCTCGACCTGGCAAGGCTGGTTGTATGTGGCCTTTGTCATAGACGTGTACGCCCGGCGCATTGTGGGTTGGCGGGTGAGCAGCTCCATGCACACGGACTTTGTGCTCGATGCCTTGGAGCAAGCCTTGTACGCCAGGCAACCTGAGCGCGATGGCGCATTGACGCATCATTCCGACAGGGGCGTTCAATACGTCAGTATTCGCTACACCGAGCGGCTGGCAGAGGCCGGTATCGAGCCCTCGGTGGGCAGCAAGGGCGACTCATACGACAACGCCTTGGCCGAGACAATCAACGGTCTATACAAGGCCGAGGTGATACACCGCCGGTCTTGGCCAAACCGTGAATCAGTAGAGCTGGCAACGTTGGAATGGGTGTCCTGGTTCAATCATCACAGGCTGCTCGGGCCCATCGGATATATCCCACCGGCAGAAGAAGCTGAGGCAAACTATTACCGGCAGCTTGCCAAGCAGGCCACCGCGGTGGTGGCCTGACTTAAACCAAACGGCCTCCACGAAAGCCGGGGCGGTTCACACGGCTACACCATCTCCACGTGGCTTCAGGGCTCCTACAAGTACGCTACGCTCATCAAGCCGGTTCACCTCGGTGAAGAGTATGACGTTGACGTCGGCCTGTACTTCGAGTGGAACAACGACCAAGACGCAGAACCAACACCTAAGCAACTGTGAATCGCCCCGGCTTTTCTAGACACCCCTGAGCCGTTGGAAATGTCGCTGCTCGAACTCTACCGGCGATAGTCCATCGGCCGACGAATGGCGGCGTTGGGAGTTATAGAACATCTCGATGTAGTTGAAGACATCGCTGCGTGCATCACTGCGAGTCGCATAGATGCGTCGGCGGATGCGTTCACGCTTGAGCAGTTGGAAGAAGCTCTCGGCCACGGCGTTGTCGTGGCAGTTACCGCGCCGGCTCATGCTGCTGATCAGGTTGTGGTCACGCAGGAAGGTCTGCCACTCATGGCCTGTAAATTGGCAGCCCTGATCGGAATGAACCACTACGGGTGTCAGCGGCTGGCGTCGCCATAGCGCCATCAGCAGCGCATCGAGGACCAAGCTGGTGTCGATACGGCTTGCCATGGACCAGCCCACCACCTGCCTGGAGAACAGGTCAACAACGACGGCCAGGTAGAGCCAACCTTCATGGGTTCGGATGTAGGTGATGTCGGTGACCCAGGACTGGTTGGGCTCGGCCACCGTGAACTGGCGCTGCAGGTGGTTGGGTGCAACTACCGCAGGCTTGCCACCTCGCATGCCTGGCCTGCGACCGTAGCCGGTTTGCGAACGAAGACCTTCGGCCTTGAGCAGACGCGCCACGCGGTGCTTGCCGCAGCGCTCACCCAAGTCGCGCATGTCCAGCGTCAGCTTGCGGTAGCCGTAAATACCGCCGCTCTCCAGCCACGCCTGCTTGAGCAGGCCCAGCAGGCGCTGGTCGTCCCTGGCCCGCGGGCTCTGCGGTTCTGCCTTCCAGGCGTAGTAGCCACTGGGATGGACCTGCATCACTTTGCACATGCGCCGCACGCTGTACTCCTGCGGCGGCCTTTTTTAGGATGTCGCGCTCCTCGGTCACACGCCTGAGTTCGGCCTTCAGGCGCCGCAGCTCCTCGGTCTGGGACACCTGGACCTGGCGCTCAGATTCAGGCACTGCGAAGAGCTTGATCCATTTGTACAGGCTGTGCTGGCTGACACCGATCCGCGCGGAGACCTCGGCCACCCGATGGCCTCGCTCCGTGATCTGCTTGACCGCTTCGATCTTGAATTCCTTGAATTCTTCAGGGTAAGGTTGTTTGCTTGTCATGGCACCTCCTATTGGGCCTCAGGTTTGAGGCTCGAAGGTGTCTACTGAAGCCGGGTCGATTCAGGGACTGGGTTCAAGCCGAGCTTCTTGAGTACGAAAGAGTGTGCGCAGAATTGAAGAAGGTCGAAGTTCCGCCCAAGGAGCGCTGCTCCCGCGCCTCATACATTCAGCAGTTCCACATTGACACGCCGGTCTACCATCTCAATACAAACTCTGACGTCCGACGTTTGGCCTGTTTGTCTGGGAAGTGGGAGCACAGCGACCCAAAAAAGTTATACAAGTGGTTCAAAGAAGCAGTCAGTGGCGACGATCGCGACCAGCTTCGACGGCTTGTTCGGTATCTCAAGGCTTGGGCAGCAGTCTCTTTTGATGATGCTCCCGGGTCGCGGCCGACATCCATTTTCCTGACCGTCATTGTCACTGAGGCCTATCAGGACTTGTGGGCGCAGCGCCTGCTCGGCTTGACTGATGACGATGCGCTCCTTGCGGTCATTAAGAAGATGCACGATCGATTGTTCGATGACCCTAAGGTCGAGAATCCGATCGACAAAAAAGAAGATCTGAATCGAATGACGGTGGAGGCATGGGACGGGTTCCTGCCTCGGCTGTCTGCGCTGCAGGACATTGCCGAGCGAGCTGGCGACGCCAAAGACGAAGCATCGGCTGCGCTTACTTGGTCGGAAGCGTTCTCGTTCCTTATGCCATTACCTGAGGCAGACCAAGTTGAGATCGTAGACGAAGGCTCCGGGCGAGCAGTCATGCAGCTACCAGAGATCGAGGTGAAGGTGTTCACTGGAACGCCTCCTCGCACCGTGGCTACATATCGTAATGAGGTGCCAGGCGTTGCAAAAGACTGCACGCTCTCCTTCGTCATTGTCAATCCGCATGTGGTGCCAGAGTTTGCGACGGTCGAATGGACTGTTCGCAATGAGGGGGTTGAGGCGGACCAGCGCAGCGACTTGGGACATCGACGCGTTGGAATGCGGCTACTCAGCGCGGAGGAGCACACCGCCTACGTGGGGCGACACTTCATGGACTGTGTCATCCGCTTGAACGGGCAGGTTTACGCGGTACGGCGTGTGCCTGTCACCATTCGCAACGTTCAGCACGTGGCTCGCAACCCTCCAAGGCCTCCATATACAAAGCTCCGAAGCTTTTTTCGCCGGCGCAGGTAATAGGTCGTTCGGTATTGGGAGGGAGCGGCCGCGGGTAAAGTGTGCACCACCGCCGCGAGCATGATTTTTCGGTAGCTTTAGGAAATTAGTCGATCCCGCCGGCACGCAGTAAGGGCGGAAAGCTGAATCGCGCAGGGCGGTTCAAGTACTCATGACTTCTATATAGAATCCGACTTCAGTTCGAGACGTTTTTTGTTCCTTAGAGCATCCTCGAACGAGCGAATGTCATTGCAATCGCGGGTCAGTAACATAAGGCGAATGCGACCGGAGGACGGCGAATTCGTCCAGTAATGACCTGTGAGCTCCCTGTCCTCGCCACCAAGCACCAAATCCCCGTAGCCGAGGGTGGCCTTGTTCTCTGCGTTAGCCCGTCTAGTCATTTGATAGGCGTAGCGGAGGTTCGCATCACCGGTCACTGGATGCGCATGAAGCGTTTCAAGGATGGACTCACCCGGTAAGGCGGACGTGTATGACTTAATCGACAAGGTTAAGTAGGTCTGCCTGATGACGAAGGCGATAGGAATGGGAGGAAGTGAGGCATCTCCTGCATTCTTGACATAGTCCGAATCAAGCTCTCCCCACCACAGTCCGTGAGCCATACGGCGACCAAGGAGCTTCGAAAGCCATGGATACTTCCACTCAATCTTTCTCACTATCAAGATGACCAGCGTAGGGGCCGCTAAGGCAGCAGAAATCGCCGGCCCAATCACTGAAAAGGGAGCAGTTGAAAGCGCATCCCACCGGGCCGTAACGGCTAACGCAGCGGCAATGGTTCCCAACACCGCTGAAAGCTTAGCAAGCCGCTCTAGGTCAGACGAAGTAACGCTTAAAGGAATCACCGCAGCCGCTCCTCGAATATTTTGATTCCGTCCTTGTAAACGACACCATTGCCATCCTTTGCCATGAGAGCCGTTGCCTCTATACCTTGGGCTCTAGATGCCAATTGTGCAGACATGTGCCTTGCACCTGCGGCGAACTGGACATTCGATAAATCTGAAGGAATCACTGGAGCAATGAATTGGCAAACGTGAGTCAACGCAAAGCCCTGAGCTGCGATGAAATGAAACCCATCGTGAAGCGGCGAGGAGCCTCGCGACGCCTCTGCGAGGAAGGCCCCGGTAGCGATCACCCCAACAACGGGCAGTGCGCGGACCGAGCATGGTGGAACATTTAACGCCAGATGGGGCAGGCCTGAGAGGTCGCTATAGCAAATGAATCCCACGCCGGAGAAATCGGCGTCTGCATCCTTGGCAACGCAATGTAGTAGTTCGATGCAAAACGAGCAGGTGTTCATTATGGACATGGCAGCCCCATTGATTTTAGTCGTCAGCAACTGTCTTGAATGTGAACCCTGGCGGCGCAAGTCTGGCGGCTGATGGCGTGTTCCACGGATCACGGTGGAGTGGTCGGTGGGCTGAATTTAGTTGGGCTGGCTCGGCCAACGCCTGCACACCGCTGAACAAGGGCAATCATCACCAAGGGCGCCACCATGGCCGCGACTCTCCGCGTGCCGACAGCGGCCGCATGTCCAGCACGACTTGCGTTGCTTCGTTGCTGCTGCTCCTGCCCCGGCGTCTCAATTCGACCTCGTACAGGTGCGCAGTTCCCCGCGCATCCTTGGAGCCGCGCAGCGCCTCACCGCGCCAACGCCGCGCCAAATCGGCCAGTTCGTCGTCCGGTATCCCTTGCAAGTCCGTCATGCGTCAACGAGTCCTGAGCGGCCTCGGCCGGTCAGATGCACGAGCTTCCTTTCAGATGATGGCCTGCAGGCCCTTGTCCGCGATCACGTTGAGCAGCTTGAGCGCAGGCCCCGCCGGCCGCGTCTCGCCTTGCTCCCACTTGCGCACGGTCGAAGCCGACGTGTGCAGGTGATGCGCGAACACCGGCTGGCTGAAGCTCAGTGCTTCGCGAAGACGCTTGATGTCCATCGCGCTGAACTCGCGCACCGGCGGCGGGCAGATGGCGTCGAACTCGCGCATGGTCACCTTGCCGATCGCGCCGGCCTCGTGCAGCGCGGCTAGGTCGCCGCGCAGCGATTCAATAAGCTTGCTCGTCACAATGCACCTCCAGTAGAACGCCTGCCTGCAATGCCTTCACAAGCGCTGCCGCGGGAAGGTCCAGGAACACCTTGCCCGCGTACTGCAGCGCCTTCTTTTCATCCTGCGCGATGTTCGCCGTGGCGCTCTTGGGAAACCCGTGCAGGAACACGTACCGGGTGCCGATGCGGGCCGAGAGCAAGGTGCGATAACCAGCACTCTTGCCGCCACCGGCGCGCGCCACGCGCTTTTTGTAGAGGTGGCCGCCCAGATCGGCATCGATCAGACCGCTTTCCATCTCCCGCACCGCTTTGCACAGGGCGGCATCGGACAGTTTCTCGCCCGCCTGCCACCGAGCGAAGTCCTTGCGCTTGAGAACCTGCGGCAACGTATCACAACTATACCCGAGACGGGTATAGTTTTCCAGTGTGGCCGTCACGGTGCTGCCACCAGTTCCGTTGCCAACCGCGCGCCCACCACCGTCTTGCGCCGCTGGGCCACCAGTTCGGCCGCCTCGCGCACCGGCTTGTCCTCGGTGTGGACGTAACGCATGAACATCGCCACGGTCTTGTGTGCCGTCAGCGCCATGCCGACCTTGACCGGAATGCCGGAGTTGGCGATGTCGGTCGCCGAGCGATGGCGGATGCCGTGCGTGCCAACGTGGGACACGCCGGCACGCTTGAGGATGCGGGTCCAACCACCGTAGTACTCGCCCGTGGTCATGTGCTGCCCGGGATGGTTCGGGGAAGGGAAGACATGCGGGCAGTCGTCGTGACGAGGTGCGGCGGACAGCAGCCGCCAGGCTTCCTCGCTCAGGGGCTTGGACATCCCACCGGTCTTGCTGTCGGGCCAGACCACACGCCGGTGCTCCAGGTCAACCCAGTCCCATTGCAGCGTGACAACCTCGGAGCGGCGACCCGCGAACTCGAACTGCAGCCGGATCGCCAGGGGCAGGACGGCGTGGTCCAGTCCCAGCCCATCGGTTTCCAGGAAGTCGAGGTATCGGAACAGCTTGCCCATCTCCTCGTCGCTGATGAGGTGGGTGGCCTTGCCGTTCGGGTACATCGGGACATGGCGGCAAGGGTTGGTGCCGTCAGGCCTGTAGCCCCAGACTTCAGCGAGGTTGAACATCTTGCGCATCACGCTGAAAGTGCGGTTCGCGTCCGCCGGCTTGTGCGCCATCTTCTTCATCGCCCCGGCCACGTCCGGGCGCTTGACGTCCTGCACCTTCATGCGGCCCAACATCGGAATGATGTTGTTCCTGATGCACTTCTGGTAGCCAGCCTGCGTGCTGGGCTTGTTGCGCTGTTTGGAGTGCTCCTCCATGAACTTGTCGCACAGTTCGGCAACGGTCGGGGCTTTGCGTGCAGCAGTCTTGGCCGCGCCGGGATCGCCGCCCCGACGGACCTCGGCCAGCCATTCCTGGGCCAGCGAGCGCGCCTGCTCGACGGTCAGTTCCCCGTACAGTCCGATTGCCGGCTTGCGGCGCTCGCCAGCGTTCGTGCGGTACTGCAGCATGAACACCTTGCGGCCCGCTGGGGTAACCTTGCACAGGAAGCCGGGCACCAGGGTGTCGCGCAGTTCGACCGGCTGCGCCTGGGGTTGCGCCGCATCGACGGCGGACTTGGTGATGATGACTCCTCGGAAAGACCCGGTTTCCAGGGGCCACATGGGAGCCATGCGGGCACAAGCCGGGTCAGGTTTCGGAAAGCACCGGCATATGTTGAACGCGCCTAAGTGATTGATAAACCTGCTGTATCGGGCTTGGGCGTAGTTCAGCGAGATGCGGTACTGGAGTCATGGTGAAATGAAAAAAGCCCGCAGTGGTGTGCACTGCGGGCTGTTCAATACCTTGGGATCAGAAAACTGCCGTCCTCAGAAACGGTGACGGATGCCCACCGCGAAGCTGCTGCCGCTGGTCTGCGCCGTGATGCGGTCGTTCATGTACATCGCGTACAGATCGGTGCGCTTGGACATGAAATAGTCGTAGCCCACGGTCAAGGTCTTGCGCGTGGCGCTTCCCCCGCCGATGGTGTTGCGGGTGCGGGCCCAAGAAGCCAGCAGGCTGCCGGTACCACCCAAGGGAGCGGAGGCCCCCAGATGGAAGGTCTTGGCGTTGCCACCGACCGATTTCACCTTGGACTGACCGTAGCCGAGATAGGGCTTGACGACCTTGAAGTCATAGGCGGCCGTCAGCAACCAGTTGGTCTTGGTGTGGCCAAGATCTGCCGGGACGGGGTTGGCGAGCTGGGTCCGCTCGTAGAAACCCGTCACCGTCAGGGGGCCCTGGAAATACAGGAAGCTTGCGCCGGCGTTGTGCTTGCCTTTGTCAGCTGCATTGCTGTTGCCCAGTTGGTAGTGCACCGTGCCCTTGAAGCCACCCAAGTTGGGCGTGGTGTAGGCGATCTGGTTGCTCCAGCCGGTGTCCCCCTCGATCGTGCTGCCCCAGCCGCTGCCGTTGAAGAGCGGCACATCCATGTGCAGGATCAGCGGCGCAAAGGTGAACGAATCGCCCAGCGGGTTGCCGATGATGGACGGCAGGAAGTTGGGCGCCAGCCAGCGGCCCAGCTTCACGGAACCGAAATTGCCGGATAGACCGATATTGGCATCGCGCGACCAGAAGGTATCGCCGGGGAAGCGCCCTTGGCGGCCGTTGGACAGGTTGAAAAACGAGGTGAAGGCAAAGTCGACCTTGAGCCCGCCGCCCAGGTCTTCCGAGCCAGTGAGGCCGAGCCAGGAGGTGGTCATGCCGCTGTCGCCCAGGCCGGTGCGGCGGGAGGCGTCACCCGCCATGCGGATGGAACCGGCATACACGTCGGCGAGGCCGCTCAGTTGCACCGAACTTTGCGCCTGTGCGCCCAGGGTGCAAGCCGCGGCAGCGGCAAAGGCTATCCATGATTTACGCATTGTGTCTCCTGTGGTGGATGGGGCTTCTGTGTTGGAAAAGGCAGAGTTCGCCTGTCGTTCACAAAAGTGTATACAAAATATCGGTCAAGTCGCAAGCGTTGGCAGCGCTGGCCCCGGCAATTGTGGCGTGGTTGCATCATTGGGTGGCACTCAGTGCGCCTCCTGGGGTTCGCCGTAGCGCTGCACCAAGGTCCAGGCGATGGTGGCAGTCACCACACCCCACACCAGGACGCCATGCACCAGCGGCCAGATGCTGCCATCCAGCGCGTTGCCAAGCCAGAAGCCGGCGGCAAAGGCCACAACCATCATCATGAAACCGTTCATCGCGGATGCCACACCGGCGGCCTGTGGAAAGGGCGACACCGCGCCCACCTGCCCGCAAGGCTGATGAATGCCGTGGCCGAGCATGAAGAGGTAAAACGGTGGCAGCAGCGTGGTGATGCTGCGCGCCCCCAGCGAGGCCGACAGCAGCATCAGCAGCCCGCCCGAGAGGCTGAGCCAGCCAGCCACGGCCACCGTGCGTCGCAGCCCCAGCCGGGTGAGCAGCCGACGGCACAACAGGGTGCCGGTCAGATAGAACATGGAGATTGAAAACAGCGCCAGGCCGAACTCCGCCCGCGACAGGCCCAGCACCTCGATGAAGACAAAGGGTGACGCCGCGAGAAACGTGAACAACCCGCCGTAGGTGGCGCAGGTCAGCAGCGAGTAGGCGAGAAACGTGGGCGAGCGTGTGACCAGCGCCCAGGTGTGCATCAGCACCTTGGGTTGCAGCGCGTGCGGATTGCGCTGGCGCAAGGTCTCGGGCAGGCGCAGCACCACCAGCGCCAGTACCGCGCAGCCATAGAGGGTGCAGACCAGCAGGGCGGCGCGCCAGTGCAGCCATTCAGTCACCAGACCTCCGGTCGGCGCGCACAGCGCGGCGATCACCCCCAGGCCGGTCAGCGCGCGCGACATGGCGCGCGCGCCGACCAGTGGCGTGTACAGGTCGCGCACGATGGCGCGGGCGCACATCACCGCGGCACCCATCGCCGCCCCCTGCAGTACGCGCCAGGCGACCAACCAGCCCATGCTGGGCGCCAGCACACTGCCGATGGAGGCGACGGCGTAGACCGACAGCCCCGCCAGCAGGATGGGGCGGCGCCCGAAGCGGTCCGACAGTGCACCCCAGAACAGCTGCGAACAGCCAAACGCGAGCAGCAGCGCCGACAGCGTGAGCTGTGCCATCGACACCGGTGCCTGCAGATCGCGCGTGAGCGCGGGCAGTGCCGGCAAGTAGACGTCGGTGGTGATGGGCTGGATGCTCAGCAGCAGCGCCAGCGCCACCACCGCCAGTGCTGGCGAGACCGTGCCGGATTCGAGCGCGCCCTCCCGGGGGGCTGCGGGTGGCATCAGGAGCCAGACCCGGTGGTGGAAAGCGCCGTCTGCAGGCGGCGGGCGTAGTCAGCCAACTGATCGGCGCCGGGGTTCTTGCGCGGCCAGGTGAAGTCGATGCCGTCGTCTGCATGCCGCGGCACCACGTGCAAATGAAAGTGCGCCACGGTCTGGCCGGCCACCTCGCCATTGGCCTGCAGCAGCATCAGACCGGCGGGCTCGAACACCGTGCGCGCGGCAGCGGCGATGCGGTGCGCGGTGCGCATCACGGCGGCAGCTTCGTCGGGCGTCACATCCCACAGCGTTGCCGCATGGCGGCGCGTGGCAACGAGTACATGCCCGGGGTTGACCTGGCCCAAGTCCATGAAGGCCACGGTCTGCTCGTCCTCGAAAACCCTGGCGCTGGGAATCTCCCCCGCGATCAGGCGGCAAAAGATGCAGGAACCGGGGGCGGAGGTGTCGGTGAAGTTCGGCATGGCGGATTCTGTGAAGGCGAACGCGATTGTCGCCGCATCGGCGATGAAGCCGGGCGGCGTCGGCGTCGATCAACCTAGGGTTTTCCTTGCGGCATCACAGGGTTGTACCCAAGGTGACGGCACGCCGTCCCTGTCTATAGTCGTTCGGGAGCCGGTGCAGGATCGGCTGGATGCATGCGTATGCAGATCGTCTTGGGTTGGGTGCTGACCGGTGCGCGCGCGGTGTGGGAGGAGCGCTGATGGACGCTGCCCCCGACACGCCGGTGCCCGAGGAGGCCCTGCGCCGTACCTGGCTGCCCGGCCCGCTGGTGCGCGCACTGGCGTTGCTGTTGCTCGTGGCCGTGGTCGCCAGCGGGGTGGCGTCGGCATGGCTGATGTCGCGCACCAGCGAGCCGCAGGCGGTGCGGCGCATCCTCGACCAGGATGGCGGCGAGGTGGAGATGCTCGCGCGCATGCTCTCGAGCAAGATAGAGCAGAACCTGAAACTGCTGGCCACGGTGGCCGACGGCGTGACGCCTGCCGTGCTCAATTCCACGCCGAAGTTGCGCACCTGGCTGCTGCAAGGACGGCAGGTGGGGCGGGTGTTCGATTCGGTGGTGGTGCTCAAGGTGAATGGCGCGAGCGGCCTGCGCCTGCAGGGCGACCGGGTGGAATCGGTGGCGGCCATCTCTGGCGCCGAGCAGGAGGTACTGCAGCGCGTGCGGGCGAATGGCAAGCCCATGGTTTCGGGCGTGCTGGGGGACACCGCCGCCCAGGCGCAACTGCTGCTGGCGCTGCCGGTGCTGGACGACGCAGGAGGGGTCACGGCGGTGGTGGTCGGCGCGTTGCGCCTGCAGTCGCAAAGCCTGCTGCCGCCGGCGCTGGCGCTGCCGGTGCGCGATGACACCCGCTTTGTGGTTTTCTCGCGCGACGGGATCATCCTCTCGCACCCCGACCCTGCCCGGGTGCTGGGTCCGCTGCGCGACGAGCCGGAGCTTGGCGGGCTGTTCATGCGCAATGGCGCGGTGCGCTCGCCCGTGGTGCCGGGCAAGGTGGTGCTGGCGGATGGCTCGGTCGTGGGCTGGGCCGTGGTCGGCCTGCCGCAATGGGTGGTGGTTCGGGTCAACCACAGCCCGGCGCTGCTGCAGCCCCTGGTGGCGGCCGAGCAGCGCGCATGGTGGCTGGCTGGCGCGGGAATGGCGCTGGTGGCGCTGCTGGGACTGGGGGCCCTATGGTGGCTGATGCACCCGCTCACGCTGCTGCGTCAGCGCGCGCGGGCGGTGCTGGCGGGGGAGCACCCGGCCAGCGTGCCGTGGTCGGAGCAGCGCCGCGCGCTTGCCAATGGCGAAGTGGACGACGTCGTGCGCGTCTTTGGCCGCCTGGTGCAGTTGCGCCGCCAGCAATTGCGCAACGCGCTGGTGCTGTCGCGCCACCTGGACGCGGTGCTGGAACAGGTGCCGCTGGGCATTGCGCTGACGCGGGCGCAGCGCATCGAGCTGGTCAGTGGCGAAGCCTGCCGCCTGCTGGGCTATGACACCTCGGCGCAATTGGTGGGGCGCGACCTGCTGCAACTGGTCTCCAGCGCACCGGATGGCGCCGATGTGCTTGAGCGCGTGCGCGCCGATTTCGCGGCGCACGGGAGCTTTCATGGCGAATTGCCGCTGGCACGCAGCGACGGTGCCACCTTCTGGGCGCGGGTGCAGGGCGCTGCGGTGCGGCTCGACGGCCCGATCGAGGGCGTGGTCTGGGTGCTGGAAGATGGCTCCGCCGAGCGCGAGGCACGCCTGCAGCATGATTGGGAGCGCTGGAACGACACGCTCACCTTCCTGCCCAACCGTGCGGCCCTCGAGCGGCGCCTGCAGCTGCTGCTGTCGGAGCGCGTCGGCCGCGGCGCGCGCGCCAATGCAACGCTGTTCCCCGAGGCCGGCGCCCTGCTGCACATCGATATCGACCACTTCACCCTGATCAACGAGCTGGCCGGTCATGCGTCGGGCGATGACGTGTTGCGCCACCTCGCACGCTTGCTGCAGGCGCAGGTGCGCCAGATGGGCTGGGTGGCGCGACTGGGAGGTGACGAATTTGCGGTGGTGCTGCCCGGGGCCAACGTGCACCGCGCGACGGCACTGGCCGACCAGCTGCGCCGGGTGGTGGCAGGGTGGGAGCCGACCTACCACGGGCGCAGTTTTTCCATGAGTCTGAGCATCGGCCTGGTCATGCTGATGCACGATGCCGCAGTGGCCGATGTGCTCTCGCGTGCCGACATGGCATGCTATGTGGCCAAGCGGGCGGGGCGCAATCGCGTGGAAGTGAAGGCTGTCGACGCGGCGCAGCCGGGAGCGTCACCCGCTGCGACGATGGATGCGGCATCGTCTTCCAGCGCATGATGGCGCGCTTCGCCTTGCCGATTCAGAGACCTGCGTGCCGCTCCCCGTCGGGCTCGGCGCTGGTGACTGGGGTTTCTTCGGGTTTCTGCTGATGCTCGATCACTGATTTATGTGCACAATTTTGGTGTACAACGATCGTATGCAATTTTTGGCTGGTATCGGCTTGCCGGTGCCACACAATAGACCACTGCGGCCCTTGTCCCGTCGGGCAAAGATTTCATCCATACCTACAAGAGAGACAAACCAGCATGCCGCCCCTGCATGTCAACCCTGCGCTCGATGCGACCGTGCCCCGGTTGCAGCTGAGCGGCATCACCAAACGCTATCCTGGCGTCGTCGCCAACAGCGATGTGTCGCTGACCGTTCAGCCCGGCGAAGTGCACGCGGTTCTGGGCGAGAACGGCGCCGGCAAATCCACGTTGATGAAGATCATCTACGGCGCGGTCAAACCCGATGCGGGCGAGATGCGTGTCGATGGGCATCTGGCGCTGGTACGCAACCCGCAGGCGGCGCGCCAACTCGGGATTGCGATGGTGTTCCAGCATTTCAGCCTGTTCGAGACACTTTCGGTGGCGGAAAACGTCTGGCTGGGCCTGGACAAATCCTTGCCGCTGGTGCAGGTGACGCAGCGCATTCGGGATACCGCCACGGCCTACGGGCTGGACATCGATCCGCTGCGGCCGGTGCACACGCTGAGCGTGGGCGAGATGCAGCGGGTGGAGATCATCCGCGCGCTGTTGGCCGGCCCGCGCCTGCTGATTCTGGATGAGCCCACCTCGGTACTTACGCCGCAGGCGGTGGAAAAGCTCTTCATCACCTTGCGGCGCCTGTCCGCGGAAGGCTGCTCCATCCTCTACATCAGTCACAAGCTGCACGAGATCCGCGCGCTGTGCACCGCCTGCACCGTGATGCGCGGCGGCAAGGTCACGGGCGTGTGCGATCCGCGCCAGGAGACCAATGCGTCGCTCTCACGCCTGATGATAGGTGCCGAGCCGCCACCGCTGACCCATGTCGCCAAGGAGCCGGGGGCGGCGGTGCTGACCGTGAACCAGCTGAGCCTGGAGCGGGATTCCCCGTTTGGCGTGGACCTGCACGGCGTGTCCCTGCAGGTGCGCGCGGGCGAGGTGGTGGGTATTGCGGGGGTTTCCGGCAATGGCCAGCGTGAATTGCTGTTTGCGCTCTCTGGCGAGGACCGGCGTGCGCCAGCAGCATCCATTTCGATAGCAGGCAAACCGGCGGGGCGCATGCGCCCGTTTGGCCGCCGCGCGCTGGGTCTGCACTTTGTGCCCGAGGAGCGCCTGGGGCGTGGCGCCGTGCCGGACATGAGTCTGGCGCAGAACCTGCTGCTGACGCGCAAGGAGGCCGTGGGCCGCATGGGATGGCTGAGCATGGGCAAGCTGCGTGCGCAGTCGGCGGACATCATCCAGCGCTTCAACGTGAAAACGGCTGGCACGCATGCCGCGGCGCGCTCGCTCTCGGGCGGCAATCTGCAAAAGTACATCATGGGACGCGAGATCGATGCCAAGCCCAGCCTGCTCATCGTTTCGCAGCCGACCTGGGGTGTGGATGTGGGTGCTGCGGCGCAGATCCGCGGCGAGATTCTGGCGCTGCGCGACAAGGGTTGCGCGGTGCTGGTGGTGAGCGAGGAGCTGGACGAATTGTTCGAGATTTGTGACCGCCTGCACGTCATCGCCAAGGGCCAGCTTTCGCCCAGCTTGCCGCGCAAGGATGCGAGCGTGGAGCAGATTGGTCAGTGGATGAGCGGCCTGTGGCCTGGTGCCGAGGGTGCGCAGGCAAGCGAGAAGGAGGTAGCCCATGCTGCGGCTTGAACTGCGCCCGACACCCTCGCGCACCTGGGCCTGGGCCTCGCCGTTGCTGGCGCTGGCCATTACCGTGGTGCTCGGGGTGCTGCTGTTTTCGCTCTTGGGCAAGGACCCGGTCAAGGGCCTGGGGGTGTTCTTCTGGGAACCGATCAAATCCACCTATGCGCTTGGCGAACTGGGCGTGAAGGCGACGCCGCTGCTCTTGATCGCGCTGGGCCTGGCGGTGTGCTTTCGTTCCAACATCTGGAACATCGGCGCCGAGGGTCAATACGTGATCGGCGCCATTTTCGCCGGTGGCGCGGCGCTGATGGCGGGCAAGGAAACCGGTCGCTGGATCGTCGTCGTCGTGCTGCTGGCCGGGGTGATCGGCGGCATGCTGTGGGCGGCCATCGTGGCCTTTTTGCGCGACCGCTTCAATGCCGGTGAAATTCTCGTCAGCCTGATGCTGGTCTACGTCGCCATCCAGGTACTCAACTACCTCGTGTTCGGACCGTGGAAAGACCCGATGGGTTACAACTTTCCGCAGACGCGCACGTTTGAGGCGATGGCGCGCATCCCGAAGCTGATGGCCGGCTCGCGCGTGAACATCGGCGCGCTGATCGCGCTGGCGGGGGCGGCGTTGCTGTGGCTGTACCTGTTCAGGACGCGCGCCGGCTATGCGCTGCAAGTGGGCGGCGTGGCGCCCGCGGCGGCACGCTATGCCGGGTTTTCCTCGCGCAGCGCGCTGTGGACGGCATTGCTCATTTCGGGTGCGACGGCCGGTCTGGCGGGTGCGCTGGAGGTGGCCGGCCCGGTCGGGCAGCTCACGCCCTATGTCCCGGTGGGCTATGGCTTTGCCGCCATCATCGTCGCCTTCGTCGGGCGGCTGCATCCGCTGGGCATGGTGCTGGCGGCCATTTTGATGAGCATGTTCTACATCGGCGGTGAGCTCGCGCAATCGCGCCTGGGCCTGCCCAAGTCGCTCACCGATGTGTTCCAGGGTTTGCTGCTGTTCTCGCTCATGGCCTGCGACACCCTGGTCAATTACCGCATTCGCCGCGCCAGTCGCGTGGGGGTTCGCTGATGGAAGTCTATCCACTCCTTTTTGCTTCGACGCTGAGCGCCGGCACGGTGCTGGCACTGGCCGCGCTGGGCCTGCTGATCAATGAAAAATCCGGGGTCGTGAACCTGGGTGCCGAGGGCATGATGCTGTGCGCGGCGATCGCCGGCTTTGCCACCGCGGTGCACACCGGCAGCGATAGCCTGGGCTTCCTCGCCGGCATGGCCGTGGGCGCGCTGCTGTCGGCGGCCTTTGGCTGGCTGGTCATCTGGCTCAATGCCAACCAGTACGCCACGGGGCTGGCGCTGACCTTGTTCGGCGCCGGCTTTTCGGCCTTTGTCGGCACGGGTTATGTGCAGGCCAGGCTGGCGGAGCGCCCGCGCTTCAACTGGCTGGGCATGGGAGATGTGCCCATCATCGGCCCGGCACTGATGCGCCAGCACCCGCTGGTGTATTTCGGCATCGCGCTGACCATCGCGCTGATCTGGATGCTGTACCGCACGCGCGTCGGCCTGGTGCTGCGCGCGGTCGGCGAATCGCCGGAATCGGCGCACGCACTGGGCTATCCGGTGCGACGCATCCGCATGCTGGCGGTGATTTCCGGCGGTGCGCTCTGTGGCTTGGCGGGTGGCTTTCTGTCGCTGGTGTACACGCCGCTGTGGGTGGAAGGCATGGTGGCGGGCAAGGGCTGGATTGCGCTGGCACTGACCACCTTTGGCACCTGGCGCCCGATGCGCGTGCTGCTGGGCGCCTATCTCTTTGGCGGCGTGACGATGCTGCAGTTCTATCTGCAGAGCCAGGGTTCGGCCATTCCCAGCCAGTTGCTCAGCGCCATGCCTTACCTGGCCACGGTTGTCGTGCTGGCGCTCATTTCACGCAATCCGACCTGGATTCGTGTCAATATGCCGGCCTCGCTGGGCAAGCCTTTCTACCCTGGCTGATCCGATTCACACTTTTCCCTTACCCCTGTTACCGGAGGATTTCTTGATGATGACTATCAACAAACGCACCGCGCTGCGTCTGGCCATGGCTTCGGCTGCGACGCTGACCATGGCAGCCTGCGGGCAGAAGGAAGCATCTGCCCCGGCTCCCGCTCCGGCACCCGCGGCCGCAGCGCCTGCTGCCGCGCCCGCACCGGCGCTCGCGGAGCCCCTGAAGGCTGCCTGGATCTATGTGGGCCCGGTCGGTGACGGTGGCTGGAGCTATGCGCACGACAACGGGCGCAAGGCGGTAGACAAAGACTTCCCCGGCAAGGTGATTACCAGCTATGTCGAGAACGTGCCCGAGGGCGCCGACACCGAGCGCGTCGCGCGTGATCTGGTGGCGCAGGGCAACAAGCTCATCTTCGGTACCAGCTTCGGTTTCATGGAGCCCATGGCCAAGGTCGCGGCCGACAACCCCGACGTGAAGTTCGAGCACGCCACCGGCTACAAGAGCTCGGCCAACATGCGCACCTACGACAGCCGCACCTACGAGGGCGCCTTCATGGCCGGCGTGGTTGCCGGCGCGATGACCAAGAGCAATGTGCTGGGTGTCGTCGGCACCGTGCCCATTCCCGAAGTGGTGCGCAACATCAACAGCTTCACGCTGGGCGCGCAGATCACCAATCCCAAGATCAAGACTCTGGTGGTCTGGATCAATGAGTGGCACAACCCGCCCAAGGAAACCGAAGCCGCGACGTCGCTCATCAATGGCGGCGCCGACGTGCTGTTCCAGAACACCGACTCGCCCGCCGTGCTCAAGACGGCCGAATCGCTGGGCAAGCGCGCCTTCGGCTGGGATTCGGACATGACCGCCTACGGCCCCAAGGCGCACCTGGCCTCAGCCATCATCAACTGGGAGCCCTACTACAAGAAGGCCGTGGGTGAGGCCTTGGACGGCACCTGGAAGACCGGCCCGAACCAGTGGTGGGGCGTGAAGGAGGGTGCGATCGACCTGGTCTCGATCGCCGACGACGTGCCCGCCGAAGCCAAGGCCAAGCTGGCCGAACTCAAGGCGGGCCTCAAAGACGGCAGCTACCACATCTGGAAGGGCCCGCTGTCCGACAACACCGGCAAGGAAGTGCTGGCCGAAGGCAAGAATGCCGACGACGACTTCCTGCGCGGCATCAACTTCTTCGTCAAGGGCGTGGAAGGCAAGGTTCCTGGAACGGATGGAAAATAAGTCCGTCTGAGCAGGGAGATTCGGGCCGCCTCGTGCGGCCCTTTTTCATGCGCGTTGGCGCAGCGTTCGGCGCGCCATCAACCCGAGCGCGGCGCACAGCAGCACCATGGCCCAGCCCGAGAGCGTCGGTATGGTGTGCGGCGCGGGTGGCACGGGAGGGCTGGGCGGCACGGCGCTCGCATCGCAGGCGCCGGTGAAGGGCAGAGGTGCGCTCCAGCGCCCCGGCAGCATTTGCACGCCACCCGCAGGCGTGCCCGAGCCATCGTCGAAGCTGCCGCCACCGCCGCCCGCCATCACGCCAAAGACCTGTGGTGCGCCATCCGCTGCCCAGCCGATGGCGCTGCCAGCGGCCAGGCCCGCCACGTCGAAATCGGCCCAGGCCATGGCACCGTTGGTATGTACTGCAGAGAACAGGCCGGTGAGGGTGCCAGCCGCATTCGTTGTCGCCACGCCCGCGCCTTGCGCGATGCCGCCGGATAGATCGAGCGCCACCGCCACTCTGCGCGCAGCGTCCACACGCCAGCGCCAGAAGCCGCAGCGCAGATCGGCCATCGACCAGCTCTGGCTGCCCGCGCTCGCGCCGCCGTTGTCCAGCACCAGAGTCAGGGTGAATGCGGCGCCGTCTGGCGCATCAAAGGGCAGGCCGGAATGAGCGATCACGCCGCCATAGGTGGTGGCGAAGGGTGCGGCCGTGGCACCCGCAGCCACCCAGAGGCCTGCGATGGCGATCACGCCATGCGCCAGGCACAGCACAAATTTGTTCATCGTTTTTGATAGCTGTTTGCGCTTGACCAGTATGCGCAAACAGCTTTTTTCATCCAAATTTTCAAGGCAAATACTGCACCGGCAGCAGCGCGGTGATAGGTCTGTGCTGCAGGGCGCTGCCTGCCGGGGAAGGAATGCGCATGTCGTCGCTCCTCGCGAAGGGGAAGGGTCGGAAACTGGCGCCATGGCAGGCGGTGGGAAAGCCCCTGCGCCATGCCATCGCCATGGGTTGAAAAATTCTAGAAACGAATGCCTGCCTGACGAGCAGTGAAGTCGAGGGCAAACGTCCCGGATTGAGGTGATGTGTCCCGCCATCCCTTGGTCCAGAGGTGACACCTGCGCGGCGCAGGTTGCCGGGATCGTTCGGGTGGGCAGAAGTAAACTTTCCGCCATGCACAACCCGCCTCCCTGCGTACTGGAACACTGGTCTTCCAGCGAGGTCGATCCGGCCATTCGGCTGGCGTACTGGCGCGAGGTGGCGCACAACTGGGTCGACGTGCAGCCGCTCTCGCGCGGCGCCGAATTGGACGCATCCTGGTCTTTGCTGCGCGGCGAAAACCGCTTTTTCGGCACCAAGCGCTCGACCGCGTACGAGATGCGCACCCATGCGCGCCATGTTCCGCCGGGCGAGGACATGGTGGTGTTGTCGATGCTGGAGTCCGGTGAGCTGGATTTGAATGCAGCGCCAGGCCAGGGCCACCATGCCGGCACCGGCATGCTGGGCTTGTACGTGCCGCAGCAGGAGGGCGCCTACCGCTGGGGCCACAATGCGCGCCAGACCTATGTGGCGCTGGAGCGACGCGAGGTCTGGGCGGCGCTCGGTCATCCGCCCGGCAACCTGCTGGTGGCGGCGCAGCGCTGCGAATTGGTGCCGATGCTGATGAGCCAACTCAGCCACCTCGGGCGGCTGGTGCGTCACCCCGGCACGCTCACCGATGAGGATTTCGCAGGTCTGCTCGATGCCACGCGGTCACTGGCGCTGCTGTTTCTGCGCACGCTCGGGCGCCAGGATCAGGAACGTGCCCCGGACGATGGGCATGAAAGCCTGCACGCCGGGCGCCATGCGGCGGCGCTGCGCTTCATGGAACAGCAGGCGCACCAGCCATCGCTGGACGCGGCGCAGATCGCGCATGCGATCGGGTGTTCTCGCACCCGGCTGTATGAGGCGTTCGCGGCGCAGCAGCAGACCGTCATGGGCAGCTTGAGAGAGCTGCGTCTGCAGCGCGCGCGGCGCGCCATCGAAACCAGCCTGCGTCTGCATGTCGGCATGCTGGCCTGGCATTGCGGGTTTGCCCATGCGTCCGACTTCAGCCGCCTGTTTCGCACGCGCTTTGGCCTGTCGCCCACCGAGTGGCACCGCCAGGCTCGGGGCGGGCCCGATTGACGCCGCTGGCAGAGTCCCGCACACCATGCGGAAATAGTTGAGGCAATGCGTCCCGATGTGCGGGAATGCGTCCGGCGCGCGGCATCTGCGTCGGGACGGATTTCTAGAATCTGCCGGCATGATGCACGCACTTTCCACCCCACCCGCGCCTCTGCTGGAGCACCACCGTTCCGCGGCGCTGGAACCTGAGTGCCGCCACGCGGCCTGGCAGGAAATTGCGCACCGCTGGAACGATTTCGAACCCGCACCCGATGCCCCGCTGCAGGCGGAGCTGCTGCTTTTGGGAACGGACGTCACCTGCCTGCTGGGCGCCGCGCAGTCCTCGGCGCACGAAATGCATGGCGGCTCACCGCGCGCGCTGCGCGACGATGTGGTGGTGCTCTCGCTGTTGCAGGCAGGCGGTGTGCGCTCCAGTGCCTATTCGCGCAAAGGCCCGGGCAGCCTGAGTCTGTGCGATTTGCGAGAGAGGCACTCCTACCACTGGGAACACGACACGCGCCAAGTCTTTCTGACCTTGCCACGGCAGGACGCGGCGGCCGCACTCGGCGCCGAACCGACGACCCGGTTGCTCAGCACGCGCTGCGCCCTGGCGCCCGCGTTGTCCAGCCAGATGGCGCACGCCGCCTTGCTGCTGCGTCAGGGCGGTCTGGACGATGCCGAATGCGCCGGGCTGCTTGAGGCCACGCGCGCACTGGCGCTGCTCACGCTGCGCAATCTGGGCCGCCAGGGCATGGCCGTTGACTTGCCCGATGCTCACGAAACTCTGCACGCCGGCCGCTATGTGGCGGCGCTGCGCTTCATGGAGCAGGAGGCGCATCGCCACACGCTGGACGTGGCTGCCATCGCACGCGCGGCCGGCTGTTCGCGCACGCGCTTGTACGAGGCCTTCGCGGCGCGCAACCAGACCGTGATGGGCGTGCTGCGCGACATTCGTTTGCAACGCGCGCAGGGGCTGCTGGCGCAGAGCCGGCGGTTGAACGTGGGCGCGCTGGCCTGGCGCTGCGGCTTTGCCGACGCGTCGGGCTTTGCCAAGCTGTTTCGTGCGCGCTTCGGTCTTTCGCCGACCGAATGGCATGCGCGTGCGCAGGCCGTGGGCCTTGATTTTCTGGAACATTCATGACATCACTTCTTGACAGCGGCCTGCCCCGGCGCAGCTTTCTGGCTGGCGCCGCCAGCGCGCTGATGGCGCCCGCGGTGTCTGGCTGCAGTGCCTCGGCCAAGGAATCCGGCGGCGATTCCGGTTTAGAGCGCGGACAGTTGCGCGTGGCCGGGTTTGCCGATGCGGAGATGGACTTTCAGCTCATCCGCCAGATCGGCGCCGCACGCTACGGCGGCGCGTCGCTCGGCGAATGCCTGGCGCTGGCGCAACGCATCACCAATGCCGACCCGGCCAGCTGGGTGCGCGAGTTCGCCGCCGCCGCAGCGCGCCAGGAGGCCGATGCGCTGGTGCGCGCGCAGCGCGGCCATGCGCTGAGCGCACAGGAGCAATACCTCGTCGCCTGCAACAGCTACCGCGCGGCCGAGTACTACGCCAGCATCACCGATGCCGAGCACCGCCGCCACGGCCTGCAAAGCCGTGCCTGCTTCAAGGCGGCGATGCAGGCGGGTGGCGTGGACTGTGAAGAGGTGAACCTGCCCTGGGGCGATACGCCGCTGCCCGCCTACTACGTGCGTGCGCCGCAGGTCGGGCGTGCGAAGGCCAAGACCCTGATGCTGATCAGCGGCTACGACGGCACGCTGGAAGAAACCTGGATCGCTTATGGCCGCGCGGCACTGGCGCGGGGCTACCACCTGTTCCTTTTCGCCGGGCCGGGGCAGATGGACACGCTCAGGTTCTACCCGACGATGGGCTTCATCCCCGAGTACGAGCGCGTGGGCAAGCTGGCGCTCGACCATGTCCTTGCGCGCTCCGACACCGATGCGCGCCATGTCGCGCTGATGGGTATCAGCTACGGCGGCTACTTTGCCACGCGCATCGCGGCGCACGACGCACGCGTCACCGCGCTGATCGCCAACTCGCCCATCGTCGATCTGCACGCCTACATGGTGTCCTTCGTCGGCTTCGATCCGGCGCAGATGCCACCCGAGGAGGACATCCGGCTGGAAGACATCGACCACCTGCCGCCCGACGCGATGCCGGCGCAAACCCGTGAAATGCTGCGCAACCTGATGCTGCGCATTGGGCAGCCCAGCTTTCGCGCCACCTACGAGTACCTGCGCGCGTTTCGCGTGGACGAAGCGGCGCTCAAAAGCATCCGTTGCCCGGCGCTTGCGCTCGTGGGCAGCGGCGAAGGCAAGGAGCCGCTGGCGCAGCACGCGCGCTTTCTGCGCAGCGTCGCGGGGCCGGCGGCCAGCCATGTCTTCACGCTGGAGGAGGGCGCGGAAGGGCATTGCCAGACGGCGAATCTGGGGTATTCGGCAGCGGTGTCCATGGATTGGCTGGACGAGGTATTTGCCGTGTGAGCTGCAACCGCGCGAGTGCGGCACCGGGACGTCGCGCCGCAACCCGGGACGGCGGCAGGCAAGTCGTTGCGACGGATTGCGCCGTACAGGCATACAGTGCATCCCATTCGTTTCCTGGAGGTTTGAAGATGCTGCGTCGATCCTGGCTGTTGTCTGCGGGTGGCTTGGTGGCCCTGCCCTGGTCCATGAGCGCTGGCGGTGGTTCGGCCGATGCCGACGTCACCGAGGCCCGCGTGCGCGATGCGCTGGCGGCCATCGACCAGCAGGTGCCGCAATGGCTGGCGCGCACGGGAGTGCCAGGCGCGTCGGTTTCGGTGGTGTTTCGCGGCGAAACCGTGCATGCGCGTGGCTATGGCGTGCGCCGGGTCGGACAGGCAGCCGCCGTCGATGCGGATACCGTGTTCCAACTGGCCTCGGTCTCCAAACCGGTGGGCGCTACCGTGATGGCGGTATGCATGCCCGGTGGCGCGCATGCGCTGGCCGGCCGGTTGGTGGACTGGAACACGCCGATTGATCAATTGTTGCCGGATTTCGCGCTCGCCTATCCGTCGCCCGCGGATAACGCGCGCCTGACGCTGGGCGACCTGTATGCCCACCGCAGCGGCCTGCCCGATCACGCGGGCGACGTGCTGGAAGACATGGGCTACACGCGCTCGCAAATTTTGCAGCGCCTGCGGCTGGTGGCGCTCAAGCCCTACGGCAGTTATGACTACACCAACTTCGGCCTGACGGCGGCGGCGCAGGCCATGGCGCAGGCGCAGGGAATCGATTGGGAGAGCCTGTCGCAGCACGCGCTCTACGAGCCGCTGGGCATGCGTCGCACCAGCTCGCGCTTTGCCGACTTCGCGGCGCAGGACAACCGCGCGTGGGGCCATGTGGTGGCCGGCATCAGCTGGGACAGCTATGGTGCCATGCCTGCGCGCTATGTGGTGCAAGAGCCGCCCCGGCGGCCCGATGCACAGTCTCCCGCCGGGGGGGTGAGTTCCAGCGCCGCCGACATGGCGCAGTGGATGAAGCTCGTCCTTGCGGGCGGCGTGTGGCAGGGCAAGCCATTGGCCAGCGCAGCGGCGTTGCAGGCCGCGATGACGGCACGCCCGGGCGGCAAATACGGTTACGGTTTCAATGTCGGGGCCGACCCTCGCGGCCACGCCAGCGTCTCGCATTCCGGCGCTTTTCTGATGGGGGCGGCCACCAGCGTGGTGCTGTGGCCGCAGGCGCAGCTCGGGATCACCGTGCTTACCAATGCGCCGCCGCGCGGCCTCGCGGAGGCGATTGCGCTGCGCTTGGGCGAGCTGGCCTGGGGCGACGTGGCCGTGGGCCAGTCGTCCACCGACTGGCTCGCGAGCATGCAGGCCGCCATGCACGACCTGTACAAACCCGAAGGGCGCCTGGCGGGTGAGCAGCCACCGGCGCAGCCCGAAGCAGCGCCGCCGCTGGCCGATTGCACCGGGCGCTACGTGAACGATTACTTTGGCACGGCGCAGGTCACGGTGGGTCAGGGCGGACTGTTGCTCACCATCGGCCCCGCCGCGGTCAGTTACCCGCTGCGCCACTGGAGTGGTCGCGTGTTCGTGTTCTCACCCGGCGGTGAGAGCGCGGCGCCGCAGTCCCTGTCGACGGTTGAATTTGCTGATGGTGCCATGCGCATCGAGCGTTACGCCGAAGACCTGTCGCATGGGCTCTTCACCCGCGCCGCCGCGGCTTCCTGAACCGCACCATGCCACATCCCCGTTTGCAGGCACCGCCCTGCGCTGCCCCAATCCCGTTCACTTCACGGAGCCTTGTCATGAGAGTCCTTCAACTATTGTTCTTCAGCTTCGCGCTGCTGCTGGCCGGCTGCGGCGGTGGCAACGACACCCCCGCCGCGGATGACGGCGGCGACCTCACGCAGCGCATTTATCTGCTCTCGTCCGCTGGCGGACAGATGCAGCCCGATGCCACGGGCACGAGCTACAGCGTGGTGCTCACCGGTGTCGAGCCCCGGGTCGATTGGTACAGCGATCGGCCCGCGCGTCTCACGGGCGATGGCGCAACAGAGGATTTCACGGCGCCCGCGTACTGGCAACGCGTCTATGGCCAGGTGGCGCCCAACGGCTTGCTGCAGGCCTACACCCCCGCCGGGGTGAATGCCGTTTTTGGCAGCGTGCAGGCCGTGAGCTACGACGCCGCCTCGCGCACCTTGCGTTTGACTCTGCATCGAAGCGCATCGGCCGCGAGCGCGCCGCCCGCGACCTTTGGCACCGCGGTGCTCACGCTGCTCAACAATCTGCAGCCCCCGGCGGAGGGCTCCACCTTTGCGCTGGCGGCCGAGCGCAGCACGGTGGTGAGCGACGGCGCTGGTGGCTGGCGCCTGCAAATGCAGGGCGTTGTCGGCGACGTACTGTGGATGAACAACGCGCCGGCGCGCGCCGCCGATACCGAGATGCTTGGCAATTTCATCAACCTTTGGCCCGAGCGCTTTGCCGCGGCGCTGCCCAATGCGTCGGTGGCTGGCGATCTGGGCGATGGGGATTACGACATCCAGCCGCTCACCCTGTCCGATCCGCGTTACGACGCAAGCGTTCAGACGCTGAGCTTCGCGGTCACGCCGGTCAGCGGCCCCGGCATTCCGGCCGCCGATTCGGTGCTGCGCAACGTGGTGCTGTTTGTCGATGCGGGCGCACGCAACAATCCCTCTGACGTGTTCAGCAAGGCATGGCGCGGCGTGGCGTATTCGGCCATTCCGGCCCAATTCACCCATGCACCCGACGGTGCTTTCTTTGATTCGGACACTACGGCTTCGGCCTTCCAGGCACTGTGGGGCAGCAAGGACGGCTGCGGGCGCAACGACCTTGAGGCCATGGCCGCGCAGGGCGTGAACCTGGTGCGCCTGTACGACTACAACTACCAGCGTGGCTCCGACAAGTGGATGACCGCGGGCAGCGGCCACATCGCTTTCCTGGACAAGGCACAGGAGCTCGGCATCAAGGTCATCATCCCGATTTCGAACTACAACTTCAGGAACCAGGTCGATGGCAACCGGCCCTGGGACAACATAGAGCACACGGTGACGCAGATCATCAACAGCGTGAAGAAAAACGGCGCCATCCACCCGGCGGTGCACTCCTTCAGCATCGGCAACGAGCTGGATCTGGACAAGTATGGCGAGACGGCGGCCACGCTGATGCCGAAGGCGATCAAGGTGGCGGGGCTCATCCACAAGCTCGCGCCCGATCACTACATGACGGTGCCCATCAGCAACGCCAAAGAGAAAGATTTTTACCGGATGCTGCGCGACCAGTTGCCGCCCGAGATCTACAACGGCCACTTCTACAACTCGGTGCAGACCTTCAAGCGCAAGGACGGCAATGACCTCAGGGACAACATCCTCAAGGCCTACGACGACCTGAACCTGGGCGTGCCGCTCATGATCACCGAGCTGGGTACTTACAGCTGGCAGATAGGCGTCGACGCCAAGGTGGATGCGGTGCTGGGTCAGGCGAGCGCCGTGCGCGAGTACATGGACGCCAATCCGCAGTCTATGGTCAAGGGCTTTGCGATCTTCGAGTGGCAAAACGCGAACTCGAAGCGCGATGGTGGCGCTGACAACTCCGAGAGCACCTTTGGCATCAACGCCTACGGCGGCACGCTGTGCCAGTCCAAGACCGGCGCGTTCGGCATGTGGAACGCTGAAAAGGGGTTCTGGGCAGGGTTTCACGACGACGTGACCTACAACGTCGACAAGCTGGTGCCGCTGGTCAGCAGCGCTCATCCTGAAGGCCTGCTGCCGGCCTTGTCGGTGTACTTCAAGTAATCGTGGTGCAAGCCCTGCGCCGCCACAGGGCGCAGGGACTTTTCACGTCCGCACGCGCAGTGAGCTGCAGATGCCCGAGGCCACGGCAAAGCCGGCGGCCAGCAGCAGCCCCAGCGATTCCGCACGGCCGTCGTGCCCGGGATACAGCGAGAAGAGGGCGGCAAGGATGACTGCGCCCAGCGTCTGGCCGGTCAGGCGCGCCGTACCCAGCATGCCGCTGGCACCGCCGCTGCGGTGCAGCGGAGCGGAAGACACAATGGTGTGGTTGTTGGGCGATTGAAACAGCGCGAACCCCGCACCTGCCAATGCCATGCGCCAGGCGACGTCGAGGTTGCCTGCCTGCACGGGCATGAGCGAGAGTGCGGTGAGGCCGCAGGCAAACACCGCCATGCCCAGGCCGCCCAGCATGCCGTCGTGAAAGCGCCCGATCAGACGCCCCGCAATCGGCGCGACGATGGCTGTGGCCAGCGGCCAGGCGGTAATCAGCAAACCAGCCTGCAAGTGGCTCTGGCCGTGCGTCTGCAGCAATAAAAACGGAAGCGCGAGAAAGCTCAACATCTGTGCGCAGAAGGCGCCAATCGACGCACCCATGGAGAGCGCGAACACCGGGATGCGCAGCAGGTCGACTGGCACCAGCGGCACGGCGAGAGACCACTGGCGCCGTAGATGCACCGCGCCCACGGCCAGCCCGGCGGCGAGCAGCCACCAGCCCGAGATCACAGGCGCTTGCATGTCACCGCCGCGCTGCGTCAGCTCGGCGCTGCCCAGGAACAACAGACCGAACATGGCTGCGTTCAGCAGCACGTCCAGCAAGGAAAAACGCGCGGCGGGCGTGCTGCTTGCAGGATTGCGCGGCAGCACGCGCCCGGCGCGCTCCCAGGCCAGCACGCCCAGCGGCAGGTTGAGCGCGAACAGCCAGGGCCAGCTGGCGACCGACAGAATCAGCGCCGACACCGTGGGCCCCGCCATGGCTGAGACGGCCACCACCAGCGAGTTGAGCGCCATGCCTCGGCCCAGGCGATCGGCGGGATAGATGAGCCGTACCAGCGCGGAGTTCACCGCCATGATGCCCGATGCGCCCAGCCCCTGCAGGGCTCGCGCAGCAATCAGCGTGCCCATGCTGGTAGCCAGCATGGCCGCGATCGAGGCGAGTGCAAACAGCAGCATGCCGGCGCGGTACACGCGCCTGTAGCCGATGCGCTCGCCGATGGCTGCCAGCGGCAACAGCGACACCAGGGTGGCGAGCTGGTAGGCGTTGACCACCCACACACTTTGCGCCGCATTCATGCGCAGCTCGCGCGCAATATCGGGTAGTGCCAGGTTGACGATGCTGGTATCGAGCACCGCGAGCGTCAGCCCGAGCACGATCACCCGCATCGCGCGCGAGCGTTGCGGCTCGCTCAAGCCATCCGGCACCGGTGTGTTCACGCCGGTCCCGCCTTGGCCAGCGCCTGCGGACGGTGGCGGAACGTGATCCAGGTCAGCAGCACCCCGATCAGCGCACCCGTCGCCATGCCAATCACCATGGGCAGCGGATCGCCGGTGGCAAACAGGCCGGCAACGGCCATCGCCACTGTGCCGATCAGCATCTGCAGCGTGCCCATCAGGGCCGAGGCGGTACCGGCGATCGGACCGTGATCGTCCAGCGCCAGTACCGAGGTGGTGGGAATCACCAGCCCCATGCAGCCACTGGCAATGAAGTAGCAGGTCAGCAATACCCACATGCCATCGCCGCCCAGCAGGTAGTAGGCCAGCAGCAGCACCATCATCACCCCCGCGCCGCTCGCGGCCCAGACGGTGACGGGCTCCAGGCCGAAGCGCCGCCCTAGCCGCGCGGTGAACTGCGCGCTGACGAAGAATGCGGCAGCGTTGATGGAGAACGCCAAGCTGTACTGCACCGGCGTCAACCCGTAGTGGTTGATGAAGACAAACGGTGAACCGGCCAGGAAGACGAAAAAACCCGCCATCGTGAAACTGCCTATGCCCACCAAGCCGAGATAGTGCACATCGCGCAGCAGTACGCCATAGGCCCGCGCGGCGTTGGCAAGCGTGCCGGCGTGGCGGTTCTCGGGGGCCAGGGTTTCCGGCAGCGTACGCCGCACCATGAGCGCACCCGCCACACCCAGCAGCGCCACCACCCAGAACACGCCGCGCCAGCCGGTGAGCGCAATCACGCCGCTGCCTATGAGTGGCGCCAGCAGCGGCGAGACGCTGAACACCAGCATCAGCAGGGACATCAAGCGCGCGGCTTCGTGGCCAGTGTGCAGATCGCGTACCACGGCGCGCGGGATGACCGTACCCGCAGCCGCACCGAGGCCCTGCAGAAAGCGCAGCAGCACCAGCATGCGGATATCGCTGGTGAGGGCGCAGGCAATGCTGGTCAGCACAAACAGCGCGAGCCCGAAGTACAGCGGCGGCTTGCGCCCGAGCATGTCCGATACCGGGCCGTAAACCACCTGCCCTACGCCCAGCGCCAGAAAGAAGGCGGTCAAGCTCCACTGCACCGGGCCGACCTCGGCGTGCAGGCTCGCACCGATGTCCGGCAGCGCCGGCAGGTACATGTCGATGGCAAAGGGGCCTATGGCGGACAGCAGGCCGAGAATCAGCGCCATGCGCAGGAATGGGGAGGAAGGCATCGGCGCGATTGTCCGCAGCCGGCCGGCCTTGCGCTGTCGCCACGGCGGAAGGCAGGGCAACATCCTCGGGTTTACCCTTGGTTTTCTCGGCATTTCCGGCTGTCGGAATGGGTGGCGACACCGCACAATTGCCCTATGGGGGTGCCATGTCCATGCGCTTTTTTCTGAACTGTGCCCTGGCTGCGGGCGGGCTGCTGCTGGCGGGGGCGGCGGCGGCGCAGACGAGCGCGCCCGCCAGGGTTCATGCCGATGGTGCGCTGGTGATCGATACGCGCGCAAAGATTGCCTGGCCGCGCTGTGTCGAGGGCATGCATTGGGACGGCAAAACCTGCACCGGCCGCGCGAGACTGCTGACCTACGCGCAGGCCAAGGCGCTCGCCACGCAGCGCTGGAAGGCCGACGGCGTGCGCTGGCGTCTGCCGCGCGTGGCCGAGTTGCGCCGCCTGGTGGACCGCAGCGCCCATCCGCCGGCGGTGGACCCGGTGCTGTTTCCCAATGCCCCCGGGGGCTGGCACTGGACGGGCACCAGCAGCGTGAATGCCGGCGCGGTTAACCCCTATGCCTACGAGAACGCGGCACGCGGCGGCAAAGGTGGGGATGAGCTCAAGGTGCAGCATGCCTGGGCGGTGGACATGGATTCGGCCAAGGGCCGCGGCGACATGCCGCGTGGCACGGCGCTGCCGGTGCGCCTGCTGCGGCCGGCGCCGTGAAGCGAAGCGCCGTTCAGGGGGCGTCGCGCCTCCGTAGTACAAACGGCGCTTGATGTCGGCGTCCGAATCCGTCCTTACCGGCCTGCCTCCCTTGGTGAGCCCCCATACGCGCGTGTTGATTCTCGGCAGTTTTCCCGGCGTGGCGTCGCTGCGCGCGCAGCAGTACTACGGCCATCCGCAGAACCAGTTCTGGCGACTGTTGTCGGCGCTTTGGCCGGCGTATCCCCTGCCTGCGGCACACGACTACGCGGCGCGATGCGACTGGGTGCTGGCGCGCGGGTTGGGGATTTGGGACGTGTATGCCGTCTGTGAACGCGAAGGCAGCCTCGATACCAGCATACGCAATGCACGGCTCAACGATTTTGCCGCGCTGCATGCGCGCCTGCCGCGCTTGGCCGGGCTTGCGCACAATGGCGGGGAGAGTTTTGCACGCGCCAGGCAGGTGCGCGCCAGCATGGGGCTGGCGGCGGATGCACCCGTCGCATCGCTGCGCCTGCCTTCAACCAGCCCGGCCAATGCCTCATGGAGTTTTGCGCGCAAGTGCGAAGCCTGGGGCGAGGCCTTTCGACGATGGGATCTGCTCTGATGTCTCCAGCCAAACGCTCGCTGCAGCTGCCCGAGGTGAACATTTCCGACGATGGCGAGCTGCGCTATCTGCACCTGGCCACGCCGTGGGTGCAAGGCGCAATGCGCGTCGACGCTCCGTACGACATCGCGCTCGAATACGTGCAGCGCATGATGGCCTGGCTGCTGTTCGTCGAGCCTGACAGCGTTGCAAAACGCCGCGCGATGCAGCTCGGTCTGGGCGCGGGCGCCATCACCAAGTTCTGCTGGAAGAAGCTGCGCATGCGCACCACGGCAGTGGAGCTCAATCCGCAGGTGGTTCATGTCTGCCGCAGCTGGTTCAAGCTGCCGCCCGACGGACCGCGCATGGCAGTGGTGCAGGGCGATGCCGGTACCGAGATCCGCCAGGTCGGGCATCTGGCAACGATAGACGCACTGGCCGTGGACATGTACGACGACGATGCAGCCGCGCCGGTGCTCGACAGCGTGGACTTCTACCGTGACGCCCGTGCGGTGTTGACGGATGAGGGATGCATGACGGTGAACCTGTTTGGCCGAACGAACCACTATGAGCAAAGCGTCGCGCGCATCGCCGAGGCGTTTGGTCAAGAGGCCGTCTGGGCCTTCAAGCCGACGCGCGAGGGCAACACCATCGTGCTCGCGCAGCGCACGCCCTCGCGGCCCAGGCGGGCACTGCTGCTCGAGCGTGCGGCCGGGATCGAAGAGCGCTGGGGTTTGCCTGCGCGCAAGTGGTTGCGCAGTTTCAAACCCGTCGCCGATTGATTTTTGCGGCACCATAGCGCCATGACATCCGCCTCCGCCGCCCCGCATCCTGCACCTCATCGCGCCAGCGCTCATGGCCCGCTGCAGTGGCGCCAGATCGTCGAATGGCTGCGCGAGGATGGCGTGATCTCCGCCGCGCAAGCCGAGCGCACGATCGAGCGCTGCTCCAGCGCCGAGAGCAGCCAGCACCCGCTGGTGCGCCTGGCCAGCGTCGCCATGGCGCGCGAGAGCGACGGCAAGCGGCTGGGCACCGAGTTGCTGACCGAGACCATCGCGCCGCGCTGCGGCCTGCCGTTTTTGCGCATCGATCCGCTCAAGGTGGACGCGGGGCGTGTGGCCGAGGCCATGAGCGCGAGCTACGCCGAGCGCCACAAGATCCTGCCGGTGCAGGTTTCCAATAGCGAGATCGTCGTTGCCACGGCCGAGCCCTTCATCGCCGATTGGGTCGGTGAAGTAGAGCGCCAGACCAAGCGCAGCGTGCGCCGCGTGCTATCAAACCCGGAGGATATCAAGCGCTATACCGCCGAGTTCTATGCGCTTGCCAAGTCGGTGCGTGCAGCGCAAAAAAGTGGTGGCAATGCCGGCGGCAGCAGTTTCGAGCAGCTCGTCGAGCTGGGGCGCAACAACAAGCAGCTGGACGCCAACGACCAGGGCGTGGTCCGCGTGGTCGACTGGCTCTGGCAGTACGCGTTCGACCAGCGCGCCAGCGACATCCACATGGAGCCGCGGCGCGAGCAGGGCGTGATCCGCTTTCGCATCGACGGCGTGTTGCACACGGTCTACCAGATCCCGATCGGCGTGCTCAACGCGATGGTGGCGCGCATCAAGCTGCTCGGGCGCATGGACGTGGTCGAAAAGCGCCGCCCGCAAGACGGCCGCATCAAGACGCGCAACCCCGGTGGCGAAGAGGTGGAAATGCGCCTCTCCACCTTGCCCACGGCCTTCGGCGAGAAGATGGTGATGCGCATTTTCGATCCGGACAACACCGTCAAGGACCTGGATGCGCTGGGCTTCGCGCCGCACGATGCCGAGCGCTGGCAGCAGCTGGTAGGGCGACCGCATGGCGTGATTCTGGTCACGGGCCCGACGGGATCAGGCAAAACGACGACCTTGTACTCCACGCTCAAGCGCGTGGCGACGGAAGAGGTGAACGTCAGCACCGTCGAAGACCCGATCGAGATGATCGAGGCGAGCTTCAACCAGACGCAGGTGCAACCGCAGATCGACTTCACCTTTGCCGAGGGCCTGCGCGCGCTGATGCGTCAGGACCCGGACATCATCATGGTGGGCGAAATCCGCGACCTGGAAACCGCCGAGATGGCGATCCAGGCGGCGCTCACCGGCCACCTGGTGTTCAGCACACTGCACACCAACGACGCGCCCAGCGCGATCACGCGTCTGATGGAGCTCGGTGTGCCGTATTACCTGATCAACGCCACGTTGCTGGGTGTGCTGGCGCAGCGCCTGGTGCGCACACTGTGCGTCAATTGCCGACGGCGTGACCGCGAAGCCGACCCGGCGGAAATTGCCGAGCTCATCAAGCCCTGGAAGCTCAGCGGCGGCTATCGCGCCTACCGCCCGGTGGGCTGCGTGGAGTGCCGCATGACGGGTTTTCGCGGGCGCATGGGCATCTATGAGCTGCTCACCGTGACCGAAGGCCTGCGCGAGAAAATTTCGCAAAGCCCGTCAATCGACGCGCTGCGCCGCCAGGCGGTGAGCGACGGCATGCGCCAGTTGCGCCTGGCAGGCGCCCTGCGCGCAGCGGAAGGCGTGACGACGGTGGACGAGGTGGTGGCCACCACGCCGCCGCTGGAATGAATTCTGCTTGTCCTTTGTGCCTGTGTGCCGCAGCCTGAGCGCCGCGCCACCCCGGGCACCAGAAGGAGACATCGGTGAAGATCAAGAACGAGAAGGATTTTTTCGCGGGCCTGTTGTTCCTGGCGCTGGGCACGGCCTTTTCCTGGGGCGCGACGATGTACCCGCTGGGCACGGCCGCGACCATGGGCCCGGGGTATTTCCCGTTGCTGGTGGGCATCCTGATGGCGGTGCTCGGCGTGCTCATCCTGTTCAAGGCCCTGGTGATAGAGACTGAGGGCGGTGGGCGCTTCGGTGCCTGGGCTTGGAAGCCGGTCATCTTCGTGCTGGGTGGCAATCTGGTGTTCGGCCTGTTGCTGGCGGGTTTTCCTGCGCTGCATGTACCGGCCCTGGGCATGGTGGTGGCGATTTACGGGCTGACGGTGGTGTCGAGCATGGCGGGCGATGAATTCAGCCTGAGGCAATCGCTGCTGCTGGCTACCGTGCTGGCGCTCGGCTGCTATCTGGTCTTTGTGCTGGCACTGGGCATGCCGCTGCCGATGTGGCCCGGCTTTCTCTCTGCCTGAGCCGGCACGAGGCGCACGATGGATGTATTTGGCCACCTCGCCACCGGGTTTGCGATTGCGCTCACCTGGCAGAATCTGGCGTATTGCTTCGCTGGCTGCTTTCTCGGTACGCTGATCGGCGTGCTGCCCGGCATCGGGCCGCTGGCGACCATCGCCATGCTGCTGCCCATCACCTACGCGTTGCCACCGGTGGCAGCGCTCATCATGCTGGCTGGCATCTACTATGGCGCGCAATATGGCGGTTCCACCACGGCCATCCTCGTGAACCTGCCGGGCGAGGTGTCGTCGGTGGTGACGACGATCGATGGCTACCAGATGGCCCGCCGCGGCCGCGCCGGGCCGGCGCTGGCATCGGCGGCCATCGGCTCCTTCATCGCTGGCTGCGTGGGCACGGTGATGCTGGCGGCGTTCGCGCCGCCACTGACCGAGGTGGCATTCAAGTTCGGCCCGGCCGAATATTTTTCGCTGCTGGTGCTGGGCATGATCGGCGCGGTGGTGCTGGCCTCGGGTTCGCTGCTCAAGGCGATCGGCATGGTGGTGATCGGCCTGATGCTGGGCCTGGTCGGCACCGACGTGAATTCAGGCACGGTGCGTTTTGCCTTCGGCATTCCAGAGCTTTTTGACGGGGTGGACTTCGTGCCGATTGCGATGGGCATCTTCGGCTATGGCGAGATCATCGCCAACCTCTCGCGCCCGCCCGAGCACCGCGAGGTCTTTGCCACCAAGGTCAACGGCCTCATGCCCACGCGCGAGGACTTTCGCCGCATGCTGCCGGCCATGCTGCGCGGCACCTCGCTGGGCTGCGTGCTCGGCGTACTGCCGGGCGGCGGCGCGGTGCTGTCCTCGTTTGCCGCCTATTCGATCGAGAAAAAAACCCGGTTGCGCGAAGGCGAGCTGCCCTTTGGCCAGGGCAACATCCGTGGCGTGGCGGCGCCCGAGTCGGCCAACAACGCGGGCGCGCAGGCATCGTTCATTCCCATGCTGACGCTGGGCATCCCGCCCAACCCGGTGATGGCGCTGATGATCGGTGCGATGACCATCCACAACGTCCAGCCCGGGCCGCAGGTGATGACGAGCAACCCGGAGCTGTTCTGGGGGCTGGTGGCTTCGATGTGGCTTGGCAACCTGATGCTGGTCGTCCTGAATCTGCCGCTGGTGGGGATCTGGATCAAGCTGCTCACCGTACCCTACCGCTGGTTGTTCCCCTCCATCGTGCTGTTCTGTGCGCTGGGGGCCTATACCAACAGCAACAACGTTTTCGACGTCTGGACGCTGGCGCTGTTTGGTCTGATCGGCTATCTGTTCTACAAGCTGGAGCTGGAGGCACCGCCGCTGCTGCTGGGCCTGATCCTGGGGCCGATGATGGAAGAGAACCTGCGCCGCGCGCTGCTGATCTCGCGCGGCGATTGGGGCGTGCTGGTGACGCGGCCGATCTCCGCCAGTCTGCTGGCGGCCGCAGCGATCATGGTGCTGGCGGTGATGGTGCCGGCCATAGGCAAGAAGCGCAAGCAGGCGTTCATCGAAGATTGATGGTCGGGAGCGGTTGGCAGAGGCCTGACAATCGCCGGCTTGCGAGGATGTTCATGCCAGCACCATCACTGCCCAGCCCACACCCTCAGCGCACTGCGCTGCACAACGAGATCCATGCCCGCCCGCCGGAGGCGCTGACGCCGCCGCTGGCGATTTCGCACGTCGTCATGTGGGCCGACGCGGCGCAGCGTGAGGCGAGCCGCGAACACCTTGCGGCGCTGCTGCGCGACAACCACCTGGCGCCACCGGATGCGCGCATGACGCATCTGCGCGCTGATCTGGGAACGTTCCATCTGCGTTGGGAACTGCACACCGAGTTCATCAGCTGGACATTTTCCGCCCCGCTGCAGGCCGATGGCTTTGGCCACCAGGAGCCAGCGGATGCGCTGGCGGCCGTGCCGCGGGAGTGGCTCGCAGCGTTGCCGGGCCAGTGCCTGTGCCGGCTCAATCTCTGGGTGCTGCCGATGGGCGCGCTGCCCGACAGCGCGCTACTGGCGCATGTGCTGCGTGAGGACACCCTGGTGGCCTCCTCGATCGCCGAGGGGCATGCGCAGGTTTTCACCGATTTTGCGCTGCAGGCCGACGGCAGCTCGCGCATGGTGCTGCTGGCGGGCGCGATGTCGCCGCGGCGCGTGGGGCGATCGGTGCAGCGGCTGCTGGAGATCGAAACCTACCGCATGACGGCGCTCATGGGCCTGCCCGTGGCGCGTCAGGCCGGGGAAGCGCTGGCGCAGGCAGAGCGGGAGCTGGCGGCGTTGGCAGAAGCCATACGCGTGGCCGAACGCGATGCCGAGCCGCAGCTGCTCGATCGCCTCACGCGCCTGGCGGGGCAGGTGGAAAGCCTCTATGCCGCCACGCACGCGCGGTTTTCGGCCAGCAGCGCTTACTTCGAGCTGGTGGACCGACGCATCCGCGACATCGGCGAAGCGCGGCTGCGCAATCTGCAGACCATTGGCGAATTCATGGACCGGCGCCTGAGCCCGGCGCGCAGTACCTGCGAATGGGCGGTGCGCCGCCAGAACGCGCTCTCGGAGCGCGTTTCACGCGTCAGCAACTTGTTGCGTACCCGGGTGGAAATTGCGCAGGAGCAGGGCACGCAGCAGCTCCTGGCCAGCATGAACCAGCGCCAGGACATGCAGTTGCGCCTGCAGTCGACGGTCGAGGGCTTGTCGGTAGCGGCCATCACCTATTACGTCGTTGGACTGGTGAGCTATCTGGCCAAGGGCGCGCAGAAGCTCGGCTGGCCGTGGTCGCCGGAATCGACGGCAGCGGTGGCGATTCCCGTGGTGGCGCTGGGCGTCTGGTGGTCGCTGCGGCGCATGCACCGCAGACTGTTCACAGGCATGCACTGAACATGGGCCGAAACGCCTGTCAATCCAGTATTGAAAGCGCCGAGTGGTCAATTGATTGCCAAGAAACACGGAGATCCGTGTTCTCGCAAGACTGATTCCGTGGGCGTTCAGGCCCGTCGCATGTGCATGATGACAGCGGGTGCTCAGACTTGCTCCGTTCCCGTGACCGGGTCGTAGCGCCGACCGTCGATATCTACCAGCAGACCGTTGTCGTAAGTGGCGAGCTTGTAATTGTCGGCACCTTTGCCGTCCAGGCCGATGAATCGCGGATTGGAGCCGGCGCTGTGGTCGCGCTCCACGATGCCGTTGGGTGTCCACTGGTGGGTCATCAGCCAAGAGGGATCGCTGTTGCGCTCCAAGGTGCCGTCCATCTGCATCTTGTACAGCGTTGGATCCATTGAAAAGCCTTCCGCCGCGCGCAAGGCGGCGGGATTCTTGCGGTAGTAGTCGGCGACGTCCGTAGGCAGCTTGGAGAGATCTGTGCGAATGACGGTGGAGCCATCGGTGGGGAACTTGGACAGTTGGCCGTTGCGTATGGCTTCGTAATCCTGCGCGTACTGCGGGTTGTTCTTGAAGAAAACGTAGCGCTTGAAGGCGTCCTGGTCGCCACCTTGCATCGCCAGGCTAATGAAACGCAGGTAGTCCGGTGCTTGGTAGCCGGGTGCGAGTGGCGCCTTGCCCAGCCCCTTTTCCCATTCGCGAAACTCCTCCAAGTTGTCAAACGGTGGTTTGGCGTCTGAGCTAGGCGCCTGTGCGGTGGTGTCCGTGGTGGTTGTGGTGCCCTGCGTTGCCGTCGATCGGTCCAGATCCACGGTCGAGAGAGTGACCGAGGCGCCGGCGTTGGCAGGGGTGCTGGTGCTAGTGGGGGTGCTGACGCTGGTCGCGTTGCCTGAGACGGCCTGCAGTGCGTCGTGCAGTTCTTGCAGAAAGCTCAGCGCATAGGTATTGGCGGCCTGTACGGTGCGCTGCGCTGCCTGGTTGGCAGTGGAGGCGTTGACGCCAAGCGATTGCAGCAGCGAGGTAGTTTTGGAGACATCCAACATGACGCGACACTCTCTTTCGACGGGGAGGCGGCCACACCCGTCTCCGGGTGCAATACTGCAGCGTTTGCCGAGTTCGGATGGCTTGAAAAGGGTGCTGTTTCCATGTCAGTTTTTTGTCATGAGTGTCGCGTTGCGAACTGCGGCAGCGGTTGGTGGCACGGTGAAACTTGCTGACACGGTGGGCATGGGCGCGGCCAATCCCACCGTGGGTCTGGTGCTTGCGGCGCTCGGTGCGGTCGCGTTCAGCGGCAAGGCGGTGATCGTCAAGCTCGCGTACCGCTATGGCGTGGATGCGGTCACGCTGCTGATGTACCGCATGCTGTTCGCGCTACCCATCTTTCTCGTGATGGCCTGGTGGGCCGGCCGCGGGCAGTCGGGCCTGTCGGGGCGTGACTGGCGCGGCATCGTGGCGCTGGGGGTCTGTGGTTACTACCTCGCCAGTTTTCTGGATTTCGCCGGCCTGGCTTGGATCACCGCCGGGCTGGAGCGCCTGATCCTGTATCTCAACCCGACGCTGGTGGTGCTGCTGGGCTGGCTGCTGTATGGCCAGCGCATGCAGCGCAGGCAGGTCGCGGCCATGCTGCTGAGCTACTGCGGTGTGGCTCTGGTCTTTGGCATGGAGGCCTGGGGCCAGCGCAGCGGCAACACCGCCTGGGGCGTGCTGCTGGTGTTTGGCAGCGCGGCGAGCTATGCGTTCTATCTGGTCTGGAGCGGCGAGATGGTGCGCCGTGTCGGCGCGTTGCGGCTGGTGGGGCTTGCCACCAGCGTGGCCTGTGTCTGCTGCGTGCTGCAGTTTCTGCTGATGCGTCCGCTTTCGGCGGCGCTGGTGGCGCCCGAGGTGATCTGGCTCTCGGTGCTCAACGCCACCGCTTGCACCGCGGTGCCGGTGCTGTTGGTGATGCTGGCGATCGAGCGCATCGGCGCGGCGCTGACGGCGCAGACCGGCATGATCGGGCCGCTCTCCACCATCGTGCTCGCCGCCTGGCTGCTGGGCGAGACCATCACCGCCTGGATGGTGGCCGGGACGGTGCTGGTGCTGGCGGGCATCTATCTGTTCACGCGTGCGGGGCGCCGTGGCGCATGAAGGAAGCTGCCGCGCGGCCCTGACGCCCAAGGGAAAACCCGGGCACATGCCTACCGGATCGGCGGTTTTCCCGTGACAAAATCGCGCACCGGCTCGCCAGGCCCTTGCGCTTGGCGGGCGATTTTTCAAATGCGTGTTCAGGCGTGACACCGGCCGACGCCCACAAGGCGACGCCAGCGGTGCCACGGCACGGTCTGCCAGTGCCTTCTTGCCCCGCCTTCGGGTGAGCAATTGCGCCTCAGGCTGCGGCATGCCGCCGACGCGCCTACAGGGAAGGACGGCATCTATGGATATCCTGCTGCAGCAGATCATCAACGGTCTGGTCCTGGGCAGCATGTACGCCCTGATCGCGCTGGGCTACACCATGGTCTACGGCATCATCCAGCTGATCAATTTTGCGCACGGTGAGGTGTTGATGGTCGGCGCGCTCACCAGCTGGTCCATCGTCGGCTGGATGCAGCAGAGCATGCCCGGCCTGCCGGGCTGGGCGATGCTGCTGATCTCGATGGTGATTGCCTGCATCGTCGCGGCGGTGCTCAATTTCTGCATAGAGAAAATCGCCTACAAGCGCTTGCGCAACAGTCCGCGCCTGGCGCCGTTGATCACCGCGATCGGCATGTCGCTGTTCCTGCAGACCGTGGCGATGGTGATCTGGAAACCCACCTACAAGCCCTATCCCACCTTGCTGCCTATCGATCCTTACGAGATCGGCGGCGCGGTGATTACGCCGACGCAGATTCTGATCCTGGCGATCACCGTGATGTCGCTGGCCGCAATGGTCTATCTCGTCGGCCACACCAAGCTGGGCCGGGCGATGCGTGCGACAGCCGAGAGCCCGAACGTGGCGGCGCTGATGGGCGTCAAGCCCGATTTCGTGATCTCCGCCACCTTCGTGATCGGCGCCATTCTGGCGGCGATTGCCGGGGTGATGTGGGCGGCCAATTACGGCACGGCGTTTCATACCATGGGGTTTTTGCCGGGGCTGAAGGCTTTCACCGCGGCGGTGTTTGGCGGCATCGGCAATCTGGCGGGTGCGGTCGTCGGCGGCGTGCTGCTGGGGCTGATCGAGGCCATAGGTTCGGGCTACATCGGCGATCTGACGGGCGGCGTCCTGGGCAGCCAGTACACCGACATCTTTGCCTTCTTCGTGCTCATCATCATCCTCACGCTGCGCCCCTCGGGCCTGCTGGGCGAGCGCGTCGCGGACCGCGCCTGACGGGAGCCACGCATGAACAAGAACCTGACCAAATACATTGCCTGGGCGGTAGGCCTCATCCTGCTGCCGCTGGTGCTGCAGCAGTTCGGCAACGCCTGGGTGCGCATCGCCGATCTGACCATTCTCTACATCATGCTGGCGCTGGGGCTGAACATCGTGGTCGGCTATGCCGGTCTGCTGGACCTGGGCTATGTGGCCTTCTACGCCGTGGGCGCCTTCGGCTATGCGCTGCTCGCGTCGCCGCACCTGACCGACAACTTCCCCGCGATTGCCGCGATGTTCCCGCATGGCCTGCATATTTCCGTCTGGCTGGCCATGCCGCTGGCTTTGCTGCTGGCGGCGGTCACCGGGGTGATTCTGGGCATTCCGGTGCTCAAGCTGCGTGGCGACTACCTGGCCATCGTCACGCTGGGCTTCGGCGAGATCATCCGCATCTTCATGAACAACCTGGACCAGCCGCTGAACATCACCAACGGCCCCAAGGGCATTGCCGGCGTCGATCCCATCCACATGTTCGGCTTCAACTTTGCCAAGTCGCATGAAATTTTCGGCATCACCTTCCAGTCGGTCACGATGTACTACTACCTGTTCATCGTGCTGATGCTGCTGACCATCCTGATTTGCTACCGGCTGCAGGATTCGCGTATCGGCCGTGCCTGGATGGCGATTCGCGAAGACGAAGTGGCCGCCAAGGCCATGGGCATCAACACGCGCAACATGAAGCTGCTGGCGTTTGGCATGGGCGCCTCGTTTGGCGGCGTCTGCGGCGTGATGTTCGGCGCCTTCCAGGGCTTCGTCTCGCCTGAATCGTTCAGCCTGATGGAGTCCATCATGATAGTCTCCATGGTGGTGCTCGGCGGGCTGGGACATATCCCCGGCGTGATTGTGGGTGCCATTTTGCTGGCTGCGTTGCCCGAGGTGCTGCGCTACGTTGCCGGCCCCTTGCAGGAGCTGACCGGCGGGCGGCTCGATGCCGCCATCCTGCGCCAGCTCTTGATCGCGTCGGCCATGATCGTCGTGATGCTGCTGCGCCCGCGCGGCCTGTGGCCCTCGCCGGAGCACGGCAAATCGCTGGCGCACAAATCCTGAGAGGCACGCACATGACGGAAACATCCAGCGATGTGGTGCTGCGGGTGAGCGGCATTTCCAAGCGCTTTGGCGGCTTGCAGGCACTCTCTGGCGTAGGCATCACCATCCGCAAGGGCCAGATCTATGGCCTGATAGGCCCCAACGGTGCGGGCAAGACCACCTTTTTCAACGTGTTGACCGGCCTGTACACACCCGATACCGGCAGTTTCGAGCTCGGCGGCAAGCCCTATGCGCCCCATGCGGTGCATCTGGTGGCCAAGGCCGGGATTGCGCGCACCTTCCAGAACATCCGCCTGTTCGCCGAAATGACGGCGCTCGAGAACGTCATGGTGGGTCGCCATGTGCGTACCCATTCGGGCCTGTTTGGTGCGGTGTTTCGCAGTGGTGGCTTTCGCCGTGAAGAGGCGCAGATCGCGGCGCGTGCACGCGAACTGCTCGACTATGTGGGTCTGGCCGACTATGCCGATTTCAAGGCGCGCACGCTTTCCTATGGCGACCAGCGGCGCCTGGAAATTGCCCGTGCTCTGGCGACTGACCCGCAGCTCGTGGCGCTCGATGAGCCCGCGGCGGGCATGAATGCGACCGAAAAAGTGGCCCTGCGCGAGCTGATCGACCGCATTCGCAAGGATGGCAGCACGATCTTGCTGATCGAGCATGACGTGAAACTCGTCATGGGCCTGTGCAACCGCGTGACGGTGCTCGATTACGGCAAGCAGATCGCCGAAGGCACGCCGGCCGAGGTGCAGAAGGACCCCAAGGTGATCGAAGCCTATCTGGGCACGGGAGGCCACTGACATGGCGGATAACGAAAAGGCGGTGCTGCTGCGCGTCAAGGGTCTGAAGGTGGCCTATGGCGGTATCCAGGCGGTCAAGGGCATCGACATGCAGGTGCGCGAGGGCGAACTGGTCTCGCTCATCGGCTCCAACGGCGCGGGCAAGACCACGACGATGAAGGCCATCACCGGCATGCTCGGCGCCAACGATGGCGACATCGAATACTTGGGCCGCTCCATCAAGGGCCGCGGCCCCTGGGATCTGGTCAAGGAAGGCCTGGTGATGGTGCCCGAGGGGCGCGGCGTGTTCGCGCGCATGAGCATCACGGAAAACCTGCTGATGGGTGCCTACACGCGCAACGATGCGGCCGGCATCGCCGAGGATGTGGAAAAAGTCTTTGGCATCTTTCCGCGCCTGCGCGAGCGCAAGGGCCAGCTGGCCGGCACCATGAGCGGCGGCGAGCAGCAGATGCTGGCCATGGGCCGCGCGCTGATGGCGCGGCCCAAGGTGCTGCTGCTCGATGAACCGTCGATGGGGCTGTCGCCCATCCTGGTGGACACCATTTTCGAGGTCGTGCGCAATGTCTATGCGCTGGGCGTGACCATCGTGTTGGTGGAACAAAACGCCAGCCGCGCGCTGGCCATTGCCGATCGCGGCTACGTGATGGAGTCCGGCCTGCTCACGATGGAGGGCAGCGGCAAGCAGTTGCTGGAAGACCCGCGCGTGCGCGCTGCCTACCTGGGCGAAGAAGCCGCCTGAGCCTCAGTCAAAAATCCGGCGCAGCCGCTCGGGCAGCGCCATGGAGCGCTGCTTGGGGAAATCCAGCCAGACCATGGTGGCGCCGCCGGTGGCGCACAGCACATCGGGTGCATTCGCGTGTGCCATCGTCACCCAGGTGTCGAACGAGGAGCGCCCCGGGTGGCTCACGTAGGTGCGCACCAGGATGTCGGCGGGGTATTCAAACTGGCGGATGAAATTGCAGAAGGCGTTCACGATGACAATACCCTCGCCCTGCGGATTGGGCGCGATGCCGAGCGAGACAATCCATTCGATGCGCGCCGTCTCCATATAGCGGAAATACACCGTGTTGTTCATGTGGCCCATCGCATCCATGTCGCCCCAGCGCATGGGGATGGTCATGGAGTGCACGAGTTTCTTTTCTTGCGGGATATCGATTTTCATGGCTTGATTCTGCCGTGTAATCCGTCTCTCGCCCTTGCCTTGCTTGCATGAACTGGCTCACGACGCTTCCGATCCCGCTGCAGACCATTTTGCTGCTGATTGCCAGCAACGTCTTCATGACGTTTGCCTGGTACGCGCACTTGAAGAATCTGAGTGCGTCACCGTGGTGGGTGGCAGCCTTGGTGAGCTGGGGCATCGCGCTGTTCGAATACCTGCTGCAAGTGCCGGCCAACCGCATTGGTCATGCCGAGTTCAGCGTGGCACAGCTCAAAATCATGCAGGAAGTGATCACTCTCTCGGTATTCGTACCGTTCGCCGTGTTCTACCTGAACGAGCCGTTGAAGTGGGATTACCTCTGGGCCGGGCTGTGCCTGATGGGCGCGGTGTACTTCATGTTCCGCGGGGCGTGATGCACAGGCCAGCCGTGCAGTCTTTGCCATGCGCTGGCGCCCCCGGCAGGAATCGAACCTGCATCTAGCGCTTAGGAGGCGCTCGTTCTATCCATTGAACTACGGCGGCATCAAGGACGCCCATGCAAGGAGATCCTGGAGCGGGCGATTGTATCGACACGGGAGGGTCAAAAGGAATTTTTGCCCTTGTTTTCATAGCTGACCGCGGTTGTTCAGCATGGGCAAAGGCGGTTTTTCTTTCTCAATCGTAGCGAATGGTGTAGATCAAATCGAGCGCGCTTTGGGCGCCGGTTTGTCCGCGCAGCGTGAGCCGTCTGGAGAGGTCCAGGAAGATGGACAGGGTGCCCACGGCGCCGGCCAGGCTGTGCTCGTAGGTCACATACAGATCGCGCGACAGCCGCTTGCCGAGCGTGAGTGCGGCGCCGCTGGCGGGGTTGTCGGCATCGGCTGCGCTGGGGCCGCGAAAGCCGATCTCGTCCAGCCCGAGCCGCTGGGCGACGCTGCTGCCGGGGTCGCGCCCGCCGCTGAGCAGGGCGAGCGCCGCCTGCTGCATCAGTGCCGCGTCGGCCCCGCCGGCCGCGGCGCTGCGCCCCAGCACCAGCCAGGAGAGTTTTTCTGCATCCGGCATGTCGGGGTCTGAATACAGGCGCAGGCGCGGTGCCTGGGCCGAGCCGCTGACTTGCACGCCCACGCGCTGGCTGATTTGCGGCCGCAGCGCGAGGATGTCCAGCTGCGGGTTGTCCATGGCACCGGAAAAGCGCAGCAGCCCGGTGTCGACATCCAGCATCTGGCCCCAGGCGCGGTAGCGGCCCTGTTCGGTGCGGATTTCGCCGAGCACGCGCGGCATGGAGCCATCGGCGCCGCTGCTGGTGAGCGTGACGCTGCCCTTGAGGCGGGTGGTCAGGCCGTGGCCCTGGATGGCGAAGTCGTCGCCCATATCCAGCGTGAGATGGATGCTGGGTGCTCGCGCGGGCTGTACCCGTGATTCGGGTTGCGCCCTGGCGCCTGCGCCTGAGCCGGGGCGCACCACCACGACGTCGTCGCCCAGCTTGGGCGCGCTGCCCTCGGGCAGCAGGATGCTGGCGCGGTCCGTCTTGAGCTGGCCGGTGAGCGCGAGCCGACCCTCCTGCAGCTGCGCGCGCACCTGGCCGGAAACGCTCAGTTGCCGGTCGACGCGCACCAGCGCCTGCAGGGCGTGGGCCTGGGCCGTCACGTCCATCTGCACCGCATCGCCCTGCCAGGTGATCTGGCCGCTGGCATGGAGGCTGCCACCGTCCTTGGGCGCGCTGGTGCGATTGCCGCTAGGCCCTGCGATGCGCGCGCCGCTGCTGCTGCCACCGGCGAGCTTCAGCTCGGTGAGGGTGAGGCGGTCGCCGTCGAGACGGGCGCGCAGGCGGCCGTCCTTCAGATCCACGCCATCGAGCACGGAGCGCAGCGCCAGGCCATCGGCGCTGATCTCGCCGCGCAACTGCGGTGCGTTGAGCCGGCCTGCCAGCTGCACGTCGGCCGCCAGGCTGCCGTGCAGGCGCCAGCCGGGCGGCGCCATCAGCGACCAGACGCCTACGTCTGGCAGCGCCGCATGCAGCTGGCCGGCCAGCAGGGCGCCCGCGTCCAGGCGCCAGTGCCCTGGCGGGCCTTGCAGTAGCGGGGCTGTGGCCTGCAGGCTCAGCCGGCCCGCGCGCTGGCTGTTCCAGGTGAGCTGCGCCGCAAGCTCCGCGCCGTGCGCCTTCAGCGTGAGCTCGGCCTGCTGCAGGCCGGCCGCCGTGTCCTGGCCGTCGATCAGCAGGTGCAGGTCGCCGCTGCTGCGCGCCAGCGTCATCCGCGCCTGCAACGTTGGGCCGACGGCCACGTCCCAGGAGCCGCCCAGCACCAGATCGCCGCGGATGCCCAGGCGATCGAGCAGCGGTGGCTGGGCGGTGTCGGCGGCATTGGCCCAGGCGAGCGGGAGGCCTTGCACGCTGCCCTGGCTGCGCAGTTGCAGGCTGCCGTCGTGGGGGATGGCAAGCTGCGTGGCCTGCCAGGCCAGGCGTGCGTTGCCCGGTTGCGGGCCGCTGAGACTGGCCTCGCTGGCGCTGGCCTGAAGGTGCAGGCCGGCTTCGGTGGCAAGGTCCAGCGTCAGTGGTGCCAGCAGTTGCAGATGCCACGGGCCGGCTTGGCCGGCCATGCTGGCGTCCAGCGCCAGTGCGTTGATCTGCGCCTGCCAGCGCTGCGCACCACGCAGGCCGAGCGCGGCGCGCAGGTGGATGCTGGCGCCCAGGCGCTGCGCTTGCGCGCCCTGGCTGGCGCTGCCGTCGAGGCTGAAGGTGGCTTGCGCCAGCGTGCCGTGCAGCCGCGCTTGCACGCCCGACAGAGCCAGGGCTGGGCCCTGCGCCGGCTGGTAGCCGAGCCGTGGCACGCTTAGGCGGGCCTGCAGCGCCAGTGCATCGGGCCCAGCCTTGCCCTTGCCCTGGATCTGCTGCAGCGCGGTGAGCCAACCGCCTTGCCAGTGCGCCTGCAGCTGTGCCTTGCCGTCGATCTGCGCCTGCGTGAGCGCGCTTGGCAGGGCCTGTGGCAGCGGCAGGGCGGACAGCCAGCGCTGCAAGGCCTGCGCGTCCGACACCGTGAGGTCCATGTCACCCTGCCCGCTGCGCTCGGCCAGCGTTCCATTGCCGCTGAGCGCGGCGCCCGGCAGGCTGGCGTTGAATTGCCCGCTACCCGAGCGCGTGCCGAGGTTGAGCGTTACGCCCTTGCCCTGCAGCCGTGCGTGCTGCGCGCTCAGGTCGAGCCGGCGCAGGTGCAGTGCCTGGTCCTGCCATTGCCCGTCCACGGCCAGGCGGTCCAGGTGCAGCGTCTTGGGTGATTGCGCAGGCGCTGCGCTGAGCCGGGCCTGGAGTTGCAGCGTGCCGCCCAGCTGGCCGCTCACCTGAGCCGTGCCATCGACCGGTGCCGCATCCAGCAGCGAATGCAGCCGCGCCGGGCTGAGTGCGTGCAGCGCCAGTTGCGCTGCCAGCGTCCGGGTGGTGCGGCCGTACCGCGCGTCGTTCAGACGCAGCACGCCAGCGCCGAAATGCAGGCTGGCCTTGGGCAGCGTCAGCACCGCGCCGTCGTAGCGGGCGCTGGCCTGCAGTGCGGAGACGGGCAGGCGATGCGCATCCCAGGGCCCTGGAGATTTATTGGTCAAATTGGCCTCCAGCGCCCATCCAGTATGCGCTGACAGCTCCTGAGGTTGTAGTGAAAATTCACCCCCCAGGTGGGTTGCCGGCGCTTGCGGCCACAGCGCGGCCAGATCCAGTGCCTCAAGCACCGCATGGGCCTGTTGCAATGGCTGACTTGCCCAGGGGTGCACCACGGCCTGGGCATCGAGGTGCGGGGGGCTGCCTGCTCCTCCTTGCCCCGTTTCCCCTTGCATCTGCGCAGAGAGCGCCAGCTGCGCCGCTGCACCCGCCAGCGTTCCGCTGATCTGTGCCTGGACCTGCGCCGACAGCGGACCATCGCTGCCTGCCACGGGGGTTTGCAGCGTGCCCTGCAGCGATGCCGCAAGCGCCATCGGCGCCACGCCCTGCAGGGTAGCGTGCAGGGCGTAGCGGCCTTGGGCGAGGGCGATGCTTTGCACCTGCAGGCGGTGCGCGTTGCCGTCCCAGTCGTATCGCCCACGCAGGTCCGTGATCACCACCGGGGCCTGGCCTTGCGCCGCCCAGGTGATGGTGTCGGCGGCAAACGGCAGGTGGATGGTGAGTGGCAGCACCAGGCTGTCCAGCGGGTCGGCGGGTGTGGGGTCGGGCGTGCCCTGCGGGTGCAGGGTGATCCTGGCGGCGTGCAGCTCGGTCAGCACCAGGCGCCGCTGCAGCAAGGGCGCCAGTTGCCACGCCACGCGCGCATCGTGCAGCTGCACGGCCATGCGTGGGCTGCTGAACTGCAGGCGGCCTATGCGTCCGCCGGCGCGCACGCTGCCGCTCACGTCCTCGGCCTGCAATTGCATGTCGGCCGGCAGATAGGGCGCGGCCATGCGCAGTGCCGCGGCGAGCGAGCCCTCGCTGCCCGCCCAGCCCCAGAGCCCGGCCGCGAGCGTGACGATGAGGATCAGCAGCGCCAGCAGCAGACGCGCCAGCATGTCGGCGCGCGCGCCCGGGCGGGCGGGTGCGGTGCGGGGCGAGGGCGTTTCAGGGCTGGACATGGGCCAATGCTGCGGCGGTGGCAGGTGTTTCAAAAGCTGAAGCCGAGCCGCAGATGCAGCTTGAGTTGGTGCGCTTGCACGCCCCAGGCCAGGTCCGCCTGCAGCGGGCCGACCGGGCTCCTCCAGCGCAGGCCTGCGCCCAGGCCCACGCGCGGGCGCATCTCGGCCGGGCTGTTGCCCACCGCGCCAATGTCAATGAAGGTGGCGCTCTCGAAATCGGTGAGGTTGCCGCGCAGCGCGATGGGGCGCTGCCACTCGACGCTGGCCACCGCCAGGTAACGTCCGCCATAGATCTGGTTGCCTTGCAGATGGGCGCCTATGCTTTGCCAGCCGTAGCCGCGCACGGTGGTGTCGCCGCCGCTCAGAAAGAGCTGGGTGGCCGGGATTGCCGCCTGCCTGCGCGCCAGCACCGCACCGCCTTGCAGGCGCAGCGAAAGACGGCTCGCGCGCGAGAGCTGCTCGTTCATCTGCACCCGGCCCAGCCCGACAAAGCCCTGCCAGCGCAGCAGCGCGCGCACAAAGGGATCGTGCGCCGTTCGCAGCGTGCTGCCGGCGCCCAGCTCCGCTGCCAGGCCCCAGCCCCGCGTCGGCGCCGTGGGGTTGTTGAAGCCCTGCCAGGTCCAGCCCCATTGCGCACTCAATGCGGCGGCGATGGGCGGCGCGCCCGTGCCGCGCGCGCGGCTCAGGTCGTATTGCAGCCACTGGCTGCGCTCGATGTGGTCGCTGCTCTGGCTGCGGCCAAAACGCAGCTGCGTGCTGTCAGTCTTGAAGCTGCCGGTGGTTTCACTGCGCACCTGCGCGCCGCCGGTCCAGCGCCAGCCGTCTGCGTGCGGCAGGCCATTCCACTGGGTGGACAGGCTCTTGAGGTTGCGGCTCAGCTGGATCTGGCTGAGCGCGCGCCAGCCCAGCCAGGGCAGACGGTTGTGCGTGTGGTCCAGCGACAGGCGCGGTCCGTTGTCGGTCGAATAGCCGATGCCGAAGACCGCCTTCTGCAGCTTGGCGTCGCGCACATGGGCGGTGACGGGGGCCGTCACTTCAGTCGCCTGTGCGTCGGCATGATCGGTGTCCAGCGTCAGGAACACACTGTCGTAGTAGCCGCTGGCCGCCAGACGTTGCTGGGCATCGAGCAGTGCGGATTCGCTGTACACCTCGCCCTCGGGCAGGCGGGTGATGCGCGCCGCGCCTATGGGGTCGTAGCGCTCGCCGCCTTCGATGGCCAGCGCGCCGAAGCGATAGGCCGGGCCGCTGGCGTATTCCACGCTCAAACCGGCCTGGTTGGTGCCTGCATCGATCTCGGCGCGGCTTGCGGCAATGCGCGCGCCGGGGAAGCGCCGCTGCTGCAGCGTGCGCAGGCCCTGGGTTTTGGCGTCGTCCCAGGCCGACTGCGTGAAGGGCACGCCCGCCTGCAGCGCAAAACTGCGTTGCAGCCTGGCCTCGCGGCGCGCGCGCGCCGCGCTGTCGCCGGGGCTGGTGAGCGTGATCTGCGTGCCGTGCACCCGCGTCTGCGGGCCAGTCTGCACCGTGACGGTGATGACCGGCGGCTTGCCTTCGGTGGTGTGCACCGCAACGACCGGGTTGAAATAGCCCAGCGTGGCCAGCAGCTCGCGGGCGTTGTCGGGCACCGCATTGGCCAGGCGCGCCAGCTCGGAAGCGCGGAGATCGGGCAGTTCGCGAAAGCGCTGCAATTGCAGGTATTGCTGCAGCAGGTCGCGCACGATCTTGTCACTGGCATCGATCTGCAGCGTGAAGGCGGGTGGCGCGGTCGGGGTGCTGGCTTCGTCGGTTGGAGGTGCCTGCGGCAGCAGGCTGCACGCGCCCAGCAACAGTGGCAGCAGAAACAGCATCGCCGACCCGCGGGCCCCGGCCCTGCGCAAAAACGTCATGCCACCTATTTTGACAAGAGCCGCATCGCCTCTTCCAGTCCCTTGAGCGTGAGCGGGTACATGCGGTGCCCCATGAGCTGTTCAATGATGCTGATGCTCTGGCGGTATTGCCACACGCCCTGCGGCTCCGGGTTGATCCAGGCGAACCGGGGGAAGGCGTTTTTGAGGCGCTGCAGCCATTCGGCGCCGGGCTCTTCGTTGTTGTACTCCACGCTGCCGCCGGGCTGCAGGATTTCATACGGGCTCATCGTCGCGTCGCCGACGAAGATCAGCTTGTAGTCCTTGTTGTACTTGCGGATGATGTCCCAGGTGGGGAATTTTTCCGCGAAGCGGCGCCGGTTGTTCTTCCACAGGTAGTCGTAGACGCAGTTGTGAAAGTAATAGAACTCCAGGTGCTTGAGCTCGGCCTTCACCGCCGAAAAGAGCTCCTCCACGCGCTGGATGTGGTCGTCCATGGTGCCGCCCACGTCCATCAAGAGCAGCACCTTCACGTTGTTGTGGCGCTCGGGCACCATCTTGATATCCAGCCAGCCGGCGTTGGCGGCGGTACTGCGGATGGTGTCAGGCAGGTCCAGTTCGAGCTCGTTGCCCTCGCGTGCGAACTTGCGCAGACGGCGTAGCGCCACCTTGATGTTGCGCGTGCCCAGCTCCTGCGTGTCGTCGTAGTCGCGATACGCCCGCTGTTCCCAGACCTTGACCGCGCTGCGGTTCTTGCCGGCGCCGCCTATGCGCACCCCCTGCGGGTTGTAGCCGCCGTGGCCGAACGGGCTGGTGCCGCCGGTACCTATCCATTTGCTGCCGCCTTCGTGGCGCTCCTTCTGTTCTTCCAGGCGCTTCTTGAGCGTTTCCATCAGCTCGTCCCAGCCCATTTTCTGGATCGCGGCCTTTTGCTCGGGCGTGAGTTCGCGCTCCAGCATCTTGCGCAGCCAGTCGGCCGGGATCTCTTTGGTGATGTCGGTCAGCAACTCCACGCCGTGAAAGTAGGCGGCAAAGGCGCGGTCGAACTTGTCGTAGTGCTTCTCGTCCTTCACCAGCACCGTGCGCGCCAGATGGTAGAAATCGTCGATGCTCCAGGACTGCTGCGACAACGGCCCGACCACGCCCGCCTGCAGCGCCTGCAGCAGCATGAGGAACTCCTTGACCGACACCGGCAGCTTGGCGGCGCGCAGGGTGTAGAAGAAGTCTATGAGCATGAAACCAGCCTCCAGCGCTTATGCAGTCTGCGTGCGCTGCTGCAACAAATAGAGCAATTGCGCTCGTGCTTCCGGCCACTCGCCCGCCGTCATGCTGTACATCACCGTGTCGCGGATGGTGCCGTCGCGGCGCAGTGCGTGGCCGCGGATGACGCCGTCCTTCTTTGCGCCCAGGCGCTCGATGGCGCGCTGGCTGGCGAAGTTGAAGTTGTCCGTGCGCCAGCCAACGACGCGGCAGCGCAGGGTGTCGAAGGCATGGCCCATCATGAGCAGCTTGCAGGTGGTGTTGACATGCGTGCGTTGCACGCTTTTGGCATACCAGGTGTAGCCAATCTCCACGCGCTGCACGGCGTCCAATATGTCGTGGTAGCTGGTGCTGCCCAGCACGCGCTCGCTGGCTTCGTCGATCACGGCAAAGGCGAAACGCGTGCCCTGCTCGCGCCCTTGCAAGGCCGCTTCGATGTAGGCGCGCGTGCTTTCGGGCTCGGGCACCGAGGTGACGCGAATGCGCCAGAGTTCGCCATCGGCAGCCGCGGCCGCCAGGCCTGCCTCATGCGTCAGCGCCAGCGGCTCCAGCCGCAGACCGCGATCGCGCAAAACAACGGGTTCGACAAAGGCCATGGTTCACTTCCCTGATGATTCGTAGCCCCGCAGCGCGCACCAGCGACGGGCAGCCGCCAGACCGATGCCGCCACCCAGGCCTATGAGTGCTGCCGCCAGCACCCCCTTGCCGCCCTGCAGGTCGCGCAGCACATCGATGCCGAGCAGGCGCGCCAGCCAATACCCGGCCAGCGCACCGGCGATGAAACCAACGCCGCGCGCCAGAGGCCGGATGAGCGCCGGGGGCATCGCCGCCATGGCGTCAGCGGTTGCGCTGGTTCATGAAGACGAGCTTTTCGAACAGGCTCACGTCCTGCTCGTTCTTGAGCAGCGCGCCTATGAGGGGCGGGACGCTGACCTTGGCATCCTGGCTTTGCAGCGCCTCGGGCGGGATTTCCTCGGCCAGCAGCAGCTTGAGCCAGTCGAGGAATTCGCTCGTCGAGGGCTTTTTCTTCAGACCGGGCAGGCCGCGCACGTCGTAGAACGACTTCATGGCGGCGTTCAGCAGCTCACCCTTGAGCGTGGGGAAATGCACCGCGACGATTTTCTGCATCGTTTCGGCGTCGGGGAACTTGATGTAGTGAAAAAAGCAGCGGCGCAGGAAGGCGTCCGGCAGCTCTTTTTCATTGTTGGACGTGATGAACACCAACGGTCTGTGCTTGGCGCGCACCATCTCGCGCGTCTCGTAGCAGTAGAACTCCATGCGGTCGAGCTCGCGCAGCAGGTCGTTCGGGAATTCGATGTCGGCTTTGTCGATCTCGTCGATCAGCAGCGCCACGGGCTGCTCGGCCGTGAAGGCCTGCCAGAGCACGCCCTTGACGATGTAGTTGTGGATGTCCTTCACGCGCTCGTCGCCCAGCTGCGAATCACGCAGGCGGCTCACCGCGTCGTACTCGTACAGACCCTGTTGCGCCTTGGTGGTCGATTTGATGTGCCATTGCAGCAGCGGCATGTTCATCGCCTGCGCGACTTCCTCGGCCAGCATGGTTTTGCCGGTGCCGGGCTCCCCTTTGACCAGCAACGGACGCTGCAGCGTCACGGCGGCATTGACGGCAAGCTTCAAGTCCTGGGTGGCGACGTAGTGGGGAGAGCCTTCAAATTTCATATCAGGAAAAATGCGAGAAAGAGTTCTTGCAATGTGTGACAAGTGCCTGCCTATAATCGAGCGCTGGTCAACATCGAGACAACCCACGGATTGTGCGCGCAAAATGAACAAAGCATTGCCTACGATATTTGGTCTGATCGTCGCCTTTGCGACGGCCTCCGGTTATGCCCAGGAGGTGAAGGGAGATGCGGCAGCTGGCGCGCAGAAGAACGCGATGTGCATAGGCTGCCACAACATCGTGGGCTACAAGTCGAGCTTCCCCGAGGTCTACAAGGTGCCGATGATCTCGGGCCAGAACGCCGCCTACATAGATGCCGCGCTGCAGGAATACAAGAAGGGCGCGCGCAAGTTCCCCACCATGCGCAGCATTGCCGATTCGCTGAGCGATCAGGACATGGCCAATCTGGCGGCCTACTACGCGGCCGATGGCAAGAAGATTGAAGTGGCTGAAAAACCGGCCAAGGCCCCGGACGAAACCGTGGGGCTGCTGCTGCAAAAGGGCGCCTGCGTCTCCTGCCATGGCGAGAATTTCTCCAAGCCGATCAACGACGCCTATCCCAAAATCGCGGGTCAGCATGCGGATTACCTGTATGTAACGCTCAAGGCCTACAAGAACCCCAAGGAAGGCCCGTACTCCGGCCGCGCCAATCCCATCATGGGCGGCATTGCCGCGCAGTTCACCAACCAGGAACTGCGGCAACTGGCCAACTACATCGGGTCGCTGGACAGCCAGTTGCAGGTAGTGCCGGAGTCGCGCTTTCGTTGATGGTGCGCTCGATTGCTGCCCAAGGCCCGCCCCGAGCGGGCTTTTTCTTGGGCGCGATTCAGTCGCGCGTGGCGCGCCGCTGCACGCAAGCGAGGTAAGCCTCGCCGTCGGGCGCGCGTCCTGCCTGCTGCGCCTCCCAGAGCATGCTGCCCAGGCATTCCATCGCCGCGTGGTGCGCGTCGTGCAGCGAATCCAGGCGGGCCGTGAGCAACTCCACCGCCTGGCGAATGCCGCGTGGCTGGTCGATGCTGCACTGCTCGCTGATCGAGAGGTGCATGGACAGATGCAGAAACGGGTTGGTGGCACCAGGCTTTGCGTCGTAATTGCGTGCGAGCGCCGCGTCCACGTCGGCCAGATCGGCGTGGTATTCGGGATGTTCGTCTATCCATAGCGCCGCCAGCGTTTCTATGGCTTCCATGGGGGCGCCGGTGTTCTGTTTGTGAAGTACCGTGCAGAAGAAACGGCGAACGTCAGCCTGGCTGGGATTGAACATGGTGCGAAGGTTTCGAAGGCTGGTGCGCTCGCCTATTATTGGTCGTTTGGCAAGCAGGGGTGTGTGCAATGAAGTTGGCAACGATTGTCGTGGATGGTTTGCCGCATGCGGCGGTGCTGCGCGACGGGGCCTTGGCTCTGATTGGGACTGCAGGTGCGGATGTGGGTGTCTTGCTGCGCGATGCAACAACGACCGAGCAATACGCTGCCATGGCTGCAGTGGCCAAACGCCTTTTGCCACTGGAGGGCACGCGCTTTCTCGCGCCGGTGCTCGCGCCTGGCAAGGCGGTGTGTGTCGGGCTCAATTACGCCGACCACACCAAGGAAAGCGCCTATGAGCAGCCACGGCACCCCACGCTGTTCCTGCGTGCCGCGACCAGCCTGGGCGCGGACGGCGCCGATGTGCAGCGCCCTGCAGGCGATGATTCGCTGGATTTCGAGGGCGAGATGGTGGCGGTCATTGGCAGCGGTGGCCGGTGCATCCCCAAGGAGCGCGCGCTGGCGCATGTTTTTGGCTACACCGTCGGCAACGACATTTCGGTGCGCGAATTCCAGTTCCGCTCACCCCAATGGACCTTGGGCAAAAACGTCGATGGCAGCGGGCCCTGGGGGCCGTTTCTGGTCACCGCCGACGAACTGCCACCGGGCGCCGCGGGCCTGGCGATAGCGACGCGGCTCAACGGCGAGGTGATGCAGTCGGCGAATACGCGCGACATGATTTTCAATGTCGCGACCATCATTGCCACCATCAGCGAGGCGATGACGCTGGAGCCCGGCGATATCATCTTTACCGGAACGCCGGCAGGCGTGGGCCTCGGGCGTACGCCCAAGCGCTACATGCAGCCCGGGGAACTGGTGGAAGTCGAGATCGAGCGCATCGGGAGGCTGCGCAATGGCATCACCACAGCGTAACAGAATACATATCAAATCAGGCTGTAGCGCTTGTCAGTAAAGCGCGGACAGCTCTCTTTTTAGTTGCAAAATGACGGGGAACCCCATGATGGAAGCTTTTATTTGTGATGCCGTTCGCACGCCCTTTGGCCGTTACGGCGGTGCCTTGAGCAGTGTGCGCACCGATGACCTGGGCGCGATCCCGATCAGGGCACTGATGCAACGCAACCCCGGCGTGGACTGGCAGGCCGTCACTGACGTGCTCTACGGCAATGCCAATCAGGCGGGTGAGGACAACCGCAATGTGGCGCGCATGGCCTCGCTTTTGGCCGGCCTGCCGGTCGAGGTGCCTGGCGCAACCATCAACCGCTTGTGCGGTTCGGGACTGGACGCCGTGGGTACGGCCGCACGTGCCATCAAATCCGGCGAAGCCGGTGTGATGATCGCTGGCGGCGTGGAAAGCATGAGCCGCTCGCCCTTTGTCATGCCCAAGGCGGAATCGGCCTTCAGTCGCAGCAATGCGGTGTACGACACCACCATCGGCTGGCGCTTCGTCAACAAGCTGATGAAGGCGCAGTACGGCATCGACTCCATGCCAGAGACGGCAGAGAACGTGGCGGCGGATTTCAAGATCGAGCGCGAAGCCCAGGATCGCATGGCGCTGGCGAGCCAGCAGAAGGCGGCTGCCGCCATCGCCGCAGGCCATCTGGCGCGTGAAATCTGCACGGTCACGATTCCTCAGAAAAAGGGCGACCCCGTCGTGGTCGATACCGACGAACACCCGCGTGCGACCAGCATGGAAGCCCTGGCCAGGCTCAAGGGCGTGGTGCGTCCTGACGGCACGGTCACGGCCGGCAATGCCTCGGGCGTGAACGATGGTGCTTGCGCCCTGCTGCTGGCCAATGAGGAAGCTGCCAAACGCTATGGCCTGACGCCGCGCGCCCGCGTGGTCGGCATGGCCACGGCGGGGGTTGCGCCGCGCATCATGGGTTTTGGCCCGGCGCCAGCCACGCGCAAGGTGCTCGCGCTCACCGGCCTGACGATCGCCCAGATGGACGTGATCGAGCTCAACGAGGCTTTCGCCGCGCAGGGCCTGGCGGTACTGCGCGATCTGGGCGTGGCCGATGACGATCCGCGCGTCAATCCCTGGGGCGGCGCGATTGCGCTCGGCCATCCGCTCGGGGCCTCGGGCGCGCGCCTGGCGACCACGGCCGTCAATCAGCTGCACCAGCTGGGCGGGCGCTACGCGCTGTGCACCATGTGCATTGGCGTGGGGCAGGGCATCGCCGTGGTGCTGGAGAAGGTCTGATCGCAGGGCGGCGCAGGCCACGGGCCGTCGCCGTTCAGGCGGCTGGGGTATCACTGTCCTGCGCTGGTGATCGGCTGTCGTTGGCGGCGCGCTTTTCACGCAGGCGCTCTTCGCGTTCGCGCGCCATCTGTTCGACGAGCTGATTGCGCCCCTGCTTGGCCGTGGCAATGAAACGCTCTCGGTCCTTGTGGTGCGGGTAGAGGCGCTCGGCGAGCTCCTTGTTGTGAACGCGAAAGCGCTCGATGGTGCGGTCGGCCTCGTATTCCTCCAGGCCCATGCATTGCAGCACCGTGGCGGCACTTTGCAGGCTGGATTCGAAGAGCTCGCGCTCCACCAGCGTCACGCCCAGGTCGCGCAGCGCGTGCCAGTGAGAAATGTCGCGTGCGCGCGCCACGATCTGCAGATGCGGGAAATGCTTGCGCGCGATTTGCGCAATTTTCAGCGATTGCTGCGGCGTATCGACCGCGATCATCAGCACCTTGGCCTGTCCGGCACCGGCCTGGCGCAGCAGGCGCACGCGCGTGGCATCGCCGAAGTACACGCGGTAGCCGAAGGTGTGCGCCACCTCCAGCATTTCCACGCTGTGGTCCAGCACCGTGGCCGGGATTCCCTGCGCCAGCATCACGCGCGCCACGATCTGCCCATAGCGCCCGAAGCCGGCGATGATGACGGGCGCCGTCTGAGGCTCGGCGATCGCGTCTTCGGCAGCTTCCTCGGGCGGGCTCATCCGTGCATAGTGCTTTTGCAGCGCGCGATCGAGCGGTACCAGCAGCAGCGGCCCGAGCAGCATGGAGATCGTCACCGCTGCAATCAGCATGGAGGCAATGTCCGACGGCAGCGCCTCGAAGTTCGTCGCGGTCTGGAACACGACAAAGGCGAACTCCCCGCCTTGCGTGAGCAGCAGCGTGAACACCGGCCGCTCCTGCGCCGGCATGCCGGTGGCGCGTGCCAGCAGGTAGATGGCGACCGCCTTGAGCGAGAGAAAACCGACGACCAGCGCCAGCATCTTGAGCGGCGACGCGATCAGCACGCCGAAATCGATGCTCATGCCGACGGCGATGAAGAACAGGCCCAGCAGCAGGCCCTTGAACGGCTCGATGTCGGTTTCCAGCTCGCTGCGGTATTCGCTGTCGGCCAGCAGTACCCCCGCGAGAAAGGCCCCCAGCGCCATCGACAGGTCCACCAGCACCATCAGCATCGCGATACCCACGACCAGGAACAGCGAGGTGGCGGTGAAGATCTCTGGCGTCTTGCTCTGCGCTACCCAGCGCAGCACCGGGCGCAAGGCCAGACGCCCGCCAAGAATGATCACGCCCACCACGCTGAGCGTCTTGAGAATTTCGGTCAGCAGGGCCGGACCGGTGCCCGGCAAGGCATTGCCCGTGGCGCCCAGCAGCGGCAGCAGCGCGAGGATGGGGATGGCGGCGATATCCTGAAACAGCAGGATGGAGAAGGCGTGCTGCCCGCCTTCGCTCTGCAACAGGTTGCGCTCGGCAAGAATTTGCAGCGCGATCGCGGTGGACGAGAGCGCCAGACCCAATGCGGCCACCAGCCCGACACGCCAGGGCAGGCCCCAGAACCAGGCGCCTATCCCCAGCAGCAGCGTGCAGGTCAGCATCTGCGCGCCACCCAGGCCGAAGATGGGGCGGCGCATGCTCCACAACCGGCTGGGTTGCAACTCCATGCCAATCAGAAACAACATCAGCACCACGCCGAATTCGGCGAAATGCAAGATGTCCTGCACATTGCTCACCAGTGCCAGCCCCCAGGGGCCGATGGCCATGCCGGCGGCCAGGTAGCCGACGATCGCACCCAGGCCAAGCGCCCGCGTGATGGGCACGGCGATCACTGCCGCGGCCAGGTAGGTGAAACCGTAGGTAAGCCAGAGGGGGGCGTGGGACATGGGGAAGAAAAAATTCGACAGCTGGCGCCGGTGAAGGCGCTCGCATGCAACCGATTTTCGAACATTCGGGTTGACACGATGGTGGCTGCCCTTGCTGCGTTAGAGTAACCGTTCGTGGCGGTGCTGGCGGCGACCGCTGGGCGAGTCCTTGTTTGATAGCTGCCAACGCATGCATGGCAAGGGCTGCAGGCCTTTTTGATTCTTGTGAAAGGAAGCGGCGATGGCGCTTGTTGCAGTGGCCAATCCCAAAGGTGGTGTGGGCAAATCCACGCTCGCCACCAACATTGCAGGCTACTACGCCAGCCGCGGCCATGCGGTGGCGCTGGGCGATGTGGATGGCCAGCAGTCTGCGCGCTGGTGGCTTGGCGAGCGCCCGCAGGTGGCACGCAGCATCCAGCTGTGGGAAGCCACGCCCGACTGGATCGGGAGGCCGCCGCGCGATGCCCGGCATGCGGTGCTCGATACGCCCGCCGGCTTGCAGGGCTGGCGTTTGAAGGATGTGTTGCGCAAGGCCGATCGCATCGTTGTGCCGCTGCAGGCCAGCGTCTTCGATATCTTTGCCACGCGCCAGTTTCTGGACGATCTGCAGGCGCTGCGCATCGATACGTCTGCGCAGATCGGAATTGTTGGCATGCGTGTGGACGAGCGCACGATCGCTGCCGACAAGCTGCACGCATTTGTGAGTGAACTGGGCCTGCCGGTGCTCGGTTTTTTGCGCAACACGCAAAACTACGTGCATCTCGCGGCGCATGGGCTGACACTCTTTGACATCGCGCCGGCGCGCGTTGCGCGCGACCTGGAGCAGTGGCAGCCGCTGTGCGCCTGGCTGGATCAGGCCTGAACGCTGTCGCCGCGCTGACACGCTGGCCCTGCGGCGCCCGCTACATTGCAACGCATGAAGATCTTTCGCAGTTATTCGGAGTTGGCTGCCTGCACCGGTCAGGAAATTGCGGTGACCGACTGGATCGACGTCAGCCAGGCGCAGATCGACCAGTTCGCCCAGGCCACCGGCGACCACCAATGGATTCACGTCGATCCGGCACGCGCTGCGGATGGCCCTTTTGGTGCCACGGTGGCGCACGGCTTTCTCACGCTGTCGCTGCTTTCGCGCTTCTTCGAGCAGGCGTTCGCCATCGAAGGCGCGAGAATGGGCATCAACTACGGCCTCAATCGCGTGCGTTTCCCGGCGCCGGTGCCAGTGGGCAGCCGCTTGCGCGGACGGTTGACCTTGCGCGCCGTGGAGCCGGTGCAACCCGATGGCGTGCAGATGGTGCTGGACGTGGTGGTGGAGCGCGAGGGCGCAGACAAGCCCGCCTGCGTCGCCGAATCGCTGGTGCGCAGCTACGGCGCGGCGCCCTGAGGCGGCAGGAGCAGGGCGTCGGCAAAGCCGTTTTGCCGCCAGGCTTCAAACACCGTCACCGCAACCGCGTTCGAAAGGTTGATGCTGCGTTGCTCTGGCCGCATCGGCAGGCGCAGGCGTTGTGCAGGCGCAAAACGCTCGCGCAGCGCCGGCGACAGGCCTCGGGTTTCCGAGCCGAACACCAGCCAGTCGCCAGGCAGAAATCGCACGTCATAGGCTGAGCGCGTGCCGTGCGTGCCGTGCGTGGTGAGCGCGAACATGCGCGATGCGTCGGGCTGCTCCGTCTCCAGCAGGGCTTCCCAGCTGGCGTGGCGCCGTACATCCACCCACTCGTGGTAATCCAGCCCGGCGCGGCGCAGCAGACGATCTTCCATGGAAAAACCGAGCGGCTCCACGAGGTGCAGCCGGCAGCCGGTGTTGGCAGCGAGGCGGATGGCGTTGCCGGTGTTGGGCGGGATTTCCGGTTCGACGAGGACAATCTGGAACATGCCCGCGATTGTCTGCCAGCGCATGCTGCCCTCAGGGCGTGCGCGCCAGCACCAGAGCGCTGACATGCGCGGCACCGGCCGCGCGCAGGGCGCTGGCGGCCGCGTGGAGGGTCGCCCCGGTTGTCATCACGTCGTCTACCAGCAGCAGGTGGCGCCCACCCAGGTCGCGCGGAGCCTGCGCGGAAACGGCAAATGCGCCCTGCAGATTGTGCAGACGCGCGCTGCGGTTCAGGCTGCTCTGCGCCAGTGTGTCGTGGGTGCGCAGCAGCCAGCGCGCACGCACCCTGGGGTGTGCCAGTGCACGTGCCAGCAACAAAGCCTGGTTGTAGCCGCGCTGGCGCAGGCGTTCGCCAGACAGGGGAATGGGCAGCACCGCGTCGGCTGTGGAGAGCAGTGGTGCGTCGGCAGCCGCTGCGTGCATGAGTGCGGCAAGCGCGCCGGCAAGCCCGGGTTCGGATCGAAACTTGAACCGCGTGATCAGTGCTTCCCAGGGGTAGGCGTAGTCGACCGCGGCGATGCAGGCGTCGATGGCCGGCGGGTGAGCCAGGCACTGCCCGCAGCGCAACACGCCTTGGGGCACGCGTCGGGCACATTGAACGCAGCGCAAGGCGGGTGCCGCAAACTCCGTTCGGCAGGCCGCGCACACGCTGTGCGATGGCCATGCGTGACAGATGGCGCACTGGCTTGGCAGCCAGCGGGCATGCACTGCGGATGTCCCCAGCAGGCGTGTGAAGAGCATGGTCTCAATATACTCGCGCCCGTTTGAATCATAGTCATGCCGGAAAAGAGCCCGCCCACCATTGACGCCGTCGCCGCAGCACGCTGGCACGCGCTGGCGTGCGCGCCGTCGCCTTGGCTGCATGAGGAGGTAGCGCGGCGCATGCAGCAACGCCTGAGCTGGATCGTTGAGCCGCCACTGCAGTGGTGCGATTGGGATCCGCTGCGCGGGGGGCTGGAGGGGCATGCGCTGGTTGCGGCTGGCCTGCCGAAGGCGGTGCAGTGCATTTGCGAGACTTCAGGCGCATCGGCGCAAGCCACCGTGAAGGCACAGCTGCGACGTCCGTGGTGGCATGCGTCTCGCTGGATTGGCCCGCCGCAGCGCTTTGACGCTGCACCCGCGCCGGCCAGCATGCAGATGGTCTGGGCCAACATGGCGCTGCACATGAGCGCCCAGCCGCAGGCCCTGATCGGCCAATGGCACCAGGCGCTGGCGGCCGACGGATTCCTGATGTTTTCCTGCCTGGGCCCCGATACCTTGCGCGAGCTGCACGGTGTCTATGGCGCGCTCGGCTGGTCGCAACCCAGCCACAGTTTCACGGACATGCACGACTGGGGCGACATGCTGGCAGCGGCCGGCTTTGCCGAGCCGGTCATGGACATGGAGCGCATCATCCTGACGTTCGCCACTCCGGCGCGCCTGTTGCAGGAGCTGAGGGGGCTGGGGCGCAACCTGCATCCCGACCGCTTCCCCGCGCTGCGCGGGCGCCACTGGAAATCGACGCTGGAGGCGACCCTTGCCAGGCAGTTGGCCGACTCCGCCAGTGCGGGGCAGCTGGCCCTGACTTTTGAGGTGATCTACGGCCATGCGTACAAACCCGCGCCCAGCGCGCGCCGGGAGCGGCGTTCATGGACCAAGACCAAGACCGAGTTGCGGGCTCAGTCCGCATCGTCGGGCGAGCGCGAAGGTTTTTCTGGTGATTAAGTGGATTAGAATTTACGTCTGAAAACAATCTGGTGGTCTGTGCCCCGTTGCAAGCCTCTTTGACGAGGCGGGCAGCCATGGTGGTACGGGTCAATCCTGTGGGGACAACATGCCGCGTCAGGCGGCTTGCGTCAGTTATGTGGTTTGCGCTACCCGGGTCGAAGAACATGTGCGCGAGCGTTTTTTCGAATCGCTCGCGCGGTACGCCGCTGCCCGGCGGCGTTTGGTGCGTCATTTGGAGTGCGCGGTAAACTGCAGCAGTGTCTGCGCTTAGCTTACAAGTGGGAGAACTATGAAGAGCATTTTCAACCGGCTGGCAGCCTCTCTGATGGTGTCTGGCGCCTGGCTGGCGACGGCGGCCCACGCGGTTCAAGACCTGCCCGGCGGTCCCGGGGTCAATCAGTTGAACCTGACGACCGGTGTGACCAAAATTGCGCAGGAACAATCCGATCTGCATTGGATGGTCATGATCATCTGCGCGGTGATTTTTGTCGGTGTGTTCGGCGCGATGTTCTATTCCATCCTGAACCATCGCAAATCCAAGGGCGCCAAGTCCGCCAATTTCCACGAGTCGACGGTGGTTGAGATTACCTGGACCGTGGTGCCGTTCCTGATCGTCATTGCGATGGCGGCTCCGGCCACCAAGGTCATCGTGGCGCAGAAGGACACGACCAATCCGGATTTGACGATCAAGGCCACTGGCTACCAGTGGAAGTGGGGCTATGACTACCTTGCCGGAGAAGGCGAGGGCATCGGCTTCGTCTCCACGCTGGATTCGGCGCAGCGGCAACTGTCCAGCGCCGGCACGCCCCAGGGCGACGATTACCTGCTGAAGGTCGACAACCCGCTCGTGGTGCCGGTCAACAAAAAAGTGCGCATGATCATCACGGCCAATGACGTGATTCACTCGTGGTTTGTGCCGGCGTTCGGTGTCAAGCAGGATGCCATCCCCGGTTTCGTGCGCGATACCTGGTTCCGTGCGGAAAAAACGGGAGATTTCTATGGCCAGTGCGCCGAGCTGTGCGGCAAGGAGCACGCCTACATGCCGATCCATGTGAAGGTGCTGTCCGGCGAGGACTACGCCAAGTGGGTTCAGGGGCAGCAGCAAAAGAAATCCGCCCAGGCGGGGCAGCCTTCCCAGGCTGTGGCCCAGCTGGCCCAATGAGCGTTAACGCACAGCGTGTAAAGAGGAGTCGAGCATGAGTGCAGTTTTGGACAACCATGGGCAGGTCGGCGGATTGACCCATCACGACGATCACCACCACAAGCCGACGGGTTGGCGGCGTTGGTTGTACGCCACCAACCACAAGGACATCGGCACGATGTACCTGTTGTTTTCTTTCGCGATGCTGATGATCGGCGGCTTGCTGGCCATGCTGATCCGCGCCGAGCTGTTTCAGCCCGGGCTGCAGATCGTGAACCCGGAGATGTTCAACTCGTTCACGACGATGCACGGTCTCATCATGGTGTTTGGCGCCATCATGCCGGCCTTTGTGGGTTTTGCGAACTGGATGATTCCGCTGCAGATTGGTGCTTCGGACATGGCGTTCGCGCGCATGAACAATTTCAGCTTCTGGCTGCTGGTGCCAGCCGGCATCACGCTGGCGGCGACGTTCTTCATGCCTGGCGGCGCACCTGCCGGCGGCTGGACGCTTTATGCGCCGCTCTCGCTGCAGATGCCGATGTCGCTCGACTTCGCGATTTTGTCGCTGCACGTGATGGGTGCTTCTTCCATCATGGGGTCGATCAACATCATCGTGACCATACTGAACATGCGCGCACCCGGCATGAAACTCATGCAGATGCCGATGTTCTGCTGGAGCTGGCTCATTACCGCCTATCTGCTGCTGGCGGTGATGCCGGTGTTCGCGGGCGTGCTCACGATGACGTTGACGGATCGCCACTTCGGCACCAGCTTCTTCGTCACGGCCGGCGGCGGCGACCCGGTGATGATGCAACACATCTTCTGGTTCTTTGGCCACCCGGAGGTGTACATCATGATTCTGCCGGCGTTCGGCATGATCAGTGAAATCGTCCCCGCCTTCGCCCGCAAGCGCTTGTTCGGCTACACCTCGATGGTCTACGCCATTGCCGCCATCGCAACGCTGTCGATGATTGTCTGGGCACACCACATGTTCACCGTCGGCATGCCGGTTACGGGCCAGCTGTTCTTCATGTACGGCACCATGCTGATTGCCATTCCAACAGGCGTGAAGGTGTTCAACTGGACGGCGACGATGTGGCGTGGTTCCATGACCTTTGAGACGCCGATGCTCTGGGCCGTTGGCTTCATCTTCGTGTTCACCATTGGCGGGTTCACCGGCGTGATTCCCTCGGTGGTGCCGATCGATACCCAGATCCAGGATACCTATTACATCATCGCCCACTTCCACTACGTGCTGGTGGCCGGCTCGCTGTTTGCCATCTTTGGCGCCTTCTACTATTGGTCGCCGAAGTGGACGGGTGTCATGTACGACGAAACCCGTGGCAAGATTCACTTCTGGTGGTCCCTCATTGCGTTCAACGTGGCGTTCTTCCCGATGCACTGGCTCGGCCTTGCCGGCATGCCCCGTCGCTACGCGGATTACCCCATGCAGTTTGCCGACTTCAACATGATTGCGTCGATTGGCGCCTTCTTCTTCGGTGCTGCGCAGGTCTACTTTTTCTTTGCGGTCGTTCTGCCGGTGATGCGTGGCAAGGGAGCAAAGGCGCCTCAGCGGCCTTGGGAAGGTGCTGTCTATGCCCTGGAGTGGGAGCTGCCGTCGCCGGCCCCGTTCCATTCCTTTGAGACGCCCCCCAAGCTCAATGCTGCGGCGACGCACATCATTGCCTGATGCGCGTGACGTACCCAGGAATTGCGCAAGAGATGCACATGCCTCGTGATGAGCAGCGCAAGCGCAACATGCGTCTGGGCCTGATTCTTGGCTCGATCGCCTTGGTGCTGTTTTTTGGCATCATGGTGCGTTGGGCACTCCTGGGATCGTGAGAGCGGAGGAAAAGCGGGTGAATCTGCGTGCGGAAAATGCCAAGATGGTGGGCAAGTTGCTGGTGGTTGCCTGCGGCATGTTTGCGTTTGGCTATACGCTGATCCCGTTGTACCGCGCCATTTGCGAAGCGACCGGAATCAATATCCTGTCGTTGCAGGAGACGCAGGTTCCGGGCAATGGGTATTCTGGCGAGGCTGCGCGTACCCGCGCGGCCAATACGCAGGTTGATCGCACACGGACCATCACGGTGCAGTTTGACGCCAACGCGCGCGGGCCTTGGGAGTTCAAACCCGCACAGCGAACCATGCAGGTGCATCCGGGTGAGATGGCGACCGTGATGTATGAATTTCAGAACGTGCAGGGCAGGCGCATGGCTGCCCAGGCCATTCCCAGTTATGCGCCGAGACAAGCCGGTCCCCATTTCCATAAGCTCGAGTGTTTTTGCTTCAACCAGTACACGCTGGACCCCGGAGAAAAGAAGGAATGGCCAGTCACTTTCGTGATTGATCCCAAGCTCTCCAAGGATGTGCAGACCATCACCTTGTCCTACACGTTTTTTGAGGTGGGTGGCGGAACGCCGCCGCCACCAAGCTCGTCGGCGCAGGCCCCGGTGCCGGCGCGGGGAGTTACCGGATCATGAGCAATAGAACGGGTCCGTCCTGGGTGCAGACCGTGCGGACGGTGGCTTGGTCGTTGATTGGCATACGCAATAGTTCCAAACATGGGCAGGATCAGCGCGCATTGCGCCCGCTACCGTTGATATTTACAGCCCTGGGGGCAACGCTGTTGTTTGTGCTGGCCTTGATGGGCCTGGTGCACTGGATCGCGTAAGCCTGTTGCGGCAGAAAACACTGACTGAAAGTCCGAGAACCGAGGAGTAGAAAAATGAGTGCAACTTCCCAAGGGGCAACCCCGTACTACTTTGTACCTCACCCATCCAACCATCCTGCGATGGCGATGCTGGGCGTATTCATGATGCTGCTTGGTACGGCAGGCTGGTTCAATGACATAAACGGCGGCGGTTATCTCTTTCTCGTCGGACTGGTTTGGTGGCTGGTTGTGCTGTTCCAGTGGTTCCGGGATGCGATTCATGAAAGCGAAGGTGGCCTGAACAGCCGACGCGTCGATGTCTCCTACCGTTGGAGCATGAGCTGGTTCATCTTTTCCGAAGTGATGTTCTTCGGCTCCTTCTTCACCGCGCTGTGGTGGGGGCGTGTGCATTCGGTACCGGAACTCGGTGACTTGGCGCACCATATTCTCTGGCCTGATTTCAAGGCGGTTTGGCCCACCATGGCTGCCGGCGCCACCGCGTCGCCGGGCGGCACTGTCGAACCCTTCCAGACGGTGGGGCCGTTCTGGCTGCCGACGATCAACACGGCGCTGCTGCTCACTTCGGGGGTGACGCTGACCATTGCGCACCACGCCTTGCTGGCCAGCAATCGTGCAAAGACCATTGCGTTCATGTGGCTGACCGTGCTGCTGGGCTTTACCTTTCTGTGCGTACAGGCTTACGAATACCACCACCTGTATACCGAACTCAATCTGAAGCTGAGTTCCGGCATTTTCGGCTCCACCTTCTTCATGCTCACAGGCTTTCACGGTTTTCACGTGCTGGTGGGCATGCTGATGCTGTTCTTCATTACGCTGCGTCTGCAAAGTGGCCACTTCACTGCCAAGCATCATTTTGGCCTTGAGGGGGCGGCCTGGTATTGGCACTTCGTGGACGTGGTGTGGCTGGGGCTGTATATCCTGGTGTACTGGATGTAATGCGCACGAGGCAGGATGCCGCGCACGAAAAAAGCGCCGCAAGGCGCTTTTTTCATGGCGTTTGCCTTGGCTCTTCCCGTATTCAGAGCTCGCTCACGGCAAGCCCCGTTGGCTGGATGTAGCCCAGTTTCCAGGCAATGAGCAGGCAAATGAACAAAGCCACGGAAATGCCCACGCGCACCGCCAGCGCACCGGCCATGCGCTTGCTTGAATCGGCGTTGGTGCCATCTCCGCGCATCATGAAATACAGAGCGGTGCCCAAGCTGCCGAGGATGGCGAGAAACGCCAGGGTGATTGCGATTTTCATGGTGGGTACTGGGGATGTCTGACGAGCAGAGAGCGCATTTTCGTTGGCGATTCGCCATTGTGACGCTGACAGCGCTGCTTTGCATTGCGGTGACGGCCTCATTGGGCCGCTGGCAATTGTCGCGCGCAGCGCAGAAACGGACTCTTCATGCTGCGATGCTGTCGCACCAAGGCCTGCCTCCATTGACGCTGTTGCAGCTGCTGGGCGCTTTGCGCGGTATCCATGCGATCACGCCGGAATTGGCGTACCGGCGAGTGCAATTACGTGGTGAGTGGATACCGGGTGCAACGGTGTATCTGGACAACCGGCAGATACGGGGGCGTTCCGGGTTTTATGTCTTTACGCCACTGCGGTTGTCCGGCTCCCAGGCGATCGTGGCGGTGCAGCGCGGCTGGATTGCGCGGGACATGGATGTTCGTACCCGACTTGCTCCCGTGCAGACTCCGGCGGGCGAGGTGACTGTCGACGGCTATCTCGCGGGTGAACCAGGCAGGTTGTTCGAATTCTCTGGTGCTGCCTCCGGACAAGGGGCATCCGACATACGGCAAAATCTCACCATTGCGGCCTATGCGAGCGACTATTCGCTCGATCTGCTGCCGCTCACCGTGGTGCAAACGGACGCTGCCAGTGATGGATTGCAACGCGATTGGGCGGCACCCGACAGCGGCGTGGCAATGCACTACGGCTACGCATTTCAATGGTTCGGGTTTTCCGCCCTGGTATTGGTTCTCTATGTCTGGTTTCAAATCATCCGACCTGTCTCTCGACGGAGGGCAGAAATTGCCCGTTGAGGTGGACGATCCGGTTGCTCTCACGGTGCACAGCCTGCCTGTTGCCGGCGATGCCGCGCGATTGCCGCAGTCGCGCAAGGGCCGCTGGCAACTGTGGCTGATGCTGTTGATCAGCATTGCCCCGGTCGCTGCTTCTTATTTCATGTATTACGTTGCGCGCCCGCATGGTGCACTGTTGAATTTCGGTGAGTTGATCGAACCGGTGCGACCCATTCCTGCCGGTCTGCAGGTCACCACGCTTGACGGCAAGGTGGAGCCGCTGGGTAATCTCAAGCGCCAGTGGCTGCTGGTCAGTGTGGCGGACGGTGCGTGCGACGACACCTGCCGCAGCAATCTGTATTTGCAACGCCAGTTGCGCGAGAGTCTGGGCAAGGAACGCGACCGGGTGGATTGGGTGTGGTTGATCCCGGACAACGGGGCTCCGCCGACAGAAATACGGGCTGGCCTGGCCGATGCGATGGTGCTGCGTGTGGATCGCTCTGCATTGCAGGCGTGGCTGACCCCGCAGGCAGGGCAGCGATTGGAGGATCACCTGTATCTGGTGGACCCGATGGGCAACTGGATGATGCGATTTCCGGCGCATCTGACGGTCGATATGGCAGAAAAGGCCAAACGGGATCTCTCCCGGTTGCTGCGTGCGTCTGCGAGCTGGGATCAGCCGGGTCGTGACTGAGGCCTTGCATGGCAAATCCCACCCCTGCCTATGACCTGGCTCCCGTCTGGGAGCTGCTGGTTTTTGGCGCGTTGCTGGCGGTGGTGCCGCTCGCTTGGATCGCCTGGCGTCACCGGGGAAGCAGTGGCGCGCGGCGCCTGCAGGCGCTGACGGTGCTTACGCTGTTTCTGACCTTCGATTTGGTGCTGTTTGGCGCGTTTACGCGGCTGACCGATTCCGGTCTGGGCTGTCCGGACTGGCCCGGGTGTTATGGCCAGTCCAACCCATTGCAGGCCAATCAGCAAATCAGCGCCGCGCAGTCAGCGCTGCCCAGTGGCCCGGTCACCCATGCCAAGGCGTGGATAGAAATGGTCCATCGCTATCTTGCGACGGGAGTCGGGGCGCTGATTGTGCTGCTCACCGTTGCAGCCTGGTGGCAGTGGCGCCGTTGGCGCAAGGGGCGGGGAGAGGCCCCATCGCTCTCGCGCTGGTGGGTCACGGCGACGCTCGCGTGGGTGTGCGTGCAAGGCGCTTTCGGCGCATTGACCGTGACCATGCGCCTCTTTCCGGCGATCGTCACCTTGCATTTGTTGGGGGGGGCGACGCTGCTGGCGCTGCTGTGTGTACAGGCGGTGCAGCAGACCTTCAGGGTTCATGGCACGGTGCCCGCGCTAGTGGCTCGGGGCCTGCGCTTGGGCTTGGTGTTCGGGGTCGTTCTGGTACTGCTGCAGTTGCTGCTCGGTGGCTGGGTCAGTACCAATTACGCGGTACTGGTGTGCTCCACGTTTCCCAAATGCCAGGGGAGCTGGTGGCCGTCGATGGCGTTTGACGAGGGGTTCCAGCTTTGGCGCGGTCTCGGTCTGCTGGCTGATGGCAGTCATATCAGCTTCGAGGGTCTTACCGCCATTCACTATGTGCACCGACTGGCGGCGTATGTGGTGCTCGCGGTTTTGGGCTGGCTCGCCTGGCGCATGCTGCGTTCGGGGCACTTGACGCTGCAAGGGCGCTGGTTGGCGGGGCTGCTTGTGCTTCAATTCTTGACGGGCTTGTCCAACGTGGTTCTGGGCTGGCCTTTGGTGGCGGCCGTCATGCATACCGGCGGCGCCGCTGCGCTGCTGGTGGTGCTGGTCTGGGCGCTGGCGTCAACCCAGGTGCCGAAGGCACGGCAGCACGCTGTGCCCGCGACGTTTGCGATTTCCTCTTCTTCTGGAGCGTCTGCATGACAGCAGTCCATACCTCCGATCAGCATTCCACCACGACGCCACAGCGCAGCTTGCCGGGGCGTGCACTGCAGTTCTATGCCTTGACCAAGCCCAGGGTGGTGCAGCTGATCGTTTTTTGCGCCTTCATCGGCATGGTGATGGCGATACCTGGGGTACCCTCGCTGGCCTTGTGGTGGCGCATGGCTGTCGCCAGTTTCGGCATCTGGTGCGTGTCAGCGGCGGCGGCGGCATTCAATTGCATCATCGAGCAAACGATGGATGCGCGCATGAAGCGTACGGCCTGGCGGCCTACCGCCCGGGGTGAGCTGTCCAACCCTCAGACGCTGGCGTTTGCAGCCGCGCTCGGTCTGATTGGCTGCGCAGTGCTGTATGTGTTGATCAATCCGCTGACGATGTGGCTGACCTTTGCCACCTTTGTCGGATACGCAATCATCTATACCGTGGTCCTCAAGCCGCTGACGCCGCAGAACATCGTCATTGGTGGCGCTTCCGGGGCCATGCCGCCCGTGCTGGGCTGGGCAGCGATGACCGGGCAGGTGGGGCCGGAAGCCTGGATCATGTGTTTGATCATTTTTCTTTGGACGCCGCCGCATTTCTGGGCGCTGGCGCTCTACCGAGCCGACGATTACCGCAAATCGGGACTGCCCATGCTGCCTGTGACGCACGGGAACCAATTCACGCGACTGCAGGTCTTTCTCTACACGTGGGTATTGTTTGCCGCCTGCCTGATGCCTTTTGTGTACGGCATGAGTTCCTGGATCTATCTGAGTGCCGCGGTTGGATTGAGTCTGGGCTTTTGCTGGTATGGCTTTCGGCTATGGCGTAGCTATTCAGACCAACTGGCGCGCAAGACTTTCCGTTTTTCCATCTTCCACCTGAGTGCTTTGTTCGCCGCGCTGCTGGTGGATCATTACGTGTTCTGATAGCCCGGATGCAAAAAAGAAGATTCATCAAAACCATAGCTTCTGGCGCACTGTTCGCAAGCGCTCCGGCCTTTTTTTCTGCTTGCTCTGAAGCGTCCAAACCAGCATTCAAGGGGGTGGACATCACTGGTGTTGACTACGCCAGAGATCTGCCGCTCACAGATCAATTCGGCAAGGCGCGACATATCTCCGACTTTGCCGGGAAGGTGGTGGCGGTTTTCTTTGGCTACACCCATTGCCCGGATGTCTGCCCGACGACCATGTCGGAAATGGCTCAGGTCAAGTCTGAGCTGGGTGCGGATGGTGACAAGTTGCAGGTGATCTTCGTCACTGTTGATCCCGAGCGCGATACCCCAGAGGTTCTCAAGGCCTACATGGCCAATTTCGATCCGACGTTTCTCGCGCTGCGCGGTTCCGCGCAGGAACTTGCCGCGGTAGCCAAGGATTTCAAGATTTTCTACAAGCAGGTGCCGGGTCCCACGCCGACGAGCTACACCATGGACCACTCGGCAGGCCTGTACATGTTTGATCCTCGCGGGCGGCTGCGCCTCTTCCAGCGCTACGGTGCCGGGGTGCAACCGCTTGCCGACGACATACGCTTGCTGCTTGCCGAGGCATAGACAAAAGCAGCCAAGGCGCGGATGTCACCGCGCGCGTCGCAGGTTCAGGCGTATTCGGCCAACGCCTTCTTCATTTTCTTCATGGCCGCCACTTCGATCTGGCGGATGCGCTCGGCGCTGACGCCGTACTCCGTGGCGAGCTCATGCAGCGTCATACCGCCGGAGCCGTCATCGTTGACCTTGAGCCAGCGCTCCTCGACGATGCGGCGACTGCGCGCGTCCAGCCCTTCAAGCGCTGTCGAAATCCCTTGGGAGGCGAGTACATCACGCTGGCGTGATTCAATCATCGACGTGGGTTCGTGCGCGGCATCCGAAAGATAGGCAATCGGCCCGAACGCCACTTCACCATCGTCATTGGGCGCAGGGTCGAGCAGCACGTCGCCGCCGGACATGCGCGTTTCCATCTCGATCACTTCTTCCGGCTTGACATTGAGCTGGCGTGCAACGGTGTCGATCTCATGCTCGGTCAGCGTTTCGCGATAAGTCTGGGCATCTTCTACGTCGGCCTTGAACTCCTGCTTCATCGAACGCAGGTTGAAGAACAGCTTGCGCTGGGCCTTGGTGGTTGCGACCTTCACCATGCGCCAGTTTTTCAGAATGTATTCGTGAATCTCCGCCTTGATCCAGTGCATGGCGTAGCTCACCAAACGTACCCCTTGGTCCGGATCGAAGCGTTTGACGGCCTTCATGAGCCCGATGTTGCCTTCCTGGATCAGGTCGCCGTGTGGCAGACCGTAGCCCAGGTATTGGCGCGAGATGGCAACGACCAGACGCAAGTGCGAGAGCACGAGGCGCCCGGCAGATTCGACGTTGTTGTCTTGACGCAATTCCCGGGCGTAACGCTGCTCTTCTTCCAGTGTCAGCATGGGCAAGCGGTTGACTGCCGTGATATACGCGTCCAGATTGCCCAGCGGCGGCACCACCGCCCACGGATTCGCGGACGCCAGTGTCGTTGCAGCGGAAGCGTTGTTCAAGGTCATGTCGGATAGCCTTTCTTGCATGGTCGGAATATTAGCACTCGTTTCGATAGAGTGCTAAACCCAAAGTTCCGCGCACATCGGACGCTTCATGCCACACTGCCGGCATGGAGAATCTTGCAGATTTGCCGGTGGTCATTCTGATCACGACAACCGTTGGTACTGCCGACGAGGCCAGAGGCATTGCGGACGCCGTGGTGACTCGGCGACTGGCTGCCTGCGTGCAGGTATGGCCGGTGCAATCGCATTACCGCTGGCAGGGCGCGCTGCAGCATGAAGGCGAATGGCAGCTCGAATGCAAGACGGCGCCGGCAAGAGCCGACGACCTGATCGCGCTGCTGCGGCGGCTGCACCCGTATGCCTTGCCGGAGCTGGTGGTTCAATCCCTGCGCGCTGATTCGGCCTATGCGGCGTGGGTAGCGCAGGAGACGGCGCCCGGTGCTTGACCAGGCGCAGAGGTCGGTCATGCGACCAAGTCGATCTGCTGCATGGTGCCGGCGCTGCCGTTGTCTCGCAGATAGATGCTGCTGGCGCGTACGGACCCGAGCATCTGGTTGTGCCGTCCTTGAGCGCGAACGGCGTGACGCTGGGCTGCAGTGACAGGGCGCCGATGCCGGCTTCACGCAGGCCCAGCAGTTGCCCGGCGCCTTGGTCCGTTGGATTCCAGATGCGCAATTGGTTGAAGACGGCATCGTTTTCGTCAATCCAGCCATTGCCGTCCTGATCGTGCTCGCCCAGTTCGCTGTAGCCATTGCCCTGCGTCGGGCCAAACAGCTCGCTGCCATTGTCGATGTGCCCATTGCCATTGCGGTCCAGCGCCAGGAAACCGCTGCCGCTGGCGAGCATGGGCAAGGATTCGGTAGTGCTGTCGGTATCGAGATCGAAATCAAAGCGACTGCCGTGCAACTGGGCTGCCGTGCCGTTGAAATTGATCACCAGCGGATCAACGGGCTTGACGGCATTGCTCATGCGTACCGTGGTGCTGGATGCTTCGCGATAGCTGCGTTGCATGGAAAGCTGCACGCTGAAGCGGATTTCCTGTCCGTCGGCGGTGCGGACAATGCCTTGGGCGGCGAATTGCGTTGATTCGGTTTCTTCGAGAACCGTTTGGTGTTCCAACTCGGCGCCCCAGTTGGGCTGTCCGGCGGCTGACTGCGTGGGCGCGGTGGATTGGGGCGATGGCGGCGGCGCATCCAGCCGCTGTTGCTTCGCGCCAATGGACCGCCTGAAGGCGTATTCCCGTCATGCGTTCGATCAGGTCGCGCAGCATGGAAAGCCGTGGAGTGATTGCGCCCACATCGCGGTCACAGCTTGACTGACTCGTGGATTTGGCATCGCCATCGCCGTGGACTGGCGGTGGTTTGGGGCGCTCCATGACGGGAGCGCGGCGCGTTGCCTCACTTGCTCGGACCAGCGAGTTGTCTGGCGTTGCCGCAGCATGCTGCCGGGGGTCCGCACCCACCCAGGTGCGCAGGCTGGGGTGCCGAGTCTGCGCGCGCATGGCGCTGTGCACCACCGTTGCGCTGATGGTGGAAGAAGCGATTTTCATGGCAGGCCCTGGTCGTGTCCCATCCCGTGGTGTAAGACCCCAGCCCGGACCGGCTGAGATACACGCTACTCAGCGTGCCACAGCGGGCAGCCGAGTCGGTGCAGTAT
>NZ_MEDS01000008.1 GCF_001724135.1 Comamonas sp. SCN 65-56 | reverse complement strand
CCTGCACGTGATGCGCGCCGATTTCTTCGGCGTGCAGAAGGCCGATGTCATGCCCGTAGCGCGTGAAAAGTACAAGGGTGTGTTGGTGGGCAATATGGGCTACAGCGCTGATGAGGCAGAGGCGGCCATCGCCGCAGGCAAGCTTGACGCTGTGGCCTTTGGCACCGCCTTCCTGGCTAACCCGGACCTGCCCGCACGCATCAGGGCCAAGACACCGCTGAACGCCCCTGACTCCAACACGCTCTACGCAGGTGGCGCCAAGGGCTATACAGACTATCCGACACTGCAGGTCGCGTAAATCACCGCCCCAGAAGACCGAAGAAACGAGCCACTTTATACCCAAGGCTCTGCCCTTCGATCTTGCGAAGCTGTGAATCGATGGCGTCCCTAAAAGCAGCAGGTTGGGGTTCTTACGTGGGTCAGATTTGGATGGAAATTACCCGTGCGGGTGGGTCAGTTCTGGGTGGAAATCAACAACAGTGAGAAAAAACGATGCAAAAACAATAAAAAAACCCCGCAAATCAATGACTTGCAGGGTTATTTGAAACCTCACGATATCCCGCGAGGCAACAGTCCGAAGTTAGACGTTGAACAGGAAATTCATCACGTCGCCATCTTTGACGATGTATTCCTTGCCTTCTGCACGCATCTTGCCGGCTTCCTTGGCGCCGGCTTCGCCCTTGAACTGGAGGAAATCGTCAAAGGCGATGGTCTGGGCGCGGATGAAGCCGCGCTCGAAGTCGCCGTGGATCACGCCGGCCGCCTGGGGCGCGGTGTCGCCCTTGTGGATGGTCCAGGCGCGCACTTCCTTGACGCCGGCGGTGAAATAGGTCTGCAGACCGAGCAATTCGTATCCGGCGCGAATCAGGCGGTTCAGGCCGGGTTCGTGCAGGCCCATTTCTTCGAGGAACATCGTGCGATCTTCATCGCTCATTTCTGCCATTTCGGCTTCTATCTTGGCGCAAATGGCAACGACCGGAGCGTGTTGTGCCTTTGCATAGGCCGCAAGTTTGTCCAGCATCGGGTTGGCCTCGAAGCCGTCCTCGGCAACGTTGGCGATGAACATCGCGGGCTTGGCGGTGATCAGGCACAAGGGCTTGAGCAGCGGTGCATCCTCTTTGCTCACCGGCACGCTACGCGCGGGTTGGCCTTCGTTGAGCGCGGCTTGCAGTGGGGTCAGCAGGGCGACGAGCTTGGCCGCTTCCTTGTCGTTGCCGCTCTTGGCGGCTTTGCCGTAGCGGTTGAGTGCTTTCTCCACGGTGGCAAGGTCCGCCAGGCACAGCTCGGTCTGGATGACTTCAATATCGGCAATCGGATCGACCTTGCCCGCCACGTGGATGACGTTCGGGTCTTCAAAGCAGCGCACGACGTTGACGATGGCGTCGGTTTCGCGGATATGCGCGAGAAACTGGTTGCCCAGGCCTTCGCCCTTGCTCGCGCCCACCACCAGTCCGGCGATGTCAACGAATTCGACGATGGCGGGAACGATGCGATCGGGCTTCACGATCTCGGCCAGTTGTTTCAGGCGCGGATCTGGCACTTCCACAACGCCGGTATTGGGTTCGATGGTACAAAAAGGATAGTTCTCGGCGGCAATGCCAGCCTTGGTGAGGGCGTTGAACAGGGTGGACTTGCCGACGTTGGGCAGCCCCACGATGCCGCATTGGAGGCTCATGGCGGGTTTCTTTCAGATTCGGGGAATGCCCTGATTTTAGAGGGCTCGGGCTGCGCAGCCTGTCAGCCGCCGCGCTGACGAAAGGCCATGATGGCCTGGTTGCGCAGGGTGCGCAGCATGCCGAGCAGCGTTTCGTCCACTGCCAGTGCGCCCGGCAAGTCGTGGTCGGCGTAGATCAGTGCAAACGGCTTGCCCTTGAGCTGCAGCGGCAGCAGCAGGAAGGTCGGTGCGTTCAGCCCCTGGCGAAACCATGCCGGCAAGCGTTCATGCAGGCCGCCCTGTCGGGTGTCGGCAATCAGGGTGTCGGCGCCGCGCTGGCAGACGGTGGCAAACAGGTCGCCGTCATCGGCCAGCGGCACCCGCAGTGCGGCCAGATCGGCGTCCGTGCTTTCTCCCAGCCTGAGGCGCCCGCGCAACGTGTCGGTGCGCGGGTCGCGCAAGGCAAAGAGGATGCGCCGGGCGCCGAGGGCGCGCAGCATGGTTTCTAGGATCATGCGCAGCACGTCGTTGAGCCGGAAGTCGTCTTGGACTAGTGCATCGGCGATGTCCTGGATGCCCGCACCCAGCACCTGTGCCGCATGCTGCGTGACCAGGGTTGCGGCGGCAGGAGGCTCGCTGGTCGCAGGGGCGGCGGTTGGCGCGTGCAGTGCGTGGGCGGCGATCGGGTCGGGCGCAAGCGCCGTGTCCGGAGCAGGTGCTGGCGGCTTGAGCAGGCGTTCTGCGGCGCTGCCGGCGGTGACACGCAGCTCCAGCGCGCTGGCAATATCCACGAGCTGCTGGCGCGCCCGCTGCACCGCCTCGGCGAATCGTTCGGGGCTGATCTGCAGCGTGCGACGCCAGCTGTCCGCCAGTTGCTGCAGGCGTGCGGTGAGCTTGTCTGGTGCGGTCTGCAGCAGGGTTGCGGCCACCTCGTTGGCAGCGCGGCCAATCCAGCGCAACTGCTCGTCGCCCTGCTGGGGCGCGCGCAGGGGCGGCGCACCCAGGGGCGTGCGCATGCTGCGTTGCAAGCCATCGGGCAAACCCCAGGCGCGTGCCACGCCCACCCCCAGGTCTTCCAGCGTCAGCCCCAGCACCTGCATCGCGGCGGCGTCCTCGGTGGCGCCATTGGCCAGCAGCGCGCGCATCTGCGCCGCTTCCTCGGGGAAATAGTAGGAGCCCAGCATGCGCCCCAGGTTCTGGAACATGGCGCTGATGAAGGCAGATTCCGCGAGTGCCCGCCCGCCCAGCTCGGTGGCCAGCGCGCCGGCCATCATGGCGCGCAGAAACTCCTCGCGCATCTGCTCGGCCTGGGCACGGTCTTGCATGTGCTCCAGCAGCACCAGGCTCAGCGCCATGGTGCGCACGGCATTGAAGCCCACCAGCGTGACGGCGCGCGAGACGGTGCTCACGCCGCCGCGGCTGGCGTGGGCAAAAAGCGGGCTGTTCACCAGGCGCAGCAGCTTGTGGGTGAGTGCCACGTCCTTGAGGATTTCGCGCGTCAGGTCGCCCACGCTATCGTCTTCGGACATGGCCACGCGCTGGATTCGCATGACGGTGTCCGAGAGTGCGGGGAAGTCGCTTTTGCGCCGCATGCGCAGCAGCAAAAAATCCAGCGTCGGGCTGCCTGCCGACTCAAGCGCACGTGCTTCGGCGCTGCTGGTGTCAGGTGCGGACGCGGTGTCTGGCATGGCAGGCTGGTGGGCGTGGCGTGTCTGCAATGGTGCCACGTTTGCCGAGGCTTGCGGTGCGGCTTTCAGCCAAAGTTCCAGTCTGCTTGCACGCTGTCGCCGGTGCGCAGGCTGTGGCCAATGCCGGCGTGAATGATGGCGTTCATGCCGAAGGTGGGCTTGTTCTCCAGGCGCGGATCGGCGCGGTAACGGCTGAGGGTGGCCAGCACTTCGGGGCTGCGCTCGGCGGTTGTGGGGTTGATGTTCGGGATGGGGCAGCGCGCGCAGGGCTTGACGGGCTGCAGCCGCACCTGGCCGTCGCCGTTGGCGATCCGGATCTCGCTGAAGCGATCTTCGTCGTGCGCCTCGATGCCGGACAGCACGATATTCGGCCGCAGCCGTTCGATGCCTATCGCTGCGTGCCCCGCCTGCGTCAGGCGCTGGTTGAGTTCGGCCAGCGACGCCTCGCTGGTGACCAGCAGCGGGTAGCCATCGACGAATTGGTTGACCGCTTCCACGCCCTGGGTCCAGCTGAGGTCGGACAGGCGCCGTACCTCGGGATCAAAGCGCGCCAGCCGCAGCCCGGGCTGGCCGAGAAAATCGCTGAACCACTGCGCCGCCACGTCGCCCATGTCCCAGGCGTCCACGGTATCTTTCCAGACGCGCACCCGGGTGCGGCCTGCCGCCTGGTCCGTGGGCAGGTGCAGCGTCAGCATGCCGGGCGCGCGCAGCAGTACCTCCGTGCTTTTGATTTGGGGCTGCACCAGGGCCATGCGCGGCCATTCGCGCTGAGTCAGAAATACGCCTTCGGCGTCCACCACCATCCAGCTGCGATCCAGGTCAAGGCCGGTCTCGGCCAGCAGCGCCTCGTGCAGCTGTACGCCGGCGCAGGATTTGACGGGATAGACAAACAGGCGGGCGATGCGGATGCGCTGCGGTTCATCAAGGCTGGGCATGGCGTTGAAAGAGGGCAAAACGGGTCATTGTGCGCCTCCTACAATCCGCGGCATGGGTCAGGCCTTTGATATTTGCATCCGCGGCGCCGGTGTCGTCGGGCGCGCGGCGGCGCTGCTGCTGGCGCGCGCCGGGCTGCGTGTGGCGCTGGTGGCGCCGCCCGCATCCAGCGGGCAGGCGGATGTGCGTGCCTATGCGCTCAATGCCGCGTCGCGCAGCCTGCTGGAATCCGTGCGTGCCTGGCCCGAGGCGCAGCACGCCACCGCCGTGCAGCAGATGCAGATATGGTCCGATACGGGCGGGGCAGTCGCATTTGACGCGGTGGCCGAGCGCGTGCCGGCACTCGCCTGGGTGGTGGATGTGCCGGCGCTGGAGCAGCGGCTGCAGGACGCAATCGGCTTTCAACCATTGGTGGAGATGGTGGCGCAGCCGGTGCCTGCGCCGCTGACCATGGTGTGCGAAGGCCGCGCCAGCCGCACCCGCGCCGAATGGGGCGTGGAATTCGATCTTGTCCCCTATGCGCAGGATGCGATCGCCACCCGGCTGGACTGCGAACGCCCGCATGGCGCGGTGGCGCGCCAGTGGTTCGGTGCGGATGGCAGCATCCTCGCGTTTCTTCCCCTGGGAGGCGACGACGGGAACTCGGTGGCCGTGGTGTGGTCTGTTGCCCATGGGCAATCGCAACATTGGCTGCAGGCAGATGGGGTTGAGCTGGCTGGCGCGCTGCGCGAAGCCAGCCGCGGCGCGCTTGGAGCGCTTGCGGTGATCGCGCCGCGTGCTGCCTGGCTGCTGGTGCAGGCACGTGCCCGGCGCTGGTGCGGCACGGTTGCAGGGGCGCCGGGGCAAGCCTGGGTGCTCGCCGGGGACGCCGCGCATGCGGTGCATCCGCTGGCGGGCCAGGGGTTGAACCTGGGTCTTGCCGATGTCGCGGCCCTGGTGCGGGTGCTGAGCCAGCGCGAGGGCTGGCGTGCGCTGGCGGACCAGCGCCTGCTGCGCCGCTACGAGCGTGCGCGCAAGACCGAGGTGGCCACTGCCATGCTGGCCATGGACGGGCTGCAGCAGCTGTTCACGCGCGGCGATGCGGCCTTGCAGCCGCTGCGCAGGCACGGCATGAATGTGTTTGATCGCCTGGTACCTCTCAAGGGCTGGGTGAGCCGCCACGCCATGGGCGTGGCCTGATTTTTCCAACCGGGCCGCGGCCCAGCTGAACCACCATGAAACTTTCTCTCCGATTCCTTTCCCTGGCGTGTGCCGTCCTGCTGCTGGGCGCCCAGGCGGCCAACGCGCAGGATGCGCAGATTCGCAAGGCGCTGGCCGAGCGCATCCCCCAGCTGGCGCAGATCGACGAGGTCACAGCCACCCCGATGCAGGGGCTTTATGAGGTGCGCATCGGTACCGACCTGTACTACACCGACGCGGGCGGCAACTACCTTATCCAGGGTGAACTCATAGACACCAAGGCACGGCGCAACCTGACCGAGGACCGCGTCAACAAACTCACGGCGATCGATTTCAAGTCGCTGCCGTTCAACGATGCCTTCAAGGTGGTGCACGGCAAGGGCGAGCGCCAGATCGCCATCTTCGAAGACCCCAATTGCGGCTATTGCAAGCGCTTTGAAAAAGACATGCAGAAGGTGGACAACGTCACCATGCACGTCTTCCTCTACCCCATCCTGAGCCCCGATTCGGCAGAGAAGTCGCGCAACATCTGGTGCGCCAAGGACCGCGCTGTCGCATGGCAGGACCACATGCTCAAGGATGTGACGCCCGCCGCCGCCAGCTGTGACGTGAAGGCGCTGGAGCGCAACCTGCAGCTGGGACGCAAGCACAAGATCACCGGCACGCCTACGATCATCTTTGCCGATGGCTCGCGCGTACCGGGTGCGATTGCGGCGACCGAGGTGGAGCGCAGAATGAATGAGCTGGCAGTTGCCAAGAAGTGATCTCAATAATTTGTGAGCTGTCAACGCTTGCTGGATAAGCGCTAGAGCTTAGTTTGATGGTATTTTTGGCAAATGCCGGGGACAGGTGCTTTTTCTGTGCCTTCCTGGTGTCTGCCGGCCTCGGAGTGATTCCGGGGGCTTGATCCGGCCCAAGGCAACGGTTTGCCGGCACTGGTGTAATAGGGGCATGCCACCTGAATCCACACCAGCCATCCATTTCCGCGTCGAGTCTCCTGACCCGCGCAGCCACCGCTACCACCTCACGCTGACGATCGCCCGACCGGCGGCCCGCCAGACCGTCTCCTTGCCGGTCTGGATTCCGGGCAGCTACCTGGTGCGCGAGTTCGCACGCAACCTCATCCACCTGCGGGCAGAGCAGGGAGGCAAGGCAGTGGCGCTGCGACAGACCAGCAAATGTGCATGGCAAATCGCCTGCAAACGCGGTGAGGAGCTCGTGCTGCGCTATGAAATAGTGGCCAGTGATCGCTCCGTGCGCACGGCCTGGCTGGACGCAACGCGCGGTTTTTTCAATGCCACCAGTCTGTGCCTGCGTGTGCATGGTCAGGAGGACGTGCCGCACGTGTTGCAAGTGCTGCGCCCGCCGACCTGCCCCGACTGGCAACTGGCCACAGCGCTCATGCCGCTCAAGGCTGCGCGCCACGGCTTTGGCAGCTACCGCGCCGCGCATTACGACGAGCTGGCGGATTGCCCGGTGGAAATGGGGGCATTTCAAAATTTCAAATTCACCGCCTGCGGCGTGGTGCATCGCTTGGTCGTGAGTGGTGCTGCCGCATCATTCGACAGTGCCCGACTGCTGCGCGATGTACAGCGTATCTGCGAAGAGGCAATTCGCTTCTGGAGCCCGGAGCGCAAGGCGCCGTTTGAGCGCTATGTCTTTTTGCTCAATGTGGTCGATGGCGGCTATGGCGGGCTGGAGCACCGCACCAGCACCGCCCTCATCTGCGGCCGGCGCGACCTGCCGCGCCTGGGCGGGGTCAAAGCTCCCGAGGGTTACACCACCCTGCTGGGTCTGTTCAGCCACGAATATTTCCACGCCTGGAACGTCAAGCGCATGCGCCCCCAGGAGCTGGCGCGCTACGACTACACGCAGGAAAACTACACCGAACTGCTTTGGTTCTTCGAGGGGTTCACCAGCTATTACGACGATTTGCTGCTGCGCCGCGCGGGCCTGATAGCCCAGGACGCGTACCTCAAGCTGCTCACCAAAACCATCAACCAGGTGCTGCAGACGCCCGGCCGCCAGGTGCAGAGCGTGGCGCAGGCCAGCTTTGATGCCTGGATCCGCTATTACCGGCCCGATGAAAACACGCCCGGCACCACGGTGAGCTACTACACCAAGGGCGCGCTGGTGGCGTTGTGTCTGGATCTTGCGCTGCGCCGCTCGGGCCGCTGCACGCTGGACGACGTGATGCGGGCGCTGTGGCAGCACAGCAACGGCGGGCCTGTCAGCGAGCAGGACATCCGCCGCGTGCTGCGCCAGTGCTCGGGCCGCAGTTGGGACGCCGAGATCGACGCATGGGTGCATGGCACCGGCGAGCTGCCGGTAGCTGAGCTGCTGGCCGCCATTGGCGTGGAATGCAAGAGCGATACCGCGCAGATCGCCCAGCGCCTGGGCCTGCGCGTGACAGAGAGCGCCAGCGTGCAGATCAAGATCGTGCTGCCGGGAAGCGCGGCCGAGCGTGCCGGGATGATGGCGGGCGACGAGTGGCTGGGCGTGGAAGTGGCAGGCGAGGGCTGGCGCCTGACCAAGCTGGACGATCTGCCGCTCTACGCGGCGCCGGATGCGCACATGACGGCGCTGGTGGCGCGCGATGCACGCCTGTTGCGTTTGCCGCTGGTTCTGCCTGCAGCCGATGCAGGGGGCGAGAACCTGGTCCTCGGCGTGCGTGATCCCGCGGTGGCCGATGCCTGGCTGGGAAACCCCTGAACTGCCCGCTATATTCAACGGTTTGACTCACCCATTGCAGGAGCATCCCATGGTCTACGAATGCATCACCGTCCGCACCGAAGCGGAAAAAATCGGCGTCGTCACGCTCAACCGCCCCAAGCAGCTCAACGCACTCAACGACCAGCTGATGAACGAGCTGGGCGAGGCGCTGGCCGCGTTTGATGCGGACGAGAAGATCGGCTGCATGATCGTCACCGGCAGCGAGAAGGCGTTTGCCGCAGGCGCCGACATCGGCATGATGGCCAGCTACACCTTCGCCGACGTCTACAAGGGCGACTACATCACCCGCAACTGGGAGCGCATCCGCAGCGTGCGCAAGCCGGTGATCGCCGCAGTCAGCGGCTACGCGCTGGGCGGCGGCTGCGAACTGGCGATGATGTGCGACTTCATCATCGCCGCCGACAACGCCAGGTTCGGCCAGCCCGAGATCAAGCTTGGCGTGATCCCCGGTGCCGGCGGCACCCAGCGCCTGCCGCGCGCCGTCGGCAAGGCCAAGGCCATGGACCTGGCACTCACCGCTCGCATGATGGACGCCACCGAGGCCGAGCGCGCCGGGCTGGTCAGCCGCGTGGTGCCGCTGGACAAGCTCATGGAAGAAACCCTGGGCGCGGCCCTGACCATCGCCGGCTTCTCGCAGATCGCGGTGATGGCGGCCAAGGAATCGGTCAACCGCGCGTTCGAGAGCGGCCTCTCGGATGGCGTGATGTTCGAGCGCCGCCTGTTTCACGCGCTGTTCGCCACCCAGGACCAGAAGGAAGGCATGGACGCCTTCGTGAACAAGCGTGCAGCGCAATTCAGCAATCGCTGAAAAATATCAGTCAAATATGGCTCTAGCGCTTTGTGGGCAAGCGCTGGCAGCTACTAATTTTTTGATAAACCTCGTCTAAAGGCTGACGGCACCATGGCCCATCCGCCCGGCGGATGGGTGCCGTTCAACGCACCACAAAATCCGCCGCGCAATGCGTGCGGCCGCGCTCGTTGTAGACGATGGAGACCAGCGGCCCCAGCGACAGCAGCAACAGTCCCCAGACCAGCGGCAGCCCTTGCGCCACGGCCAGCGGTGCCAGCCCCACGCAGGCCAGCACTACCAGCACCAGGACCAGTTGCCGGTGCGATGAGCGCGTGGCGTGGCGGTGCAGCGCCCAGATGGAGGCGATGTAAATGGCCTGCGCCGCAGCCACCATGGTGATCGCCTGCAACGCGGAATTGGCGCTGTCCTGCTTGACCGCATCGGCCACCACTTCCAGCCCGCTGCCCACGGCGGCGAGTGCGGCAAACGTCACGTAGTGCCCATAGCCCCAGAGAAACGCGCGCTCGCGGTGCTGGTGCAGTGACTCCCCCGAGGGCAGCAGGAAGTACATCCACCACAGGCAAAACGCCAGCAGTGCGCCTGCCAGACCCAGCAGCGCCAGCTCTGCCGTCAACCCGCTGGCTTGCACCAGATTGCTCACGGCATTGGTCGCACCCAGAATGCTCTCGCCCAGAATCATGATGACGAAGCCGCTGTAGCGCTCGGCGATGTGGTGCGCATGCCAGGGCGTGGGCGGGCCCACCGTTTCGGCCCACAGCGGCACGGCCAGTTCCAGCAGCACCAGCGCGATCAGGCTGGGCCAGATCAGGCCTTGCGGCAGCAGACCGGCGCTTGCCGAGAAGAACTGCGCGATCCACAGCACCTGCACGCAGGCCACGCCTGCGGCATAACGCAGACAGGTGCCGCGCCGCAGCGGGTCGCCCTGCGCCGCACGCAGCCACTGGACGCACAGCGGCAGCCGCATCGCCGCATAGCCTGCCACCGCCAGCGCGGTGCGCCCCTCGAACAACCCCGGGACGCCAGTGGCAAACACCAGCACGCCCGCCATTTGCAGCAGGGTGAGCACGCGGTAGGTGGCGTCGTCGTTGTCGTAGGCCGAGCCGAACCACGTGTAGTTCATCCACGCCCACCAGATGGCGAAAAATGCCAGCAGATAGCCGGGCAGGGCCGCCAGCGTGTGCCCCGCGCCCTCGGCGTGGTGCAGTTGCGCGGCGGCCAGCGCCACGGCGACGACGAAAGTCAGGTCAAACAGCAGCTCCAGCGGCGTGGCTGCGCGGTGCGCTTCGTGAATGTCGCGGCCGCGGCGCGGCGAGCCTGCAAGTGGAGGGAGGGCCATGGTGCGAAATCGTAAAGGATGCCCGATGGTGATCGGAAACCGGGCTTTTTCGGCTAGAATGCCCCGCTTCGGTGGTATAGCTCAGTTGGTTAGAGCGCAGCATTCATAATGCTGATGTCCCAGGTTCAAGTCCCGGTACCACCACCAAACAAGGGGCTCACAAAGCCCCATGACACATCAAAACCCGCTCCTGTCACAGGGAGCGGGTTTTTGTTTGCGTGCGCCCAGCATGAGCGCACACCTGCGGGTGCAAGCCCCGCTACGAGCTGGTCACAGTGAGCAAAGCGAAGCGCAACTGCATGAGGGCGAACGAATGTAGAGAGGAAGCGCGGAGCGTAAATCGTGAGCCGATGAACAAGAACCGCATACAAGCCGATTTTCTGAGCTGCCTATGCGGCAGTGAACGTGATCAGCACAGACACAGCGCCTTTGTTGCCCGTAGCCACCGCTACAGGTGGCAAAAAAGAGCCTTGCGCCCCATACCGATCTGCACGATCACCGACGTGCGAAGGACGTACGGGCCATTCTTTGGGGCCGTCGTGAGTCCGAAGCGCGGGGCTGCCCGGGCTCAATACCCGCCAAACAGCGCGTCCATGGCATTGGCGATCAGCCCGGCTTGCGCCTTCAGGTTGGCTACGGGATTTTTCAGGGCGGACAGGGGCAGCGCGCCCAAGGCGGCTGTGTCCAGAATGACGGCGGCGCCATTGACTTGCAGCGCAGGGTTGAGGTCGTGCAGCGGCAGCGGCACACAGCGCGCGCTGCGCAGGGGGATGACGACGCGTGTCTGCAAGCCGCTGATGTACTCGTTTTGCACGTCAAGCAGAAATGGCGTGGTGGCGCGCAGTGCAGCGTCGGGGTGCTGGTAAACGTCGAAACGCGCCATGGCTCAGAAACTGCGGTATGGCGCCAGCGGCAGGCCCTCTCTCTCGATGCGGGCGTTGTAGGCGGCAATGGCCTCCTGGTTGGCGCTGTTCCAACGTTCCCAGTAGCGGCGCCGGACTTCGGCCGCCAGCAGTTCATCGACCGTCTGTGAAACGTTCATGCCCATCTCCCGCGCTGCTTCCAGCACCTTGCTGTTGAGCGAGAGGTTGGTGGACTTCTTGGACGCGTTGTCGAAGCGAAGCATGGCAGCATTCCCATCAGCATTCATGCGCATATTTTATGCGCATGAATGCCGATGGCGATTTCGCTCTGCGGGGCACCTGGCGCGTTCAGTTCCCCAGCCGCACCATGCCCGCCGCCGCCGTCTGGTGGCTGGCGTCGTCGATCAGGATGAAGGCGCCGGTGCTACGCGCCTCGTCGTAATCATCGAGCGCCAGCGCGTCGCGCGTGCGGATGCGCACGCGGCCGATGTCGTTGCTCGCGAGCGGCCCGCTCCAGTCCACCGTTGTGAGTTCGCTGATGTCGCGTTTGCTTGTGACCGCCGTGATGCGCGCTTGTGTCAGCCGTGTGCCCTGCTTGAGCCAGTACCAGCGCGCCGGGTTGAGCGTCTGGCGGTCAAGCCAGCACAGGTCAGCGTCGAACTCGCGCGCCACCTGGGGCGCTTTGGCGCCGCTCACCAGCAGGTCGCCGCGCGAGACGTCGATCTCGCGATCGAGCACCAGCGTGACGCTGTCGCCCGCTGCGGCGGCTTCAAGTGGTGTGTTGCCCTGGTAGAGCGCTTGCACCCGCGCCGCTTCGCCGCTGGGCAGCACCGCCACCTCATCGCCCACGCGCAGCACGCCGCCTTGCAACTGCCCGGCGTAGCCGCGAAAGGCCTGCGTGCTGCTGCCTTCGTGGCGGATAACCCATTGCACGAACAGGCGAGGGCGTTCTTCCTGCACCGGTTTTTCCAGCGGCAGCGATTCGAGCAGCGGCAGCAGCGGCAGGCCCTGGTACCACGGCATGTGCGCGCTGGGATCGACCACGTTGTCGCCGGTCAACGCCGACAGTGGCACGCAGGTGAGGGCGGGGATGCCCAAGCGCTCGGCCAGCGTGTTCACGCTGGTCTGGATGCGCTCGAATACCGCCTGGCTCCAGCCCACCTGATCCATCTTGTTGATGGCGATGAGGATGTGGCGCAGGCCCAGCAGCTGGGCGAGTGTCGCGTGGCGCTTGGTCTGGGGCAGCAGCTCGCCGCCTTGCGCGCGTGCGGCGTCGATCAGGATGACGGCAGCGTCCGCCGTGGAGGCGCCGGTGACCATGTTGCGCGTGTACTGCTCATGCCCCGGCGCGTCGGCGATGATGAACTTGCGAGCCGGCGTGGCGAAGTAGCGGTAGGCGACGTCGATGGTGATGCCCTGCTCGCGCTCGGCTTCCAGACCGTCGGTGAGCAGCGCCAGGTCGAGCGCATCCGCCGGTGCACGCGAGTAGCGCGAGCCCGAGATGGCGGCAAGCTGGTCGGCAAACACGCCCTTGCTGTCCAGCAGCAGGCGCCCGATCAGCGTGGATTTGCCATCGTCAACCGAGCCGGCGGTGACCAGACGCAGCACGCCCTTGTTGCGCGCTTCGGGCCAGAGATCGTTCACGGCGTTCATCAGAAATACCCCATTTTCTTGCGCCGTTCCATCGACGCCTCGTTGAGCTTGTCGTCCATGCGCGTCGCGCCGCGCTCGGTGATGGTGGTCACCGCCGTCTCGGCGATGATGTCCACCGGCGTGGCGGCATCGGATTCGACCGGGCAGGTGCACGAGACATCGCCCACGGTGCGAAAGCGCACGCGCACGTCTTCCACCACCTCGCCCTCACGCGCCGGGGTGAGCGGCGTGACGGGCGCGAGCAACCCCTGGCGACGCACGACGGGGCGCACGTGGCTGTAATAGATGAGAGGCAGCGCGAGTTCTTCGCGTGCGATGTACTGCCAGATGTCAAGCTCGGTCCAGTTGGAGATCGGGAACACGCGGATGTTCTCGCCCGGGTGCACGCGGGTGTTGTAGAGGTTCCAGAGCTCGGGGCGCTGGTTCTTCGGGTCCCACTGGCCGAACTCGTCGCGAAACGAGCAGATGCGCTCCTTGGCGCGCGCCTTTTCCTCGTCACGGCGCGCGCCGCCGATGCAGGCGTCGAAGCGGAACTCGGCGATGGCTTCCAGCAGCGTCGTGGCCTGCGCGGCGTTGCGCGACTCGTTTTCATGGCGCAGCACCACGGTGCCGCGTGCGATGGAATCCTCGACGCTGCGCACGATGAGTTGTTCACCGAGTTCGACCGCGCGCTGGTCGCGAAACGCGATCACCTCGGGGAAGTTGTGGCCGGTATCGACGTGCAGCAACGGAAAGGGGAATTTACCCGGGCGAAAGGCCTTTTCGGCCAGGCGCAGCAGCACGCAGGAATCCTTGCCGCCGGAGAACAGCAGCACCGGGCGTTCGCACTCGGCGGCGACCTCGCGCAGGATGTGGATGGCTTCGGATTCAAGCCAGTCGAGGTGGGTACGGTTCAGGGTAGTCGCGGATGCGTTCATGGTCAGGCGGCGGGGGTGGGGGCGGTATGGTCGTGGTGGCTGGCGTTGACGCTGGTGTGCAGGCCGCATTCCAGGCTGCTCCTCTGCTCCCACCACCAGCGGCCGGCGCGGATGTCTTCGCCTGGGCGGATGGCGCGGGTGCAGGGTTCGCAGCCGATCGAGGGGTAGCCCTGGTCGTGCAAGGGGTTGTAGGGGATGTCCAGCGCGCGCACGACGGCCCAGACCTCTTCGGTGCTCCAGCTCGCGAGCGGGTTGTACTTGTGCAGGCCGAAGGCGTCGTCCCACTGCGCCTCGGGCAGCTCGGCGCGCGTGGCCGATTGCTCACGCCGCTGGCCGGTGATCCAGGCGGAATGGCCGGCGAGCGCGCGTCGCAGCGGTTCGACCTTGCGGATGCCGCAGCAGCGCTGGCGTAGTTCCACGCTGTCGTAGAAGGCGTTCAGGCCATGCGTGTTCACGTAGTCGCGCACGGCGGCAGGATCCGGGCGCATGAGCTGGATGGTGATGCCGTAGCGCTGCTCCATGGCGCTTGCCAAAGCCAGTGTTTCCGGGTGCAGGCGGCCGGTGTCGAGCATGAAGATGCCAAGGCGCCTGGGCAATTGCATCAGGGCGTGGATGAGCAGCGTGTCTTCCACGCCCATGGAGGAAGCCAGCAGCGCGTCCGGGTGCTCCTGCGCAATGCCTTCCAGCAAATCGAGCAGCGCATTCCAGCGCTGGGCCAAGGGGGTGCTGAGGGCTGTGCCCATGGTGGTTTCCTTGTTATGCCGCGAGCACGGCCTCAGCCTGCTCGGTGTGTGCCGTGACGGGCGTGATCGTTTCGCCGAACCAGGCCAGCTGCTGGCCGAGCCGCGTGACTTCGCCGACGATGAAGAGCGCGGGGGCCGCAATGCGGTGGTGTCGTGCCTGCTGCGCCACGTTGGCAAGCGTCGCGTGCAGCGTGCGCTGCGTTGGCCGTGAGCCGTTTTCCACCAGTGCGCAAGGCGTATCAGGCGCCAGCCCCTGGGCCATCAGCTGCGCGCTGTGGCTGGCAAGGCGCTCCACGCCCATGTAGACCACCTGGGTCTGCTGGTGCGGCGCGCCCTCGCGTTCGGCCTGGTCCTGGCGCTGCGCGGTGGCGAGCGTGAGGCTGTCGGCGGCGCCCCGGTGCGTCAGCGGGATGCCGGCGTAGGCGCCGCAGGCGAGCGCCGCGGTGATGCCGGGCACTACCTCGTAGGCGATGCCGTGCTGCTTCAGCGCCAGCAGTTCCTCGGCGCCGCGCCCGAACACGAAGGGGTCGCCGCCCTTGAGGCGCACCACGGTCCGGCCCTGGCGTGCGTGCTGCACCATGAGGGCGTGAATGCGCCGCTGCGTTGCCTCGTGGTCTTCGCCGGGCGTCTTGCCCACGCTGATGAGCAGCGCATCGCGCCGCGCCAGCTGCAGCACCTCGGCGCTCACCAGCCGGTCGTGCAGGATCACGTCGGCCTCATTGAGCGCACGCAGGCCACGCAGCGTGAGCAGGCCGGGGTCGCCGGGGCCGGCACCCACGAGCAGGACTTTGCCGTGGGTGGGCTTCTCCCCTTCGGCAAGGGCCAGTTGCAGCAGTGCGTCGGCCTGATCGGGCTGCGCCGCACGCAACGCATCGTGTACCGGGCCGTCCAGCAGCCAGTGGTAGAAGCGTCGCCGTGCAATCAGGTCAGGGCGCGCCTTGCGGATGGCAGTGCGCTGGCGCCGGGCCAGCGCCGTGAGCCAGCCGACGGAAGGCTCGACGAGCGCTTCGATGCGCTCACGCAGGCGCCGCGCGATCACGGGCGCCGCGCCGCCGGACGAGATCGCGATGGTGAGCGGCGCGCGGTCGACGATGGCCGGCACCTGCGCGCTGGAGCGCGCCGCATCGTCCACCACGTTGCACCAGAGCTGGCGCCGGCTGGCGGCCTGTGCCACGGCTTCGTTGAGCCGTGAGTCGTTGGTGGCGGCAATGACCAGCCACGCGCCTTGCAGGCACTCTGGCGTGAAATCCTGCAGCTGCAGCCTGACCTGGCCGGTGGTTGCGCGTTCCTGCACGCGGCTGTGCGCGGCACGGGCGACGACGCAGACCTCGGCGCCGGCGGCCAGCAGCAGCGCGATCTTGCGCTCGGCAATCAGCCCGGCGCCGACCACCAGCACCTTGCGGGCGCGCAGATGGAGAAACAGCGGAAAGTGTTCCATGCTTGCTGCCTCTTTCAGTACTGGATGGCGGGGCGCCGCGAGGGTGGCTCCACGATCCCGGCGCGGGCGATGAAATCGCCAAAGTGCTCGCCGGCGTTGCGTTCCCTGGCGAAGCGGGCAAAGAGCGCGTCGAGCGCGGCGAGGATGACCTCTTCGCCGACGTTTTCCTTGTAGGTGGCGTTCAGGCGCTCGCCCAGATGGTCGGCACCCAGGCGCAGGTCGTATTTGCCGATGGCGCGCCCCACGAGCGCGATCTCGCCCATGTAGGGGCGCGAGCACCCGTTGGGGCAACCGGACATGCGAAAGTGGATGGGCTCATCAAGCAGGCCGTGCCGCTCCAGCAGGGCTTCCATCTTGGTGACGATGGTCGGTAGATAGCGTTCGGCCTCGGCCATCGCCAGCCCGCAGGTCGGCAGCGCGACGCACGCAATCGCGTTCAGCCGCAGACCACTCGCGCCCACATGGTCGTCGAGCCCGTATTCCTTCACCAGCGCGTCGATCTTCGCCTTGTCCCTGGTGGCAACGCCGGCGATGACCACGTTCTGGTCGCAGGTCATGCGCAGTTCGCCCTGGTGGATGCGCGCAATGGCGCGCATGCCGCTCTGGCGCGGGTGGCCTGGCACATCCAGCAGGCGACCGCTGGGGATGCGCAGCGTCAGGTTCCACAGGCCCTTGCCCGCCTCCACCCAGCCGAAGCGGTCGCCGTTGTGCTCGAACTGGTAGGGCCGCGGCGGCTCGATGAGGAAGGGCAGGCGCGATTGCAGCTCGTCGCGATACCACTGCAGGCCGCGGTCGTCGATGGTGTACTTCAGGCGTGCGTGCTTGCGCTCACTGCGGTCGCCAAAGTCGCGCTGCACCGCCACCGCGTGCCAGCAGGCCTCCAGCAGGTGCTCCTTGGGCACGTAGCCGATGAGGTCGGCCAGCCGCGGGTAGGTCTTGGCATCGCCCGCCGTCGCGCCCATGCTGCCGCCGGGCGCGAGGTTGAAGCCCTGCAGCGCATTCTTCTTGTCGAAGATGGCGATCAGGCCCATGTCTTGCGCGAACACGTCGATGTCGTTGTACGGCGGGATCGCAATGCCGAACTTGAATTTGCGCGGCAGATAGGTTTTGCCCAGCAGCGGCTCTTCGTCGTGCGCGCCGTCACTCGTGCGCTCTTTTTTGTCGATCCACAGCTCCTGGTAGGCGGTGGTCTGGGGTTTGACGTAGTGCATCAGCTTGACGGCCCAGTCATACACCTCGGCGTGCGTCGCGGCGATCTGCGGGTTGACCGAGGCGATCACGTTGCGCACGTCGTCGCCGCAGGCGGCCAACGTCGAGAGGCCGGCGGCGTTGATGGCGCCCATCACGTCGCGCAGCTTTTCCTTCTTGATCTCGTGGAACTGGAAGGTCTGGCGCGTGGTGATGCGCAGCCCGCCCTTGGTGTGCTGTGTGAGTGCGTCCAGCTCCAGCCACTGACTGGGCGTGAGCACGCCGCCGGGCAGGCGCACGCGCACCATGAAACCGTAGTCGGGTTCGAGCTTTTGGCGCCGGCGCTCGTCGCGCACGTCGCGGTTGTCCTGCATGTAGCTGCCGTGGAATTTCAGCAGCTTGGTGTCTGGCTCGCTGATTGCGCCAGTGGTGCGGTCGGCCAGCCCGAGGTCTATGGTGCCGCGCAGGTAGCGGCTTTGCTCCTTGATGTGCTCAAGGGCAGAGAGCTTCTTGTTCTTGGTGATGGTCAGGGTATCGGTCATGAAAAGGGTGCGCGAATCCTCGCGAATGCGCGGTGCGACTTCGCGTGGCAGTTTCAGAAAAGGGGCTGGTGCTCAGTACACGTCGCGGGCGTAGCGGCCTTCCAGCAGCAGGGTCTTGACCCAGTCGGCCGCGTCCTCGGGTGTTTTGCCACCGTGCGTCACCGCGATCTCGGCTAGCGCGCGCTGCACGTCGCCGGCCATGCGCTCGGCGTCGCCGCAGACGTAGAAGTGCGCGCCGCCCTGCAACCATTGCCAGACTTCGCTGCCGTGCTCGATCAGGCGATGCTGTACATAGACCTTCTCGGCCTGGTCGCGCGAGAACGCCACATCCAGATGCGTGAGCGCGCCTTCCTTCACGGCCTGCAGCCATTCCGTTTGGTAGAGGAAGTCGCTGTGCCGGTGCGGATTGCCGAAGAACAGCCAGTTGCGCCCCGTGGCGCCGTCGGCCTGGCGCTGCTGCACGAAGGCGCGAAACGGCGCGACGCCGGTGCCGGGGCCCACCATGATGACGTCACGGGCACCGTCCGCCGGCAGGCGAAAGCGCTCGTTGGCCTCGATGAACACCGGCACCTGCGCGCCTTCCTGCGCGTTGCACAGATAGTGGCTGCTGGCGCCCCAGCGGGCTTCCTCGTCCTTCTCGAACTGCACCAGCGCGACCGTGAGATGCACCTCTTCATCCACCTGGGCCTGGCTGCTGGCGATGGAGTACATGCGCGGCGCCAGTGGCCGCAGCGCCGTGACGATCGCGTTGGCGTCCCATTCGGCAGGGTAGGCGCGCAGTAGGTCGATCAATTGCGAGGTGTTGAGCAGCTTGGCCAGGTCTGCGCTGCCTTCAGGTTGCAGCAGCGCCTTGAGCGCCTCATGTCCACCGCGCTCGGCCAGCGTGGCGACGAAGGGACGGGTGAGCACCGTGAGTTCACGCCGGTGGGTCAGCCAATCGGTCAGCGGCAGGGTTTCCTCACCCTGCGTCACGGCGGTGCTGCCATCGAGCTGCAGCAGATCGAGCACGCGATGCACCAGCTCAGGTGCTTGCGTGGGCCAGACGCCAAGCGCATCGCCGGGTTGGTAGTGCAGGCTGCTTCCCGCCAGCGAGAGTTCGATGTGGCGCACGTCCTTGTCGCTGCCACTGCCGACGATGCGCTGGTTCACGAGGACCTCGGCGAGGAAGGGGCGCTCGCGTGACCAGGATGCATGGCCGGGACGCAGCGTGAGCACCTCGGCGCCGGGCGTTGGCGCGGCGGCTGTCCGGATGGCGGCCGGCTGGGGTGCCAGCAGGCGCTTGGCCTGTTGCGTTGCGCTGCCCGTCCAGGGCGTGACGACGTAGTCCAGATCCACGTCGGCATCGGCGCGCTCCAGCACGCGTCGGGCACCGAGCTCGGCCAGACGCTCGTCGATGCGCCGACCAATGCCGCAGAAATCGACGTAGCTCGAATCGCCCAGCGCGAGCACGCTGTAGGAGAGCTCCGGCAACTGGGGCGCGCGCTTGCCCATCAGGAATTCGTAGAAGCCGCGCGAGTCGTCCGGTGGCTCCACCGCGTCGCCTTCGCTGTGGGTGCTGATGATGAGGTAGAGGAATTTTTCCTTCTTCAGGTCGCTGGTGCGGTAGGCGTCGGCGCGCACCAGGCGCACCGGCAGGCCCGCGGCCTGCACCTCGCCCGCCAGCCTTTCGGCCACGCGTTTGGCGTTGCCGGTCTGGCTGCCGTAGACGATGGTGAGCTGTTGCTGCACGGCAGCGCTGGTGGCAAGCGCTGTGGGCGTGGAGGTCTGCGGCGGCGTCTGCGCCGCGCTCAGGCGCCCTCGCGCGGCAGCGCCGGCCATGAAGCCCGCCAGCCATTCCAGCGCCGGGCTGTCGAGCCCCTGCACCAGGTCGGCGGCGGTTTGCGCTTTCTCGCGCGAGATCGGCAGCACGTCGGGCAGGACGTCGGCAATCTGTGTCATGCAATCCCTCTCTGATTCAAGCCGGTACAGCCTGCAGCGCAGGCGTTTCGGCAAATGTAGGCAAGCAGCCTCGGGATGGGAAGAATTGATTTTTCATAACCTAAGCAGGGAAGCGAATAAAGAAAAATGGTGAGCTGCCAGCGCTTGTCCATCAAGCGCGAGAGCCCAAAAACACCCTTGCTCTTGAGGGCCGTGCAATGAAGTGCTGGCAGCCGCGTGCGCGCAGGCGATCGAACTCCTGGCTGGGCATCACCACCTCGATGACTTCCTGCGTGTCTTCGCGTGTCAGCTCCAGCTGTGCCAGTGGCCCCAGGGCCTGCGCGCGCAGCAGGTTCACCCGCAGTTCGCTGGCGTGCGCCGGGCGGTATTGCGGCTCGCAGGGCTCGATCTGGATTTCGTGCGGGCGCACGTAGGCGGTGCCGGCGGCGTTGTGAGCGGCCGGGTCGTCCGGCAGTGCGAAGTGCACATTGCCCGAGCGCAGCTGCCCGCCTTGCACACGGCCATGAAACCGGTTCATGTGGCCGAGAAAGCCGCAGACAAAGGCCGTGGCGGGCTCCTCGTACACCGCCTGCGGGCTGCCGCGCTGCTCGACCTGGCCACGGTTCATGATGACGATTTCGTCCGCCACTTCCAGCGCCTCTTCCTGGTCGTGCGTGACGAAGATGCTGGTCACGTGCAGCTCGTCGTGCAGCTTGCGCAGCCAGCGGCGCAGTTCCTTGCGCACCTTGGCGTCCAGCGCGCCAAACGGCTCGTCGAGCAGCAGCACGCGCGGCTGCACCGCCAGCGCACGCGCCAGGGCGATGCGCTGACGCTGCCCGCCCGAAAGCGCGGCCGGGCGCCGGTCGGCCAGCCAATCGAGCTGCACCAGTTGCAGCAGATCCATCACTTTGGTGCGAATCGCGGCTTCGCTCAAACGCTCGCGCCGGGGCTTCATGCGCAGGCCAAACGCCACGTTGTCAAACACCGTCATGTGCCTGAAGAGCGCGTAGTGCTGAAACACGAAGCCGACCTGGCGCTCGCGCACGTCGGCGTGCGAGGCGTCCTCGCCGCCGAGCAGCACCTGGCCGCTGTCGGGCGCTTCCAGCCCGGCGATGATGCGCAAGAGCGTGGTCTTGCCGCAGCCCGAGGGGCCGAGCAGCGCGGTGAGGTGCCCGTCGGGAAAGGCGAGGGAGACATCGCGCAGCGCCGTGAAGCTGCCAAAACGTTTGTGGATGGAGCGTACTTCCATGCTCATGGCAATGCCTTCCGGAGAGCGTTGGCCTGGGCGCGCAAGCGCCATTCGGCCAGGGTTTTGAGAGCCAGCGTGGCCAGCGCCAGCAGCGCCAGCAGCGCCGCCACGGAGAAGGCGGCGGCGCTGTTGTATTCGTTGTAGAGGATTTCCACATGCAGCGGCAGCGTGTTGGTAAGGCCCCGGATGTGGCCCGAGACGATGGAGACGGCGCCAAATTCACCCATGGCGCGTGCGTTGCACAGCACCACGCCGTAGAACAGCCCCCAGCGGATGTTGGGCAGCGTCACATGCCAGAACACGCGCCAGCCGCTGGCGCCGAGCACGATGGCGGCTTCTTCCTCCTCGCTGCCCTGCGATTGCATGAGCGCGATCAGTTCGCGCGCGACGTAGGGGAAGGTGACGAACACCGTGGCCAGCACGATGCCGGGCACGGCAAACAGAATCTGCAAATCGTGGCGATCGAGCCAGGCGCCGAACCAGCCCGCGCTGCCAAACAGCAGCACCCAGGCCAGGCCCGCGATCACCGGCGAGACCGAGAACGGCAGGTCGATCAGCGTCGTGAGCAAGCCTTTGCCGGCAAAGTCAAAGCGCGCAATCGCCCAGGCAGCGCAGGTGCCGAGCACCAGGTTCAGTGGCACCGCAATCAGGCTGGCGGTGAGCGTGAGCCGGATGGCGGCGAGCGCATCGGGCTCGGTGATCGCGGCAAGACTTGCGTCCCAGCCTTGGGCCAGCGCCTCGTAAAACACCGCAGCGAGCGGCAGAAAGAGAAAGAGCAGCAAAAAGCCTGCGGTGACGGCCATCAGTGTCCAGCGCAGCCAGGCGCCGGGCTTGCCGTGACGCGTGTTCATCCGCCCCCCCGGCCAGGTGCTCATGCCGCCCTCCGGCCGGTGGCGTGCGTGCGGCTGGCGCCCTGCAGCAGGTTGATCGCCAGCAGCAGCGTGAACGAGAGCGCCAGCATCGCGACCGCGATCGCCGTCGCGCCGGCCACGTCGTACTGTTCCAGACGGGTGACGATCAGCAGTGGCGCGATTTCCGACACCATGGGCATGTTGCCCGCGATGAAGATCACCGAGCCGTACTCGCCCGCTGCCCGTGCAAACGCGAGCGCAAAGCCGGTGAGCAGCGCGGGCAGCATGGCGGGCAGCACCACATGCACGAACACCTGCGCGCGGCTGGCGCCGAGGCTGCGCGCGGCTTCTTCATATTCCGGCGCCAGATCTTCCAGCACCGGCTGCACCGTGCGCACGACAAACGGCAGGCCGATGAAGATGAGTGCGACCACGATGCCCGCGGGTGCAAATGCCACCTGCAGGCCCAGCGGCGCCAGCCAGCGGCCGATCCAGCCCTGCGGTGCATGGAGCGTTGCCAGCGCAATGCCCGCGACGGCGGTGGGCAGCGCAAAGGGCAGGTCCACCAGCGCATCCACCAGTTTCCTGGCCGGGAAGGGGTAGCGCACCAGCACCCAGGCGGTGAGACCGCCAAACAGCAGATTCACCAGTGCGGCCACGAAGGCGCTGCCAAACGAGAGCAAGAGGGATGCGCGCACCCTTGGGCTGGAGATGCCGTGCCACAGCGCTTCCCAGCCCGGGCTTGCCGCGCTCAGAACGACGGCCGAAAGCGGCAGCAGCACCACCAGGCTGAGCCAGGTGATGGTGAGCCCGAGCGTGAGCGCGCGCCCGGGCAGCACGGCAGGCGCACGGCGGCTGCGGCGCGACAGACGGGGCAGGGCGAGGGCGGTCATGGTCACGACGCTCGCCGCGCCGCCGGCTGCCAGATCTGGTCGAACAGGCCGCCTTCGGCAAAGTGCCGCTGTTGCGCCTCGCGCCAGTCGCCTGCCACCGCTTCAAGCGTGAAGGTATCCACCGCTGGAAGTTCAGTCGCCGGGAGCTGTGCGGGGCGAAAGAAGTGGCGCCTTGCGAGTTGCTGCGCATCCGCGCTGTAGAGATAGTCCAGATAGGCACGCGCAAGCCCGGCGCTGCCGCGCCGCTGCGTGACCCGCTCGACCTGCGCCACGGGCAGCAGCGCCAGGATGCTGTCGGGCGGCGTGACGAGCTCGATCGCCTGGGTGCCAAAGGCCTGCAGCGCCAGATGGGCTTCGCTTTCCCACGCCAGCAGCACGTCGCCCATGCCGCGCACGATGAAGCTCATCGCCGCCGAGCGTGCGCCGGTATCGAGCACCGGCACGCGGGCAAAGAGCTGGCGCATGAAATCGAAGGCCGCCCGCTCGCTGCCGCTGGCGCGCAGTGCGTGGCCCCAGGCGGCAAACCAGTTCCAGCGTGCGCCGCCGGAAATCCTGGGGTTGGGGGTGACGAGCGCGAGCCGGGGTTGCAGCAGGTCGTCCCAGCCGCGAATGCCGTGCGGGTTGCCCTTGCGCACCAGAAAGACGATGGTCGAAGCCATGGGGCAGGCCTGCCGCGGCAGCGCCTCACGCCAGCGAGTGTCGACCAGCCCGGCACGCGCGAGGCGGTCGATGTCCGGCGGTAGCGCGAGCGAGACCAGGTCCGCACGCAGGCCATCGAGCACCGAGCGTGCCTGCGCGCCCGAGCCACCGTGCGACTGGTAGAGGGCGACGTCCTCGCCCGACAGCGCCCGCCAGTGGCGTGCGAAGGCGGCGTTGAAGTCGGCGTGGAACTCACGCGTCGCGTCGTAGGCGGCGTTGAGCAGCGTGCGCTCAGCCGCCAGCGCGCCAGTGAAGGGCGCAAGGGTGAGCGGCAAAGAGAGCCAATGGCGACGCAGCATGCACGGATCGGGTGGGGTGAATGTCCGCGAGCTTAGGCAGCGTCGCCTGCAAAGCGAACGACGCGTTTGCTTGAACCATATGCACCTGAGGCCTTAGGCCATCTGGCTATATGGCTAAGCGCACCGCCCGGCGCGGCCCGGCGTCAGATCGTGCTCTGTGGCCAGAGATAGACCAAGGCCGCCGTCATCGTCAGATAGCGTGCGAATTTCCCCACAGCCATGTAGGCCACGCAAGGCCAGAACGGCAGACGCAGCCAGCCAGCCACGGCGCACAGCGGATCGCCGACGATGGGCAGCCAGCTCAGCAGGCAGGCGCGCGCGCCAAAGCGCTGCAGCCAGGCCAGCGCCTTGACTTCGCTCGGCTTGCCACGCCAGCGGTCCACGGCGCTGTGCGTGCCCAGTCCCATCCACCAGCTGATGGCGCCGCCCAGGGTGTTGCCCAGCGTGGCAACCAGGATGGCGGGCCAGAACAGCTGGGGATTGAGCTGCACCAGGGCAAACACCGCGGGCTCGGAGCCCAGCGGCAGCAAGGTGGCCGAAACCAAGGCCACGATGAAGACGGTCGCCAAGCCGTTGTGCGGCAGCGCCAGCCAGTGGGCGAGGTCGATCATCCAAGGTGCCATGGGGCGTGAAGTGTAGGTGGGGCGGGGGCGCGCCTGCCCAAAAAACGGGCAATTACAATCACCCCTTTCGCGGGCCGTCTGGTCCGCTGCCCTGCATCCATGCCTGCCCTCGTCATCGGTCCCGTTACGCTGCCCAATCGCGTTTTCGTCGCGCCCATGGCGGGTGTGACGGACCGGCCCTTCCGGCGCCTGTGCCGCGAACTGGGCGCGGGCCATGCGGTCAGCGAGATGGTGACCTCGCGCAAGGAACTCTGGGCCAGCCTCAAGACCTCGCGCCGCGCCAATCACGAAGGGGAGCCCGGCACCATCGCGGTGCAGATCGCCGGCACCGATGCGGCGATGATGGCCGAGGCCGCCGCCTACAACATCGATCGCGGCGCGCAGCTCATCGACATCAACATGGGCTGCCCGGCCAAGAAGGTGTGCAACAAGTGGGCGGGTTCGGCGCTGATGCAAAACGAGGCGCTGGCGCTGGAGATCGCTGAGGCCGTGGTGGCGGTGTGCGAGCCGCACGGCGTGCCGGTGACGCTCAAGATGCGCACCGGCTGGAGCGAGGCGCACAAGAACGCCGTGGCCTTGGCGTGTCAGTTTGAAGGTGCGGGCATCCAGATGCTCACGGTGCATGGCCGCACGCGCGAGCAGGGTTACCGCGGCGAAGCTGAGTACGACACGATCGCCGCGGTCAAGCGCGCGGTGCGGATTCCCGTGGTGGCCAATGGCGACATCACCGATGCGCGCAAGGCGCGGGACGTGCTCGCGGCCACCGGCGCCGATGCGCTGATGATCGGCCGCGCGGCGCAGGGCAGGCCGTGGATTTTTCGCGAGGTGCTGCACTTCCTGGATACCGGCGAAGAACTCGCGCCGCCGCTGGTGGCCGAGGTACGGCGTCTGCTGCTGGAACACCTGCAAGAGCACTACAGCCTCTATGGCGAAGCCACCGGCATGCGCAGTGCGCGCAAGCACATCGCCTGGTATGTGCACGGCCTGCCGGGGGGCGACGATTTGCGCCGCCACATCAACACCGTGCAGGACAGCCGGGTGCAGTGGGAGGCGGTGCGCGTGTATTTCGAGCGGCTGGAGCAAGAGATGGAGCGCCTGCCGCAGGCAGACGAGATGAAACCCGTGTCAGAACGAGAAAACCCCGAGGGTGCGCACGCATGAGCCCGGCAAATACCAACATTGAAGCCTGCGTGCGCGACAGCCTGCTGCGCTACTTCGAGGACCTGGGCGGCGAAGCGCCCGAGGACATGTACGAGATGCTGCTGCGGCTGGTGGAAAAGCCTTTGCTCGAAGTGGTGATGCACCACGCCGGCCACAACCAGTCGCGCGCGGCCGAGTGGCTGGGCCTGAACCGCAACACGCTGCGCAAAAAGCTGGTCGATCACCGCTTGATCTGAAACCTCTGTATTGATAGCTGCTGGCGCTTGACTGGCAAGCGCTGGAGGCCGATTTGATTTGAAACTCCGGGAAGTACCATGAACGCCTTGCTATCCGTCTCCGACAAGAGCGGCATCGTTGAATTCGCCCGTGCGCTGCACGCGCTGGGCATCACGCTGATCTCCACCGGCGGCACCGCCAAGCTGCTGGCGCAAGAAGGCCTGCCGGTCACCGAGGTGGCCGAGGTCACCGGTTTTCCTGAAATGCTCGATGGCCGCGTCAAGACCCTGCACCCCAAGGTGCATGGCGGTCTGCTGGCGCGCCGCGACGTGCCTGAGCACATGGCAGCGCTGGCCGCGCACGGCATCGACACCATCGACCTGCTGGTGGTCAACCTCTACCCCTTTGAAGCGACGGTGGCCAAAGCCGGTTGCACGCTGGCCGATGCGATCGAGAACATCGACATCGGTGGCCCGGCGATGGTCAGGAGCGCCGCCAAGAACTGGAAGGACGTGGGCGTGGTGACCGACGCCGCGCAATACCCCGAGGTGCTGGCCGAGCTCAAGAGCGCGGGCCGGCTCTCGGATGCGCTGCGCTTCAGGCTCGCGGTGGCGGCGTTCAACCGCATCGCGCAGTACGCCGGGGCGATCAGCGACTATCTCTCGTCGGTCACCTTCGAGCCGGAAAAACTGGCAGAGAGCTATGTACCCGAGCGCCAGCTGTTCGCCGGGCAAAGCAACGGCATCTTCACCAAGGTGCAAGACCTGCGCTACGGCGAGAACAGCCACCAGAGCGCGGCGCTGTACCGCGATTTGTACCCCGCGCCCGGATCGATCGTGACCGGCGAGCAATTGCAGGGCAAGGAGCTGTCCTACAACAACATCGCCGACGCCGACGCTGCCTGGGAATGCGTCAAGAGCTTCAAGCTGCCCGCCTGCGTCATCGTCAAGCATGCCAACCCCTGTGGCGTGGCCGTGGGCACGAGCGCGCGCGAGGCCTACGCCAAGGCCTTCCAGACCGACCCCACGAGTGCCTTTGGCGGCATCATCGCGTTCAACCGCCCCGTCGATGGCGCGGCGGCCGCGCAGGTGGTCAAGCAGTTCGTCGAAGTGCTGATGGCGCCCGATTTCACGCCCGAGGCGCGCGAGATCTTCAAGGCCAAGGCCAATGTGCGACTGATGAAGATCGCCATTCCCGCGGCCGGCGGCGCCACCGCCTGGGCGCAAGGGCGCAACGCGATGGATGCCAAGCGCGTGGGCTCGGGCCTGTTGCTCCAAACCGCCGACAACCATGAGCTGCAACTGGCGGATCTGAAGATCGTCACCACGCGCCAGCCGACGCAAGAGCAGTTGCAAGACCTGATGTTCGCCTGGAAGGTCGCCAAATTCGTCAAGAGCAACGCCATCGTGTTCTGCAAGGGCGGCATGACGATGGGCGTGGGTGCGGGGCAGATGTCGCGCCTGGATTCGGCGCGCATCGCCAGCATCAAGGCCGAGGCGGCGGGCCTGTCGCTCAAGGACACGGTGGTCGCGAGCGACGCCTTCTTCCCCTTCCGCGACGGCCTGGACGTGGTGGTCGATCATGGCGCCACCTGCATCGCGCAGCCCGGTGGCTCGATGCGTGACCAGGAGGTGATAGACGCTGCCAACGAGCGCGGCGTGGCCATGGTCTTCACCGGAGTGCGCCATTTCCGCCACTGAAGCGCCGCCCGCCGCTGCCCCGGTGCGGCAGGTCATCACGCTCAATCATTTGCTGCTGGGCATCCTCGTGGTGGCCATCTGGGGCAGCAACTTCGTCGTCATCAAGGTGGCATTGGATTCGTTTCCGCCGCTCTTGATGGCGGCGCTGCGCTTTGCCACGGCCACGCTGCCCGCCATTTTTTTCTTCAAGCGCCCGCCGGTGCCCTGGCGCAACCTGGCGGGCTACGGCCTCTTGATCGGCGGCGGGCAATTCAGCCTGCTGTATCTGGCGATGCGGTCGCAGATCTCGCCGGGCCTGGCGTCGCTGGTGGTGCAGGCGCAGGTGCTGTTCACCGTCGGGCTGGCGGTGCTGCTCGAAGGCGAGCGCGTGCGGCTGTTCCAGCTCGTCGCCGCCGCTTTGGCGGTCGCAGGCTTCGCGGTGATCGGCCTGCACACCGATGGAAGCACGACCTGGCTGGGCATCGTGATGGTGCTGGGCTCGGGCCTGTGCTGGGCGCTCGGAAACCTGGTCGGGCGCCATGCCGGGCGCGTGAACATGGTCGCCTACATGGTCTGGACCAGCGCGTTTTCGGTGCCCCCGCTCGTCGTGCTGACGCTCCTGACCGAAGGCAGCCCGGCCAGGCTCTGGCACACGATCCAGGCCGCGCCGCTGCTGGCCTGGGGTGCCATCCTCTGGCAGTCGATGGCCAACACCATCCTTGGCTATGGCCTTTGGGCCTGGCTGCTGGTGCGCTACGACGCGGCCACCGTCACGCCGCTGGCGCTCTTGGTGCCGGTGTTCGGCATGGCGAGCTCGGTCGCGCTCTTGGGCGAGCCCTTCCCGGCGTGGAAGGGCAGTGCGATGCTGCTGGTGATGGCGGGCTTGAGCCTGAACGTGCTCTGGCCCAGACTGCGCAAGCGCTTGCAGCTATCGAAAAAGTAGCGTTAAGCGAGCATGTGAAACACTTCACGCGCCGCTGCCACCGTCTCCTCGATGTCGGCCGCGCTGTGCGCGCTGCTCACGAAGCCCGCCTCGTAGAGCGCGGGTGCGGTGTAGACGCCGCGATCGAGCAGGCCGTGAAACAGCCGGTTGAAGCGCTCGCCGTCGCTTTTGAGTACTTCAACGTAATTTGTCGGCAGTGCGGGCAGCAGGAAGTAGCCCATCATCCCACCCTCGCTGTCGCCGCAGAAACCCACACCTTCGGCGTGCGCGGCCTGCGTCAGGCCCGCGATCAGCGAGCGGGTGCGCTCGGCCAGGTGTTCATGGAAACCCGGTTTCGCCACCTCGCGCAGCGTCGCCAGGCCACACGCGGTGGCCACCGGGTTGCCCGAGAGCGTGCCGGCCTGGTACACCGGGCCCAGCGGCGCGAGTTGTTCCATCACATCCTTGCGCCCGCCAAAGGCCGCCAGCGGCATGCCGCCGCCCACCACCTTGCCCAGCATCGTGAGATCCGGCTTGAAGCCGGGGATGGCCTTGGCGTACAGGCTTTGCGCGCCGCCGAGCGCCACGCGAAAGCCCGTCATCACCTCGTCGATGATGAGCAGCGCGCCGTGCTTCGTGCACAGCTCGCGCGCTGCGCGCATGAAGGGCACGCTGGCGCGCACGAAATTCATGTTGCCCGCGATCGGCTCCATGATCACGCAGGCGATTCTTTCGCCGTGCAGCGTGAAGGCCTCTTCAAGCTGCGCCACGTCGTTGTATTCCAGCACCAGCGTGTCCTGCACCACCGCCTCGGGCACGCCGGCGCTGGTGGCGTGGCCGAAGGTTGCCAGGCCCGAACCGGCCTTGACCAGCAGCGCATCCGCATGACCGTGGTAGCAGCCATTGAATTTGATGATCTTGCTGCGCCCGGTGGCGCCGCGTGCCAGGCGGATCGCGCTCATGCCCGCTTCTGTGCCCGAGCTGACCAGGCGCAGCATCTCGATCGAGGGCACATGGCGCATGATTTCTTCAGCCAGCTCGCTCTCGCGCTCGGTCGGTGCGCCGAACGACAGGCCCTGATCCACCGCCTGGTGTACGGCGGCCAGCACCGCCGGATGGCCATGGCCCAGGATCATCGGCCCCCAGGAGCCGATGTAGTCGATGAGCCTGCGTCCGTCGGCATCCCAGATGTAGGCACCCTGGCCGCGGGTGATGAAGGACGGCGTGCCGCCGACGGCCCGGAAAGCGCGCACGGGTGAGTTCACGCCGCCGGGGATCAGTGCCTGGGCATGGTGAAAGAGCGAGAGGTTGTGGTCGGTGGTATCGGTCATGGCCTGCATTTTGAACGGTATTGGCGCGCCAACGGCTGCGTCGCAGGGCTGAAAACTGTTGCGCAGACCAAGCGTGCTCCCATTTTTGCGACGTCTGCTCCATAGAATCGTTGCATTCGGCGCAAAGCGCCTATAAGCTTGCCCGGACAGGGACTTGGCGCAGCTTTTGAAAGATGCGCGCAGCACAACACTACAGGAGCGGGACAAATTGGCGACAGCGACTACCGGTCCCACGATCAAGGTGCTCGTGGTGGACGACAGCAACACGATCCGGCGCAGCGCCGAGATTTTTCTCAAGCAGGGTGGGCATGAGGTGCTGCTTGCCGAGGACGGGTTTGACGCGCTGTCCAAGGTGAACGACTACCAGCCGCAGCTCATCTTCTGCGACATCCTGATGCCCAAGCTCGATGGCTACCAGACGGTGGCCATCATCAAGCGCAACCCGCGCTTTGCCGATACGCCGGTGGTCATGCTGTCTTCCAAGGATGGCGTGTTCGATAAGGCGCGCGGGCGCATGGTGGGCTGCCAGGAGTACCTCACCAAACCCTTTACCAAGGACCAGCTGCTGCAGGCGGTGCAGCAGTTTGGCCGTGCGCAATCAGGAGTGCAATGATGGCAATCAAGAAAGTATTGGTCGTGGATGACTCCAAGACCGAACTGATGTTTCTGACCGACCTGCTGCAAAAGGAAGGCATGCAGGTGCAGACGGCGGAGAACGCCGACGAGGCCTACCAGCGCCTGGCCCAGGACAAGCCCGATCTCATCCTGATGGATGTGGTGATGCCGGGCAAGAATGGCTTCCAGCTCACCCGGGCGCTGACGCGTGACCCGCTCTATGCTGACATTCCCATTCTCATGTGCACCAGCAAGAACCAGGAAACCGACCGCGTCTGGGGCATGCGCCAGGGCGCGCGCGGCTACATCACCAAGCCGGTGAATGCGGCGGAATTGCGCGAAAAGATCGGCGCGCTCAATTGACGCGCCGCGGCACCCGACATGGCTGAACGAGAAACACTCAGAGAAGTCCAGATGCGGCTGCTGGCGCGTTTGCGCGCCGCGGAGGGGGCGGATGTGGCGGTGGCGTCCTGGCTGGCGGTGGAGTGCGCGGGCCAGCGGCTGCTGTTGCCGCTGGCACAGGCCGGGGAGATTTTTTCATGGTCCGGCGTGCAGCCGGTGCCGCACACGCAGCCGTGGTTTCTTGGTGTGGCCAACCTGCGCGGCGTGCTCAATGGGGTCATCGATTTGGCCGTCTTGCTGGGCTCGCCGCAAGCACGCACCGAGCAGGCACTGGCAGGTTGTGCGCTGCTGACCTTGAGCGCGCTGCTGGAGGTGAATGCCGCGTTGCTGGTGGACCGTTTCATCGGCCTGCGCGGCGCGCAAGACTTCACCGAGGACGAAGCGCCGGCGCCGGGCTCCGCCGACTGGGTCGGTGCGAGCCGACTCGATGCGCAGGGGGCGCGCTGGCAGATTATCGATTTGCAGACCCTGGCGCGCGATGCCGCGTTTTTGAACATCGGCGCCTGAATTTCGGGTCCTTTTTGCTTGACTGAAAGACATACTATGGCCTTGGTAGATGCGTTGAACCGGTGGATGCGACGGGCGCCTGCAGAGGCGGAGGCCCAGCCCAGCCGCATTGACCTGGGGGTTGATCCGCAGCACGGCGAGGGGCTGTCCATGGTGTTCCAGGCGGATGGCGTCGAGAGCGTTCAGGGCGAACAACTGCCCGCTGCCGGCGCGCCAGTGCAGCCGGTACAGGACGACGAGATCGCCCTCCCGCTGCTGGGCCGGGCCTCGGTGGTTGTGCACCAGCGACGCCTGCTGGTCCTGCTCGGGCTGGGGGTGTTGGTTCTGGCGATCTTCGGTGGCTGGCTGGCGCAGCGTGCGCAAACCTCGGCACGCCAGCTCACGGCAGTGGGGGAGGCCTTGATGCAGTCACAGCGCATGGTCAAGGCCTTTGATGCGGCCCTGCTGGGCCAGCAAACGGCGTTTGCAGAACTGACCGACAGCGCCAAGGTGTTTTCGAGCAATGTCCAGGCGCTTTCCAGTGGCGATACGCAGGCCGACATCAAACCATTGGGCGCGAGCTTTCGCGGTGAGCTGGACGATCTGCGGCCGGTGGTCGAACGGGTAGAGCGCTATGTGGCGGCGATCCAGGGACAGGCCGCGACGCTGGTCGAGGCTCGCAATGCCGTCACAGCCCTCAATGGCGACAGCGGCGATTGGCTGCGCGCCGCACGCGCCGTGGTCGCGCGTGCGCAGCAGGGCAGCGATGCCAGCGGGCTGGAGACCGCCAATCGCCTGGCCGTGCTGACTCAGCGCACCGCCCTGGATGCCAACCTGGTGTACGGCGGCGCCGGCGTTGGTCTGCAAGCCCAGCTGGAGCAGGATGTGATCGATTTCAAGGCGCTGCTGCAGCGCGTGCCCGAGCTGTCCAGCGGCCCGGGCCGGACGCTGACGCAGCTCTATGAGGCCAATGAGCCAAGGGTGCTGCAGTTGCTCAAGAGCGCTGACGTGCTCTCGGCGTCGCGCGCGGCACATGCGGTGATGGCGCGTGACAGCGAGCCCGCGCGCGAGCGCCTGCAGACCCTGCAGACCCGGCTGGCCGCGCAATCGGGCTATGGCCCGAGTGAATTGGCGCTGCTGTTGGTGCTGGCGCTGTTCGTGCTGGCCTGCGGTGTCGGCATCGCGTATGTGCAGGTGCTGAGTGGCCGCCAGCGGCAACAACGGGCCGAAGCCGAGCAGGAAGCGGCGCGTCAGCGCGAGCAGGAGGCCAAGCGCATCAACGACGCCAACCAGGCGGCGATCCTGCGCCTCATGAACGAACTGCAGACGGTGGCCGAGGGCGATCTCACGCAGGAAGCCACCGTGACCGAGGACATTACCGGCGCGATTGCGGATTCGGTCAATTACACGATCGAGGAGCTGCGCGTGCTCGTGGGCAGCGTTCAGAACACCGCCGCGAGCGTGGTGCAGACGACCACCGACGTGGAAGGCACGTCTACCGAGCTTCTGGCAGCGTCGAGCGAGCAGCTGCGCGAGATCCGGGAAACCGGCCAGTCGGTGCTGGACATGGCGGCACGCATCAACGGCGTGTCCGGTCAGGCGCAGCAGTCGGCGGCTGTGGCGCACCAGTCCCTGCAGGCGGCGGACCAGGGCCTGAAAGCGGTGCAGAACGCCATCGGCGGCATGAACACCATCCGCGACCAGATCCAGGACACCTCCAAGCGCATCAAGCGTCTTGGTGAGTCGTCGCAGGAGATTGGTGAAATCACCGAGCTGATCTCCGACATTACCGAGCAGACCAACCTGCTGGCACTCAATGCCGCCATCCAGGCGGCGTCCGCAGGTGAGGCGGGGCGCGGCTTTTCCGTGGTGGCGGAGGAGGTGCAGCGTCTGGCCGAGCGCTCGGGCGATGCGACGCGGCAGATCGCGGCGCTGGTGAAGGCGATTCAGACCGACACCCAGGACGCGGTGGCGGCCATGGAGCGCTCGACGCGCGGCGTGGTCGAGGGCGCGCGCCTGTCGGACAGCGCAGGCACCGCCTTGACTGAAATTGATAGAGTCTCGCGCAAGCTGGCTGAGCTGATCGAGAGCATTTCTGCTGCAACACTGAAAGAGGCCAAGCTGGCCAACGGCGTGGCCGAGAACATCCAGCACATCTTCGCCGTGACCGAGCAGACCGGCGAGGGCACGCGCACCACGGCCCATCAGGTCAGGGAACTGTCCCGGATGGCCGAAGAATTGCACCAGTCGGTGGCGCGTTTCAGGATTGCCTGAAGCCACCTGATCCGCCTCAGACCAATCTACTCGGAGGGCCAGCGATGCCACCCACGGGGACAAGCAACATGCCGGTGCGCGACGTTCATCACGAAGAACTGGATCTCGGGCCGCTGGCGTGGGTGCATGCGGAGCTGCGCAAGACGCTGGACAACGCCGTCAAGCAGCTGCAGCATTTCGCGCACGAGCTCGACAGCGCGGGGCAATCCGATCTCGCGGCCTCCGATCCGGCGGCTTTGCGCACCGTGCGCCAGATGCTGCACCAGTGCGCCGGCGCGTTGGTCATGGTCGGCATGGCGCAGACGGCGGTGGTGCTGCAGGCGATGGAAGCGGCCGTGCACCGATTCGTGCAGGAGCCTGAGCGTTGCAACGGCGCGGCGGTCGCCGTGCTCGAAAGCACCAGCTTTGCGGTCATCGAATATCTGGACAGCATCCTCGCCGGGAAGGTGATTTCCCCGGTCGCGCTGTTTCCGCAGTATCGCCAGGTGCAGGCGCTGGCTGGCACCGCCAACGTGCACCCCATGGATCTGTGGCCGGCGGAGCGGCGCGCGCGCGAGCCGGTGTTTCCGGGCAGCGTCCTGCCGCTGCCCTACGGCACGCAAGTGCGATCGCGCCTGGATGCGGCGGTGCTGCGCATCGTGAAGAACGGCGATGCGGCGGCAGCGGTGGAGATGCAACACCTGAGCATGGGGCTTGCGGCCGCGCAGCAGGAGACGCCGCAACGCATTTTCTGGAAGGTCTGTGCCGGGTTTTTCGAGGCGCTCGGTCGCGGCTGGCTGGGCATGGATACCTATGCCAAGCGCACCACCTCCCGCGTGCTGATGCAGTACGCGACGCTGGCCCGCGGTGGCTCGGCGGTAGACGAGCGGTTGCAGCAGGAGTTGCTGTTTTTTTGCGCCCAGGCCCGCATGCCCGACGATGCCGCAGGCGTGACCGCCTTGCGCTCGGTGCGCAGCGCCTGGGCCATGCAGCGCCAGGCGGCGGTGGATTACGAATCTGCGCGCTTCGGGCTGTTTGACCCGACCTTGCTGGCCCAGGCGCGCAAGCGCATCGCGGCAGCCACCGAAACCTGGTCGGCGCTGGCGGGTGGAGATACCCACAAGATCAAGCCGGCGGTGGATCAGTTCAGCCTGGTTTGCGATTCACTGCGCAAATTGCAACTCGACAGTGAGCCGCTGGCTGCCGCGCTCCTGCGGGCGGTGGCGGTGCCGCTGCATTCAACGCAGCCGCCACCTGCGCCACTGGGGATGGAGGTGGCGACGGCCGTGCTGTATCTGCAAGCCTCCTTCGAAGAGCTGGATGCGGCCCGCGAGCACATGGCCGATCGCGCCAGCCGCCTGGCGGCTCGGTTGGATGGGGTCGTGCTGGGTGGCGAATCCCAGCCGCTGGAGCCGTGGATGGAAGAGCTCTACCGCCGGGTGAGCGACTATCAGACCATGGGCAGCGTGGTCGGCGAACTGCGCGTCACGTTGGCGGACGTGGAGAAATCACTGGATGAATTTTTCCGCAATCCGTCCGAGACGGCGCTGCTGAACCCGGTGCCGGGTGGCATGCAGCAGATGCGTGGCGTGTTGTCGGTGCTGGGGCTGGACCAGGCGTCCACCGCCGTGTTGCGCATGCGCGATGTGGTCGAGCGGCTGTTGACCGGCGGGGTCGAAGAGGCAGACCGACCGGGCGTGTTCGAGCGCCTGGGCAACAGCCTTGGAGCGCTGGGTTTTCTGGTGGATATGCTGGGCTACCAGCGTGCCATGGCCGCCAAGCTGTTCGTCTACGACGAGGCGCTGGGTGAATTCCGCTTTGTAGGCGGAACCGGACCGCGCACCCGCGTGGAGGATGAGCCGGACGAGGTACCGGACCTGCTGGCCGCGCGAGCGCCCGAGGAGGCTGCGCCGGCGGTCGAGGCTGCCGTGCCCATGCAGCCCGAAGCACCTGCTGCCCCTGTGACTGAGCCCACCGTGCCTGAGCCGGATGCTGCAGCCCAGGCCGAGGCGCCCTCGGCGGAGACCGCCGATGAGGCAAGCGCAGCGGGCGTGGTCTCACAAGCGCCAGCCGCAGAGGCCCCGGATCCGGAGCTGCTGGAAATTTTCATCGAGGAAGCGCGCGAGGTCGTCGCCAACGGTCTGGAGGCGGTGCAAACCTTGCAGCAGGAGCCGGGCGACATCGACGCGCAGGCGGCGCTGCGGCGTGCCTACCACACGCTCAAGGGCAGCTCGCGCATGGTCGGGCTGACCGCGTTCGGCGAGGCCGCCTGGGCCATGGAGGAGGTATTCAACGATTGGCTGGTGCATGAAAAGCCGGCATCGGCGCCCCTGCTTGCCTTGTCGCACGACACGCTGACCGCCTTTGGCGACTGGGTGCAGGATCTGTCCGCAGGCACCGCGGGCGGCTGGAGCGCCGAAGGCTTTCGCATGGCAGCGGACACGATGCGCACCGAGGGTGTGCTGGTGCCGTGGTCGCGCGCAATGCCGCAGCAGCAGGCACCAGTGCCGGCGCCGACCGAGCCGGTGGCAGTCGACTCCGGGTTTGGTTTTGCCGACACCGTGATTGATGAGGACCTGGCGTCCAGCGTGGTCGATGTCACGCATGCGCAGCCGTTTGAGTCGCCGTCCAACCAGCCATTGCTGCCCGAGGACGCGTTCGCGCCTGCTGCCACGCAGCAGCAGTCCACTCCGGCGCACTCTGCTGACGCGGCGTCAGAGCCAGAGGCATCCGATGAGCTGCACGCATTCCTGGAGCAGGATGCGCCGCCTGCTGTGCTCGAAAACGACATTCGGCAGATTGGCGAATTGCGCGTTCCGACGGCGCTGTACAACGTCTATCTGAACGAGGCCGATGGCTGGTCAGCGCGGCTGCTGTCCTGCGTCCAGGACTGGGCGGAGGCGCCGACGTCCCCGGTGCCGGAAGACGCGGTGGCATTGACCCATTCGCTTGCCGGCAGCTCGGCAACCGTGGGCTTCATGGCCTTGTCGCAACTGGCGCGCATGATGGAGCACGCGCTGCAACATCTGCAGCTGCTTGGCGGTGGACAGCCTGAACAGGTACGGGTCATGACGGGGGCGGCGGATGAAATTCGCCGCCTGCTGCACCAGTTTGCCGCGGGATTTCTCAAGGATGCCCATCCGCCGGTCGTGGAACAGCTCGAGGCCGTGCTCGGCATGGATCTCTCCAGTGGCGGGCAGCCTCTGGGCGTGGACTCCGTGCAGGACGACCCCGAATTCGAAGCCTCGCTGATCAGCCGCTTGCAGGAGTGGCGCGACTCGCAGAACAACGAATCATCACCGCCGGCAGAACCGGCGCCTGAGCCTGAGCCGTTGGCCGCCGAGCCGGCCCTTGCATTGCCTGTGCCGACGGCGGACGCCGACACCGACGCGCAGACCGATGCCTTCCTGCAGGAACAGGCGATCGACGATGCGATCGCACAGGCCATTGCGGCCGATGCCGACGAGGACGACATTGACCTGATCGACACCATCGATCCGGACCTTTTCCCGATCTTCGAGGAAGAGGCGCAGGAACTGCTGCCACAACTCAGTGCCGCCTTGCGCCAGTGGTCTGGCCAGGTCGACGATCTCGACGCGCGGCGCGAGTTGCTGCGCGCACTGCATACGCTCAAGGGCAGCGCCCGTCTTGCGGGCGCGCTGCGCCTGGGTGAAATGGCGCACCGCATGGAGTCGGCGGTCGAAGCCATTGACTTCGAAACCGCGACGGCGGCGGATGTGGAGCCCTTGATGGCGCGCTTTGATGCGCTGCAGACGACGTTCGATGCCTTGCGCGTCATCGGTGCGCAGGGGCAGCCCGAGCCTGCTGCGGACGAGGTGTCCGCCGAGGGGTCTGCTGCAGCGCCAGCCGAGTCGGGACCGGTGTCCGTGCAGGGCGACGCGCCCGTGGTGGTGGCGCCGCTGGTGGCGCCGGTGGCTGTCGTTCGGCCGGTCGAGCTGGTGCGCGGCGTTGCACGGGCCGCGGCCGGTCAGCAAGTGCGCGTGCGCTCGCAGCTGCTGGATCGCATGGTGAACGACGTGGGTGAGGTATTGATTGCGCGCTCCAGGCTTTCCACGCGCATCGAGCAGATGCGAGCTTCCCTGGACGATCTGGGCGGCAATCTGGAACGCATGCGCGCCCAGTTGCGCGATGTGGAATTGCAGGCCGAATCGCAAATGCAATCGCGCCAGGCACAGGCGCGCGACAGCACGGCTGGGTTCGATCCACTGGAGTTCGACCGCTTCACGCGCATGCAGGAGCTCACGCGCATGATGGCCGAGTCGGTTAACGACGTGGCCACGGTACAGCGCGCACTGCAGCGTTCGATTGAAGGTGCGGAGGATGACCTGATCGCCCAGGGCAGGCAGGCACGTGAGCTGCAGCGTGAGTTGCTGCGTACCCGCATGGTCGAGTTCGATTCCGTGGCCGAGCGGCTGTACGCCGTGGTGCGGCAGGCGGCGCGCGAAACCGGCAAGCAGGTCCGGCTCGATATCGTCGGCGGCACCCTGGAGCTGGACCGCGGCGTGCTCGAACGCATGGTGCCGGCATTCGAGCATTTGCTGCGCAATTGCGTGGCGCATGGGATCGAGGCAAGTGCGGTGCGCGAGACGGCGGGCAAGCCAGCGACGGGTGCCATAGCCATTACCGTTGGCTATGAAGGCAATGACGTATCGGTGGAGTTCCGGGACGACGGCGCCGGCCTGGATCTCGAGCGCATCCGCGAGCGTGCGTTGACCCAGGGTCTGATCGGCCCGGAAGATGCCGTTGATGCCTCGCGCGCGGCCGAGTTGATTTACCTGCCGGGGTTCTCCACCGCGACGGAGTTGACCGGGCTGTCGGGCCGGGGCATAGGCATGGACGTGGTGCGCGCCGAAATCCAGGGGCTGGGCGGGCGGATTGAAACCACGACCACGCCGGGGCAGGGTTCATCGTTTCGCATGGTGCTGCCGCTCACCACCGCGGTTACTCAGGTGGTGATGGTGCGCGTGGGAAACATGTCCCTGGGCATCCCGGCCAACGTCATCGAGGTCGTGCGCCGCGCGCCTGCGGCAGAACTGGCAGCCGCCTACGCTTCAGGTCACTACCAGGATGCGCCGTTGTACTGGGCCGGCGCCTTGCTGCAGACCTCGACCGGCAGTGCCGAGGCGACGGACAAGACGCGTCCCGTCATCATCGCCCGCAGCGCATCACAGCGCCTGGCCTTGCATGTCGACGAGGTACTGGGCAACCAGGAAGTGGTGGTCAAGAGTCTGGGGCCGCAGCTCTCCGGTCTGCCAGGCCTGACTGGCATGACCGTTCTGGCATCGGGCGCCGTGGTGCTGATCTACAACCCGGTGGCGCTGGCCAATGTCTACGGGGAGCAGGCACGCACCAGCATGCAGGCCCCGGGCGCCGCCGCAGCCTCGGCAGGACCGTCCCAGTCGGCGGCGCTGCAGTCCACGCTGGCCGTGCCGCTGGTGCTGGTGGTGGACGATTCGATCACCGTGCGCCGCGTGACGCAGCGCCTGCTGCAGCGCGAGGGCTATCGCGTCGCGCTGGCGGCCGATGGCTTGCAGGCACTGCAGCGACTGCGCGAGGAGCGCCCGGTGGTGGTGCTCTCGGACATCGAGATGCCGCGCATGGACGGGTTTGATCTGGCGCGGGCCATCCGGGCCGATAGCGCGCTGGCGGATCTGCCCATCGTCATGATCACCTCCCGCATGGCGGAGAAGCACCGGGAGCACGCGGTGGAACTGGGGGTCAGCCACTATCTGGGCAAGCCTTACGCAGAAGAAGAGCTGCTCGGGCTGGTGCGCCGCTATGCGGAGGTGCAGACCGTGCCCTGAGGTACTGCGCCCGGCTTCGCAATGCTGGACACACCCTTGAGCGCTGGCTGACAAGCGGCATGGGGCTTAACGAGAGGGGGTAACCATGGCAGATCTTGCAGCGGTGCCTGATGCACGGCTTTTGAGTTGGCTCGCGATGACTGCGCAAAGCGGGGCGTCCGATCTCTTCTTGCTGGCCGGCGCGCCGCCGACCGTCAAGAACCGGGGGGAATTTCACCCCTTGAGCGCGCAGCCGCTGCAGGCGCAGCAAGTCCGTGAACTCGCGCTGTCGCTGCTCACGCCCACACAGCGCCAGGAGTTCGAGCTCAAACAGGAGCGTGATCTGGCACTGGAGGCGCCGGGTGTCGGGCGCTTTCGAGTCAATTTGCTGTTTCAACGCGGCACCGTGGGCCTGGTGGCGCGGTATGTGCCGGCCACGGTAGCGCCACTGCAGACGCTCAAGCTGCCGCCGGTGCTGGGCCAGATCGTGCAGCACAAGAGCGGGTTGGTGCTGGCCGTGGGCGCTGCGGGCTCGGGCAAGACGACGACGCTGGCCAGCATGATCGATCAGCGCAACCGAACGGCGACGGGCCACATCCTCACCATCGAAGACCCGATCGAATACCTGCATGAGCATCGCCAATCGCTGGTATCGCAGCGCGAGGTGGGCACCGACACGCACTCCTACGACGAAGCGCTGCGCCATGCGATGCGCGAAGCGCCCAACACCATCATGATCGGCGAGATCCGCGATCGCAACTCGCTGCAGCACGCGATGCACTATGCCGAATCCGGTCATCTGTGCCTCTCGACGCTGCACGCCGCCAACGCCAGCCAGGCGATCCATCGCATTCTGAATTTTTTCCCCGATTCGGCGCATCGGCAGGTGCTGATGGATCTGTCGCTGAACGTGCGCGCCATCATCGCGCTGCGCCTCATTCGCAGCGCCGCAGGCACGCTGGTGCCCGCGACCGAGGTCATGCTGCAAACGGCGCGTATCGCCGACCTGATCCGCAATGGCGAGATCGATGAGTTGCGCAGCGCCATCAGCCGCGGCGGCGAACCCGGCATGGGAAGTTTTGACCAATCCCTGTTCGAACTCTATCGACAGGGGGTGATTGCCGAGCAGGATGCGGTGGCCCATGCGGACAGTCGCACCGACATGACGGTACGCATCCGCTTGTCGCAGGGCCATGACCCGGGTGCCAGCCTGCCGGGCGACACCGGGCTGCTGGCGGGATGGTCGGCCGAGCAGGGGCAAAAAGGAGCGTAGCTGCCGGGCGCTTGCGCGGTGCCAGAGGCAAGCGGTGCCTGCGCGCGTGGTGCAAACCGTAAAATGCCCGGCATGCCCGACGCAGCGTTCACCGACCTCACGAATCACTTTCTGATCGCCATGCCGGGTATGCGCGATGCGACTTTCGCCCACAGTGTGGTTTACCTGTGCGAGCATGGCGAAGATGGCGCCCTCGGGCTGGTCATCAACAAGCCGAGCGACCTGGACATGGGCGACTTGTTTGCGCGCGTCGACCTGTCGCTGGGACGCGCGGATCTGGCGCATCAGCCCGTGTTCCATGGCGGGCCGATACAGGTGGAGCGCGGCTTTGTGCTGCACGACGTGATGCCGACGGAAGAATTCGAGCCGGCGGACGCCGTCAAGAGAGAGCCGGGGGTGACCGAAGCGCCGACGCCCTACGCCTCCACGCTGGCGATCCCCGGGGGGCTGGAGATGACCACCTCGCGCGATGTGCTCGAGGCGCTGGCGCAGGGTGCGGGCCCGCGCCGCATCCAGGTGATGCTGGGCTATGCCGCCTGGGCCGGAGGACAGCTGGAATCGGAGCTGGCCGGCAACGCCTGGCTGACTGTTGCGGCCGATCCGGACGTCATCTTTGATACACCGATCGAGCAGCGTTACGACCGCGCCCTGGCCCTGCTGGGGGTGCACGCCTGGCTGCTGTCGCCGCAAGCCGGGCGCGCATGATGGCCACCATTGCGCCGGCGGCGGCGAACTGCCAGTCGTTTCTGGCGTTCGACTACGGGCTCAAGCGCACCGGCGTGGCGGTGGGCACGCGTCTGCTGGGTACGGCGTCACCGCAAAAGAGCATCCACGCCGAAGGCAAGGCGCGTTTCGCGCAGGTGGCCGAGCGCATCCGCGAGTGGCAGCCGGACGCGCTGGTGGTCGGCGTGCCGTTTCACCCCGACGGCGCCGAGCACGAAAACACCCTGCGCGCGCGCCGCTTTGCGCGCCAGCTGCAGGGGCGCTTCGGCCTGCCGGTGTTTGAAGTGGATGAACGCTACAGCACCACCGAGGCATTGGCCAGCGGCGCGCGCGATGCCGATGCCGCGTCCGCCTGCATCATCCTGGAGCAATTCCTGAGGAGCCTTGAATGAACCATGCCACCGGCCATCTAGCACTGGATGCCGAGGCGCTGTATGCGCAATTGCTCGCGGGTGTGCGACCGGTGCTGCGCCCGGACACGCGCCTGGCGGGCATTGCCTCGGGTGGCGCCTGGCTGGCCGAGCGGCTGCAGCGCGACCTGAACCTGCCGGGCAGCGCCGGCGTGCTGTCCTCGGTCATGCACCGCGACGACTTCGCCCAGCGCGGGCTCGCCAGCAGTGCGCAGACGCAGCTGCCGTTTGACGTCAATGGCGCCGACATTCTGGTGCTCGATGACGTGCTCTACACCGGCCGCACCATTCGTGCGGTGATCAATGAACTGTTCGATTACGGTCGTCCGGCCTGTGTGCGCCTGGCGGTGCTGGTCGATCGTGGCGGGCGGGAGCTGCCGGTGGCAGCCGAATTCGCTGCAGCGCGCGTTGCGCTGCCGGTCAGCCAGCATCTGGCTTTGGCCCGCAGCGATGCGGGCCTGTTCCATTTCGACGTGAAAGAGGTTTGAGCGTGCCTGGCGTTCGCAATCCCCAGCTCAACAAGAATGGCGAGCTCGTCCATCTGCTGTCGCTCGACCAGCTGCCGCGCGAGATCGTTGCGCATATCCTGGATACGGCGACGAATTTCGTCAGCATGAACGACCGCGAGGTCAAGAAGGTGCCGCTGCTGCGCGGCAAGAGCGTGTTCAACCTGTTCTTCGAGAACAGCACGCGCACGCGCACCACCTTCGACATCGCGGCCAAGCGCCTGTCGGCCGACGTGTTCACGCTGGATATCGGGCGCTCGTCCACCTCCAAGGGCGAGACGCTGCTCGATACCGTGGACAACCTTTCGGCCATGGCGGCCGACATCTTCGTCGTGCGCCACAGCCAGTCGGGCGCCCCCTATCTGATTGCCCAGCATGTGGCGCCGCATGTGCATGTGGTCAACGCAGGCGATGGACGGCACTCGCACCCGACGCAGGGCCTGCTGGACATGTACACCATCCGCCACTACAAAAAGGATTTTTCCAGCCTGGCGGTAGCGATCGTCGGCGACGTGCTGCACTCGCGCGTGGCGCGCTCGGACATCCACGCGCTCAAGGTGCTGGGCTGCCCTGACGTGCGCGTGGTCGGGCCGCGCACCCTGGTGCCGGGTGACTTCGCCGCGATGGGCGCACGCGTGTTCCACCACCTGGAAGACGGCATACGCGATGCCGATGTGATCATCATGCTGCGGCTGCAGAACGAACGCATGAGCGGTGCTCTGCTGCCCTCAAGTCAGGAATATTTCAAGACCTTCGGCCTCACGCCGCAGCGGCTGCGCGTCGCCAGGCCGGATGCCATCGTCATGCACCCGGGGCCGATCAACCGCGGCGTGGAGATCGATTCCGCCGTGGCCGACGGCCCCCAGGCGGTGATCCTCTCGCAGGTCAGCTTCGGCATCGCCGTGCGCATGGCGGTAATGGCCATCGTTGCCGGGAACGAGGCATGAATATTCCTGTATTGATAGCTGTTAGCGCATGCCACACAAGCGCTAGCGGCCTATTTTTTCTAAAACCATGAAGATGCTCATTCAGAACGGTCGGGTGACGGATCCGGCCACTGGTCTGGACAAGGTCTGCAGCATTGCGCTGGCAGCCGGTCGCATCATTGCGCTGGATCGGGTGCCTGAAGGCTTCGCGCCCGCGCGCGTGATCGATGCGAGCGGCTGTCTGGTCTTGCCCGGCCTGGTGGATCTTGCCGCACGCCTGCGCGAACCGGGCTATGAGCACGAAGGCATGCTGGCCTCGGAGATGGCGGCGGCTGTGGCTGGCGGCGTGACCAGCCTGGTCTGCCCACCCGATACCGATCCGGTGCTCGATGAGCCTGGCCTGGTGGAGATGCTGAAATTTCGTGCCGGGAAGCTGCATCAGGCGCGGCTCTTCCCGCTCGGGGCGCTGACGCGCGGGCTCAAGGGCGAGGTGCTGACCGAGATGGTGGAGCTCACCGAGTCAGGTTGTATCGGCTTTGGTCAGGCCGAGGTGCCGATGGCGCACACCCAGGTGCTGCAGCGTGCGCTGCAATACGCCGCCACGTTTGGCTACACCGCCTGGCTGCGCCCGGTGGACATGTACCTTGGCGGCGGTGTGGCGGCCAGCGGTGCCATCGCCATGCGGCTGGGCCTGTCGGGCGTGCCGGTGGCGGCCGAAACGATTGCGCTGCACACCATTTTCGACCTGGTGCGCGCCACTGGCGCCCATGTGCATTTGTGCCGACTCTCCAGCAGCGCGGGCGTGGAGCTGCTGCGTGCTGCCAAGGCAGAGGGGCTGCATGTCACCGCCGATGTCAGCATCAACGCGCTGATGCTGACCGATGATGCGATCGGCTATTTCGACAGCCGCGCGCGCCTTGCGCCGCCGCTGCGCCAGGAACGCGACCGCGCCGCGCTGTCGGCCGCGCTGGCCGACGGCACCATTGACGCACTGGTGTCCGACCATACGCCGGTGGACGAAGACGCCAAGATGCTGCCGTTTGGCGAGGCCGAGCCGGGCGCCACCGGGCTGGAGCTGCTGCTGCCCGTGGCCTTGGCCTGGGCAGACCGGGAGCGTGTCTCGCTGCGGCGCGCGCTGGCCGCCATCACCGCAGGTGCGGCCGGTGTGCTGGGTCCCGCGCTGGGCACCCTGCAGGCAAGCCTTGGCCGTATCGTCGAAGGCGGCGTCGGCGATCTCTGCATCGTGCAGCCCGACGCGACGCTGGAGGTCACGCGCGCTTGCCTGGTCAGCCAGGGCAAGTACACGCCCTTTGAAGGCCAGGTGCTGCCGGGCCAGGTGCGCTGCACCCTCGTCGGCGGGCAGATCGCATTCGAGCGCTGATGGCGCAGTGTTGGTTCCAGTTTTTCACCTGCCATGAACGTCACCATTTACCACAACCCCCGTTGCAGCAACTCGCGCCGCGCGCTGGCTTTGCTGCGCGAGCGCGGCATCGAGCTTGAGGTCATCGACTACCTTGAGCACCCGCTGGACGTCGCGCAACTCAAGGCGCTGGTGCAGCGCATGGGCGTGCCGCTGCACGAGCTGCTGCGCCCCAAGGAAGCGGTATATGCCGAGCTCGACCTGGGCAATCCGGCGCGCACCGAAGCGGCGCTGTACGCCGCAGTGGCAGCCCATCCGATGCTGCTGAATCGCCCCATCGTCGTGACGCCCAAGGGCGCATTGCTGTGCCGCCCTCCTGAGCGCGTGCTGGAGCTGCTGTGATCGACGAAATCACCCTGCGCCGACCGGACGACTGGCATTTGCATGTGCGCGATGGCGCGCAACTGGCCGCCGTCGTGCCGCACAGCGCAGCCCAGTTTGGCCGCGCCATCATCATGCCCAACTTGCGCCCGCCGGTCACCACCACCGCTCAGGCGCTGTCGTACAAGCAACGCATCCAGGCGGCCGTCCCTGCCGGCATGGACTTTGAGCCGTTGATGACGCTGTATCTCACCGACAACTTGCCGGTCGATGAAATCGCCCGTGCCAAGGCCGCGGGCATCGTCGCCTGCAAGCTTTATCCTGCGGGCGCGACGACCAACAGCGACGCAGGCGTGACCGATATCCGCAAGATCGAGCCGGTGCTTGAAGCCATGCAGAAGGCGGGCCTGCTGCTGCTGGTGCATGGCGAGGTGACGGACCCGGAGATCGACATCTTCGACCGCGAGGCGATATTCATCGAGCGCCAGCTGATCCCGCTGCGGTCGCGCTTTCCGCAGCTCAAGATCGTCTTCGAACACATCACCACGCGCGAGGCGGCGCAGTACGTGGCCGGCAGCGATGCGCATACCGCCGCCACGGTCACCGCGCACCACCTGCTGTACAACCGCAATGCTCTGTTTACCGGCGGTATCCGCCCACATTACTACTGTCTTCCGGTTCTGAAGCGTGAAGTGCACCGGCAGGCGCTGATGCAGGCGGCAACGAGCGGCAGCGGCAAGTTTTTCCTCGGCACCGACAGCGCACCGCACCCCGCCGTACTCAAGGAGCACGCCAGCGGCTGCGCGGGCTGTTACACCGCGCATGCCGCGATCGAGCTCTATGCCGAGGCGTTCGATGCCGCCGGAGCGCTGGACCGGCTGGAGGGTTTTGCCAGCCTGCATGGCCCCGCGTTTTACGGCTTGCCGGCCAACCGTGAAACCATCACCCTGCGCCGCGAAGCCTGGACCGTGCCCGAGCACTTTGCCTTTGGCGAGGGTGAGCTCAAACCGCTGCGTGCAGGAGAGCAACTGCCTTGGCGTGTTGTCGCATAGGCGACATTCAGGGCGACTTTGTTTGTCTGACTGCGGGGAAACCCCCAAGTCAACAGGCTAGCCGTCGCGGCTGCAGCGTGCACAATCGTCCCAACTGGTCCCATGCTCGAATCCACGAGATTCTTCTGCTGGATATGCCGGTACCCCTCTGTTGAAATTACTGGAGTTTGCTTATGAAAAAACTGTTGCTTGCGGCCGCTGTCTCCTTTCTGGCCACCGGCGCCGCATTCGCGCAGGCGACCGATACGCTGGCCAAAATCAGCGAGCGCGGCGCCGTGAACCTCGGGGTACGCGATTCCTCGGGCCTGGCCTATACGCTGGGCGGGGGCAAGTACGTGGGTTTCCACACGGAGATGGCCGAGCGCATCGTGGACGACATCAGCAAGCAGCTGGGCAAGCCGCTGAAGATCAACTACCAGGTCATCACCTCGCAAAACCGCATCCCGCTGATTCAGAACGGCACCATCGACTTTGAGTGCGGCTCGACCACCAACAACAAGGCGCGCGCCAAGGATGTGGATTTCGCCTACACCACCTACGTGGAAGAAGTGCGCATGGCGGTCAACGCCAAGTCGGGCATCAAGTCGATCAAGGACCTGAACGGCAAGACCGTGGCCACGACCACCGGCACGACCTCGGTGCAGACCCTGCGCAAGAACGAGCGCGCCCAGGGCATAGACTTCAAGACCGTGCAGGGCAAGGACCATGCCGACAGCTTCCTCCTGCTGGAATCGGGCCGTGCTGATGCCTTCGTGATGGACGGCTCCATTCTCGCGGCCAACATCGCCAAGGCCAAGAATCCCAAGGATTTCGAAATCGTCGGTGAAGTGCTGAGCGTTGAACCCATTGCCTGCATGCTGCCCAAGGGCGACGAGAAACTGAAGAAGGCGCTGGATGATTCCATCGTGCGCCAGATCAAGGATGGCTCGCTGGCCAAGCTCTACGACAAGTGGTTCATGAGCCCGATTCCGCCCAACAACGTCAATCTGAACATGCCTGCTTCGGAAGGTACCAAGAACGCATGGGCGCATCCCAACGACAAGCCGATGGAAGACTACGGCAACAAGTAAGCATGCCCGGCGCGTTCGTGGCGTGACATTTCACGGCGCCCACTTGGTCCCAAGTGGGCGTTTGTGGTTTGAGCGCTGCGCAGGCGGTGGTTGGCAACGGCAGGAGAACGGCGATGGCGATGGATTGGATGGTGTTCTGCAAGGACACTTTGACCGGGGATGTGATGCCCAGCTGCTTTGGCAGCGGGCGTGACATCTCCTACCTCGACTGGCTGTTCACCGCCTGGGGCTGGACGGTATCGGTCTCGTTGACGGCACTGGCGGTGGCCTTGATCGTCGGCTCCATCATCGGCGTGATTCGCACGTTGCCGGACAGCCCCTGGCTCACGCGTTTGGGGAATGCCTGGGTCGAACTGTTTCGCAACATTCCGCTGCTGGTGCAAATTTTCTTGTGGTACTTCGTCGTCCCGGCGCTGGTGCCGCCGATGAAGGATCTGCCGCCCTTCGTGCTCGTGGTGCTGGCGCTGGGCCTGTTTACTTCGGCGCGCATTGCCGAACAGGTGCGCGCCGGCATCCAGGCGCTGCCCAAGGGCCAGCGCTATGCCGGCATGGCGATGGGCTTCACGACGGCGCAGTACTACCGCTATGTGCTGCTGCCGATGGCGTACCGCATCATCATCCCGCCGCTCACGAGCGAATCGATGAACATTTTCAAGAATTCGGCAGTGGCCTTCGCGGTGTCGATTCCCGAACTCACGCAGTACGCGCTGCAGGTGGGCGAGGAGACCTCGCGGCCGATCGAGGTGTATATCGCGGTGACGATTCTCTATGCGATTTCGGCCTTCGTGATCAACCGCATTTTTGCCTTCATCGAGAAGCGCTCACAGGTGCCGGGCTTTGTCGCTGCCGGTACGGGCGCGGGGGGGCATTGAGATGCTCAACCTTGATTTTTCCTTCGTCAACTGGACCTTCATTCAGGGTTTCATCCTCAAGGGCCTGTGGTTTTCCATCATCCTGACGGCGGTCGCCACGGTGGGTGGCATCTTCTTTGGCACGCTGCTGGCGTTGATGCGCCTTTCCGGCCAAAAGTGGCTGATCCTGCCGGCGGCGTTCTACGTCAACGTGATGCGCTCGGTGCCGTTGGTGATGGTGATTTTGTGGTTCTTCCTGCTGGTGCCGCTGTTGATCGGGCGGCCCGTGGGCGCCGAATATTCGGCCTTTATCACCTTCATCGCGTTCGAGGCGGCCTACTTCAGCGAGATCATGCGCGCCGGCATCCAGTCGATCCCGCGCGGCCAGGTGTTTGCCGGGCAGGCGATGGGCATGAGTTACGCGCAGAACATGAAGCTCGTGATCCTGCCGCAGGCGTTTCGCAACATGATCCCGGTGCTGCTCACGCAGACCATCATCCTGTTTCAGGACACCTCGCTGGTGTACGCCATCGGTGCCTATGACTTGCTCAAGGGGTTTGAAACCGCAGGCAAGAACTACGGACGCCCGATTGAGACCTATCTGATGGCCACCGTGGTCTATTTCATCATCAGCTATTCGCTGTCTTCGGTGGTCAAACGCATCCACAGGAAGATCGCCATCATTCGCTAGGGAATCCGCCATGGCCGAGAACATGATCCAGATGAACAACGTCTCCAAGTGGTATGGGGCGGTGCAGGTGCTCAATGACTGCAATTTGAACGTGGACAAGGGCGACGTGGTCGTCGTCTGCGGGCCCTCGGGCTCGGGCAAGTCCACGCTCATCAAGACCATCAACGCACTGGAGCCGGTTCAAAAGGGCGAGATCATCGTCAACGGCACGCGCGTGACCGATGCCAAGACCAATCTGCCCAAGCTGCGCAGCCAGGTCGGCATGGTGTTTCAGCACTTCGAGCTGTTCCCGCACCTGTCGGTGACCGAGAACCTGACCATTGCGCAGGTCAAGGTGCTGGGGCGCACGCAGGGCGATGCCAAGACGCGCGGGCTGAAGATGCTCGATCGCGTCGGCCTGATGGCGCACAAGGACAAATTCCCCGGCCAGCTCTCGGGCGGTCAGCAGCAGCGCGTGGCGATCGCGCGGGCCCTCTCGATGGACCCGATCGTGATGCTGTTCGACGAACCCACCAGCGCGCTCGACCCCGAGATGGTCGGCGAGGTGCTCGACGTGATGGTTACGCTCGCGAGCGAAGGCATGACGATGATGGTGGTCACGCACGAGATGGGCTTCGCCCGAAAGGTCGCCAGCCGCGTGATCTTCATCGATGTCGGTGGCCACATCCTGGAGGACTGTTCAAAAGAAGAATTCTTCGGCCACCCCGAAAACCGCCAGCCACGCACCAAGGATTTCCTGAGCAAAATTTTGCAGGGTTGAATGCTCTCTAAAAAAGAGCATCTGACGCTTGATGGGTAAGGGTTAGGCCCTGTTTTTGCTTAAAATTTTGCTGACCAACTCGGCAAACCCCGCACCGCGCTCACCCTGCGTCACGTAGCACGGCGGGGGCTGGAGCTGCGGCAGGAAGCGCGCGATGTTGGCCACGCCCACGCTCAGCGGGAAGTGCTCGAACATGCGCTCGTCGTTGGTCGAATCGCCGACGTAGACCCAGCGCTCGATCTCGGCATCCAGTTCACGTCCCAGCAGCTCGCGCACGATCCAGCGTGCGCCTTGCAGCTTGTCGTGATCGCCATACCAGCCGTTGATATGGATGCTGCTGACGGTGGCGTTCATGCCCGCCGCGCGCATGATCGCGACACAGGCGTTGATCGCGTTTTGGGGCAGGTGCGTGAATTCACCGTGATCGATGGCGATGTCGCACTCGCGCCCGTCGGAGTCCTGCGCCCGGTGCGCGCCCGGCACCTGAGCCTCTATCGCCGCCAGAACCTCTTGCATGCGCGCGTACTGACGTGCGCGCGTGGCGGCGTCTTGTTGGTATGTTTTTCGTAGCTGCCGGCGCGCGCCCCGCGGGCGGTTAAGGCCATTTTTGTCCTTATTCTCAGGCAGGAGCGCCACGGCGCCATTCTCGGCCACGATCGCATCCACCGGCCAGGCGGCGGCAAAGGGCGCGCTCCAGCCCACGGGCCGCCCGGTGATCGCGATCAGATGCAGCCCCGCGGCCTTCAGATCGCCCAGCGCGGCCAGGGCGTCGGCGGTGATCGCGCCGTCCGTGGTCAGCGTGTCGTCGATGTCGGTGAAAATGCCGGCAAGTCCGCCAGGCGGGGACCAGTGGGTCACGTCTTGCATGGCTCAGGAGGAACCCAACGCCAACCCCGCATGCTCACGCAGCGGGTGAAAGTGGATCTTCGGAAACCGCTCCTGCGCCAGGCGCACGTCATACGGGCTGGTGCACAGGTAGGCCAGCGCGTCGGCCGCGTCGCGGGCCATGCGCAGGGGGTAGGCGTCCTCGAACTGGCGCAGCTCGGCGGGGGTGTCGGCCGTGATCCAGCGCGCGCCGGTGTACTGGCAGCCCTCCAGGCGCACGTCGCAGTCGTACTCGGTCTTCAGGCGGTGCTGCACTACCTCGAATTGCAGCTGGCCGACGGCGCCCAGCAGCATGTTGCCGCCGGCGTCGGGCTTGAAGACCTGGATCGCACCTTCCTCGCCCAGCTGCATCAGGCCCTGCTGCAGCTGTTTGGTGCGCAGCGGGTTCTTGAGCACCACGGTCATGAACATCTCCGGAGCAAAGAAGGGCAGGCCGGTGAACTGCAGCGCCGGGCCGTCGGTGATGGAGTCGCCCAGCTGCACGCCGCCGTGGATGGTAAAGCCGATGATGTCGCCCGCGTAGGCCTCTTGCACCGCCTCGCGGCGCTGGCTCATGAAGGTGACGACGCTGGTGGGGCGCAGCTCCTTGCCGGTGCGCTGCACGCGCATCTTCATGCCCGGCGTGTACTTGCCCGAGGCGATGCGCACGAAGGCGATGCGGTCGCGGTGGTTGGCGTCCATGTTGGCCTGCACCTTGAAGACCACGCCGGCGAAACCGGGGTCTTCGGGGCGGATGGTGACCTCCTCGCGCTGGTGGTTCACTTCCCGGTAGGCCAGGCGTGGGCCCGGAGGGGGCGACATGTCCACCACGGCATTGAGCACCTCCTGCACGCCGAAGTTGTTCACGCCCGAGCCGAAGAACACCGGGGTGAGCTTGGCGGCCAGAAACTGCTCGTGGTTCCATTCGGCCGACGCGCCCACCGCCAGTTCCATGCTCTCCAGTGCCTCGTCGGCCAGTTCCATGCTCTCCAGTGCCTCGTCGAAGGCGCTGCCGAAGCGCGCGCGCAGCCGCTCGGTTTCGGTGAGGGGGATGACCTCGAAGTCCTGCGGGCGCTTGTCGCTGCCGGCCTGAAACACTGTCATGCTGCGCGTGCGCAGGTCGATGATGCCGCCGAAGGTCTTGCCGTGGCCCACAGGCCAGGTGATGGGGCAGCAGGGCATGCCGAGTTCGCGCTCCACTTCGTCCAGGATGTCGAGCGCGTCGCGCACCTCGCGGTCCATCTTGTTGACGAAGGTGATGATGGGCGTGTCGCGCTGGCGGCAGACCTCGATCAGGCGGCGCGTTTGCGCCTCCACGCCGTTGGCGGCGTCGATCACCATCAGCGCCGAGTCCACGGCCGTGAGCACGCGGTAGGTGTCCTCGGAGAAATCCTTGTGGCCGGGCGTGTCCAGCAGGTTGATGACGTGGTCGCGGTAGCTCATCTGCATCACGCTGGACGCCACCGAGATGCCGCGCTGCTTCTCGATCTCCATCCAGTCGCTGGTGGCGTGGCGGCTGGCCTTGCGGCCCTTGACGGCGCCGGCGATCTGGATCGCGCCCGAGAACAGCAGGAGCTTCTCCGTCAGCGTGGTCTTGCCGGCGTCGGGGTGGGAGATGATGGCAAAGGTGCGGCGGCGCCGGGTTTCTTTGGCGTAAGACACGATCTTGGGTACGAGGCCGCGCGGGTGCGCGCGGCGGCAAAGCGGTGGCGGGCGCGGCGGTGCGCGGTAAGTGGCCGATTTTACGGCGTTCCGTATAATTTCCCCCTTTCCGAGGAGCGTTGCAGCGCCCCCAGCATGGCGGGGCGCGAGGCTCGGAATCTCTTTCCTGCAACGACGCTCACCCACGCTGTGCCGGTGCGGTGATTCGTGTTTCAGGCGCCTGCCTGCGTGGTTCCGTTTCTTTTTGAAGGACCACACCATGAGCGCTGTTCTCTCCACTTCCCCCGAGCATGTGATTGCCGATATCAGCCTGGCCGGCTGGGGCCGGCGCGAGATTGCCATCGCCGAAACCGAAATGCCCGGCCTGATGGCGATCCGCGAGGAATACGCAGCCAGCCAGCCCCTGAAGGGCGCGCGCATCACCGGCAGCCTGCACATGACGATCCAGACCGCCGTGCTGATCGAGACCTTGAAGGCGCTGGGCGCCGAGGTGCGCTGGGCCTCGTGCAACATCTTTTCGACGCAGGACCATGCGGCCGCGGCGATTGCCGAAGGCGGCACGCCGGTGTTCGCGGTCAAGGGCGAGAGCCTGGCCGACTACTGGGATTACACCCACCGCATCTTCGAGTTCGGCACCAAGGGCGCCAAGGGCGAAGGCCCGAACATGATCCTGGACGATGGCGGCGACGCCACGCTCTTGATGCACCTGGGCCAGCGCGCCGAGAAGGACGCCTCGGTACTCGCCCACCCCAAGAGCGAGGAAGAGCGCATTCTGTATGCCGCGATCAAGGCCAAGCTGGCGCAAGACGCCACCTGGTACACGCGCAAGAGCGCGGAGATCATCGGCGTGACGGAAGAGACGACGACCGGCGTGCATCGCCTGAACCACATGTCCGCGACGGGCGAGCTGCTGTTCAGGGCGATCAATGTCAACGATTCGGTCACCAAGAGCAAATTCGACAACCTTTACGGCTGCCGCGAATCGCTGGTGGACGGTATCAAGCGCGCGACCGACGTGATGATCGCCGGCAAGGTGGCGCTGGTGGCCGGCTATGGCGACGTGGGCAAGGGCTGCGCGCAGGCGCTGTCGGCGTTGCGCGCGCAGGTCTGGGTGACCGAGATTGACCCGATCAACGCGCTGCAGGCAGCGATGGAAGGCTACAAGGTCGTCACCATGGAGTACGCCGCCGAAAAGGCCGACATCTTCGTGACGACGACCGGCAACCGCGACGTGATCCGCCACGAGCACATGGCGGCGATGAAGAACGAAGCCATCGTCTGCAACATCGGCCACTTTGACAATGAGATCGACGTCGCTTCGCTCGAAAAATACCAGTGGGAAGAGGTCAAGCCGCAGGTTGATCACATCATCTTCCCCGATGGCCACCGCATCACGCTGCTGGCCAAGGGGCGGCTGGTGAACCTGGGCTGCGCCACCGGCCATCCGAGCTACGTGATGAGCAGCAGTTTTGCCAACCAGACGCTGGCGCAGATCGAGCTGTTCACCAAGCCGGGCGAATATGAGGCGGGCAAGGTCTACGTGTTGCCCAAGCTGCTTGATGAAAAAGTGGCGCGCCTGCAACTGAAAAAACTCAGCGTGCAGTTGACCGAACTCACGGCGGAGCAGGCGGCCTACATCAATGTGCCGGTCGCGGGCCCGTACAAGGCCGACAGCTACCGTTATTGAAGGAGCACTTCATGGGGGTTCCGGTCAGTTTCGAATTCTTTCCACCCAAGACTCCGGAAGGCGTGGCCAAGCTGCGTGGGGTGCGCCAGCAGTTGTATGCGCTGGCGCCCGAGTTCTGCTCGGTGACCTACGGCGCGGGCGGATCCACGCAGGCGGGCACGTTTGCGGCCGTGCAGGAAATCCTTGCCGAGGGAGTGCCTGCAGCCTCGCACTTTTCCTGCATAGGCGCTACGCGGGAGAAGGTGCGTGCGCAGCTTGGCGAATTGCGTGCGATGGGTGTCAGGCGCCTCGTGGCGCTGCGCGGCGATTTGCCCAGCGGCTACGGCATGGGCGGGGAGTTCCAGTACGCCAGCGATCTTGTCGCCTTCATTCGCGAAGAAACCGGCGCGCATTTTCACATCGAGGTCGCGGCCTACCCAGAAATGCACCCGCAGGCGCGCTCACCCGAGGCCGATCTGAAGGCCTTTGCAGCCAAGGTGCACGCCGGCGCGGATTCGGCGATCACGCAGTATTTCTTCAATGCCGACGCCTATTTCCGGTTTGTGAATGAGGCGCGCAAGACCGGCCTCACGGTGCCGGTGGTGCCGGGCATCATGCCCATCCTGGGCTCAACCCAGTTGCTGCGCTTTTCCGATGCCTGTGGCGCCGAGGTGCCGCGCTGGTTGCGCCTGCGCCTGCAAGGCTTGGGTGACGATGTGGCCAGCATACGCGCCTTCGGCCTTGATGTGGTTGGGCGCTTGTGCGAACAGCTTGTGGCCGGCGGAGCACCTGCGTTGCACTTCTACACCATGAACCAGAGCGCAGCCACGCTGGAGTTGTGCCAGCGCTTGGGGGCGGGGCCTGCGTGATGCGCGCGCCGCGCCTGGCCACTGTCTGTGCGCCGGTTTTGCTGCTGGTGGCCTGTGCGCTGCCGGCGCCGGAGCGTACCGATGGGGTGCCGGATGCGCCGCGTAGCGTGCTGCCGCTACCCGAGCCAGTGGCGCAGCCGGCGCCGCCTGTGCGGCAGCCTTTCCCGCCGCCAGCGCCTGAAGCGGCACAGATGCCCGCACCGGTTGCGTCGCCCGAGGCAGAGCCGGCCAAGCCTGAATACCAATTGCTCGACCAGGGGTTGGCCTCGTGGTACGGCCCTGGCCTGCACGGGCGGCGCACGGCCAGCGGCGAGCGCTTCGATCGCATGGGTTTCACCGCGGCGCACCGCACCCTGCCGTTTGGCACCAAAGTGTGCGTGCGCAGCCTGGTCACTGGCAAGACGGTGATGGTGCGCATCAATGATCGCGGGCCGTTTGCCGGCGCGGGCGATCGCGTGGTCGATCTGAGCCAGGCGGCGGCGCAGGAGCTGGGCATGATCGGGCTTGGCATCAAGCCCGTGGAGCTGTGGCAGGTGAACGACGATGGCGAGGATTGCGTGCCTGCGCTGGGCGGTGACCGCCCTCTGCTGGTCACTGGCCATCAGCCTGTGGGGGCGGCGGCAGCGCCCGCTGCCTCGGGCACGGCCCCGTTGGGGCTCAAGGCCACCAGCCTCGGGCTCAAGCGCAAGAGCAAGTAGCGGGTCAGCCGACTTCCAGCGTGTGGCCCGCGTGATCGTCCTGCGCCAGCAGTTGCGCCATCTGCGGCAGCGCCTCCTGCAACTGTGCCTGCAAAAGATACGGCGGGTTGACGAGGAACATGCCGCTGCCGGGCAACCCTGCGCGCTGTTCGCTGCCATCTTCACGCTTGCGCGTGCGCGCCGATTTCACCGTCAGCGTGGCGTGCAGCCAAGGCTTGCCTGCACGCGTGGTCAGGGCCTTCAGACGCCGGGGCAGCTCGTGCGCTTCGGGGCGGGCGATCACCGGGTACCAGATGGCGTAGCAGCCGGTGGCAAAGCGCTTGAGCGCCTCTTGCAGCATCGCGTGCACGCGGACGTAGTCACTCTTCAATTCATAGCTGGGGTCGCACAACAGCAGGGCTCGGCGGGGCTGCGGAGGCAATAACTTCTTGATGCCCTCGAAGCCGTCTTCAGAAAGCACCGCAATCTGCTTGTCCGCCTCCAGCTGCGTCACGTTGCGCACCAGCGTGGGCAAGTCGCTGGGGTGGATTTCAAACAGCCGCAGGCGGTCTTGCGGGCGCAGCAGACGCTGGGTGATGAAGGGCGAGCCCGGGTAGATGCGCAGGCCGCCCTTGCCGTTGAAGGAGCGCACCAGGTCAAGATAGTCTTGCAGCATGGGCGTGAGCGCGCTGGTTCCGGCCAGGCGCTGGATGCCCTCGGCCGCCTCGCCGCTGGTGCGCGCGTAGTCGCCATCAAGCCGGTATAGGCCCGCGCCTGCGTGCGTGTCGATCACGGTGAGCCCGGTGTCTTTTTGCGTGAGGTGGCGCAGGCAGGCGATGAGCACGGTGTGCTTGAGCACGTCGCCGTGGTTGCCGGCGTGAAAGGCGTGGCGGTAACTGAACATGGGCGGCAATGGTAGTCGCTCGCGCGGGCATGTGATTCGTGCCATGCTCGGTCATCGTCATTCTTGAGCGACCCATGCGATCTGCCATCCTTGAACTCGAAGCCTCCAAAATCCGCGAGGTCGCCAATGTCGGCATGGGCCGCGCCGACGTGCTGCCGTTCTGGTTCGGCGAAAGCGACGAGGCGACGCCCGAAGTCATCCGCGCGGCGGCGATCGCGTCGCTGCAAGCGGGCGAGACGTTTTACGCGCACAACATGGGCATCCCCGAGCTGCGCGAGGCGATCGCGGGCTACACCAGCGCGCTGCATCGCTCGGTGGCGGCGGCGCGCATCGCCGTGACCTCGGGCGGGGTGAACGCGCTGATGCTGGCGATGCAGGTACTGATCGATGCGGGTGACGAGGTGGTGGTGGTGACGCCCGTCTGGCCCAACCTCACCGGGCAGCCGCGCATCATGGGCGCAGACGTGCGCTGTGTCGCGCTCAAGCCGCAGGCCGATGGTGCCTGGCAGCTCGATCTGGGCGCGCTGCTGGCCGCGATCACGCCGCGCACCCGGCTGCTGGTGCTCAACTCGCCCAACAACCCCACGGGCTGGACGCTGACGCAGGGCGAGCAGCAGGCCATCCTGGCGCACTGCCGCACCACCGGCACCTGGATCCTGGCCGACGAGGTGTACGAGCGTCTGTACTACCGCGATGACACGGCCAGCGGCGCTGCGCCGTCCTTTCTCGATCTGGCCGAACCCGAAGACAGGCTGGTGGTGGTGCAGAGCTTTTCCAAGGCCTTCCTGATGACGGGCTGGCGCCTGGGCTGGCTGGTGCTGCCGCCCGAGATGGCCAAACAGATGGGCAAGGTGATCGAATTCAACACCTCGTGCGCGCCGGTGTTCGTGCAGCGCGCGGCGCTGGCGGCACTCGCGCAGGTGGCCGAGATCACGCCACGCATCGTCACGCACATGCGCGCTTGCCGCGATGCGCTGGTGCCTGCGTTGCAGGCGTTGCCCGGCGTGCATGCGAGCCGTGCTCCCGGCGGCATGTACGCCTTCGTGCGCGTCGATGGGTTTGCCGATTCGCTGGCCTTGGCCAAGCGTCTGGTGCTCGAAGCCGGGTTGGGGCTGGCGCCGGGCGCGGCGTTCTCGCCCGAGGGCGAAGGCTGGCTGCGCTGGTGCTTTGCCTCGCGCGATCCCGAGCGGCTGACGCTTGGGGTGCGGCGGCTGGCCGATTGGCTGGGCCGCACGACGCGGTAATCAGCGCACCGTGATGCGCGCTTGCAAGGGCAGCGCCATCGGTGCGCTGGCGCTTTCCAGGCGCAGCCAGTCGGCGAGCGCATCCACGTCCAGCCCGCCGCCGACGACATCGCGCCCCTGCGTGAAGACGCTGAAGTTGTCGCCACCCGTGCCCAGATAGCTTTGCACGCCGATGCGGTAGTCGCGCTCGGCCACGATGGGCTGGCCATCGAGCCGCAGATCGCTCGCGCGCTGACCGGCCGGGGCCGCGCGATTCCAGACGTAGCTGAAGCCGCTGGAAACTTGCAGGATGCGCGGGTGGTCGAGGGTGTTGCTGCCGCTGTTCCATTGCTGTTCGAGCAGCGCCTGCAACTGCGCGCCGCTGAGCGTGAGCGTCATCAGGGTATTGCCGAAGGGCTGCACGGCATAGACCTGGCCATAGCTCACCTGGCTCCCCGCGCCGGGAACGAGATCGGCGCGCACGCCGCCCGAATTCATGAAGGCGATCTGTGCGCCGCCCGCCTCGGGCGCCCGCGTGGCCGTGAGCAGGGCGTCGGCGACGATGCGCCCCAGCACGCTCTCGCCATTGGGCAGCAGGGCGCGCGAGGCGCTGGCCGCCAGGCGCCCGGCCGGGGCGCTGGCCAGCGGTGCGGCGGCGGCGTAGCGCTCGATCAGCGCCTGCACCGCCGGGTCGGGCGCGTCGCCGTCCGCGCCCGCATGCACGATGTGCTGACGCGCGGCGTGTGTGATGACCCGGCCGCTGGCGGTGTCCACCGTCAGATCGATTTCGGTCAGCAGCGTGCCGTACAGCCCCGCGCTGGTGAGCAGCAGCGGCCGGGCCGGGTCGATGCGCGTGTAGTCGCACAGATAGGCCTGGTGCGTGTGGCCGGAGATGACGACATCCACGGCGCTGGAGAGGCGCTGCACGATCGGCAGGATGTCGCCCGTGAGGCCTTTGCAGCTCGTGTCTTGCAGCGCCGCGCGGCTCTCGCCGCCCTGGTGGATCAGCGCCACGATCACGTCGGCGCCCTGCGCGCGCAGCGCAGGGATTTGTGCGTTGGCGGCGTCGGCTTCGTCGGTGAAGGCAAGACCCTGCACGCCGCTGGGACGCACCATGCGCGGGGTCTCTTTCAGCGTCAGGCCGATGAAGCCGACGCCGATGCGCGCGCCGCCGTGCTCGAAAAATTTGACGGCTGTCGGTGTGAACAGCGTCGAGCCATCATCGCGCCGCGTATTCGCCGCCAGGTAACGAAAGCGCGCGCCTTCGAAGCGGTGGCCGAGGCGGCACGGCACTTTGCTCGTGTAGCGCTCGCAGCCGCCCTCCTGCATGCGCGTGAGCTCCTGCCAACCCTGGTCGTATTCGTGGTTGCCGGTCGATGCGAAATCGAGCCCGACGAGGTTCAGCGCTTCTATCGTCGGCTCATCCAGAAACTGCGAGGAGACCAGGGGCGAGGCGCCGATCAGATCGCCCGCCGCCACCACGGCGGTGTTCGGATGCTCGGCTTTGAGCCGCGCCACCAGTGTCGCGAGCGTGGCCGCGCCGCCCGCAGGTACGGGCCGGGGCGCCTCGCCCGCCGCTGCGAGGTTGCCGTGAAAGTCGTTCAGCCCCAGTAGCGTGATCTGCATCTGCCCGGGCTGCCTCGCGTCGTGCGAGCTGCCGCAAGCCGCGAGCAGTCCCAGCAGCACACCAGCGCAGGCCAGGCGCCAGGCGCGTGACCGTGTGGGGCGATGTGGTCGCTGGGGCAGTGGCATAAAATTTGAATAAAACAGGGCTCTGGCGTCCGCCCATCAAGCGCGAGCAGCTATGGTTTTCAATGGATGCGCATCCCCGGCTCGGCGCCGGGGAAGGGTTCCAGCACGTAGATGCCGGGGTGCGTTTTCTCATCAGCGTGGCTGGCGGCGAGCACCATGCCCTCAGACACGCCGAACTTCATCTTGCGCGGCGCGAGGTTGGCCACCAGCACAGTGAGCTTGCCCTGAAGCTGCTCGGGCCGGTACATGCTGGAGATGCCAGAGAACACGTTGCGCATCCGGCCTTCGCCCGCGTCCAGCGTGAGCTGCAGCAGCTTGGTCGAGCCTTCCACCGCCTTGCATTCGACGATTTTGGCGATGCGCAGATCGACTTTGGCGAAGTCGTCGATCTTGATCTCGGGGGCGATGGCTTCACCGCCGGGCAAGACCAGCTCGGGCTCGGGCAGGGCGAAAAGCGCATCGAGCTGCTCCACCGTCACGCGCTGCATCAGATGCTGATATGGGCCGATCGCGTGGCCGACGCCAAGCAGCGACGCCAAGCAGCGTTTGCGCATCGGCAAACGCCAGTGGTGCCACTTGCAGAAAGGTCTCGACCTGCGCGGCGACGGACGGCAGCATGGGTTTGAGGTAAATCGTCAGCAGCCGGAAGGCCTCGATGCAGGTGCTGCACACCTCGTGCAGGCGCGCGTCCTGGCCCTCCTGCTTGGCCAGCTCCCAGGGCTTGTTGGCGTCCACGTAGCTGTTCACCTTGTCGCACAGCAGCATGATCTCGCGCGCGGCGTGGGCGGTGTTGCGCTCTTCATAGGCGGCCACGATGGCGCCCGCCTGCGCGCGCAGCGCCGTCAGCAGCGCTTGGCCGTCATCGCCCGCGCGGCCCAGCTTGCCGCCAAAGCGCTTGGTGATGAAGCCTGCGGCGCGCGACGCGATGTTCACGTACTTGCCGATCAGATCGGCGTTGACGCGCGCCATGAAATCGTCGGGGTTGAAGTCGATGTCTTCATTGCGGCCGTTGAGCTTGGCGCCCAGGTAGTAGCGCAGCCACTCCGGATGCATGCCCAGAGCCAGGTACTTGAGCGGGTCCAGCCCCGTGCCCCGGCTCTTGCTCATCTTCTCGCCGTTGTTCACGGTCATGAAGCCGTGCACGCAGATCCTGGTGGGGGTCTTTCTGCCGCTGAATTTCAGCGTCGCGGGCCAGAACAGCGTGTGGAAGGTGATGATGTCCTTGCCGATGAAGTGGTACTGTTCAAGCTGTGGGTCGGCCATGTAGGCCTCGTAATCCTCGCCGCGTCGGTCCAGCAGGTTCTTGAGCGACGCAAGGTAGCCGATGGGCGCGTCCAGCCAGACATAGAAATACTTGCCCGGCGCATCGGGGATTTCGATGCCGAAGTAGGGCGCGTCGCGCGAGATGTCCCAGTCATCCAGACCGCTGCTGGTCGGGGTTGGTGCGCGTGCCAAACCACTCGCGGATCTTGGCCGCGACTTCCGGTTGCACGTGCTCGCCGTTTTGCGTCCATTCCTTCAGGAATTCGACGCAGCGAGGATCCGACAGCTTGAAGAAAAAGTGCTCGGATGTTTTCAGCTCGGGTCGGGCACCCGAGAGCGCCGAGTACGGGGCGATCAGCTCCGTGGGTGCATAGACCGCGCCGCAGACCTCGCAGTTGTCGCCGTACTGATCCTTGGCGTGGCAGCGCGGGCATTCGCCCTTGATGAAGCGGTCGGGCAGGAACATGCCCTTTTCAGGGTCGTAGAACTGCTCGATGGTGCGGGTTTCGATCAGGCCGGCCTGTTTCAGATCGAGGTAGATCTGCTGCGCCAGTTCGTGGTTTTCCGGCGCGTCGGTGCTGTGCCAGTTGTCAAACGCGATGTGAAAGCCGTCCAGGTATTCCTTGCGCCCGGCGGCAATCTCGGCGACGAACTGCTGCGGCGTCTTGCCGGCCTTTTCGGCGGCGATCATGATGGGTGCGCCATGCGCGTCATCGGCGCCGACGAAGTTGACCTGCGCACCCTGCATGCGCTGCGCCCGCACCCAGGTGTCGGCCTGGATGTACTCCATGATGTGGCCGATGTGGAATTTGCCGTTGGCGTAGGGCAGGGCGGTGGTGACGAAGATCTTGCGCGCGGACATGGGTTTTGAGCAGACAGGGCGAAACCGGTCATTGTAGGAAACGCCCGCCATGCCCTGCCTGGGCGGTCGGTTCAGCGCTCGCCCGGCGCGGGCTTGTCGCGGTACATCGCCTCGTCGGCGTGCTTGAGCAAGTCGCTCGGGTTCATGCCATCGCGCGGGAACAGCGCGTGTCCGATGGCCGCGCCCACACTCACGCTTTCCCCGGCCGGAATGTCCCTGAGCGTGCGCAGCGGCGCTTGAATCGCGGTGCGCAATTGCTCGCCTGCGGCGCGGGCCTGTTCGTCGCTGGCCATGGCGCGGGCGACGATCACGAATTCGTCACCGCCCAGGCGCGCGATGAAATCATCGCCGCGCAAACGATCGCGCATGCGCTGCGCCACCTCGATCAGCGCCAGGTCGCCGTTCTCGTGCCCCCAGCGGTCGTTCAGCGGCTTGAAGCGGTTCAGGTCGATGAAAAGCAGGGCGAACGGGATCAATGGCTCGTCCGTCGGGCTTTCGCGTATCAGCGTAGCCAGCAGGTGGTTGAGCGCACTGCGGTTGCCAACGCCGGTGAGCGGATCGGTGAACAGGTTGTGGCGCATGTGCTGGAAGTTGTGCGCCAGCTCGGCAATTTCGTCGTTGCGTTGCACCTGAATCGGTACGTCGATGTCGCCATCGCCGACGCGGCGCACCGCATGCGTGAGCGTGCGCATGTCCTTGGCAACGCCGCCGAAGATGCGCAGCCCGATGATGAGTGCGATGCCCAACGCCAGCAGGCCGATGGCGCCCAGCAGGAAGATGTCGCGCCGCACACCCGCCAGCATTTCCTTGTGCGGCAGCGCGACGATGGCCAGCCAGTTCAACCCTGCGTCGTCGCGGATGCGCTGCCAGGCCACCTGCACCTTGCCGTCCGCAGTGTCGATCACGAGTGAGCGGTGCGGCTCGTCGCTGGCTGTCTTGAAGGCCGATTGCAGGGCGGCGAAGCTGGCCTTGAGCAGCGCGTTGCCGCTGCGCTCGGCGTAGATGCGCTCGGGCTTGCCGTCGGCGCCAGTGGCGATGTTGGCGTTGCCGGAAATGGCAATCAGCGCGCCATCGGGCTCCAGCAGCATCGCCTGGCCACCCTTGGCCATCGGCAGCTCGGAGATGAAGCGTTGCAGCGCGTTCAGGAACAGGTCGGTCGCCACCGCACCTTGGAATTCGCCCGTCGGCGAGAGCACGCGGTGCACGCGCGTCATCACCAGGTCGCGCGCGTTGAAGTCGATGTAGACCGGCGTCCAGAGGTCGCCCGAGGCCTTTTGTGCGGCCTGAAACCAGGGCCGGGTGCGCGGGTCGAACACCGTGCTTTCGGTGGACAACGCCACCGGCTTGGCGGTGATGCCGTCCAGCTGGTAGTAGACACGGTGATCCTGCGCGTTGAGCTTGAGGCGCAGTTGCGCCTGCGCAGGCTTCTGGCGCAGCAGCCCGATGTTTTGCCCCGCCAGGTTGCCGTAGTGCACATAGTCGCCCATGTGACCGCTGAGTGAGGTTGCGGCCCACAGGCGCATGCGCAGTGGCGCCAGATCCTGACGGATGTCGGCGCCCGCCGTGAGGCCATCGGGGTAGACCGCCTGCAGCATGGCGCCGGAATTTTGCAGGTGTGTTTGCACCGCTTGGCCGATGCGTTCGGCCATCTCCTGCATCAACTGCTGTGACAGCGCCGAGACGGTACGGGTGCCGGTCCAGTACCACATCATCCCCAGCCCGCCGGTGAGCATCGCGATCAGTGCGATGAAGGGCAGGATCAGCGACAGGCGCAGCGTCGAGTAGCGGTGCGCGGGGGCGGAGCGGGTTTTCTGGAGGGCTGGGATCTCACTCATCGGGCGGTGGCATTCCAAGGTGGTCGGGTTGGATTTGACTTGGCGCGCCACTTCGATCTGGCGACAGGCGCCAGCCAAAAAAGGCCAGGACCTCGTCGCGCCGCGCGGCCACGTCGGCCCGCCCCAGCGCCATCAGCTCCTGCGTGTAGTGCTCCTCGAACAGCAGATAGCTGGCCAGTGCGGCGCTGCGGACCTCCTGCTTTTTTGACGATACGCCTATGGTTCCCAGCAGGGTGCGCAATGCCACTGGCAGCCGATCGACATGGCGGGTAGCGATGGCGTCCAGGCGCTGAGAGGGCGCGATCACCAAGAGCTCCAAGGGCTTCAGCGCGCTGTTGGTACGCGCCTGCGCAGGGATCAGCGACAGCGTCTTGTTGATGCGTTGCATGCGCTCCACATCCACCCAGAGGGCGTCGAGAAAGATGTTGGAGAGCGCGTGGCCGGCAATCTGCGCCAGCGACGGGTAGCCGCTCGAGGGCGCGGCCGTTGGATCGCTGCCGGATTCGCGCATGCGCCCTGCGCCTATCACCAGGATGCGCTCCGCGCCCAGATGGATTGCCGGTGCGATCGGGGCGGATTGGCGCATCGAACCGTCGCCGAAATATTCGGTGGCGCCGTCGATGTCTATGCCCTGGGCGGGAAAAATGAACGGAATGGCGGACGATGCCAGCAGGTGCTCATGGCGTATTTCGTCGCGTATTGAGCGCCGCTGGGTGCGCACCCAGGGCACGAGCCGGTCGCCGGCTTCAAAAAAGGTGATGTGTTCGCCCGAGCTGTAGCTGGACGCGGTGATGGCGAGCGCGTGCAGATGGCCCTGGCGCATCAGCAGCGGCAGGCGGATGAGGGGCACGAGCTGCTGCAGCAATTGCAGCAACGGGCCGTTGTCCAGCAGCGAGCGCGGCCGCAAACGATGCCAGCGCGCGACCACCCAGCCCAGCGACAACAGCGACAGCCAGCTGGCGCCGCTGCGCAGCATGCTGATGGAGTCCGAGCGGTAGACGTTGTGCGGGTGAAAGTGGCTCCAGACGCGCGCCAGGCGCCGCACCGAACGATCGAACTGGTCCGCTCCGCAGGCCAGCGCGGCTGCGTTGATCGCCCCGGCCGAGGTGCCGGTCATCACGGGAAACGGGTTGGCGTGGTTGTTCGGCTCGCATTGGCGGCGCAAATCCGAGATCGCCTGCAGCACCCCGACCTGGTAGGCGGCCCGGGCACCGCCGCCGGTCAGCACCAGACCTGTCAGTGGCGGCGCGACGCCGGGATCGGGAAGTGGCTGGGCTGGCATGGAGGGTGGCGCGGACGCCGTGCTGTCACGGTGCGACGGTTATAGAAGATTTTGGACTTGCCGAACCCCGGGGTTACCCCGAGTAAAATTGCAGCTTCTCGCGGTCCGAGCCATACCATGCGCGGTCCGCTGCCTTACAAGTCCTTCCCACGAGGAGCCTGCATGCTGTTTGGAAAATTATTGCCCCGCGAGGGCAATTTTTTCGAGTTGTTCAACCAGCATGCCGATCGCATCGTGGAGGCCGTGGAAGCGTTTTCCTCACTGGTTACGGACTATGCTGTCCCGCACCAGCGCGAGCGCCACCAGCAGGAGGTTGACGATGCCGAGCGCGCTGCCGATCGCGTGACGCACGAGGTGAACCGGGCCTTGCACCGCACCTTCATCACGCCCATCGATCGCGAGCAGATCCATTCACTCATCAACACCATGGATGACGTGGCCGACCTGCTGCAGGACACGGCCGAAGCCATGGCGCTCTATGACTTGCAGCATGTGACCGAAGAAATCCGGCACCTAACGCAGCTGTGCGTCACCTGCTGCGGCCTGGTGCGTGATGCGGTGCGCATGCTGGGGCGCATCGCGGAGCCGGCAGTAACGGAGCGTGCGCTCAAGGTCTGCGAGGAAATTGATCGTGTCGAAGGCGAGGCCGACCGCGTGCTGCGCAGCGCCATGAGCAAGCTGTTTCGCGAAGCGGTGGATGCGCGCGAGATCATCAAGCTCAAGGAAATCTACGAGTTGCTGGAGACGGTGACGGACAAATGCGAGGATGTGGCCAACCACATCGAGGGCGTGATCCTCGAAAACTCCTGAAGCATCGCTTCGTCATCACTTTCCCTGCACCATGGAAACCGTTCAGGCCGCCCTCTGGGTCGTGATTCTGCTGGTTGGTCTGGCTGTCGCGTTCGATTTCATGAACGGCTTTCACGACGCGGCCAACTCGATTGCCACCGTTGTCTCCACCGGCGTGCTCAAGCCGTCGCAGGCCGTGGTTTTTGCGGCGTTCTTCAACGTCGTTGCGATCTTCGTGTTTCACCTGAGTGTCGCAGCCACCATCGGCAAGGGAATTGTCGATATTCACGTGGTTGACACACACATCGTGTTTGGCGCGTTGGTGGGCGCGATCGTCTGGAACATCATCACCTGGTATTACGGCATCCCCAGCAGCTCCTCGCACGCGCTGATCGGCGGCATCGTCGGGGCGGTGATTGCCAAGACGGGCGCAAGCGCGCTGGTGGCCAGCGGCATCTTCAAGATCGTCGCGTTCATCTTCATCTCGCCGCTGCTGGGCTTCATCCTCGGGTCAATGATGATGGTGCTCATGGCCTGGGTTCTGCGGCGCGCGCGTCCGCAGCGCATCGACCGCTGGTTTCGGCGCTTGCAGCTGATCTCGGCCGGCGCCTACAGCCTGGGGCATGGCGGCAACGACGCGCAGAAAACCATAGGCATCATCTGGCTGCTGCTGATCGCGACCGGGTACGCCTCCGCCGGCGATGCCGAGCCGCCCATCTGGGTCATTGTGACCTGCTACAGCGCGATGGGCCTGGGCACCATGTTTGGCGGCTGGCGCATCGTCAAGACCATGGGGCAGAAGATCACCAAGCTCAAGCCTGTGGGCGGGTTTTGCGCGGAGACGGGCGGGGCGCTGTCGCTGTTCCTTGCCACCTGGCTTGGCATTCCGGTATCGACCACGCACACCATCACCGGCGCCATCGTCGGCGTTGGCTCCACCCAGCGCGCCAGCGCCGTGCGCTGGGGGGTGGCGGGCAATATCGTCTGGGCCTGGATACTCACCATTCCGGCGAGTGCATTCATCGCCGGCATTGCCTACTGGGTGAGTCTGCAGATGTATTGAGATATCAATACGATAGCTGTTCACGCTTTGCTGGAAAGTGAAAACCGGGTTTATTGTGATATTTTTCGAGCCTCTTCGAGCTGGTATTCCCAGAAATGCTCGAAGCCAAAGGCAATCGTCGCCATCAATACCCCCGCCCCCACCAGCAGCGCGGTGGCAACGCCCATTACCGTGAGCCAATAGGTGCGTCCTGCCGGATGCTCCGGCGCTGCGCCCGGGTTGAAGCGTGCGTTCCATTGCTCCTGCGGCATCAGGCCGTACACGATGGCCGTCAGCGCGCAGACGGCGATGATCAGGCCCAGCAGCGGGATCAGCACCCAGCTGAGCTGGTCATCCACGCCGAGCTGCTGGATGCGCTCGATGCCGACGATTCCGAGGGCGGTAGGGATGGGGAACATCCAGCCGAGCCAGTCGCCCAGGCCGCGCAGATAAAAGCGATGCAGGCCGAGCGGACCGCCAAGGAAGGCAAGCCAGGTGGTGAGGGTCTTGTTTTTCATGGGTGCGATTATTCCCCCGAAATGATTTCGCTATAATGCCGGGCTTTGCAGCGTGTCGCTGACCGGGTGGTCAGTCGCGTGTCTCAAGCGCAGCAAGAACTGCCGCAACGTCAGCGGCAACCACCCAAAGGATTCAACCATGGTCGTGATTCGACTCTCCCGCGGCGGCGCCAAGGGCCGTCCGTTCTTCAACATCGTCGTGGCCGACAAGCGCGTGCGCCGTGACGGCAGCTTCATCGAGCGCGTGGGCTTTTACAACCCCTCCGCCAAGGGCGGCGAGGAAAGCCTGCGTCTGGTGCAAGACCGCATTACCTACTGGAAGAGCGTGGGTGCGCAAGCGTCCCCCACCGTGGATCGCCTGATCCGCCAGGCCGGCAAGCAGGCCGCCTGATCGTTCCTGGCGCCAGCCAGCACGGGCTTCGTCGGTTGCACTGACGGGCCCGTTTTGCTTTTCAACGCGCATGATGGATTTCCCTGAACTGCCCTTTGCCGAACTGCCGGACGACGCGATCGAGGTCGGTCGCGTGGGCGAGGCATGGGGTGTCAAGGGCTGGTTCAAGGTGGTGCCCTTCAGCAGCGCACCCGACGCTTTGCTGGCGGCGCCGCAGTGGTTTTTGCTGCCGGCAGAGCGCGGGGCGAAGAGCCCGTTCGAGCGTTGCGTGAGCCTTGAGGTGCAGCAGGCACGTCCGCACGGCGATGCGGTGGTGGCGCAGGCGCAGTGCGTGCAGGACCGGGCACAGGCTGATCGGCTGCGCGGCGCGCGCATTTTCATTGCCCGCTCGGCCTTCCCGCGGACGCAGGATGACGAGTACTACTGGGTGGACCTGATCGGCCTTGCGGTGATCAACCGTGAAGGGGTGACCTTGGGCAGCGTCCGGGATTTGCTCGCTTCGGGGCCGCAGACCACGCTGGTGTTGGCGGGCGAGCACGGTGGCAAGCCCTGCGAGCGCCTGATCCCCTTTGTTTCAGCCTTCATCGACCAGGTGGATCTCGCGGGTCGGCGCATCACGGTCGATTGGCAGCCCGATTATTGAAGGCCCCGGCGTGCGCTTTGACCTCATCACGCTGTTCCCCGAGCTGTTCGCGCCTTTTCTTGCCAGTGGTGTCACGCGCCGCGCCTATGCCTCGGGGCAGGTGGCGGTGCGGCTGTGGAATCCGCGCGATCATGCCGAGGGCAACTACCGCCGTGTCGACGATCGACCGTTTGGCGGCGGCCCGGGTATGGTGATGATGGCGCAGCCGCTGGCACGTTGCCTGGCGGCCGTTCGCGCCGATCGCAATGAAGCGCCTGAGATGCAGGCGCCCCTGGTGCTGTTTTCTCCCGTGGGGCAGAGGCTCAGTCAGTCGGGTGTGCAGGACTGGGCGGGCGGCAGTGGTGCGATTTTGCTGTGTGGCCGCTACGAAGGCATCGATCAGCGTTTCATCGATGCCCATGTCCGGCAACAGATCAGCTTGGGCGATTTCGTCCTCTCTGGTGGCGAGGTCGCGGCCATGGCGCTGCTCGACGCCGTGGCCCGCCTGCAGCCGGGTGTGCTGCACGATGAGGACAGCGCCAGGCAGGACAGTTTCAGCCCGCAGCTCGATGGTTTGCTCGATTGCCCGCACTACACCCGGCCTGAAACGTGGCAGGGGCACGACGTCCCGGCGGTGCTGCTCTCTGGCAACCACGCGCAGATCGCGCAGTGGCGCCGCGGTCAGCAGCTGCGCCTGACGCGCCAGCTGCGCCCCGACCTGCTGGACGCGGCGCGCGCCGAGGGGCGGCTGACAGAGGATGACGAAACCCGGCTGCGCTTGCTATAATCAACAGCTTTTCGATCCTCTACCCGGCCGCCGTGGCAATGGCCATGGCCTACCAAAGGCGCCAATCGGGGCGCCGCTGCCAATTTTGGCGCGGGCATGATCGATGGATGACACCATGAACCTGATCCAGACCCTCGAGCAAGAGGAAATTGCCCGCCTGAACCGCCAGATCCCGGATTTTGCCCCGGGGGATACGCTGATCGTCAGCGTCAACGTGGTCGAAGGCACGCGCAAGCGCATGCAGGCCTACGAAGGCGTGGTGATTGCCAAGCGCAATCGCGGCCTGAACAGCAGCTTCATCGTGCGCAAGATCTCCAATGGCGAAGGGGTGGAGCGCACCTTCCAGACCTACAGCCCGTTGATCGCCAAGATTGAAGTCAAGCGCCGTGGCGATGTGCGCCGCGCCAAACTGTACTACCTGCGCGGCCTGAGCGGCAAGCGGGCGCGCATCAAGGAAAAGCTGCCTTCGCGCGTCAAGGTCAGCGACGCTACTCAAGCCTGATGGGCTTGGCTGCCACGATCATGCTGGCAGCGCACCCGAAGCCGCTACAGCGCGCAGGCCTGTAGCGGTTTTTGTTTTTTGAGGTTCCGTGCAAAAGTCCGCCGCTCCTTTCACGCTTCCGCGTTTTGATCCGCGCGCGTTGCCGTTCGTGGGGGAACCGGATGGGCTGCCACCGGTCGCTGACGCGGCGCAGACCGTCGCCGCGCTGCGCCAGCGCTTTGCCGCCCCGCCGCACTGGGTGCCGGAAATTCAGCGCGAGCCCAAGTTCCTGGACCGTGCGCCTGCCCATGCAGCGGTGCTGGTGCCCATCGTGCTGCACGCGCGCCCCACGGTGTTGCTTACGGAGCGCACCCAGCATCTGTCCACGCACTCGGGGCAGGTGGCTTTCCCGGGCGGGCGCAGTGACCCGCAGGACAGGGATGCCGCGGCAACCGCGCTGCGCGAGGCGCACGAAGAAGTGGGGCTGGACAGCGACGGGGTCGAGGTGCTGGGCAGCTTGCCGGCCTATGTGACGGGCTCGTCCTTCATCGTGACACCGGTCGTGGCGCTGGTAAGGCCCGGGGCGCGCCTGCACGCCAATCCGGACGAGGTGGCGGATATCTTCGAGGTACCGCTGCAATTTCTGCTCGACCCCGCGCACCATCGGCGTCAGGCATTTGAATGGCAGGGGCAGCGCCGTGAGTGGTATGCGATGCCCTACCAGGATGGCGGCAGGACTCGCTTCATCTGGGGCGCCACTGCGGGCATGCTGCGCAACTTCTACCGTTTCATGAGCGCCTGACGAGCGCGTTCGGCGGGCGCGGCTCGCTATCATTGCCTGCATGAGTTTTTTTGCCATCTTGCTGGCGCTGCTGATCGAGCAGGCGCGCCCCTTGGCGCGCAGCAATCCCATTCACGAGGGCTTGCGTGCATGGGCGCTGTCGGCGCGGCGCAATTTCGACGCCGGCAGTCTGTCGCACGGCTGGATTACCTGGACGCTGGCGGTGGCGGTGCCGCCACTGATGGCGCTGGTGGTGTATTGGGCGCTGCTGCATTGGGTGGGCTGGCCTCTGGCGCTGGTCTGGAATGTCGCCGTGCTTTACGTCACGCTGGGTTTTCGCCAATTCAGCCACCATTTCACCGCGATCCGTGATGCCCTTGAAGAAGGCGATGTGCAGCGAGCGCGCCAAGCGCTCGCGCACTGGAAGCAGGTGGAAGTGGATCAACTGCCGCGCAGCGAGATCGTGCGCCACGTCATCGAGTACTCGGTGATCGCCGCGCATCGCCATGTGTTTGGCGTGTTGGCGTGGTTTGCCGGGTTTGCGGCGCTGGGGCTGGGTCCCAGCGGGGCGGTGCTGTATCGCATGGCGGAGTTCGCGGCACGCCATTGGGGCGCGGGCGTGCCATTGCCGGAACATCCGCCCAGCCAGTCGCTGGTGCAGGCGGCAGAGCGGGCATGGACGGTGATCGACTGGCTGCCTGCGCGCCTGACCGCGCTGTGCTTCGCCGTTGTCGGCAGTTTCGAGGACGCGATCGAAGGCTGGCGCTTTCACGCGCAGCGCTTTCCGGGGGACAACGATGGCGTGGTGCTGGCCGCAACGGCTGGTGCCATAGGCGTGCGCCTGGGCGGCGTCGCATTGCGTGGGCGGGGTGCGGCGGACGCCGGCTTTGAGGCCGGCGGCGCGCTCGGCGACAGCGATGCCACGCCCGGGCAGGAGCCGCAGGCGGCACATCTGCGCAGCGTGGTCGGCCTGGTGTGGCGATCGGTCGTGGTCTGGATGCTGCTGCTGGCCTTGCTGACGCTGGCGCGCCTGCTGGGCTGAAAACAAGTAAAAATCGCCACCAGCGCTTTTGCAGCATGCGCTGATAGCTATCAAATCAGGATAATCTGCGTGCCTATCCCATCACTGTGCAGTCCTATCGTTGGCCGGCTTGAGCCCTACGTTCCTGGCGAGCAGCCGCGCATCGCCGGTCTGGTGAAACTCAACACCAACGAAAACCCCTACCCGCCGTCGCCGCGTGTCATTGCGGCCATCGAGGCAGCCGCACGCGAGGGCCTGCAGCTCTACCCCGATCCGCAATCGCTTGCGCTGCGCGAGGCGCTGGCAGTCGCTCATGGGTTGCAGACGGATCAGGTCTTCGTGGGCAATGGCTCGGACGAAGTGCTGGCGCATGCCTTCTTCGCGTTTTTCCAGCATGCAGGCGAGCCGCTTCTGATGCCGGACATCACCTACAGCTTCTACCGCGTGTACTGCGGGCTGTGGGGTATCAGCGCTGAACTGCAGCCCCTGGATGCCGGGCTGGCGGTCGATGTGGACGCCTTGGCCGCGCGCGCCGCGCAAGGGCCATGCGCAGGCATCGCACTGGCCAACCCGAACGCGCCCACGGGGATGGGTTTGCCGCTTGCGCAGATCGAGCGGCTGCTGGCTGCCTGCCCGCAGCGCTTGGTGCTGGTGGACGAAGCCTATGTGGATTTCGGCGGCGAGAGCGCGGTCGGGCTGGTGGCGTGCCATCCGAACCTGCTGGTGGTGCACACCCTGTCCAAGTCGCGTTCGCTCGCCGGGCTGCGGGTGGGTGCAGCCTTCGGGCAGTCGCCGCTGATCGATGCGCTCACGCGCGTGAAAGACAGCTTCAACTCCTACCCACTTGACCGACTGGCCCAGGCCGGCGCTCGCGCTGCGGTGCAGGACGTGACGTATTTTGATGAAACCCGCCATGCCGTCATGCGCAGCCGTGATGGATTGGCGCAGGCGCTTGCGCGCCTGGGCTTTGAGGTGCTGCCTTCGCAGGCCAATTTCCTTTTCGTGCGCCACCCCGAGTGCGATGGCGCGCAGCTGGCGGCGCAGCTGCGCGAGCGCGCGGTGCTGGTGCGCCACTTCGCGCGGCCGCAGCGCATTGCACCTTATCTGCGCATCAGCATCGGCACGCCGACGCAGTGCGATGCGCTGGTGCAGGCGTTGACGGCGCTTCTGGGGTCAAACCGGTAGCGCTACCAGCGAATTGCCAAACATCGGGTCGTCCTTCTTCGACGCCAGCGCGCGCGCCAGATCCAGCCCCAGCGCCTTGGCCACGCCCGCGCCATAGGCCGGGTCAGCGGCATGGCAGTTGCGGATATGGCGGTGCTTGACGAACTCGGGCGCGTCGCCCATGCCCCGGCCAGTGTTGCCAAACAGCGCCTGCTTTTGGGCATGAGTCATCAGGCGGAACAGGTCGCCTGGCTGCTGGAAGTAGTTGCTGTCGTCCTCATGGAAGCTCCAATGCTGGGCGTCGCCGCTGATGCGCAAAGGCGGCTCGGCAAATTCAGGCTGCGCCTGCCACTGGCCAAAGCTGTTGGGCTCGTAGTGCGGGGCTGCGCCATAGTTGGCGTCCACCCGGCCGCTGCCGTCGCGGTGGTTGCTGTGCACCGGGCAGCGTGCCTTGTTCACCGGGATCCGCTGGTGATTCACGCCCAGGCGGTAGCGCTGCGCATCGGCGTAGTTAAACAGCCGCGCCTGCAGCATGCGGTCTGGCGAGACGCCGATGCCCGGCACCAGGTTGCTGGGCGAGAACGCCGACTGCTCCACGTCCAGGAAGAAGTTCTCGGGGTTCTTGTTCAGCGCAAACTCGCCGACCTCGATCAGCGGGTAGTCGGCGTGCGGCCAGACCTTGGTCAGGTCGAACGGGTGGTAGGCCACCTTGTCGGCATCAGCCTCGGGCATGACCTGCACGTACATCGTCCACTTGGGGAAGTCGCCGCGGGCAATGGCGTCGAACAGGTCGCGCTGGTGGCTTTCGCGGTCCTTGCCGATCAGCGCCTCGGCCTCGGCGTCGGTCAAATTCTTGATGCCCTGCTGCGTCTTGAAGTGGAACTTGACCCAGAAGCGCTCGCCGGCCGCGTTCCAGAAGCTGTAGGTGTGCGAGCCAAAGCCGTGCATGTGGCGGTAGCTCGCCGGAATGCCGCGCTCGCTCATGACGATGGTGATCTGGTGCAGCGCTTCGGGCAGCAGCGTCCAGTAGTCCCAGTTGTTGGTGGCGCTGCGCAGATTGGTTTTCGGATCGCGCTTGACGGCCTTGTTCAGGTCGGGGAACTGGCGCGGGTCGCGGATGAAGAACACCGGCGTGTTGTTGCCCACCATGTCCCAGTTGCCCTCCTCGGTGTAGAACTTCAGGGCAAAGCCGCGGATGTCGCGCTCGGCATCGGCCGCGCCGCGCTCGCCGGCCACGGTGGTGAAGCGGGCGAACATTTCGGTCTGCTTGCCCACCTTCTCGAAGATCTTGGCGCGGGTGTACTGGGTGATGTCCTTGGTCACCGTGAAGGTGCCAAAAGCCCCCGAGCCCTTGGCATGCATGCGCCGCTCGGGGATGACCTCGCGCACGAAGTTGGCCAGTTTTTCATTCAGCCAGACGTCCTGCGCCAGCAGCGGGCCGCGGCTGCCTGCCGTCAGGCTGTCGCGGTTGCTGGCCACCGGGGCGCCAAAGTCGGTCGTCAGGTGGGTGACGGGGCACTTGGGGGATTTTTCCTGCATGAGTGGCTCCAACAGACAAGGTTTGCAAAGATCGGCGAAACCGATGGGAGCATCGTAAGAAAAAGCGGGCGCCTGGTGGTTGAATATTCTTGATCGCTGCGATAGGCAAGAGTCTCTTTGCGTGCGGCGAACTACCCTCAATAGGGCCTGGTGCCCAGCTCTGCGAACAGTTCGCGGTAGATGCGATGGCGCAGCGGGCTGATGAGGCCTGGCGTTCGCCCCTCGGCCACTTGCGACAGCACCGCGCAGCCGGGCTCATGCAGGTGGGTGCAGTTGTAGAAGCGGCAGCCGCCCAGGTGCAAGGCCATGTCAGGCATCAGCCGCGCAAGATCCGTGGCTGCGATGTGGTTAAGACCGAAGGACTGAAAGCCCGGCGAGTCGATCAGCGCGCTGCGCCGCTCGCCATCCAGCCAGTACAACGTGGTCGTGGTGGTGGTGTGCTTGCCCGAGCCGAGGGCCTGTGAGATCTCGCCCGTTTGCGCCGCCGCACCCGGCACGAGCAGATTCACCAGCGTGCTCTTGCCCGCACCCGAGGGGCCGAGCACCAGCGTGGTCTTGCCCGTGAGCAGCGCGAGCAGGGCCTTGCGATCGACCGCGCCCGACTGCGTGAGCGAAAGCGGCAGCACGCGGTAATGGTGCGCGCCTGTGCCATCACCTCCCATGTGGCGGTAGGTCCAGAGCCGTTCCCAGGCGGTGGCGAATGGCGTGACCAGATCGCTTTTGTTGAGTGCGATCAACGGGGTGACGCCGGCCGCCTCGCTGGCGATCAGTGCGCGCGCCAGCAGGCCTTCGGAGAATACGGGCTCGGCTGCCAGCAGGATCAGCACCTGATCGAGGTTGGCCGCGAAGGATTTGCTGCGGACATCGTCCTGGCGGTAGAGCAGGTTGCGGCGTTCGAGCACCTGCTCTACCGTGCCTTCGCCATCACCGTGGCGAGCGCTTTGCCAGAGCACCTGATCGCCGACGACAGCCAGGCTTTTCTTGCCGCGCGGATGGCAGATGCGCCGCTTGCCGTCGGGCGTCTCGACGACGCAGTGGCGGCCATGCGCGGCCACCACCAGGCCGGTGGAGGCGCTCACACCAGCAAGGCGTCCATCTTGCGTGCGCACTCGATGTCAGTCGCCGAGATGCCGCCTGCATCGTGCGTATTCAGGCTCACGACGCAGCGGTTGTAGTGCACAGAGAGGTCAGGGTGGTGGTCCTGCGCATGCGCGATGAAGGCTACGGCATTGACGAAGGCCATGGTTTCAAAGTAATTGGCGAAGTGGTAGGTCTTGGCAATGGCCACCTGCGCGCCGTCGCCTTGCAGCGCCCAGCCGCTGAGGTCCGCCAGTTGTGTTACGACTTCCGTAGCTGTCAGCGCACGTCTGGTCTGCGTAGACCAGTCTTTTTTAGGGAAAGAAGAAGTCATGGTATGGCTCAGGCCAGATGCGCCAGGCGCTCGCTGGCCGGAGGGTGGGAGTAATAGAACGAAGCGTACACGGGGTCGGGCGTGAGCGTGGAGGCGTTGTCCTGGTAGAGCTTGAGCAGGGCGCTGCGCAGATCGTTGCGGCTGGCCTGCGCTGACGCATAGGCATCGGCCTGGAACTCGTCGCGGCGCGAGAGCTGGGCCAGCAGCGGCGTGACGAAGACGGTGAACACCGGCAGCGCCAGCATAAACAGCAGCAGCGCCAGCGCGTTGTTCGGTGCGCTGCCGTCCAGCGTGAGGTTGGGCTGCACGCCCAGGCCGGTGTAGAACCAGCCACGCGTGGCAAGCCAACCCAGTAGCGCGAAGCCGAGCAGGCTGATGACAAACAGGCCGACCATGCGGCGCAGCACATGCTTGTGCTTGAAGTGGCCGAGCTCATGCGCCAGCACTGCCTGCACCTCGTCGGGCGAGAGCTGCTTGAGCAGCGTGTCGAAGAACACTACCCGCTTGGCGCGACCCAGCCCCGTGAAATAGGCATTGGCGTGCGCACTGCGCCGACTGCCGTCCATGACGAAAAAACCACTGGCCTTGAAGCCGCAGCGCTGCATCAGTGCCGCGATACGGCTCTTGAGGTTTTCATCTTCCAGCGGCTGGAAGCGGTTGAACAGCGGCGCGATCCACAACGGGTAGACCACCATCATCACCAGATTGAAGGCCACCAGCACGCCCCAGGCCCAGAGCCACCAGAGTGCGCCGGCCGCCTGCATGAGCCATAGGATCAGCGCGGCCAGCGGCAGGCCGATCAGCGCGCCCACCAGCGTCGATTTGGCGAGGTCCGAAAGCCACAGTCCCGGGGTCATCTGGTTGAAACCCCAGCGCTGCTCAACCACAAAGGTCTTGTACCAGCCCAAGGGCAGGTCGATGAGCCCGCCGATCAGGGCGAAGCACGCGAGCAGCGTCAGCTGCTGCCACATGCCACCGCCGAGCCAGCCGAGTAGCGCCTGGTTGAGCGCATTCAGGCCGCCCAGCAGCGTCCAGCCCAGCAGCACTGCGCTGGAGACGGCCAGCTCCTGCAGGCCCAGGCGCGTCTTGGCAATGGTGTAGCCCGCCGCGCGCTGGTGGGCGGCAAGGCTGATGTGGCCGGCGAACGCGGTCGGCACTTCGCCCTGATGCTGCGCCACCGATCGTATCTGGCGACTGGCCAGCCAGACCTTGAGCAGCAGCCCGGCGACGAGCGCCGCAGCAAACAGGTAGGTGAACAGCAGCGAAGGAGAGAGCAGTGATGGCATGGGGGTGCCAGTGTAGGGCATGCCTTGGGCGACAATGGCGGCCATGACTGAACCCACTTTGACCGCATCAGCGGCATTGGCCAAATCCGACCAGAACCTGGTCTGGCTGGACTGCGAAATGTCGGGCCTTGAGCCCGAAAAGGAGCGCCTGCTGGAGATTGCCATCATCATCACCGGCCCGCAGCTCACACCCCGCGTGGAGGGCCCGGTGCTGGTCATCCACCAGAGCGATGCGCTGCTGAACGCCATGGACGCCTGGAACAAAGGCACGCATGGCAAGAGTGGTTTGATCGACAAGGTGCGCGCCTCCACGCTCACCGAAGCGCAAGCCGAGGAAGAGATACTCCAATGCATCAAGCGCTACGTGCCCAAGAACAGCACCCCGATGTGCGGCAGCACCATAGGGCAGGACCGGCGTTTTCTGGTGAAGTACATGCCCAAACTGGAGGCGTATTTTCACTACCGCAACATCGACGTCAGCACGCTCAAGGAACTGGCCAAGCGCTGGAAGCCTGCCGTTGCCGAGTCCTTCAAGAAGGCGCAGAAGCACACCGCGTTGGCGGATGTGCATGAGTCCATCGACGAGCTGGAACATTACCGAAGGCACTTTCTGCAGGCCTGAACCGCGTTTGGCACTTGCGGGTAAACCCTGATCGTGCGACAATAGCCGGCTTGCGCGAAACAGCGCAATTTGTGCATCTCCCTTCTCACACCGGGTCGCTGGCATAGCCGCCAGCATGAACGGCCCATCCGGGCGCTCGTGACGAGCATTCGGTTCCCGTCAGATGGTTGATGTTTTTTCATGACCCTCTGACGGCTGGCGCGGGCAATATCCGCGCGGCCTCCATCACCATGACAGACACCGCAATCCTTGCGGGCGCTGACGCGCCTGCTTCCCCTTCTGTTGCCGCGAGCGGCTTCGTTCCCCTGGGCCTTGCGCCCGAACTGCTGCAGGCCGTGAACAGCCTTGGCTTTACCGATCCCACGGCCGTGCAGGCCAAGGTGATTCCGCTGGCCATGGGCCAGGGCGCCAGCCAGGATGGCTTCATTGAACTCATGGTTTCCAGCCAGACGGGCAGCGGCAAGACGGCCGCCTTCCTGCTGCCGGTGCTCCATACCCTGCTGGCGCAGCATGAGCAGAAAGCAGCCCAGGGGCGCGCCGCGTTCGAACGCGCCTGCGCCGAGGCCGAGGCCAAGGGCCAGCCGCTGCCCAAGCGCCCCAAGCGCAAGAATCCCCTGATGGCGCGCCATTTCGAGCCCGCTGTGCCGGGTGCGCTGGTGCTGTGTCCCACGCGCGAACTGGCGCAGCAGGTGGCGCACGATGCGGTTGACCTGGTGCAGCATTGCAAGGGTCTGCGCATCGCCAGCGTTGTCGGCGGCATGCCCTACCAGCGGCAGATTGCGCAACTGCAGAATGCCAACTTGGTGGTGGCCACGCCCGGGCGCCTGCTGGACCTGCAACGCTCCGGCCAGCTCAAACTGGACGAGGTGCAGTTTCTCGTCGTCGACGAGGCCGACCGCATGCTCGATCTGGGCTTTTCCGATGATCTGGCCGAGGTTCACCGCCTCACTGCGCAGCGCCATCAGACCATGATGTTCTCGGCCACCTTTGCGCCGCGCATCCAGCAACTGGCGATGCGCGTGATGCACGACGGCGGCTCGGGCGTGCAGCGCGTGCAGATCGACTCGCCGCAGGAAAAGCACGAAAACATCAAGCAGGTGCTCTACTGGGCGGACAACGCGCAGCACAAGCGCGCGCTGCTCGATCACTGGCTGCGCGATGCCCAGATGGACCAGGCCATCGTCTTTGCCAGCACGCAGATCGAGTGCGACGCATTGGCTGGCGATTTGCAGCAGGCGGGTTTTTCGGCTGTCGCGTTGCACGGTGCGCTCAGCCAGGGTCTGCGCAACCGCCGCCTGATGGCGTTGCGCCGCGGCGAGGTGCAGATTCTGGTGGCCACCGACGTCGCGGCACGCGGTATTGATGTGCCCACCATCACCCACGTCTTTAATTTCGGCCTGCCGATGAAGGCCGAGGACTACACGCACCGCATCGGCCGCACGGGCCGGGCCGGGCGCCAGGGTCAGGCTGTCACCTTCGCTGAATTCCGCGATCGCCGCCGCATTTTCGATATCGAAGCCTTTACCCGCCAGCCGTTTGAAACTGCCGTGGTGCCGGGGCTGGAGCCCACGCAGCGCCCGCCGCAGCCGATGCACGCTCGCCGGCCGGAAGGCGCAGGCCGGGGCCATGGTGGTGGTCGGCCGGGGTATGGCGGCGGCCAGCGCCGCGAAGGTTTCAGCCATCGTAGGGACGACCAACGCGGTCCGCAGGCGGCCTTTGGCGAAGGGCGGTTTGCGCCGGCCGGCCGCCGCGGCGAATCGCAGAACCGCGAACGGCCACGCACCGGTGGCCGTGCCGGTGCATCCCGTTCACGCGGCATGCGCTGATTCCCAACGCAAATCAGAAAAAGCCGGCCTGCCCCATCGGGGCAGGCCGGCTTTTGCCGTTCTGGAGCGAGGGCTTCTCGCCAATAATGCAGGGCTTCTGGAGAACGTGCATGTCCAACCCCTTGTCTTCGGCCGCTGATTTTGAGCATATGTTCGACTTGGCTCCAGTGTCTCTCTGGCTGGAAGACTGGAGCGGCGTGCGGGCCCTGCTGCAGCGCTGGAAGAACCAGGGCGTGGTCGATGTGCAGGCGTTCCTGCGTGGGCACCCCGAGCGGGTGCGCGAGTACGGTGCGGCGATCCGCATCCTCAAGGTCAACCGCAGAACCCTGGCGCTGTTCGCGGCTGCGGACCAGGCGTCGCTGGAGGCGTCGCTGGACCGCATTTTTCGCGACGACATGCTGGAGCCGGCGATTGCCGAACTGCGCCAGCTCTGGGGCGGCGCGCTGGAGTTTTCCAATCAGACGGTGAACTATGCACTTGATGGCAGGCGGCTGGATGTTTTCATCCGTGGGCGCATCCTGCCTGGGCATGAAGCCAGCTGGGATCGGGTGCTGGTCTCGCTGGAAGACAACACGGTGCAGGAGCGTGCGCGTGTGCAGCTGCAGGAAAGCGAACGCCATGCGCGCTTGCTGTTCGAGCATTCGCCAGTGTCACTCTGGGTGGAGGATTTCAGCGCCATCAAGCGCCTGCTCGACAACCTGCGCGAGCGCGGCATCACGGATCTGAAGACCTTTCTGAAGGTGCATCCGGAATTCGTCGAACAGTGCCTGCACGAAATCCGTGTCGTGGACGTCAATCGCACCACGCTGCACCTGTTTGGCGCAGCAGACAAGCAAGCGCTGTACACGCAGCTGGCAGCGGTGTTCCGCGACGAGGCGCTGGAGACGTTTGCCGATCAATTGCTGGATCTGTGGGACGGCAAGTTGGTGCAGCAGCGCGAGGTGGTGAACTACACCCTGGCGGGCGAGCCCTTGCCGAGGCCTATCTGGAGTATCTGGGCAAGCACGACGTGCTGACCGGCCTGCGCAATCGCGCCTATTACGTCGAAGAGCTCAATCGCCTGACGCGCAAGGGGCCGTGGCCGGTGGCGGTGATCGCTATCGATCTCAATGGCCTGAAGGCGGTGAACGATGACCACGGCCATGTGGCGGGCGATGCCTTGCTGCGCCGGGCGGGCGAAGTGCTCTCCAAGGCGGTGGGCGGCAGCGGCTGCGCCGCCCGTATCGGCGGCGATGAGTTTGCGGTTCTGCTGTCGGGTGCGGATGAGCGTGCGGCGCAGGCGGTGATGGAGCATGTGACGAGCCTGCAGGAGCTCAACAACCAGTTCTATCCGGGGCAGCTGCTCAGCCTCGCGATGGGCGTGGCCGTGGCGTGGGATGGAGCAGCCGTCGGCGCCGCCGTCCACCAGGCCGACATCGCCATGTACGAGGCCAAGGCGCGCTACTACGAATCGCACGGAACCGACCGGCGTCAGCGCTGAACCCGACGGCAGTCAGGTGACGGTGCGCCCGATTTCGGGCCAGCGGTGGTGCAGCCAGATCCAGGCCACGAGCCCGATCAGCATCATGAGCAGCGATGCCGCAGCCATCGCTACCGTGGAATGCATCACCAGCGGCGCAATCACCCCGGCCACAAAGCCGTTGGCGGTCGAGCCGACGAAGGCCTGCAGCGAAGACGCCATGCCGCGTCGCGTGGGTACCAGATCGAGCACCAGCAGCGTGATCACCGGCACCATCAGCGCCCAGCCGAAAGAGAAGATGCAGATTGGCAGCATCGCCCATGCGACATGCGGCGTGAAGAGCAGATTGGCCCCCAGGTTCAGCAGCACCATCGCCAGCATGATGACGAAGCCGTGGCGGATCTGGCGCTTGGGCGCCACCTTGCCGGCCATGCGCCCGCTCAGCCAGGCACCGCCCATGATGCCCAGAATGTTCAGCAGGAAGAACCAGAAGAACTGGCCCGGCTGCAGATGCAGGTGCTCACCCAGAAACGCCGGGGCCGCCAGCACGTAGAGGAACATGCCATTGAACGGCACGCCGCTGGCCAGCGCCAGCAGCACGAAGCGCGGATTGGTGCCCAGCTGCCAGTAGCCGCGCATCAGGTGGCCCAGGTGCAGCGGCTGGCGCCGCTCGTGCGGCAGCGATTCGGGCAGCAGGCGCCAGTTGGTCAGCAGCAGCAGCGCGGCAATCACCGTCAGCAGCCAGAACACACTCTGCCACGGCAGGTGCTCGGAAACCCAGCCCCCCATCATCGGTGCGATGGCCGGTGCGATGCCGAAGAAGATCGTCACCTGACTCATCACCTTCTGTGCCTGTGCCTGAGGGAACAGGTCGCGTATGACGGCGCGCGCCACGACGATGCCGCCGCCGGCGGACAGGCCTTGCAGCGCCCGGAAGAACACCAGCCAACCTATCGTCGGCGACAGCGCGCAACCGGCCGAGGCCAGAGTGAAGATGCCAAGGCCCCAGAGCACCACGGGGCGGCGCCCGAAGCTGTCGGAGAGCGAGCCGTGAAACAGCGCCATGAAGGCGAAGGCGAACAGGTAGGCCGAGAGCGTCTGCTGCATCTGCAGCGGCGTGGCGTTCAGGCCAGCCGCAATCGCCGGGAATGCGGGCAGATAGGTGTCGATGGCAAACGGCCCCAGCATGCCCAGCAAAGCGAGCAGGATGGACAGGGCCCAGAGCGGTCCGCGCCAGGCGACGGGGGCGTCAGGGTGCATGGGTGCCATGATCTTGTGCGGTGGATGGGCGCGGGACGTCCGGGATGTGTTTGTACTCTGAACCGCTGACTGGCGCCGGTTTGCCCCGATGGCGGCAAATGCGGATCAAAAAAGCCCGCCCAAGCTGCTGCCTGGCGGGCTTGATGATGAAACTGGTGGGTCCTGTAGGATTCGAACCTACGACCAACGGATTAAGAGTCCGCTGCTCTACCAGCTGAGCTAAGAACCCGAGTACGGATGTACGCGAAGCTCGCTATTATGCACGAATTCCGGGTGCATGCCCGACGAAGAGAGAGGGGGCACGCAATGCAGGACCCACGGTATGCCGACCCGGCGTGGCTTGAGCTCATGTACAACACGCGCGCTGCCGTGCCCGACCACATGGAGCACATGCAGGCTTGGGCGCGGGATTCGGCGGCGGTGCGCAAAGCGCTGCCTTGCCACCTGGATGTGGCCTATGGTCGGCGCGAAGGCGAGACACTGGACATTTTCCCGGGTGAGCCGCAGCGCGCGCCCGTGCTGGTGTTCGTGCACGGCGGCTATTGGCGCGCCCTGGACAAAGCGGACCATTCCTTCATCGCGCCGGGGTTCGTCGCCAGCGGTGCCTGTGTCGTGGTGGTCAACTACGCGCTGTGCCCGGGCACGCCGGAGCAGCCGGTGAGCATTCCCTTCATCGTGCGCCAGCTGGAGCAGGCGCTGGCCTGGCTGTGGTCCAACATCAACAAGCACGGCGGTGATCCGGGCAATATCACGCTGGTGGGGCATTCAGCCGGCGGGCATCTCGCCGCGCTGCTGCTGGCAAGCGCCTGGCCGCTGCTTTTGAGCCGCTTGCCCGATGTGCTGGTGCGCAAGGCGCTGTCGATCTCCGGCCTGCACGATCTGGCGCCCATCATGCATACGCCCTCGCTGCAGCAGGACTTGCGCCTGACCGAGCAGCAGGTGATGCGCTGCAGCCCGGCGCTGCTGCCGGCGCCGCCGCAGGCGCACCTGCATTGCATTGCCGGCGATGATGAATCCGAGGAATTTCAGCGCCAGTGCATGCTGGTGCAGCAGGCCTGGGGCACGCACTATGTGCCGCGGGCGCAGGTGCTGCAGGGCCTGAACCACTTCACCATCCTGAACGCGCTGGCCGACCCGAAGAGCGATGTGCACCGCATCGCCCTGAACCTGCTGCGTTACTGAGCGCCTACATGAGCAGGTGTTCGCCTGCGTTGTCCCCGCCCAGGATCACATAGTTCACCTTGCGGATATCGAGCAGCTTCTTGCCGCCCGAATAGCTGATCGAGCTCTGGATATCCTGCTCCATCTCGGTGAGCGTATCGGCGAACTTGCCCTTGATCGGCTCCAGGATGCGCTTGCCCTCGACGTGGCGGTATTCACCCTTGTTGAAGTCGCTGGCCGAGCCGTAGTACTCCTTGTACATCTGCCCGTCCACTTCCACCGTCTTGCCGGGTGATTCCTCGTGCCCGGCGAAGAGCGAGCCGACCATGACCATGGTGGCGCCAAAGCGAATACTCTTGGCGATGTCGCCGTGGCTGCGGATGCCGCCGTCAGCAATGATGGGCTTGGTGGCGACGCGCGCGCACCACTTGAGCGCCGAGAGCTGCCAGCCGCCGGTGCCAAAACCAGTCTTGAGCTTGGTGATGCAGACCTTGCCCGGGCCGATGCCGACCTTGGTGGCGTCCGCGCCCCAGTTCTCCAGGTCGATCACCGCCTCGGGCGTGCCGACGTTGCCGGCGATCACGAAGGTCTGCGGCAGGTGTTGCTTCAGGTAGCCGATCATGTCGCGCACGCTGTCGGCGTGGCCGTGGGCAATGTCGATCGTCACGTACTCGGGCGCCAGGCCCTCGGCCTTGAGGCGGTCCACGGTGTCGCGATCGGCCTGCTTGACACCCAGCGAGATCGAGGCGTAGCAGCCCTTTGCCCGCATGTCTTTCACAAACTGGACGTTGTCCAGGTCAAAGCGGTGCATCACGTAAAAATAGTCGTGCTGTGCCAGCCAGATGCAGATGTTCTCGTCCACCACGGTTTTCATGTTGGCCGGGACGACCGGCAGGCGAAAGCGCCGCCCGCCCAGCTCGGTGCCGGCGTCGCATTCGGCGCGGCTGCCCACGCGGCACTTGCGCGGCAGCAGCAGGATGTTGTCGTAGTCGAAGATTTCCATGGTTCCAAGCTCCGTTGAGGGGGTGGCCGGCGCGCAGGTTCGCGGCGGCTGGGCGCTTGGCTTGGTTCCGGTTTTTGCGTGCGCATGGCGCAAAAAAACCGGGCGTCAAGAAACTTGGGCCCGGTGGCTGATTGTACCGGCTTGCGTGCAAGAGGCCTGCTGGCCGCCGCCTCAGGCGCCCCAGGCCCGCAGCCCCGGCGCCAGCGCCACGGGCCGGGCGCGGCCCAGGGCTGTGCGGGTTTGCGCTCTTGTTGTTATAGCTATTTATCAGCATGCAAATCAGCATTTGGTGCTTTCTCTGACTGCGCAAGCAGCTCCTCGGATTGAAGCAATTTCTGCGGATTTTGAAACCAGGGGGCGCAGCCAGCGCACCAGGCCGGCGAGGGTGGGGTGTCTTGCTCCCTCCCCCAAAGGGGAAAGGAGTCCTGGCCGGGCAGGCGCTTCGTGTGGGCGTCGATCTTTTCGGCCGGCTCGGCAATGGTCTGGTGCAGTGGAGGGGTCAGGCCGGTGTCTGGCCGTCACGGGGCTGGCGACGAATCTGGGCCGGTCTTGCAAAGCCTTGTGCGCTTACATTTGCGCGGCACCCCATCTTTCATCCCACTTTTTCCTGGAAAGCCGCCGATGCAGCGACGACACTTTTTGTATGCAGGCGCCGGCCTGCTGGCAAGCACCTTGGCCGGATGCGGCGGGGGCAGCGAGGCGCTGCTGCGCGTGCGCCCCGACGTGCTGCAGCTCTCGAACGCCGAGCGCGAGCGCTACGTGCAGACGCTGCATGCGATGAAGCGCCGGCCTTCGGCGTACGACCCGGCGGTCAACGCCTACGACTACTTCGTGCAGCTGCACGGGCGGGCGTTTCCCTCTGCGCAGGACCCCACGCACTACAACGCGCACATGAGCGCGTCCTTCCTGCCTTGGCACCGTGAGTTTCTGCTGCGCTTCGAGCGCGAGCTGCAGCGCGTGTCGGGCGATGCGCAGATGGCCCTGCCTTATTGGGACTGGCAGCAGCAGGGCAGCTGGCGCGCCATCTTCACGGACGACTTCCTCGGGGGCAACGGCGACGCGGGCGACAGGTTCATCGTCAAGAGCGGCATGTTCCGCGAAGGGCTGTGGCCCATGGGCGCGTACTTTGACGAGACGCCCGACGAGTTTGCCGATTCGGAGGGCGACGGTATTGCCGACATCAACCCCGCGCCGCTGAGCCGGCGCGGCCTGACGCGGCGCTTTTCCTTCGAGGGGCTGGACGCCGACAGCATGCAAGTCATCGACGACTACATGGCGCGCGAGCCGCGCAGCCGTCTGCTGGCCTACGCCGACTACGACGCCGCGCCCTACATGGAGAGCATGCTGACGCCCCTGGAGCATCTGGAAAACCGTCAGAGCTGGATAGAGCAGAGCATGCGCAAATACCTGGAGCTGGCGCTGCACAACCCGGTGCACGCGATGATCGGCGGGCAGATGGCGACGGGCACCTCGCCCAACGATCCGGTGTTCTTCCTGCACCATGCCAACGTGGACCGCCTGTGGGCGCTGTGGCAGGACGCCCATGCGGGCGCCAGCTACCCGAGCAGCGCCGAAGACGCCCATGTCGGCAGCGGTGCCAGCCTGGACCTGTTGTCGGGCGACGTCCGCATCGATTCGGTGCTGGACCTGGCCGCGCATTCGGGCGTGCGCTACGCCGCCGGCTGAGCCGCGCCGGCGCGCTCAGCCCCGGCGCGCCAGGCGTTTGAGCGCCAGCCACTGCTGGTCCCAGAAGCCGCGGCCGTAGTCGCGCCCGGCTTGCACCTGGTCGCGGATGCCGGTGGCTTCGAACTGCCCGGCGTAGTCGGCCGAGCCCAGCAGGCTGTCCCACCACGGAAAGAGCACGCCGAAATTCACGCCTTTCAGCGGCCCGCGCGTACCCGCCTCGTGGCCGATGCCGATGGCGTGGTGGCGCCGGTGAAAGCGCGGACTGATGACCAGGCGCTCGCCCACGCGGCCGAAACCCCAGCGCAGGTTGGCATGCTGCAGGCTCTGCATGAGCTGGCTGATGGCCACCAGCAGCACGAACTGCGAGGACGCGACGCCGATCAGGATCGCCAGCAGCACGAAGATGGCGTCGGTGAGGGCGCTGTCGAGCAGGTGGTTGCGGTCGTCGCTCCACATCGTCATCTGGCGCTGGCTGTGGTGCACGGCGTGCAGCTGCCACCACCAGTTCCATTGGTGCTGTGCGCGGTGCACCAGGTATCCGATGAAGTCGAAGATCACCAGATAAATGCAAAAACTGACCAGGGCCTGATCGGTGACGCCGGGCCAGAGCTCGTCCAGGTGCAGCGTCGGCATGCCGCGGGCGCGCAGCAGGCCTATGCCGTCGGTGAGCCAGCTCTCCACCGTGAAGAACATCACCAGCTTGAACAGGCCCAGGCGGTGCAGCAGGGTGTAGAGAATGTCCACGCGCACCGCCGCGCGGTCCTTGACCTGTTCCGCGGGCCAGAGTCGTTGCGCCGGGCCGATAAGGAGCACCAGCGTGGCGATCTGCAACAGACCGGCGATGAGCCAGCCAGTGGCGGTGTAACCGTCTTCGAGCAGATTGCCCATGCCGAATTGAAACGCCACGGGTTCGATCAGCGTTTCAAACAGCCATTCCTGCGCATGCGAGAAGAGGGCGGACGGATCGATCATGTGCGGCCGATGGTGCGGTGCTGCGCGATCCAGTCCTTGCAGGCGGGGTGCTCGCGCAGGGTGTGAAAGGTCAGGCCGCGTGCTTTCAGGCCTTCGATCAGTGGCTCCAGCACCGCCGGTGCCCATGGATCGTGGCGCGACCAGATGCCCAGGTGGGCGAGCAGAACATCGCCAGGCCGGATGGTCTTCAGCGCCTGCTGCAGCAGGGCTTGATTCGGATAGCGCTCGCTGGGCAGCTCGTCGCCCAGAAAGCCGGCCGGTGACCAGCCCACCTGCTTCCAGCCGCAGCGCTCGGCCGTGGCCAGTAGCGCGGCCGAGGTTTTGCCACCGGGCGCGCGGTACAGCGGCAGGGTTGGCACGCCGGTGACCTCTGCCAGGCGCACCGCGGCATGGCGGATATCGGCGCAGTACTGGCTCGCCGTCCAGACCAGGCGTTGGCCGGCATCCGGCCCGGCGGTGGGCTGGATGCGAAAGCGTGCTTCGCCGCCCGCGGCAGGCAGATCGCCGCGCCAGACGGCATGCTGCCAGGTGTGTGAGCCAAACGCATGGCCTTCCCTGGCACGCTCGCGCCACCACGGCGCCCAGTAGTCGCCCAGGCAGCCATCGCCTTCCCGGGTGCGTTCGTGGGCCGCAAAGAAAGTGACTTGCACCTGCTGGCGTTGCAGCACCCGGGCCACCAGGGGGGCGATGCCCATGTGCCCGGTGTCAAAGCTCAGGTAGACGGCGTTATCGCTGGATTTTTGGTGTTTTTCGGCTCTAGCGCTTGTCCAACAAGCGCCAAAAGCTATTGAAAATAGAGCATTTCTGCGCAGCATGGCCGGGCGTCAGATGCGCGTCGCGTGGTCCAGCGTCCAGACCCCGTGCGGCGATTTGCCCACTTTGATCTGGGTGATGACCTGGCGTTTGGCGACGTCGATCAAGGTGAGCTTGCCGGCCCAGCGCGAGCCGACCATGATGAGCGAGCTGTCGGCCGAGACGTCCATGCAATCCGGCCCCGAGGGGGCGGGAAACTCGGCCACCACCTTGAGCGCGGTGTAGTCGATCTGGCTGATGGTGTTGGCCACGCGATTGCTCACCAGTACGTGGCGCCCGTCGCCCAGCGCCCGAAACGCATGCGCGCCCTTGCCGGTGGGGATCAGGCCGCTGGCCCGGGGTGCCTGGCCGGGCGCAATGTCAAACACCTGCACGCCGGTGCCACCGGTCAAGCCGACCAGCAGATGCTTGCCGTCGGGCGTGCCGAACACGTCGGCGGGCATCGGCCCGGTCTTGACGCGGTGCATCAGCTGTTGCGTCGCCAAGTCTATGGCCACCAGCTCGTCGCTGTCCTGCATGCTGGACCACACGGTGGTGCTGCCCGCGTCTACCCACAGGTGGCTGGGGGTGCGCCCGGTGGGGATGCGCTTGACCAGCTCCGGGTTGGTGCCGTCCCAGTGGTAGAAGTCGATATGGTTGAGCCGGTTGGCGGCGGTGATGAGCCAGCGCATGTCTGGCGAGAAGCGCAGGTGGTAGGGGTCGATGATGCCGCGCAAGGTGCGCTGTACCTCTGCCGTGCGCGGGTCGATGAAAGTGAGCGAATCGCTGCCGGCGTTGGCCACGATGACCGATTTTTCGTCGGGCGTCATGTACAGATGGTGCGGCTCCTTGCCGGTGGCGATGCGCCGCTCCTCGGCCCAGCGGTTGGCATCGATCACGCTGACCGAGCCGCTTTGCGAATTGAGCACCAGGACCGGCGCTCGCGCTGCGGCATGGGCGCCGGGCACGGCGGCCATCCAGCCACCCGAGGCGGCGAGCGCCAGCACCTGGCGACGAGAAGGGGAAACGGGGGGCAGAGCAGTGTGTGAATGCACAAAAACCTCGACGCGGCGCGCGAGTCTACTGCGCCGCCGGGGCGCCTGGGGTCTTGGTTGCGGCGCCCGTGCGGTTTTTACAATGCCGCATGCTTGCCCACCACGGCGCCTTGGGCGCTGCCTCCACCTCCTCGCCGCTGCTCGCGCACCTGAACCCCGAACAGCTCGCCGCCGTCACGCTGCCTGCGGGGCATTCGCTCATCCTGGCAGGGGCCGGCTCGGGCAAAACCCGGGTGCTGACCACGCGCATCGCCTGGCTTCTCACCAGTGGCCAGGCAGCGCCCGGCGGCATCCTGGCCGTCACCTTCACCAACAAGGCGGCCAAGGAAATGCTCACGCGCCTGTCCGCCATGCTGCCGATCAGCGTGCGCGGCATGTGGATAGGCACGTTCCACGGCTTGTGCAATCGCATGCTGCGTGCGCACCACAAGCTGGTCGGCCTGCCGCAGACGTTTCAGATTCTGGATGCGCAGGACCAGCTTTCGGCCGTTAAGCGTCTGCTCAAGCAGTTCAATGTCGATGAAGAACGCCATCCGCCCAAGCAGGTGGCCTGGTTCATCAACGGCTGCAAGGAAGAGGGCCTGCGCCCGGCTCAGGTACCTGCGCCCAATGACGAGACGCGCAAGCGCGTGGAGCTCTACGCACTGTATGAGGCGCAGTGCGCGCGTGAGGGCGTGGTGGATTTTGCCGAACTGCTGCTGCGCTCGTATGAGCTGCTGCGTGACCACGAACCGATCCGCATGCACTACCAGCACCGCTTCATGCACATCCTGGTCGATGAGTTTCAGGACACCAACCGCCTGCAATACCTCTGGCTCAAGCAGCTCGCCGGCGATGTGGTGGAGGGGCGCCTCGTGACGCACGGCAGCGTGATGGCGGTAGGCGACGACGACCAGAGCATCTATGCCTTTCGCGGCGCGCGCGTGGGCAACATGCAGGATTTCGTGCGCGAGTTCGCGGTCGGCCAGCAGATCAAGCTGGAAGAAAACTACCGCTCATATTCCAACATCCTGGATAGCGCCAACGCGCTAATTGCCCACAACAGCCGGCGCTTGGGCAAGACGCTGCGCACGGGGCAGGGGCCGGGCGAGCCGGTGCGCATTTACGAGGCCGAAAGCGATTTGATGGAGGCGCGCTGGCTGGTCGATGAGGTGCAGCAGCTGGTGCGCGAGGGCATGAGCCGCCAGCAGATTGCCGTGCTCTACCGCAGCAACGCGCAAAGCCGGGTGCTGGAGACGCAGCTGTTCAACGCCGGGGTGCCTTATCGCGTCTATGGCGGCCTGCGCTTTTTCGAGCGCGCCGAGATCAAGCACGCGCTCGCCTACCTGCGCCTGCTGGAGAACCCGCACGACGACACCAGCTTTGCCCGCGTGCTGAACTTCCCGCCGCGCGGCATAGGCGCGCGCACGCTGGAGGTGCTGCAAGACAGCGCCCGCGCCAGCGGTTGCTCGCTCTGGGATGCGGTCAGCAGCGTGCCGGGCAGCGCGGGAACCAAGCTGGGCAGCTTTGTCGCGTTGATCGATGTGCTGCGCGAGCGCAGCCAGGGGCAGAGCCTTGCCGCCATCATCACGCAGGTGATCGAGGACAGTGGCCTCAGTGCCCACTACCGGCAGGACAAGGAGGGCGAGGATCGCCTGGCCAACCTCCAGGAACTGGTGAGCGCCGCCGAGAGCTTCGTGATGCAGGAGGGCTTTGGCCGCGATGCGGTGGCGCTGCCGGTGGATGAAACCGCCGCCACGCTGACGCAAAGCCCGGTGAGCCAGGGGCTGGACCCGGATGCGCCTGTCATCGGCGATGCCATCGATGAGCCGACGGGCGAAACGCTCTCGCCGCTGGTCGCTTTCCTTACCCACGCCGCGCTGGAGGCGGGCGACAACCAGGCGCAGGCCGGGCAGGACGCGGTGCAACTGATGACGGTGCACGCCAGCAAGGGCCTGGAGTTCGACGCGGTGTTCATCTGCGGCCTGGAAGAAGGCCTGTTCCCGCACGAGAACGCAATGGCCGACCGCGATGGCCTGGAGGAGGAGCGCCGCCTGATGTATGTGGCCATCACCCGCGCGCGAAAACGCCTGTACCTGAGCCACGCGCAGGTGCGCATGCTGCATGGGCAGACGCGCTACAACGTCGCCAGCCGCTTCTTCGACGAGCTGCCCGAGCAGGCGCTCAAGCACCTCACGCCTCGGCGCAACATGTTTGGTACTTCCAATATGGGAGCTGGTAGCGCACGCCAGACAAGCGCCAAAGGCCGATTTGACCTGGATTTCGGCGCCGGCCCGCTGCCCGCGCGCAAGGAGGTGCCGGCCCACGGCATCACGCCCGGCGCCCAGGTGTTTCACGGCAAATTCGGCGAGGGCAAGGTGCTGGCGCTGGAAGGCAGCGGCGCCGATGCGCGCGCCCAGGTGGCGTTTGGCCGCCACGGCACCAAGTGGCTGGCGCTGGCGATCGCCAAGCTCACGCTCATCGACTAGAGCCGCCGCATGCGCCGCCTCTCGCCACTGGAACCGCTGGTGATGCTGGGCACCGTGGTGCAGTGGCTGATCCTGGCGATGGCCACCGGCGCGCTGGTGGGCACCGGGTGCAGCGTGTTTCTGGGCGCGTTGTTCAAGACCGAGGGCCATTTGTACGACGCACCCTGGTGGGTGATTGCCGTGCTGCTGCCGCTGGGCGGGCTCGCCAACGGCCTGCTGCTTTACTACGCTTGGGAAAAGCGTCGTGGCAGCTTGCACGACGAGCCCATCGTCGCGGTCAACGAGCAGGCCGGGCGCATGCCCTTCAGCACGCTCTGGGTCAAGCCGGTGGCGGCGCTCGTCACGCTGGGCTGCGGCGGTTCGGCAGGCAAGGAGGGGCCGTGCTCGCACATTGGCGCCAGTGTGGCGGCCGGCGTCGGGCAGGTGCTGCGGCTGAATGCCGAACTGCGCAAGCGCCTGGTGGCCTGCGGCGTGAGCGCGGGCTTTGCCAGCGTCTTCGGCACGCCGATCGCCGGCGCGATCTATGGCGTGGAGATGCTCGCGATCGGCCGCATCCGGCATGACTTTCTCTTTCCAGGCATCGTCGCGGGCGTCACCGCCTTTGTCGTGAGCCGCTGGTGGGGCGTGCCCTACCCGGAGTTCCAGATCGCCTTCGAGGCCCGCTTCACGCTGCTGCTGTTCCTCAAGACCGTGCTGGTTGGCGTGCTGTGCGGCCTGGCGGCGCTGCTCTTTGTCGAGCTGCTGCGTGCGGTGCGCGCCGCCTTTGCCTGGCTGCACAGGCGCACGGGGCTGTGGCCGCCGCTCTCGCCGGTGCTGGGCGGTGTGCTGGTCGCGGCGCTGGCACTCGTCGCGCCGGTGGATTTTCTCGGCCTGTCGCTGCCGGTGATGGACAGGGCGCTGGCGGGCGAGGCGGTGCCGACGCTGGGTTTCTTGTGGAAGGCGCTGCTGGTCGCGCTCACGCTGGGTTCGGGGTTTTACGGCGGCATCGTCACGCCGCAGTTCGTGATCGGCGCGGTAGCCGGCAGCGCGGCCGCGCCCTGGCTGGGCCTGGCACCGGCGCAGGGCGCTGCCGTGGGCATGGTGGCGGTGGTGGCGGCGGCGTCCAACACACCGGTGGCCGCGCTCATCATGGGCGTGGAGCTGTTTGGCGCCGGCTCGATCTGGTATGTGGCCGGGGCCTGCGTCGCGGCCTATCTGATGATTGGCCACCGCAGCGTCTATCCCGCGCAGCACCTGGCGTATGCCAAGTCAGCCTGGATCGTCGCCGCGCCCGACGAGCCCCTGCTGCGCTGGTGGCGCGAGGTGGTGTTGGCGCCATGGCGCGCGCGCCGCCAGCGCCGCCGCGGGCCGTGACTCTCCTTGTCAACCCCTCACCCAACGATGCCTCTTGCCTCTTTTTCGCTGCGCGTCTTCTGTCTCGCCCTGTTGTGTGGCAGCGGGCAGGTGGTGTTCATGGAGAACGCGCTCAGCGGGGCGCTGAATTTGCTGGCCTTCGCCTGGGCGGCGTGGGCCACCGGCGCTGGCTGGACGGTGCTGATCGGCGCTGTCCTCGGGCTGCTGGTGGCCACCGCATTCGCCTGGGCGGTGGCGAGGCCGGGCTCTATGGCTTCAACGGCCTGCTGGTGGGTGCGGCGGTTGCGGTGTTTGTACAGCCATCACCGTTGATGTGGCTGATGCTGGCGCTGTCAGCACTGTGTTCCGTGGTGCTGACCCTGGCATTGCAACAATGGTTGGCGCCGGCGCGCCTGGCGGTGCTGACGGCGCCGTTTGTGCTCACGGGCTGGATGGTGGTGCTGGCGGCGTACCAGTGGCCGGCGCTGCAGTTGCAGGGGCTGGCGCCGGAGGCGCTGGCCGTGCAGGCGCAAACGCCGGTAGCAACGCTGCAGGCCCACGAATGGCTGCAGGCCGCGCTGGCCGGCGTGGCGCAAATCTTTGTCGTCGACAACGCCGCCGCGGGTGCGATCTTCGTGCTCGCGCTGGCGGTGCATTCGCGCTGGTGCGCCCTGCTGGCGCTGCTGGGTTCGCTGGCGGGCGCCGCCACGGCCGTGCTGTGGGGCGCGGAGCCATCGCAGGTGTTGCACGGTCTCTGGGGTTATTCGGCAGCGCTCACCGCGCCGGCGCTGGGCTGCATCTTTCTGCGGCCGACGCCCGCTTCGCTGGTCTGGGCGCTGCTGGGCGCGGTCTGCACCACGGTGGTGCAGGGTGCGGCGTTCAGCGTGCTGGGGCCGTTGGGGGTGCCGATGTTCACCGCACCGTTCGTGCTCACCACCTGGGTGTTTCTGCTGGCGTGGCGCGGGATGCGGGCCAGCGGGCCATGAGCAGTCTCAGCCGTGCAGCGGCTTGAGCGCCCCGGCCCAGCGCAGCAGCTCATCCAGCATGGTCTTGGCCGAGGCATCGATCAGCTCGTTGGCGGCAAAAACGCCGTCCTGAATCAAGCTGCCCACCATGGGCACCGCCACGCCCTCGGGCAGCGGCATGAGCTTGAGCGTGGTGGCATGCAGCTTGGCGATCTGCACCGAGCGCAAACCGCCCGAGACGCCGCCGTAGCCGACGAAGCCGCAGGGCTTGTAGTTCCACTCCTTGTAGACGAAGTCCATCGCGTTGCTGAGCGTGGGCGGCGGCATGTAGTTGTATTCGGGCGTGACGAAGACATAGGCATCGGCCGCGGCGACGCTGCCGGCCCAGCGGCGGGTGTGTTCGTGCTGGTACTGCTGCATCCGCGGGTGCACGGGTTCGTCGTACAGCGGCAGCTGGAAATCCGCCAGGTCCACCAACTCGGCGTCAAAGCCGCCGTGCTGGCGCGCATGGTCGTTGAACCAGCGCGCGACCGACGGGCCGACGCGGCCGGGGCGGGTGCTGCAGATGATGGTGTGAAGCTTCAGGGGCATGGCAGGTCGTCCTTGCGAGGGGGAGGGATGAAAACCAGTGCCGGCAAGCCGGGCTTGCGCGGTGTGAAAGGGGCAGGTGGTTCAGGCCGCGGGCTCGGCCGCAGGAGCGCCGAAGCAGTCGCGGAAGGTGAAGACCACCGAGCTGAAGAACATCGCGGCGAGCGCGATGGCTGCGACGAGCATCAGGCTGGTGGCCGCGGCCAGCCCCAGGCCGGCTATGCTGAGCATGGTGATGACGAGGCTGACGACGATGCCCAGGGCCATGAAGACGCCCAGCCAGCCGATCTCATACAGCATGAATGCGCCGAGATTGCGCCAGCAGGCCACGATGCTGAAGAACAGTGCCTTCACCGGCGGCACCGCGTGCCAGTGCACCAGGCCGGGCGCGTGCCAGAACAGCAGCGACAGCGGCATGTAGAGCACGATCGACAGCCACATCGCGCCCTGGAACGACGCCGATTCGACCATCTCCTGCGTCGGCGCCTTGGTGCCGAGGTAGACGCTGGCGAACTCGCCGCCGTCTACCAAGGCCGAGAGCGCGATCACCAGCAGAAAGGCCGCGGCGTAGAGCAGCCCCAGCACGACCATGGCGCGCATGCGCTCGCGACCGGTGCGAAACGCCGTCAGCAGCAGCGCGGGCAGCGGGCGCTCGCCCAGGTGGGCCTGCGCGGCGCCAGCCATCATCACCAGCGTCACCGTCGGCAGCATGGCCAGTGCCAGCACGGTGCCGATCAGCGGGATCAGCGTGGCCAGCGTCATGCAGGCCATGCACAGGAAGAACAGGACGCTGAGCGCCAGCGGCTGGCGCAGGAATACGCGCACGCCCAAGCGTACCCAGAGAAAGCCCGTGCGAGGCGGGACGATATTGAGTTTCATGCGGGAAGGTGGTGAAGGCGCGAGCGACTGTAACCCAGCGGCCGGGGCCGCAGCGGTGTCAGAGGGTGAGCGGATGCATCACGCGCTCACGCAGCACGCGCTCAAAGTGCGTCGGATCATGCGGTTTGAGCATGTGCGCGTCGCGTGGCAGGTAGAAATCCCACAGCCGCGAAATCCAGAATCGCAGCGCACCGGCGCGCAGCATCGCGCGCAGCAGGCGGCGCTCCTGCGCCGTCAGCGGGCGCACGCCCTGGTAGGCGGCGAGCAAGGCGTCAAAGCGCGCCGCGTCGTGCCTGCCCGTGGGCAGAGCGACGCACCAGTCGTTGAGCGCGACCGCCAGATCGAACAGCCAGCTGTCAACCCCGGCGAAGTAGAAGTCGAAGATGCCGGTGAGCCGATCGCCCTCGAACATCACGTTGTCGCGAAACAGATCGGCGTGCACCGGCCCGCGCGGCAGCGCGGCGTACTCCGGGCTTTCGGCGATGTGGTTCTGGTAGGCCAGCTCGGCCTGCAGCAGCGCGGCGGCTGTGGCGCCAATGTGTGGCAGTACCTCGGGCACGGTGGCGTTCCACCACGCCAGGCCGCGCAGATTGGGCTGCTCGCGCTCGTAGCTGCGCGCTGCCTGGTGCATGCGCGCCAGCATCGCGCCCAGCGCGCGGCAGTGCGCTGGCGTGGGGGCAAGCTGGCTGCTGCCCGCCAGCCGCGTGGCCAGCGCTGCCGGTTTGCCGGCGACGGTGAAAAGGATTTCGCCATCCGCATCGCCTTGCGGGTCGGGTACTGGAATGCCCTGGTGCGCCAGGTGCTTCATCAGGTGCAGATAGAACGGCAGCTGCGCGTGGTTCAGGCGCTCGAACAGCGTGAGGACGTAGCGCCCCCCCGTGCTGGTGACGAAATAGTTGGTGTTCTCGATGCCGCCTTCGATGCCGCGCAACTCGGTCAGCTCGCCCAGGCGCAGGCGCCGCAGCAGCGCGCTGGCTTCGGATTCGGACACGGGGGTGAAGACGGCCATGGAGCGGGGGCGGCGCAGCCGAAGCGCAAGAAAAAGGGGGTCAGAAACGGCCCAGGTTCCAGACCCGGGTGCCGTTGTTCGGGCGTACCTCGTAGGCGGGCAGCTTGCCGCCGACCTTGGGCTGCACGGTAATCGAGCGGGTTTCCCCGCCCACGCGCAACTCGTCGATGCGGCTGCCCGCGTCTTCGACCACGATGCGCTCGATGCGCTGGCCCTTGTCGCTGTCGGCAGCTTCCTGTTGTGATAGCTGCTCACCCTTGTCTGGGGCGGGCTGGCTGGTGTTTTCTTTGGGATTTTGTGCCAGTGCTGCCGCTGTGGCCAGCGCCGACAGGGCAAGAAGAAAGAGTGCGCGCATGATGGCGCCGATTGTAGGCGGCGCCGCTGGTATCAGCGCGCGGCGGCTTCGTCATCGACGGCTTTGCGCACCGCCTGGTAGAAGGCCTCGCGGGCATCGAACGCCGGGTTGTTGGCCGCGCCGGCCTTGTCCCAGTCGGCGTTGACGGCGATGACGAGTTGGCGCGCCGGGTCGATGAAGATGCCCTGGCCAAAAATCCCGCGCGCGGCAAACGTGCCGTCGTCGTAGGTCCACCACTGGTAGCCATAGCCGCGCCCGGGCTGGTTGATATCGGCTTGCCGGGTGGTGGCAGCCTTCAGCCAGCCGTCGGGCATGATGCTCTGGCCCTTGACGCGCGCGCCCTCCAGAATGAATTGGCCCATGCGCGCGAAGTCGCGGGGCGCCGCCTGCAGGCAGCAGCCGCTGATTTCCTTGCCGCTCTTGGAGAGCAGCCAGGTGGCCTGCTGCTCCACGCCGGCGGGCTGCCAGATTTTTTCCTGCAGGTATTCGGTCAGGGGCTTGTGGATGGCAGCCATCAGCATCAGGCCGACGAGGTTGGTCTCGCCGGTGCTGTAGTTCCAGTGCGTGCCGGCGGGTGCGGCGCGCGGCAGCTTGCGCATGTAGCTCACCAGTGCATCCACGCCCAGCTCGGGCACGTGGTTGTTGAAGCGCGCGACGTCCGAGTTGGGGTCGCCATAGTCCTCGTTCCACTGCACGCCCGAGGTCATGGTCAGCAATTGCTTGACCGTGACATCGTCGTAGGCCGAGCTCTTCATGTCGGTGAGGTAGTCGCTCACCTTGTCGTCCATGCTTTTGATGAGGCCGTCCTTGAGCGCCGCTCCCACGAGGGTGGAGGTGAAGGATTTGGCGACGGAAAAACTCGTCCAGCGTCCATCCTTGTCAAAGCCCAGGCCGTAGCGCTCAAGCCGGATCTTGCCGTCTTGCAGCACGATCACCGCGGCGCTGCGCTGGCCCTGCATGAAGGCATCCAGGTCCATGCCGAGCGTGAGCGGCTTGCCTTGCGGCAGCGGCCGCGGCTGGGTGGAGGGCTGGGCGGTGTGCCACTTGGCCAGCAGCGGGATGCGGTCCATCGCCCGGAAGGCCGCGTCGCGCTGCGTCTGGCTCCAGAACAGCAGATTGCGGTTGGTCGGGAAGGTGGCGAGCAGGCCGCGGGTTTCCTTGTCCAGGCTGAACCAGCCGATGGCGCCCGCAACCAGGATGATGGCGATGAGGGACAGAAGAATGCGTTTGAGCGTTTTCATGGAATCTCCGTGGGGGCGCAATCGTAAATCCCTGCCGCCCTCACAATCGCGTACATGAGCGACACCCCTCCCACTCTGCTGCTGGTCGACGGTTCCAGCTACCTCTACCGCGCTTACCACGCGATGCCCGATCTGCGCGCGGTGCCGGGCGACCCGGCGAGCCAGCCCACGGGCGCGATCCGCGGGATGATCAATATGCTGCACGCGCTGAAAAAGGAGCATGCGGCCACCTGGGCCGCCTGCGTGTTCGATGCGCACGGCCCGACCTTTCGCGATGCGATCTACCCCGAGTACAAGGCCAATCGCTCGCCCATGCCCGACGACTTGCGTGCGCAGATAGCGCCCATCCACGAGGTGGTGCAACTGCTCGGCTGGCCGGTGCTGGCCGTGCCGGGCGTGGAGGCGGATGACGTGATCGCCACGCTGGCCACGCGCGGTGCCGAGCAGGGCATGCAGGTGGTGATCTCCAGCGGCGACAAGGACCTGAGTCAGCTCGTGAACGAGCGCGTGACCATCATCGACACCATGAACGGCAAACGCCGTGACGTGGCGGGTGTCACGGCCGAGTTTGGCGTGCCGCCCGCGTTGATGATCGACTTTCAGACCCTGGTGGGCGATGCGGTGGACAACGTGCCGGGCGTCACCAAGGTCGGTCCCAAGACCGCCGCCAAGTGGCTGCTCGAATACGGCTCGCTGGACGCGCTGGTGGCGCGCGCGGGCGAGGTCAAGGGCGCGGCGGGGGAGAACCTGCGCGCGGCGCTCGCCTGGCTGCCCACCGGACGCCAGCTCGTGACGATGCGCACCGATTGCGATCTGAGCGCCGAGATACCCAGTCTGCCCGCTTTCGATTCGATAGCTGTCCGCGCTGAACAGACGGGCGATTTGGCCCATTTTTATTCAAAATTCGGCTTCAAGAGCCTGATGCGTCAGGTGCAGCAGGAGGCCAGCACCAGCACGCCGCTACCGGAGGCCGATCTGTTGGCCGACGCGCAGGCTACCCACACGGCGGTGCAGGCGCAGCGCCGCGAGGTCGATTACGACGTGGTGCTGACCTGGGAAGAGCTCGATGCCTGGATCGCGAAATTGATGGCCGCGCCGCTGGCCGCGCTCGATACCGAGACCACCTCGCTCGATGAGCAGCAGGCACGCATCGTCGGCATCAGCTTCAGCGTCGAGCCCGGCAGCGCCGCCTACGTGCCGCTGGCGCACGAGGGGCTGGAGGTGCCGACCCAATTGCCGTTGGCTGAGGTGCTTGCGCGCCTCAAGCCCTGGCTGGAGAGCGCTGCGCACGCCAAGCTCGGCCAGCACATCAAGTACGACCGGCACGTGCTGGCCAACCACGGCATCACGGTGCGGGGCTACGCGCACGACACCATGCTACAAAGCTATGTGCTGGAAGTGACCAAGCCGCACAACCTCACGAGTCTGGCCGAGCGCCACGTTGGGCGCACGGGCATCAGCTATGAAGACCTGTGCGGCAAGGGTGCCAAACAGATTCCGTTTGCGCAGGTGCCGGTGGACAAGGCGGCGGCGTATTCGTGCGAGGACTCGGACCAGACGCTGGATGTGCACCGCGTGCTCTGGCCGCAAATCCAGAAAAGCGACAAGCTGCGCGCGATCTACGAGCTCGAGATCGCCAGCAGCGAGACGCTGTTTCGCATCGAGAGAAACGGCGTGCTGATCGACGCGAAAAAGCTCGCGGCTCAAAGCCATGCGCTCGGCCTGCGCATCACCGAGCTGGAGCAGGAGGCCTACGCGCTCGCGGGCCAACCCTTCAACCTCGGCAGCCCCAAGCAGCTTGGCGAAATCTTCTTCGACAAGCTCGGCATGCCGGTCATCAAGAAAACCGCCACCGGCGCGCGCTCGACCGATGAGGAAGTGCTGGAAAAACTCGCCGAAGACTGGCCGCTGCCCGCCAAGCTGCTGGAGCACCGGAGCCTGGCCAAGCTCAAGAGTACCTATACCGACAAGCTGCCGACGCTGATCAACCCGGCGACCGGGCGCGTGCACACGCACTATGCGCAGGCGGTGGCCGTCACCGGGCGCCTGGCCAGCAACGACCCGAATCTGCAAAACATCCCCGTGCGCACCGCCGAGGGCAGGCGCATCCGCGAGGCCTTCATCGCCCCGCCCGGGCGCGTGATCGCCAGTTGCGACTACAGCCAGATCGAGCTGCGCATCATGGCGCACCTCAGCGGCGACGCGGCGCTGCTCAAGGCGTTTCACGATGGCGTGGACGTGCACCGCGCCACCGCCGCGGAAGTCTTCGGCGTCGCGGTCGATCAGGTGACGAGTGAGCAGCGGCGCTACGCCAAGGTGATCAACTTCGGCCTGATCTACGGCATGAGCAGCTATGGTCTGGCGAAGAACCTGGGCATAGAGGCACAGGCGGCAAAGAACTACATCGAACGCTACTTCGAGCGCTACCCCGGCGTGCGCCGCTACATGGATGAAACCGTGGCGCTCGCACACCGCCAGGGCTATGTCGAGACGGTGTTCGGCAGGCGCTTGGTTCTGCCCGAGATCAATGGCGGCAGCGGCCCGCGCAAGAAGGCGGCCGAGCGCGCCGCGATCAACGCGCCGATGCAGGGCACGGCGGCCGATCTGATCAAGAAGGCGATGGTGGCGGTGCAGGCACGGCTGGACGCCGAAAAGCCCGAGGTGCTGATGATCTTGCAGGTGCACGACGAACTGGTCTTCGAGCTGCCCGAGGCCGATGCCGACTGGGTGCGCCAGGAGGTGCCGGCCATCATGGCGGGCGTGGCCGAGCTGGCGGTGCCCTTGACAGCCGAAGTCGGCGTGGGGGCGAACTGGGAAGAGGCGCATTGACGCGGCACATGTGCCGATGCCTGGCAAACAACGGCCGGCAAGGGCAAAATATTTGGCTGGAGTGGCGATAGCCGGGTTTTCGCCCGCAGGATGCGCTCCATCATCAAACAACCAACAGAGGTGAATCATGAACATGCTGCGTACGGTTTCGATCGCGATTTTTTCGGTGGCCACGCTGGCTTTCGTTGCCGGTTGCTCGGTGGCGCGCAACCAGGAAACCGTCGGTCAATACGTGGACGGCAGCGCCGTCACCGCGCAGGTCAAGGCCAAGCTGGCCGAGGACAAGCGTACCTCGGCGCTCAATATCAACGTCAAAACGATAGATGCGGGGGTGGTGCAGCTTTCCGGTTTTGCCAAGTCACAGCAGGAAAAGGATGTGGCCACCCAGATCGCACGCAGCGTCAAGGGCGTGAGCTCGGTGCACAACAACCTGATCGTCAAGCCCTGATCTGTTTTTTGTATGTCTCGAAGGGCTGTTTCCCCCTCTCCACTTGGGGGGGCTGGGGAGGGGGCCTGCAGCGCCTGCAGGTTCACGCTGTTCGCGTGCGGGCCCCCATCCCGGCCTTCCCCCAAAGGGGGAAGGAGTCCGCAATATGCGCTTGATTGGGAGCTCTTGTGCGGAGCACGGGGGTTGCAATGTGCTGCATTGAGCGGAAATATTGAACTCAAAATCCCAAATTACTCGGTCGGGCGTGAGGTTTGCCAGCTTCACGCCCGCCGTACGCATGGGCCTGTCCATTGCCGTGGCCACGGGCTTGTACGGCATTTCGTTTGGCGCGCTGGCGGTGGCGGCGGGTCTCACGACGTGGCAGGCGATGGCGCTCAGCCTCTTGATGTTCACCGGTGGCTCGCAGTTCGCCTTCATCGGCGTGGTGGCGGGCGGCGGCAGCGCCGCGGCGGCCGTGGGCGCGGCCAGCCTGCTGGGCGTGCGCAACGCCGTCTATGGCGTGCAAATGAACCATCTGTTTGCGCCACGCGGCGCGCGCAAGTGGCTGATGGCGCAGATCACGATCGATGAATCGGCGGCGACGACTTTGAGCCAGGACGAACCGGCTGAGCAGCGACGGGGCTTCTGGACGGCGGGCTTGGGCGTGTTCGTGCTATGGAATCTGTTTACCCTGGCGGGCGCGCTGCTGGGTGATGCGCTGGGCGACGCACGCACCTGGGGGCTGGATGGTGCGGCGGTGGCGGCCTTTCTCGGGTTGCTGTGGCCGCGCCTGAAGGGGCGTGAGCCGGTGGCGCTGGCACTGGTTGCCGGGCTGGTCACGGCGGCGGCCATCCCCTGGGTGGCGCCGGGCATCCCGATCTTGCTGGCGGCTGCCGCAGGCGCGATCTGGGGCTGGTGGGGGCATGCACGATGACGCTGTGGCAGGCGGTGCTTGTGGCAGGGCTGATTGCCTTCGTGACCAAACTCGCAGGCTATGCGGTGCCCGCGCGCTGGCTGCAAAACCCGCGCATGCACCGCGTGGCGGGTGCGCTCACGGTGGCGCTGCTGGCCTCGCTCACGGTGATGAATACCTTTGCAGCAGGCACGGCACTCAGTGTGGATGCCCGCCTTGCGGCCCTGGCGGCGGCAGCGCTGGCACTTTGGGCGCGCGCGCCCTTTCTGCTGGTAGTGCTGTTGGGCGCAGTGGTTTCTGCGCTGGTGCGCTGGGGGATGTAGCCCGGTGCCGGAGCGATCAGTCCGCGTTTGTGCAACACTGCGCGGCTCAAGGGGCTGCTGTTGTTGTGGCCTGCTCTCATTCCTTTGATCCCGGGGAAATTTCCATGTTGCACGAAGATCTGCGCAGCGATGCCGCTGCGTTGCTGCCCGGTACCGGCGCGGCATCCCGCCGCAAGGCACTGGGTCTGATGCTGGGTGCCGGCTATGCCGCGGCCGCCCTGCCGGTGATGGCACAGACTGCCATAGAAACCCCTTCCGATGGGCTGGAGGTAGGCGAGGTCAGCTACCCGTCGGGTAATTTCCAGGTACACGCCTACCGCGCCGCGCCCAAGGGCAAGACGAATCTGCCGGTGATCCTGGTGGTTTCGGAGATTTTTGGCGTGCACGAATACATCGCCGATGTCTGCCGTCGCCTGGCACATGCGGGGTATTTCGCGATCGCGCCCGACCTCTTTGAACGCCAGGGCGATCCCATGTCCTACGGCGAGATGGCCAAGCTGATGAGCGAGGTGATCGCCAAAGTGCCGGATGCGCAAGTCATGGGCGACCTGGATGCCACCGTGGCCTGGGCGGGCGCCCATGGCGGCGACGCAAAGAAGGTCGGAATCACCGGCTTTTGCTGGGGCGGGCGCATCACCTGGCTCTATGCGGCGCATGCATCGGTCAAGGCAGGCGTTGCCTGGTACGGTCGTCTGGTGGGGCAGGACAACCCTCTGCAACCCAAGCAGGCGCTGGAATTGGCGGGCCAGGTCAAGGCGCCGGTGCTGGGGCTGTATGGCGGCAAGGACGAGGGCATTCCCGTGGCGACCATCGAGCAGATGAAGGCAGCCCTGGCCAAGGCGGGTGCGCCGGCCAACGAGGCACAATTCGTGGTTTATCCTGATGCTCCCCACGCCTTTCACGCTGACTACCGCGCCAGCTACCGCAAGGATGCGGCAGAAGATGGCTGGAAGCGGGCGCTGGCCTGGTTCAAGCAGCACGGGCTCAATTGAGTATCAAAATAAGGTGCTTTGGCATACAGCACAAGCGCAAGCAGCAATGTTATTGATAGCAATCATCGGCGCCACCTTGGCTGCCGGTATCGGCAGCGTGTGGCTGGCAGCCATGCTGCTGCTTCTGGGCATGGATGGACGCTGGCGCATTGGTCCGCAGCACCTGCTGAGCCTGGCGGCGGGTGCGCTGCTTTCCACCGCGTTCATGGCGGTGCTGCCCGAGGCGTTTGAAGACCATGCTGCGCAGCCGCTGTTTGCCACGCTGCTGCTCGGCCTGGTGCTGTTTTTCATTCTGGAGAAGGCCGAGCTCTGGCACCACGGCCATGAGCATGGGGCGCATGGCGATGCGCCGCATGACCATGGACACGACCATGACCATGACCATGACCATGACTGGGCACTGATTGCGGGCGACAGCCTGCATTGCTTTGGCGACGGCGTGATGATCGCCTCGACTTTCGTTGCCGACTGGCGTCTGGGGCTGGTGGCGGCGCTCTCGGTGCTGGCGCATGAGGTGCCGCACCATGTGGGCGACCTTGTCGTGCTGCGCCAGGGCAAGCGCCGCGCGGCCTTGCTCAAGGTCTCGCTGGCCGGCGCGGTTACGACCCTGGGCGGCGTGGCGGGCTACTACATCGTCGGCCGCTGGGAGGCCGCCTTGCCGTATTTCCTGGTCATTGCCGCCAGCAGTTTCATCTATGTCGCGCTGGCCGATCTGATCCCGCAGCTGCAGCGGCGCATGTCGGCGGCACAGGCCGTGGTGCAGATCCTCTGGTTGCTGGGCGGCATGGGTGCGGTGATGCTGGTAAGGAGCCTGGCGCACCATGCGCATTGACGCCTGTGGACAGGACATCCGCACAGTGCATCGCAGTACCAGTCAGTCTCGCCCCGCGGCATCAATGGCGGCTGCAAGCCGGTCAGGGTGTGTGAACATCACCTCATGGCTGCCAGCCAGCTGCACCAGCCGGTACAGCCCCAGCCGGCTGGACATGCGCGGGTGCCAGCCCCATTCCGGTCCCTGGGGCAGGGCCGTATCTTCCGTGCATGAGATATAGCTGCGCGGAATCTGCAGCGTGGCAAATCGCTTCAGATCGAGCTTGTCCACGAAAGGTTGGTAAGGCTCGGATGAAAACAAGGCATAGGTGCGCTGGGCGGTCTCCAGGTCTGCGTCATTGATGAAGGCCTCGCGCCAGATGGGAAAGGGCAAGGTGACGCTGTTGTCACCGCTGGCACGGGCCAGATCGCCAAACAGCGCCCGGTAATGCGGCGGCACATTGTCCAGCAGTGATTCGCCATCCTGGAGCACGAAGGCATTCCAGTAGATCAAGCGGCGCAGCCGCTCGGGCACCGCCTCGGCCACCTTGGAAACAATCGTGCCGCCATAGCTGTGACCCAGAAGCACGGCATCCCTGAGGTCGTTCTGCACGATGTAATCCACGATCGACTGTGTGCACTGCGCATGGTTCACGCTTTTGTCCGCGCCGTGCCCATGTCCCGCTACGGTCGGGGTATGCACCTCGTGGCCGACGTTGCGCAGCAGCGCCGCGACAGGCCCCCAGAGTTCGCCCGTGTGCCAGCTCCCGTGAACCAGTATGTACCGCATGAAATGCTCTTTTCGTGTTGAAAGCACCGATGGTAGGAACAGCATCGGGCGCTGACTATCGGAAGTACGTCGCCCTATCCGCGAAAACGCAGCCTCGGGATCAGGTTTTTCCCTATTGACGGGGTCCAGCCTCGAACGACCATTCGAGTACTGCTTCGCGCTGCCCCATGTCCTCGATCTCCCCATCACTCCTGATTCACGGTATCGACTGGGAGCGCGCTCGGGTTTTCGAGACCCATGACGTGGACGAGGCGCGCGAACTGTGTGGTCGGGTATTGAGTTCCCACCAGCTACATATCGCGCGCCCCCGGCAGCAACTGCGCGCCAGCATGGACAGCCTGCCTTTTGGTTCCATGTCCCTCAGTCGTCTCGCCTATGGAGCGGCAGTGGATGTGGATCCGCAGCGCTTGGGCAACTACTACGTGTTCAGTGTCTGCCTCAGCGGCTCCGCCTCGTTTGAAGTCGGACGTGAGCGTGTGGACGTCACGAAAAATCACGCTGGACTGGTCAGTGCCGCACCGCGGTTCAGATTTTCTGCCTCCTCGGATTTCGAGCAGCTGACTTTGCGACTGCAGCGCTCAGCCATCGACGCGGCCTGGCTGGCGTTGAGTGGGCGCCCAGCCACGATCCCGATCGATTTTGCCGGCTCCATGGCGCTGGATACACCCGCGTGGAGCGCACTGGCCCCCTTGTTGCACACCGTGGCTGCAGGACTGCGCGGAGAGTGCGATGACATGGCGCTCAGACACCTGCACGTCTGCCTGGAGGAGCAGGTATGCACAACGCTGCTATTGCTCCATCCTCACAATCAGGCGGGAAAGGCGGTTGCAGATGCGCAGCCGGATTTGCTGCTGCAGCGACGCGCTGAGGAGTGGATGCTGGAGCGTATCGACCAGCCGATCACCGTGGCCGGCGTGGCCCGTTCGTGCGGTGTGGCCGTCCGTACGTTGCAGGCGAGTTTCCAGCGTACGCGTGGCATGGGGCCGATGCAATGGCTGCGCCGCCAGCGCCTGGACGCGGTGCGCACAAGCCTGATGACCAGTACGGCGCTGCGCCCGTCGATCGCGCAGACGGCGATGCAATACGGCTGGACCCATCTCGGGGAGTTTTCCCGGGCTTACCGGTCGGCGTTTGACCAATCCCCTCGCGAAACGGTAGCCAAACGTCGCTGAGCACGCCCCAGCCAGTGGCCAGCTTCCGAGGAAACTTCGATCGTCGGGAGCAGGATTTGCAATTCGGCAAGAGGGTCTGACGCACCTACTGTGTCAGCACTTCAGGGTGCAATTTTTCATACGCTGCCGCCAAGCCGGGGTCGAGTTGGCGCACCTTCTCGTGGCTGATGCGGCCGGTGCGTGTCATGTAGTCGTAGGCGAATTCGATGGCGTTCTTGGCCGGCACGAGCGCGTCCATTTCCTCGTACCAGCGCATGCTGCGGTTGGCTGCGTCCCAGATCTTCTTCATCGTCGGCATGCGCAACTCGTGAAAGCGCTCGAGCGCCGCTGGCACGTCGTCGCCGGTTTCCTTGAAGGCGTTGCACAGCGCCACGGCGTCAAGCATGGCCATGCGCGTGCCTGAACCGATGGAAAAATGCGCGGGCCGCAGCGCGTCGCCCATCAGCACCACGTTGTCGAAGTGCCAGCGCTCGTTCCAGATCACCGGGAAATTGCGCCAGTAGGAGTTGTTCGAGACGATGGGGTGCTCATCGAGCTCCTGCGCGAAGATTTTTTCGCAGTAGCGCATGGCTTCATCGTTGCTCATGCGGTCGAACCCGGTGCGCTTCCAGGTTGCGTCGGTGACTTCGATCAGGAAGGTGCTCATCGACGGCGTATAGCGGTAGTGGTGGGCACAGAACACGCCTGTGTCGCTGTCGTGAAAGCTCAGGCTCAGCGTGTCGAATGGCTTGGTTGAGCCGCACCACATGAACTTGTTGGGCCGCAGGTCGGTGGTGGTGCCGAATTTGCCGCGGTTTTCCTCACGCACCCAGGAGGCGGCGCCGTTGGCCGCCAGTATCAGGTCGGCCCCCGCAAGCTGCGAGAGTACGGTGATTTCGGTATCGAACCGGATGGTCACGCCCAGACTTTCGACGTGGCGGTACAGCAGCGAGAGCATCTCCAGGCGCCCGATGGCGGCGTAGCCATTGCCGGCGATCGGCACGCTGGTGCCGTTGTGGTTGATCGTCAGGTCGCTCCAGCTTTCCATGTGCGGGCGCAGGTACTCGAACAGTTCCTTGTCGTCGATGCGCAGAAAGTCCAGCGCCTGGTCGGAAAACACCACGCCGAAGCCCCAGGTGGCGTTGCGCGGGCCGCGCTCGTGGATGGTGATGTCATGGCGCGGGTCAAGCCGCTTCATGAGCGAGGCGAAGTGCAGGCCGGCCGGGCCGGCGCCGATGATGTCAATCTTCATGGTGTCTCCTTCGGGATCAACGCGTCGCGGCTTCCTGCGCCAGGCGGTCGGTGATGATCTGGCGCAGCTCGCGCTTGAGTACCTTGCCTACGGGGCTGGTGGGCAGGCTGTCCACAATTTCCAGCCGCTCGGGGATGTTGAACGAGGCCACCTTGATGCGCTTCATGTAGGCGAGCATCTCGCCAAAGCTGAACTGCTGGCCGGCCTTGAGCACGACGAAGGCACAGGCCTTTTCGCCAAACTCCTTGTCGGGCATGGCCACCAGGCTGGCTGTCTGCACTGCGGGGTGCTGCACCAGGATGTTCTCGATGTCTTCGCAGTCGATCTTCTCGCCGCCGCGGTTGATCACATCCTTTTTGCGCCCCTCGACGTAGAGCGTGCGCCCCTGCTTGCGCACCACATCGCCCATCTTGTAGAAACCATCGGGCGTGAAGGCTCTGGCGTTGACCTCGGGTGCGTTGTAGTAGCCGCAGATGGTGTAGGGGCCGCGCGTGACGAGCTCGCCGGCTGTACCGTCAGGTACTTCGTTGCCGTCTTCGTCGATGATCCTTATCTCGTCGAATTCGCTCACCGGTTCGCCCGAGCTGTTCAAAAGCAGGTCTTCGCTGGCGTCGAGCGCTGTCATGTTGATCAGGCCTTCGGCGGTGCCGTAGACCTCCTGCGGCGTGACGTGCAGCTCCTGCATCATGCGCCGGCGAAATTCCGGCGGCATGCGCGTGCCGCCGTTTTGCACCACCTTGAGCGAGGACAGGTCGTACTGGCCGATGCTGGTGTCGTCGAGCCAGCGCGCCACGAGCGGGCGTACCGAAGCGACGACGGTGACGCCTTCCCTTTGCACCGTCGAGAAGATGTCGGTGGTTTCGGTCGACGGACACAGTGCGACGGTGCCGCCGTAATAAAACGTCGCCAGGATACCGGGCGAGCACAGGTTGTAGTTGTGCGCCAGCGGCAGGATGGGCATGAACACCGTCTCGGCGTTGAATTGCGTCGCCGCGCCGCACAGACGAGCGTTGAGCACGTAGTCCTGATGGGTGCGCGGGATGAGCTTGGGCAGGGACGTGGTGCCGCCGCTGAGCAGGATGGTGCCGACTTCCTCGGGGGTGATGTGCAGCGCAGCCAGGCGTGCGCTGCGGTCGTTGATCGCTGTGCCCTCGGCCATCAATTGCGCGTGGCTGAGCTGCCCGCTGCCGGCTTCGCCAACGATGACGACGGTTTTGAGATGCGCGAATTCCTGTTTCAGCTGCTCGCCCAGTGCGCGGTAGTCAAAGCCGCGGATGGCATCGGGTGCGATATAGGTCGTGGCCTGCGATGCGCGCGTGAAGTGGCGGATTTCCGTCTCGCGGTGGGCGCGCAGCGCCATCACCGGGATGGCTCCGATGCGCACCAGCGCCAGGTAGTAGAGGACGAATTCGATGGTGTTGGGCAGGTGCAGCACCACGCGATCAAGAGGCTTGAGGCCATGCTCCAGCAGCGCCACGCCCAGCACCGCCGTCTGCTCGTCCAGATCGCGGTAGCTCAGGCGCGTGTCACCGGCGACGACAGCTGTTTTGGCTGGAGATCTCGCGATGGTCGCGGCCATCATGTCCCAGAGTGTCTGCCCGCTCCACAAACCGGCATCGCGAAAGCGTTGCGCCTGATCCTGCGGCCAGAAGGTGCATCCCTGCAGCATCGTGTGTCTCCTAGTGTGCGGGTGGATTCAGGCCGCTGCCGGCCCGATGGTGAGCAGGATTTCTCCCACGCCGTCGATGTGGCCATGCAACTGGTCGCCACTGACCACCGGCCCCACGCCCTCGGGTGTGCCGGTGTAGATGAGATCGCCGGGCTGCAGGTGGTAGAAGAGCGAGAGGTCGGCGATGATCTCGCGGATGTTCCAGATCAGCTTGCTCACGTCTGAATGCTGTTTCACCTGACCATTGACGCTGAGCGCAATGGCACCGGACTCCATCACCTTGCCCGGCATGGGGACGATCTCGCTGCAGACGGAGGAATGCTCCACGTCCTTGCCCAGGTCCCAGGGGCGACCCTTGTCGCGCGCCGCCAGCTGGAGGTCGCGGCGCGTCATGTCCAGGCCGCAGGCATAGCCGTAGATGTGCTCGTGCGTCTGCTCGGCGGGGATGCGAAAGCCGGCTTTGCCTACGGCCAGTACCAATTCCATCTCGAACTGGTAGTTTTTCGTTTCGCTCGGGTAGGGTGTGGTGCTGCCCGAGGCGGTGAGCGTGAGCGGTGACTTGGTGAAGTAAAACGGTCGCTCGACGCTCTTGTCCACCGGCTTGCCCATTTCGGCGGCGTGGGCGTGGTAGTTGCGGCCGACGAAGAACAGGCGCCTGACGGGCAGACGCTGCGCGCTGCCGCGTACCGCAACGCAAGGGGTGGGTGCAGGGGTCCAGAGGTAGGTATCTTGAGTCATGGTCGGGTGGGTGGCAAGAGGTCAGGGATTGCCCGCGCGGTGTGCGTGCAAGGCTTCGAAGATCGGGGTGTCGCTGAAGCGAAACAGGTCGAGTTGTGGCGCATCCTTGTTGCACCCGGCCGTGAAGGTCCGCCAGGAGGGCACGACGAACATGTCGCCGCGCTCGACCTGCCAACGCTCCTTGCCCACCTGCACGCTGCCCTGGCCGTCGAACACCTGGTAAACCGAGGAGCCGACCTCGCGGCGCGGCTGGGTGGTCGTGCCGCTTGCCAGGCGGTGCATTTCGCAGCGGATGGTGGGCATCACGTCGCACCCGTTGGTCGGGTTGCTGTAGCGCACCGCGGCGTGGCCCGGGCTGAGCGTCACGGCGTGACCTTCGGCCTCGAGCTTGAGTTGCTCGGTGAGGGCACGGTCGGTGTCCACCCAGCGGTAGGCGAGCAGTGGCGAAGTGGCGCTGTCCTGCATTTGCGAGACCGGCCGCAGACCGGGATGGGCCCACAGGCGCTCGGAGCGCGAGAACGCGGGCGTGCCCATCTCGGCCTTGGAGAGGGACTCGCGTCCGAGCTCGAAAAACTGCGATTCGGTGTAGTAGGAAAACGGGATGTCCAGGCCGTCGATCCAGGCCATGGGCGCGGTGGCGGCGTTGTGGTGCGCGTGCCAGTTCCAGCCGCCTTGCGGCAGAAAGTCGCCGCGCGACATGCGGATTGCGTCGCCGTTGACCACGGTCCAGACGCCTTCACCTTCGACGACGAAGCGAAAGGCGTGCTGCGTGTGGCGATGCTCGGGGGCGTTCTCGCCCGGCATCAGATACTGGATCGCTGCCCAGAGCGTGGGCGTGGCGTAGGGCCGGCCGCCCAGGCCCGGGTTGGCCAGCGCGATGGCGCGGCGCTCACCGCCACGACCCACGGGCACCAGGTGACCCGAACGCTCGGCGAGCTCGACCAGCCGCTTCCAGCGCCACAGATGTGCGCTGGCCTTGCTCTGCGGGTGTGCCGGCATCAGGTCTCCGATTTGCGTCCACAGCGGTACCAGCAATTCATCCTTCATGCCCTGATAGAGCGCATCGAGCGCAGGTGAGGAGTCTGGCTGGTTTTGCGCAGCGACGTTTTTCCAATCGCTGGACCCGGGTTGCAGGGTGTTCATGAAGCTTTCCTTTGCGCTGTCAGGTGAGCACGTTGGGTAGATCGTAAATCAAAAGTAAACTGATTACAAGTACACTGACGATAAAACGGATTTTCCCTGCATGCATTCAATCCCTTGACGGTGTGGCCTGACTGGGTTCGCGCGCCTTCACCGCAACCGGAGATGCGCCGACTATCATCAAGCCCGTTTGCCGCATGAACCATGAAGATCAGCCCCGCCGAAATCGAGAACTATCCTGGTTACTTCATCCGCCGTCTGCAGCAGATGGCAGTGGCGTTGTTCGCGGATGAAGTGCAGGACTGGGGCATAACGCCAGTCCAATACGCGGCCTTGTCTGCGGTGTCGCGCCACCCGGGGATGGATCAGCGCACGCTGGCGCAGCAGATCCACTTTGATACGTCGACGATAGGCAGCGTGATTGACCGGTTGGAAGCGCGAGCTTGGCTGGAGCGGCGTCTGAGTCCGCAGGACCGGCGCGTGCGCCTGTTGCACGCCACGCCAGAAGGTCTTGCCTTGCTCCGGAAAGCCGAGCCGGCCGTACTGCGTGTGCAGCAGCGCATTCTTGCCCCCTTGCCTGCAGGGCAGAGAACGCAGTTCGTGCAATCCATGATGGCCCTGGTTGCCGCGTGGGATGCCGATGCAGCGTCGGAGGTGCCCGCATCGGCGCTTGCCGACGTGCAAGGCACGCGCAAACGGGGGCGTCCGGCGCGAGCGCGAAGTAGCTGAAGAAGCCTCTGCGTGAAGGTATTGCTGACCGTGGCGGCGCCGCTTTTTCAGCCCACTGCGGTCAGCGCTCCTGCATGAGAAGCTCGCGCACCGCTGCGACCTGGCGACGCGAGACCGGCAGCAGTTCGGTGCTGCCGCGCAGCCGTACTGCCCAGCCGTCACCCTCGTCCAGTTCCGGATGGCGTTCGAGCGCGCGCAGCGCCTGGCGCACGACCAGCAGGCTGCGGTGGATGCGCACCAGTTCCTGCGGATGGCGCGCCTCCAGCTCGGTCAGCGCGCCGTCGATCACATAGCTGCGCGCGGTGGTCTTGAGCGTCAGATATTTCTGCTCGGCGCGGATGTAGAGCACTTCGGCCAGGGGGATGCGCTCGGTGCGCCCCTGGTCGCTCACGAGCAGCGTCGGGCCGTCCGGCCTGGCAGCCGCTGCCGGGGTGGGCGGATGGATGGTGCGCCCGGCCTTGGCCAGCGCCTGCTGCAGCCGCTGCAGGCGTACCGGCTTGGTCAGGTAGTCGGCGGCGTCGATCTCAAAGGCGGCGAGCGCGTGCTCTGCATGTGCGGTGACGAACACGATCGCAGGCGGCTCGGGCAGGCGCTGGATCAGGTGCGCCAGTGCCATGCCGTCCTGCCCGGGCATGTGGATGTCCAGCAGCACCACGTCAAACGCCGGCGGCTGGTGCAGCAGCGCGAGTGCCTCACCGGCGTGGCCCGCGTCCACGACCTGGTGGCGCGGGTCGCATTCGGCCAGCAGCGTGCGCAGGCGCTTGCGTGCCAGCAGTTCGTCGTCCACGATCAGGATGCGCATGGGCAGGCCTTTCAGGTGGCCGGGAGGGTGATGCGCACGCGCCAGCGCCCTTCGTGCAGACCGGCGCTGAACTCTCCGTCCACGTCGTGCAGCAGCTTGAGGCGTGCGCGCACGTTCTTCAATGCAATGCCGTTGCCTTGGCCGGGTGCCAGCGCGACCGATTTGGGCGGCAGCGAATTGGTGATGGTGAGCACCACGCGCGCACCGCGGCGCTCGGTGCGCACCTCGATGCGGGCGGTCAGCGGCGACGGTTCGACACCGTGCTTGACGGCGTTTTCCACCAGCGGCTGCAGCAGCAGCGGAGGCACACGCGCGGTGTTGGCGCGTTCATCGAGCTGCCAGGCCAGCTGCAGGCGCTCGCCGAAACGGATCTGCTCGATCGCCAGGTAATGGCGCGCGAGCTCGATTTCCGCTCCCAGGGTGGTGATGTCGCCCTGGTCGAGCAGGGCATGGCGAAACAGCTCGCTCAGGTCTTCAAGCAGGGTTTCCGCCTTTGCCGGATCTTCGCGCACCAGCGCGATGGCGCTGTTGAGGCTGTTGAAGAGAAAGTGCGGGCGGATGCGTGCCTGCAGTTCGGTCAGGCGGGCCGTGGTAGCCGCGGGGGTGCGCCCGCGTGCGCGCAGCAGCAAGGCGGCCACCAGCAGCGCGGACAGCAGCGCGCCGGTGGCGCCGCTGGCGATCCAGTGCGGCTCACCGCCCACTGGCGCCACCTGGGCGAGCAGCGCACAGGCCAACAGACCAGCGAGCACGCCCAGCGCCACGCCGGCGCCCACTTGCAGCGGCACCCGGGCACCCTGCAGGATGCGCTTGAGGCTGCAGGCGGCGAGCAGCCAGGCCAGCGTGGCGGGCAGCGCGGCACCGGTCAACAAGGACAGGATCCCAAGCCAGCCGAACAGGTCCCCCGCAACAAACATCGCCGCCACCGCCAGCACCAGCTCCACGCACAACACGGCGCGCAGCACCACGCCCGCGCGGCAGGCGTCAAAGATCAGCATGCCCGCATCTGCGGGCTTGCCGGCCCTGGTCGATAGAATTTGCGGCTTTGTCATTGCTGGCGCCGTGGCTCTCCCGGTGCCGATTATTGCTGCCATGCCTGCCGCTTCTTCTTCTCCCTCTCACGATCAACTTGCAAGCAAGGGCGAGGCTTGGTCGGCGCTGTTCTCCGAGCCCATGAGCGATCTGGTCAAGCGCTACACCGCCAGCGTGTTTTTCGACCAGCGCCTGTGGCGGGCCGACATCGCCGGCAGCCTGGCGCATGCCGAGATGCTGGCGGCGCAGGGCATCATTGCCCAAGAAGATCATGCGGCGATCGTCAAGGGCATGGCCAGCATCACGGCCGAGATCGAGGCCGGCCGGTTCGACTGGAAGCTCGATCTGGAAGACGTGCACCTGAACATCGAGGCGCGCCTGACGCAGCTCGTGGGCGATGCCGGCAAGCGCCTTCACACCGGGCGCAGCAGGAACGACCAGGTGGCGACCGACGTGCGCCTGTGGCTGCGCGGCGAGATCGACCTGATCCACGGCCTGCTGCGCGCGCTGCAATGGGCGCTCGTCGAGGTGGCAGAAAGGAATGTGGACACCATCCTGCCGGGTTTTACCCATTTGCAGGTGGCGCAGCCGGTGAGCTTTGCCCACCACCTGCTGGCCTACGTGGAGATGTTCGCGCGCGACGAGGCGCGCATGCAGGACGTGCGTCGGCGCGTGAACGTGCTGCCGCTGGGCTCGGCGGCGCTCGCGGGTACCACCTACCCGCTGGACCGCGAACGCGTGGCGAAAACCCTGGACATGGAAGGTGTGTGCCAGAACAGCCTGGATGGCGTCTCCGACCGCGATTTCGCCATCGAATTTGCCGCCGCCGCCAGCCTGGTGATGCTGCACATCTCGCGCCTGTCCGAGGAGCTGGTGCTGTGGATGAACCAGAGCGTGGGCTTCATCCGCATCGCCGATCGCTTCACCACCGGCTCGTCGATCATGCCGCAGAAGAAGAACCCCGACGTGCCGGAGCTGGCGCGCGGCAAGAGCGGGCGTGTGGTCGGTCATCTGATGGGCCTGATCACGCTGATGAAGGGCCAGCCGCTGGCCTACAACAAGGACAATCAGGAAGACAAGGAGCCGCTGTTTGATACCGTCGACACCTTGAAGGACACGCTGCGCATCTTTGCCGAAATGATCGGCGGACAGGTGAACCCCGCCACCGGCGCCAAGGAAGGTGGCATCAGCGTGAATGCCGAGGTCATGCGTGCCGCCGCGATGAAGGGTTACGCCACGGCCACCGACCTGGCCGACTACCTGGTGAAGAAGGGTCTGCCGTTTCGCGACGCGCACGAGACCGTGGCACATGCCGTCAAGGCGGCGCAGTCGGCGGGCGTGGATCTCTCCGAATTGCCGCTCGCGACCTTGCAGGGCTTTCATCCGGCGATTGCGGCCGACGTGTTCGAGGTGCTGAGCCTGGAAGGATCGCTGAACGCGCGCGCCACGCTGGGTGGTACGGCGCCGGTGCAGGTGCGCGTGCAGATCGCACGCCACCTTGACCGGTTGAAAATCTGATTTGATAGCTGCCAGCGCATGCCCATCAAGCGCTGGAGCCACATTTCATTAGAACAATTTGCCGAACTGGTCGATCAGCAGGTAGATCGAGAAACCGCCGTAGAACACCACGGCCCACCAGATCGCGGCGTAGCGCACGCCCTTGAGACCGATCGCGCGCGGCAGCATGCCGCGGTTGAGCTGAATCAGCAGCACCGAGTAGACGAACATCACCAGGCCGTTGAGCGAAGAGGCGATCACGAGCAGCAGCAGCGGCTGGCTCACGCCCGAGAGCAGGATGGTCGAGCCGAAGATGACCATCAGCCACACCACCAGGAAGTACAGCCGGCTCTCGCTCCAGGTCTTGCTGTCGCGCAGCCAGTTGGTCTTGCAGATGTCGGCAACGATGCGCCCGATCATGTCGATCACCGCCAGGTTGGTCGAGAGCAACACCACCACCCCGGTGAACCAGTAGGCGTGGCCGGCCCAGCCACCTGCCTTGGCATTGAGGTTTTCACCCAGCAGGCGCACGAAGTCGAAATTCTTGGCACTGCTGCCCACGCCGACATAGGTGTAGGCCAGCGCCATGAAGAGCAGGATGGCCAGCAGCCCGAGGACAAAAAAAGTGATGAATTGTTCGCGGTCGGCCACACGCCACCAGCCGCGCCAGCGGCGCAGGTTCTCTTCGTTCTGCGGGAAAAAATAGCCGATCGCGCCCGAGGTGGTTTCCTCGCCCGTGATCGGCGAGACGATCTTGGGCAGGTGTGCGCCCATGCCCATGCCCTTGTCGCGGATCCAGTTCGACTGCGCCAGATTCATCACGCCGCCGGCGCCGGCAAATGCGATCGCGCCCAGCAGCAGCGCCACCGGGATCTTGCCTACGGCCTCGGGGATCTTGGGCACCTCGGCGGTGAAGCCGCCAAACAGTGCCGACCATGATTGCCCGTTCAGCAGGCCGAACAGCATGTAGAGCATGAAGAGCACGATCAGCGCCACCAGCAGCGTCTGGATCTTCTCGACCGTCTTGTAGACCACGGGCGAGACCGTGAGCACGATCGCGATCAGCACCAGCGAGGCGATGGTGATGGGCAGCACCTTGTCGGCCGACAGCCCGAAGGCATAGGTCAGCGCGGTTGAACTGCCCGATGCCCAGCCTGGCCACATCCACGGCACGACGGCCATGATGATGAACAGCCAGCTCCAGTGCTTCCACAGGCGGGTGAAACCCGTGACCGCGGTCTCGCCCGTGGCCATGGTGTAGCGCTCTATCTCCATGTTGAGGAAATACTGCGTCAGCACGCCGATCGTGGCGAGCCAGACCAGCGCCAAACCGGTCTGCGTTGCCATGTAGGGCCAGAGCACGAATTCGCCCGATCCGACCGAGCCGGCCAGCAGGATGACGCTCGCGCCTATCACCTTCTTCATCGGCAGCGGCTCGGGCAAGTCCTTGTATGTGACGGCCGGCAGGTTGTCGCTGCGGATCTCGGGTGCAACGCGGGATTCGGATGGGGCCATGTGCAATACCTCTCGTAAGAAACAGGGTTTACAACGAAGGCCGTGCGGCAGGCCACGGCAGCATGGCGCTTGGGTACATCTGGTAACTCGACCGCCTGTGGCCATGCTACGCGGGCGCGCTGTTACAAACAACCGGGTTAACCAGTAGCGTCTGGATGCCCCAGGGGCACTGCCGCAACGCAGGTTCAGCGCGTGGAGCGTGCCGTCATCCAGGCTTCGAAGGCATCGATCGACACCGGCCGACTGAAAAAGTAGCCTTGGTAGGCATGGCAGCCGCTGGCGCGCAGAAAATCGCGCTGCTCGGCCGTTTCCACGCCTTCGGCGATCACCTGCAGGCCCAGGCTGTCGGCCAGTGCCACGACCGTGCGGGCGATCGCCGCGTCGTTGGCATCCAGCAGCACGTCGCGCACGAAGCTTTGGTCGATCTTGAGCTGATCGAGCGGCAGGCGCTTCAGGTAGGAGAGCGACGAATAGCCGGTGCCGAAATCGTCGAGCGAAAAACCGACGCCGTGCTCCTTGAGCGTCTGCATCTTGGTGATGACGGACTCGATGTCTTCGATCAGCAGGCTCTCGGTCAGCTCCAGTTTGAGGCGCTGCGCCGGGGCACCGCTGTCCGACAGCGCCTGCAGCACCTGCTCAACAAAATCCGGGTGGTGGAACTGGCGCGCGCTCACGTTGACCGCGATGCTCAGGTGCGCGCGCGCGGGATCAAGCGCCCAGGCAACGAGCTGGTGGCAGGCGGTGTCAAGCACCCAGCGGCCCAGCGGCAGGATCAGGCCGGTTCTTTCAGCCAGGCCGATGAATTCGCCCGGTGGCACCATGGTGCCATCGCTGGTGCGCCAGCGCACCAGGGCCTCGGCGCCAATGACCGCGCCTGCGTCGTTCACCTGCGGCTGATAGTGCAGCTCGAACTGTCGTGCCTGCAAGGCGCTGCGCAGCGCCTGCTCCAGTGCGATGCGTCGTCCCAGCGCCGCTTGCATCTCGGGGTCGAAGAAGCTCAGCGTGTTGCGCCCCGACGCCTTGGCGCGGTACATCGCCATCTCTGCCTGCTGCAGCAGTTGCGCGCGGTCGCAATGGCCCTGATCGAACACCGCGATGCCAATGCTGGCACTGTGGTGGTGCTCGCCTGTGCTCAGCGCATAGGGGGCATCGAGGGCCTGCAGCAGCCTCTCGGCCTGGGTTTGCACCTGCGCCACGGCCACCGACGCGTCGGTGCCCAGGCCTTCCATCAGCACTGCAAATTCGTCGCCGCCCAGGCGCGCCAGGGTGTCGCCCTCGCTGATGAGCGAGGTCAGCCGATGCGCCGCCTGCTGCAGCAGGCGGTCGCCAGCTTCGTGCCCACGGGTGTCATTCAGACTCTTGAATTCGTCGATGTCGATGATCAGGAGCGCGCCGTGCTGGGGGTTGCGCTCGCCCAGCGCCAGCGCATGACCCAAGCGATCGAGCAGTCGGCGGCGGTTGGGCAGGCGCGTGAGCAGATCGGTGTAGGCGAGTTGCTCGAGCCGTTCCTCGGCGTCCTTTTGCTGGCTCATGTCGGAGAACGAGGCCACGTGGTGCACCACCGCGCCCTGCGCATCACGCACTTCAGAGACCGACAGCCATTGCGGATAGATTTCGCCGTTCTTGCGCTTGTTCCAGACCTCACCCTGCCAGTTGCCTTCGCGTGCGACGGCCTCGCGCACCGCCTTGAAGTAGCTGTCGGCATGGCGCCCGGACTTGAAAATGCGCACGTGCTGACCGATCGCCTGCGCGCGCGTGTAGCCGGTGATGCGCGTGAACATCGGGTTGACGTTGAGCACTCGGCCGTCCAGTCCGGTGACCATGATGCCTTCGATGCTGTTGTCAAAAAAGGCGGCTGCCTGGCGCAGGTCTTCTTCCATGCGTTTGCGCGCGGTGATGTCGAACATCACGCCGACGACGCCTCCGATACGGCCCGAGAGATCGATGAAGCTGGCCTTGTGAAGCTGCATCTCGTGCACCGAGCCGTCGCCATACTCCACCGGCTCTTCGAAGCTTGTCTGCCCGATCTCGCGCAGCAGCTGACGGCCGGCCTCTTCGGTATGGCGGATGAGGAAGTCGGGCCGGACCTGGCGCAGCGTCTTGCCAACGAAATCCTGCACCGGCTTGCCCAGCACCTGCTCGAAGGCGCGGTTGCCGCCCAGGTAACGCTCCGCGGTGTCCTTGTAGAAGATGGGTGTGGGGATGGCGTCTAGCAGCTGGTGCATGAAGCTCAGCTGCTGGCGCAGCTGCGCCGTGCGTTCGGCTACCTGCCGCTCCATCTCGGCATTGGCCTGCTGCAGCGCGTGGCTGTGCTCCTGCAGCAGGCGCTGGTTGTGCATGCGCTCGGTGATGTCGTTGCCCGTGCCGTGGTAGCCCAGAAAGACGCCGTGGACATCAAAGCGCGGCGCGCCGCTGACCGACAGGTAGCGCACCTCGCCATTGCGCATGGCCAGGCCGTACTCGAACTGGCGAAAGGGCTCGCGCCGCTCGTGCAGCGCGATGTGCTCGGCGCGCTGCGCGTCGCTCACGCCCAGCATGGGGCTGTCCCAGCGGCGCTTGCCAACGAAATACTCGGGCGGGACATGCAGCTTGTCGAGCACGTTGCCAAAGGTGCGCGTGAAGCGGTGCTCGGCATCCTGCTCCCAGAACCAGTCGGTGGAGAGCTGCACCAGCGTATCGAGGGTGCGCGTGCGTTCCTGCACCAGCAGCTCGGCGTCGTCGCGTGCATTGCGCAGCGCATCCAGCAGCTGCTGGCGCTCGGTTACGTCGGTGTAGGTGGAGACCACGCCGCCGCCGGGCAGCGCGCGGTCGGCGATCGCGATGCACTTGCCCTGGAGCGTGCGGAACTGGAAGTCGTTGCTTCGGCCGGCGCGCAGACGCTGCATGCGTTCATGCACATGCTCGGCGAGCTGCGGCACGTCCTGCATGCCTTGCAGCACCAGGTAGCGCGTGATCATGGCTTCCAGCGTCTGCCCGCGGGGTTCGGGCTCCTGCAGCCAGTCCATCACTTCGAGAAAGCGCCGGTTCCAGACCACCAGGCGCAGCTGCTCGTCAAACAGCGTCACGCCCTCGGTGATGTGCTCCAGCGTCTGGTGCAGCCGTGCGACGCTGAAGCGCACCGCCGTGCTGGCGTGCTGCAGCAATTCATTGAAGTTGGCGACGGGCGCCAGGGGTGCGTGCAGCGAGGATGCCTCACCGCCGACGATCTGCAGAAGCGAGGTGACGCAAAAGCGCACGACGTGCGCCAGCGGCCGCACCACGGGCAATGGCCCGGCGATGGTGAAGCAGGTGAGGCGCTGGCCATCGAGGTCGATGGCGGTGAGCACCCCTTCGCGCACCACGCCGGAGCTGGCGGCTTCTTCGCGGCTTACGCTGCATTCATCCATCTCGCCGCGCATGATGCGGGCGGCCACCGGGTGTATGCGCCCTATGCGTGCCGGATCGCCCGAGGCGAGGATGCGCCCCTCGTGGTCCATGAAATTGCAGACCAGCGCCAGTTCTGCCTGAAGCATGTCGCACAGGCTCTGACCGAACTGGACGTTAAAGCGTGGTGGCATGGTGCAGGTCTTCGAGGTCTGGGGTGGCGCATTTCCAATGGGTGGCGGGAATGCTGCTCTCAGGCAGTACAGTTTATGTTCACAAAAAGGCGTCGAGGGAGGTTTTATGCGACGGAAACAATCGGTTGCATGGTCTGTGCTGGCGGTGGTAGCAGGCCTGTGGAGCGTTGCGGCCAGCGCCTTGGGCGTGAGCGCGGTATCGCCCCAGGGCGAGGTGTCACGGGTGCGGCAGGTGGTGGTCAAGTTGGATGCCGCTGCCGTGCGGTTTGGCGATGCCAAGGCCACCGCGCCGTTTGCCGTGCGTTGCAGCGATGCGGATGCCTCGCGCGGGCAGGGCCGTTGGCTCAGTGACCGGCAGTGGGTGTTTGACTTTGCTGCCGACCTGCCGCCCGGCGTACGCTGCGAAGTGGTGCCGGAAAAATCATTCAAATCGGCCTCTGGCGAAGATCTGAAAAGCGCTAAAAGCTATCATTTCAGTACTGGCGGTCCGCAGTTGCAGCGCGTCTGGCCCGGCAGTTACAACACCATCGAAGAGGCGCAGGCCTTCATCGTGCAGCTGAGCGGCGAGGCCAGCCCGCAGAGCGTGAGCGAACATGTGTGGTGTGACATCGAAGGGCTGGGTGAGCGCGTGCCGGTGCGCGCCGTCGAGGGCGCCGAGCGCGAGATGCTGCTCAAGGCCAAGCGCCTGCAGGAAGCCGCCGCCAAGGAGCCGCAGCGCTACCTGACGCTGGCCTGTGCGCGCCGCGCCAGTGCCGGGGGCAAGCTGCAGCTGGTGCTGGATGCGGGGCTGGCGACGCCAAACGGTGTTGCGACGCACCAGGCGCAGCGCATCGACTACCGGGTGCGCGAGGCCTTCACGGCCGATTTTTCCTGCGAGCGCGAGAACGCCCAGTCCGCCTGCCTGCCGATACGGCCGATGTCACTGTCTTTTTCCGCGCCGGTGCCGCGCAAGCTGGCGTTGGCGATTCGGCTCAAGGGCGCGAGCGGGCAGGCGCTCTCGCCGCTGCAGGATGCGCAGCAGGGCCAGGCGGGCGACGATCTGGTCGATGCCATCGCGTTCGCCGGCCCGTTCCCGCCGGAAACGGCGTACCAGCTGGAGTTGCCTGCGCAGTTTGCCGATGCCTCCGGCCGGGAGCTGGCCAATGCGCAGAGTTTTCCGCTCAAGCTGGCCACCGGACCACTGCCGCCGCTGGCCAAGTTTGCTGCCGCGCCCTTCGGCATCATCGAGCGGTATGCGGAGGGCCCGGACGGGCCGGCGCTGCTGCCGGTGACGCTGCGCCGCGTGGAGCAAAGCCTTCAGGTGCAGAACCTGCAGCCGGTGGCGCAGCCGGGAGCCAGGGTCAGCACCTTGCGGCCGGATACGGATGCCCAGGTGATACGGTGGCTCAACCGCGTCGAGATGTTTGAAAACACCTGGCTTGCGCGCAGCAAGGCCGGGAAAGAGGTCAGGGACCCTCTGCCTCCCCCGATCAAACCGCGGGCTGCGGCGGGGGGCGACCAGGAGCAGCCCAGAGGCATTGACGAGAACGAGTACGTGCAGGCACGCCGCGTCTCGCTGCTGGCGGGCCGTGATGGCGTGACGACACTGGAGCTGCCAGCGGCCAAGCGCGGCGATTTGCGTCCGTTCGAGGTGGTCGGCATCCCGCTGCCTGCGGGCTTCAATGTGGTGGAAATCGCGTCGCCCTTGCTGGGGCAGGCGCTGCTGGACCCGGGCTATGGCTCGACGCGCACCATGTATGTGCGCACCACGGCGCTGGTGACCAATCTGGCGGTGCATTTCAAGCTGGGGCGCGAGAACGCTCAGGCCTGGGTGACCACGCTGGACAAGGGCCAGCCGGTGGTGGGCGCGACGGTGCGCGTTTCCACCTGCAAGGGGCAGGAACTGGCCAGCAGCACGACGGACCAGAGCGGCATCGCCGAGTTCAAGGATCTCTCGCCCGAGCCCCTGCTGTGCGAGGAGCCGAACTGGCGCCGGGCCTACTTCGTCAGCGCCCGCGCGCAGGACGACATGGCCTTTGTCTGGAGCGATTCACAGACCGGGATAGAGCCCTGGCGGTTTGGCTTTTCCACCAGCACCCAGGCCCAGCCCGATGAGCTGGCGCGCAGTGTGCTGGACCGCACCCTGGTGCGCGCGGGCGAGACGGTGTCGATGAAGCACCTGTTGCGCAGCGAAACCCTGGGCGGCTTTGCGCTGCCGGAAAAGCGCCCCACCCAGCTGACCATCACGCACGTGGGCAGCGGCCAGCAGTTCAAGCAGCTGCTCACCTGGCGCAAGACCCCCACGGGAGGGCTGTCGGCGGTCAGCAGCTTCCAGGTGCCGGCGGCCGCCAAGCTGGGCGAATACGACGTGCGGCTGGAAACCCCCAAGGGCCAGCAGAGCTTTTACGGCGCGAGCTTTCGCGTGGAGGAATTCCGCCTGCCGGTGTTCACCGGCAGCGTTGCGCCGGCCGAAGCCGGGCCGCTGGTGCAGGTGCGCCGGCGGCGCAGCTGCCGGTGCGTGTCTCGGCGATGGTGCGGGACAAGGGACTGATGTTTGACGGTTACGGTGAATTCAGCTTTGGCGTGCCGGCGGCGGACGCGCAGGTGCAGGGCGATGAGGACGCGCCGCCTGCCGCATCGTCGGCCCGCGTGGTGGCCGACAAGCTGGCGCTCACGCTGGACAAGAATGGCCAGGGTCAGGTCACGTTGACCGATTTGCCGGCCGTGCGCGAGCCCATGGAACTGGTGCTGGAAGCCAGCTACGCCGATCCCAACGGCGAGGTGCAGTCGCTGCGCAGCACGCGTACGCTCTGGCCGGCGGCGGTGGTGGCCGGCATCAAGACCGAAGGCTGGGCATCGAGCGGCAGCAAGCTGCGTTTCCAGGCACTGGCGCTGTCCACCGACGGCACGGCGCAAAAGGGTGTGCCGCTCTCGGTGCAGGCGATTGCACGCACCACGACGACCAGCCGCAAGCGCCTGGTAGGAGGCTTTTACAGCTACGACAACCAGACCCAGACCAAGGATCTGGGCACCGTCTGCACGGGTGTGAGTGACAGCCGCGGCCTGGTGCTGTGCGATGCCAGGCTGGAGCAGGCCGGCGAGGTGCAGCTGGTCGCCACCGCGCGAGACAAGAGCGGCAACGAGGCGAAAGCCGCGACCTCGATCTGGATCACGCAGGAGGGCGAACTCTGGTTTGGCGGCGAGAACCACGACCGCATTGATCTCTTGCCCGAGAAAAAGCGTTACGAGCCCGGCGAGACGGCCAGGCTGCAGGTGCGCATGCCGTATCGCCACGCCACGGCGCTGGTGAGCGTGGAGCGCGAGGGCATCATCCGCAGCCAGGTGATGGAGCTCGATGGCAAGGACCCGACGATAGCGCTCACGGTCGATGGCGGTTGGGCGCCCAATGTCTATGTGAGTGCTCTGGTGCTGCGCGGGCGGCTGAGCGAGGTGCCGTGGTACAGCTTCTTCACCTGGGGCTTCCGGGAGCCGAGGCAGTGGTGGCGCGCGTTTCGCGTCGACAGCAAGGAATACATCGCGCCGACGGCGATGGTGGATCTCTCCAAACCCAGCTTTCGCTTTGGCGCGGCCATGATCGACGTCGGCCTGAAGGCGCACCAGATGGATGTGCAGGTGAAGGCCGATCAGCCCACCTATGAGGTGCGCGGCAAGGCCAGGGTAAGCATAGAAGCGAAGCTGCCCGACGGCCAGCCCGCCGCACATGCCGAGGTGGCGGTCGCTGCGGTGGACAAGGCCTTGCTGGAGCTGGCGCCCAACGGCACCTGGGATCTGCTGCAACGCATGCTGGGCACGCGGGCCTGGGGTGTCAGTACCTCCACGGCGCAGATGGACATCGTCGGGCGGCGCCACTACGGCAGGAAGGCCGTGCCCGCCGGCGGCGGCGGCGGCCACGCGCCCACGCGCGAACTGCTCGATACGCTGCTCTTGTGGAAACCGGTCGTGGAGCTCGATGCCAACGGGCGCGCGCAGGTCGAAGTGCCGCTCAACGACGCGCTCACCACCTTCGAGATCGTCGCCGTTGCCGATGCCGGCGTGGGTTTTTTCGGCACCGGCAAGGCCAGCATCCGCAGCACCCAGGATCTGCAGATCATCAGCGGCCTGCCGCCGCTGGTGCGCGAGGGCGATGCCTTCCGCGCCCAGATCACGCTGCGCAACACCACCGACAAGGCCATGAAGGTGGAGGTGGCGCCACGCGCCACGCTGTTGACGCTGGAGCAGCAGAGCGTGGACATTCCCGCAGGCGGGGCGCGCGAGCTGGCATGGAACGTGACCGCGCCTGAACAGCTGGGGCAGACGCGTTTGCAGGAGCTGCTCTGGGAGATCGCCGCACGCGATACGCAGGGCAAGGCGCGCGATGCGCTCAAGGTGAGCCAGCGCATCCTGCCTGCCGTGCCGCTCACGGTGCAGCAGGCCACGCTGGTGCAGCTCGATGGCTTCTTCAACCTGCCGGTCGCGGCGCCCGCGGATGCGCTGCCCGGCCGCGGCGGCCTCAGGCTGGCGCTGCAGCCCAGGCTGGCCGAAGGTCTGCCCGGCGTGCGCGATTGGTGGGCCAATTACCCGTTTGCCTGCCTGGAGCAGAAGGTCGGCAAGGCGATAGGCATGAACGATGCCGCGGCGTGGAAGATACTGGCGGCGCAACTGCCGACCTACCTGGACGAAGATGGCCTAGCCACCTACTTTCCGCCGCGCGCGGGCGATGCGCACCGCGGCAGCGACACGCTGACCGCCTACCTGCTGGCTTCCAGCCATGAGACCGCGCGCCTGCACCCGGAGTTCACGCTGCCTGCCGATGCTCTCAAGGCCATGCAGCAGGGCTTGACGGCGTTTGTCGAAGGCCGGATAGAGCGCCGGTTCTGGAGCCCGCGCAAAGACCTCGAGCTGCGCAAGCTGGCGGCGATCGAGGCACTCGCCCGCTATGGCAAGGCCGATGCGCGCTGGCTGCAGTCCATCACCATCGCTCCCAACCAGTGGCCCACGCACGCGGTGATCGACTGGGTCAGCATCCTGCAGCGCGGACGCGCCGTGCCGCAGCGCGAGCAGCGCCTGCACGAGGCGATGCAAATCCTGCGCGCGCGCCTGTCCTGGCAGGGTACGCGCGCCGCCTTCAGCACCGAGCAGAGCGACTACTGGTGGTGGCTGATGCAAAACGGCGACGTGAACCTGGCGCGCCTGATCCTGACGGTGATGGACGACCCCGCCTGGAAGGACGACATGGGGCGCCTGGCCAATGGCTTCATCGCGCGCCAGCAGCGCGGCGCCTGGCACACCACCACGGCCAATCTCTGGGGCTTGCTGGCGCTGGAGGCCTTCAGTGCCAAGTTCGAATCCGCACCCGTGACCGGAGTGACGCGCGCTGTCATGGGGGATGCAAGGGCCAGCGTGGACTGGTCCAGGGTGGTGAGCGCCAAGGCCGCGGATGAAGGCGGTGCAATGCACCAGACCACCTGGTTCGGCGCGCCCACGGCCGCGGGCAACTACCTGAACAACACCATGTTCATGCCCTGGGGCAAGACGGCGACGGGCGGCGATCTGCTGGTCACGCACGAAGGCAGCGGCAAGCCCTGGCTCACGCTGCAGTCGGTAGCGGCCGTGGCGCTCAAGGCGCCGTTCAGTGCGGGCTACACCGTCACGCGCAGCGTCACGCCGGTGGAGCAGGCCGACAAAAACCTGCCTGACGGGCAGCATGCGCGCGGCGACGTGTTGCGCGTCACGCTGGAAGTGGATGCACAAACCGACATGACCTGGGTGGTCTTGAGCGACCCGGTACCCGGCGGCGCGACCATCCTGGGCGGCGGCCTGGGGCGTGATTCGGAGATCGCTGCACGCGGTGAAGAGGCGCAGGGCAATGGCTGGCTGGCGTTCGAGGAGCGCAGCTTCGAGGCGTACCGCGCGTACTACCAATACCTGCCCAAGGGCAAGACGCGGCTGCAGTACACGCTGCGCCTGAACAACGTTGGCAGCTTTGCGTTGCCGCCCACGCGCATCGAGGCGCTGTATGCGCCCGAGATGTTTGGTGAAGTGCCGAATGCGCGGGTGCGGGTGCAATCGGTCGATAGTCAAAAACAATAGCTTGTTGCGCTGCAATGGCAAGCGCAGAAGCCGTTTTTTGTTATAAACCGGACATCACCGTCGCGGCAGCGGTGGTGTCTTCGCCCATGTGCCGTGTATCCACCAGCGGGAGCTTGTTGTGCCCTTGCCACGTCCTGCAGCCCATTGGCTGACGGCCGCCGCGATCCTGATCGCTGGCGCGGCCGTGACGTGGCTGCTGGTGCTGCAGCAGCGCAGCACCAATGAGCACGCTGCGCAGGAGCGTTTTGCCAACGAGGTGAACGCGGCCACCGACATTCTGGCGGCGCGTCTGAAGGGCCATGCCAACATCGTCGCCGGCATGCGTGATCTGTTCACCGCCGCGCCGGATCTGGGCTGGCAGCGCTTCAATCGGGTGGCGGATGAGCGCGATTTCCAGCGCGCCTACCCCGAGATGCGCAGGCTGTCCTTCGCGCGCCGGGTGCCGCAGGCTGATCTGCCCGCGTTCGAGCGACGCCTCGCGGCGCAGGCGCGCGAGGCCGGGCGCGAGGTGGCGGGCGCCATCATCCATCCGCACGTCGATGCCCCCGAGCACTTCATCGTCGAATACCTGTGGCCATGGGATGAGCAGGACTCCATCTGGGGTCTCGATCTCGCCGATCGCCCCCTGTTACTGGCCGCGGCACGAGCGGCAGGTGAGGGCGGTGCAGCGGTGGCGTCGCCGCCCATCACACTGCGCGATTTGCCGGTGCATCCCGAGGGCTACACCCTGCGCTATCCGGTCTGGGGCGATGCCGATGCGCCGGGCCAGCGCCCTTTCGTCGGCACCGTGACCGCCACCATCCGCGTCAGCGACATGCTCGATGCACTGCAACGCGCCGGCGTGCTCGACGGCCTGGCGCTGCGGCTGGAAGACGTGGGGACAGTTGCCGGCGCTGCGCCTGCGTTCATGGGCCAGACGGCGGATGTGGCGGCGCTGCGCCAGCGCTTTGCTGCGGGCGAGGTGGTGCGTACGCTGGAGGTGCACGGCAGGCGCTGGCGCCTGAGCTATGCGCCCACGCTTGCGCTGCTGTCGCAGGCCGAGCGCACCCTGCCGAGCTGGATCGCTGGTGCGGGCCTGCTGTTTTCGCTGGTGCTGGCGCTGGCGGCAGGACTGCTGTTGCGTCAGCGATCTCAAGCGATAGCGCGCGGCGAGGCGGCTGAACGCGTGCGCCGCGCCAGTGAAGAGCGGCTGCACGCGGTGTTCGAGCAAGCCGCGGTGGGCATGGTGCTCGTGAACATGACGAGCGCGACTTTCGAGCGCGTGAACCAGAAGTACTGCGACATCCTGGGCTACACGCAGCAAGAATTGCTCGGCCGCACCGTCGAGAGCATCTCCGCGCCCGAGGACCAGGCGGAGAACCTCGCCCTGCGGGCCAGCCTGGGCCGCGGCGAGATCACGGCCTTTCACCTGGAAAAGCGCCTGCTGCGCAAGGACGGTTCGCAGGTGTGGGTCGATCTGACCGTCTCGCCGGTGGTGCAGCAGGACGAGACCATCCGCTACAACATCGGCGTGATCCAGGACATCACCGAGCGGCGCGCAATGAGAGAGGCGCTGCGTGAGAACGAACAGCGCCTGCGCGCGATTCTGAATCACCTGCCGGTGGGCATCGTGGTGTGGCAGCGCAGCGGCGGCGTGGTCTATCGCAACCGCCAGTTCGTGGAGATCACAGGCTACGACGAGGCCAGGCTCAGCCATGTCGACCAGTGGTGGCGCCTGGTCTACCCGGATCAAGTCGTACGCGAACGCATGCTGGCGCAGTCATCCGGTGGCAGCGTCGAGTGGTCCGAGCATGAGGTGCGCTGCGCGGATGGCGAAACCAAGCCGCTGGGCATTTCCGGCGTGCGCTTTCAGGAATCGCTGCTGTTGATCGTCGAGGATCTGAGCCTGCACCGTGCGGCCGAGGATGAGATCAACTACCTTGCCTCATACGATCGGCTCACCGGCCTGGCCAACCGGCGTTTGTTGACGGAGCGCCTGGACCATGTGCTGGCAGCCAGTGCCGCCAATGGCCAGTGCGGCGCGGTGCTGATGCTGGACCTGGATCACTTCAAGACGCTCAACGAGACGCGCGGCCACGACTGCGGCGATGCGCTGCTGCGCCAGGTGGCTGTGCGCTTGCGCGGCTGCGTCGGCGCCGACGACATGCTGGCGCGCCACGGCGATGATGAATTCGTGGTGGTGCTGGCGGGCGCGCAGACCTCGCTGCAGGATGCGGCAACCCATGCGCGTGCGGTCTCCGAACGCATTCTGGCAGCGCTGCGCGCACCGTTTGCGCTGGATGGCGAGCACTACCACAGCACCGCCAGCGTCGGCGCCGCCGTCTTTCGCGGCAGCGACGAGAAGGTGGATGAGTTGCTGCAGCGGGCCGACATGGCGATGTACCAGGCCAAGGCCGCAGGGCGCGATACGCTGTGCTTTTACGACCCGCAGATCCAGCAGCGCGTGCAGGCGCGCGTCCAGCTCGAACGCGATCTGCGCGCGGCGCTGGAACAGCGGCAGTTCGAGCTGCACTACCAGGCGCAGGTGCAGGGCGGCGCCATCACCGGCGCGGAGGCGCTGCTGCGCTGGCGCCACCCGGTGCGCGGCTTCATCTCGCCCGCCGAATTCATCCCGCTGGCGGAAGACACCGGGCTGATTCTGGCCATTGGCCAGTGGGTGCTTGAGACCGCCTGCGCCCAGCTGGCGGCCTGGGCGGGCGAGCCGCTGTTTGCGGCGCTGAAACTGGCGGTGAACATCAGCCCGCGCCAATTTTCACAAAGCGATTTTGTCGCGTTGACGCTGGCGGCGGTGGCCAGCAGCGGGGCCGATCCGCGGCGGCTGGAACTGGAGCTGACCGAGGGGCTGCTGCTGCAGGACCTGGAGGGCACGATCGCCAAGATGACGCAGCTCAAGGCCTACGGGCTGGATTTTTCACTGGACGATTTCGGTACCGGCTATTCCTCGCTTGCGTACTTGAAGCGCTTGCCTCTGGATCAGCTCAAGATCGACCAGAGCTTTGTGCGCGACGTGCTGGTCGATCCCAACGACGCGGCGATTGCCCGCACCATCGTCGCACTGGGCACCAGCCTGAATTTGCGCGTGATCGCCGAGGGCGTGGAGACCGAGGCGCAGCGCGCCTTTCTGCAGCGCCACGGCTGCGATACCTGGCAAGGCTATCTGTTCAGCAAGCCGCTGCCGGTGGACGCATTCACCGCGCTGGTGCGCCGCTCGCCGGCGCCGTAGCGCGGCATCAGAAAAACGTCTGGATCGCGCCGCTCACGCGCCCGTCGTCCTCGACGATGGGCATCCAGCGCCATTTGTCGAAGGTGGTGCAGGGGTGGGAGATGCCGAGCTCGACGCGGTCGCCGATGCGCGGCAAGGCGCTGGCGTGCGCGCCGGGGGGAAAGCGCAGATAGGCATGCTGGTCGTTGAGTGCGCTGATGCGCCAGTCGGGCGGCGCCGCCACGCTTTCGAGCGCGCCGCGCCGCGCCAGGCCGATGGGGATCGGCATTTCCAGATCATGGGAAATGTCGCGCTTGCCGCAGCCGAGCAGCGCCAGGCCGGGCTCGGGCAGCGACTGCACCATGGCCCAGACGCTGAGCGCGGGCAGCAGTGAATCCTGCAGTCCCTCGCGCTGCTCCACCAGGTGCAGATAGCGCCGGTAGTTGCCGTGGTCGTGCGTGAGGTAGCAGCCTGAGCGCAGCACGCCGCGCACCGGGCACGACAGGCCGCGCGCCTGCAGCAGCGGCACGACGAGGTCGAACACCGCCGAGCCGCCGGCGCTGAGCACGATCTCCGGCGCCGATGCGGCCCACAACCGCTCGGCGTCGATGGCGTGCGCGACGGCGAGCGCGCGGCGCACCAGGTCGCCGACGGCGTCGGCATCGTGCGCGCTGTCGCAGTGCGCCGCCACGCCTTCGTAGCACTCCAGGCCCGCCAGGCGCGCGGCGCCGCTGGCCGCGATGGCGCGCGCCAGCGTCAGCGCCTGCTCTGCGCTGCGGCAGCCGGTGCGCGCGCCGGGCTCGCCGATTTCGAGCAGCACATCGAACACGCGGGCGCTGGCGCGCCGGCGCTGCCAGTCTTCGAGCAGCGCGAGCTGCGCCGGGGCATCGACGAGAAAGCACAGCCACAGATCGGGGTGGCGCGTGAGCAGCGCGTCCAGCACATCGAAATCGGCGTCGCAGACCACCTGGTTGGCGATCACGATGCGGCGCGCGCCGGCGGCCACGCCCACCGCCGCCTGGAACGCGGTGGCGAAGGTCAGGCCCCAGGCGCCCGCTTGCAGCTGCAGGGCGAACAGCGCGGGCGCCATCGTCGTCTTGCCGTGGGGCGCGAGTGAGACGCCCTTGCGCCGCGCGAAATCCTGCATCCACGCGAGGTTGTGCGTCAGCGCCGATCGTTTGAGCACCGCCAGCGGCAGCGGCAGGTCGCCCGCGAGCAGGTTCCAGCCACGCTCGGCGATGGCGCTGGCGGCGCAGGGCGCGGCGGTCTGTGGAAAGCTCTTGAACGAGCCGTCGAGCAAAAAATCGGGGAACGCAGGGGGCATGGCGGGCCGATTATCTGCCTCACCCATCGCGCTCGGCGCGGGCCGGCGGGCATACTTGCGCGCATGCGGTGCGGTGTATCGGGTAGCGGGTTGGTGGCGCGAACGGGCGGTGTGCGTTCGGGCCGCGAGGCGGTGCTGCGCGGGTGCCGGTGGCTGGCCGGCCTGTTCGGCGCCGCTCTTGCGCTGGCGGCGGCGCCGGCGCTGGCCTCGCCCGGCTTCGACGCGGTGCGTGACGGTTTCCATTCGTCCGAGACCCTGCTGCTCTCGCGCGAGGGCGCGGTGCTGCAGCGCATGCGCACCGATGCCACGGTGCGCCGGGGCCAGTGGGTGGCCTTGGCCGAGATGTCCGCCGCGCTGCGCCAGGCGCTGATCCTCAGCGAGGACAAGCGCTTTTACGAGCATAGCGGCGTCGATTGGGCGGCGGTTTCGGCGGCAGCCTGGGCCAATCTGCTCAACCGCAAGACGCGCGGTGCGAGCACCATCACCATGCAGCTTGCGGGCCTGCTCGATGAGGATCTGCGTGCCAGCAGCGGCGGGCGCAGCCTGACCGCCAAGGCCGGGCAGGCGCTGGCTGCGCGCGATCTGGAGCAGGGCTGGCGCAAGGACCAGATCCTGGAGGCCTATCTCAACCTGGTGCCGTTTCGCGGCGAGCTGGTGGGCATCGATGCGCTGAGCCGCACGCTGTTTGGCAAGGCGGCGCATGGGCTGGATGCGCGCGAGGGGGCGGTGGCCGTGGCGCTGGTGCGCGCACCCAATGCCAAGGCGCAGGCGGTGGCGCGCCGGGCCTGCGGCGTGCTGCGCCTGATGCAGACGGCGGCGGATTGCGAGGCGCTGGATTTCTTCACCGAGGCAGCGCTCAAGCGCCGGGCGTTTGACACAGCCGAAGGCATTGCGCCGCACTTTGCGCGCCAGTGGCTCAAGACCGCCCACGCCAAAGGCGAACGCACGCCGCTGAGCGCGCCGCTGCAGCGCTTTGCAGGGGAGTTGCTGCAGCGTCATCTGCGCGAGCTGCGCGGGCGCAATGTGCACGATGGCGCCATCGTGGTGCTGGACAACGCCAGCGGCGAGGTGCTGGCCTGGGTCGGCTCCTCTGGCAGTCTGAGCGCGGCGCCCGAAGTCGATGGCGTGCTGGCGCTGCGCCAGCCCGGCTCCACGCTCAAGCCGTTTCTGTACGCGCAGGCGATCGCCGAGCAGCGCCTTGCCGCCGCCTCGCTGGTGCACGATGCGCCGACCCAGATCCCCACCGCGGGTGGGCTTTACATCCCGCAGAACTACGACCGGCACTTCAAGGGCTGGGTCTCCGTGCGCACGGCGCTGGCCTCGTCGCTCAACGTGCCGGCGGTGCGCACGCTGGTGATGGTCTCGCCCGATGCCTTCTTTGCGCAGCTGCGCGCGCTCGGCTTGCCGCTGCGCGAATCGGGCGGCTATTACGGCTACAGCCTGGCGCTGGGCGCGGCCGAGGTGCCACTGCTGCAGCTGACCAATGCCTACCGCACGCTGGCCAATGGCGGGCGCTACACGCCGCCCGCACTGCGCCTGGGGCAGGCCGCAACGCGGCCGGTGCAGGTGGTGCCAGCGGCTGCCGCCTTCATCGTCGCTGACATGCTTGCCGACGCCAATGCCCGCGTGCCGACCTTCGGGCCGGACAGCGTGCTGAACACTCGCTTTTGGACCGCGGTGAAAACCGGCACCAGCAAGGACATGCGCGACAACTGGACCGCCGGCTGGTCGGCGCGCTACACCGTCGGCGTGTGGGTGGGCAATGCGGCGGGCGGCGCCATGCACGATGTCAGCGGGGTGAGCGGCGCGGCGCCGATCTGGGCCGAGCTCATGGGCTGGCTGCACCGTGGTGTGCCCAGCCACGCCCCCGAGCCACCTGCGGGTGTGGTGCGCGCCGCCGTGCGCTTTGCCGCACCGAGCGCGGAGGCGCCGCGCGACGAGTGGTTTGTGCGGGGGACGCAGCAGGCACTTTTCTCCATCAAAACAGGAGCTGGAAGCGCGGGTACAGCAAGCGCTACAGCTGTAAATCATCCTGAATCCATTGGCGTGAACCCGCTCGCACGCGGGCGCATTCTGGCGCCGGCGTCGGGCACCATCCTGGCGCTCGATCCCGACATTCCGCCCAGCCACCAGCGCGTCTGGTTCGAGGCCGCGGGCGCCGCGGCCGCGGCCTGGCACATCGATGGCAAGCCGGTGGGGCGCGGCCCGCGTGTGGCCTGGCTGCCGTGGCCGGGGCGCCATGAGGTGCAGCTCGTCGACGCGGGCGGGGTGGTGCTCGACAGGGTGCGGCTGGAGGTGCGCGGCGCGGGTTCGAAAGCAGCCGTGCTGCCGTCGCGCTGAGGAATCCTGCATGGACTGTGGGAGCGGCTCAAGCCCCTCCCACCCAATGAAACCGGGCTGCGGTTTGCCGTGTGCAGCAGATCGTGCGGCACGCTCCTATAGTGACGTGATCCGCGAGCCATTCGGGAATCACACGCCATGAACATTGCCAGCCTGCTTGAACGTGCCGCCAAGCTCTACCCCGAACGCCCGGCGCTGCTGCACGGCGCGCGCGTGCGCCACACCTATGGCGAACTGGGCGCGCGGGTGGCCGCGCTCGCCGCCCACCTGCGCGATGCATGCGCGGTCGCGCCGGGCGAGCGCGTGGCGATCTACAGCGCCAACGCGCCCGCGTATCTGGAAGCGCAGCAGGCGATCCACTGGTGCGGCGCGGTGACGGTGCCGGTCAACTACAAGCTGCACGCCAAGGAGCTGGCCTACGTGCTGCAAGACAGCGGCGCGCGCGTGGTTCTCGCCTCGCCCGAGCTGCGCGAAGCGGCGCTTGAGGCGGGCACCGCGCCCGATTGCCTGCGGGTTCTGGCCAGCCCCGAATGGGAGCGCGCGGCCAGCGGCGCGGCCATGGCGCTGCACGACAGTGCGCCCGAGGACGTGGCCTGGCTGTTCTACACCTCGGGCACCACCGGGCGGCCCAAGGGCGTGATGCTGACCCAGCGCAACCTGCTGGCGATGACCATGGCCTATTTCACCGACGTGGATGATGTCGCGGCAAACGATGCGATGGTCTACGCCGCGCCGATGTCGCACGGCGCGGGGCTGTACAACTACGCGCACATCCTGCGCGGCGCGCGCCACGTGGTGCCTGAGTCCGGCGGGTTTGATCCGGCGGAACTGGCCAGTTTGGCGAAAGAGGTAGGTCATCTTTCGATGTTCGCCGCGCCGACCATGGTGCACCGGCTGGTGGCGCACCTGAAGCAGACCGGACAAGGGGGTGAGGGCTTCAAGACCATCGTCTATGGTGGCGGGCCGATGTATGTCGAAGACCTGCGCCAGGCGCTGGCTGTGATGGGCCAGAAATTCGTTCAGATTTATGGCCAGGGCGAGAGCCCGATGACCATCACCGCACTCTCGCGCGAGCACCTGGCCGCCACCAATCACCCGCGCTGGGCTGAGCGCATCGCCTCGGTCGGCGTCGCGCATGCCTGCGTGCAGGTGCGCGTGGCGAACAGTGAAGACCGCGACCTGCCCACGGGCGAGCTCGGCGAGGTGCTGGTGCGCGGCGAGACGGTGATGGCCGGCTACTGGAACAACCCCGGGGCCACGAAGCAGACGCTGCGCGGCGGCTGGCTGCACACGGGCGACATCGGCAGCTTGGATGCCCAGGGTTTCCTCACGCTGCGCGACCGCAGCAAGGACATGATCATCTCCGGCGGCTCCAACATCTACCCGCGCGAGGTGGAAGAAATCTTGCTGCTGCACCCGCGCGTGAGCGAGGTCGCGGTGGTCGGCGAGCGCGATGCGGACTGGGGCGAGATCGTCGTTGCCTTCCTCGTCGCCGACGGCGAGCCCGTGCCCGATGCCGAGCTGGACGCGCTGTGCCTCGCGCACATCGCGCGGTTCAAGCGGCCGAAGCACTACCGCTGGCTGCCTGCGCTGCCCAAGAATGCCTACGGCAAAGTGCTCAAGACGGAGTTGCGGGCACGGATAGGGTAGATGGGCAAGGTCAAGCTGGCGTTGCCGCAGGTCGATGGTGAGTTCGAGGCGGATGAGCTATTTCATCCGCGAACTCTGGTGGCCTGTGGTCATCGTATCTGTGCACGCTTTGCATTGCTTGAAAGGAAACCATGCCCGCCACGCCCGTCACCCTGAAAATCGATTTCGTCTCCGACGTGGTCTGCCCCTGGTGCGCCGTGGGCCTGCACGCACTTGAACGCGCGGCCGAGGCGCTCAAGGATGAGGTGGTGCTGGAATGGCACTTTCGGCCCTTCGAGCTCAACCCCGGCATGGCGCCCGAGGGGCAGGACATGGCCGAGCACCTGCATGAAAAATACGGCTCCACGCCCGGGCAGCAGGCTCAGATGCGCGAGCTCATCACCGCGCGCGGCGCCGAGGTGGGCTTCACCTTTCACCTGGATCAGCGCTCGCGCACCTGGAACACGTTCGACGCGCACCGCCTGCTGCACTGGCTGGGCGAAGAGGGTCAGGATGGGCAGCAGCGCGCGCTCAAGCATGCGCTGCTGGCGGCGTATTTCACCGAGGGCAGGAATCCGTCCGATCACGCCGTGCTGCTGGCCATCGTCGCTCGCTTGGGGCTGGATCAAGCGCGTGCGGCAGCCATTCTGGCGAGTGATGAATACGCCGATGCCGTGCGCGCCGAGGAGGCGCATTACCAGCGCCTGGGTATCCGCTCGGTGCCGTCCATCATCCTCAACGACCGTCACCTGATCTCGGGCGGGCAGCCGGTGGAAGTCTTCGAGCAGGCCTTGCGCCAGGTTGCGGCGCAAGCTCAGTAACTGCGCCCGCCCTTGTACATCGCGTGCTGGCGCCGGTGCAGCGTGGCCACCTCGCCCACGCGGGCCATCGCGGCGCCCGCATGCGCGTGCGTGATCGCCAGGCCCAGCGCGTCGGCCGCGTCGGTACCGGGCAGACCGGGCAGGTTGAGGAGCCGACGCACCATCTCCTGCACCTGCGATTTGGCCGCGCGCCCGTGGCCGACGACGGCTTTCTTCATCTGTAATGCGGTGTACTCGGCCACCGGCAGGCTGGCGTGCACCAGCGCGGTGAGCGCCGCGCCGCGCGCCTGACCCAGCAGCAGCGTGGACTGCGGGTTGACGTTGACGAAGACGATCTCCACCGCCGCGCAGTCGGGCGCGTAGCGCTCGGCCACCTCGCTGATGCCGTCAAACAGCAGCTTGAGCCGCCCGGGCAGATCACCCAGTGCCAGATCCGAGCCGCCGCGGCGCGTGGTGCGTATGGTGCCGCTGGCGACATAGGCCAGGCGCGCGCCGTGGGCTTCGATCACGCCGAAGCCGGTGGTTTGCAGGCCGGGGTCAATGCCGAGGATTTTCATTGCTTTTGAAATGAGAGCGGCTGGCGCTTGATGGACTGTCGATTGGGCCGAATATGCACGGTTTGCGCAAGCCCTTCACTCCTCCCGGGGGCAGCAGCGGGACGCTGCGCTCTTCGGGCTGTCCCGTTGCGCACATGCGCAACGAGAGCCGCAGCCCTCAGCCCCAAAGGGGCGAGGGTGACATGCGGGATGGCGTGCACAAGCTTACGGCAATTGCGCCGCCGGCATGCGCGCCAGGATGGTGCGTGTGCGCCCGGCAAGGTAGGCCGATTGGGGCGTTTTCTCGAACCGGCGCGGCGCGGGCAGCATAACGGCCAGGCGCGCGGCTTCGGCGGCGCTGAGTTGGCTGGCGTGCTTGCGGTAGTAGTGCTGCGCTGCGGCTTCGGCGCCCCAGATGCCGTTGCCCCATTCGACGTGATTCAGGTAGAGCTCGAGGATGCGCTGCTTGCTGAGGAAAGCCTCCAGAGTGTAGGCCAGCAGCAGCTCCTGGCCCTTGCGCAGCAGCGTGCGCTCGCCCGACAGCAGCAGGTTCTTGGCCAGCTGCTGGGTGATGGTGGAACCGCCGTGCAGCCGCAGCGCGCGCACGCGCCGGCGGCCCGGGCGCTGCTGTGCCTGCGCGGCTTGCTCGCGTGCGGCGGCATTGCGTTCCCAGGCCTTTTCGATCGCCGTCCATTCGACGCCGTCGTGCTGGGTAAAGCCATCGTCCTCGGAGGCGATGACGGCGCGCTTGAGCTGGGTGGAAATCCGCGCGTAGGGCACCCATTGCTGCTGCCAGTGCAGCGCTTCGGGGGAGCGCCACTGCTGCCAAAGCGCGCTGCGCTCAAAGCTGGTCGATGCCGGGTCCAGGCGCGCCATGAGCGCGATGCGCATTACGAAAAACAGCTGCAGCGCCACAAAGGCCAGCAGCACCAGCGCCAGCCAGCGCAGAAGGCCTTTCATGAGGCCAGCAACGCGCGCAGCTCGCCGAGCACCTGGCCTGCGGGCGGGCGCACGCCGCGCCATAGCAGAAAGGATTCGGCCGCCTGCTGCACCAGCATGCCCAGGCCATCGCGGGCGCGCGCGCCATGCTGCGTGGCCCAGTCCAGAAAGCCTTGGGCAGCGGCGCCGTACATCATGTCGCAGGCCAGGCTGCCGGGGCGCAGCACCGATGCAGGCACTGGGATGCCGCCACCGGCAAGGCTGCTGCTGGTGGCGTTGATGATTACATCGAAATCGGCCTCTGGCGCTTTCTGATCAAGCGCAAATAGCTCTGTATTTGATAGCTTTGCAAGGTCGAGGTGGCGTGCCACCAGCGCCTCGGCGCGCGCCTGGGTGCGATTGCACACCGCCAGGCGTCGGGGAGCGCGCGCCAGCAGCGGCGCCAGCGCCCCGGCGGCTGCGCCGCCCGCGCCGATCAGCAGCACGTCGCGCCCGGCCAGCGGCACGCCTGCGCCCTGCTCGATGTCGGCCACCAGGCCCAGGCCGTCGGTGTTGTCGGCATGGATGCGCCCACCGGCAAGCACCAGGGTGTTGGCGGCGCCCGCCTGCGCCACGCGTTCGCTGCGCGTATCGGCCAGCTGCGCGGCCTCATGCTTGAAGGGGATGGTGATGTTGCAGCCGCGCCCGCCGGCGTTGGCAAACTGGCGCACGGCAGCGGCGAAACCATCGAGCGCCACGAGCTGCGCGTCGTAGCCAAGCAGCTCGCCCGTGAGCGCGGCAAAGCGCGCATGGATCCAGGGCGAGCGGCTGTGGGCGATCGGGTGGCCCATCACGCAGTAGCGGTCGGTGCCTGTCATTGCGGCTCCATGACTTTGGTTTGCAGGACCTGTTCACGCGTGAACTTGAAGCGCGCGACGACGGCGAGCTGATCGGTCTTGGCGCGCATCTCGGCGTTGAACGGGCCAAACGGACCGGCGGCGCGCGCGATGGCTTCGGCGCGGCTGTCCAGCAGCTTGTTGCCCGAGCCTTGCACGATTTCCGTCGAAAGCACGCTGCCGTCAAAGTTCACCGTGAGAATCATCACCAGGTTGCCATAGAGCTTTTTGCCACCGGCTTCGGGGAAGTTGCGCGTGCCCTTGTCTTCCACCTTGCGCCGCAGCTGGTCGTAGTACAGCGCATACACCGCCTCGCGCGTGGCGGGGCTGATGTAGCGCTTCCTCGGGCGGGCGTTTTCCTCGTTCACGCGCTTTTCAATTTCGGCCAGCAGGCGGATCAGCTGGCGGCGCTTTTCTTCCTGCGCGCGGCCTTCGGGGCTTGGGTTGGCCTGGTGCGGATCGGGCTCGGGCAGCATGGCCAGCTGGCGCCGCACCTGCGTCAGCAGCTGGTTCTGCTGCTGCAGCATCTGGTCCATCTGCTTGCGGGCGTCTTCGCTGTCGTCGCCCACGGCGGTCAATGCCGAGTAGGGCAGCGGGCTGGTGGCGCGGCCCTTGTCAGCATCGCCGCCGCCGGCCAGAGCGGTCTGCGCCACGGCCTGCGCTTTTTCCGGCGCCTCCTTGCCCTTGGCGTTGACGAGGATCACCTCCAGCGGCGTGTCTTCAAAGATGCGGTCAAACGCCGCCGGCGCGACGAAGCGCACCGTCAGCAGTGCCGCATGCACTGCAATCGAGATGCCCAGCGCGATCTGCAGCGTGCCGAGCTGGCGCAGAGGCTGCTGCCAGTTCACGGCGCGGGAGCCTCCGCGGCGGCATCCGCGCCTTCGTTCACGTCCACCGCAATCGACAGCGTGGCTTGCGGGGCTTCGGCGTCTTCATCGTCGATCACCGCATCGTCGCTCGCGTCCAGCGGATCATCCAGGCGCCCGGCCAGCGTGCCGTTGATCTCCAGCGTGATTTCGTCCGCCGTGCCCAGATGCACGCGCACGCGCGCACCGCGCGGCAGGCCCTGCGCACCGAGCACCGGCAACACCAGCGGCAGCGCATCGGCGCGCACCAGGCAATCGCCGTTCATGCCATCGCGGATGACGGCGCAATCGAGTTCGGTGATGCCTTGCTGCCTGAGGTAGCGCAGCGTCCACCAGCGCTCCATGCTGGATTGGTAGGCGTTGTAGGCGCCGTAGGTGGCGTCAAAACTGCTGATGATGGCGAACAGGTTGGCGTCCTTGGGCTTGAAGGGCGCGGCCAGGGCCGCCGTGGTGCCGTGGCGCACGCAGGCGATGATCTGCCACTGGTTGAGCAAGTCGACATAGCGGCGCAGCGGCGAGGTGGCCCAGGCGTAGCAGGGCACGCCTATGCCGGCATGCGGCAGCGCCTTCAGGCCCATGCGCACCTTCACGCCCGGCGCCAGGCTGGCCTGGCTGCGGTAGATGCCGGGCACGCCGTGCTCGGCCAGCATGCGGCCCCAGCTGCTGTTGGCGACGATGGCCGCCTCGGCGACGATGAGGTCCAGCGGCGCGCCGCGCTTGCGGGTGGTGATGGCTACCGTCTCGCTGCCGTCGGGCTCCTCGCCACCGCCGCCCGTGAGGCGGAAGGTGTAGTCCGGCCGGTTGAAGTGCTCGGGCTTGCCGCGTACCTCTTCGCGCCCGGCCTTCAGGTGGCGTGCCAGCTTGTATAAAAAAGTGAGCTCTTCGCGCTTGTCCAGCAAGGGTTGGGGCGTGTTTTCGATTGAAATTTCCGGCTGTGTGATCCAGTCCTCGGTGACGATGGCGTCGAGCTGGTCGTGGCGGAAGTTGATCGCCACCTGCACGCGCTCCAGCCGGGTTTCCTTGGCCAGCACTTCCAGAGTCGCCTCGTCCCAGGTGACGTACAGCGAGACTGCAGGGTTGGCGCGTTCGGCGTCCAGGGTGTAGAGCTGCACCACCTCGGGCGGCAGCATGGTGATCTTGTGACCCGGCAGGTAGACGGTGGACAGGCGCTGGCGTGCGATCGCGTCCAGCGCGTCGCCCGGCTGGATGGCAAGCCCGGGTGCGGCGATATGGATACCCACGGTGACGCGCCCGCTGCCCAGGCCCTGCACCGAGAGCGCGTCGTCGATCTCGGTGGTCTCCGAGTCGTCGATTGAATACGCCGTGACGGGCGCCAGCGGTAGATCCTGCGGCGGCTCGGGTGCGGCCATGGGCGCAAAGCACGTGCCCTTGGGGAACCATTCAAACAGAAAGCGCTGCCAGTGAAAGTCGTAAGCCGAGGCAATCGCCCCTGCCTCCTGCAGCAGCGCCAGCGGCGCCTTGTGCGCGCTGCGGCTGGCCTCCACCACCGCCTTGTACTCGGGCGCATTCTTGTCCGGCTTGAAGAGAATTTTGTAGAGCTGCTCGCGGATGGGCGCCGGGCATGCCTGGGCAGCGAGTTCGCCCGCCCAGGCGTCGATCTGGGCCTGGACCTGCTTTTTCTTCTCGATCGCGGCCAGCGCCTGTTGCAGGATTTCGGGCGGCGCCTTCTTGAACCGCCCCTTGCCCGCACGGCGAAAGTAATGCGGCGCCTCAAACAAGGCGAGCAGCATGCCGGCCAGCTCCGGCGCCGGTGCCTTGTCGGAAAAATACTCGTGCGCCAGCTCGGCAAAGCCGAATTCACCGTCAGGCGCAAACTCCCAGGCCAGCGGCAGCTCCACCGTGGTGGCCAGCTGCTGCGCCTGCGCCAGCAGTTCGTCGGGCGCGGGCTGCTCGAACTTCAGCAACAGGGCCGCGCCCTTGACCTTGACGCGCTTGCCGCTGCTGAGCTCCACCTGCGCGGAGCTGTCGGTCTCGGAGAGGATGCGCCCGGCGTGGAACTTGCCAGCGTCTTCAAACAATGCATGCATGGGGCGAATTTTCCCATGCGCTGTGCCGCCTCAGACCTGCAGCACCAGCTGCGGGTCGAAATTCACGTTTTCATTCACGCCATCGCGCGCATAGCCGCGCGGGTTGGCCACCACGCGCGTGCGGCCGATGTGGTAGTCGAAGCTGTCGTGCACATGGCCGTGCAGCCACAGCGCGGGCTGCCAGCGCTGAATTTGTGGTTCCAGATCCGAGATGAAGGCGGCGTTGATGGGCGAGCCGGCAAACTTGGCGGCAATGCTGCCGCGCGCGGGCGCAAAGTGCGTGATGACGACGGTAGGGCCGTCAAACGGCTCGGCAAAGCGCTTTTCCAGCCAGGCGACGGATTGGTCGAACAGCAGCTGCGACACCGCCGGGCTGAAGCAGTCGGCAAATTCCGGCGCCACAGTGATGCGCGTGTAGTCGCGGGCAAATTGCGTGATCTTCTGGATCGCTGCGTCGCGTTCCTCGCGCGAGGCGAGCAGGCGAAAGTCGGACCACAGCGTGCAGCCCAGAAAGCGCACGCCCTGATGGCGCCATTCGTCCTGCTCCAGGATGCGCACCGTGCTGCCGGCGGCGTGCTGGCGCAAGGCCCGGTCGGTGCCCACCAGGTCGCTGCCAAAAAATTCGTGGTTGCCGGCAACGAACAGCGTGGGCTGGCGGTACTGGCGCGCCCAAGCCATGGCCTGCTCGGGCCGGTGCAGGTCGCCGGCGAGCACCACCACATCGGCCTCGGTGGGCGGTGGCTCCATCGTTTGAACGGACAGGTGCAGGTCGGAGAGCAGGGCGATCTTCATGGCGTGTCGAACAAGCTGGAACACGGAACTGCCGCCAAGGATACGGCAGCCTGCGCAGCCCTGCTACGCGAGTGCACAGAACCCCAGAACGCGATCGAGCAGCGCGTCAAAGCCGGAAAGCGCATGGTCGCCACCCTCCAGCACGATCTGCTCGGCCTGCGGGTAGCGTGCCAGCATCTCGCGCCAGTCCAATACTTCGTCGCCCCGGGCCGCCACCAGCAGTTCGGGCCCTGCGGGTGCCCTGGCGCGCAGGTCCAGCGCCTGCAATTCGGCGATGTATTCCTCGCGAAACCAGAAATGGTCTTCAGGCTGGTGCCAGCTGCTTTGCTCTCCGATGTACTGCACCAGATCGCGCGCCGGATGGACAGCCGGGTTGAGCAGCACGCTGGCGCAGCGCTTGCGCGCGGCGATCCAGCTGGCGTAGTAGCCGCCCAGCGAGGAGCCGATCACCGCCATCCGGCTGCCGGGCCAGCCGGCGATGCCAGCGGCCACCCGCGCCATCGCTTCGCGCGGTGAGGGCGGCAGCTGCGGGCACCAGAACAGCACCTGCGGGTGTCGCTGCGCCACCGCCTGCGCCACCAGTCGCGCCTTGGTGGACTGCGGCGAGGAGCGAAAACCGTGCAGGTAGAGCAGGTGGGTGGTGGGCATGGGGCGATTGTGGACCCTGGAGGGCGACGGGTGCCTGAGGCAGGGTGCGGCGTTGCCATAATTGCGCGCCCATGCCGCTGGATACCTTTGACAAACCCACGCTGCTGCAGCGCATCGTGCCGCTGCTGCGCGGCTTTGACATGCTCTTGCTGCTGCTGATCGCTGCGTTGATGGGCATAGGGTTGGTGGCCATGTACTCGTCGGGCTACGACTTTGCCCACCGCTTCAGCGATCATCTGCGCAACCTGCTGCTGGCGCTGGGCATTCTGTTTGTCGTGGCGCAGGTGCCGCCGCAAAAACTCATGGCGATCTCCGCACCGCTGTACGCCATCGGCGTGGCGCTGCTGATTGCGGTGGCGCTGTTCGGCATCACCAAGAAGGGGGCGCAGCGCTGGATCAATGTCGGCGTGGTGGTGCAGCCCAGCGAGCTGATGAAGATTGCCATGCCGTTGATGCTCGCCTGGTGGTTCCAGCACCGCGAAGGGCAGTTGCGGGCGCTGGATTTCGGCGTCGCCGCTCTGCTGCTGGTGCTGCCGGTAGGCCTCATCATGAAGCAGCCCGATCTGGGCACGTCGCTGCTGGTGCTGGCGGCGGGCCTGTCGGTGATCTTTTTTGCCGGCCTGCCGTGGAAGCTGGTGCTGCCGCCGGTGGTGCTGGGCGCCATCGGGATAGCGTTGCTCGTCGCCTTCGAGCCGCAACTGTGCGCGCAGGGCGTGAACTGGCCGTTGCTGCACGACTACCAGCAGCAGCGCGTGTGCACCTTGCTCGACCCCTCGCGCGACCCGCTGGGCAAGGGCTTTCACATCATCCAAGGCATGATCGCCATCGGCTCGGGCGGCTTCTGGGGCAAGGGCTTCATGTCCGGCACGCAAACGCACCTGGAGTTCATCCCCGAACGCACGACGGACTTCATCTTCGCCGCGTTTTCCGAGGAGTTCGGGCTGGTGGGTAACCTGGTGCTGATCACCTGCTTTCTGCTGCTGGTCTGGCGCGGGCTCGCCATCGCGCTGCGCGCCACCTCGCTGTTCTCGCGCCTGGTGGCGGGGGCGGTGGCGATGATTTTCTTCGCCTACGCCTTCGTCAACATGGGCATGGTCAGCGGCCTGCTGCCCGTCGTGGGTGTGCCGCTGCCGTTCGTGAGCTACGGCGGGACGGCCGCGGTGACGCTCGGATTTGCACTTGGCGTACTGATGTCGATCGCCCGGGCGCAGCGCCAGGAACCCGAGGGGCTGCCGGCGCCGTTGTAGCCGGTGTAGGACAATCTTCGCCATGATTTCACGCGAACCCACGATCGAGCGCCTGGCCACGGCCCGCGCGCTGCTGCTTGAACCCTTTGGCCTGGATGAAACCCACCTGGGCTGCGCGCTCGACGAAATCCGCGCGCACCGCGTGGATGACGCCGACCTGTACTTCCAGTACACGCGCAGCGAGGGCTGGAGCCTGGAGGAGGGCATCGTCAAGACCGGCTCGTTCTCCATCGACCAGGGTGTGGGCGTGCGCGCGGTGAGCGGCGAGAAGACGGCGTTCGCCTATGCCGATGACATTTCCGAGGCCTCGCTGCTCGATGCGGCGCGCACTGTGCGGTCAATTTCGGCCGCAGGCAAGGCGGGGCGGGCGCGGGTAGCTCTCAAAAAAATCAGCAAAAGCCGCGCGCTGTACCCGCAACTGGACCCGATCGCGTCCCTGGGCAGCACCGAGAAGGTGCAATTGCTGGAGCGCGCCGAATGTGCCGCGCGGGCACGCGATCCGCGCGTCGTGCAGGTGATGGCGGGCCTGGCTAGTGAATACGACGTGGTGCTGGTGGCGCGTGCCGATGGCACGCTGGCCGCTGACGTGCGCCCGCTGGTGCGCCTGTCGATCACGGTGATTGCCGAGCAAAAAGGTCGGCGCGAAGTCGGCTCGGCCGGTGGCGGCGGGCGCTTTGGCCTGGCGTACTTCAGCGACGAGCAGATCGGCCAGTACGTGGATGAGGCCGTGAATGCTGCCCTCGTGAACCTGGAGTCGCGCCCCGCGCCCGCGGGCGAGATGACGGTGGTGCTGGGCCCCGGCTGGCCCGGCGTGCTGCTGCACGAGGCGGTGGGCCATGGTCTGGAGGGTGATTTCAATCGCAAGGGATCATCGGCGTTCTCTGGCCGCATCGGCGAGCGTGTCGCGGCCAAGGGGGTGACGGTGCTGGACGACGGCACGATGGCCGAGCGGCGCGGCTCGCTCAATATCGACGACGAGGGTCACGCCACACAGAAAAACGTGCTGATCGAAGACGGCATCCTGAAGGGCTACATGCAGGATGCGCTCAACGCCAGGCTGATGGGCGTGCCACGCACCGGCAACGGCCGGCGCGAGAGCTATGCCCATGTGCCCATGCCGCGCATGACCAATACCTACATGCTCAGCGGCGACAAAGACCCGCAGGAGATCGTCACCAGCATCAAGAAAGGCCTGTTCGCCACCAACTTCGGCGGCGGGCAGGTGGATATCACCAGCGGCAAATTCGTCTTCTCCGCCAGCCAGGCCTGGTGGGTGGAAAACGGCAAGCTGCAGTATCCGGTCAAGGGCGCCACGCTGGTGGGCAACGGGCCCGATGCGCTGAAGAAGATCCGCATGATAGGCAACGACCTGGGGCTCGACAGCGGCGTAGGCACCTGTGGCAAGGAAGGCCAGAGCGTCCCGGTGGGCGTGGGCATGCCGACGCTGCGCATTGACGGGCTGACTGTGGGCGGCACCGCATGATGGCTGTAGCGCTGCGGCAACGCCCCATGTTGCACTGCCGCAAATCGTGCTACATTGAACGCATGGCTTCGAACAGCGCTTTCTACTTTTACTTTTGGTTCTCGACCCAAGGCGGTTGAGAGGTACGCGCACATGCATTGAGCCCCTTCTCTACAAAAGACCGCCGCAGCGAACAGCCCGGCGGTTTTTTTATGGCTTTCAAACCCTCCACAGCAAGGAAGACACCCATGACTCCCCCCAGCAGCAAGAACGAAAACTGGCAGTACGGCAGCACACCGACGACGAGTGCCACCGACGACCAACGCATCCAGGACATTACCGTGCTGCCCCCTCCGGAACACCTCATCCGCTTCTTCCCGATCCGCGGCACCGCCGTCGAGACCCTGATCGCCGACACACGCCGGCGCATCCACCGCATCATGCGCGGGGAGGACGATCGCCTGCTGGTCATCATCGGCCCGTGCTCCATTCACAACCCGGATGCGGCGATCGAATATGCGCGCAAGCTCAAGGCCGTGCGCGAGCAATACCAGGACAGGCTGGAGATCGTGATGCGGGTGTACTTCGAGAAGCCGCGCACCACCGTGGGCTGGAAGGGCCTGATCAACGATCCCTATCTCGATGGCAGCTACCGCATCGACGAGGGCCTGCGCATCGCGCGCCAGCTGCTCATCGACATCAACCGCCTGGGCGTGCCGGCGGCCAGTGAGCTGCTTGACACCATCAGCCCGCAGTACATCGGCGATCTGATCAGCTGGGGTGCGATCGGCGCGCGCACCACGGAAAGCCAGGTGCACCGCGAGCTGGCCTCGGGCATGTCGGCGCCAATAGGCTTCAAGAACGGCACCGATGGCAATATCCGCATCGCCACCGACGCGATCCAGTCCGCGAGTCGTGGCCACCACTTCCTGTCGATCCAGAAAAATGGCCTGGTTGCCATCGTACACACCGCTGGCAACCAGGATTGCCACGTGATTTTGCGCGGCGGCAAGGAGCCCAACTACGACGCCGCCAACGTGGCAGCGGCCTGCCAACAGTTGCAGGAGTCTGGCCTCACGCCTTCGCTGATGATCGATGCCAGCCACGCCAACAGCCGCAAGCAGCACGAGCGGCAGATGGAGGTGGTGGCAGACATCAGTGCGCAGGTGACAGGCGGCACGCAGGGCATCTTTGGCGTGATGATCGAAAGCGCGCTGGTGCCGGGGGCGCAAAAATTCAACCCGGGCAAGGACGATCCGCACCAGCTCGTCTACGGCCAGAGCATCACCGACGCCTGCCTCGGCTGGGAAGATTCGCTGGGTTGCCTGCAAACCCTGGCCGATGCCGTGGCGGCGCGGCGCGAGAAGGCGCCGGCCGTGCAGGAGAACGAGGCTCTGGCATCGGTGTAAGCTTTTGCCATTGCAACAGGAGGTAGCCAATGTTCCAAGGCATCTGGGTCAACAAGGAAGACGGGCAGTACCGTGCCGAGCTGCGCGGCATCAACAAGGAGCAGTTGCCCGAAGGCGACGTGCTGGTGCGCGTGAGCCACTCCACGCTCAATTACAAGGACGCGCTCGCGATCACCGGCGCATCGCCCGTGGTGCGCCAGTTTCCCCTGGTGCCGGGTATTGATTTTGCCGGCGTGGTCGAGACCTCCGCTGATCCCCGATACAAAAGCGGCGATTCGGTGGTGCTCAACGGCTGGGGCGTGGGCGAGAAGCATTGGGGCGGGTTGGCGGAATATGCCCGCGTCAGCGGTGATTGGCTGGTACCGCTGCAGCCGCCCTTCACGCTGCGCCAGGCGATGGCCATAGGTACGGCGGGCTACACGGCGATGCTGTGCGTGCTGGCGCTGGAGCGCCACGGCCTCACGCCCGCATCCGGCCCGGTGGTGGTGACCGGGGCGGCGGGTGGCGTGGGCAGCGTGGCGGTGGCGGTGCTGGCCAAACTGGGCTATGAGGTGAGCGCCGTCACCGGGCGGTCCGAGCAGGCAGATTTCCTGAAACACCTCGGTGCCCAGCACATCGTCGAGCGTGCCAGCCTGAGCGCGCCGGGCAAGCCGCTGACCAAGGAGCAATGGGCTGGCGCCATCGACGTGGCGGGTGGTCATGTGCTGGCCAATGTCTGCGCGGCGATGCGTTATCGCGGCGTGGTGGCGGCCTGCGGTCTCGCCTCGGGCATGGATTTTCCGGCGACGGTAGCGCCTTTCATCCTGCGCGGCGTGACGCTGGCGGGGGTGGACAGCGTGATGGCACCGCGAGCCGAGCGGCTGCTGGCCTGGCAGCGGCTGGCGCAAGACCTGGATCTTGCCTTGCTTGAGAGCCTGACGCAGGATGCCACGCTGGCTGACGCCCTCAGCCTCGCCCCCCAGTTGCTTGAAGGCAAGGTGCGCGGGCGTGTCGTGGTGTCCGTGCGCGGATGATGAGCGGTTCAGTATCAGGGTTAGCACCATGCCGTCGATTGACAAGATGACCTGCATCGAAGACCTGCGCCAGGTGGCCGAATGCCGCGTGCCGCGCATGTTCTACGACTATGCCGATACCGGCTCCTGGACGGAAAGCACCTATCGCGCCAACAGCGCCGATCTGCAGCGCATCCTGTTTCGCCAGCGCGTGGCGGTGAACATGGAAAACCGCAGCACCGCCACGACGATGGTGGGCGAGAAGGTGGCGATGCCGCTGGCGATTGCGCCCGTGGGCATGCTGGGCATGCAGCATGCCGATGGGGAAATCCATGCGGCGCGCGCCGCGAAAAAATTCGGCATTCCGTTCACGCTCTCGACCATGAGCATTTGCTCGATGGAAGACATCGCCGAGCAGGTCGGCGGGCCGTTCTGGTTTCAGCTTTATCTGATGCGCGACCGCGAATCGATGAAACGCATGATCGGGCGCGCCAAGGCTGCGGGCTGCAGCGCGCTCATGCTCACGCTGGACTTGCAGGTGATAGGCCAGCGCCACAAGGACATCAAGAACGGCCTGTCGGCACCCCCCAGGCCGACCCTCGCCAATATCCTCAACCTGATGACCAAGCCGCGCTGGTGCTTGGGGCTGCTGGGCACCCGCCGGCGCAGCTTCGGCAACATCGTGGGCCATGTGCAAGGCGTGGAGAACATGTCGTCGCTGGCCTCCTGGACCAATGAGCAGTTCGACCCGACGCTCTCCTGGGCCGATGTCGACTGGGTCAAGGAGCAATGGGGCGGCAAGCTGATCCTCAAGGGCGTCATGGAAGTCGAAGACGCGCAGCTGGCCGCACAGCATGGCGCGGACGCCATCATCGTCTCCAATCACGGCGGGCGCCAGCTCGATGGTGCGCCTTCGGCCATCCAGGCGCTGCCGGCGATCGTCGCGGCCGTGGGCGACCAGGTCGAGGTCTGGATGGACAGCGGCATCCGCACCGGTCAGGATGTGCTGCGCGCTTGGGCACTGGGGGCGCGCGGCGTGCTTTCCGGGCGCGCCATGCTCTACGGTCTGGGTGCGTTTGGTGAAGAGGGTGTGAGCAAGGCGTTGCAGATCCTGCACAAGGAGCTCGATACCAGCATGGCCTTCTGTGGTCATACCCGGATCGAGACGGTGGATCGCTCGATTCTGGTGCCGGGAACGTATCCGGTTGAGCGTTGAGCGTTTGGCGTTCAGCGTGGAAAAGAGGTTCAGCGTTGAGCGTTTGGCGTTCAGCGTGGAAAAGAGGTTCAGCGTTTGGCGTTCAGCGTGAAATTCCTGGAAACGCCTCGCCTCTTCGCACGCTCAACGCTCAACCTGTTTGATGTCTTTGCCTTCCTTGCGTCGCATCGCCCATCTGGACATGGACGCGTTCTTTGCGTCGGTGGAGCTGCTGCGTTACCCGCAACTCAAGGGCCTGCCGGTGGTGATAGGCGGCGCGCCAACGCAAGAGGAGGTGGCGCGCAGCCAGGCGTTTGCCGGGTGTCTGCATGAAATTCCCGTAGCTTCCTTTGCGCGCCTTGCCAGCTATGTCGGCCGGGGCGTGATCACCACCGCGACCTATCCGGCGCGCGCGTTCGGCGTGGGCTCGGCGATGGGCCTGATGAAGGCGGCGCGCCTGTGCCCGCAGGCCATTTTGCTGCCGGTGGATTTCGCCGAGTACCGGCGCTATTCGCGCCGCTTCAAGCAGGTGATTCTGGGCATCGCGCCGGTGATGGAGGATCGCGGTGTCGATGAGGTCTACATCGACTTCACCGAGGTGCCGGGCGGACAGCGCGAGGGCGGGCGGGTGCTGGCGCGGCTGATCCAGAAAAGCATCTTTGACGCCACCGGCCTGACCTGCTCGGTCGGTGTGGCGCCCAACAAGCTGATCGCCAAAATGGCCAGCGAATTCAACAAGCCCAACGGCATCGCGGTCGTGATGCCCGAGGATGTGCAAGCGCGTATCTGGCCGCTGGCGTGCCGCAAGATCAATGGCGTCGGCCCCAAGACCGATGCCCGCCTGCAGGCGCTGGGCATTCACACCATTGGGGAGCTCGCGGCGCGATCGCGCGAGAGCTTGGTGCAAGCCTTTGGCAAGTCGCATGGTGCCTGGCTGCGCGATGCCGCCTGGGGGCGCGACGAGCGGGCGGTCGAGACCCGCAGCGAGCCCGTATCGCTGAGCCGCGAGACGACCTTCGAGCGTGACCTGCATGCGGTGCACGACCGGCAGCTGCTGGGGCAGATCTTCACCGAGCTGTGCCAACAGGTGGCGCAGGATTTGCAGCGCAAGGGCTATGCCGGGCGCACCATAGGCATCAAGCTGCGCTATGACGATTTCAGGATTGCCACGCGTGACCAGAGCATAGCGCAGCCGACGCAAGATGCGCTGCTGATTCGCCGTGTGGCCGGGCTGTGCCTCAAGCGCGCGCCGCTGCAGCAGCGCCTGCGTTTGCTGGGCGTGCGCGTGACGGGTCTGGAACGGCTGGCTGCAGCGCCAGGCGCGCCGAGCGCGCCGGTTGACGCCTTGTTCTGATCCGCCGGGGACTTGCTGCCGTCATGTGTTGCGCCGTTGCCGCAATGGCACCCGGTTGCACCGCAAACCCGCGCCCTACCGGTACGATAGTGACGCGCATGTGACATTGTTTGAACCGTGAAATATTCAATTCAAAGGGGCGGCTCATGAGGATCAATTTACCGGTTACTCAGAACAACTACGACTATCCGAGCGACGAGATGCTGGTCTCCAGCACCAACACCAAGGGTGAGCTCACGCACTGCAACCCGGCCTTTGCCCGGGTGGCCGGCTTCGAGTACGACGAGCTCATAGGCCAGCCGCACAACATCATCCGCCACCCCGACATGCCGGCGGCCGCCTTCAAGGACCTGTGGCAGACCATAGGCCGAGGCAAACCCTGGACCGGCATGGTGAAGAACCGGCGCAAGAATGGCGATCACTACTGGGTGCTGGCCAATTTCACACCCGTGCTGCAGGGGCGCAAGCCCACAGGCTATATGTCGGTGCGCATCAAGCCGACGCAGGCACAAATCGCTGAAGCCGAGGCCTTGTACGCCACGATGCGCGCCGAGGCCGAGTCGGGCAAGACCACCGTTGTGCTGCGCGGCGGCAAGGTGTTTCATACCGGGCTGCGCGGCTGGTTCGAGCGCGTGGGTGAGATGGATTTCACCGCGCGCATGGCCTGGCTGCTGGGCATCATGGCGGTGCTGGCGCTGTTGCCCGATGCCCTGGGCATGCAGGGCCCGGCGGCTCTGGCATGGCGCGCAGCGGCGCTGGTGCTGGGCGGCGGCGCCCTGCTGGCCTATTTCCACAGGCATGTGGCCAAGGCCTTGCTGGAGGCCGAGAGCTTTGCGGGCGATATTGCCGGCTGCAATCTGACCTCCGAAGCGAACGTGAACTACCCGGGCACGCTGGGCGCGGTGATGCGCGGGCTGCGCCAGATCCAGGTCAACCTCAAGGCTGTCGTGGGCGACGTGCGCACCGAGGTGCGCGGCTTCACCCGCGCCGCGGGAGAAATTGCCCAGGGCAGCACGGCGCTGTCGGACCGCACCGAGTCCCAGTCCAGCAGCCTGGAGGAGACGGCTGCCGCGATGGAGCAGCTCTCGGGCACTATTGCGCACACCGCCGATGCGACGACGGCGATGGCGGCCGAGAGCGAACGCAGTTCGCAAGTGGCGAACAAGGGCAGTACGGCGATTGCCGAGGTGCGCACTTCGATGGAAAACCTGCGCAAGTCCTCGCACCGCATGGGCGAAATCGTCAGCACCATAGAGAGCATTGCCTTCCAGACCAATCTGCTGGCGCTCAATGCCGCGGTGGAGGCGGCGCGTGCCGGGGAGCAGGGGCGCGGCTTTGCCGTGGTCGCGGGTGAGGTGCGTGCCCTGGCCCAGCGCAGCGCGGGTGCGGCCAAGGAGATCGGCGGGCTCATTCACACCATGGTCTCGGGCATCGAGGACGGCACCGAGCGCATGGTGCAGGCGGGCGACACCATCAACGACATGGTGCGCTCGGTGCAGCATGTGAGTACCCAGGTCAATGAGATTACCGCCGCGGCACGCGAGCAGTCGCAAGGCATTGGCCAGGTGAACCTGGCGATCGCGCAGCTCGATACCGTCACGCAGCAAAACGCCGCGCTGGCGGAGGAATCTGCCGCATCGGCCACCGTGCTGCGCGACGGTTCGGTGTCGCTGGAGCGCAGCGTGGGGGTGTTTCGGCTGTAGGAGCCTGTCGGACTTGGAAATCGTCGGCTGCAAATCGACCGCAGCGGCCCATTTTTCACCGCTTTTTTGCCCAATAGCTCGGCTATTGGGCTGCAAACCCGGCAAAAACTGGTTTCGCTGGGGCCGATTTTCGCTATCGGCGCTCCAATTCCGACAGGCTCCCAGGCGCTATTGCCGCGCCGTGCGCATGGCGTGCGGCAGCGGCATCGGGTGGCTGGTGCGCAGCGGGTTGATGTCCAGCCCGCCGCGGCGCGTGTAGCGGGCAAAGACCGTCAGCTTGATCGGTTCGCAGCGCTGCAGGATATCCATGTAGATGCGCTCCACGCACTGCTCGTGAAACCCCTGATGGTTGCGGAAGCTGACGATGTAGCGCAGCAGCGCCGCCTGGTCGATCTGCGGACCGCTGTAGCTGATCTGGAGGCTGCCCCAATCCGGCTGGCCGGTGACCGGGCAGTTGCTCTTGAGCAGATGGCTCATGAGTACTTCCTCCACCGGCGCCTCGTCAAACGCGGCAGTCAGCAGCTCGGGCGCGGGCTGGTCGTGCGTGCATTCGACGTGCAGGCGATCGAGCAGCAGGCCATCCATTTCTTCGATACGCTCATCGCCAAACTGCTCGGGCGCGAGCAGTTGCACGCCTATGGTTCCCGGGTGCTCGGCGCCGCGCCAAGCGGCCTCGCTCAGGTCGGTGCGGATGCGCTCGCGCACCGCCTCGGCGCTGTCAAAGCGTGTCGCGTTCAGGCTGTTGAGGTAGAGCTTGAGCGATTTGCTCTCGATCAGATTCGGCGTTTCGCAGCCGATGGTGAAGCGGGCGATGGCGACTTGCGGCTTGCCGCGCGGATCGAGCCACGAGACTTCGTAGGCGTTCCACAGGTCGGCGCCGAAGAAGGGCGGCGCCCCATCGATGCCGATGGCCAAGCGGCCTTGGCTGCGGGCGATGGGAAAGAGCAGTGCGGGGTCGTAGTGCGCGGGGTAGGTGCTGGCTTGGCCCAGGGGCGAATGGCCGAGAGAGGATGTTTCCATAGTGATAGCTGCTTGCGCTTGTGGGGCAAGCGCTGGAGCCATATTTTTCTAAAATTTATCGATGGAGTGTGGCGCTGGGGTTCAGCGGAATTCGCGCTCGCGCAGCCACTTGGTGGCGATCCATTTCTCGCCCTCGATCACGGGCGAGCCGCCGTGCAGGCTGCGCGTGCTGGGGTGGGGGCGTTCGTAGCTGAAGAACACCGCGTTGCCCTGGCGCGGGGAGACCTCCAGATGCACATCCGGGAAGATGGTGCCGCCGCCTTTGACGGGGTTGTTCAGGTAGATCACCAGCGTGCCCACGCGCTGGCCGCCGCGTGCGAGGATCTTGGCGCTGCCGGCATGCTGGGGGTCGAAGTAGTCGTAGTGCGGCTTGTATTCGGCGCCGGGCTGGTAGTGCAGGATCTGCAGACCTTCACCGTTTTCAATCGGCCAGTTGACCAGGCGTGCGATGCGCTCTTCCAGGCGCTGGACCAGCGGCGTCTGGCCGCGTTCGAAGAACATGCCGTCGCTGGTGCGCTGCGCGTTCACCTCGCTGCCGCCGGTGGCGACTTGCACGGTGAGCGAGCGTTTGAGCTGGGGGCGGGCCTGCGCGATCAATTGCTCGGATTCCTCGCTGGAGAGCAGGTTGCCGAACAGCACCACGCGCGGCGAAGCCAGCGTCACCAGTACCTCTACCCGGCGGTCGCCCACGTCGATGAAGAGCGGGGCATCGTCCAGCGCCGGTTCGGGCACCGGCGTGGCCGCGGGCCAGCCCTGCTCCCGGGCCACCTTGTCCACATGGCCGCGCAGCACCTGTTCGATCGCATCCACCGCCACGTCCTCGGTCCAGCCGACCTTGCGCATGGCTTCGACGAGGGAGGGCGCGGTCACGCCCGCCGCTGCTTGCGAGACGATCCACTGGCGCAATTCGTTGGTGATCGTTTGTCTCATGCGGCATGCTCCCGGCGGAAGACGAGCCGATCGGGCGTTGACGCCTTGGCGCTGAAGGCGTAGCCCGCGCTGTCAAAACCCTGCAGTTGCCGCGGCGTTTCGGCCCGCTGCGCTATCGCCCAGCGCGCCATCAGCCCGCGGGCGCGCTTGGCGTAGAAGCTGATGATCTTGTAGTCCGCGCCCTTGCGGTCCTCGAACACGCATTCAACGACGCGCGCCGCCAGCACCTTGCGGTCGACGGACTTGAAATACTCTTGCGACGCGAGGTTGACGATGACGGGCTCCGACTTGCCCGCGAGTTGCTGGTTCAGGTATTGGGCGATGCGCGCGCCCCAGAACTGGTAGAGGTTGTCGCCCTGGTCCGTGGCCAGGCGCGTGCCCATTTCGAGGCGGTAGGGCTGCATCCAGTCCAGCGGGCGCAGCACGCCGTACAGGCCGCTCAGGATAGCGACATGCGCCTGCGCCCACTGCAGATCCTCCTGGCTGAGCGTGCCTGCCTGCAGGCCTTCGTAAACGTCGCCATTGAAGGCGAGCACCGCCTGGCGCGCGTTGGCCTTGGTGAAGCGCGGGCTGAAGGCCGCGTAGCGTGCGACGTTGAGCGCCGCCAGCGCGTCGCTCAGCTGCATGAGCTTGGCCACCTGTTGCGGCGATTTCTCGCGCAGCGTGGCGATCAGTGCCCGGGTCTGCGGCATGAACTGCGGCAGCGTGTGCGGCAGGCTGGCGGGCAGCGGGCTTTCGTAGTCCAGTGATTTGGCGGGAGAGAGCAGAAACAGCATGGCGTGTGGCAAGCGGTAGCGTCAGCCTTGATTGTCGCCGTGGAAACAGAACGAAAAAAGAGCCCGCACTGAAGCCAGTGCGGGCCTGTTGCACTACATGCATCAAAAACAGTTTTGGCGCTTGGCAGTCAAGCGATGCCAGCTACTGAATTTGAAGCGTATCAATGCGTTGCCGGTGGATCGAACGGCAATTGCACCTGACGCAGGTCACGACGCGTTTCCACCAGCACCAACGGGGCTTCGTCGATGGCAACCGGGGCCGGGCGTTCGCGCGGGACATGGATGGGCCGGGGTTCGGCGGCGATCGCCGCCTGTACGGCGGACACCTTGTCGGCATCCGATTGCACCCAGATCAGGCCGGACGCCAGCGCCGTTTCGGCCAAGGCCTGCACTTGCAGGGCAAACGCTGGTTCGGCTGGCGCGGCAGCGGGCTCGGCAACGGGCTCGGCATGATCCGGCGCTGCTGCCGGGGCTTGCAGCGGTGCAGGCGCTGCCGTCGTCGCCGGTTCTGGCGCTGCCGTGACGTCGATCACTGGTGCCAGCTCCGCTGCCGGGGCGGCTGGGGCCGCAGCGGCTTCGTTGGCAGCCGCCGTGGCCGGTTCGCTCGCTGCGTCCGGTGTGGCGAAGTAGCTCTTGCGTGCCGGTGTGAACGCGGGCTCGCCCTCGGGCAGGAGCTGTGTCGGCGCGAAATCGGCGGGCGCGGCGGTGTCGGCTTCGACCGCGGTGGCATCGTCGGCCGGTCGCTTGGCGCGCGGCGTGCGCGGGCGGCGGTCGCGGCCGTAGCGGTCGCGTGAGCGGCGTTCGCCATTGGTGGTGCTGCCCGTTTCCGTGTCGCGGTTCTCATCCTGGATGAGCGGCTGCTCGCTGGCGTTGGCCGGCTCGGCTGCGTCGATCGAGCCCGTTGCTGCCGGTGGCTGCGGCAGGTCGGCGCTGTCGCGTTCGCGGCGTGGCTCTCGCGGTTCGCGGCGGCGGCTGCGTTCGCCGTTGGTGCGCTCGCCGTCGCGTGCGCTGCGTTCCTGGCCGTTGTCGTTGCTGGTGCCGGCAGTGCTGGCGCCCACGCCGGCGCTGGCGGCCGTTGCGTCATCCGCGGGGCGCGTGCTCGCGCGCTCGCGGTTGCCGCGGCCGCTCTCACGCGGTTCGCGGCGCGGGCGCTCCTGGCCGTTGCCCTCGCGTGCTTCGCTGCGCTCACCGCGTTCGCCGCGCTCTGCGCGCTCGCCACGGCTGCCACCGCGGCGGTTGCCACCGCGGCGATTGCCGCCCCGGTCTTCGCGCGCGGCGGGTTCGGCGGCGGGCGTGGCTACAGGCGCAGCGACCGGCGCGCTGGCCGGTGGTGTGCCAAAGCCGAGCAGATTCTTGAGCCATGCCAGAAAGCCCGGTTGCGGCGCCAGCTGGGGTGCAGCCACTGGCGCGACCGGGGCCACCGGCACCGGCGCGGGCTTGGGCACCACCACCGGGGCCGGGGCATCGGGCAGCACGCCCTTGATCACCGGCGTCTGCTTGTTGGTCGGCTCTTGCGAGCGGCGCGTGATCTGCGTCTGTTCTTCCTCGACCTCGGCCATCTTGTAGCTGGCATCCATGTCGTCCAGGCGCGGATCGTCGTGCTTGAGACGCTCCAATTTGTAGTGCGGCGTCTCCAGCGACTTGTTGGGGATCAGCACCACGGAGATGCGCTGGCGCAGCTCGATCTTGGCGATCTCGGCGCGCTTTTCATTGAGCAGGAAGCTCGCCACCTCCACCGGCACCTGGCAGTGCACGGCGGCGGTGCTGTCCTTCATTGACTCTTCCTGGATCATGCGCAGCATTTGCAGCGCGAAACCTTCGGTGTCGCGGATGTGGCCGGTGCCGTCGCACAGCGGGCAGCGAATGTGCGCGCCTTCCGAGAGGGCGGGCTTCAGGCGCTGGCGGCTCATCTCCATGAGGCCGAATTTGCTGATGGTGCCGAACTGCACACGTGCGCGGTCCTGGCGCAGCGCGTCGCGCAAGCGGGTTTCCACGTCGCGGCGGTTGCGGGACTCCTCCATGTCGATGAAGTCGATCACGATCAGGCCGCCCAGGTCGCGCAGCCGCATCTGGCGCGCGACTTCGTCGGCCGCCTCCAGGTTGGTGCGGGTGGCGGTCTCCTCGATGTCGCTGCCCTTGATGGCGCGCGCCGAGTTCACGTCCACGCTGACCAGCGCCTCGGTGTGGTCAATGACGATCGAGCCACCCGAGGGCAATGTCACCATGCGCGCATAGGCCGATTCGATCTGGTGCTCGATCTGAAAGCGGCTGAACAGCGGCGCATCGTCGCGATAGCGCTTGACCCTGGCCGCATGCTCGGGCATCACGTGCGCCATGAACTGCTGCGCCTGGTCGTAGATATCGTCGGTGTCGATCAGGATGTCACCGATGTCGGCGCTGAAATAGTCGCGGATCGCGCGGATCACCAGACTCGATTCCTGGTAGATCAGGAAGGCGCCCTTGCCCGCCTTGGCCGCGCCGTCGATGGCGCTCCACAGCTTCAGCAGGTAGTTCAGGTCCCACTGCAGCTCGGGGGCGCTGCGGCCGATGCCGGCGGTGCGCGCGATGATGGACATGCCCTTGGGGTACTCGAGCTGGTCCATCGCCTCCTTGAGCTCGGCGCGGTCCTCGCCCTCGATGCGGCGGCTGACGCCGCCGCCGCGCGGGTTGTTGGGCATCAAGACTACGTAGCGACCAGCCAGGCTGATGAAGGTGGTGAGCGCCGCCCCCTTGTTGCCGCGCTCTTCCTTCTCGACCTGGACGATGAGCTCCTGGCCTTCCTTGATCACGTCCTGGATGCGCGCCTGCGATGGCGAGACACCCTCGGTGAAATACTGCTTGGAGATTTCCTTGAACGGCAGGAAGCCGTGGCGGTCTTCGCCGTAATCGACGAAACAGGCTTCGAGCGACGGCTCCACGCGCGTGACCACCGCCTTGTAGATGTTGCTCTTGCGCTGCTCGCGCCCCTCGATCTCGATTTCGTAGTCCAGCAGCTTCTGGCCGTCGACGATCGCCAGGCGCCGCTCTTCGGGCTGCGTGGCGTTGATGAGCATCCGTTTCATGATGCGTGTCCCTTGTTCCGTTGTATGGGTCGCAGGCGGCACCACGCCGCGCGCAAACCCGCAAATGCCGGGGCTGGCGATCGAGACAGGAACGGAAGCCGCGCACTCGCCGCGGCCCACGCAGAGCAATCAGCTGCGCGGGCGCAAGGGTGGGGCGTGGAGGTGGGCGAAAGGCAGAGGCAGGGGCTTCACTATGATTTCAGAAGCTGCTCGCGCCCGCCAGGCAAGCGGTTCAGGCGTTTTTGGCACAAAAAACACAGGCTCGCGCCCGTGCCAGTGCGACCAGATCCACGTCAGAACCACCCACATGATTTCGCTTTGATCCGCTGGCGCCGCGCTCGGGTAGAGCGCTGGCCAGCCTTGAATTCCGTATGCTGTATGTCGATGCGACAGCCCGCCGGACGGGCGCCTGCAAAGGCGTCAACTCCCGGTGGCATCACCAGCCTGTGCGACGGGTTGGGCGGGTGGCCACTAAACTTCAGCCACTTCAACCACTTACACACTCTCCACACAGGTGACGGCAATTATAGAGGGCAAACCATCCGGCGCCGCGCCCGCCCGGCTGCTGCAGGTGGACGCCGAGTCCAGCGGGCAGCGGCTGGACAATTTCCTGCTGCGTCATCTGAAGGGAGTGCCCAAGACCCATGTCTACCGCATCATCCGCAGCGGCGAGGTACGCCTGAACAAGGGCCGCACCAGCGCCGATGCGCGCGTGGCCGAGGGCGATCAGGTGCGTCTGCCGCCGGTGCGCGTGGTCGAAAAACCTGTCGGGGCGCCGCTTGCTCCGGCGCGTGAATTCCCCATCCTGATGGAAGACGACTGGCTCATCGCGTTGAACAAACCCGCCGGCGTGGCGGTGCATGGCGGCAGCGGCGTGAGTTTTGGCGTGATCGAGCAGCTGCGCCGCGCGCGGCCCGAGGCGAAATTCCTGGAGCTCGTGCACCGGCTGGATCGGGAGACCTCCGGCATTTTGCTGGTGGCCAAGCGGCGCTCGGCGCTGACGGCCCTGCAGGAGCAGTTTCGAGACCGGGCGACGGGCAAGACCTATCTTGCGCTGGTGATCGGCACCTGGCCGGAAAAGCTCAAGGTAATCGACACCCCGCTGCACAAGTACCTGCAGCCCGATGGCGAGCGGCGCGTGCGCACCACCACGGCTGAAGACCCCGATGGCATGCGCGCGGTGACGCTGGTCAAGCGCGCCAGGGTGATGGACGCGTGCCATGCCCAGGGGCTGCCCGCGATGAGCCTGCTGCAGGTTACGATCAAGACCGGGCGCACGCACCAGATCCGCGTGCACCTCGCAAGCCAGGGCCACGCGATCGCGGGCGATGAAAAATACGGCGACTTCGACCTCAACAAGCGGTTGAAAAAGCTCGGCCTGCCGCGCATGTTCCTGCACGCCTGGCGGCTGCAGTTTGACCACCCGGTCACTGGCGAGCGCGTGCAACTGCAGGCCGAACTTCCGGCTGAATTGGCCGCCTTTGCGGCATTCCCACCTCCATGACCACTACCCTTTCCCGCCGCTTTGACCTGATCGCCTTCGATTGGGACGGCACGCTGTTTGATTCCACCCAGCTCATCGTGCGCTGCATCCAGGAGGCCGTACGCGACGTGGGCGGCGCCGTGCCCAGTCCCGAGGCCGCTGCCTGGGTCATAGGCATGGCGCTGCCGCAGGCGCTGGCGCGCGCCGCGCCCGATGTGCCACCGAGCCACTACCCGGAGCTTGCCAACCGCTACCGCGTGCATTACGTGCAGCACCAGGACGACCTGAGCCTGTTTGACGGCGTGCTGCCGATGCTGGAGCACCTGAAAGCCAGCGGCCACCTGCTGGCCGTGGCCACCGGCAAGAGCCGCCGCGGGCTCGATCAGGCACTGGCCAGCGCGCAGCTCAAGGGCGTGTTCGACGCCTCGCGCACCGCCGATGAAACCGCGGGCAAGCCCGACCCGCTGATGCTGCAGGAGCTGATGGCCGAATTTGACCTGCCGCCCGAGCGCGTATTGATGGTGGGTGACACCACGCACGACCTGGAGATGGCGCGCAACGCCGCCTGTGCCAGCGTGGGCGTGGCCTACGGCGCGCACGACAGCGAAGGCTTCGCCGCGCTCTCGCCGCTGTTCGTCGCCCCCACGGTGGCGCGGCTCGATGCTTGGCTGGCGGAGCATGCGTGATGCCTGAAGCCGCCCCGAGTGAACGCATTTTTCTGTGCGCCAGCAGCGAACTGGTGGACGGCGGCACCGGTGTCGCGTTTGAGGTGGTCTACCGCGGCGAGAAGCTGCGCGCCTTCGCCGTGCGCTGGCGGGGTCAGGTGCAGGCCTACCTGAACCGCTGCACCCATGTCTGGACGGAGCTGGACTACCGCGAAGGGCATTTTTTCGACATCACCGGCCAGCTGCTGGTTTGCGCCACGCATGGCGCGGTGTTCGAGCCCGATACCGGTTGCTGCGTCGGAGGCCCGGGGCGCGGGCCGCTGACCAGGATCACCACCACCGAGGAAGCGGGCAGGGTGTACTGGCATACTGCCGCGCTGCTGCAACCGCAAAGCGCGTGATTCCATGACCGATGCCCATCGCCCCGAATCCCAGGATTTGGAGCAAAAACCGCCTGTAGCGCCCGACCTGTGGGCGCAGTCAGCTACTGAAAACAAAGCAGAAAAGACGGACAACGCTGGCCGCGCAGACCCCTGGGAGCGCGAGGTGCTGGAAAAGCTCGTGCTCGCCACCGTGGCCGAGCAGCGCGCCGCGCGGCGCTGGCGCATCTTCTGGCGTCTGCTGTGGCTGGCGATCCTGGGGGCCATCGTGTGGGGCATCTCCAGCTCCACGCGCGACCTCACCGGCGTTGCCAAAAGCACACCCCATACCGCGGTGATAGACATCAAGGGCGAGATCGCCGCGGACGGGCCGACCAGTGCCGACGGCGTGGTGGCTTCGTTGCGCAGCGCGTTTGACGATGCAGGCGCACAGGCGGTGGTGCTGCTGGTGAATTCGCCCGGTGGCAGCCCGGTGCAGGCGGGCATCATCAACGACGAAATTTTCCGTCTGAAGAAGCAGCACGACAAGCCGGTGTACGCCGTGGTCGAGGAAAGCGCCGCCTCGGCAGCCTATTACATCGCCTCGGCCGCCGATGCCATCTATGTGGACAAGGCGAGCATCGTCGGCTCCATCGGCGTGCTGATGGACGGCTTTGGTTTTACCGGCACTATGGACAAGCTGGGGGTGGAGCGGCGCTTGCTCACCGCTGGCGCCAACAAGGGCTTCCTTGATCCGTTCAGCCCGATGTCCGAGGAGCAGCGCGCCTATGCGCTGAAGATGCTGGAGCAGATCCACCAGCAGTTCATCGATGTCGTGAAAAAGGGTCGGGGCGACCGCCTGAAAATCACGCCCGAGACCTTCAGCGGGCTGTTCTGGACCGGCCAGCAGGCGGTGACCATGGGCCTGGCGGACCAGCTTGGCAGCCTGGACTATGTCGCGCGCGAGGTGGTGAAGGCCGAGGACATCGTGGACTACACCCAGCGCGACAACTTCGCCGAGCGCCTGGCGCGCCGCTTTGGTGCGGCGCTGGGCGCAGGGGCGATTCAGGCGCTGCGCAGCGCACCACTGCTGCGCTGAACTGCCCGGGCGCGCGAGCCGGGCGGCGTTCAGCGCCCGCTGTCCGCCGCTCCGTGCCGGCCATGCCCCTGCGTGAAACGCGCCGCGCCAGCGGCACCTTCGGCCGCCACGATGGGCACGCCCAGGCGCCCTTCCTGGCACAGCGCCTCGGGCGCTGACAGATTCCACTGTGCATAGGCCGACGCACGGTCGGCCAGCATGCAGCGCTGCGGGAAGGCGGCCAGCTCGCGTGCCAGCATTTCGGCAGCGGCCAAGGCGCCGCCGTGCGCAACGACGCGGTTCACCAGGCCCATGGACAGCGCTTCGGCGGCGCCCACGGCGCGCCCGGTGAGGATCAGATCGAGCGCGTGGCCCATGCCGATCAGGCGTGGCAGACGCACCGTGCCGCCGTCAATCAGCGGCACGCCCCAACGGCGGCAGAACACGCCCAGTTGCGCATCCTCGGCCGCCACGCGCAGGTCGGCCAGCAACGCCAGCTCCAGCCCGCCAGCGACCGCATACCCTTCGATGGCGGCGATGAGCGGTTTGGTCAGCGCCATGCGGGTCGGTCCCATGGGTGCGTTCGGGCCGCCAGCGGGATCGAGCTCGTTGCGCAGCCGCGGGTCGGCCACCGCGGCAAGGTCTGCACCGGCGCAGAAATGCCCACCCGCGCCATGCAGCACCGCCACGCGCAGGCTGTCGTCGGCCTCGAAGCGCTCGAAAGCCGAGCGCAGCGCGTCCGCCATCGGGCGGTGCACCGCATTGCGTTGCGCCGGGCGCTGCAGGGTGATGAGCGCGACCGGGCCGCGCGCTTCGAAGAGGACGTCTTGCATTCAGGCTCCGATGGCAAACACGGTGGGCAGACGTGGCACCGCGCCATCGTGCGCCTTGCGCCAGGCGCTCACCGGCCTGCAGTGCACCCGGGCCTGTGCCAGCGTCAGGCCGCTGGCGCATGCCAGTCGGGTGCCCGGCTGCAGGTGCTGCAGCAGAGCGCTCCAGAGTGCGGTGTTGCGGTACGGTGTTTCAATGAAAACCTGGGTCTGGCCGTGTTTCAGGGCCAGGGCTTCCAACTGGTGGATCCGCTTCACACGCTCGGCCGCATCCTGCGGCAGGTAGCCGATGAAGGCGAAGTTCTGCCCGTTCAGGCCGCTGGCCGCGAGCGCCAGCAGCAGCGAGACCGGGCCCACGAGAGGCACCACGCGCGCACCCGCGTCGTGCGCGGCGCGCACCACCGCGCTGCCCGGGTCGGCCACGGCAGGCATGCCGGCTTCACTCACCAGCCCCAGGTCATGCCCCTGCAGCAGCGGCGCGAGCAGCGGGCGAGCGTCAAAGCCGCCCGCATGGTCCCCTTTCTTGTGGACCGCGTGCGGCAGCTCGGTGATCTGCTGCTCCTGCAGCGGCGCGGCCAGCGGCAGGTGCTCCGCGACGCGCTTCAGATAGGCGCGGCAGCTCTTTGCGTTCTCGCAAATCCAGTGCGTGAGCTGGGCGGCGCGCTGCAGCGTCGCCTCGGGCAGCACGTCGGTGAGCGGTGCCAGCGGCTCACAGCCGAAGTCCAGCGGCGTCGGCACCAGCCAGAGCGTGCCGGGCGGCGTCGGGCGGCTCATGGCAGCACCATCCCGGCAGCGCGCAGCATGCGGCAGACGCGGATCAGCGGCAGGCCAACGAGGGCCGTCGGGTCGTCGCTTTCAATCGCATCCAGCAGCGCGATGCCCAGCCCCTCGCTCTTGGCGCTGCCGGCGCAGTCATAGGGTTGCTCTGCGCGCAGGTAGCGTTCGATTTCTCCAGGCGAGAGTGGGCGAAAGCGCACGCGCACCGGTGCCAGATCGGTTTGCGCAAAGCCGCTGGCCTGGCATGCCACGGTGACAGCGGTGTGAAACACGACGCTCTGGCCGCTCATCCGCGTGAGCTGCTGCACGGCGCGCTCGTGGCTCCCCGGTTTGCCCAGGGGCTCACCGGCCAGGTCCGCCACCTGATCGGAGCCGATCACCAGCGCCTGCGGGTGCTGCGAAGCCACCGCCTGTGCCTTGGCGCTCGCCAGGCGCAGTGCCAGCGCACGCGGCGCTTCGCCGAGCAGCGGCGTTTCGTCCACCTCGGGCGCGACGACCTCAAACGTCAGCCCCAGGCGCTGCAGCAGTTCGCGCCGGTAGCGCGAGGTCGAACCGAGGATCAGCGGGTGTGAAATGCGAACTGCTTGCGTCATGCCTTGATTCTCTTACACTGCTTTCATGACCAAGGAGTTCTCTGCTGACCGGCTTGACGTCAAGGCCTTCGCGCAGGCGAAGGCGCGCCTTGCCAGTCATGATTCATTGCTCAAGTACAAGCGGCTGTCGCAGAGCGCGCACAAGCTGCACCCGGAGCTGTATGTCGACTGGTCTGCAGAGGGCGAATTGCGCGACCGGCTCGGAAGCAGCCCGCAGCCGTGGCTGCATCTGAAGGCGCAGGCGACGTTCCCTATGGTCTGCCAGCGCTGCATGCAGCCGATGGATGTGCCGCTGCAGGTCGATCGGCTGTTTCGCTTCGTGCACGACGAGGTAACGGCAGAGGCGCAGGATGGCGAGAGCGAGGAAGATGTGCTGGTGCTGTCGCGCGAATTCAACCTGCGCGAGCTGGTCGAGGATGAGCTGCTGCTGGACTTGCCGCTGGTGCCGCGCCACGACGAATGCCCGGTGCCGGTGCAAATGAGTGCGGGCGAGGAAGACCTGGCGCCCGAACCGGCGCCCGCCAACAACCCGTTTGCGGCGCTGGCCGGGCTGCAGATGCACAAGCCCAAAAACTGATGCTTGGGCAAATGCACCGAATGATTTACAATCCTTGGTTTCGCGTAATTGCGCTTGTGTCTTTGACGGGCTGAGCGCTTGGCCCGATTCCCCCAGACACCAGGAGCCCACCATGGCCGTTCAGCAAAACAAGAAATCGCCCTCCAAGCGGGGCATGCATCGCTCGCACAATGCGCTCAAGGCGCCGGGCACGGCGCTTGAGCCGACCACCGGCGAAGTGCATTTGCGCCATCACATCAGCCCCAACGGCTACTACCGTGGGCGCCAGGTGATCAAGGCCAAGGGCGACGACGCCGAAGTCTGATGCCCGGCGCCTATGGCGCTGCTGCATTGGTTGTGCCTCAAGGCCCGCAGCTACGTGACGGTAGCGCGGGCTTTTGTCGTTGTGGCAGCGGCCTACACTAGGCGGCTGCATTGAACACGAATTGAAGAATGATCACATTGGCTGTCGATTGCATGGGGGGTGACCACGGCGTGTCTGTCACGCTGCCTGCGTGCCGCCGCTTTCTGGATGGCCATCCGGACGCCCGGCTGCTGCTGGTGGGCCAGCCGCAGGCATTGGCGGCTTTCGCGCACGAACGTGCCACGCCGGTGGCGGCGAGCCAGGTGGTGGGCATGGACGATTCCGTGGAGGAGGCGCTCAGGCGCAAGCGCGATTCGTCGATGCGCGTGGCGATCCAGCAGGTCAAGGATGGCGCGGCGCAGGCGGCCGTGTCGGCGGGCAATACCGGGGCGCTGATGGCGACGGCGCGCTATCTGCTCAAGACGCTCGATGGCATCGATCGCCCGGCCATTGCCACGCAGATCCCGAATGCGCAGGGCGGCGCCACTACGGTGCTGGATCTGGGAGCGAATGTGGATTGCAGCGCGGAGCACCTGCTGCAGTTCGCGGTGATGGGGTCGGCGCTGGTGTCGGTGCTCAAGAACGACCCGCGGCCCACGGTGGGGCTGCTCAATGTGGGCGAGGAAGCGATCAAGGGCAGCGAGGAGATCAAGCGCGCCGGCGAATTGCTGCGCGCCGCGGCCGCCCGGGGCGACTTGAACTTCGTCGGCAACGTCGAGGGCAACGATATTTTCAAGGGTAGCGCCGATATCGTGGTCTGCGATGGCTTTGTCGGCAACGTCGCGCTCAAGACCATAGAGGGGCTGGCCTCGATGATTGGCGGTTTCCTCAAGGAAGAGTTTTCCCGCAATATTTTCACAAAATTAGCCGCTATCGTCGCTTATCCAGTGTTATCTGCGCTCAAAAAACGCATGGATCACCGGCGCTACAACGGCGCTGCGCTGCTCGGTCTGCGTGGCCTGGTGTTCAAGAGCCACGGTTCTGCCGATGCGCTGGCGTTCGAACAGGCGCTGGTGCGCGCGTATGATGCGGCTCGCAATGACCTGCTGGAGCGCGTGCGCACCCAGGTTGCGCGTGCGGCGCCCTTGCTGGCAGCCGCGGATATTTCGCCCGAACCCGCAAGCAACGCCTCTCCTGGACTTTGATGAGACGCTATTCCCGCATCGCCGGCACCGGCGGCTATCTGCCGCCGCGCCGAGTCAGCAACGACGAACTGGCGGCCGAACTGGCGCGGCGCGGCGTTGAAACTTCCGACACCTGGATCGTCGAGCGCACCGGCATCCACGCCCGGCATTTCGCGGCGCCCGATGTCGCCAGCAGCGACCTGGCGCTGCATGCGGCGCGCCAGGCCCTGGACGCGGCGGGTACTGCGCCCGACGAGATCGATCTCATCATCGTGGCCACTTCGACGCCGGACATGGTGTTTCCATCGACCGCGGCGATCCTGCAACACAAGCTCGGCATCACCAATGGCTGCGCGGCGTTTGACGTGCAAGCGGTCTGCAGCGGCTTCATCTACGCGCTGGCCGTGGCCGATGCGATGGTGCAGGCGGGCAGCGCGCGCTCGGCGCTGGTGGTCGGCAGTGAGGTCTTCAGCCGCATCCTCGATTTTTCCGATCGCACGACCTGCGTGCTGTTTGGCGACGGCGCGGGCGCGGTGGTGCTCAAGGCGTCCGAGACGCCCGGCATCCTCGCCAGCGATCTGCACGCCGATGGCCAGCATGTCGGCCTGCTGTGCGTGCCCGGCCATGTCTCGGGTGGCGCCATCCTGGGCGATCCCTTGCTCAAGATGGACGGTCAGGCGGTGTTCAAGCTGGCGGTGGGCGTGCTGGAGAAAACCGCGCATGCGACGCTGGCCAAAGCCGGCGTGACCGAGGCCGAGGTCGACTGGCTGGTGCCGCACCAGGCCAATATCCGCATCATGCTCAGCACCGCGCGGCGCCTGCACTTGCCGCCCGAGAAGGTGGTGGTAACGGTGGCCGAGCACGGCAATACCTCGGCCGCGTCGGTGCCGCTGGCGCTCGACGTGGCGGTGCGCGCCGGCCAGATCAAACCCGGCCAGAACGTGCTGCTGGAAGGCGTGGGCGGTGGGTTCACCTGGGGTTCTTTGCTTGTAAAAATGTAGCTATTAGCGCCCATTCAAAGGGCGCTAGCGGCCGATTTGATTGATATTTTCGATGCCATCTCCTTTTGCATTTGTCTTTCCGGGCCAGGGCTCGCAGTCGGTTGGCATGCTCGATTCGTGGGGCGATCATCCCGTGGTGGCGCAGGCATTGGCCGAGGCCTCCGATGCGCTGCACGAGGACGTCGCGGCGCTGATCCACGCTGGCCCCAAGGAAGCCTTGGCGCTCACCACCAACACCCAGCCGGTGATGCTGGTGGCAGGCGTGGCGGCCTGGCGCGTCTGGCGCGCCGAGGGTGGCGCGCTGCCGCTGGTGCTGGCCGGGCATTCATTGGGTGAATACTCCGCACTGGTGGCGGCCGGGGTGCTCACCCTGGCGCAAGCTGCGCCGCTGGTGCGCCTGCGGGCCCAGGCGATGCAGGACGCGGTGCCGGTGGGCACCGGTGCGATGGCCGCCATTCTCGGCCTGCCCGCAGGGCAGGTGATGGCCGGCTGCGCGCAAGCCAGCGAGAGCTTTGGCGCCGGTTCCGCCGAGGTGGTCGAGGCGGTGAATTTCAACGATCCGGCGCAGACGGTGATTGCCGGTACGGTTGCCGGCGTGGCCAAGGGCTGCGAGGTGCTCAAGGCGGCAGGGGCCAAGCGGGCGCTGCCGCTGCCGGTTTCGGCGCCGTTTCACTCCAGTCTGATGAAGCCGGCGGCGGAAAAGCTCAAGGCGGCGTTGGAGCAGCTTGATCTGGCGCCGCCGCAGATTCCCGTGATCAACAACGTCGATGTGCTGGTGCAGCAGGACGCCGGCGCCATCCGCGATGCGCTCTACCGCCAGGCCTTCGGCCCGGTGCGCTGGGTGGAAACGGTGCAGGCCATCAAGGCCCGTGGCATGACGCATGTGGTGGAGTGCGGCCCGGGCAAGGTGCTTTCCGGCATGGTCAAGCGCATTGATGCGACCTTGGCCAGCGCCTGTTTGCAGGATCCGGCGTCGCTGGCTGAAATCAAGGAGATGCTCGCATGAACGCACCCGATGCCAACCGTATTGCGCTGGTGACGGGCGCCACCCGCGGCATTGGCGCCGCTGTCGCAGCCGAGTTGGCGGCGCGTGGCTGCACCGTGATCGGCACCGCCACCACGGCGGACGGCGCGGCGCGCATCAGCGCGGCGCTGGCGCCGCAGGGCGGCAAGGGCGTGTCGCTGGATGTGACCGATGGCGCGGCCGTGCTGGCGCTGGTGGATGCCATCGTCAAGGAGCATGGCGGCCTGCATGTGCTGGTGAACAACGCCGGCATCACGCGCGATCAGCTTGCGATGCGCATGAAGGATGATGAATGGGATGCGGTCATCGATACCAATCTCAAGGCGGTATTTCGCGTCAGCCGCGCGGTGATTCGCCCCATGATGAAGCAGCGCTTCGGGCGCATCGTGAGCATCACCAGCGTGGTGGGCGCCTCGGGCAACCCGGGGCAGGCCAATTACGCAGCTGCCAAGGCCGGCGTGGCCGGCATGACCCGCGCACTGGCGCGTGAACTGGCCAGCCGCGGCATCACCGTCAATTGCGTGGCGCCGGGATTCATTGCCACCGACATGACGGCCAGTCTGCCGCAGGAGCAGAAGCAGGCGCTGCTGACGCAGATTCCGTTGGGTGCGCTGGGCCGTCCCGAGGACATCGCGCAGGCCGTGGCTTACCTCGCCAGCGATGGCGCGGGCTATGTCACCGGGCAGGAATTGCACGTCAACGGCGGCATGCACATGTAATGCGCGGCGACTTGGCTGCCGTGCCTTTGGGTGCGTTACCCCTTGCAGCTAGAATCGCCACTCTGTTCACAACCCCCAGAGGGAACCCCCCATGAGCGATATCGAAGCACGTGTCAAGAAAATCATCGCCGAGCAACTCGGCGTGGAAGAGTCCCAGGTCACCAATGAAAAAGCCTTCGTGGCCGATCTGGGTGCCGACTCGCTGGACACGGTCGAGCTGGTGATGGCGCTGGAAGATGAATTCGGCATCGAGATCCCTGACGAAGACGCAGAGAAGATCACCACGGTGCAGAACGCCATCGACTACGCCAATACCCACCAGAAGGCATAAACGCCGCTTTGCCGCACCCCGCAACTGGCGGGGACCCTGCGGCGCAACTTTGGAAAGCTGAACGCATGAGCCGACGTCGCGTCGTCGTGACTGGTCTGGGCTGTGTCACTCCCGTGGGGAACACGGTGCGTGAGGCCTGGGCCAACATCCTTGCCGGCCGCTCCGGCATTGGTCCCATCACCCGGTTTGACGCTTCGGCGTTTTCCTGCCGCATCGCGGGCGAAGTCAAGGGTTTCGATCTCAACGCCTACATGACGCCCAAGGAAGCGCGCACGATGGATACCTTCATCCATTACGGTGTCGCCGCAGCCGACGAGGCCGTGCTTGATGCGGGGCTGCCGACGGGCGAAGCGCTCGGCGAGGAACTGGCCGAGCGCATAGGCTGCATCGTGGGCTCGGGCATCGGCGGCCTGCCGCTGATCGAAGACACCCATGCCGAACTCGCCAGCCGCGGCCCCCGGCGCATCACGCCGTTTTTTGTGCCGGCATCCATCATCAATATGGTGGCGGGGCATGTGTCCATGCGTTTTGGCTTCAAGGGCCCCAATTTGTCGGTGGTGACGGCCTGCACGACGGGCCTGCACTGCATCGGCGAGGCGGCGCGCAAGATCGAATACGGTGATGCCGATGTGATCGTCGCCGGCGGTACCGAGGCCACCGTCTCGCCGCTCGGCGTAGGCGGCTTTGCGGCCATGCGGGCACTGTCCACGCGCAACGACGATCCGCAGGCGGCCTCGCGCCCCTGGGACAAGGACCGCGATGGTTTTGTGCTCGGCGAGGGCGCCGGCGTCATGGTGCTCGAGGAGTACGAGCACGCCAAGGCGCGCGGCGCAAGGATTTACGCCGAGCTGTCCGGCTATGGCATGAGCGCCGACGCCGGCCACATGACGGCGCCCAACATGGACGGCCCGCGCCGGGCGATGGTCGCGGCCTTGCGCAATGCCGGTGTCAACGCCGACGAGGTTGACTATCTGAACGCGCACGGCACCTCCACGCCGTTGGGTGACATCAATGAAACCAACGCCATCAAGGCGGCGCTGGGCGATGCGGCGCGCAAGGTGGTCGTGAGCTCCACCAAATCCATGACGGGCCACCTGCTGGGTGGCGCGGGTGGCATCGAAAGCGTGTTCACCGTGCTGGCGCTGCGCGAACAGAAGGTGCCGCCGACGATCAATCTGGCCCATCAGGACCCGGAGTGCGACCTGGATTACTGTGCCAACACGGCGCGTGACATGGCGCTCAGGATCGCCGTCAAGAACAACTTCGGCTTTGGCGGGACCAATGGCACGCTGGTGTTCCGGCGTGTGTGACACGAGCGCCGGTTAGGGAGCCGGACAGGGCTGCCCAAGCGATTCCAGATGCGCGATACCGCATACCTGCCACCTGCAGTCAGCTATCCTTTTTCCAGACCCCGGGTGCTCGCGCGCGCAGCACTGGCTGTAGCGTTGCTGGGTCTGGGGGTGCTGCTGCTCTGGCTCGCCGCTCAGCCGGTGCGCCCCGGCCCCTGGATCCTTGGTTTGGGAACCTGGCTGGTCAGCGCCGTGCTCGCACTGACTTGGTGGCGTGGCACCGGCAGCGGTGCATTTGCCTGGGGTGGCAGTGACGGCTGGTGGATCACGGCGGGAGGGCGGGCGCGGGAGCATTGCCTGTCGCCCCGGGTGTGCCTGGACCTTCAGTCCAGCCTGTTGCTGCGTGTAGAGCGGCAAGGCGGTGCCAGTGAATGGTTGTGGCTTGAGCAGGGCCTGCTGCCGCAGCGCTGGCCCAGCTTGCGCCGCGCCCTGGCGGCCGATCGTGCCGCGAGGGGTAGAGCATGAACCCCGGACAGGAGCCCGGCGACCCGCCCAACAGCGACCTGCAACTGGTGGAGCGCACGGTCGCGGGCGACCAGCATGCCTATGAGCTGCTGGTGATCAAGTACCAGCGGCGCATCGAACGCCTGATCGGACGCATGGTGCGTGATGTGGATCTGGTGCAGGATATTGCACAGGAGACGTTTCTACGCGCGTACCGCGCCCTGCATCAGTTCCGTGGTGATGCGCAGTTCTATACCTGGCTCTATCGGATTGCAGTCAACACGGCGAAAAAGTCGCTCATGGACCTCAAGCGCGACCCTTTGATCACGGAAAGCGCCTTGCGCGGGGCCGCAGAGGACGATGATGAAACTTCTGTGCTGACCCGTGAACTAACCACCGACGAAACGCCTGAAACCGTGCTTGCAGCCCAGGAAGTGGCGCAAGCCGTCAATCTGGCGCTTGAGGCGCTTCCGGCGGAGTTGCGTCAGGCGGTGACCTTGCGCGAGATCGAAGGCTTGAGCTATGAGGAGATCGCGCAGGTGATGGCTTGTCCCATAGGTACGGTGCGTTCGCGGATTTTCCGTGCGCGCGAGGCGATTTCGGCCAAGGTCAAGCCCTTGCTGGAGCGCCAGTCGGGCAAGCGCTGGTGATGGTGGTGAAGCTGGCTCAATGGGAATGACACCATGAACGATGAAGTATCAATGCGTGAATGCCTGTCGGCGCTGGCCGACGGTGAACTGCCCGGCCATGAGTGCCCACAGGCGCTGGCCTATGCGCGCACCGATGAAGGCAGGGCATCGTGGCAGACCTATCACGTGATCGGCGATGTGATGCGTGGCGTGGACGCCATGCCTGCGCTGGATGTTTCCATGCTGGAGGGGCTGCGCGCGCGGATTGCCCAGGAGCGCCCCTCCGTGGTCTTGGCTGCTGATGCAGAGCCCGTGGTGAATGTTCAGGCGCATGCGACGGAAGCCGCCAACGGCTCGGTGCGGCACTGGAAGCTCGCAGCGGGTTTCGCGTCGCTGACGGCGGCCGTCGCGCTGGGCTGGACGGCGTATTCCAATCTGGGTACGCCATCGGTGGCAGGCATGCAATTGGCAAGCAACGTGGTGCCATCGGGCACGGCGACGACCCCGGTGCGGTTGGTGGTGAACCCGCAGGGCGTGATCCGTGATCCGCAGCTCGATGAGCTGATGCGTCAATCGGGGCGCTACGGCGGCATGAGCGTGCAGCAGCGCGAGCCTTTTTTGCGCAATGTCGGCTTGCAGGGCCAATCCCGACGCTGAGCGTGCCGGGCGCATCGAGGCTGCACAAGGGCCGCCCTGGAGGGGCGGCTCTTGTTATTGAATATCGGAGAGAGCGAGGATGGCAATGAAGTGGTGCATGAAGGCGAAGGATGGCGTACTGTCGGTGGCGTTGGCGGGCGCACTTGCGCTCGCGGCCGCAGCAGCAACGGTGCTGGTGCCCACGCAGGCGCAGGCGCAATCGGCCCCCGTGGTGCGCGGGCTGCCCGATTTCACCGAGCTGGTGGATCTGGTCGGCCCTTCGGTGGTGAACATCCGCACGCTGGAGAAGGTCGATCCCGACAACGCTGCTGACGGACCGGATGAGGACATGCTGGAATTCTTCCGGCGTTTCGGCATCCCCGTCCCCAACATGCCGCGCCGGCGTGGCCAGCGCCCCGGCGGCTCACCGCAGGAGCAGCCGCGCGGCGTGGGCTCAGGCTTCATCCTGACCGCGGACGGCTATGTGATGACCAACGCCCATGTCGTCGATGGCGCCGATGAGGTGATGGTGACGCTGACCGACAAGCGCGAGTTCAAGGCGAAGATCATCGGCGCCGACAAGCGCTCCGACATCGCCGTGGTGAAGATCGATGCCACGGGCCTGCCTGCCGTCAAGATCGGCGACGTTTCGCGGCTGAAGGTGGGCGAATGGGTCATGGCCATTGGCTCGCCGTTCGGTCTCGACAACACCGTCACTGCCGGCATCGTCAGCGCCAAGCAGCGTGACACGGGCGACTACCTGCCGTTCATCCAGACCGATGTCGCGATCAATCCCGGCAATTCCGGAGGGCCTCTGATCAACATGCGCGGCGAGGTGGTAGGCATCAACAGCCAGATTTATTCGCGTTCGGGTGGTTTCATGGGGATCTCGTTCGCCATTCCCGTCGATGAGGCGATGCGCGTGAGCGACCAGTTGCGCACATCCGGACGGGTCAGCCGCGGTCGCATCGGGGTGCAGATCGAGCCGGTGACCAAAGACATTGCCGACTCCATGGGCCTTGCCAAGCCGCAGGGTGCCTTGGTGCGCGGGGTGGAAGTGGGCTCGCCCGCGCAGAAGGCCGGTATCGAGGCCGGTGACGTGATCACGCAATACGACGGCAAGGCGGTTGAGAAATTCTCCGACCTTCCGCGCATGGTCGGCAACACCAAGCCTGGCACCAAGACCACGGTCACGGTATGGCACCGTGGCAGTTCGCGCGACCTGTCCATCACGATTGCCGAGGTGCAGCCGAACGAGAAAGTGGCTGCCAAAGACGATGACAGCCAGTCGCACGCCGACAAGCCGTCCAAGATGGCACAGCGCTGGGGTCTAGTGGTGCATGCGTTGCCAGCGGATGAAGCCAAGGAGTTGCGCATCAAGGGCGGCGTCAAGGTTGTGAGCTCGGATGGCCCTGCGGCACGTGCGGGCCTGAAGGCCGGCGACGTGATCTTTGCGCTGTCCAATACCGATATCGGCTCGGTCAGCGAGTTTGAAGGACTGCTTGCCAAGGCCGACGGGAAGAAGCCGCTGAGCGTGATGTTCCGCCGCGGCGATTGGGCGCAATACACCCTGATTCGCCCGGAACGTTGAGTGTTCTGCCCGGTAAAATCGACCTGGATGGCGGCCATCGGTCGCCAGCGCGTCGCTACAATGGCTCCCCTACGCTTGCAAGCGAGTTGATCCGGGGCGCGTCGCATCGCTGACGCGCCCTTTTTCATGGGTCGGGCGCAAGGCTGAACCGCATGAATACGGTTGTCGGATGAAACACATCAGGAATTTTTCGATCATTGCGCACATCGACCACGGCAAGTCGACGCTGGCCGACCGCATCATCCAGCGCTGCGGTGGTTTGCAGGAGCGCGAGATGCAGGCGCAGGTGCTCGATTCGATGGAGATCGAGAAAGAGCGCGGCATCACCATCAAGGCGCAGACCGCCGCGCTGCAATACAAGGCGCAGGACGGCCAGATCTACAACCTGAACCTGATCGACACGCCCGGGCATGTGGACTTTTCCTATGAGGTGAGCCGTTCGCTTTCGGCCTGCGAGGGTGCGCTGCTGGTGGTCGATGCGAGCCAGGGCGTCGAGGCGCAGACGGTGGCCAACTGCTACACCGCGCTCGACCTGGGCGTGGAAGTGCTGCCGGTGCTCAACAAGATGGATCTGCCGCAGGCTGACCCCGACACCGCCAAGGCCGAAATCGAGGACGTGATCGGCATCGACGCGACCAATGCGATTCCCTGCTCGGCCAAGACCGGCACGGGCATAGACGAGATTCTGGAGGCCGTGGTAGCCAAGGTGCCGCCGCCCAGGGGCGATGCCGATGGCCCGCCGCGCGCGATGATCATCGACTCATGGTTCGACAGCTACGTCGGCGTGGTGATGCTGGTGCGCATGGTGGATGGCATGCTGAAAAAAGGTGAGCGCATCAAGCTGATGGCAACTGGTTCGGCCTACGAGATCAATCAGATTGGCGTCTTCACGCCGGCCAATCTGCCGCGCGAACAATTGCGTGCCGGTGAAGTGGGATACGTGATCTGCGGCATCAAGGAGCTCAAGGCAGCCAAGGTGGGCGACACCATCACGCTGGAGAAAAAGCTGCCCAACAACGCCGGGCCCGCGGTGCAGGCGCTGCCCGGCTTCAAGGAAATCCAGCCGCAGGTGTTTGCCGGGCTGTACCCGACCGAGGCCAACCAGTACGACCAGTTGCGCGATGCGCTGGAAAAGCTGCAGCTCAACGACGCCTCGCTGCATTTCGAGCCCGAGGTCAGCCAAGCGCTGGGTTTCGGCTTTCGCTGCGGTTTTCTCGGCCTGCTGCACATGGAGATCGTGCAGGAGCGCCTGGAGCGCGAGTTCGATCAGGACCTGATCACCACCGCGCCGAGCGTGGTGTATGAGGTGCTCAAGGGCGACGGTGAGCTGATTCACGTGGAAAACCCTTCCAAGATGCCCGAGCCGGGCCACATCGAGGAGGTGCGGGAACCCATCGTCACCGTGCATCTGTACATGCCGCAGGACTACGTCGGCCCGGTGATGACGCTGGCCAACCAGAAGCGCGGCGTGCAGATGAACATGCAGTACCACGGCCGCCAGGTGATGCTCACCTACGAGCTGCCGCTGGGCGAGATCGTGCTCGACTTCTTTGACAAGCTCAAATCCATCTCGCGCGGCTATGCCTCGATGGACTACAGCTTCAAGGAGTACCGCGCGTCCGACGTCGTCAAGGTGGACATCCTTCTCAACGGCGAGAAAGTGGATGCGCTCTCCATCATCGTGCACCGCAGCCAGGCCCAATACCGTGGCCGCGCGGTGGTCGCGAAGATGCGCGAGATCATCAGTCGCCAGATGTTTGATGTGGCGATCCAGGCGGCGATCGGCGCCAACATCATCGCGCGCGAGACGGTGAAGGCGCTGCGCAAGAACGTGCTGGCCAAGTGCTATGGCGGCGACATCACGCGCAAGCGCAAGCTGCTGGAAAAGCAGAAGGCCGGCAAGAAACGCATGAAGCAGATTGGCACCGTCGAGGTGCCGCAAGAGGCGTTCCTGGCCATCTTGCAAGTAGAGGATTGATGTTTATGCAAGCCATCACAGCCGTTGTGCTCGCGGCCTTTGTCGCCTACCTGGGTGCGTGGTACTTTGGCGCGATCGAAGGCAATTTCGCCTTGCTGCTCATGCTCGCGACCCTGGTGACGGGGCTGTATTGGCTGGCCGAGCGGTTTTATTTCCTGCCCCAGCGCAGGCGTGCGGCGCAGGCGGTGCAGCAGGCGGCGGCGCAGCGTCGCAGTGAGCTGGAGCGCATGGGTATTGCGAAAACGGATGATGACAACGCCAGAGAGGCCGAGGGTCGCCTGCTGGCGCAGCCCTGGTGGCTGGACTGGACGGCAGGGCTGTTCCCGGTGATTTGCGCGGTGTTCCTGCTGCGCTCGTTTCTGTTCGAGCCGTTCAAGATCCCGTCGGGCTCCATGATTCCGACCTTGATGGTGGGCGACCTGATTCTGGTCAACAAATACACCTACGGTCTGCGCCTACCGGTGTTCAACACGCGCCTGACGCAGGGCAATGCACCACAGCGCGGCGACGTGATGGTGTTTCGCTACCCGCCGCAGCCGAGTCTGGACTACATCAAGCGGGTGGTGGGAGTGCCGGGTGACGAAGTGGCTTATCTGAACAAGCGCCTGACCATCAACGGCAAGGAAGTGCCGCTGAAGGACTTGCCCGAATTCTTCGATGCGGATGCGATGCGCTACTTTGCCCGGCGACAGGAGCAACTGGGCCTGCACACGCACGACATCATCCTGAACAAGGATGTGCCCGCCTTTGTGCAGGGGGCGAGCGAATTCCGATACCGCGACCACTGCACCTACAGCATCGAGGGCGTGGTGTGCAAGGTGCCGGCGGGCCACTATTTCATGATGGGTGACAACCGCGATAATTCGCTCGATTCGCGCTACTGGGGGTTCGTGCCCGAACAGAACATCGTCGGCAAGGCCTTTTTTGTCTGGATGAATTTCGGTAACCTCAAGCGCATTGGTTCATTCGATTGACAAAGGGAGCAACTATGGCGGCACGGCGCAATGCACTACGGTCCCGGCAACGGGGCATGTCGTTTTTCGGGCTTGTTTTCATCGGTGTTTTTGCTGTCGCGATATTTGCGATTGGTGGTCAATCGGTGCCTATCCTGATCGAGTACCAGGCCATCAAGAAAGCCGCAACCAAGGCAGCGCGCGAACAGACCACCGTCGCCGGCGTGCGCGCGGATTTCGACCGTGCCGCAACCATCGATGACATCACGTCCATCAGCGGCAAGGATCTTGAAATCACCAAGCGCAACGACAAGGTGGTCGTGTCTTACAAATACGAGCGCGAGATTGCCCTGTTCGGGCCGGCCTATCTGGTCTACCGCTTCCAGGACTCTGTCGATTAGTGGATACATCGTCGATGGCTGCGCTGCAGCAGCGGCTGCAGCATCGTTTTTCCAATCAACGCCTGCTGCAGCAGGCCGTGACGCACCGCAGCTTTGGCGCCGAGCACTACGAGCGCCTGGAGTTTCTCGGCGATGCGGTGCTGGAGCTGGCGGTCTCCAACCTTCTGTTCACGCACATGCAGGATCTGCCAGAGGGCGAGCTCTCGCGCGTGCGGGCGCTGCTGGTGCGCCAGGATTCGCTGCACCGCATAGCGCTGGACTTGCGCCTGCCCTCGGTGATCCGCTTGGGCGAAGGGGAGGCGCGTTCGGGCGGGCGCGAGCGCCCTTCCATCCTGGCCGATGCGGTCGAAGCGCTGATAGGCGCAGTTTTCCTTGATGCCGGCTACGATGCCGCGCGGCAGCTGGTGGAGCACCTGTTTGAAGGCGTGCAGCTGAATGCGCGCCTGCAGACCGCGGCCAAGGATGCCAAGACCGCGCTGCAGGAATGGCTGCAGGGCAGGCGTATGCAGTTGCCGCGTTATGAGGTCGTGCGCACGAGCGGCGAGGCGCATGAGCAGACTTTTGAAGTGCGCTGCGAGGTGGTGGAGCGACAGCTGGTTGAAAATGGACAAGGCTCTTCACGCCGCGCTGCCGAGCAGATGGCGGCCCGAGCCATGTTGCAACGTCTGGAAACGTACCGATGACCGATCCTGAATCTACCTTGCCTGAGGCTGCGGACGCCGCGCAGCGGCGCTGCGGACTGATTGCGATCGTCGGCAAGCCCAATGTCGGCAAGTCCACGCTCATGAATGCGCTGGTGGGCCAGAAGATTTCCATCACCAGCCGCAAGGCGCAGACCACGCGCCACCGCATCCTGGGCATCCGCACGCGTGGCGCGGCGCAGTTCGTGTTCGTCGATACCCCGGGCTTTCAGACCCGCCACGGCTCGGCGCTGAACAAATCGCTCAACAAGGCGGTGATGGGTGCCATCAGCGATGTGGATGTGGTGCTTTTCGTGGTGGAAGCAGGGCGTTTCACGCTCCAGGATGCCAAGGTGCTGAGCCTGCTCAAGGAGAGCATTCCCACCCTGCTGGTGGCCAACAAACTCGATACCGTGCACCGCCGTGCGGAGATCGCTCCCTGGCTGCGCGACATGCAGGAGCGCCACGCGTTTGCCGAGTTCGTGCCGATGACGGCCAAGAAGCCGGCAGACATCGAGCGGCTGCTGACCATCGTGGAGAACTACCTGCCCGAGCAGGACTGGTGGCACGAAGAGGATGAGCTGACCGACCGCAGCGAGCGGTTCCTCGCCAGCGAAACGGTGCGTGAAAAGCTGTTTCGGCTCACCGGTGATGAGCTGCCCTACACCTCCACGGTCGTCATCGAGCAAATCCAGGAAGAGCCCAGCCCCAAGCATGGGCGCTTCGTGCGCATTGCCGCGACCATCATCGTTGAGCGCGACAGCCACAAGGCCATGGTGATTGGTGACAAGGGCGAATTGCTCAAGCGCATCGGCTCCGAGGCACGTCAGGAGCTGGAGCGCCTGATGCAAGCCAAGGTGTTTCTTGAAATCTGGGTCAAGGTGCGATCCGGCTGGGCCGATGACGAGGCGCGCGTGCGCTCATTCGGCTATGAGTGAGGCGGTCTGACTGTCCGCATCGAACGCCGTCATGGCTGTCCGCCGCATTGCCGATGAACCGGCCTTCATTCTGCACAACTACCCTTTCAGTGAATCCAGCCTGATTCTGGAGGTCTTCACCCGCGGCCATGGCCGGGTGGTGCTGCTGGCCAAGGGAGCCAAGAAACCGACTTCGAACTTCCGCCCGGTGCTGCTGCCCTTGCAGCCCTTGCGCCTGTCCTGGAGCGTGGGCGGCGGTGAGGGTGAGGTGCATGCCCTCAAGGGCGCGGAATGGGTGGGCGGCCATGTCATGCCGGTGGGCGATGCGCTGCTCTCCGGCCTCTATCTCAATGAGCTTTTGATGCGGCTGCTGGCACGCGACGATCCGCACCCGACGCTGTTTGACCTGTATGCGGGCGTGGTGCGCGTGCTCGGCGGTGGCGAGCATGGCGACACGCTGGAGCCGGTGCTGCGGGCGTTCGAGCTGTTGCTGCTGCGTCACATCGGACTGCTGCCCGCGCTGGACGCTGAAACGGCCTCACTGATGCCCTTGTCGCCGGATGCCGCCTACGTGCTCGTGGCCGATGGCCTGCGCAGGGCCTCGCCCGAGGACCGAGTGGCGCTGGCCGGGCGCGATTGGCTGGCATTGCAGAAAGCCCTGGATGGCGATGAGATCTATGTCGCAGCGCTGCGCGCCTGCGCCCCGGTTGCCGCCGAGCTCAAAGCCCAACTGCGCGCGCTGCTGCAATACCATTGCGGCGCGCCGCTGCGCACGCGCCAGCTTTTGATGGATCTGCAATCGCTATGACTTCTGTTCCAGTCCGTACCCTGCTTTCGGTCAACGTCAACAAGGTGGCGCTGGTGCGCAACACGCGCCACCTCGGCATTCCGAGTGTGCTGCGCGCCGCGCGCCTGTGTCTGGAGGCGGGCGCGCATGGCATCACGGTACACCCGCGCCCCGACGAGCGCCACATTCGTGCGCACGACGTGAGCGATCTGGCCGAGCTGCTCGTCGCCTGGCCGGGGCGCGAGTTCAACATCGAGGGCAACCCCACGCACAACCTGATGGCCTTCATCCGTGCCGTGCGCCCGAGCCAGGCCACCTTCGTGCCCGACAGCGTGGGCCAGTTCACCAGTGACCACGGCTGGCGCTTTCCGCACGATGCGCAGCAGCTCGCGCCCCTGATCGCCGAATGCCGCGCCCTGGGCGTGCGCGTGAGCCTGTTCATGGATGCCGAGCCCGAACAGATGGCTGGGGCGCGCGCCGTCGGGGCCGACCGGGTCGAGCTCTACACCGAACCCTACGCCGCTGCCTGGGGCACTGATCGGCAAGACGCGCAGCTCCAGCGCTTTGCCGCTGCGGCGCAAGCGGCGCTGGATGCGGACCTGGGCATCAATGCCGGGCACGATCTGAACCTCGCCAACCTGGCGGCCTTCGTCGCGCGCGTGCCGGGCTTGCTGGAGGTCTCCATCGGTCACGCCTTCATCGCCGATGCGCTGGAGCAGGGCTATGCGCGCACGACGCAGGCCTATCTGGCCTGCCTGGACGAAGGCATGGCGCAGCGCGAGCCATGATCTACGGCATAGGCACCGATATCTGCGACGTGCGCCGCATTCGTGCGAGCCTTGCGCGCCACGGCGAGCGCTTTGCGCAAAAGATTCTGTGCGACGCGGAGCTCGCCACCTGGCAGGCGCGCAGCGCGCGCTGGCCCGACCGTGGCGTGCGCTACCTCGCCACGCGCTTTTCCGCCAAGGAGGCGTTTTCCAAGGCCATAGGCCTGGGCATGATCTGGCCCATGACCTGGCGCGCGTGCGAGATTGCCAAACTCGCCAGCGGCCAGCCCACCGTGCGCCTGCATGGCGAATTGGCAGAGTGGTTTGCCGCGCGCGCGCTCAGCTGCCACCTGAGCCTGAGCGATGAGAGCGACTACGCAGCGAGCTTTTGTGTGGTGGAAAAATGTGAACAAGATCCCCTGATCGGGCACATGCCTCGAACTCCTTCCCCTTCTGGGGGAGGGTAGGGATGGGGGCGTGCGCGCGAGCAGTGGTGTCTTCTGGCGCCGCAAGCCCCCACCCCAACCCTCCCCCAGAGGGGGAGGGGGAAAACCCTTTGTGAACCAAAAATATACAGGTCAAATCGGCCTCCAGCGCTTTTCCATAAAGCGCTAGCAGCTATCAAACAAGGAATTGATACATGGACCAGCACTCGCCCCTGATCATCGACATTGCAGGCGCGCAACTCACTGCGGCAGACCGCCGCCGCCTCAGGCATCCGCTGGTCGGCGGTCTGATCCTGTTTGCCCGCAATTGGGAAAACCGTGCCCAGCTCGTACAGCTCGTGGCCGAGATCAAGGCGCTGCGCGGTGATCTGCTGATCTGCGTCGATCACGAAGGCGGGCGCGTGCAGCGCTTCAAGAGCGACGGCTTCACCCACCTGCCGCCCATGCGCGCGCTGGGCGAGCTGTGGATGAACGATGGCAAGGCGGGCGAGGGCAGCGGCGCGATGCGCGCACTCGACGCGGCCACGGCCACCGGCTACGTGCTGGCGGCAGAGCTGCGCGCCTGCGGCGTCGATCTGTCGTTCACGCCGGTGCTGGATTTGGACTGGGGCGAGAGCACGGTGATTGGAGATCGGGCGTTTCACCGTGACCCGCGCGTGGTCGCAGCGCTGGCGCGCGCGCTGATGCACGGGCTGTTGCAAGCGGGCATGGCCAACTGCGGCAAGCACTTTCCGGGGCACGGTTTCGTCGCCGCCGATTCGCATACCGAGGTGCCGATCGACAAACGCAGCCTGTCCGCCATCCTGCAGGATGACGCCGCGCCGTATCAGTGGCTTTCCACGGCGCTTGCGAGCGTGATGCCCGCGCACGTCATCTACCCGCGCGTGGATCGCCGCCCGGCGGGTTTTTCCAGCCAATGGCTGCAGGGCATCCTGCGCGATCGCCTGGGCTTTGGCGGCGCCATCTTCAGTGATGACCTGAGCATGGAGGGCGCGCGCCGCATCGATGGCGCGCTGCTCAGCTACACCGACGCCGCCGTTGAGGCGTTGAATGCGGGCTGTGATCTGGTGCTGCTGTGCAACCAGAGCCTGGGCGACGGCGCGGCGATTGACGAGCTCTTGAATGGTCTTGCCAACGCCAGGGTGCTGGGCCGCTGGCAGCCCGACGCGGCGAGTGACGCGCGCCGCCAGGCCTTGCTGCCGCAAACCCCGCCGCTGCCCTGGGACGAGCTGATGCTGCACCCGGCCTATGTGCATGCGCTGGAGCTGCTGCCTTGAGTTTGCGCGTCGGCATCCTCACCGGTGGCGGCGATTGCCCGGGCCTCAACGCGGTGATCCGCGCCGTCACGAAGTCGCTCATCCACCACGGCCAGTGCGAGGTCATCGGCATACAGGATGGCTTCGATGGTCTGATGGGCGAGACCCCGCGCGTGCGAGCGCTCGACTGGCGCGAAGTCTCGGGCATCCTGCACATTGGCGGCACGATTCTGGGCACCAGCAACAGTGCCAACCCGCTCAAGAACCAAACCACGCTGGCGCGGGTAGCACGCAACCTGACGGTGCTGGCGCTGGACGTGATCGTCGTCATCGGCGGCGATGGCACCATGAGCCTGGCGCATGGCCTGACCGAAGCCACCGGCGTGCACTGCGTGGGCGTGCCCAAGACCATAGACAACGACATCGCGCACTGCGAGCACAGCTTCGGCTTTGACACGGCGGTGGCCACTGCCACCGAGGCGCTGCGCCGCATCGAGAGCACCGCCAGCAGTCACCACCGTGTGATGATCGTCGAGACCATGGGGCGGCGCGCCGGCTGGCTGGCGCTGGAATCGGGCATTGCCGGCGCGGCCGACGTCATCCTGCTGCCCGAGATCGATTACAGCGTGGACACCATCGTGCGCCACTGCCGCCAGCGCGAGCAGCGCCAGCGCTACACCATCATCTGCATGGGCGAGGGCGCGAAGGCGCAGGGTGCCAGCATGACGGTGCACGAGCGGGTGGAAGGCAGCCCCGACCCGGTGCGCCTGGGCGGCGTCGGCCACGTGCTGCGCTTGCAGTTGCAGCCCCACCTCAAGAGCGAGGTGCGCACGACGGTGCTCGGCCACGTGCAGCGCGGCGGCGAGCCCACGCCGTTTGATCGCATCCTCGCGACCCGCTTTGGCCATCGCGCGGCGCAACTCGTGCTGCAGCGCAAGTTCGGCCGCATGGTGACGCTGCGCGGCGCGCGCCTGGCGAGCGTGCCGATCGCCGATGTGGCCAATATCCAGCGCCTGGTCAGCCCTGCGCATGAGCTGGTGAAGATGGCGCGTGACATTGGCGTGTGCCTGGGGGATTGAGGGGTTGCGCCGCCTTCGTTGTTAGGGTTGCCTCGGCCGCTCTCATGTCCGCTCCATGTTGCTGCGGGTGCGCAAAAACCAGTCGCGGATCAGGCGGTGTCGCTCACGCTCCGATGGTCGCCGATTGAGGTGTGCGGGTTTGCAGTGAACCGGTCATGCGTTCGACCAACTGGCGTGCAGCGTGTTTGCCCTCGCTCACCGGAAGCAGGGGATAGACATGACAGGCACCAGGACAGACGGTGACGTGGAGGCGCTCGGCAACATCGGAACCCAGGCCGTGCACGCGCTGCTGCAGCAACAGCACGTCGGGGTAGAGGATGTCGTGTGTGCCGATGTAAATATCCATGGGCGGCAGCGCGTGCAACGGGCCGTGCAGCGGACTCAGGCGTGGGTCGAGGAGGTCTGTGCCTTTGGACCAGAGCTGGCCCGCGAGGATGGCTCCTGGCTTGGCCAGCCAGGGGTCCAGAGGTTCCAGCGCGTCAATGGCGGGGTTGGTGCAGCTGATGTCCAGCCAGGGGGACAGCAGCGTCAGTCCGTGTGGGCTGCGAAGACCTTGGGCGGCCAGGGTCTGGGCAAAACCCAATGCCAGGCCACCACCGGCCGAATCACCGGCCAGCAACACCTGTGTGCCAGGGCGCTCCAGCAGTTCGGCGTACAGCGTGGTCAGCATGGCATAGGCTTCGGCAAAGTGATGCTGCGGTGCCAAGCCGTAAAGCGGCACCTCCACGCGCAGGCCCGCGTCGGCCATGCGTGAGACCAACTGCCAGTGCTGGGGTACCATTTCGTTCACATAGCCGCCACCGTGCAGGTACAGCACGACGGCCTGGTCAGTTCCATGGCGCGGGGTGACGCTGTAGTGGCGAAACCCCAGGATGCTGCGCTCATGCACGGAGTGGCGCTGATGCAGCGCACGTGGCGGCTGGGGGTCGGCCTTGGGGCCATGGGCGTGAGCGCGAAAGCGCTCGGCATCAGCCCACAGGGGCTTGCGTGTGCGGCGCAGGTACCACGAAAGAGCGCGCATGCCCAGGCTCATCGGTACGCTCCTTGTCAACCGCCCAGATAAGCCTTGCGGATGTCCGGGTTGGCCAACAGATTCTTGCCGGTGTCTTCCATCACCAGGCGCCCGTTTTCCAGCACGTAGCCCCGGTCGGCGATGGAGAGCGCGCGGTTGGCGTTTTGCTCGACGAGGAATACCGTCACGCCATCGGCGCGCACGGTTTCGATGATTTCGAAGATCTGCGCGATGATGAGCGGCGCCAGGCCCAGCGTGGGCTCATCGAGCAGCAGCAGGTGCGGCTCGCTCATCAGGGCGCGGCCGATGGCCAGCATTTGCTGCTCGCCGCCGCTCATGGTGCCGGCGCGCTGGTCGGCGCGGTCCTTCAAGCGCGGAAACAGCTCGAAAACGTGGGCCACGCCTTTGTCGATTTCGGCCTTGTCAAGGAAGAACCCGCCCATCTTGAGGTTCTCGACCACCGTCAGTTGCGGGAACACGCGCCGCCCCTCGGGCGAGACGGCCAGCCCCTTGCGCATGATCTCGTGCGTCGGCAGCTGAGTGATGTCTTCGCCTTCCAGCAGCACCTTGCCGCCGCTGGCGCGCGGCGTGCCGCAGATCGTCATCAGGAGCGAGGTCTTGCCGGCGCCGTTGGCGCCGATCAGCGAGACGATTTCGCCTTGGTTGACGTGCAGGCTGACTTCGTTGACGGCGCAGATGGCGCCGTAGTGGGTGGAGAGCTTCTCGACCGCGAGCATGGGGGTGGATGCCACCATCAGGCTTCTCCCAGATAGGCCTTGATGACCCGTTCATCGTTGCGGATCGCCTCGGGTACGCCCAGGGCGATCGGGCGCCCGTATTCCATTACCAGAATGCGCTCGGAAACGCCCATCACCAGTCCCATGTCGTGTTCAATCAGCAGCACCGTCACGCCGTACTCGCGCCGCAGCCGGTCTATGAGCTGCTGCAGTTCTTTCTTTTCCTGCGGGTTCAGGCCGGCTGCGGGCTCGTCGAGCATCAACAGGCGTGGCTCGGTGATCATGCAGCGCGCGATCTCCAGCCGTCGCTGGTGGCCGTAGGCCAGATTGCCGGCCTCGCGATTGGCGTACTGGCGCAGCTCCATCACGTCCAGCCACTTGAGCGCGTTGGAGATCTTGAGCTGCTCGCTCTCGCGGTAGCGCCGGGTGTTGAACAGGCCCGACAGCGGCGGCGGTTGGTGGTGACGGTGCTGCGCCACCAGCAGGTTTTCCAGCACCGTCATGGTCTTGAACAGACGCACGTTCTGGAAGGTGCGCACCACGCCTTCATTGGCCACGTGGTGGCTGCTGTGTCCGGCAATGCTTTTGCCCGCGAGCGCGATGGCGCCCGTCGTCGGTTTGTAGAAGCCGCTGATGCAGTTGAACACCGTGGTCTTGCCCGCGCCGTTGGGGCCGATGATGGCAAACACTTCCTGCGGCGCGACGTCAAAGGCAATGCCATCGACCGCCAGCAGGCCGCCAAAACGCATGCTGAGGTCTTTGACGGCGAGCAATGGCGCGCTCATTGCGGCACCTCCGCCTGATGGCGCTTCATCGGCAGCAATCCTTGCGGGCGCCAGACCATCATCACGATCATCACCAAGCCGAAGATCAGCATGCGGTACTGCGAGAACTCGCGCGCCAGCTCGGGCAGCACGGTGAGCACGATGGCGGCGACGATCACGCCGAGCTGCGAGCCCATGCCGCCGAGCACGACGATGGCGAGGATCAGCGCCGATTCGATGAAGGTGAAGGACTCGGGGTTCACGATGCCCTGGCGCGCGGCGAAGAACGCACCGCCAAAACCTGCGAACATCGCGCCCAGCGTGAAGGCCGAGAGCTTGATCTTCATCGGGTTCAGGCCGAGCGAGCGGCAGGCGATCTCGTCCTCGCGCAGCGCCTCCCACGACCGGCCTATGGGCATGCGGATCAAGCGGTTGCTGATGTACAGCGTAATGCAGGCCAGCAGCAGCGCCATCAGATAGAGGAACACCACCATGTGCATGGTGCTGAATTCGATGTTGAAGAAGGCATGGAAGGTCGTGCCGCCCTCGGTGGCGGGGTTGCGCGTCATCGGCAGGCCGAACATGGTGGGCTTGGGCAGGCCGGCGATGCCATCGGGCCCGCCGGTGAAGCCGACCAGATTCACCAGCAGCAGGCGAATGATTTCGCCAAATCCGAGCGTGACGATCGCAAGGTAGTCACCACGCAGGCGCAGCACCGGAAAACCGAGCACAAAGCCGAACAGCGCGGACATGGCCCCCGTGAGCGGAAGCGCCTCCCAGAAGCTCCAGCCGGCCCAGTGGTAGAGCATGGCGAAGGTGTAGGCGCCGACAGCGTAAAAGCCGACGAAACCCAGATCGAGCAGCCCGGCAAAGCCGACGACGATGTTCAGGCCCAGGCCCAGCATCACGTAGATCAACGTGAGCGTGGCAATGTCCACGGAGTTGCGTCCGCCAAAGAAGGGCCAGACGACGGCGGCGACGAGCACCGCCAGCATCAGCAGCCGGTGCTGACCCGGCGCGAAACTGGGCAGGCTGGGCAGCTTGACCGCAGGCAGGCGTGGTGCCAGCAGCGGCTTGAGCAGCTGCACCAGAAACACCGCCAGGCAGCCCCAGGCCAAGGTCGACCAGTGCGGGCTGATGGTGGTGCGGGCACCCGCTCGCTCCAGATGCAGCGTGAACGATGGCAGCAGCACGATGGCTGCCAGCACCGTGGCGGAGATCGCGCCGCGCAATGCGGCGCGCAGATCGAAGGGAGTCGTCGCTGCCATCAAACTTTCTCCACTTCCGGTTTGCCCAGCAAGCCGGTGGGGCGGAACATGAGGATCAGCACCAGCAGCGCGAAGGCGACGATGTCCTTGTATTCCGACGAGATGTAGGCAGCAGCCAGCGTCTCGGCAATGCCCAGAATTACGCCGCCCAGCATGGCGCCGGGGATGGAGCCGATGCCGCCCAGCACCGCGGCGGTAAAGGCCTTGATGCCGGCGATGAAGCCGATGAAGGGGTTGAGCTTGCCCACGGCGAGCGCGATCAGGATGCCGCCGACGGCCGCCAGCATTGCGCCGAGGATGAAAGTGAAGGAAATCACCCGGTTGGTGTCTATGCCCAGCAGGTTGGCCATGTGCATGTCCTGCGAGCAGGCGCGGCTGGCGCGTCCCATGCGCGAATGGCGGATGTAGAGCGTGAGCAGCACCATCAGCACCACCGTGACGGCAATCACCAGCACGCGAGCGTAGGGGATGAAGATCTCGAAGCCGCCACCCTCGCCGCCAAAGCGCATCGCGCCAGGGATCAGCGCCGGCACCGCCATGTCGCGCGCGCCCTGGCCCAGGGCCATCCAGTTCTGCAAAAAGATCGACATGCCGATGGCAGAGATCAGCGGCACCAGGCGCGGGCTGTCGCGCAGCGGCTTGTAGGCGAGCTGCTCGACCACGTAGCCGTACACCGCCGTGACCAGCACCGCGACGATCAGCATCAGCGTGATCACCAGCCAAACCGGGAATCCGCTTTGCACGCCGATGGCCGAGAGCGTGACCAGACCGACGTAGGCGCCGATCATGTAGATCTCGCCGTGGGCGAAGTTGATCATGCCGATGATGCCGTACACCATCGTGTAGCCGATCGCGATCAGCGCGTAGATGGCGCCAAGCGAGAGGCCGTTGAAGAGCTGCTGCAGCAGCTGGGGCAGGAAATCCGACATGCGAAATCCTCGGTCAGAAGCGGATACGACAACGCCGCCCCCGACGCGGTGCGGAGGCGGCGTCCAGCCTGGTCAGAGGCTTACTTGACGAGGGTCTTGGAACCGTCCTTGTGCCACTCGAAGACCTGGAACTCGAAGGCCTTCAGGTCGCCCTTGGCATCCCAGCTGGTGGCGCCCAGCGGGGTCTGGAAGGTGGTCTTGTGCATGTGGTCGGCGACTGCCTTGGCGTTGTCGCCCACGGCCTTGATGCTCTCCATGATCACTTCGGCGGCAGCGTAGGAGGTGAGCTGGAAGGCGCCCGACGGATCGCGCTTCTTGTCCTTGAAGGCCTTGACGACGGCGGCGTTCTTGGGGTTGGAGGCAAAGTCGGCAGGCAGCGTCAGCAGCATGCCTTCGACGGCCGGGCCGGCGATGGCGTTGATCTCGGGGTTGCCCACGCCTTCAGGGCCCATGAACTTGACCTTCAGGCCCTGCTCGCCCGCCTGGCGCAGCAGCGGGTGGTAGCCGCCGTAGTAGACGAAATCGACGCCCGCGCTCTTGAGCTTGGTGATGACGGCGGAGTAGTCGCTGTCGCCGGCGTTGATGCCTTCAAACAGCGCCACGTCCACGCCTGCCTTCTTCAGGTCGTCGCGCACGTTGGAGGCGATGCCCTGACCATAGGACTGCTTGTCGTGCAGCACCGCGACCTTCTTGGGCTTGATCTTCTCGATGATGAACTTGGCCGCCGACGGACCTTGCTGGTCATCGCGTCCGATGGTGCGGAAGATGTAGTGGAAATTCTTGCCGTCGGTCAGCGTCGGCGAGGTGGCCGAGGGGGTGACGACGACCACGCCTTCGTTGTTGTAGATGGGCGCGGCGGCGATGGCGGCGCCAGAGCAGACCGGACCGACGACATAGTGGATCTTGTCGTTGACCACGCGGTTGGCGGCCACCGGGCCTTGCTTGGGCTCGCAGGCATCGTCGACGACCACGGTTTCGACCTTCTGGCCCTTGATGCCGCCTGCGGCGTTGACCATTTCGACGGCCGTCAGCACACCTTCCTTGATCATGTCACCGTACTGGGTGAGCGGCCCGGTGGCGGGAATCACCATCGCGATCTTGATCTGTGCGTGCGCGGGCAACAGCAGCGAGGCGCCGGCCAAGCCGAGCGTGGCGACCAGGGTATGCAAGCGAAATTTCATACAGTCTCTTTTCAAATGGATAGGAATGAAAAACCTCTGCGGCGCCGGTAAGCGCCTGCGAGAGGGTCAAGCGTAGCCGTTTGGTGGCATTTGGCAACGGGGAAAACCTGAGTCAGGCAAGGATTTTCAGGGCGAATTTTCTGGTAAAGGGGCCGGCGGCGGTGCCGGCTCGTCGGCGCGCCAGCGGCGCAGCACGCGCTGGAAGATCAGCGCGTTGGGGATTTGCAGCTGGCGCCGCTGCCCCGGGTCGCTGGAATCGATCAGGGTGGTGTAGAGCAGGTTGATGTCCGTCACCTGGCCGGTGGGCCCGGGCTTTTCGGTGTTGGTGTCGAGCAATTCGATGTGGTCGCCGACGCGAAACGGACCGACCATGAAGATCAGAAAGGCGCAGAAGATGTTGGAAAGCACGCTCCAGGCGGCAAAGAACGCGACCGCGCCCACCGCGGCGAACCCGGTGAACGCCGACCAGAGCACGCCGGCCGAGACGCCCAGGCGCTCCAGCACCAGCAGCGTGGCGCCGCCCAGAACCAGCAGGCGCACGATGGCGTTGATCGGTTTGACCAGCTCATGCGGGAACTGGTAGTGGTCGCTGGCGCGAAAGATCAGGCGGCGCAGTAGGTGGTGCAGCACGAGTGCCACCGCCACGATCAGCAGGATCTGCAGGGCCGGAACGATGACGTCCAGCCAGTCGTGCATCCAGGGCGGCAGCCAGGCCTTCAGGCGCAACAGCACGTTACTGCTCGCGGCGCAGCGCGGGGAACAGGATGATGTCGCGGATGCTGGCGCTGTCGGTGAGCAGCATCATCAGGCGGTCGATGCCGATGCCGCAGCCACCGGTGGGAGGCATGCCGTATTCCAGCGCGCGCACGAAGTCCTGGTCGAAGTACATGGCCTCGTCATCGCCGGCATCCTTGGCCGCCACCTGCGCGGCAAAGCGCGCTGCCTGGTCTTCGGCGTCGTTGAGCTCGGAGAAGCCATTGGCCATTTCGCGCCCGGTGATGTAGAGCTCGAAGCGCTCGGTCACCTCGGGGCGCTCGTCGTTGGCGCGCGCCAGCGGGGAAATCTCCGTCGGGTGTTCCATGATGAAGGTCGGCTGCCAGAGCTTGTCTTCCACCGCCTCCTCGAAATAGAGCACCTGCAGGCTGGCGAGGCTGCGTCGCGCGAGGTGGTCTTTGTCTTCCTTGAGGCCGAGCTTCCTGAGCGCTGCAATCAGCCAAGCGACATCGTCCACCTGCGCACCCGCATCGGTGTGCGCCAGGATGGCTTCGCGTATCGTCATGCGGGCGAAGGGCTGCGCCAGATCGACCGCGCGCCCGCCGTAGTTCAGAGTGAGCGTGCCCACGGCCTTGGTCGCCGCGTCACGCACCAGCTGCTCGGTGTAGTCCATCAGATCGCGGTAGTTCCAGTAGGCGGCATAGAACTCCATCATCGTGAACTCGGGGTTGTGGCGTACGCTGATGCCCTCGTTTCTGAAGTTGCGGTTGATCTCGAACACGCGCTCGAAGCCGCCGACGATCAGGCGCTTCAGATACAGCTCGGGCGCGATGCGCAGGTACATGTCCTGGTCCAGCGCGTTGTGATGCGTGATGAAGGGCTTGGCATTGGCGCCGCCCGGAATCGGGTGCAGCATCGGCGTTTCGACTTCGAGAAAGTCGTGCTCCACCATGAAGCTGCGAATGGAGGCCACTGCCTGACTGCGCGCGACGAAACGCCGGCGGGCGCTGTCGTCCATCATCAGATCGACATAGCGCTGGCGGTACTTGGTCTCCTGGTCTTGCATGCCGTGGAACTTGTCGGGCATGGGCCGCAGGCTCTTGGTGAGCAGGCGGATCTGCGTGACCTTGACCGAAAGCTCTCCGGTCTTGGTTTTCATCAGGCTGCCTTCGGCGCCGACGATGTCGCCCAGGTCCCAGCGCTTGAAGTCGGCGTAGGCATCCTCGCCAATCGCGTCGCGGGTGATGTAGATCTGGATGCGCCCGCCGGTTTCGCCCAGCGATCCGTCCTGCAGCGTGGCGAAGCTGGCCTTGCCCATCACCCGCTTGAGCATCATGCGCCCCGCGATGCTGACCTGTACCGACTGCGTCTGCAGCACTTCGGGCTGCTCGGCGGCATAGCGCTGTTGCAGCGCGCTGGCGTGGTCTGCAGGCTTGAAATCGTTGGGAAAGGCAACGCCCTGGCCCTGCGCCTGGCGCTCGCGCAAGAGCTTGAGTTTTTCGCGGCGCTCGGCAATCAGCTGGTTTTCGTCGATGGCAGAGGGCGGGGAAGTCGAATCAGTGGACATGGCGGGTGGCGCGGTTGCTTGCGGGCCGCACGCAAGAGCGTGCATGGATGCATGCCGTCGCGTGGGAAACCCGGCATTTTAAGAGTTGCCCGATTCAGGCCGCGGGCTGTCCAGCAGATCGGTCACCAGCTCCAGCCGCAGCAGCGGGCTTTGCAGTGACATCAGCTGCTGCTTGGTGCTGAGCCGGGCGGGTATCAATTCGCACCAGCGGTTGGCCACCCAGCCGCAATCGGCCAGCTGTGCCTCGGTGGGCTGGGCAACGCCGGGGTGGCGCTGGCGGATCTCGTGCAACACCTGCCGCAGGCGATCGCTGGTGTGCTGCAGGTCTGCCGGAATGGCGATGCGGGCGTCGTCGGTCAGCAATTCGGCATCGGCCTGCCATAGGCCGTGCGGCAGGCAGTGCGGCTGGTGCAGGCGAAAGCGCTGCACGCCACGGCAACTCAGCAGCATCAGCCCCGGTCGGGGGCGCTCGCAGTGCTCTATCGTTGCCAGCGTGCCGACGTCGCACAGCTGCTCCGGCGCGGCGCCCGCCTGACGCACTTCGTGACCGCTGGCCAGGGCGACGACACCAAACGGGCGCTCGCTTGCCTGGCAGGCGCCGATCATGTCCAGGTAGCGCACCTCGAAGACCTGCAGCGTCAGCAAGCCCCCGGGGAAGAGCACGGTGGCGAGCGGAAACAGTGGCAGATCGGTCATCATGGTGGGCGCGATGATCCCAGATTCCGGCAGACGCTCGTGAAAATCTGGGATCATCGCGCACACATTCTCAAACGAATGCCTGCATGCTCTACGAAATTGCTTCTTTTCTGCTGGATGTCGCGGGTGGCCTGATCACCGGTGCCTGCCTGTTGCGTCTGTACATGCAGCGCCGGCGTGCGCCCTTCGGCAACCCCGTAGGGCAGATGCTGTTCGTGTTCAGCGATTGGCTGGTGCTGCCGCTGCGCAAGCTGGTGCCTGCGATCGGCGGCTGGGATACGGCCTGCCTGGTGGGTGCCGTGCTGGCGCAACTGGCGCAGTACCTGGCGCTGATGCTGTTGCTGGGCAGCGGCTTTGCCCTGCTGCCCTGGCTGGTGGTGTTCGGTACGGTGCGAGTGGCGGTCTGGGGGCTGATGCTGCTGATCATCCTGCACGCGGTGCTCTCCTGGGTGCCAAGCCGCTCACCGATTACCGGCCTGTTGGCACTGCTGGCCGAGCCCTTGCTGGCGCCGGTGCGACGCCTGCTGCCGACGATGGGGGGCGTGGATCTTTCGCCCCTGATCGTGCTGGTACTGCTGCAGGTATGTCTGATCGTGCTGGGCAATCTGCAGCGTGGTGCGTTGTTTTGATTTTGTTGCCAAATAGCATTGCAGCGCTTGTTGGACAAGCGCTGAACGCTATTAAAAATCAAGCAATCGCATCCGCTGGCAAGCGCTGCAGCATGGCGAGACTCTTGGCCACGGTGTCGCGCAACTCGCGCCGGTCTACGATCATGTCCACCGCACCCTTGGTCTGGAGGAATTCGGCGCGCTGAAAGCCCTCGGGCAGGGTGACGCGCACTGTCGATTCAATGACGCGCGGGCCGGCAAAGCCGATCAGCGCGCCAGGTTCGGCGATCACGATGTCGCCCACGAACGCAAAACCGGCCGAGACGCCGCCCATGGTCGGATCAGTCAGCACGCTGATGTAGGGCAGGCCCTTCTTGGCCAGGCGCGTCAGCGCGGCGTTGGTCTTGGCCATCTGCATCAGGGAAAGCAGGCCTTCCTGCATGCGTGCGCCGCCGGTGGCGGTAAAGCAGATGAAGGGTACCTTTTGCTCGATGGCGTTCTCCACGCCGCGCGCGAAGCGCTCGCCGACGACCGAGCCCATCGAGCCGCCCATGAAGTCGAATTCAAACGCTGCGGCGACCACGCTGATGCTTTTGACGGCACCACCCATGACCACCAACGCATCGGTCTCGCCGGTGTTCTCCAGCGCTTCCTTCAGGCGTTCGGGGTATTTGCGGCTGTCCTTGAACTTGAGCGCGTCGACCGGAATGACCTCCTGCCCGATTTCGTAGCGGCCTTCGCCGTCCAGAAACGCATTGAGCCGCGCGCGTGCGGCTATGCGGTGGTGGTGGCCGCAGTGCGGGCAGACGTTCTGGTTGTGCTCCAGATCGGTCTTGTAGAGCACCGTGTCGCAGCTCGGGCACTTGACCCAGAGCCCTTCGGGCATCTGGCGGCGCTCAGCCGGGTCGGTCTGGTGAATCTTGGACGGGAGAAGTTTTTCCAGCCAGGACATGGGGTGGCTCCTTTCAGCTGTCCAGCGCCTTGCGGATCTGGCGCAGGAAGTCAATGGTGACGCCGACGACGCGCTCGTGCGGCTGCTCTTCGATCAGCGTGATGATGCGGCTGCCGATCACCACCGCATCGGCGACGCGGCCGATGGCTTTGGCGGTCTCGGCATCCCGGATGCCAAAACCCACGCCGACGGGGATCTTCACGTGTTCGCGGATGCGCGGTAGCATGGCCTCGACGGCGGTGGTGTCGAGCGCGCCCGAGCCGGTCACGCCCTTGAGCGAGACGTAGTAGACATAGCCGCTGGCCACGCGTGCCACCTGCTGCATGCGTTCGCTCGTCGAGGTCGGGGCCAGCAGGAAGATCAGATCGATGCCGTGCGCGCGCAGGTCGGCGGCGAATTGCTCGCATTCCTCGGGCGGGTAGTCGACCACCAGCATGCCATCCACGCCGACCGCCTGTGCATCGCGCGCAAAACTGCCGCTGCCGTGGCGCTGTTCGTAGCGCTCGATCGGATTGGCGTAGCCCATGAGCACGACCGGGGTGGTCTGGTTGCGCTGGCGAAAGCCGTGCACCATCTCCAGCACTTCGGTCAGACCGATGCCCAGTTGTATGGCCTTTTCACCGGCCTTCTGGATCACCGGGCCATCGGCCATGGGGTCGGAAAACGGCACGCCCAGCTCGATCACGTCGGCACCGGCCTCGACCATGCCGTGCATCAGCGCGGGCGTGATGTCGGCAAACGGAAAGCCGGCCGTGACGTAGGGGATCAGCGCCTTGCGGCTTTTGGCCTTGAGCGCCTCGAAGGTGGTGGTGATGCGGCTCATGCCTTGCCTCCCTTCACCGTATGCCCGCCCTGGCTGGGCTGGTCATGCACCACCACGCCCGAGAGGTCGGCGACGGTGCCGATGTCCTTGTCGCCGCGGCCCGAGAGATTCACCAGGATGGATTGATCGGCGCGCAGCGTGGGCGCGAGCTTCATCGCGTAGGCCACGGCGTGGCTGGATTCGAGCGCCGGGATGATGCCTTCGGTGCGGCACAGATGGTGAAAGGCGGCGAGCGCCTCGTCGTCGGTGATGCCGACGTATTCGGCGCGGTGGATTTCTTGCAGCCAGGCATGCTCGGGACCAACGCCGGGGTAGTCCAGGCCCGCGCTGATCGAGTGCGTCTCGGTGATCTGGCCGTTCTCGTCCTGCAGGATGTAGGTTCGGTTGCCGTGCAGCACGCCGGGGCTGCCGCGCTCAAGACTCGCCGAGTGCTTGCCACTGTCGAGGCCCAGGCCCGCGGCTTCGACGCCGATGAGCTTGACGTTCTCGTTCGGGATGTAGGGGTAAAAAATGCCCATGGCGTTGCTGCCGCCGCCGACGCAGGCAATGACGACGTCGGGCTGGCGCTCCTTGCCCAGCAATTCGGGCATTTGCGTGAGACATTCGTTGCCGATCACGCTTTGAAAATCGCGCACCATCATCGGGTAGGGGTGCGGGCCGGCGACGGTGCCGATGATGTAGAAGGTGTTGTCCACGTTGGCCACCCAGTCACGCATGGCCTCGTTGAGCGCGTCCTTGAGCGTGCGGCTGCCGCTCTCCACCGGCACCACGGTGGCGCCCAGGAGCTTCATGCGGTAGACGTTGGGGCTTTGGCGCTTCACGTCCTCGGCGCCCATGTAGACCACGCATTCGAGGCCGTAGCGCGCGCAGATCGTCGCCGTGGCCACGCCGTGCTGGCCGGCGCCGGTCTCGGCGATGACGCGCGGCTTGCCCATGCGCCGCGCCAGCATGGCCTGGCCGATCACGTTGTTGATCTTGTGCGCGCCGGTGTGGTTGAGGTCTTCGCGCTTGAGGTAAATCTGCGCGCCGCCCAGTTCGCGGCTCATGCGCGACGCGTGGTAGACCGGGGAGGGACGGCCGACGTAGTGCGCCAGCTCGCTCCTGAATTCGGCGATGAACTCCGGGTCATGCTGGTAGCGGGCGTAGGCGTCGCGCAGTTCGGCAATCGCGTGCGTCAGCGTCTCGCTGGCGAAGGTGCCGCCATAGGGGCCGAAATGGCCGCGGCTGTCGGGTTGGTGGTAGTCGATCATGGTTTCATCAAAGGGGTGTGGACTGCATCGGCCGCGCGCACGGCGACCATGAAGCGTTCGATCTTGCCGGCGTCCTTGATGCCGTGAACGGTGCTGCCGTCCGCCGCATCCAGCTCCACGCCGGAGCTCACATCAACGGCCAGCGTCGTGCAACGCGGCCGTACCTCCTTGATGCCATCGCCCACGTTTGCAGGTGTGAGTCCACCAGACAAAACGAGGTGAGCATTGACGTTTGGTGGCAGCAGTGACCAATGGAATGTCTTGCCGCCCCCGCCGTAGCCGTCGACATGGGCGTCGAGCAGAATGGCGCGGGCGTGAGAGTAATCGTGGGCATATTCTACGAGGTCAAACCGCGCCCCCGCCGCACCCAGTGGAATCCGCGCGGCGCGGATGAAGGGGATGGCGCCTTTGTCGCTCGCGCGCCAGCAGTCTTCGGGTGATTCATCCCCATGAAATTGGGCGATAGCTCCCGCCACACTTGCGCAAGCAGCTATCACATCCGTAGTTTTTGCATTGACAAACAGCAGGACGGGTGTAACGAACGGTGGCAGGCGCCTGGCCAGTTCCGCGGCGCGCTCGGGGCTGACATGGCGCCGGCTTTTCGGGTAGAGCACGAAGCCGATCGCGTCCGCGCCGCTGGCCACGGCCGCGTCCACATCCTGCTCGCGCGTGAGGCCGCAGACCTTGATGCGGGTGCGCTGGTGGGAGCTTGGGGGTGCCATTGCTCGATGGTACCCGCCCAAAAACCGTACCTGAGCGTAGTCAGGCGGCACATGGGCTCAAGGCCGTGGCTACGGGGGCACTACGGCAGCCAGTCGTACGCGGCGGTGCGGTCCGGCAGGCCCCAGGCCGGGTCGTAACGCGGCCCGAGGAAATACAGGCCGTCGGCCATGAAGGTGGGCGCCGCCTTGCTGCGCGAGCGGGCTTGGAGCACTTCGCGCATCCAGTCGCTGGGCCTGGTTCCCTGTCCGACCGCGATGAGGCAGCCCATGATGTTGCGGATCATGTGGTGCAGGAAGGCATTGCCTTCAAACGCGAAACGCCAGTAGCCGGTGGGGCAGCCCTCGCTGCCCGTGGGCGCCGGCTCAAAGGCGCCACGGCGGGTGATGGTGATTTGCGCGAGATGCTTGACGGGGCTTCTGGCCTGGCATTCGGCAGCGCGAAACGAGGTGAAGTCGTGCTCGCCGACCAGATGCGCCGCAGCCTCGCGCATCGCGGTCTCATCGAGGGCCTGAAACACCCAGCCGACGCGCCCGGCCTCGATGCTGGGGCGCACTGGCGATTGCAGCAGCACGTAGGCATAGCGCCTGGCCGTGGCGCAGGCGCGCGAGTGAAACGCATCGGGCACGCGTCTCGCCCATTGCACCGCGATGCCTGGCGGCAGAAAGCGGTTGGGGCCGCGTACCCAGGAGAACTCCGGTCGGTCGATGTCGGTATCAAAGTGCACGACTTGCATCAGTCCGTGGACGCCCGCATCCGTGCGTCCGGCGCAGACGGTACTGATGGGCACGGTGGCGAAGCGTTGCAGGGCGGCTTCCAGGGCATCCTGCACGGTCTGGCGTGAGGGTTGGCTTTGCCAGCCACGCCAGGGCTGGCCTTCGTAGCTCACGCCAAGGGCGATGCGCATGGAGTCCTTGCAGAACGGTGGGTCGTCAAAAGGCAAAGCCCGGACGAGGCCTTGGCCGCGTCCGGGCTTTGTCCATGGGGTTCAGCCCAGCGTTTTCAGCAGGCGCTCGGCTTTGATCTTGGTCTCGCCGGATGCTTCCGCGAGCACCTCTTCGATCAGCGCGCGCGCGCCCTCACTGTCGCCGATGGTCTTGAATTCCTCGGCAAGTGCCAGTTTGGTGGACAGCGGATCCTCGGGCAGTGGGCTGTCTGCGGCTGCCTCGGATGGCAGTTCGGGCAGCGAAGGCAGATCCGTTGCAACGGGCGCAGAGGCAGCCGCAGAAGGTTTGTCCAGATCCAGGGAAAGCCCACCGAGATCGAACTCGAGCGGTGCCGGCTCGGTCGGGGCGATTTCCTTGGGCGACAGCGGCATGGGACCGGAATCTGCCAGCGCGAGGCCTTCGGTCGGGAACTCCAGCGGCTCGCCCATGGTTTCGGGTGGGTGCGCCGCGGGCGGCGTGGTCTCTTCCAGCGCAGCGGGCAAGGTCAGGCCGCCAATGCCGCTATCGGGCTCTGCCGGTATTTCCAGCGCCAGCTGTGCGGCGCTGACGGCTGCCGCGGTGAAGGCGTTGGCCGATGCAGCGTGCGCCGCGTCTGCGGCCGTGTGCGTGGGGCTTGCAAGGTCCAGATCCAGGTCGATCGACGGCAGTACGGAGTCGGCCGCAGCCGTCTGCGTCGCCTCGGCAGTGGGTACGGCGGGGATTTCGGGCAACGCGGCAGCGGCAGCGGCCGGCACCACCGCCGGTGGGATCGAGGCCGGGACGTCGGGCAGTGGCGTGCCGGCTTGGTAGAGCGGATTGTCCGCGTCGATGCCGCGCCCCAGCTCCTGCACCCGCTCCCAATCCGGTCCTGCGCCGTCGGTGAGTGCGTGTACTTGCCGCGCCGCACCTTCCAGCGCCGCGCGGTCCTGGCGTTTGGCGTAGATCTCGGCCAGCTTGGCGGGGATGGCGACTTTCTCCGGATGGTGGATCAAGGCCTCCTTCAGGATTTCCTCGGCCTGCGGGTCCTTGCCATAGGCCAGGTAGACATCGGCCTCGGCGATCGGATCGACATCGCCCGTCTGATCGAGCTGGCTTGGCGAGTACAGCGTGGAGGTGGAGCCGGTCGTCAGATCGCTGCTCGTGGTGTCCACTTCCTGACCACCACTTTCGGCGAAGAAGGAATCGGGGTGATCGCCTTCGCTGGCGAAGGTGGTTTCCGGGCTCTCTGCCCTGCGCCGTCCTTGCTGCCAACGGTAGCCGCCCCAGCCAAGCAAAAGCAGTACCAAGGCCAGAGCACCGCCCGCCGCCATCGGGTTCTCCGTGAGCGAGGCGAGCAGACCGGGTTCTTCCTGCGGCTCTGGCGCGGGGGCGGCAGCCGCAGGCTTGGGCGGCGCTTCGGCGGCTGCCGTGGCTGCGGGCGCTGGCGCTGGTTCAGGGGCCGGCACGGGCGCAGGAGGTTCTGCTGCCGCAGGAGCAGCGGGTGCTGCGCTTTCCTCGGGTGGTGGCGCCGCGGCTGCATCGGCGGCGGGCGCCGCGGGCGTGGCGGCTTCGACACCGGGCTTGGCGGTGTCGCCTGGCGCGGGCGGCGTTGCCGGGGCCGTCGGCGCCGCTTTGGCGTCGGTGGCCCCATCGCTCAGGGCCTTGAGCTCGGAAATGTTCTTGGACAGTTCCGCCATGCGGGCCGATGTCTGGTCTGCCTGCTTGGTTTGCGCGGTTTCGGCATCGGCCTTGTCGCCGGCGGCGCTGCCCTTGCTCAGGGTCAGTTTGTCGGCGCTGGCGGCTTCGGGTTTGGATTCGGACACCTGCGTCTGCACCTTGCCGCTGCTGGTGCGCGACGCCGCCTCGACACCGGCTGCGGGCGCTGCGCCGGCAAGGCGGTGGCGGAAGGCGTTGAAGTCGCGGCTCTGCGCGGCAACGATCTTGCTGGCTTCGGCGGCGGAGGTCGCCTCGGCACTGGCCTGGTCCGGCATCTGCAGCACGCTGCCGGCGCGCAGGCGATTGACGTTGCCGTCGATGAAGGCCTTGGGGTTGGCGCGCACCAGGGCGACCAGCATCTGGTCGAGTGAGATGCCACTGGGGCGGTGTGCGCTGGCGATGGCACTGGCGGTATCGCCAGAGCGGACCTTGACTTCGCCGGGGCTTGCTTCAGCCTTGCGCGCTGCAGCGGGCGCGCTGACCGGGGCGGGCGCAGGTGCTGCGGCCACCTGGGGCGTGCGCACGGGCGCGGGCGATGCGCTGCTGCGTGGGGAGGTATCCACCTGCGCTGCGATGGGCGCAGGCGCGCTGCGCAGCCCTGGCGGATCGAACAGCATGGTGTAGCTGCGCACGATATGCCCGGCATTCCATGCCGCATCGACGACGAGGTCGATGAATGGGTCGGTGATGGTTTGGTTGCTGCTCAGGCGCAGCACCATCTTGCCGTTGGCTTCGCGCTTGAGGTCAACCCGGATGCCCTTGATCGCAGCCGAATACTCAAGACCCTGCGCACGGAAAACCTCGGGGCTGGCGATCGTGACGTTCAGCGAATCCGCCTCGGCCGCACTGACCTGGGGCAGTGCGATTTCGGCCCGCAAAGGCTCGCCAAGTGCAGACTGCACGGTGACCCGACCGAGCGCCAGCGCGCTTGCATTGGAGGCATACAGCCCCATCGACAGGGCGGCCGCGACGGCCAGAAGGGTGGGTTTGCAGCGATGCATGGGTGGTGAGGCAGTGTGCGTTGCGTCTGTTGGGTAGGCCTTGCGCTTTTAAAACGGGAGCACTGAAGCACCTGAAGACAGGTGAAAGCACCTTAGCATCAATGTGTTGCACTGACAAGCTAAGAACGAAGTTCAGCTTTTTTACCGCCGTTATCGCCGATTTGACGGTTGGGCTTGTTGGCAACCGGCAACACTGCCGCACGGCATGCTGTGGCGCACGCCGTGCCGCTATCGCTTGACTCAGGCCTTGAGCAAGATGCGCAGCATGCGCCGCAATGGCTCGGCCGCACCCCACAGGAGCTGATCGCCAACGACGAAGGCCGAGACGTATTCCGGACCGATGTTCAGCTTGCGCACGCGCCCGACGGCGATCTGCAGACCGCCGGTGATGGCCGCGGGCGTCAGCTCCCTGACGGTCTGCTCGCGCTCGTTGGGAACGAACTTGACCCAGGGGTTGCCGCCCTTGATCAGGGTCTCGATCTCGGCGAGTGGTACATCCTTCTTGAGCTTGAGCGTCAATGCCAGCGAATGGCAGCGCATCGCGCCGATGCGCACGCACAGGCCGTCAACCGGGATCGGCGTCGGCGTGCCCAGAATCTTGTTGACCTCGGCCTTGCCCTTCCATTCTTCCTTGGACTGGCCGTTTTCCAGCTGCGCGTCGATCCACGGGATCAAGCCACCCGCCAGCGGCGCGCCGAAGAATTCGCGCGGCACGTCCTGGCGTATGGTCTGGGCCACCTTGCGGTCAATATCGAGGATGGCCGAGGCCGGCGTGGCCAGTTCGCTGGCGACCGCGCCGTGGATCACGCCCATGCCCTTGAGCAGTTCACGCATGTGGTTGGCGCCGCCACCCGAAGCGGCCTGGTAGGTCATGGAGCTGACCCATTCCACCAAGCCGGCCTTGAACAGGCCCACCAGGCCCATCAACAGGATGGAGTTGGTGCAGTTGCCGCCGATCCAGTTCTTGCCACCGGCGGCGAGCCTGGCCTGGATCAGATCGTCATTGACCGGGTCGAGGATGATGACCGCATCGTCCTGCATGCGCAGGGCGCTCGCGGCATCGATCCAGTGGCCTTGCCAGCCGCTGGCGCGCACCTTGGGGAAGACTTCCTTGGTGTAGTCGCCACCCTGGCAGGAGATGATGATGTCGCACTTGGTCAGCGCCGCGACGTCGTTGGCGTCATGCAGTTCCTTGTGCGCCTTGGCCATCGCCGGGGCCTTGCCGCCGGCGTTGGAGGTGGAAAAGAAGACCGGCTCGATCAGCTCGAAGTCGCCTTCGGCCTGCATGCGCTCCATCAGCACGGAGCCGACCATGCCGCGCCAGCCGACGAGGCCTACCAGTTGCTTGCTCATTGCGTTGCCCTTTCAGATTAAAAAGTCTTGCACCATCCGGCGCTGCTTTTTGCCCCGGCTCGTCAGGGCCGGAGGAGGGCGCACGACGATGCTGGAGCTGCTTCAGCCCGTAATGGTCGTGGTTTTGGTGATGGATGCGCGCGCCGCCACAGCCGCCGATGGGGCAGGTGTGTTTTGAGTCACGAAATGGCGAAAGCTGCGCATGGCACCGGATTTTAAAGGATGCCGCATGACCTCATGCAGGCGGCGTATCCATGAACGCGTTGTCAGCGCAGCGCGTTGACAACCGCGTCGCCCATCTGGGCGGTGCCGACACGCGTCGTGCCTTCGCTGTGGATGTCCGGCGTGCGCAGGCCCTGCGCCAGGACCTGCTTCACGGCTGCCTCGATGCGATCGGCCGCCTCGGGCTGGTTCAGCGAAAAGCGCAACATCATTGCGGCACTCAGGATGGTGGCCAGCGGATTGGCCACGCCCTTGCCGGCGATGTCCGGTGCGCTGCCGTGGCTGGGTTCGTACAGGCCTTGGCGCTGAGCGTTGAGCGATGCCGAGGGCAGCATGCCGATGGAGCCGGTGAGCATGGATGCTTCGTCCGAGAGAATGTCGCCAAACATGTTGCCGGTGACGATCACGTCAAAGGCCTTGGGTGCCTTCACCAGCTGCATCGCGGCGTTGTCCACGTACATGTGCGACAGCTCCACGTCGGGGTAATCCTTGTGCACCTCGGCAACCACGTCCTTCCAGAACTGGAAGGTCTCCAGCACGTTGGCCTTGTCCACGCTGGTCACGCGTTTGCTGCGTTGGCGGGCGGCCTGGAAGGCGACATGGGCGATGCGCTCGATCTCGGGGCGCGCGTAGCGCATGGTGTCGAAGGCTTCTTCGGCACCGGCAAAAGCGCCATCCGGTGCGCTGCGGCGCCCGCGCGGCTGGCCGAAATAAATGTCGCCGGTGAGCTCGCGGATGATGAGGATATCGAGGCCCGCAACCAGCTCGGGCTTGAGGCTGCTGGCGTGCGTGAGCTGCTCATAGCAGATCGCCGGACGGAAATTGGCGAACAGACCGAGCGCCTTGCGCAGGCCGAGGATGGCTTGCTCCGGGCGCAGTGCGCGCTCAAGCTGGTCGTATTTCCAGTCGCCCACGGCACCGAACAAAATGGCATCGGCCGCCCTGGACAGATTCAGCGTGGCGTCTGGCAGCGGGTGGCCACTGGCTTCGTAGGCGGCGCCGCCGACGGGCGCGGTTTCCATTTCAAGCTGCAGGTCCAGCGCCTTGAGCACCTTGACCGCTTGCTCGACGATTTCGGGGCCTATGCCGTCACCCGGAAGAATGGCGATTTTCATGGTTTCTTTGTTTTGATAGCTGCATGCGCTTGCTGGACAAGCGCTGGAGCCCTGTTTTGTTCACATTCCTGAGCGTGTCTTCAAGAGGACATGACATGCGCCAGCCAAGGCTTGGTGGCCAGTCGCTCGGCCTCGAAGGCCTTGATCTTGTCCTTGTGGCGCAGCGTCAGGCCGATGTCGTCCAACCCGCCCAGCAGGCAGTAACGGCGGAAGGCCTCGACCTCGAACGGGATCTCGGCGCCTTGCGGCTCGACCACCACCTGGCGCTCCAGATCTATCGTGAGCTCGTAACCCGGGAACGCGGCCACTTCGTCAAACAGACGGCTGACCGTCGATTCCGGCAGGCGGATGGGCAGCAGGCCGTTCTTGAAGCAGTTGTTGAAAAAAATGTCGGCATAGCTGGGCGCGATGATGGCGCGAAAGCCGTACTGCTGCAGTGCCCAGGGCGCGTGCTCACGGCTTGAGCCGCAGCCGAAATTCTGCCGCGCCAGCAGGATGCTTGCGCCCTTGTAACGCGGCTGGTTGAGCACGAAGTCCGGATTCGGCTTGCGCTTGGACTCAGGCATGCCAGGTTTGCCGGGCTGGTCGAGGTAGCGCCACTCGTCAAACAGATTGGGACCGAAGCCGGTGCGCTTGATCGACTTGAGAAACTGCTTGGGGATGATCGCGTCGGTATCGACGTTTTCGCGGTCCATGGGCGCAACCAGTCCCTTGTGGATGGTGAATGCTTGCATGGGGCGGCCTTACTTGGCGGCGCGCTCGATGGCGCTGCCGGCTTTTTGCACATCCTGCCCCACGCCCTTGACGGTGTTGCAGCCGGCCAAAAGCAGGGTGAGGAGCACGGAGAAGATCACGGCGATTTTTGTCATGCGTGGCGCTTTCAGGCAAATCTGCGGATGTCTACGAAATGGCCATGAATGGCGGCAGCGGCGGCCATTGCGGGGCTGACCAGGTGGGTGCGTCCACCGGCGCCCTGGCGGCCTTCGAAATTGCGGTTGCTGGTGGACGCGCAGCGCTCGCCCGGCTCCAGCCGGTCGGCGTTCATCGCCAGGCACATCGAGCAGCCCGGTTCGCGCCACTCGAAGCCGGCGGCCAGGAAAATCTTGTCCAGGCCCTCGCGCTCGGCTTGCTCCTTCACCAGGCCAGAGCCCGGCACCACCATCGCCAGCTTGATGTTCTTCGCCACTTTCTGGTTGAGATTTTTCACCACGGCAGCGGCGGCACGCAGGTCTTCGATGCGGCTGTTGGTGCATGAGCCTATGAACACCTTGTCGACGAAGATGTCCTGCATCGGCTTGCCGGGTTCTAGCCCCATGTAGGTGAGCGCGCGCTCCATGGCATGGCGGATCACCGGGTCTTTTTCCTTGTCCGGGTCGGGCACGCGTGCGCTGACATTGACCACCATCTCGGGGTTGGTGCCCCAGGTGACCTGCGGTTCGATGTCCGCCGCGGCCAGGTTGACGACGGCGTCGAAATGCGCGTCCGCATCGGAATGCAAGGTTTTCCAGTAGGCCACGGCCTGATCCCACTCCACCCCGGTGGGCGCGAGCGGGCGGCCCTTGACGTAGTCCAGGGTTTTCTGATCGACGGCGATCATGCCGGCGCGCGCACCGGCCTCGATGGCCATGTTGCACACCGTCATGCGGCCTTCCATCGACAGCGCCTGGATGGCTTCACCGGCGAATTCGATGGTGTAGCCGGTGCCACCCGCGGTGCCGATCTTGCCGATGATCGCCAGCACGATGTCCTTGGCGGTGATGCCGGGCGCCACCTGGCCGTTCACGCGCACCAGCATGTTTTTGGCTTTCTTGGCCAGCAGGCACTGCGTGGCCAGCACATGCTCGACTTCGCTCGTGCCTATGCCGTGCGCCAGCGCGCCAAAAGCGCCGTGGGTGCTGGTGTGGCTGTCGCCGCAGACCACTGTCATGCCGGGCAGCGTGGCGCCGTTTTCCGGGCCGATCACGTGCACGATGCCCTGGCGCCTGGAGAGGAAGGGGAAGAAGGCGGCCGCGCCGCTCTTGCGGATGTTGTCATCCAGCGTCTCGATCTGCAGTTTGCTGATCGGATCGGCGATGCCGTCGTAGCCGCGCTCCCAGCCGGTGGTGGGCGTGTTGTGATCGGCCGTGGCAATGATGGAGCTGGTGCGCCAGACCGGGCGGCCCGCCTCGCGCAGCCCTTCAAACGCCTGCGGACTGGTCACTTCGTGCACCAGGTGGCGATCGATATAGAGCAGGGCGGTGCCGTCTTCTTCGGTATGGGCGACGTGCTCGTCGAAGACTTTGTCGTAGAGGGTACGTCCCATGGTGGTGAATGACAAATGGCGTGCGTAGCTGAAACCTGTCAATTTTAGGCGTTGTGGCTGATCACGCGTTGATCGGGGCTTGAGAGGCTGGATCGCGCATGGAATTGTGCTGGCGTGGCGCATTCATGAAACATGCGATTGCATCGCACCATCCAATAAAGCAGAACAGGCCTGTTCGATGGATTCCACCTCGTGAGGGGCGGTTTGTTTGATCAGTCTTTAGGAGAATCATCATGAACAAAATTGCGATTGCTCTTGCTGCTTTCGGCGCTGCTGCATTGATGGCAGGTGCGGCGCAGGCGGGTTCCGTACAACCTGTCGCAGGAAACATGCCTTTCTTTGACCCTGCTGCCGTGAGCGTTGGCGCGTTGACACGTGCCCAAGTACATGCCGATGCGATTGCGCACCGTCCTGCAGTCGGTGAGTTGACGCAGTTTCAATCCGAGACTGCACCTGGCTCCAGCACGCTGACGCGTGCGCAGGTTCATCAGGACTTGCTGAAAGCATTGGCGGCTGGCTATCACGTCAAGTCAGGCATGGCTTCGTAACGCGCTTGTCGCGAGGGAGGCATCTCTCGCGGCAACCTTTCTTTTTGCCCGGGTTCTCCGGGCTTTTTTTGTGCTGCGCGCGGCATGCGCGCGCACCAGCGAGTGCAAGTCTCGAGCCGATGAACAAGAACCGCAAAGAAGGCACTGCTACGCAGGGCGCGTGAGACATGCACCGCGAAGCATGGGCGACCATGGCGATAGCCGCATCGATGCAGCTATCGCCATGCGCCTGTTGCCGCCAGACAAAAAAATGGCCTGACCGTGTATCGGTCAAGCCATTTCATGTCTGCCTTGGCAGACGTGCGATTACAAGGTGGTCAGATTGCCGACCTCGACATGAAAGCCGTTATGAATAGCCTGCACGGTTGCGTCATGCACCTGAGCACGTGTCAGCTTGCTTGGTGTGTAAGGTTGCGCAGCAGACAAGTTGCCAACCGCAGGGTGCTGTGCGATGGCGGCGCTGCGGACGTCCGCACGTTGCAGCGTGCTCGTCGTACTTTGGCCTTCGTCAAAATAGGGTGCGTTGCCAGCGGCCGGTTGCATGGTGGCAGCAAATGCGGAACCAGCCAACAGAAGGCCAGCGGCAAAAGCGATGGTGGAATAGACCTTGATCATGATTTTCTCCTTCAATCACCAGCCCCGAATCTTTGGCACCCTGTTGGATGTCGAATGCGGAGAACCGGGCTTTTGTTCCCCTCGTTGCAATATTGGATGCGGGCAGACCGCGTTTTGTGACAAGAGAATTTTCAGCTCCCGTGAGCCATGAACCATGGGTGATTACGACACCATCATCAGCGCGCTGAACCGGCAGGGCTGGAGCGTGAGCGACGCGAACGTCGCGCCCGCGTGGTGCGCCGAACTGCGCCGCTATGCGCAAGAGCTGTGGGCTGCCAACTGCTTCGAGCCGGGCGAGTTCGGCCTGGACCCGGCGGGCGGCAAGGAGCCCGAGGTGCGCGGCGACGCGATCTGCTGGGTGCCACCCGGTTCGCGATTGGAGCGCCATCCGTTCTTTGGCTGGATGGCGGGCCTGCGCGCGGTCTTGAACGAGCGCTTCGCCATGGGCCTGCGCAGTCAGGAATTTCACTTTGCGCGCTACCCCGAGGGGCGCGGTTACCGCAAGCATCTGGATCAGCACCGCGGCAGCAACGTGCGCAAGATTTCCATCGTGCTGTACCTCAACGATGAATGGAATGAAGCCGACGGCGGCGAGCTGTGCTTTTATCAGCCGACGAACCCGGACATCGAGTTGGCGCGCTTTGCGCCCTTGAACGCGCGTCTGGCGGTGTTTGTCAGCGGCCTGATGCCGCATGCGGTGCTGCCCTGCCGCAGTACGCGCTGGAGCGTGACGGGCTGGCTGCGTACCGATGAGATACCTGGTTAACTATCACATTGATAGCTACCCGCGCTTTCTTGGTGAACGTAATGGCGCATTTTTTTGAATTTGACACCTGTCAAACAACCGGGTGTCACCGGCCCATTTTTTCGGCAAAGGGCGCCAATGATTACCGTAGACTGAATCCGCTTGCGATTTTTCCGAAGACCAACAACCCTCTCAAAGGAGATGAACATGGACAGTTTTGAGCTGGAGCGGCGCAAACTGCTCAAAGGCATGGGTCTGCTTGGAGCGGGTGGCGTGCTGACTGCCTGCGGCGGCGGCACTTCCCACTCGTCGGACGTCGGCTACTGGGGAGGAGACGGCACGACGCCGCCGGGTGACCTGGGCAGTACGCCGCCGGCCTCGGCGTGCAAGACTCCGGTGGCAACGATTCCACTGACCATCGATGCCAGCGTCGCGGCCACCGGCATTCCTGCCGATGTGCCGATCCGCGCCTACATCACCGGGCTGGTCAAGGTGCCGGGACAGGTCTTTTACCGCTACGACGGGCAGACAATGCAGCCCGTGCAAATGCTGACGGGCGACAACACCGTGACCGACAGTACCAAGGCGGTGACCGGTCTTTCGGGCAATACCTACGACACCAACTACCCGAGCATCTGGGCCGATTACAGCATTGCGCTCGATCGCTCCTGTCCGACCCTGGTGGCCGATCTGGCGAGCTTCAACACCACCACCATTCCGGGTTTTGGCACTGGCCCCGCGGCATTCAGCGGGCGCATCTGGATCTCGGTGGGCACGCCGCAAATTCCGTTCACGCCCCGGGTGGGGGCCGATCCAAGCGGCACGGGCACGGTCGATGGCTATACCACCCCGGTCGTGACCGCCGGCGGGCCGGGCTGCTACTGCCTGTACGACTGGCTGGAGTTCTCGTGGAGCGCAACGGGAGAGCTGTTTCTCAATACCACGCAGGTCGATCAATACGGTTTCCCGATTTCGATCCAGGCGAGTGGCGCGACCGTCGACGGCGGCATTCAGGGCGTGTACACACAGGCGCGCTCCGCCATCCTGGCCGACTTGGCGGCGATCGGCAATCCGCTGTTCGGCTCCACGCTGCCGGTTCCCGGCACCGGGGTTGCCGCGGGCACCTATCCGCCGGTGGCCAACACGCAGGGCATCCTGCGCGCCCTGGCACCGTCGAGCACGTCCGGCGCGACGACCAGCACCTATCTGGACGGGGTGATTGCACAGGCGCTCAACGCCTGGAAAACCACCTGGCTGCAGGTGACCTGCCCGAGCAATGCGCTGCAACAGACCTACTACGGCCAGACGGCGAGCGACGGCAAGACGCTCAATTTCTACAACGACGAGAAGATGACGGGCGGCGTGCAGTTTTCGTTCAACGATCTCACCACCTACAACGTGCTTGATTGCAACGGCACCATGACTGGCGTTGGCGTGCCGCAGGTTGGCAATCTGCTGGGAGACCTCAAGAATACCGGCAAGGCGATTCTGGCGGGGTTCAATCGCGGCGTGATCTCGAGCAGCACGGCGGCGATCGACATCGACGACAGCGGTACGGGCAGCAATTACCAGCCGCCGTTGAGCCAGAATTTCACGTCGACCACGCTGCCCTTCAACGTCTGGGTGCAGAAATTCCACGCCTGGAGCGCCAACGGTATGGCCTACGGCTTTGCCTATGACGACGTGGGTGACCAGGATCCTTCGGTGCACGCCCAGGGCACGACGGGGGTGACGATCATCCTGGGCCAGTTTGCGTAATGCGGGGCGTTTCCCCGCGTCTCGTGGATGGTTCAAGCGGTGAACTGCAGCGCCGCCAGCCGCGCGTAGGCGCCATCCATCGCGATCAGCTCGCCGTGGGTGCCCTGCTCGATCACGCGACCATGGTCGAGCACGACGATGCGGTCGGCATGCTGCACCGTCGCCAGGCGGTGCGCGATCACCAGCGTGATGCGGTGCCCGGTACGTTGGTGCAGCGCCGCATCCAGCGCCTGCTGCACCACGCGTTCGCTGTGCGCGTCCAGCGCGCTGGTGGCTTCATCGAGCAGCAGGATGGGTGCGTCCTTGAGCAGCGCGCGGGCAATCGCGATGCGCTGGCGCTGCCCGCCTGACAGGCGCACGCCGCGCTCGCCCAGGAAGGTGTCGTAGCCCTGGGGCAGCGCGGTGATGAAGTCGTCGGCAAATGCCGCGCGGGCGGCGGCGATGACGTCTTCGCGCGTGGCTTCGGGGCGGGCGTAGCGGATGTTGTCCAGCGCGCTGCTGGAAAAGATCACCGCCTCTTGCGGCACGGTGGCGATGCGCTGGCGCAGCGCCTGCGGATCGAGCGCGCGCAGGTCCTCGCCGCCGACCCGGATGCGGCCGCCCTCGACGTCGTAGAAGCGTTGCAGCAACTGAAACACCGTGGATTTTCCCGCGCCGCTGGTGCCCACCAGCGCCACCGTCTCGCCCGGATGCAGATGCAGCGTGAAGTCATGAAGTGCCGGATGCTCCGGGCGCGAGGGATAGTGAAAGCGCACGGCTTCAAACGCCACGTCCAGCGCGCCGTCCGCTGGCAAGGCGCGCCGTTGCGGCTCGGGCGGGGGCGCGACGGTGGGCGCGATCGCCAGCAGCTCCATCAGCCGCTCCGTCGCACCGGCGGCGCGCAGCAGATCGCCATAGACCTCGCCGAGCACGGCCACGGCGCTGGCCAGGAAGAGCGCATAGACGATGGTCTGCCCGAGGCTGCCCGCGCTCATCTGCCCGGCGGCGACGGCCTGGCTGCCGCGGTACAGCCCCCACAGCAGCAGTGCGGCGTTGGCGATGATGATGAAGGCCACGAGCAGCGCGCGCACGCTGCTTCGGCGGATGGCGGTCTGGAAGGCCGATTCGTTGGCATCGGCGAAGCGCGCGGCCTCGCGCTGCTCGGCGGTGTAGCCCTGCACCACGGGGATGGCGTTCAGCACCTCGGCGGCGATGGCGCTGGCATCGGCCACGCGGTCCTGGCTGGCGCGCGAGAGGCGCCGCACACTGCGCCCGATCCACATCGCGGGCAGCACCACGACGAGCACGGCGGCCAGCGCCACCGACATCACGTAGGGATTGGTCCAGACCAGCATGGCGAGCGCGCCCAGCCCCAGCACCGCATTGCGCAGCCCCATCGAGAACGACGAGCCGATGACGGTCTGCACCAGCGTTGCGTCGGCTGTCAGGCGCGAAAGCACCTCGCCGGTCTGCGTGGTCTCGAAAAACGCCGGGCTCTGGCGCAGCACGTGCGCGTAGACGGCGCTGCGCAAATCAGTCGTCACGCGCTCGCCCAGCCAGCTCATCATGTAATAGCGCGCCGCCGAGAACACGCCGACCGCGACGGCCACGATGAACAGGAAAATGAAATGCGCCCGCAGCATCGAGCCCTGCGCGGCATAGGGCAGGCCGCGGTCGATCACGACCTTGAGCGCCAGCGGAAACGCCAGCGTCGCCGCCGCCGCCAGCAGCAGGAAGACCAGCGCCAGCGCGATCGGCCAGCGGTAGGGGCGCAGGAAGGGCAGCAAGGCGCCCAACGCGCGCGGGGCAGGACGGTGGGCCGCACCTGCCGGGGGGATCGAATCAGGCATGGCGCACAGTGTAAAAACACGTGGGTGTGAACGTTGGAGTACGGAGCATGAGCGAGAAATGGTCACAGGCTTGCCTGATTGCAAGAGGCGTGACGCTGGGTGAGGAAGGCGGGGCGCGGTTGGCGGGATGGAGCGCGAGTTTTGGCGCGGGCCTGTCCTTGCTCCTGGATGAAGAGGGTGCGGTGGCGGGGTCGTTGCTGCGCGTGCTGGCTGGTGAGGTGGCGCCTGCGGTGGGTACGGTGCGTTGGGATGGGGTAGATGTCGCCGCCTGGCGTGAGCGTTCACCCGAAGGCGTTTTCTGGCGCGATCCGCGTGCGCCTTGGCCGGAGATCTCGCCCGAGCAATGGGTGGGCGAGCTCGCCGCGCGCTACCCCGCGTGGCGCGCGGACGACTGGCAGCGGCACGTGCAGGGCCTGGCGCTGCAAGAGCATCTGCACAAGGAAATGTTTCGGCTTTCGACCGGCAGCAAGCGCAAGGTGTTGCTGGCCGCAGCACTCGCCAGCGGCGCGCCACTCACGCTGATCGATGAGCCCGAGGCGGCGCTGGACCACGCGTCGATCCGCTATCTGCGCGAGGCGCTGGGGGAGCAGGCACGGCGCGCGGGTGAGGCAGGGCGTGTTTGGGTGGTGGCGAACTACGAACTGATCGCTGAGCTGCCTTGGAATCAGGTCATTCGCTTGTCTTGAGCCGCCCAAGAAAAAGCCCCGGCACGTGCTCGCGTGCCTCCATCAATAGCCCACCTCTTTCTGGTGCCGCACTGCCAGGATCGTGACAGTATCTGGGGCTATGCGGTAGCGGGCCACGTAGCCGCTGGCGCCGAAGTCGATGATCCACTCTCGGAACTCGTCGGGCATGCCCTCGATGGGGCGACCGATCCCGGGCTGCAAGCCCAGCACCTGCACGGCCTTGACGATCACCTCGCCTGCACGCTTGGCTGCGATGGGGCTTTTCGGTTGCAGGAATTCGCGCAGGCGCTCCAAGTCACGGATGGCGGATGGTGCGAACCTTACTTATGGCATGTGGGCGCAGGTAACTCGTGATCCGTGCCCCAGTTCGAAAGCCAGGTCTGCACTTCTTCATCGCTCGCGTGTAGTCCGGTGCTGCGGTACTCTTCCCAGGCCCTGAGCGTGTCCTGGCGAAAGGCCTCGCGTTTTTCTTCGCGCTCAACGTACTGGGTGATCGCCTCGCGCATCAGCCCGTGAGGCGTGCGATGCCGAGCGTCGGCCAGGCGCTTGATGCGGGCCCGGGTGTCCTCGTCGATCTTGATCGCCACGGGGCGAACGGCAGCAGCGGTCATGACAAGCTCCGTCAAGGTATTTGCGGGTATCGCCTCACTATAACCATGTGCCCATGAGCCGTGGGCGTTGAAGGCATGGGGATGAGCCTTGATGCGGAGCGCATCAGATCGATATTGAATGAAATCCGGCGCTAGCGCCCATTCAGTATGCGTAAAAAGCTATGAAAAAAGAGGCAACCCGGTTGAGGTTGCCTCTATGCGGTTGGCGTGCCCGAGGGCACGAACCGATGAACACATGTGCGGGAGCCGCTGGCCCCCACCTCGATCCTCCCCCGGCGGGGGAGGAAGAAGTTCAGATCACGCCTTGCGACAGCATCGCGTCTGCCACCTTCACGAACCCGGCCACGTTGGCGCCGGTGATGTAGCTCATCTTGCCGTCGGGGCGGCGGCCGTGCTGGATGCAGGCGCTGTGGATGCTTTGCATGATGGACAGCAGGCGCACGTCCACCTCGTCGCGCGTCCAGACCAGGCGCACCGCGTTCTGGCTCATTTCCAGGCCCGAGGTGGCGACGCCGCCGGCGTTGCTGGCCTTGCCTGGCGCGTAGAGCACGCCGGCGGCCTCGAAGGCCTTGGCGGCCTCGTTGGTCGAGGGCATGTTGGCGCCTTCGGCCACGCACTGCACGCCGTTCTTGATCAGCGTGCGGGCATCGTTCTCGTCGAGTTCGTTCTGCGTCGCGCACGGTAGGGCCACGTCCACCGGCACATGCCAGGGGCGCACGCCAGCCTGGAACTTGGCGCCGACGCGGCTGGCGTAGTCGCCCACGCGGCCGTACTGCTCGTTTTTGACCTGCATGAGGATGGCGAGCTTCTCAGGCGTGAAGCCTTCCTCGTCGATCACCGTGCCGCTCGAGTCCGAGCAGGTGATGACCTTGGCGCCCTGTTGCAGCGCCTTTTCGATCGCGTATTGCGCGACGTTGCCGGCGCCCGAGACCGACACGCGCAGCCCGTCCAGGCTCTTGCCCTGGGCCTTGAGCATTTCATCGACGAAATACACCAGGCCGTAGCCGGTGGCTTCGGGGCGCAGGAGCGAGCCGCCAAAGCTCATGCCCTTGCCGGTCAGCACGCAGTCGGCGCGGTTGCTGAGTTTCTTGATCATGCCGGCGATGAAGCCGACCTCGCGCCCGCCCACACCGATGTCGCCCGCCGGCACGTCGGTATCGGCGCCCACATGGCGGAACAACTCGCTGGCGAAGGCCTGGCAAAAGCGCATGACTTCCGCCGGGCTTTTGCCCTTGGGGTCGAAGTCCGAGCCGCCCTTGGCGCCGCCCATAGGCAGCGTGGTCAGCGCGTTCTTGAAGGTCTGTTCGAACGCCAGGAACTTGAGGATGGAAAGATTGACCGAGGGGTGCAGTCGCAGGCCGCCCTTGTAGGGGCCGATTGCCATGCTGTGCTGGATGCGGTAGCCGCGGTTGACATGCACGGCGCCCTTGTCGTCCGTCCAGCTTACGCGAAACATCACCACCCGCTCGGGCTCCACGAGGCGTTCGAGCAGCGCCTGATCGGTGTAGCGCGGGTTGGCTTCGAGGTAGGGCCAGAGGGTTTCCATGACCTCGGTGACCGCCTGCAGGAATTCGACCTGACCAGCATTGCGTTGAGCGACACGGTCGAGAAACTGACCAGCGGAAAGACGGGCACCCATGTAAAACACCTTCAGGAAAAATGATGCGACGCAGCATTATGCCAAAAAAACATGGGATCATGTTTTGAATATGCCGGGCGAACACCGGTCTGCGCAAAAACGGGGTCAGGAAGTGAAAGCGCCGAACGCGGCCGCTAGCGCCCGCGCAAAAACAGCGCGTCCAGCGCTTTCATCGAGAGCTGGCGCCAGGTGGGGCGGCCGTGGCAGACTCGTGCGGTCTTTCCCTCTCTACTTTCGTATCGCCCCATGCTCACCGGTGACCTGCGCAACAAAGTCGATCAAGTCTGGAACGCCTTCTGGTCCGGCGGCATCGCCAACCCCATCGAAGTCATCGAGCAGATCACCTACCTGCTCTTTCTGCGCGCCCTCGACAGCGACCAGACCCGCGAAGACAACAAGGCCCTGCGCCTCAAAACCCAGCCCGTGCGCCTCATCCCGGCAGGCATGGACGCACTGGAGCGCCCGCACGACAACATGCGCTGGTCGCGCTTCAAGAACATGGCCCCGGCCGAGATGTTCGACGTGCTCAGCAACCAGGTCTTCCCCTTCCTGCGCGGCCTGCAAGCCTCGGGCGGCCCGGCGGCTGAAAGCGCCTTTGCGCACCACATGCGCGATGCCCGCTTCACCATCCCCACGCCGTCGCTGCTGCAACGGGTGGTGGACTTGCTCGACACCATCCCGCTGGACGACCGCGATACCAAGGGCGACCTGTACGAATACATGCTCGGCAAGATCGCCTCTGCCGGGCAAAACGGCCAGTTCCGCACCCCGCGCCACATCATCGATTTGATGGTGGCCCTCACCGCCCCCACGCCGCAAGACACCATTTGCGACCCCGCCTCGGGCACCTGCGGTTTTTTGGTGGCCGCCGGCGAATACCTGCGCCGCACCTACCCCGACATGCTGCGCGTGCCCGCGCAAAACGCGCACTTCCACAACGGCATGTTCCACGGGTATGACTTTGACAACACCATGCTGCGCATTGGCAGCATGAACATGGTGCTGCACGGTGTAGAGCACCCCGCCATTGAATACCGCGACTCGCTGGCCGAAGGCGCGGCGGGCGACGCCGAGGCCTACAGCCTCATCCTGGCCAACCCACCCTTTGCGGGCAGCCTGGACTACGAAAACACCGCCAAGGATTTGCAGCAAACCGTCAAAACCAAAAAGACCGAGCTGCTGTTTTTGGCCCTGTTTCTGCGCCTGCTGAAAACCGGCGGGCGCGCCGCCGTGATCGTGCCCGACGGCGTGCTGTTTGGCTCCAGCAAGGCGCACAAAGAACTGCGCCGCAAGCTGGTGGAAGAGCAGAAGTTGGATGCCGTCATCAGCCTGCCCGGCGGCGTGTTCAAGCCCTACGCGGGCGTGAGCACGGCCATCTTGCTGTTCACCAAAACCATGAGCGGCGGCACCGACCATGTGTGGTTCTACGACATGCAAGCCGACGGCTGGAGCCTGGACGACAAACGCCAGCCCCTGCTGGATACAAGTCTTTTAGGCCTCCAGCCCTTACTGGACAACCGCGAGCAGCTATCAGAAGCAGAGCACGCAAAAAACAACCTGCCCGATGTGCTGACCCGCTGGACGCAGCGCCACGGCAGCGAGCGCGAGCGCCCCCGCACCGCGCAAAGCTTTTGCGTGCCCAAGGCCGACATCGAGGCCAATGGCTATGACCTGAGCATCAACCGCTACAAGGAAGTGGTGCATGAGCAAGTGCAGCACCGGGCACCGGGGGAGATCCTGGCGGAGCTGCGGGCGCTGGAAGACCAGATTGCGCGGGGGATGGGGGTGTTGGAGGGGATGTTGAAGTGACTCGCAACATGACCTCTCTCGGTGAAGTTGCTCAATTCATCAACGGCGCCGCATTTAAGCCCGAAGACTGGGGCGACAGCGGCTTTCCAATCATTCGCATTCAGAACCTCACGGATGCGTCGAAGCCGTTTAACCGGACCACACGGACGGTTGCTGAAAAGCTGCAGGTACACCCAGGCGATTTGCTCGTTTCATGGTCAGCAACCTTGGGCGTTTTCACTTGGAACAGACCGGAAATTGGTTTGCTGAATCAGCACATTTTTCGTGTCGTCCCTGACGAATCGAAAGTTGACAAAGCGTATTTGCGACTGGCGTTAAGCGGTGCCTTGTCTGCAATGCAAAAGCATCTGCATGGCGCCACCATGCAGCACGTCAACCGTGGCGAATTCTTAGGTACGCCCCTGTATCTTCCTCCGCTGGAAGAACAACGCCGCATCGCCGCCATCCTCGACCAAGCCGAAACCCTCCGAACCCAACGCCGCACCGCCCTGGCCCTGCTCGACTGCCTCACCCAGTCCCTCTTTCTCGATATGTTTGGGGACCCGGTGGCGAATCCGAAGGGGTGGCCAGTCAAGCCTGTTTCGAGCTTGGGAAAAGTTGTCACTGGCAACACGCCTTCTCGGGATGTGCCCGCCTACTACGGCAATTCGGTGGAGTGGATCAAGTCGGACAACTTGAACACTCCACACTATTACGTGACCAATGCAACAGAGGGCTTATCAGAAGCTGGAAAGGCTGTTGGCCGATTGGTTCCACCGAACTCAATCTTGGTGACCTGTATTGCAGGAAGTCCGGATTGCATAGGTAATGCGGCCATGGCGGATCGTGAAGTTGCGTTCAACCAGCAGATCAATGCATTCATTCCTGTTGAACTGGATGCGCACTTTGCCTACGCACAAATTGTTGTTGGAAAGAAGTTGATCCAAGGCGCATCAACAAACGGGATGAAGGGCATGGTTAGCAAATCGCGGTTTGAAGCCATCGAGTTCATGGTCCCCCCCCTCCCCCTCCAACAAACCTTCGCCACCCGCATCGCCTCCATCGAAGCCCTCAAAGCCACCCACCGCCGCGCCCTGGCCGCGCTGGATGCGCTGTTTGCCTCGCTGCAGCAGCGGGCGTTTGCGGGGCAGTTGTGAACGAGGGTAGCAATCCCGCCGCTCGGGTGCGCTCACCTTCCGGGCTGTGCGCCCACTCAGTCCATACGGCAGGCTGCACACCGAGTGCAACCGGCCTTGGCGCACAGCCTGCTTTAAACCCGATGGTCGCTCCATACGTCAAAGCGGTCATTGCCTCCTCAAAATTTCTTTGAAAATCAATCACTTATAAAACCCGTCGGCCTTGAATAAGCCAGCCAATACAGGTTAAAGACGGCTGGAAGAGTGGCCCACCGCACACAGCCTTCGCGCGTCACTGTCGAAAAAACCAGCCCTCTGAAAATGTTCCCTTAGGGACAAATTCACGGAATTCGCGCACCATCCTTCCAAATTTGACCTTATGGGATCACTTTTCGGTTGTGTGGGCTGCCCCCAATGGGCGCCGGGGCCAACGGCGCGCAACCATCGTTGCGAAAAATTGCCCTCATAAGAGCAAAAATGCGGTCAGCGACCGTGAAACCGGCTAATATGACCCGATAAGGTCAAAAAATGAAGCTCCAGGTACCCGATCTGTCCCCGCTGGCCCAGCGCCTGGCTGCCGAGCGCAAGCGCCAGGGGTTGTCGCGCACGCAAGCGGCAGCGGTGTGCAATGTGAGCCCGTCTTTCATCCGTGATGCAGAGAGCACGCCCGAACGCTGTTCGCTGGGCAAGCTGCTGCTGCTGGTGCAAGGCTTGGGCTTGTCGGTGCAGGTGGTGGGCTGGGGCGACGAAGCGGCCAGCATGGCACCGCCGCCAGATGCCACACCCCACGCCCAGGGCGGGCCCAGCGCATGATTCGGCTGCGCGTGTGGGCCAATACCTGCCCCATGGGGTGGTTTGGGCACGCCGCCGCCGAGTTTTTCTTTGAGTACGACGCCCAGTGGCTCGCCCAGCCAGGGGCATATGTGCTGGCGCCGCAATTCGCGCTGGGCCCACAGCGCTACACCGGGGCGCTGGTGCGCAATTTTTTCGAAAACCTGCTGCCCGAGGGCGAGGCGCTGGAAGACATCATCAGCGCGCTGCACATGCGCCAAGCATCCAGCTTTGACCTGCTGGGCAAGCTGGGGCAGGAATTGCCGGGCGTGATCGCGCTGCTGCCCGAGGGCGAGCGCCCGTCCGCAACGCAGGAATATGCGCCACTGGCACTGCCCACACTGAGCGAGCGCCTGGCCGCTCGTCAACGGGTGCCGCTGCTGGTGTCGAACGACGCCGCCACCATGTCGTTGGCGGGCGCGCAAGACAAGGTGGGCCTGCGCTACGACAGCAAAAAACGCCACCTGTTTGACAGCGTGGGGCAGTCGCCCACCACCCACATCCTCAAGCCCGACACACGCCAGCTGCGCTACACGCCCAGCGCCATCAACGAATACGCCTGCATGCTGCTGGCCAAGGCACTGAAGCTGCCCGTGCCCAAGGTGTGGCTGCTGCGCGTGCCGGAGGCCGCCTACGTGGTGGAGCGCTACGACCGCGTGATGACGGCGGGCAACATCGTGGGGCTGCACCAGATCGACGGCTGCCAACTGCTGGGCCACGGGCCCGGCTGGAAGTACGAGCGCAGTGGCGGCCTGGTGAGCCTGCCCAAGCTGGTGCAGGCCCTGCGTGCGTTGTCGGTGCGCGGGCGCGACCTGCTGGAGTTGCAGCGCTGGGTGATGTTCAACTACCTCATCGGCAATGCGGATGCGCACGCCAAGAACCTGTCGGTGCTGATCGACGACAAGGGCTACCGCCTGGCGCCGTTTTACGATCTGCTGTGCGTGCGGGCGTATGGCGACACCGGGTTGGCGTTGTTCATTGGCGATGAGGAAAACTTTGACGCCGTGGGCCGCCACTCCTGGGAGGCACTGTGCGAGGACTGCGGCTTTCGTCTGGACGAAACGCTCAAGGAATTCCGCTCGATGGCGTCAGCACTGCCCGCCGCATGGGAGAAAGTGCGTACGCAGATCGAGAAGAAAAACAAACCGACATCGGCAGAGCTCGCATTGCTGAACACCCTGGGCGGTGTTTTTGAGGAACACTGCCGCAACGCGCTGTCGATGACTGGCTGAACAAAAAACCCGCCGCGCAGACGGCGTACACCGCAGAGGAGAGGCAACCCCGTGAGCTATAGCGCTGCATCGAACTTCGGCTTCCTGCAACCCGACTGGCCCGACCTGCTGGCCGAAGCCCGCCGTGCCGAGGCCGCTGCCCACGCCGACCCGCGCACCGCCTGCTTTTACGCCCGCCGCACGCTGGAGCTGGCCGTGGCCTGGCTGTACCGGGCCGAAGGCGGGCGGGGTGGCAGCTTGCGCATGCCCTACAAGGCGGATTTGTCGGCCTTTTTGTTCGAGCCCAGCTTTCAGCAGCTGGTGGGCCCGGCGGTGCACGCCAAGATGGATGTGATCCGCCGCCTGGGCAACAAGGCGGTGCACGATGTGCGCTCCGTGCCTGCGCAAGACGCCTTGGCCGCACTGCGCGAGCTCTTCCATGTGGCCTTCTGGCTGGCGCAGCACTATGCGCGCCGCGTGGGCGACCGGCCCGCGGCGGGGCTGCAGTTTCGTGCCGATCTTTTGCCCCTGCCTGCCAGCACGGCAGTTGCGCAAGAGCAGGCCGCCAGCCGTGCCGCCCAGGCAACTGCGCGAGAAGCCTTGGCGAAGCAAGCCCAGGCCCTGGCAGAGCGCGACGCTGCCCTGCGCGAAGCCGCAGCGCGCCATGCCGAGCTGGATGCCGAGCTGGCCCGCTACCGCGCCGAGATCGCTGCCGCCAAGGCGGCCAACGCCGCACAACCCGCCACCGAACACGACTACCACGAGGCCGCCACGCGCGACCTGTTCATTGACTTGCTGCTCAAAGAAGCGGGCTGGGCGCTGGACCAGAAGCGCGACCGCGAGTTTGAAGTGCAGGGCATGCCCAATGGCCAAGGCAAGGGCTTTGTCGATTACGTGCTGTGGAGCGGAGAAATCCCCCTGGCCATCGTCGAAGCCAAGCGCAGCCGCCGCAGCGCCAAGGAAGGCGAGCAGCAGGCCCGCCTGTATGCCGACTGCCTCGAGCGCAGCACGGGCCACCGCCCCGTGATCTACGGCACCAACGGCTACGAGCACTGGGTGTGGGACGACACCACCAGCCCGCCGCGCCCGGTGCAAGGCTTTCACACGCGCGATGAGCTGGAGCTGATGCACCAGCGCCGCACCACGCGCAAGCCGCTGGCCCGGCTGCCCATTGCCGCAAGCATTGTGGAGCGCCACTACCAGCAGCGCGCCATTCGCCGCATTGCCGAGACCTTCGAGCGCGACCAGCACCGCAAGGCCCTGGTGGTGATGGCCACGGGCGCGGGCAAGACGCGCACGGTGATTGCGCTGGTGGATTTGCTGATGCGCGCGGGCTGGGCCAAGCGCGTGCTGTTTCTGGCCGACCGCGTGGCGCTGGTGAACCAGGCGGTGAATGCCTTCAAGGCCCACTTGCCCGATGCGGCACCGGTGAACCTGGTGACCGACCGCGCCACCGAGGGGCGGGTATATGTATCGACCTACCCCACGATGATGGGGCTCATCAACGAAGGCGCGGGTAGTGGGCAACGCCGCTTCGGCGTGGGCCACTTCGACCTGATCGTGGTGGACGAGGCGCACCGCTCCATCTACCAGAAGTACCGCGCCATCTTCAGCTACTTCGACGCCCTGCTGGTGGGCCTGACGGCCACGCCCAAGGACGAGATCGACCGCAATACCTACAGCCTGTTTGGCCTGGAAAGCGGCGTGCCCACCGACGCCTATGGGCTGGATGATGCGATTGCCGAGGGCTACCTGGCACCGCCCAAGGCGATTTCGGTGCCGCTGAAGTTCCAGCGCGAGGGCATCCGCTACAACGATCTGAGCGACGACGAGAAAGACCAGTGGGACGCGCTGGAGTGGGACGAGGAGGGCGGGGAGCCCCCCGACGCCGTGAGTGCCGAGGCGGTGAACCAGGTGGACAAGATGCTGGCCCTGCTGATGGAGCGCGGCCACAAGGTGGCGGGCGGCGACCGGCTGGGCAAGACCATCATCTTTGCCAAGAACCAGCGGCATGCCGATTTCATCGCCGAGCGGTTCAACGCCAACTATCCGCAGTACCGGGGCGAATTCGCGCGCGTCATCACCTTCAAGACCGAATATGCGCAGTCGCTGATCGACGACTTTGCGCAGAAAGACCGCGCACCGCACATCGCCATTTCGGTGGACATGCTGGACACCGGCATTGACGTGCCCGAGGTGGTGAACCTGGTGTTCTTCAAGATCGTGCGCTCCAAGGCCAAGTTCTGGCAGATGGTGGGGCGCGGCACGCGCCTGTGCAAAGACCTGTACGGGCCGGAGCAGGACAAGCAGGACTTTTTCATCTTCGACTTCTGCCAGAACCTGGAGTTTTTCAGCCAGGAGCTGGAGGGAAGCGAGGGTGCGTTGGCGCAGCCGCTGTCGCAGCGCCTGTTCAACGCCCGGCTGGAACTGCTGGGCGTGCTGGATCAGCGCCTGAAAATCCAAGGCGTGGCCGAGGCAACGCCGCAGCCGCTGGTGCTGACCGAGGCCGCCATCCGCGACGACACCGCCGCCCTGCTGCACGGCATGGTGGCGGGCATGTCGCTCGACAACTTCGTGGTGCGCCCGCAGCGCCGCTGGGTGGAAGCCTGGGCGCAGGCCGATGCGTGGCGGCAGCCGACGGCGGAGCAACTGGCCGAGGTGTCGCAGCACCTCTCTGGCCTGCCTACCAGCGTGCGCGACGACGACGAGGACGCCAAGCGCTTCGACGCCCTGATGCTGGGGACCCAACTCGCCCTGCTGCGGCAGGAGCCCGCCCTGGCCCGCTTGCAGGCCCGCGTGCAGCAACTGGCGAACGGCCTGCTCCACCTCGCCAATGTGCCCAGCGTGCGCGAGCACCTGTTGCTGATCGAAGCCATCACGGGCGACGAATGGTGGCAGGACGTGACCCTGCCCATGCTGGAGCAGGCCCGGCGCAAGCTGCGCAGCCTTATCAAGCTGATCGAGAAAACCAGCCGCAAGGTGGTCTATACCGACTTTGAGGATGCGCTGGGCGAGGCTGCGGAGGTCGAGTTGCCCCTGGTGGCGAGCGCGGTGGATTTCGAGCGCTTTCGCGCCAAGGCCAAGGTCTTTCTGCGCGCCCATGAAGACCGGCTGGCGCTGCACAAGCTGCGCCGCAACCAGCCGCTCACGGTTACCGACCTGCAGGAACTCGACGCGCTGCTGCACGAGGCGGGCGGCAGCGACGGCGACATCGAGCGCGCCCGCGCGCTGCACACCAGCCTGCCGGTGTTTGTCCGCTCGCTCGTCGGTCTCGACCGTGAGGCCGCCGCCGCGGCCTTTGCGCACCTGGTGGCTGGAGGTACGGCCAGTGCGAGCCAGCTGCAGTTCATCGACGAGATCGTGCAGCACCTGACCGAGCACGGCGCCATGCCGGCGGCGCGCCTGTACCAGTCGCCGTTCATCGACATCCACACGAAGGGGCCGGATGGGGTGTTTGGCGCGGCGCAGGTGGAGCAATTGTTGGCGTTGCTGCAGCGGTTTGAGCAACCGGCGCTGGCGGCATCGGGTGGGTGAAGCCGACAGCATTGGTCCTTTCTGCCCATGCACGCGAGGGGCGTGCAGACCCCTTCAGCGCCCGCGCAAAAACAGCGCGTCCAGCTCTTTCATCGAGAGCTGGCGCCAGGTGGGGCGGCCGTGGTTGCACTGGTCGGAGCGCTCGGTGGTTTCCATCTGGCGCAGCAGCGCGTTCATCTCCGGCAGCGTGAGCTGACGGTTGGCGCGCACCGCGCCGTGGCAGGCCATGGTGCCCAGAATTTCGTCGCGTGCGCGCTGGACCACGGTGCTGGATTCATGCTGGGCCAGCTCGGCGAGCACGTTGCGCGCAAGCTCCACCGCATCGCCCTGGGCGAGCGTGGTCGGCACGGCGCGCACCGCGAGGGTGCGGGCGGAAAACGGCATAATCTCCAGCCCCAGCGTGGCCAGCGTCTCGGCCTGTGCTTCGGCCGTGGCCACTTCAACCGGGGTGGCGGCAAACGTGGCGGGGATGAGCAGCGGCTGGCTGGCGATGCGCTGCGTGCCGTCCAGCTGCGCCTTCAGGCGCTCGTAGACGATGCGCTCATGCGCGGCGTGCATGTCGACGATGACCATGCCGTGCGCGTTCTCGGCCAGGATGTAGACGCCGTGGATTTGCGCCACCGCGCGGCCCAGCGGCCAGATGGCGGGGGCGGCATCGACGCTGGCCTGGACAGCGGCGGCCATGATCGGCGCAGGCCACGGCTGGGCGGCGTGGTCGGGGGGCGGCACCTCGCCCGCCGGGGCAGCAGGCGGCGGGCTGCCCCAGAGCGCTTGCAGGTCAGAGACCTTGTGGCCCCCGCTTTCTCTCAAACTGAGAGCTGCTTGCGCTTGCCAGTAGGGCGCTGGAGGCTGATTTGGCTTGAAATTTTGCAGTGTGGGTGCGTCATCGGCCGCGGCGGGTGTCGCCGCCAGGGCCTGCGCGCGTGGCGCCGCCAGCACGCCTTGCAGCGCGTGCAGCGCCGCCTGGTGCACCTCGCGGCTGTCGCGAAAGCGCACCTCGATCTTGGTCGGGTGCACGTTCACGTCCACGCGCTCGGGGGCGATCTGTAGATACAGCACGTACACCGGCTGGCGCTGGCCGTGCAGCACATCCTCGTAGGCGGCGCGTGCCGCGTGCTGCAGCACCTTGTCGCGCACGAAGCGGCCGTTGACGTAGCTGTATTGCTGGTCGGCGCGCGAGCGCGAGGCACTGGGCAGCCCGGCACGCCCGGTGATGACGAGCGGGCCCGCCTGGTGGTGCACCGGCAGCGATGCGGCAATGAACTCCTCGCCCAGCACATCGGCCATGCGCCGGGCCAGCGCGTCGCCATCGGGCGCCGCGCCCGGCGTGACGCTGGCGCGCCACTGCTGCACCAGCTTGCCTTCGTGCCAGATGGCAAAGCCGACATCCGGGCGGGCGAGCGCATGGCGGCGTACGGCCTCGATGCAGTGGGCGAGCTCGGTGGCATCGCTTTTGAGGAATTTGCGCCGTGCGGGAGTGGAGAAAAACAGTTCCTTGACCTCGACCGTGGTGCCGGTGCCGCGTGCCGCCGGGCGCAGCTCGCCGCTGCGCGCATGCAGCAGGAAGGCGCTGGGCTGGCCAAAGGTGCGCGAGAGGATGGAAAGCTCGGAGACCGAGGCAATCGCCGCCAGCGCCTCGCCGCGAAAGCCCATGGTGGCGACCGATTCCAGGTCCGAAAGGCTGGCGATCTTGCTCGTCGCGTGCCGGCGCAAGGCCAGCACCAGCTCGGTGTGCGGGATGCCGCAGCCATCGTCCTCCATTGTGATGAGTCGCACGCCACCCGCCAGCAGCCGCACCGTGATCTGCGCCGCACCAGCGTCGAGCGCGTTGTCCACCAACTCGCGCACGACGGAGGCGGGGCGCTCGACCACCTCGCCGGCGGCGATCTGGCTGATCAGCTCGTCGGGCAGTTCGTGGATGGGGCGGGGCGGCGAGGGGAGGGGGGCTGCACGGTCGTTCACGCGGGTCATTTTAGGAGGCACGGATAATCGACGGCTTCGCTTTGAACCGACGCACCTTCCGTGGAAATCGCCGCTTTTCTGATCGACTTCATCCTGCATGTGGACAAACACCTGGAGGCCTTCGTTGCAAGCTACGGCGCCTGGGTGTACGCGCTGCTGTTTCTCATCGTGTTCGTGGAAACCGGTGTCGTCGTGATGCCGTTTTTGCCGGGCGATTCACTGCTCTTCATCACCGGTGCGCTCAGTGGTGCGGGGCTGCTGGATTTCTGGACCGCCAGCGCGGTGCTGATCGTGGCGGCCGTGCTGGGCGACCAGTGCAATTTCCAGATTGGCCACCACTTCGGGCCGCGCGTGTTTCAGTGGGAGAACTCGCGCTGGTTCAACAAGAAGGCGTTCGAGCAGGCGCATGCCTTTTACGAGCGCTACGGCGGCATCACCATCGTGCTGGCGCGTTTCATGCCCTTCATCCGCACTTTTGCTCCTTTCGTCGGTGGCGTGGCGGCGATGAACCGCACGCGCTTTACCGCGTTCAACGTGGCGGGGGCGCTGATCTGGGTGCTGGGCATCTGCACCGCGGGGCACTTTTTCGGCAACCTGCCGTGGGTGAAGGACAACCTGGAGAAGATCATCTGGGCGCTGATCCTGGTGCCCGGGCTGATCGCGATCTATGGCGCGTGGCGAAGTGGGAAGGTTGAGCGTTGAGCGTTGAGCGTGAGGAGGCGGTGCGCGTCCCGGAAGTTCACGCTGAACGCCCAACGCCGAACCCTCTCACGCCGTGACGCTGCGCTCCACCACGCGGTCGTCGCCCAGCACGATGAGGCCGAAGAGCAATTCATCCAGGCTGTTCGCTTGCGCGCTCTTGCGCGCCAGCAGCGGCGTGGCGGCGGGGTTGAGCACGACGAAGTCGGCCTCGGTTCCCGGCTGCAAGGTGCCGACCACGCCATCGAGCCCCAGCGCGCGCGCCGCGCCGCCGGTGTGCTGAAACCACAGCTGGGCGGGTGAGAGGCTCAGCCCCGCCTTGCCCATGCTTTCGCGGCCGACGTAATAGGCCGCCAGCATGGTGTGAAACGGCGAGAAGCTGGTGCCGCCGCCGACATCGCTTGCCAAGCCATGCAGCATGTTTGCCGCTTGCGCCGCGCCAAAATCGAAGAAACCGCTGCCGAGGAACAGGTTGCTCGTCGGGCTCACGGCGGCGGCGGCGCCGCTGGCGTGCATCAGCGCGCGGTCTTCGCCATCAAAGTGGATGCAGTGCGCGTAGATGGCGCGCGGACGCAGCAGGCCGAAGTCTTCGTAGACCGAGAGGTAGGAGCGCGATTGGGGAAAGAGCTCGTGCACCCAGCGCACCTCGTCGCGGTTCTCGGCCACGTGCGACTGGATCCAGGTGTCGGGGTACTTTGCCGCCAGTTCACCCGCGCCGCGCAGTTGCGCGTCGCTGCAGGTGGGCGCGAAGCGCGGCGTGATGGCGTAACCCAGCCTGCCCTTGCCGTGCCAGCGCTGAATGAGCGCCTCGGTGTCGACCAGGCTTTGCCCGGTTTCGTCGCGCACGCCTTCGGGGCTGTGGCGATCCTGCAGCACCTTGCCCGAGATCATGCGCAGACCGCGCTGACTGGCCTCGGTGAAGAAGGCATCGACCGACGCCGGGTGCGAGGTGGCGAAGGTGAGCGCCGTCGTCACGCCGTGCCGCGCGAGTTCGTCGAAGAAGAAAGCCGCAACCTCGGCCGCATGCGCCGGGTCGGCAAAGCGCGATTCGGCCGGGAAGGTGTAGTTCGCGAGCCAGGGCAGCAAACCGTCGGCGGGCGCGCCGATGATGTCGGTCTGCGGGTAATGCACATGCAGGTCGATAAAGCCGGGCGCGATGATGCGACCCGGCCAGTGCGTTACCGGAAGGTCCGGGTGGCGCGCGGCAACCGCCGCGTGGGGCCCGGCGTCGACGACGCGCTGGACGCCGTCGACGCCCGGGCTGGTGACCAGCAGGCCGTCGCTCTCGAACAGGGCCTGGCCCTGAGCATCAAAGCGCAGCAATTGCGCCCGGTAGCCTTGCATGGACTCAGCCTCCGACGTAGAAAAACTTGAACAGGAACACGATGGCAATGAGCCAGACCATCCAGTGCACTTCTTTCACGCGGCCGGTCAACAGCTTGATGGCCGCATACGCGATGAAGCCGAAGGCGAGGCCGTTGGCGATCGAGTAGGTGAAGGGCATCATCAATGCGGTGATGGCCGCGGGGATGACTTCGGTGGATTCGTTCCAGTCGAGTTCCGTCAGGTCGCGCATCATCAGGCAACCGACGAAGAAAAGGGCGGGTGCCGTGGCATAAGCCGGCACTGCGCCTGCGAGAGGTGCTATGAAAAGTGCTGCCAAGAACAGCACCGAGACCGTCAGGGCGGTAAGGCCGGTGCGCCCGCCCGCCTGCACGCCCGAGGCGCTTTCGACGTAGGCGGTGGTGCTTGACGTTCCCAGCAGCGAACCGGCAAAGATCGCGGCGCTGTCGGCAAAGAGCGATTTGTTCAACCGGTCCATCTTGCCCGGCACCAGCAGGCCGGCGCGTCGCGCCACGCCCATCAGCGTGCCGGTGGCATCAAACAGTTCCACCAGGAAGAACACCAGCACGACGTTGAGCAGGCCCTTGGTCAGCGCGGTGTGGATGTCGAGCTTGAACAGCGTCGGCTCGATCGAGGGCGGCGGCGAGAAGATGCCGCGAAACTCGTTGCCGCCAAAGAAAAACGAAAGGACGGTGACGGCGATGATGCCGATCAGGATCGCGCCGCGCACCTGCATGCGGTCGAGCACCACCATGATGAGAAAGCCGATGGCGGCCAGAACCACGCTCGGCTTGTGCAGGTCACCCAGCGTTACGAGTGTGGCCTCGTTGCCGACGACGATGCCCGCGCTCTTGAGCGCGATCAGCGCCAGGAACAGGCCGATGCCGACAGTGATCGCCAGGCGCAGCGACTGCGGGATGCCGTTGATGATCAGGCTGCGGATGCCGGTGAGGGTGACGAACAGGAACAGGCAGCCAGAGATGAACACCGCGCCCAGCGCCGCCTGCCAGGTAAAGCCCATGTGCAGCACCACGGCGTAGGAAAAGTAGGCGTTCAGCCCCATGCCGGGGGCCAGCGCGATCGGGTAGTTGGCGTACAGCGCCATCACCGCCGTGCCCAGCGCGGCGATGAGGCAGGTGGCGACGAAGACCGAATCCTTGGGCATGCCTGCGTCGCCCAGGATGGCCGGGTTGACGAAGATGATGTAGGCCATCGTGAGGAAGGTCGTCAGGCCCGCGATCAGCTCGGTGCGCACGTTGGTGCCGTGCTCCTTGAGCTTGAAGAGTTGCTCCAGCATCGGTTGTCTCCTTGTTGTTGCCGGTGGGGGATGAAAAATCAGAGCGCCTGGATGGTTTTTTTCACGCGCTCGCGCAGCCAGCGTGCATGGGCCGCGTGCTGGCTGCGGGTGTGCCAGAGCTGGTAGTAATCCATGGGCGGCATGGGGATGGGGCAGGGCAGGATCACCAGCGGCAGCCCGCTGGCGATGCGCTCGCAATGCTGGCGCCCGGTGGTGAGCACGAGCTGGCTGTGCGCCACCATCTCGGGGATCAGGCCGAAGTAGGCGCTGCGCACCACGATGTTGCGCGCCAGGCCCTGGCTGCTGAGCACCTGATCGATGATGCCGCGTGCGCCGGGGTAGGTGGGCATGGGGGCGACATGCTCGGCGGCGAGCCATTGCTGCGTGCTCCAGCCTTTTTCCACGGCCGGATGGTGGGCGCTTACCAGCGAGACGACCTCGTCGCTGAAGAGCTGGGCGATGTGCAGATCGTCCGGCGGCTGTAGCCAGTTGCCGATCACCAGATCGACCTCGCCCTGCGCGAGCTGCGCGCGGTAGTCGGCTTCGCGCGTGAGCGCGTGGATGGCCACATGCGCGAGCGGCGCCTCGCGCTTGATGCCGGTCACGAGATGCGGCAGAAACAGCGGGTCGAGGTAGTCGCTGGCGGCGATATTGAAGGTGATGGTGCTGGTTGCGGCGTCAAAGTCGCGCGTTTGCGTGAACAGCGCCTCGGCCGCGCGCAGCACGCTCGCGGCGGGTTCGATCATCTGCAGCGCCACGTCGGTGGCCACCATCTCGGCGCCGCTTCTGACCAGCAGGGCATCGCCCGTGAGTTCACGCAGGCGTTTGAGTGCGGCCGATGCAGCCGGTTGGTTCATACCCAGCCGCAGCGCTGCGCGTGAGACGCTGCGCTCGGTGAGCACGGTGTAGAGCACCCGCACCAGATGCAGGTCCACGCGATCAAAGAACGCGCGTTCGACCCCCGGTTGCGAGGCGCCTGCAGCGGTCGGTGGCGCGTGGTGCTCCATCGGCGTTGCGTCGCTGCAGGGTTCAGCCCGCCTGGACCGCGGTGATGGCGCGCAGAATGGCCTCGCTGGTGGCGGGTGCCTGCAGCGGCGGATTGACCTTGTGGCTGCCGACAGCGGCAATCGCTTCGCGAATCGCGAAGAACACCGAGAACGGCAGCAGCAGCGGCGGCTCCCCCACCGCCTTGCTGCGGTGGATGGCGTCTTCGGCGTTGCGGCCTTCAAACAGCTTGACGTTGAACACCGGCGGGCAGTCGTTGGCCGTCGGGATCTTGTAGGTGCTGGGCGCGTGCGTCATCAATAGGCCGCTCTTGGGATGCCAGACCAGCTCTTCCATGGTCATCCAGCCCATGCCCTGGATGAAACCGCCCTCGACCTGACCGATGTCCACTGCAGGATTGAGCGACTGGCCCACGTCGTGCAGCAGGTCGGCGCGCAAGAGTTTCCATTCGCCGGTGAGCGTATCGACGACGACTTCGCTCACGGCCGCGCCGTAGGCGTAGTAGTAGAACGGGCGGCCATGCATGGTCTTGGCATCCCAGGAGAGGCCAGGCGTGGCGTAGAAGCCGTCGGACCAGAGCTGCACGCGGTCAAGATACGCGTCGGCGACGACGGCGCTGAAGTCCAGTTCCTTGCCGTTCGCCAGCACCTTGTCGTTGGCAAAGCGCACGTCTTCGGCCGTGCCGCCGTGGCGCTGTGCGACGTTGGCCGCCAGGCGTTCGCGGATCTGGCGCGCAGCATCCTGCGCCGCCTTGCCGTTGAGATCCGCGCCGGTGGAGGCCGCCGTTGCGGACGTGTTGGCCACTTTGCTGGTGTCGGTGGCGCTCATGCGCACGCGCTCGAAATTCACGCCCAGCTCATGCGCCACCACCTGCGCTACCTTGGTGTTCAGGCCCTGGCCCATCTCGGTGCCGCCGTGGTTCACGAGGATGGAGCCATCCAGATACACATGCACCAGCGCGCCCGCCTGGTTCAGGTGCTTGACGTTGAAGCTGATGCCGAACTTGACGGGGGTCAGCGCCAGACCGCGCTTGAGCACCTCGCTGCCTGCGTTGAAGGCAGCCACCTCGGCGCGGCGTGCCTGGTAGTCGCTGCTGACCTCCAGCTGGTCGACCAGTTCTTCGATGATGTTGTCCGTCACCGTCTGGCGGTAGGGCGTCACGTTGCGCTCGCTCGTGCCGTAAAAATTGGCGCGGCGAACCGCCAGCGCGTCCTTGCCCAGCGTGCGCGCGATGCTGTCCAGGATGTACTCGACGCAGATTGCGCCCTGCGGGCCGCCAAAACCCCGGAACGCGGTATTGCTCTGGGTGTTGGTCTTGCCGCAAAAGCCGTGCATGGCCACTTCCGGCAGCCAGTAGGCGTTGTCGAAGTGGCAGACCGCGCGCGTCATCACCGCGGCGGAAAGGTCCGCCGAATGCCCGGCGTGCGAAACCATTTGCAGCGTCACGCCGAGGATGTGGCCGGCGTCGTCGTAGCCCACGTCGTATTCGTACCAGAAGCCGTGGCGCCGACCGGTGATCATGAAATCGTCGTCGCGGTCCAGGCGCAGCTTGACCGGACGGTTCAATGCCCGCGCGGCCATTGCGGCGATGCAGGCGAACTGCGCCGATTGCGATTCCTTGCCGCCAAAGCCTCCGCCCATGCGCCGACACTCAACCAGCACCGCATGCGCCTGGATACCCAGCGCATGCGCGACGAGAAACTGCATCTCGCTCGGGTGTTGCGTCGAGCAATGGATGTGCATGCCGTCGCCCTCCTTGGGCAGGGCGTAGCTGATCTGGCCTTCAAGGTAGAACTGCTCCTGCCCGCCCACGTCCAGGCTGCCGGTCAGGCGGTGCGGTGCGCTTTCAATCGCAGCGCGGATGCCGGCTTCGTCCTTGCCCGAGACGCTGCGCGTGAGCTGCATCGGCGGCACCACATAGCGCTGCTGCTCGTGCGCCTGGCGGGGCGTGAGCACGGGTTCGGCGGCTTCGGTCTTGAGCACGGTCTTGGCCAACGCCGCCGCGCGGCGCGCCTGATCGCGCGTTTCGGCCACCACGGCGAACACCGGCTGGCCCAGGTAGCGAATCTCGCCATCGCAGAGGATGGGATCGTCGTGCAGCACCGAGCCGCAGTTGTTCTCGCCGGGGATGTCGGCAGCGGTGAACACGCGCACCACGCCCGGCATGGCGCGCACGGCTGCCAGGTCACTCGCCAGCAGCTTGCCGGCGGCAATCGGCGAGAGCCCGAGCGCGCAGTGCAGCGTGCCGGTCAGCTCGGCAATGTCGTCGCAATAGGTGGCGGTGCCGGTGACATGCAGCTCGGCCGATTCATGCGGGCGGCTGACCCCCACGCGCACGCCCTCGCTCAGCGCATTCGCTTCGGCCGTGGCGTTGAAGCGCGCCTTGAGGTTGTGCTGGTAGTTGGCAAAGGGTTCGCCTTTGCGCAGGAGTTCTTCGGCAACACGGGTGTTCATGGTGGTCCCCTTCAGACGACGGCGGCGTGCGGCAGCACGCTGAAGACATTGGTTGCATGGCTGGCCAGCGGCGCGACGGCGCGGGTTTCCAGCCACAGGCGTTGCAGCAGGTTTTGCGCCACCTGCAGGCGGTAGGCGTTGCTCGCGCGCATATCGGTCATGGGCGTGTAGTCCAGCGCGAGTGCCTGCTGGGCCGCACGCACCGCCTCCTGCGTCCAGGGTTTGCCGGTGAGCGCCGCCTCGGCCTGCGCCGCGCGTTTGACGGTGCCCGCCATGCCGCCATAGGCCAGGCGTACGCTCTTGACGATGTCACCGTCGAGCTCGATCGCCATGCCGGCGCTGATGGCCGAGATATCGCAATCAAAGCGCTTGCTGATCTTGTAGCCGCGCACCTGGCGCCCGAATGCCGCCAGCGGCACGGTGATGGCCTGCAGGAACTCGCCCTCCTGCATGGCGTTCTTCATGTAGTCCAGGTACAGCTCGGGCAAGGGCAGGCTGCGCACTGCGCTGCCTTTGCGCAGCTCGACCGAAGCGTCCAGCGCCATCAGTATCGGGGGGGCATCGCCGATGGGCGAGCCGTTGGCGACGTTGCCGCCCATGGTGCCCGCGTGGCGAATGGGCAGGGAGGCGAAACGCAGCCAGACGTCCATCAGGCTGGGCGCGCGCAGCACCAGTGCGCGCCAGGCGTCTTCCAGTGACGCACCAGCGCCTATCCAGAGCTGACCGTCGCGCTCCTCGATTTTGCGCATCTCGGTCACGTTGCCAACGTAAATCAGATCGCCCACGTCCCGCAAGGCCTTGTTGACCCACAGGCCGATATCCGTGCAGCCCGCCAGCACGCGCGCCTTGGGTTTGTCGGCGCGCAAACGGGCCAGCTCATCCAGGGTTTGTGGCGCGTGAAAGTGGTCGGTGCGCAGGCCCTGGGGTGTCGCGTGGGCGGCGCTGTAGTCCAGCGCCTTGGCGCGCTGGATGGTCTGCAGCGCATCGACCACGGCCTTGCGCTGCAGGCGCGCCTCGGGCAGATCGAACATGCGCTGGCCGGCGTCCAGAATCGGGCGATAGCCGGTGCAGCGGCACAGGTTGCCGGAGAGGTCATCGGCGAGCTGCTGGCGCGTCGGCCGGGTGCCGTCCTGCAGGTGCTGCTCGTAGTTGCCCCAAAGCGTCATCACGATGCCCGGCGTGCAAAAGCCGCATTGCGAGCCGTGGCACTCCACCATCGCCTGCTGCGCCGGGTGCAATGCAGGCTTTCCGTCCTTGCCGGAAGGCGCCAGGCCTGCGAGGTCTTCGACGGTGAACAAGGCCTTGCCGTCGAGCGTCGGCAGGAACTGGATGCAGGCGTTGACCGATTGCAATTGCAGCTCGCCCCGTGCATCCAGCTCGCCCAGCACCACGGTGCAGGCGCCGCAGTCGCCCTCGTTGCAACCCTCTTTGGTGCCCATCTGGCGGCGGTTCTCGCGCATCCAGTCCAGCAGCGAGCGCGTGGTCTGCACGCCGGTGACGCTGACGACCTGGCCTTGGAAGTAGAAGCGGATGGGAGATGTGTGAGCGGTTTCTGTCATGGAGTTCTCCGTATGTGCGCGACCTGCTGCCTCGTTCAGGGTGAATGCCCGATGGTGCGACGCTTGCGACCGCAATGCCAGCCTTGGGAGGTCATACTGACTATGCCCGGAGGCATATAACAGGTGGGTTTACCCTGATATGACGCGGGTTTCCGGCTGCCGAGCTATGCGTCCAGCGGCAGATCGGCGGATTTGAGCGTGCGCAGCACAAAGCTGGATTGGCTGTGGCGTATGCCCTTGATCTTGTAGAGCTTCTCGCGCAGCAGGCGCTCGTAGTCGCGCGTGTCCTTGACGACGATGCGCAGCAGGTAGTCGTATTCGCCCGAGACCAAATGGGCTTCGACGATCTCCGGAATCGTCGCCAGCACCTGGCCGAATTTCTCCAGCGTGTTGTCCGAGTGGCTGTCCAGCGTGACCATGACCAGCACCGTCTCGGCCAGGCCCAGTGCCAGCGGATTCAGGCGCACGGTGTAGCCGGTGATCACGCCGGCTTCTTCCATCTTCTTGATGCGGCCCCAGCAGGGCGAGGGGCTCAGGCCGACGGCAGCGCCGATTTCCTGCAGGCTGGCGCGGGAGTCGGCTTGCAAGACGGAGAGAATTTTCCGATCTAATTTGTCCATTTCGAAAATTATTCCATCAATTTCAAAAAATCAGAAAAATATTTTAAAAATGCAGAAATGATGGATTGATTCAGTAAAACAATCCGTGCCCTGGCGCGTACAGTTTGTCCCCAGTGAAAGCGCCTTACCAAGGCGCACACGAGTGAGAAGGCCCCACCCGGTTACCGCTGGGTGGGGCGCTTTTTTGGGTGGGTATGTTTAAAAAAAGGAGCTGCCAGCTCTTTGCAGTCAAGCGCTAGAGCCTATTTTGACCAATGTTTTGCACGATCAACGCATCCGGAAAACATCCACGGAATGCTTCAGCCCTTGCGCCCCGGCCTGCAGCTGCTGCGCCGCGTCAAACGATTGCTGGGCCAGCGCGGCGTTTTGTCGGGTCATTTCGTCGAGCTGCGCGACGACCTGGTTGACGTGGGCGATGCCTTGCTCCTGCTGCTGGCTGACGCTGCCGAATTCGTGGATGAGTTGGCCCACTTGCTGCACGCTGGCCGAGACGCGTTGCACCGTCTGCACGGCCTGTTGCATGGTGTCCGTGCCCTGGCGGATCTGGCCGTTGCTGCGCGCGATCAGCTCGCCGATCTCGCGCGCAGCGGTGGCGCTGCGCTGCGCCAGGTTGCGCACCTCCGAGGCGACGACGGCAAAGCCGCGGCCCTGCTCTCCTGCGCGTGCGGCTTCGACGGCGGCGTTCAGCGCCAGCAGATTGGTCTGAAAGGCGATGCCTTCTATCGTGCCGACGATATCGTGCATCTGGCGCGACGAGGCCGTGATCGCTTGCATGAAGGCGTCCACCTGCTGCATGGCCTCTGCACCCTGGGCGGCAGCGGCACTGCTGTCGCGACTTTGCGCGGCGATGTGCTCCATGGTGCTGCTGGTCTGGTGCATGGTCTGCGTCAGCTGATCCATGCTGTCTGTCGTCTCGCGCAGTTGCGCGGCCTGGGCTTCGGTGCGCTCGGAAAGATTGCGCGCACCCTGGGTGATCTCCTGCGCTGCCCGGCTGAAGCGCCCGATTTGCGATTGCACGTCGCCCACCACCGCCTGCAGCGCGATCTGGATCTGCTGCAGGCTGCGTGCCTGCACCGACAGCGGTGGCAGCGCACCCTGGGGGGCGGTGGTGGCGAGATTGCAGGCGGCCAGGTCATCGGTGAAGCTGCGCACCTGCTCCATGTCGCCATCGAATTTGCGATGAAACCACCAACCCAACGCCGCGGCGCCTGCGGCCAGCACGCTCCACTGCACGACCGCCAGCGCCCAGCCTTGAAGCGGCAGCGCCAGCGGCAGCAGGGCGGGCAGCGTGAGCAGGGCGAGTCCGACGCTCAGGCGCTGCCCCAGACTGGTTTGCGCCAGGCGTTGCCACACACCCGCCAGTCCCTTTCGCCAGAGCACGCCGCCTTCCAGCATCACGGGCAGGGTGGCAGGGTCTTTGGCTTCGTTGACGGCCTTGAAGAGTGCTTCGGCCGCGGCGATTTCCGCGCGGTTGGGTTTGGTGCGTACCGAGAGGTAGCCGATCGGCTTGCCGCCCTTCATGATGGGCGCGACGTTGGCCGTCACCCAATAGTGGTCGCCGTTCTTGCAGCGGTTCTTCACCACGCCCGTCCACTGGCGCCCGCGGCCTATGGTGCGCCACAGGTCCTTGAAGGCAAGCGCGGGCACATCGGGGTGGCGCAGGATGTTGTGGTTGGCACCCACCAGCTCTTCAAGGCTGTAGCCGCTCACGTGCACGAAGGTGTCGTTGCAGTGGGTGATATAGCCGCGTGTGTCGGTGGCGGAGACGATCATGGTGCTGTCGTCCCAGTCGTTTTCCTGCTGGGTGACCGGAAGGTTTAGCTGCATGGCCCGGACTCAGGAGTGCTGTGTAACGGCGAGTATCACCCGCTGAAGCGGCAATGCGACCAAATGTTTCTCGAAATTCACCCCGGTTTTGACATCGCTCAATGAGCGGGGAGATTCGTGCGTGCTATACGGTGCGGCTGCGCGCCAGCGGCGGGTTCTTGGCGAAGTAGCGCACGATGCCGCGCATCAGCGCGTCGGCCAGTTGTTCCTGGTAGGCGCTGCTGCGCAGGCGCGCTTCTTCCTCGGGGTTGCTGATGAACGCGGTCTCCACCAGCACGCTGGGAATGTCGGGTGCCTTGAGCACGGCAAAACCGGCCTGCTCCACGCGGGGCTTGTGCAGTTTGGCCATGGCGCCGATCTCGCCCACCAACACGCCGCCGAGCTTGAGGCTGTCGTTGATCTGTGCGGTGGTGCTCATGTCCAGCATCGCGCGCTGCACGTGCCGGTCCTGCACGCCGACGTTCACGCCGCCGATCAGGTCGGCCTTGTTTTCCTTGTTCGCGAGCCAGCGCGCGGCAGAACTGGAGGCGCCGCCCTGGCTGAGCGCAAAAACGCTGGCGCCGTGGGCGTCGGGGTTGCTGAAGGCGTCGGCGTGGATCGAGACGAAAAGATCGGCCTGCACGCGCCGTGCCTTGGCCACGCGCGTGGCCAGCGGCACGAAGAAGTCGGCGTCGCGCGTCATGTAGGCGCGCATCGGGTTGCCGTCGATTTTGGTGGCATTGATGCGCTCGCGCAGCAGATGGGCCACCTTGAGCACGACGTCCTTTTCGTGCGTGCCGCGCGGGCCGATGGCGCCGGGGTCTTCGCCGCCGTGGCCCGGGTCGAGCGCGACGATGATGATGCGGTCGGTGCCGCCGCTTCGGGTGGGTGTGGTGGCTGTGGTGGCTGGTGGCGCAGGTGGCTCGCTGCGGGCGATGGTGGTGTCCGGTGCCGGTGTGGGCTTGTCTGCCGCAGGTGCGTCAGCCTGGGCTTGGCGCTGGATCAGCGCGCCCAGTGGGTCGCTCTCGCCCTCGTTGGCGGCGGGCGTGGCGCCGCCCGAGCGCTCGGCGATCAGGGTAGCCAGCGGGTCCAGGGCCTGCGCCGGGTACAGGTCCAGCACCAGCCGGTTGCGGTAGCTGGCCACCGGCGGCAGCGAAAAGACCTGGGGCCGCGCCTCGCGCTTGAGATCGAGTACCAGACGCACCAGGCCAGGCTGAAACTGCCCGACGCGGATTGCGGCGATGTTGGGGTCGTCGGGCTGCACCTTGCCGACCAGCTCGCGCAGCTGCGGGTTCAGGTCCATGCCCTCGATGTCGACGGCCAGGCGCGGCGGTTCGGGCACGAAGGTTTGCTGCGTCCTCAAGGGCTGGTCGGATTCGATGGTGACGCGCGAATAGTCTTGCGCCGGCCAGATGCGCACCGCGACGATGCTGGCGCCACGCGCGATCTGCGCGCTGCCCAGCAGCAGGGCGAGCGAGCCCGCCTGCAGCACCGTGCGTCGGTGCAGGGGAGTTGGGGTCAAGGGTGTGCGCATGGGCGGGCCAGTTCGCTCAGCAGCGCGTGGCCCAGTGGCGTGCCCGCGCGCAGCGTGACGTGCCTATTTTCATCATCATTCACCTGAATTTCAAGCTCCAAGTCTGCATCAGGCAAGCACTTTCCTGCATTTCGTGGCCATTCTGCCAGTTTCAGCCCCGGGCTGGCGAAGAGGTCGCGAAAGCCCGCGTCCTCCCACTCGCGCGGGTCGCTGAAGCGATAGAAGTCGAAATGCCAGATGGACAGCTCACCTGCGGTGTAGGGCTCGACCACCGCGTAGGTCGGGCTCTTGATGCGCCCGGCAACGCCGAGCGCGCGCAGCAGGTGGCGCACCAGTGTGGTCTTGCCCGCGCCCAGATCGCCATGCAGCGCGATGAAGGCGTTGGCCAATTGCGGCGCGCGCGCCAGGCGCCGGGCGAAGCGCTCGGTGTCGGCTTCGGATGACCAGTGCAGCGTGAGGGTGTCGGCCGGGGCGGGTGTGGCGGGGGGAGGGGGCATTTCTACAATCGGGGAATGGTCGATGGCGACACATTGATGCTGCAAATGAGCGGCTGGGCGCGCGAGTTGGGATTTTCCCAAATCGGGGTCTCGGGCGTGGATTTGTCTGCCGTGGAGCCGGATTTTCTTGACTGGCTCGCCAAGGGTTACCACGGCGATCTGGATTACATGCACAAGCATGGCACCAAGCGCATGCGTCCGGCCGAGCTGATTGCCGGCACGCTGAGCGTGATCACTGTGCGCATGAACTACCTGCCGCGCGATGTGCCCGATGACTGGCAGGCGCAGGAACTTGCCCGGCTCACCCGCCCGGGCGAAGGCGTGGTTTCACTCTATGCGAGGGGGCGCGACTACCACAAGGTGCTGCGCGGGCGGCTGCAAAAGCTGTGCGATCGCATCGCCGAGGCCATAGGGCCGTTCGGCCACCGCGCGTTCTGCGATTCAGCGCCGGTGCTGGAGAAAGCGCTGGCGGCGCGCAGCGGCCAGGGCTGGCAGGGCAAACATTCGCTCATCCTCTCGCGCGATGCGGGCTCGGCTTTCTTCCTGGGCGAGATCTACGTCGATTTCGCGCTGGAGGAGACCGCGCCCGTCACCGACCACTGCGGCACCTGCACCGCCTGTATCGACGTCTGCCCGACGCAGGCCATCGTCGCCACCGGCGTGGTGGACGCGCGCCGCTGCATCTCCTATCTGACGATAGAGAACAAGGGCGCGATTGCCGAGGATCTGCGCGCGCAGATGGGCAACCACGTCTATGGCTGCGACGACTGCCAGACCATCTGCCCGTGGAACAAGTACGCGCAAGAGAGCGAGGTCGCCGATTTCGACGAGCGCGCGGGGCTGGTGGGGCAGCCGCTGGTTGATCTGTTGGCGTGGGACGAGGCGACGTTCTTGAAGCGCACCGAGGGTGGACCGATACGGCGCATCAACCACGAGCGCTGGCTGCGCAACGTGGCCGTCGCGCTGGGCAACGCACTGCGAGTGGCGAGTGGCGACGAAGCCGAAGCGATCCGCGCGGCGCTGCGCGCGCGGCTAGCCCATCCGAGCGCGCTGGTGCGCGAGCATGTGGTTTGGGCTTTGATGCAAACCCCTTGATGCGCCCCGCTGGCTCTTGACCCCTTCCCCCTCTGGGGGAAGGCTGGGAAGGGGGCGGCGTGCGCCTTGCCGAGTTTGGTTGCGGCGGCGAGCGCCGCTGGCCCCCACCCCAACCCTCCCCCAGAGGGGGAGGGGGTAAAAAGCAGGGTGCACCGGTCTTGCTCCTTCCCCCTTTGGGGGAAGGCAGGGATGGGGGCGATGTGTGCCTTGCATTTAAAAGTGCCTCTAGCGCTTGCTGGTAAATCGCGAGCAGCTATCGTTTCAGGACAAAAACCCGAGCGCCAGCGGCAAACTTGCCAACGCCACGATGTGCGACAGTGTGATGAGACCCGCCACATACGGCCCGCGGTAGCCCATCTGCACCGCCAGCACGTAGCAGCTCGATGCCGTGGGCAGCGCCGCAAACGCGATGAGCACCGTCGCGGCCACGGGCTCCAGCCCGAGCAGGCGCGCCAGCAGCCAGCCCCAGAGTGGCATCAGCAGGTGGCGAATCGCCAGCAGCGCCGCCGTGAGCGCGCGGCTGGTTTGCAGCGAGCCCCACTGCATGCCTGCGCCCACCGCCATCAGCCCCAGCGGCACGGCAGTGGAGCCCACGCGCTGCAGCGACGGCGTGAGCCAGCCCGGCAAGGTGAGACCCGCGAGATTGGACATGAGGCCGCAGACGGTGGCGATGATGAGTGGGTTGCGCGCCAGCTCGCGCAGCACCCGACTTTCGCTCTGGCGTGCCATCGGCCAGACGGCGGCGACGTTGATGAGCGGCACGCACACGCCGATCAGGATGGCGACGGCCTGCGAACCCGCTTCGCCCGCCAGGCGAGCCGCCAGCGCCAGGGCGATGTAGGAATTGAAGCGAAACGCCACCTGCGCCGCGCCCGCGTGGTCGCGCGCGTCGATCTTGGGGCCGAGCAGCGGCAGATGCGGCATCAGCCACGAGAGCGCGATGCCGCCGCCACTGAGCAGCAGGCCCGCCGCGATCAGGCTGGACGCTTCGCCCACGTCGATGGGCGTTTTGACGATGGAGAGAAACAGCAGGATGGGAAAGAGAAAGTAGTACACCAGCCGCTCGACCGAGTGCCAGACGCTGCGGTTCAGCGGCGTGACTCGGCAGACGAGGTAGCCCGACAGGATCAGCGAAAAGTCGGGCAGCAGCAGCGCGGCGAAATTCATTCGGCGTGAGAGCAGGGGGAAAGCAGCGTGATGCCGTGATCTGACGGCAGGTAGGCGCTCATGCTGCGGCATGCACCATCGACGCACAGATCGAAATCGGCGGTGAATTGCGAACGTGTGAGGCGCAGCGGCGTCACCGGCCAGCGCGCGGGTTGGTACACGTACCAGCCGTGTTCAAGCTTCGCGTCCGGTGGGGGCTCCATCCCGGCAGCAGATCCGCGGATGCGCGCCTGGCCCGCTTTCAGGCGCGGCGGCTCGCCCGCGTGCACTACGTAGTCTTCTTCCCAGCGCTGCTTTTCTATCGAATGCGTCCACGCCAGCGTGAAGCGTGTGGTGGGGATGAAGACAGGTGCGGCGGGCGTCGCAGCCGCCAGGGCCAGGCAAATGCCGAGGATCACGGCTCAGGCCTTGGCCGACGCGGGCCTACGCGTGCGCCAGAAGTGCCAGGCGAGGAACAGCACGCAACAGGCCATACCGGCCTCGTCGGTCCACGGGATCGCGGCCACCAGCAGGCATGCGGCGGCGATGGCGAAGAGGCGCTCGAACCAGTTGAGTGGCGCGCGCAGGTAGCCGATGGCTCCCGCGCCCCAGAAACAGACCGCGACGATGGCCTTGAACGTCACCCACGCGATCGCCAGCACGCTGGTGCTTTGCGCCATCAGCGCCGGGTCGTAGACCGCCATGTAGGGCACGATGAAACCGGCAATCGCGATGCGCACCGCCTGGAAGCCGATCTTCATGCCGCTCTCGTTCGCGATCGGTGCGGCCGCGAAGGCCGCCAGCGCCACCGGCGGCGTGAGGTCGGCCATGATGCCGAAGTAGAAGACAAACATGTGCGACACCAGCAGCGGCACGCCCAGCTTGAGCAGCACCGGCGCGGCCAGCGAGCTGGTGATGATGTAGTTGGGGATCGTCGGTATGCCCATGCCCAGTACCAGGCAGATCACCATGGTGAAGAACAGCGCCAGGAAGAGGTTGTTCTCGCCGATCGCGATCACCTGGCCACCCAGCTCGGCCGCCACGCCCGTGAGGTTGATCACGCCGATGATCACGCCGACGATGGCGCAGGCCGCGGCCACCGGCAGTGCATGGCGTGCGCCATCGGCCAGTGCGGTGATCGCCAGCTTGCGCGCATCCTTGCCGGTGTGGCGGATGTAGGTGAGTGCCACCAGTGCGGCGGTGACGACAAAGAAGGTGCCGACGCCAAACTTGAAGAAGCCGCTGCACGCCAGCGCCAGCAGCACCCAGAAGACGACGCGCAGCGTGGTGCGCCTGACGCCGGTGAGCACGGCCGAGCCGAAGATCAGCACCACCGTGAGCGCCAGGCCTATGGTGCCCGAGAACATCGGCGTGTAGCCGGCGAACAGCAGCCACACCAGGCCGATCAAGGGCAGCAGCAGGTGCCAGCGCTGGCGCACCGCCGTCCAGGGGTTCGGGCATTCGTCCTTGGGCAGGCCCAGCAGCCCCTTGCGCCCGGCTTCCAGGTGCACCATCCAGAACGCGGTGAAGAAGTAGAGCATGGCCGGGATCACCGCGGCCTTGACGATGTCCACGTAGGGCACGTTGATGGTTTCGGCCATGATGAAGGCCACCGCCCCCATCACCGGCGGCATGATCTGCCCGCCCATGCTGGCCGTGGCCTCCACGCCGCCCGCGAACGCCGGGGCGTAACCAAAGCGCTTCATCAGCGGGATGGTGAACTGGCCGGTCGTCACCACGTTGGCCACGCCCGAGCCGTTGATCGTGCCCATCAGCGCCGAGGAAATCACCGATACCTTGGCCGGCCCGCCCTTGGTGTGGCCGACGGTGCCCATGGCAAAGTCGGTGAACAGATCGATCATCCCGGCCTGCTCCAGAAACGCGCCAAACAGGATGAAGAGGTAGATGTAGGTCGAGGAGACGTAGGTCGGCGTACCGAAGATGCCTTCGGTACCGAACGATAGCGTGCTCAAAATCTGATCCACGCCATAACCCCGATGCGCGAGCACGCCCGGCAAATACTGGCCGAACAACCCGTAGGCGAGGAAGATGCCGCAGATCACCGGCAGGCCCCAGCCCATCGCGCGCCGCGTGGCTTCGAACACCAGCGCGAGCATCACGATGCCGACAAACCAGTCCCAGCCGACGATCTCGCCCGCGCGCGCCGTCAGGTCCGATTCGAACACCCAGTAGTAGAAACTGCACGCAAAACCCAGCAGGCCCAGCGCCCAGCCTGCAATGCGGCCGATGCGCGCCAGCGACGGACGGGCCCCCTTGAATGGCGGGTACAGAATCAGCACCATCCAGATCACGAAGCCGACGTGGATCGCGCGTATCACCTGGCTGGACATGGGCTGGAATGCCGCCGTCCAGATCTGGAAGCAGGAAAACAGCACGGCCACCCAGAAGGCGGCACCGCGCATGGGCACGTGTTCGATGTCGGGATCGCTCATGGTATTTGCGCCAGGATCAAAAAAGGCCCCGGATGCGGGGCCAGAAACCGGGTATGCGGGCTTACTTGATCAGCCCGACTTCCTTGTAGTAGCGCTCGGCGCCCGGGTGCAGCGGCACCGGCATGCCCTTGACCGCGTTTTCCAGCTTGATCGCCTTGGCGGCGTTGTGCGCGGCGTAGAGCGTGTCCAGGTTGGCGTAGAGCTGCTTGGCCATCTGGTAGGCCAATTCGTCGGAGACGCCTGAGTGCGTCACGAGGAAGTTGGGAATCGCCGCCGTCGCCACATCCTCGGTCTGGCCGGTGTAGGTGTTGGCCGGAATCACGGTGGGCTGGTAGGCCGGGTCGCTCACCTTGGCCACCACGTCGGCGGGCACCGGCACGACGATGATCTTCACCGAGGTGGCGAGGTCGCGGATCGACGCCACGCCCAAGCCGGCGGACTGCAAGGTGGCGTCCAACTGGCGATTCTTGATGAGCTCCACCGATTCGCCAAACGGCAGGTATTCGACCTTGCCCAGATCCTGATAGGTGATGCCCGCCGCCTTGAGGATGGCGCGCGCGTTGAGCTCGGTGCCCGAGCGCGCCGCGCCCACCGACAGGCGCTTGCCCTTCAGATCGGCCAGCGTCTTGATGCCCGAATCGGCGTTGGCGACGATCTGGATGATGTTGTTGTAGGTGGCGGAAAGCCCGCGCAGCTTGTCGAGCTTCTTGGCAAAGCCCGCATCCGCGTCGCCTTTCCAGGCGTCCGAGAGCGCATCGCCCAGCGTGAACGCGAGTTCGCCGCGCCCGGCCTGCAGCAAATTCAGGTTTTCGGCCGAGGCCTTGGTCACTTGCGCCGTGGCGCGCGCGTTGGGTATCGTCTTGCCGTAGATCTGCGCCAGCGATACGCCCAGCGGGTAATACACCCCGCTTTGCCCGCCCGTGAGCACGTTGACGAAGGTTTGCTGCGCCATCGCGGCGGGGGCCATGAAGGCGGCGCTCAGGCCGAGGCTGTAGCAAAGCGTGCGTATCCAGCGCATGGGAAAGTCTCCTGAATCAGTGTCTGAGCGGGCAGAATAGTGCAAGACGGCATGATTTCAACCTGCTGCCTGATGGTTTCATTGCAGGGATTTCCCTGATTTTTCCGGATCGACGATGCCTGATCGTGCTGCGTACCAGCCCGCTGATGCCGATATCCGGCTGATTGACGGCTTTGCCGATGCCCTGTGGCTGCAGGACGGCTTGGCGGCCAACACCTTGCAGGCCTACCGCCGCGACCTGAGCGCGCTGGCCGCCTGGCTTGCGGGCCAGGGTTCGGGGCTGCTGCAGACCACGGAGGCGCAGCTCAATGCGTATTTCGCCGAACGCCATGCCCAAACGCGCGCCACCACCGCAAACCGGCGGCTGACGGTCTTCCGGCGCTTCTTTCACTGGGCGCGCCAACAGAACTTGCTGGTCGGGGACCCGACGCTGCGCATGCTGGCCGCGCGCCAGCCGCCGCGCCGGCCGGATGTGCTGACGCAAGCGCAGGTGGAAGCCTTGCTGGCCGCGCCGGATGTGGCGACCGCTCTTGGCCTGCGTGACCGGGCGATGCTGGAGCTGATGTACGCCAGCGGCCTGCGTGTGAGCGAGCTCGTGGGGCTCAAGACCTTTCAGATCAGCCTGGCCGAGGGCGTGGTGCGGGTACTGGGCAAGGGCAGCAAGGAGCGGCTCGTGCCCATGGGAGAGGTGGCGTGCGAATGGCTGCAACGCTATGGGCAGGATGCGCGCGCTGCGATCCTTGGCAGGCAGCAGACGGCCGACCTTTTCGTCACCCACAGAGGCAGCGCCATGACACGGGTGATGGCCTGGATGCTGGTCAAGAAATACGCACGGCTGGCCGGCATTGCGGTGCCGCTCTCTCCCCACACCCTGCGCCACGCGTTTGCCACGCATTTGCTCAACCACGGCGCGGATCTGCGCGTGGTGCAGCTGCTGCTGGGCCATGCCGATATTTCGACCACCACGATCTATACCCACGTCGCGCGTGAGCGGCTCAAGCAGCTGCATGCGCAGCACCACCCGCGTGGGTGAGGCGGGGAACGGGCTACGGACTTTCGCTGGTCAGTTCGTCCGCCCAGGCCAGTGCCTGCATGTGCGCCATGTTGACCTGGTGGTTGGATAGCTGCAACTGCGCGCAAGCGCGCGCAAACGCGGCATCGTCTCCGCTTTCGCAGGCGATGGTGAGCTCCAGGAAGGGCGCGAACACGCCATGTTTGTGCAGCAGCGCGTCGACCACCGGCTCTGGCAGCGACACGGTTTCCAGCGCGCGTTCCAGCGGCACGCCCAGCATCACGTCCAGCAGCGAAAAGACGCCGACCACGAAGGCGTTGTCGGCCTCCTCGGGCGGCAGCATCTCGGCGGCCAGCAGTTCCATCAGCCGCCCGCGCACCACGGCCGTCTGCCCCACGGCCAGCGGCGTGCTGCTGTTGCGCGAGGTGGTGAGCAGCAGTGCGGCCCAGCGAAACAGCTTCTTGAGCCCGAGAATCATCACCGCGTGTTTGAACGAGGTGATCTCCACCTGCAGGCCGAAGCCCGATGAGTTGATGAAGCGCAGCAGGTTGAAGGAGAGCGTCGGGTCGCGCTTGAGCAGTTGCTCAATTTCATCCGTGTCGGCCTGCTTGCGCACCAGGTTGATGAGCTGCAGGATGGTGGCTTGCGACGGGCGTATGGTCTGCGCCTTGACCACCGACGGCTTGGCAAACCAGTAGCCCTGGAACAAGGTCACGCCAAGCTTGGCCATGCGTTCGTATTGCTCGGCGGACTCCACCTTTTCGGCCACCAGCGTGGCCTTGGCGTTGGCCGCGCGGGCGAATTTCACCAGTGGCTCGGCCAGCTCCGGCTTGAACGCCAGCATGTCCAGCTTGATGAAATCCGCCAGTGGCAGCCAACTGGCATAGGGTTTGCGCAGGGCATGCTGGTCCAGCGCGATGCGAAAACCGCGCTCCTTCAGGCCCTGGAAAATTGCCACCTTGTCGTCGATGTCCTGCGCCGATGCCTCGGCGCCCAGCGGAGGCACCTCCAGCACCACCTTCTCGGGATGGATCAGATCCAGGTGCGCGCCGACCAGGCTTTCGTGGGTGCAATTGATGAAGACGGTGTTGCGGCCGATGAGGCTTTCGGAACCGGCGTAGGACAGCGCGTTGAACAGCACGGCCGCATCCGTGGCGGCGGTGTGTTGGTCGGCTGCGGTGCTGCGATCGAACAGTTCATAGCCAAACACGGCGCGCTGGGCGTCGAGGATGGCCTGGCGGGCGATCGCGACCGTGTTGTCGTCGACGGGGGTGGCGGGGGCGGCGCTTTGGGTATCGGTCATGGTGTGCAGGGGCGGTGTGTGCGGTGTCAGACTTCGCACACTTGGTCGGCCCAGGCAAGTGCCTGCAGATGCGCCATGTTCACCTGCTGGCTGGTCAATGGCAGCGTCTGCAGCGCATGGTCGTAGTCTTCATCGCTGTTGGTTTCACAGGCCTGCACCAGCAGCAGCAGCTGGCCCAGGGGGCCATCATGGTGCTCGATCTGATTGACCACTTCAGTGGGCAGATCCAGCAACTGCAGGGCCTGGTCGAGCGGCATCTCCAGCATCTGATCGAGCATGGAGAACATGCCCGCAAGGAAGGCCTCGTCCACCTGCTCGGGCGTGAGGAACTCCTGCGCCAGCAGCTCCATGAAGCGCCCGCGCACCACCGCGGTCTGGCCGACGGCGGGTGGCGGTCCGCCGTTGCGGGCGGCGGTCAGCAACAGCGCGGCCCAGCGAAACAATTTCTTGAGGCCCAGCAACATGACGGCCTGGCGAAACGAGGTGATCTCGCGGCGCAGCCCCAGGCCGGCGGAGTTGATGAGCCGCATCAGGTTGAAGGCCAGTCCCGCATCGCGCTTCAATACGTCTTCGATCTGATCGGTATTGGCCTGTTTGCGCACCAGGTTGAGCAGTTCGAGGATGTTGGCCTGCACCGGGCTCAGCAGCTTGGCCTGCACCAGCGCCGGACGGGCAAACCAGTAGCCCTGGAACATCCCGACCCCGAGCGACGAAGCCATGTCGTACTGCTGTGCGGTTTCCAGCTTCTCGGCGATCAGTTCGGCCTGGCTCTGGCGCTGTGCATGCTGGATCAGCACCGTGGCCTGGTCAGGGGGCAGCACGGAGAGGTCGAGCTTGATGAAATCGGCCTGGGCCAGCCAGGGCGCGTAGGCGGATTCAAGTACCGACTGGTTGAACGCCAGATGAAAACCGCGCTCACGCAATGCCGCCAGTACCGGCTGGCGGGCAGCAATTTCCTCGGCGTCAGGGCGCGCCAGCGGGGGAATTTCGAGCACGATCCTGTCGGGATTGACCAGCTCCAGATGGCCGCCGGACAGACTCTCATGCGTGCAGTTGACGAACAGCAGACTCTTGCCCACGATTTCTTCGCTGCCGGCATGCGAGAGCGCGTTGAACAGCGCCAGCACATCGCTGGCGGCCGTATGGTCGTCGCGTGCGTGCGAGCGATCCAGCAGTTCGTAGCCGACGACCGCCTGCCTGGCGTTGACGATGGCTTGACGCGCGATCATCGCGCCTGCCGGGCCGTTGCGCTGGCCAGGGGAGGGGGTGGCGGATGGGTCTGTCATGGATGCGATGGCTGGCGTAAGTGGCGCCGTACGCGGCGTGGTGAAAGGCATTGTAGGCAACGCTGCCGTGCGCTCCATTGTCGTCTACTCCCCGGCGAGCCAGCGCAATTCGGTCTCGGTGAAGCCCGCGGCCAGGCGTGCGGGCTCGTTGAGCGGCGGCTTGGCGCGTGGCGCAGCGTGCTGGCGCGCCAGCACGGCGTAGTGCCGCACCGGGTCCAGCCCCTGGCGGGCGCAGAGCCAACGGTACCAGTGGTTGCCAATGGCCACATGGCCGATTTCTTCGTGCAAGATGATGTTCAAAATCTCCACCGCCGCCAGTGCATCGGGCGCGCCCGTGCTGCGCAGCTTGTGCTGGATCAGCGGCGTGGCGTCCAGTCCGCGCGCCTCCAGCGTGCGCGGCACCAGCGCCATGCGTGCCGTGATGTCGTGCGCGGTCTTTTCGCACATGGTCCACAGCCCCTGGTGCGCCGGGAAGTCACCGTAGTCGTGGCCCAGCCGGCTGCGCAGGTGCTGGCGCAGCAGTGTGAAGTGCCTGGCCTCTTCGGCCGCCACGCGCAGCCAATCGCGGTAGTAGGCCTCGGGCATGCCCGGAAAGCGCCAGATGGCATCCAGCGCGAGGTTGATGGCGTTGAACTCGATGTGTGCAATCGCGTGGATCAGCACCGCGCGGCCCTCGGGCGTGGCAGGGGAGCGGCGCCGCACCTCGGTAGGTGCCAGCAGCAGCGGGCGGTCAGGGTGACCGGGCAGTGCCTGTTCGGCCACCAAAGTCGCCGTTGTTGCTATATCCAAAGTAGCTGCTTGCGCATGCAGGGCAAGCGTCTGCAGTGGTTTTTGTTCTATGTCTGTCAGCCCTAGAAGATCCAGGGCGCGTTGGCGAAGCTCCATCTCTACAATTGTAGTTTTCAGCCTTTGATGGAGACCCGGCGCGATGGCAATCTATGAACTCGATGGCGTGGCGCCTCAGCGGGCGGCCAGCAGCTGGGTGGCCGAAAGCGCCGAGGTGATGGGCGCCGTCACGCTGCACGAAGACACCAGCATCTGGTTCGGCACCGTGGTGCGCGGCGATACCGCGCACATCACCATAGGCGCCGGCTCCAATATCCAGGACGCGAGCGTGCTGCATGCGGACGAAGGCCTGCCGCTGACCGTGGGCAAGCACGTGACCGTCGGCCACAAGGTGATGCTGCATGGTTGCACGATAGGCGATGAATCGCTCATCGGCATTGGCGCCGTGGTGCTCAATGGCGCGAAGATCGGCAAGAACTGCCTCGTCGGCGCCGGCTCGCTCGTGACCGAGGGCAAGGAGTTTCCCGATGGCTCGATGATCATCGGCAGCCCGGCGCGTGTGGTGCGCCAGCTCACGCCCGAGCAGATCGAGGGCCTGCGCTGGAGCGCACGCGACTACATTGAAAATGCCCGCCGCTTCAAGGCCGGGCTCAAGCGCATTGCCTGATCGCTCTGCCGTGTCCGAGCTGCAGCGTTTTCTGTTTGATGGTCTGCCGGTGCGCGGCGCCATCGTGCGCCTGACCGATGCCTGGACCGAGGTGTTGCGCCGTCGCGCGGCCAATACCGAAACCGGTGCCTACCCCGTGCCGGTGGCGCAGTTGCTGGGCGAGATGCTGGCGGCTTCGGTGCTGATGCACACCCACGTCAAGTTCGATGGCACGCTCATTTTGCAGATGGCGGGCGATGGCCCGGTGCGTCTTGCGGTGGCGCAGGTCGACGCCGGTTTGCGTCTGCGTGCCACCGCATCCCTTAGCGGCGTGGTGCCTGCAGGCGCCGATCTGGCGATGCTGGTGAACCCCGGGGGGAAGGGGCGCTGCGCGATCACGCTCGATCCGCAGACGCGCCAGCAAGGCCAGCAGCCCTATCAGGGCATCGTGGGGCTGACGGGCGACGATGGTGCTCCTTTTCACACGCTGGCTGCCGGTCTGCAGCACTACATGCAGCGCTCGGAACAACTGGCCACCACCCTGGTGCTGGCGGCGGATGAGAGTGTCGCAGCCGGCCTGCTGGTGCAGCGCATGCCGCTTTCGGGCGCGGGCAATCTGGGTGGCAGCGCGCAGGACGCGGCGCAGAGCTACGAACGCATCGCCACGTTGGCGGCCAGCCTTTCCCGGCAGGAGCTGCTGGAGCTGCAGCCCTCTGCCGTGCTGCACCGCCTGTTCTGGCAAGAGCGCTTGATGGGGTTTGCCCCTCTTTCAGGGGACCAGGGCCCGCGCTTTACCTGTACCTGCTCGCGCGAGCGCGTGGCGGGCATGCTGCGCAGCCTGGGGCAGGAGGAAGTGCAGGGCCTTCTGCGCGAGCGTGGCGAGGCGGAGGTTGCGTGCGAATACTGCGGTCAGCAATACCGCTTTGATGCTGTCGATGTCCGCCAGATCTTCACCGAACCCGGCAGCCAGCCACCGGTGCCGCCCCACATGCAGTGAGGCGGGGCGGTTCAGAACGATTCCCACTCGCCCTCGCTACTTGCGGGCGCGGCTGCCCTGGGCGCCGGCGCTGCAGGCAAGGCGGCCGCCTTGGGCGCTGCCTTGGCCAGGGCAGCCGGCTTGACGGGCTTGCGCGCTGCGGGTGGCGGCGGCGCGTGACGGGGCGCTGGAGTGGTGGCCCTCGCCGGTGCCGAGGCTGACTCGCTGCCCAGCTTGAAGATGGAGACCGCCTGCACCAGGTCCTGTGCCTGGGTGTTCAGGCTGGCCGCGGCAGCGGCCATTTCTTCCACCAGCGCGGCGTTCTGCTGCGTCGCCTGGTCCATCTGGGTCACGGCCTCGCCCACCTGGGCGACGCCGCTCGCCTGTTCGTTGCTGGCGGCGCTGATTTCGCTCATCAGGTCGGTCACGCGGCGGATGCTGGTCACCACCTCGGTCATGGTTTCACCGGCCTCGTAGACCATGGTGCTGCCCTGGCTGACGCGGTCGACGCTTTCCTGGATGAGCTGCTTGATTTCCTTGGCCGCTTCGGCCGATCGCCCGGCCAGTGAACGCACTTCGCCGGCCACCACGGCGAAACCGCGGCCCTGTTCGCCCGCACGCGCTGCTTCCACCGCGGCATTGAGCGCCAGGATGTTGGTCTGAAACGCGATGCCGTCGATCACGCTGATGATGTCGGCAATGCGCGTGGAACTCTCGTGGATGCCTTTCATGGTCTGCACCACCTGGTTGACGGCGTTGCCACCGCGCGCCGCCACCTCGGAGGCGCTGAGGGCGAGCTGGTTGGCCTGGTTCGCGCTGTCGGCGTTCTGGCGCACGGTGGCGCCGAGCTGCTCCATCGAGGCCGCGGTTTCTTCCAGGGCGCTGGCCTGGCTTTCGGTGCGCGCAGACAGGTCCTGATTGCCCTGTGCGATCTGGGCACTGGCCACGGCCACGCTGTCGGAGCTGCGGCGAACGCGGGTAACCACCTCGCCCAAACTGCTCTTCATCGACGACAGCTGCGCCATCAGACTCTTGCCGTCACCGCTCTTGACCTGGATGGAGCGTGTGAAATCGCCCGCGGCCAGCGCCTGCGCCATTTGCGCGGCCTCGGCCGGCTCACCGCCGAGTTCGCGCAGCAGGCTGCGGCTGATCAGCCAGCCGAGCACCGCGGCCAGCGCAAGTGCAATCAGCCCGAGACCAATCAGCAGGGTACGGGCGTTGTCCGCTGCACTCTGCGCATCCTTGCCCGTCTGATCGGCGGCCTTGCGCCCGGCATCGATGAAGGCCTGTATCGCGCCCTTGTAGTTCGCCAGCATGGGGCGCAGCGTTTCGTTCAGGAACAAGCGGCTTTCGTCGACCTGGTCTGCGAGTACCAGCTTGGCGAGTTGATCCGCGCCGGCCCGGTAGGCATCGCGCGTTGCCTGAACTTTCGCGAGCAGTGCCTGCTTTTCGGGTGAAGTCGCGGTCTTGTTGATGTTCTCAAGCGCTGCAGCATTGGACTGGCGTGCCGCCGCGATCGCCTGCGTCAGCCGCGTGCGGTCGCTCGGGTCATTGCTCAGCATCATGTTGCGCAGCGCGATCGCAATCGCGTCGGCGTTGGACATCAGCGAGGTGCTTTCCAGCAGCTCGGGCAAGTCGCGATGCGAGATGCGCTCCAAGTCGCCGCTGGTGTGTTGCAGCGCCAGGATGCCGGTCACTATGCAGATGACGAGCAAGGCGCAGACGGCGCCGAAGCTCACGGTCAGGCGGGTGCTCACACGCCAGCTGGACAGGTTCATGAATGGCTCCTGATGCGGTAGGCGGCGCAATGGTCGGCCGTCGACAGCCGTGTCTGCATTGCGTTGAAACAAGCTTACTGCCGCTGTTGGAGACAAGGCAAGAAGATGCTTGAGGCGTGCGATTGCGACGCAACACTCGAAGATCTCGCTTGTGTCACAGGGAATGCCGACAGCCCACGGCTGCCCGAGGTCGAGAATGCGGCTGCGACGTGCGCGCAAAGGGAATAATCGGCCATGGATTCGCTTGACCTCATACAGATCTTTCGCGAGGTGGCGCGCCGCGGCAGCTTTTCCGGTACCGCGGCGGCGCAGGGCGTTTCACCTGCGAGCGTGAGCAAGGCGATCGCCCAGCTGGAGAAGCGTTTCGGCCTGCGCCTGTTCAACCGCACGACGCGCAAGGTGTCGTTGACCGATGCGGGGCAACTGCTGTTTGAACGCAGCAGCGCGGTGCTGGAGCTGGTGAACCTCACCGAGGGCGAACTGCACCAGCGCGCAACGCGTCCCAGCGGCAGGCTTTCAGTCACCATGCCCTACGAGCTCGCGCATACCGACGTGCCGGCCATGCTGGGCGATTTCTTGCAGGAATACCCCGAGGTGACACTCGATTTGCGCATGACAGACCGGGTCGTGGACCTGGCCGAGGAAGGCATAGACCTTGCATTTCGCGCCGGCCCCATCGCGGATGCCAATCTCATCGTCCGCCGCCTGCTGCTGATCGACTTTGTGGCAGCAGCATCACCTGCGTATTGGCGCGCGCATGGCAAGCCGCAGCGGCCTGAGCAACTGTGCACGCATGCGCAGCTGGCCTGGAGCCTGCCGGGGCAGGCGCCGTGCTGGCGCTTTCAGGTGGCAGGCAAGCCGTTGGAGCTCGCGCTGCAGCCGCGTGTCAATGCCAGCCTGCAGGGGCCGCTGATCACCCTGGCCACGCAGGGGCTGGGCGTGGTGTGGGCGGCACGGCGCTCTCTGGCGCAGTGGCTGGAGAGCGGCGAGCTGGAGCCCGCGCTGGAACAATTTTCACCGTCGGACGTATGGCTGTACGCCGCCTACATGCAGCGGCGGCACAACAGCGCGGCCTTGCGCGCGCTGCTGGCGCATCTGGATCGGTTTGCCGAAGCCTTCCGCCAGGCCGATGGCCAGCAGCCGACAACGCCATGACGCCGTGACGTCATTGGCGCGCGTCAGGGCTTGGCCGGGCTCCCGCGCAGCACTTCGACATAGACCTCGCCGGGCTTGACCATGCCCAGCTCGCTGCGGGCCTTTTCCTCGACGATGTCCAGACCCTGCTTCAGGTCCTGCACTTCGGCTTCCAGGTGCTCGTTGGCCAGGCGCGCCTTGGCGTTGGCTGCCTGCTGCGCGGACAGCTGGGCGCGCATCTGCGCCACCTCGCCGATGCTGCCGTGCCCGCTCCACAGCTGCAGGTGGATGAGCAGCAGCAGCAGCAGGAGCAGCAGGGCAACGGTACGCGAGCCCAAGGGTCAGCCGACGGGGTGAGAGGGTGCTTCAGCGCAGGTTGTAGAACGCCGCGCGACCCGGGTATTCGGCCACGTCGCCCAGGTCTTCCTCGATGCGCAGCAGCTGGTTGTACTTGGCCATGCGGTCCGAGCGCGAGAGCGAGCCGGTCTTGATCTGCCCGGCGTTCAGGCCGACGGCGATGTCGGCGATAGTGCTGTCCTCGGTCTCGCCCGAGCGGTGGCTGACGACCGCGGTGTAGCCCGCGCGCTTGGCCATTTCGATCGCGGCAAAGGTTTCCGTCAGGGTGCCGATCTGGTTGATCTTGATCAGAATGGAATTGGCAACGCCCTTCTCGATGCCTTCCTTGAGGATCCTGGCGTTGGTGACAAAGAGGTCGTCGCCCACCAGCTGCACGTTGTCGCCCATGCGCTGGGTCAGCAGCTTCCAGCCGTCCCAGTCGCCCTCGGCCATGCCGTCCTCGATGCTGATGATGGGGTATTTGTCGGCCCAGGTCAGCAGCATGTCGGTCCATTGCTCTGCCGTGAGCTTGAGCCCGCCTTCGCCATTCAGCACGTACTGGCCATCCTTGTAGAACTCGCTGGAGGCGCAGTCCAGGCCGAGCGCGATCTGCTCGCCTGCGGTGTAGCCCGCTGCCTCGATGGCCTGCAGGATGAGCTGAATCGCCGCCTCGTGGTTTTCCACGCGCGGGGCAAAGCCGCCTTCGTCGCCTACCGCCGTGCTCAGGCCCTTGTCGGCGATGATTTTCTTTAGCGCATGAAACACTTCGGCGCCCCAGCGCAGCGCTTCGCGAAACGAATCGGCACCGACCGGGATGATCATGAACTCCTGAATATCCAGGCCGTTGTTGGCGTGCGCGCCGCCGTTGATCACGTTCATCATCGGCACCGGCAACTGGCAGCCGCCCATGCCGCCGAAGTAGCGGTACAGCGGCAGGCCAGCTTCTTCGGCGGCGGCGCGTGCCACGGCCATCGAGACGGCGAGCATGGCGTTGGCACCCAGACGGTTCTTGTTCTCGGTACCGTCCAGGTCGATCAGCGTCTTGTCGAGGAAGGCCTGTTCCGATGCATCCAGCCCCAGCACCGCCTCGGAGATTTCGGTGTTGATGTGCTCGACCGCGCGCAGCACGCCCTTGCCGCCGTAGCGGCTCTTGTCGCCGTCGCGCAGTTCGATCGCCTCGCGCGAGCCGGTGGAGGCACCGCTGGGCACGGCCGCGCGGCCCATCACGCCGCTTTCCAGCAGTACGTCGCATTCGACGGTGGGGTTGCCGCGGCTGTCCAGCACTTCGCGGCCTACGATGTCAACAATGGCACTCATGGGTTTCCTTGGATGGGTGGGCAGAGGCGCAGGCTCTGGCAGTTTGAATAAAAATCAGGCTCTGGCGCAATAGGGGCAAGCGCTGCAAGCTATCAAAAATCAAGCGCCTTCGACGACGACCATGCGCATGGTGCAGGCGCCTTCGCGCGCGGCGCGCGCAGCACGGTACTCGGGCGAATCCCAGTAAATCTTGGCGGCTTCGACGCTGGGGAATTTCAGCACCACGGTGCGCCCCGGGTTCCAGCCGCCTTCCAGCGTTTCCACGGCCCCGCCGCGCACCAGCACCTCGGCGCCGTGCACCCGGATGGCCTCGGTGCTGAGCTTTTTGTAGACGTCGTAGGCCGCCTGGTTGGTGATGTCGACCGACGCGATGATGTAGCCGCAGGGCATGGTTCAGACTCCAAAGTCGTTTTCAAGAAAGGGGCGGCTCTTGGTCGCTGCATCCAGCGCCTTGAGTGATTCGAGCAGCGCGCGCATGTGTTTGAGCGGCACGGCGTTGGGGCCGTCCGAGAGTGCGTGTGCCGGGTCAGGATGGGTTTCCATGAACAGGCCCGCCACACCCACGGCCACCGCCGCGCGCGCCAGCACCGGCACCATCTCGCGCACGCCGCCGCTGCTCGTGCCATTGCCGCCGGGCAGCTGCACGCTGTGCGTGGCGTCAAAGACGACGGGTGCGCCGGTCTCGCGCATGATGGCGAGCGAGCGCATGTCGCTCACCAGGTTGTTGTAGCCAAAGCTCGCGCCGCGCTCGCAGGCCATGAAGTTGTCTTCCGGCAAACCCTTTTCGCGCGCCGCGGCGCGCGCCTTGGCGATGACGTGGATCATGTCGTGCGGCGCGAGGAACTGGCCCTTCTTGATGTTCACCGGCTTGCCCGATTGCGCCACCGCGTGGATGAAGTCGGTCTGGCGGCACAAAAAAGCGGGCGTTTGCAGCACGTCGACGACGGCGGCAACCGCCGGCACCTCGGCCTCGGTGTGCACGTCGGTCAGCACCGGCACGCCAATGGTTTGTTTCACCTTGGCCAGAATCTCCAGGCCCTTTTCCATGCCCGGACCGCGAAAGCTGGTGCCGCTGGAACGGTTGGCCTTGTCGAAGCTGCTCTTGAAGACGAAGGGGATGTCGAGACTGGCGCTGATTTCCTTCAACTGCCCGGCCACGTCCATCTGCAGTTGCTCGCTCTCGACCACACAAGGCCCGGCGATGAGAAAAAAGGGCTGGGTGAGACCTGCGTCGAAATCGCACAAACGCATGGTGTCAGCCCTTGTGCCGCGCCACGGCCGCGGCGATGAAGGAATTGAACAGCGGGTGACCGCTCCACGGCGCGGATTTGAACTCGGGGTGGAACTGCACACCGATGAACCAGGGATGCACGCTTTGCGGCAGCTCGACGATTTCGGTCAAATGCTCGCGCTGCGTCAGCGCCGAGATCACCAGACCGGCCTGGCGCAATTGATCGAGGTAGCGCACGTTGGCCTCGTAGCGGTGGCGGTGGCGCTCGGTCACCACGTCGCCGTAGATGTGATGTGCCAGCGTGCCCGGTTGCACATCCGAAGACTGCGCACCCAGGCGCATGGTGCCGCCCAGGTCGGAGTTCTCGTCGCGCGTCTTGATGCTGCCGTCCTGATCCTTCCATTCGGTGATCAGGGCAATCACGGGGTAGGGCGTCTTGGGATCGAACTCGGTGGAGTTGGCCTTGGCCATGCCCGCCACGTGGCGCGCGTATTCGATCGTCGCCACCTGCATCCCCAGGCAGATGCCGAGGTAGGGCAGCTTGTGCTCGCGCGCGTAGCGGGCCGTCGAAATCTTGCCCTCGATGCCGCGCGAGCCAAAGCCGCCGGGCACGAGGATGGCGTCGAAGCCGCCGAGCTGCTGCTCGGCGTTCGCGTCGCTGATGGTTTCGGAATCCAGATGCGCGATGGTCACGCGCACGTGGCTCTGCATGCCCGCGTGCTTGAGCGCCTCGTTCACCGATTTGTAGGCATCGGTCAGCTCGACGTATTTGCCGACCATGGCCACGCGCACTTCGCCCTGCGGGTGCTCGGTTTCGTGCACCAGATCGTCCCAGCGCTGCAGGCTGGCCGGGCGCGTGTTCAGCCGCAGCTTGTCGCAGATCAGGCCGTCGAGCCCCTGCTCGTGCAGCATGCGCGGCACCTTGTAGATGGTGTCCACGTCCCACATGCTGATCACGCCCCACTCGGGCACGTTGGTGAAGAGCGAGATTTTTTCGCGCTCCTCTAGGGGTACGGCTTTTTGCGCGCGGCACAGCAGCGCGTCGGCCTGGATGCCGATCTCGCGCAGTTTTTGCACCGTGTGCTGCGTCGGCTTGGTCTTGAGTTCGCCGGCAGTGGCAATCCAGGGCAGGTAAGTGAGGTGCACGAAAGCGGTGTTGTTCGGGCCCAGCTTCAGCGCCAGCTGGCGCGCGGCCTCCAGAAAAGGCAGCGACTCGATGTCGCCCACCGTGCCGCCGATTTCGCAAATCGCCACATCCACCGCATCGGCCGTGCCTATGCCGGCGCCGCGCTTGATGAACTCCTGAATTTCGTTGGTGATATGCGGAATCACCTGCACCGTCTTGCCCAGGTAGTCGCCGCGGCGCTCTTTTTCGAGCACGCTCTGGTAGATGCGCCCGGTGGTGAAGTTGTTGGCCTGGCGCATGCGCGTTTCGATGAAACGCTCGTAGTGGCCCAGGTCCAGGTCGGTCTCGGCGCCATCGTCGGTGACGAACACCTCACCGTGCTGAAACGGGCTCATGGTGCCCGGATCGACGTTGATGTAGGGGTCGAGCTTGACGAGCGTGACCTTCAGGCCCCGCGATTCCAGGATCGCGGCGAGGGAGGCGGAGGCGATTCCCTTGCCCAGGGAAGACACCACACCGCCGGTGACGAAGACGAATTTGGTCATGTCCTGCTTGGGATGCGCGGACTCGGTGGCGCATTCCCGGTGGAAACGCTGATTATAGGAAATGCAACCGTGAGCAAGCCTTTTGCCAAGCTGGTTTGATCACCGTTTGGCGTTGGCGTGGACCGGTCTGATAAATTGCCTGACATGAATGCATTGACTGGCAAACACATCGTCCTGGGGCTCTCGGGTGGCATCGCCTGCTACAAGGCGGCCGAACTGGCGCGCCTGCTGGTAAAGGCCGGGGCAACGGTGCAGGTGGTGATGACGGAAGCGGCCGAGCATTTCATCACGGCGGTGACCCTGCAGGCGCTCACCGGCCGCGCCGTCGCCACATCGCAATGGGACATGCGCGAGCCCAACGCGATGGCGCACATCAACCTCTCGCGTGAGGCGGATGCGATTCTGATCGCCCCCTGCAGCGCGGATTTCATCGCCCGGCTGGCGCAGGGGCGTTCGGATGAGTTGCTCAGCTTGCTGTGCGTGGCGCGCCCGATCGAACGCGTGCCGCTGCTGCTGGCGCCGGCCATGAACCGCGAGATGTGGGCGCATCCGGCAACGCAGCGCAACCTGATGCAGGCGGTGGCGGATGGGGCGGTGTCGCTCGGCGTCGGCTGCGGCGAGCAGGCCTGCGGCGAGACCGGCGACGGCCGCATGCTGGAGCCCGCGGAAATCCTCGAGGAGCTGGAGGCGTTTTTCACGCCCAAGTGGCTGGCCAGTGAGCGTGTGCTCATCACGGCCGGGCCGACGTTTGAGGCCATCGACCCGGTGCGTGGCATCACCAACCACTCCAGCGGCAAGATGGGCTTTGCGATTGCCCGCGCGGCGCGCGAGGCGGGCGCGCAGGTCACGCTGGTGGCCGGACCGGTCCATCTGCCCACGCCGCGTGGTGTAGCGCGTGTCGATGTGCATTCAGCACAAAACATGCTTGAAACGGTTGAGCAGCATGTGGCTACAGCTACTTTGTTCATAGCAACAGCGGCCGTAGCGGATTGGCGCCCGGCTGCGGTGGCGCTGCACAAGCTCAAGAAAGACGGGTCGGGCGCGGTGCCGCAACTCTCGTTTGTCGAGAACCCCGACATCCTCGCGCAGGTGGCCGCCAGTGCCCGCGCACGCCACGGACAGCTCTACTGCGTGGGCTTTGCTGCGGAGAGTGAGGATCTGCTGGCCAATGCCAGTGCCAAGCGCAAGCGCAAAGGCGTGCCGCTGCTGGTGGGCAATATCGGTCCCGCCACTTTTGGCCAGGATGACAATGCGCTGCTGCTGGTGGACGAAGCCGGTGCGCAGGAGCTGCCGCGGGCGAGCAAACGCGAACTGGGGCGCACCCTGGTGCAGCAGATTGCCGAGCGTCTGCGCAGCCGGCGGTAACGGGGCGACTGAAGGGAGGAGCGATGTCGGAAAAACCGCCGCAATTGGGCCATACGCCGCCAGACGGCGATTTCGCGCGCTATGTGGAGCAGCTCGTCAGCAGGGGGCAGCCGTCGCCTGGTGCGCAGTCACACGATAGCCATACGCAATTGCCGGGCGCATCGGCTCCCGGTCAGCAGGGTTCCAGGCCAGCCAGCCCGGCGGTGGCTGCGCCCGGCGCACTCCAGCGCCCGGGCGGCAAGAAGGGTGCTGCGACCACTGCGTGGAAGGCTTCCGGGCTTGGCTTTCTGGTGACGGTGTTGGTGGTGCCGATCGTGCTGTCGTGGCTGGCGGTGTGGTGGATACCGGAGCTGGAGCCGGTGCAGGGCTTGATTGCTTTCGCGTTCATTGCCGCGGCTTTGATACACCGCGTGAAACAGACCATTCAGCGCGCGACAGCGGCTGGAAAAGGCCGCAAAGCTTGAGGAACACCGTGCAACTGGATTTCAAGATTCTTGATGAGCGCCTGCGCGTGCACATGCCGGGTTACGCCACGGCGGGAAGTGCCGGATTGGACTTGCGCGCCTGCCTGCAGGCGCCGCTGACGCTGGCCCCGGGACGATGGGAGCTGGTGGCTACCGGCATGGCGATCCACCTGAAAGACCCGGGCTGCGCGGCGCTCATCCTGCCGCGCTCGGGGTTGGGGCACAAGCACGGTATCGTGCTGGGCAATCTGGTGGGTTTGATCGACAGCGACTACCAGGGCGAGCTGATGGTCAGCGCATGGAACCGCAGCGGCGTTGAGTACACCTTGCAGCCCATGGAGCGGCTGGCACAGCTGGTGATCGTGCCGGTGCTGCAGGCCGAGCTGCGCGAGGTGCGGGAATTTGCACCGAGCGAGCGCGGTCAGAGTGGGTATGGTTCCACGGGGCGGCAGTGATGCCGAGGGCTGCGCCCCATTTTTGAAGGAGTGAAGATGATTCAGAACAACCGTGCGGCCGGCGTGGCTGCTGCTGCGGTAGTGGCACTGGCGCTGGCGGGCTGTGCCACCCATCGCGAGCGCCCCTATGCCCAGCAACGCCAAGCCTACCCGCAGGGGCAGATGTATCAGAACCAGTCGGACCCCTATGGCACGCGCTATGGCACCGTGGTGGCCGTTGAAGGCCGGCGCGATGGTGGCGGCACCAGCGGAGTCGGCGCGGTCGCGGGCGGTGTGGCGGGCGGAGTGATAGGCAACCAGGTGGGCGGTGGCACCGGACGGGCGCTGGCCACCATTGCCGGTGTGGTCGTCGGCGCATTGGCAGGCAATGCCATTGAGCAGCAGAGCAACCGCGGCGGCAGCGGCCAGAACTACGTGACGGTGCGTTTCGACGACGGTGCGCAGCAGGTTTATGAAGTGCCCAGCCTGGGTGGGCTGCGCAACGGCGAGCGCGTGCGCGTCTACCAGGGGCAGATCACGCGCATGTAGCGCGTTTGTCTCTCAAGCTCTCAGGAGGTACCGAGGCGGAAAAAACCCGTGCCGGCGCTGCGCCGCTCGGTTTCTTCTTCGGTCGCTTCGCGCACCGCATGCACCTTGAGTTGCAGCCGCAGTGCAATGCCCGCCAGCGGATGGTTGCCATCGAGCACCACATGATCGGGGTAGAGCTGGGCGACCGTGTACAGCGGCTCCTGCGGCAGCCGGTCGGCAAGATCGGCCGGCAGGTGCGCACCTTCGATGATCATGCCTTCCTCGATTTCCGCCGGGAAAGCGGTGCGCGGCTCCAGGAACAGCAGGCTTTCGTCGTAATCGCCAAAGGCTTCTTCCGGCTCCAGGTGCAGTGCCAGGCTGTCGCCGGCCGCATGCCCCTGCAGCGCCTGTTCCAGCCGGGCGAGCAGGTCGTCGCCGCCGACCAGGAAATCGACGGGCTCGTCCAGCACGTCCAGTTCTTCACCCAGGGTGTCCTGCAGAACCCAGGTCAGGGCGACGACGCAATGTTCAGTGATGTGCATGGGAGAGAATTGTCGCAGTTGTGGCGCAAGGTAGCCGCGCAAGGAGGGTAGGGGCATGAATACTGGCGAGTCGGCAATCGCATTACCCACCGGTCGCTTCGAGGGGCGGGAGGCGTTTCGCCAGCTGGTGCGCGATGCCTTGGCCTGCGCCGCGCGTACGGGTTGGCGGGAGCTGGTGCTCAGCGATGCCGATTTCGCCGATTGGCCGCTGGGCGAGCGCGTGGTCATCGAGAGTCTGCAGCAGTGGTCTGGCGCCGGGCGGCGTATGACGCTGCTCGCCGCCAGCTTTGATGCCATCGTGCGCCTGCACCCGCGCTTTGTGCAATGGCGCGTGCAATGGGACCACCTGATCACCGCGCGCAAGTGCGCTGGCGTCAACGCAACGGACCTGCCCAGCGTTCTATGGTCCGAACGCTGGGTGGTGCAGCGGCTGGATCCGGTGCGCAGCAACGGGGTGAGCGGCGGTGAGCCGGCGCGCCTGGTGTTGCAGCGCGAACTGCTGGACGAGTGGGTTCTCGCCAGGTCCTCTCCGGGGTTTCCAGCGTCGGTGCTGGGGCTGTGACAACTGTTTGCATTCCGGGTAAACCAGAATTGACAGACGCCGCCTAAAATAGACTAGTTTTTCTGCAGCAGAGTGGGCTGTGGGGCGCGTCCATCGGTGGCCAGCAGGGCCGATGGAGCGGTTTTTCAGGATTCCTGCGGCTTTCATTGGATTTGTCATGAAATATTCTGTCCTTTTGGCTTCGTTGCTGGCTGCTGCGGCGCTGGTTGGTTGCGGCAACAAGCAGGAGCCGACCCCGGCGCCCGCCCCTGCCGCAGCACCGGCACCGGCCTCTGCCGCCGATGCAGCCAAGGATGCTGCGAAGGATGCAGTCGATGCCGCCAAGGCGGCGGGTACAGCCGCTGTGGATGCTGCCAAGGATGCTGGTGCAGCGACGGCGGACGCCGCCAAGGATGCCGCCGGTGCTGCCAAGGAAGCAGCCAAAGACGCCGTTGATGCCGCCAAGGATGCAGGCAGCGCTGCCGCTGATGCGACCAAGGACGCTGCCGCTGCCGCCAAGGAAGCCGCCGAGAAGGCTGCTGCCGCCGCCACCGGCAAGTAATCTTTCGGTCAATCACCGGCCGATGGCGCTTTCCGCGATTGGCCGCAAAAAAGCCCCGTGCGCAATGCCGGGGCTTTTCGTTTTCGGGCCTGCGCTTATTTCAGATCGTCAGCAAGAATGCGCAGGATGCGCTCGATATTGGCGGAAGTCTCCGCACTGCCGTCCGAACGCAGGACGGACACCGTGCTCTGCCTGGCGTTGCTGCGCACCACGATGCGGTATTTCTCGGGTGCGGCGGCATTGCTGGAGCTGCCGAAGAGCTTGCCGAAGAAGCCGGGTTCCTTCTTGTCCGTCGGCGTGACATAGCGCACGAAGTAGGTGCCTTGGGCACGGTCGCGGTCTTCGACGGTGAAGCCGGTGCGGTCCAGCGACAGACCGACGCGGCGCCAGGCATGGTCGAAGTCCTCGTCCATCTGAATCACCTGCGTGCCGTCGGCGTTGACGAGTTTTGCCGCTGCGGGCGCAGCCTGTGGCGCTGCGGCTGCGGCGGCCTTGGCTTGCTCCTCGGAGACGCCGAGTTTGATCATCAACCGGCGGATGAATTCGGTCTCCAGCTCCGGGTCTGCCGGGCGCGGCTGCCAGATGGTGTTGTCCTTCTGGGCGTTGGTATAGACCTCTTCCATGCCCTTGTGGGTGATGTAGATGTCGGTGCCGCCGTCGGCGCGGCGCTCCAGCCGAGTGCGGAATTTGTCGCGCAGCCCGGTGGAGTAGAGCGAATCGAATATCTTGCCTATCGTGCGGCGGACCACGTCCTGCGGAATCTTGGCGCGGTTCTCGGCCCAGTCCGTTTCCATGATTCCGAGCTTGGGCTGGTCGATTTCCAGCGTGAAGCCGTGCTCCAGCCAGAAATCGCGCACCGGGCTCCAGAGCGCGTCGGGCGAGCGCGCGACGACCAGCCAGCGCTGGTTGCCGTCGCGCTCGATGTGCACGTCGCCGACGGCCTTGGGCGCGGCAGTGTCTCCGGCCTTGGCTTGTTGCGCGCGACCTGCTTCATATGCGGCGGCGGAAGTGGAGCCACCCGGCACGACATAGCGCGTGTTGGTCGAGAGCTGCGTCAGGTCTGGCGGGACTTCGAGCGAAGAGCCGCGCTGGGCGCTCTTGTAGTCGATCTTGTCGCTGTCCAGAACGGAACACGCGGAGAGTGTGACAGCGAGGCCCAGCAGGCCCAGGCGTAGGGTCGGGTTCACGCGGGAATCTTTCGTAGACGGGAAAGGGAATCGATCAGCCGAGCAGACCGCTGGCGCGCAGCGCCGCTTCGACCGTGGCCTCGTGCTGGTTGGCCAGCGGCGTCATCGGCAGGCGCATCGCCCGGCCGCACAGGCCCATGCGTGCCATCGCCCACTTGACGGGGATAGGGTTGGCTTCGACGAACAGGTGCTTGTGCAGCGGCATCAATTGGCGCTGGATTTTCATCGCCTCGGCCGCGTTGCCCGCGATCGCGGCCACGCACAGTTCGTGCATCAGGCGCGGCGCGAGATTGGCCGTCACGCTGATGTTGCCCTGGCCGCCGCACAGCATCAGCGCCACGGCCGTGGGGTCGTCGCCCGAATAGACCGCGAAGCCCTCGGGCACGTCGCGGATCAGCCACTGCGCGCGGCCGATGTCGCCAGTGGCTTCCTTGATGCCGACGATGCCGGGGATGTGTGCCAGGCGCAGCACGGTGTCGTGCTGCAGATCGGCGACCGAGCGGCCGGGCACGTTGTAGAGCACCATGGGCAGGTCGCCCGTGGCTTCGGCGATGGCTTTGAAATGCTGGTACTGGCCTTCTTGCGTCGGCTTGTTGTAGTAGGGCACCACCTGCAACTGGCTGTGCGCGCCGACCTTCTTGGCAAAGCGCGCGAGCTCGATCGCCTCGTGCGTGGAATTGGCGCCGCAACCGGCGAGCACCGGCACGCGCCCCCTGGATTGCTCGACCGTCACGCGGATGATCTCGCAATGCTCGTCGACGTTGACCGTGGGAGATTCGCCCGTGGTGCCGACGACGCTCAGGCAGTCGGTGCCTTCCTGGATGTGCCAGTCGATCAGCTTGCGCAGAGTGGGGTAGTCAACGCTGCCGTCCTCGTGCATGGGGGTGACGAGGGCAACGGTGCTGCCGGTGAAGAGGTAGCCGCGGGAGGTCATGGGCATGGGTGAAAACCGCAAAGGAGCATTCTATGGCACTGCCAACGGCAGGCGCCGCGGCGCGGTTGACCTTGCATCGTCCACTCGCACCGCCGCGATGCGTTGCACGAAGCGTTCGGGTGCGCCGAGAAAACCGTCTTCGTAGGCCACGATGCGCAGTCCGGCACAGGCGCCCAAAAGCTCGCCGGGGCGCAGCAAAAAGTCGGGGTTGGAGGGCTTGCCCACCGTCTCGTTGCCGATGGCGAAGGTCTCGTACAGCAGCACGCCGTCGGGTGCGACGCTCTGGGCGATCGTCGGCAGAAGCGGCCGCCAGAGGTAATTGGTGACGACCACGGCGTCGAACTGGCGCCCGGCCAGCGGCCAGGGGCCGTTTTCGATATCGGCGCAAATGGCTTCGCCCAGATTTGATATTGAATCAATAGCTTCTTGCGCTTGATCCACACCGGTTACAACGTGATTTCGATCATGAAACCAGCGCAAGTGTCGGCCCATGCCGCAGGCCACGTCCAGCACCGTGCCGCCGGGGCGCACGAGGTGGGTCCAGCGCCGTATCCAGTCTGACGGTGCGAGGTTTTCGTGCATCTCAGAAACAGGCCCAGACTTGCTCGGCCAGCAGCACCATGAAGCCGGGTTGCAAGTACAGCATGGCCGCTGCCGCCAGTGCCAGCAGCAGCGCGAGCCAGAGCAGGATGCGCAGAGTGCTCATGCGGCGTGCGCGGCGGCGCGGTTCACGGGGGTCTCCTTCACGGGCAGATTGAGCAGTGTCGCCATCACGCTCAGGCCAATGGCGATCAGCCACACCACGTCATAACTGCCGGTGCGATCGTACAGATAACCGCCCAGCCACACGCCCATGAAGCTGCCGAGCTGGTGGCTGAAGAAGGAAAAACCGCTGAGCATCGAGAAATGCTGCACGCCGAAAATCTGCGCCACCACCGCGTTGGTCGGCGGCACGGTCGAGAGCCACAGCAATCCCATCACGGCTGCGAACAGGTAGACCGAAGCGGGCGAGATCGGCGCCAGCAGAAACAGCGCGATGACGACGGCGCGCGTGGCGTAGATGCCCGCGAGGATCCAGCGCTTTTGAAAGCGCTGCCCGAGCAGCCCGGCGCTGTACGAGCCGACGATGTTCAGCAGCCCGACGATTGCGAGGGCAAACGCGGCCACCTGCGGCGTGAGGCCTTTGTCCGAGAGGTAACCGGGCAGGTGCACCGCGATGAAGGTGACCTGGAAGCCGCAGACGAAGTAGCCCGCCGTCAGTAGCAGATAGGGCGGGTGGCGCAGCGCCTCGGCGAGGGCGTGGCGCACCGTCTGTGTGCGTTTGGCAGCATGGTGCGCGTGAAAGCCGGGCTCGCGCAGGCCAAAGGCCAGCGGCGCCATCATCAGCGCCAGCACGACGATGATGAGCAGTGCCGTCTGCCAGCCCAGTTGCAGAATTATCTGCCCCTCGATCGGCATCAAGAGGAACTGGCCAAACGACCCCGCCGCCGCTGCCACGCCCATCGCCCAGGAGCGGCGCTCGGGCGCGATCTGGCGGCCGATCACGCCGTAGATGATGGAGTAGGTGGTGCCCGCCTGCGCCGCGCCGATCAGCACGCCGGTGGTGAGCGCAAACAAAAACGGCGTGGGCGAGAGCGCCATGCCCAGCAGGCCCGCCGCGTACAGCACCGTGCCACCCAGCAGCACGCGAAACGCGCCGTAGCGATCGGCCAGCATGCCGCCAAAGATGCCGAGCACGCCCCAGGAAAGATTCTGGATCGCAATGGCCAGCGCAAAGGTCTCGCGCGTCCAGCCCATTTGCTGCGTGATCGGCAGCATCCACAGCCCGAAGCCGTGGCGTATGCCCAGTGACAGCGTGACGATGATGCCGCCGCAGGCGAGCACCTGGAGCATCGGGAGGTTTCGGGTGGTGGTGGACATGCGGGAAGCGTGGGAGTGTGCGCTGGCCGGAAGGGGCCGACGCGCGTCTGTGGGTAAAGGAAACGGTTTCAGGGGGCCAGAGGGGCGGGCTTGCGGCGCTGGTGCCCGGTCGGGCGCGGGCCCTCTGCGTGCGCGGCGGCGCCTGCGCGGCGTGCCAGTCGCTCGGCCTGAAAGCCCGCGCTCAACGTGGCGACGGCATCCTTGGCGTTGACCGGCGTTTGGCATTCGGGACAAACGGGCGCGAGCGTCACCGGGTGGCCGCAGGGGCGGTGCGTGATGGTGAGCGCGGGCTCGCCCCGGCGCGGCAGACCGCTCCACTTTTCGCCCCAGGCCTTGAGGCTGAGCAGCAGCGGGTACAGATCGAGCCCCTTGGGCGTGAGCCGGTATTCGTAGCGTGGCGGGCGCTCGCTGTAGGGCGTGCGCCGCACGATGCCATCCGATTCCAGGCGCTTGAGCCGCGTCGAGAGCAGGTGCGAGGACATGCCCGTTTGCGCCTGGAAATCCTCGAAGCGCCGGGTGCCCAGGAACAGCTCGCGCACGATCAGCACCGTCCAGCGGTCACCCACCACGGCCAGCGCGCGCGCCACCGGGCAGAGGCTTGCGCCGACGTCTTGCCATCCCATGCTTGTTCCTTCAAAAAATGAAGTTATTATGGCATGACCATGCTGTTCCCGAGAGGATGGAGAGACCCATGCAAGACACGCAAACCAACGCTCCGCGCCATCTGGAAGATTTCAGGATCGGCGACGTGATCGAGACCGCCAGCGTGACCGTGACGCGCGAGATGATCGTCGCTTTCGCCCGCGAATACGACCCTCAGCCCATGCACCTGGACGAATCAGCGGCGCGCCAGACGGTATTTGGCGAGCTGGTGGGCAGCGGCTGGCAGACGCTGGCGCTCACCATGCGGCTGCTGGTCGATGCGCGGTTGCTGGGCAGCACGCCCATCGTGGGTGCGGAATTCAAGGAAATGCGCTTTCACGCCCCGGTGCGCCCCGGCGACAGCCTGCACGCGCGGGTCGAGGTGACGGGGCTGCGCGCCTCACGCAGCCGTCCGGAACGCGGTTTTCTGGACATGACCGTCACGACCCTGAATGCCGACGGTGCGCCCCTGATCACCCAGCATTGGAGCCTGGTGCTGCCGACGCGCACGGCCCCTGTTTGATGGGTGAAGAAACTGGATGAACATACAGTCCTACAATCCGCCGCCATGGCGAAATCACCCATCCCCGAGTATTCCGAAAGCACCATCCGCGTCCTGAAGGGCCTGGAGCCCGTCAAGCAGCGCCCGGGCATGTACACCCGCACGGACAACCCGCTGCACGTCATCCAGGAAGTGATCGACAACGCCGCCGACGAGGCGCTGGCCGGTTATGGCAAAAAAATCCGCGTCACGCTGCATGCAGATGGCTCAGTCAGCGTCGAGGACGATGGCCGCGGCATTCCGCATGGCCTGCACCCCGAGGAGAAGGCGCCGGTGCTCGAACTCGTTTTCACCCGCCTGCATGCGGGCGGCAAGTTCGACAAGGGCGCGGGCGGTGCCTACAGTTTTTCGGGCGGGTTGCACGGCGTGGGTGTGTCCGTCACCAATGCGCTGGGCAGGCGCATGGAGGTTGAGAGTTTTCGCGATGGGGTCGTCGCCAGCATGGCGTTTGAGGGCGGTGACGTGGTGCAAAAGCTCCAGACTCGCGCGCAGGCCGAGGGTGATCGCAAGCACGGCACGACGGTGCGTGTCTGGCCTGACGCGAAATACTTTGAATCGCCGCAGATTCCGATGGCCGAGCTCACGCATTTGCTGCGCAGCAAGGCGGTGCTGCTGCCGGGTGTGAAGGTCGAGTTGGTTGACGAGAAGAAGAAGGACACGCAAAGCTGGCTCTACAAGGGCGGCCTGCGCGACTATCTGGAGCAAAGCCTGCCAGCCGACCCGGTGGTGCCGCTGTTTGAGGGCGAAGGCTACGCCGGGGCTGAGGACGACAACTTCGCCGAGGGCGAGGGCGCGCAATGGGTGCTGGCCTTCACCGAAGACGGCCATCCGGTGCGCGAGAGCTACGTCAACCTGATCTCGACCACGGCGGGCGGCACGCACGATAGCGGCCTGAGGGATGGCCTGTTTCAGGCCGTGAAGGGCTTCATCGAGCTGCATGCGCTTTTACCGAAGGGCGTCAAGCTCATGCCAGAGGACGTGTTCGCGCGCGCGAGCTATGTACTCTCAGCCAAGGTGCTCGATCCGCAGTTCCAGGGCCAGATCAAGGAGCGGCTCAATTCGCGCGATGCCGTGCGGCTGGTGAGCAGCTTCGTCAAGCCTGCGCTTGAGCTCTGGCTCAACGCCAATGTGGAATGGGGCAAGAAGCTGGCGGAGCTCGCCATCAAGGCGGCGCAAACGCGCCAGCGCGCCGGGCAGAAGGTGGAAAAGAGGAAGAGCAGCGGCGTGGCCGTGCTACCCGGCAAGCTCACAGACTGCGAAAGCCGCGACATCAGCCTGAACGAGGTGTTTCTGGTGGAAGGCGACAGCGCGGGTGGTTCAGCCAAGATGGGCCGCGACAAGGAAACGCAGGCCATCCTGCCGCTGCGCGGCAAGGTGCTCAACACCTGGGAGGTGGAGCGCGATCGGCTCTTTGCCAACACCGAAATCCACGATATTTCGGTTGCCATCGGCGTTGACCCGCACGGGCCGGATGACGAGGTCGATTTGAGCGGCCTGCGCTACGGCAAGATCTGCATCCTGTCAGATGCCGATGTGGATGGCGCGCACATCCAGGTGCTGCTGCTCACGCTGTTTTTCCGCCACTTCCCCAAGCTGATCGATGCCGGCCACGTCTATGTCGCCCGTCCGCCGCTTTATCGCATCGATGCCCCCGCGCGCGGCAAGAAGCCTGCCGCCAAACTCTACGCGCTGGACGATGCGGAGCTCGCCGCGATCACCGAGAAACTGCGCAAGGACGGCGTGCCCGAGGGCAAGTGGAGCGTGAGCCGCTTCAAGGGCCTGGGTGAGATGAACGCCGAGCAACTGTGGGATACCACGCTCAACCCCGATACGCGGCGCCTGCTGCCCATCCAGTTGGGCGCGATGGGCTTGCAGCCGACGCAGGACTTGATGACCCGCCTGATGGGCAAGGGCGAAGCTGCCGCGCGGCGCGAGCTGATGGAGTTGCATGGAGATGCGGTGGAGGTGGATGTGTGACAAGGCGCGTGAGTGGGGTGAGTCATCGATTTGATGCGACAATTCGCATCAATCATCATCAAATTGGATGATAAAAAAAGAGGGCTCCCATGCGAACGACCGTCACCATCGAAGACCTGCTCTACGAGGAAGCGCTTGAACTGGCCGATCCCGACATGGACAAGGCCGAGTTGTTCCGCGAGGCCATTCGCACCTTCATCCGCGTCCAGGCGGGCAAGCGTCTGGCTCGCCTTGGCGGGCAGGCGCCGCGCATGGCCGACGTGCCACGCCGGCGTGCGCCTGCCCGGGCGTCCGCGTGATGCCGATGGGCGATGTGCTGGTCGACACCAGCGTCTGGGTCGATCACTTCCGACGCGGCAATGCACGCCTGGCCGACCTGCTGGCCAGCGACGCCGTGCGCATGCATCCGCTGGTGCTGCTGGAGCTTGCCTGCGGTACGCCGCCCGCGCCGAGGGCGCGCACCCTGGCCGACTTGGGGCGTCTGCGCCCGGCGGTGCAGGCCGGTCATGCCGAGTTACTTGCGTTCATCGAGCAGGAGCAGCTCTTCGATCGGGGTTGCGGTGCCGTCGACGTCAACCTCCTCGCCAGCGCGCGTCTGATGCCGGGTGTGCGGCTGTGGACGCTCGACAAGCCGCTGCAGGCGCTGGCGCAACGTCTGGATATCGCGTGGAGCGGAGGGGAAACCCGCGAGAACGATGCCCAACGGGATTGAATATCTGAATTTTTTGCCTCTAATGCTTTCCAGTAAAGCGCAAGCAGCTATCAAATTAAAGAATACCCATAATCATGCCCGCCATCCTCACCGATCTGCTCAAAGACAGCGCCTATCCGATTTCACGCATCGCGCTTGAATACGAAGTCACCTTTGGCCGCGAAAAAAAGCGTGCCGACATCTGCATCTTCGACAAGGACGACACCAGCGCCCCCTACATCCTGGTGGAGTTGAAGAAACCCAAGCTCAAGGACGGCAAGGAGCAGCTCAAGAGCTACTGCAACGCCACCGGCGCGCCCATTGGCGTGTGGACCAACGGGCAGCAAATTTCGTACTACCACCGCAAGGATCCGAACTACTTCGAGGACATCCCCGGCATCCCCTCGGCGCACGAGAAGCTGTCCGACATCCTGTCCGAGCGCTGGACGATTGCCGACCTCGTCGCCCGCGACAAGCTGGTGCACGAGCGCAAGTCGCTCAAGGACCTGATCCTGGAGATGGAAGACGAAGTGCTGGCCAATGCCGGCGTGGACGTGTTCGAGGAGCTTTTCAAACTCATCTTCGCCAAGCTTTATGACGAACTCGAAGGCGGGCGCGACCCCAAACGCCACCTCGTCTTCAAGAACGACGGCGACACCGAAACCGACCTGTACAAAAAAATCCAGGCCCTGTTTGAAAAGGCGCAAGACCGCTGGCAGGGCGTCTTTGCCGAGGGCGACAAGATCGCGCTCACCCCCAGCCACCTTGCCGTGTGCGTGGCTTCGCTGGAGAAAGTCAAGCTCTTCAACTCCAACCTGGAGGTGGTGGATGAGGCGTTTGAATACCTCATCAACAAATCCAGCAAGGGCGAAAAAGGCCAGTACTTCACGCCGCGCTACGTCATCGACATGTGCGTGAAGATGATGAACCCGCAGGAGCACGAAACCCTGATAGACACCGCCGCCGGCAGCTGCGGCTTACGGGCGCGGCGGAGCGCGAGCAGCGCCGGCTGGTGGATGAGCGTGCGTTGCGCGAAGCGGTGATCAACGCCATGGTGCACAACGATTACAGCGCCGAGGTGCCGCCGGTGGTGGAAATTTTTGCCGACCGCATCAGCATCACGTCTTACGGCGGCTTGGTGAGCGGCTTGAGCCGGGATGAGTTTCTGGCCGGACGATCCATGCCGCGCAATCGCGAGCTGATGCGCGTGTTTCGTGATCTGGACTTGGTGGAGCAACTGGGCTCTGGCGTGCACCGCATCCTGAGCGTGTACGACGCCAGCGTGTTTCACATCAGTGAGCACTTCTTCGAGACGCGTTTTCCGCTGGAAGCAGAGGCCTCCGAAGTCACCCCGCAAGTCACCCCGCAAGTCACCCCGCAAGTCACCCCGCAAGTCGAGGCACTTTTGGCCCGAATCGAAGGTGAAATGACGCGGCAGGCCATTCAAGACGCGCTGGGGCTGACCGATCGGGAGCACTTTCGCAAGGCTTACCTGGCTCCCGCGCTGGAGCAGGGTGTCATCGAAATGACTCTGCCCGGCAAACCTCGCAGCCGTTTGCAGAAATACCGGCTCAGCGCGGCAGGGCGGAGGATGCAAGGAAATGATTGACACACCTGGGTCCCTCATCGCCGTGCCGGAAGGCTATGCCACCTGGCAGCTCGAGCTGAAAACCCGTATCCACAGCGCCCAGCAGCGCGCCACGCTGGCGTTGAACCGTGACGGCTTGTGCACCAGCACAGGACCAGGGCAAGAGGGGCTCGCCCTCATCCCAACCTTCCCCCAGCGGGGGAAGGAGTGCGGAACCCATTGGAAATCAAGTGAAATTGGCCTATAGCGCCCAACCATCAAGCGCAGCAGGCTATTATTTTTGAAGTATGTCTGATCAACCCATTCTCGATTTCGAAGTCCCCGACGCGGACGATTCGCTGGCCAGCTATGCCCAGCGTGCCTACCTCGAATACGCCCTCAGCGTGGTCAAGGGCCGCGCGCTGCCGGACGTGGCCGATGGGCAGAAGCCGGTGCAGCGGCGCATCCTGTATGCGATGGAGCGTATGGGCCTGGGCTATGGCGGCGCGGGCGGCAACGTGCCGGCGCGGCCGGTGAAAAGCGCGCGCGTGGTGGGCGATGTGCTGGGGCGTTTTCATCCGCATGGCGATTCGGCGGCGTACGACGCGCTGGTGCGCATGGCGCAGGATTTTTCGCAGCGCTATCCGTTGATCGATGGGCAGGGCAATTTCGGCAGTCGCGACGGCGATGGCGCGGCGGCGATGCGCTATACCGAGGCGCGGTTGGCCAAGATCACGCGCCTTCTGTTGTCCGAGATCGACCAGGGCACGGTGGATTTCGTGCCCAACTACGACGGATCGACGGAGGAACCCAAGCAGTTGCCCGCGCGCCTGCCGTTTGCGCTGCTCAACGGCGCCAGCGGCATTGCGGTGGGGCTGGCGACGGAAATCCCCAGCCACAACCTGCGCGAGGTGGCCGATGCCTGCGTGGCACTGGTGAAGAATGCCAAGCTGACGGACGATGAGCTGTTCGCGTTGCTGCCGGGGCCGGACTACCCGGGCGGCGGGCAGATCATCAGCAGCGAGAGCGACATCCGCGCGGCGTATGAGAGCGGCCGCGGCAGCCTGAAGGTGCGCGCGCGTTGGCAGATCGAGGACCTGGCGCGCGGGCAGTGGCAGCTTGTCGTGACTGAGCTGCCGCCGGGCACCTCGTCGCAAAAAGTGCTCGAAGAGATCGAGGAGCTGACCAACCCCAAGGTCAAGACCGGCAAGAAGGCGGTGACGCAGGAGCAGAACCAGCTCAAGGCAACGATCCTGGCGGTGCTCGACGGCGTGCGCGACGAGTCGAGCAAGGACGCGCCGGTGCGCCTGGTGTTCGAGCCCAAGAGCCGCACCGTCGGGCAGGACGAGCTGGCCAACACGCTGCTGGTGCACACGAGTCTGGAGACATCGAGCCCCATCAACCTGACGGGCATAGGCCTCGATGGGCGGCCGGTACAAAAAAGCCTGCGGCAGATGCTGGAGGAGTGGATCGCGTTTCGCCAGCAGACCATCACGCGGCGCAGCGAACATCGGCTGCAAAAGGTGCTCGATCGCATCCACATCCTCGAAGGGCGGCAGCTGGTGCTGCTCAACATCGACGAGGTGATCGCGATCATCCGCGCGGCAGACGACCCCAAGGCTGCGCTGATCGCGCGCTTCAATTTGAGCGAGCGCCAGGCCGACGACATCCTGGACATTCGCCTGCGGCAACTGGCGCGGCTCGAAGCGATCAAGATCGAGCAGGAACTGAGCGAGTTGCGCAAGGAGCAGGGCGGCCTGGAGGACGTGCTGGCCAGCCCCGCCACGCTGCGCCGGCTGATGATCAAAGAGATCGAGGCGGATGCCAAGGAGTTCGGCGATGCGCGCCGCACGCTGATCCAGGCCGAGAAGAAGGCTGTGGCCGAGGCCCGCGTGGTCGATGAGCCGGTGACGGTGGTCATCAGCGAAAAAGGCTGGGTGCGCGCGCGCACCGGCCACGGGCACGATGCGGCGGGCTTTGCCTTCAAGTCGGGCGATGCGCTGTACGGCACGTTTGAATGCCGCACCGTCGATCAATTGCTGGTGTTTGGCAGCAACGGGCGTGTGTACAGCGTGCCGGTAGCCAGTTTGCCGGGCGGGCGCGGCGATGGCCAGCCGATTACCACGCTGATCGAGCTCGAATCGGGCTCCGAGGTGCGGCATTACTTTGCGGGGCAAGAAGCTGCGCTGCTGCTGCTCTCGGGCTCTGGCGGCTACGGTTTTCTGGCGCGCGTGGGTGACATGCTTTCGCGCAATCGCGGCGGCAAGGCCTTCATCAGCCTGGCCGAGGGCGAGGCGGTTTGCCGCCCTTCGCTGGTGGTGCTGGATTTTGAGCAAAAAGCGCCTCCGGCGCTTGATGGACAAGCGTCAGCAGCTATCGGCAGCATAGCGGCCACGCAGGTGGCCTGCGTGTCCACGGGCGGGCGCATCCTGACGTTTGGGCTGGATGAATTGCGCCAGATGGAAAAGGGCGGCCGGGGCCTGACGCTGATGGGGCTGGAACCGGGCGACAGCCTGGCGGGCGCGGCGGCCTACGTGCGCAGCGTGCGCATCACGGGCGTGGGCCGTGGCGGCAAGGCGCGCGAGGAGCAGCTTGAAATCCGCAGCCTGAACAACGCCTTGGGCGCGCGCGCGCGCAAAGGCAAGGCGGGCAATTTCGGCTTCAAGCCGCAAGACATCGTGAGGGTGCAGTGATGGCGGGGCTGGACATCTCGCCGCTGGGGCTGGCGCTGCTCATCGTGCTGGCGGTGGCCAGCGCGTTGCTGGGGCGCTGGGCGGGCAAGGGTTGGCGTGAGCGGCGCCATGAGCGCCAGCAGCAGGCCTTGCGTGCCAACGAAAGCCGTCAGGCGCGGCGAGCGCGCGAACGCCGGGAGCGCCGTTGACCGGTGGCGCCTGCGCTACGGCCTGCGGGGATTGCCGACTGGACAAGACGCGTTTTTCGACGCTCTAATCAATCTTTGACAAAAAAGTGAGCAGGAGACATTCATGAAAGGTTTGAGCATTGCACAGAAGCTCTGGGTGGCGGTCATCGTCATCGTCATCGCCTTTGCCGCGGTCGTCGCGGGCGCGGGCTGGCGTTCGGCGCAGTCATCCAAGGCGGCCAATGCCTTGAATGACGAGATGATGATGCGCGTGAAGACGGCCACGCGCTGGATGGGCCTGACGGAGACCAACGCCGCGCGCACGATGGCGATTGCGCTGAGCGACGAGGCGACAGTGGCCAAGGCGTTCAAGGACGCCATGGCCGATACCTCGGCGCAGATCACGCAGATGCAAAAGCGCATCGAAGGTTTGCAGCTCTCCGACGCAGACCGCGCGGCGATGGCGCGTGTGGCCGATGCGCGCAAGCAGATGATGGCGCAGCGCGGCGAGGTCAACAAGCTCAAGGCCGCCGGCGACCTTGAGAAGGCGGCGCAGGCCGTGCACGCATCCTACGAGCCCGCGTCGGATGCCTACCTCAAGGCGCTTGCCGATTTCGTGCAACTGCAGGAGGCCACGGCGGAGCAGTCGCGCCAGGCCGCCGCCCGGGCGAGCATGGATACCGTCAAGCTCGCGGCGCTGGCCGTGGCCATCCTGCTGCTGGGCATCATCGTGGGTGCCTACTACCTCATTCGCAACATCCGTCAGCCGCTGGCGCAGGCCAACGGCATGGCCGGGCGCATCGCCAAGGGCGATCTCGCCATGCGAGCGCAGGATCTGACACGCGGCGACGAGCTCGGTGACTTGATGCGCTCGCTGGAGGCCATGCGCGAATCGCTGGCCGGCATGGTGCAGCAGGTGCGCCAGAGCAGCGACAGCATTGCGGTGGCCAGCGCCCAGATTGCCAGCGGCAACCAGGACCTGTCGGCGCGCACCGAGTCGGCCTCCAGCAGCCTGCAGGAGACGGCCGCGGCGATGGAAGAATTCACCAGCACCATCCAGCAAAGCGAGAGCACCGCGCGCCAGGCCAGCCAGTTGGCAAGCAGTGCCAGTGCCATCGCCAAGCAGGGCGGCACGGCGGTGACCGAGGTGATCTCCACCATGGGCGAGATCCAGACCAGCAGCAACAAGATCGCCGACATCATCGGCGTGATCGACGGCATTGCGTTCCAGACCAACATCCTGGCGCTGAATGCGGCGGTGGAGGCGGCGCGCGCCGGTGAGCAGGGCCGGGGCTTTGCCGTGGTGGCCAGCGAGGTGCGGGCGCTGGCCGGGCGCTCGGCGCAGGCCGCCAAGGAGATCAAGGAGCTCATCAGCTCCTCGGTCGCGCGCGTGGAAGAGGGCTCGCGCCAGGTGCAGGGCGCGGGCGAGACCATGCAGGAGGTGGTGCAATCGGTGCAGCGCGTGGCCGACATGATCGGCGAGATCACCGCCGCCTCGGCGCAGCAGAGCGCGGGCGTCTCCGAGGTCAATCAGGCCGTGGGGCAGCTGGACCAAGCGACACAGCAGAACGCCGCGCTGGTCGAAGAGAGTGCGGCGGCAGCGCAGAGCCTGAACGAGCAGGCGCAGCACCTCACGCAGGTGGTGGGTGCCTTCCGTACCGACGGCGCCGCGCCGCCAGCACCCCGGGCTGCGGCGCCCAGGCCCGCGCCCGCCAGGCCGGAGGCTGCCAAGGCAGTGGCCGGGAAGCCGGTGGCTGCAGCTGCGCCACGGATTGCCCGCAGGCCTGCGCCCGCCAAGCTGGCGGCGCCGGCACCCAAGGCGCCGAAAAGCACCGAAAGCGAAGGCGACTGGGAGAGTTTCTAGCCTGCGTGCGAGCAGGCCGTGCGAGGGATGTTTACCATCGCAAGCCTGTTCGTTGACCGCGCAAGGATGGCCCCATGGCCCAGCAAAACATCGTCATCATCATCAACGCGGCGCCGCACGGCAGCGAGCGCTGCACCTCCGGCTTGCGCGTGGCCGGCGCCCTGGCGGCGCGCGCGGATGTGGCGCGCCTGCACATCCTGCTGATGTCGGATGCCACGGTGGCGGCGCTGCCGCATCAAAAGGACAACGCCGGCAACCTGATCCAGACGCTGGTGGAGGAACTCGCCGGCGCCGACAACGCCAGCGTGCACATGTGCCGCAACTGCGCGCTGGCGCGCGGGCTGATCGATCTGCCGCTGATCGAAGGCGTCACCGTCGCCACGTTGTCTGAGCTGGGTGACTGGGTCGTCGCGGCCGACAAGGTCATCACCTTCTGAGGTTCAGCGGATTTCCGCAATCAGCTCGATTTCGACACACGCACCCAGCGGAATCTGCGCCACGCCAAAGGCGCTGCGTGCGTGCTGGCCGGCTTCTCCGAACACTTCGCCCAGCAGCTCGCTGGCGCCATTGGTCACCAGGTGCTGCTCGGTGAAATCACCGGTGGAATTCACCAGGCTCATCACCTTCACGATGCGTTGCACGCGGTTCAGGTCGCCGCCGCAGGCCGCCTGCAGGGTGCCCATGAGCTCGATCGCCACGCCGCGCGCGGCGGCCTTGCCTTCGTCGGTGCTCAGGTTCTTGCCGAGCTGGCCGACGTAGGGTTTGCCGTCCTTGCGCGCGATGTGGCCGCTCAGGAAGACGAGGTTGCCGGTCTGCACCCAGGGGACATAGGCGGCGGCGGGGACGGCCACCGGCGGCAGGGTGATGTTGAGTTGCTTGAGCTTGTCGTAGACGTTCATTGCAATTTCCCGATCGAAAACCGAAAGTGTTGCACAGGTAGCATCGCGCCCCATGCGTGACGGCCACTCCCTTGCACTGCCGCGGCGAATCTGGCCGCTGCCGGCGCTGATGTGTGGCTGGCTGCTGGGCACGGCGGCGCAATTGCAGCAGCAGCGCCTGGATGCGGCGTGGGTGTACGGCGTGGCCGCCTGCACGGGGCTGCTGCTGGCCTGGCTGGCCTGGCGCCGGGGCGCTGCGGGCCTGCGCCGCGCGGTCGTGTTCTGGCTGGCCGGGGCCTTGCTGGCGTGGGGCAGCTGCGGCGCGCGTGCGCTTGTGTACTCGGGCGACGCCCTGGCCCCGGCGTTGGAAGGCGTCGATCTGCGCGTGACGGGCGTGGTGGCGGCCATGCCGCAACAGCGCGGCAATGGCGATCTGCGGCTGCGCCTGGCGGTGGAATCGGCGCAGCAGGAGGGCATTGCAGTGCGGCTGCCGCGTCTGCTGGATCTGACCTGGTATGCGGGCCATTTTGGCCGTGAGGAGCGACCCGTGCCGCCCGTGCGCGCAGGAGAGCGCTGGCAGCTGACGCTGCGGCTGAAGGCGCCGCATGGCGCGCGCAACCCGCATGGGTTTGACTATGAGCTGTGGCTGTGGGAGCAGGGCGTGCAGGCCAGCGGCTATGTGCGCACCAGCGAGCGGCTGGACGCCCGCTTCGGTGCGCCGCAGCGCCTTGCCTCCACCTGGCAGGTCCCGGTGGAGCAGGCGCGCCAGCGGGTGCGCGATGCCATTCTTCGATCGCTTGCGACCGAGGGCGCCGATACGTCGCGCGAGCGTGCTGCGGGTGTGGTGGCAGCCCTGGTCACGGGTGACCAGAGGGCCATAGACCGCAGCGACTGGAGCTTGTTTCGCACCACCGGCGTGGCGCACCTGATGAGCATCTCGGGCCTGCACATCACCATGTTTGCCTGGCTCGCGGCGGCGCTTCTGGGCTGGCTCTGGCGGCGCTCCAGCGCCTTGTGCCTTGCAGTGCCCGCGCCTTCGGCGGCATTGGTCGGCGGCGTGCTGCTGGCGGGCGCCTACGCCTTGTTCAGCGGCTGGGGCGTGCCGGCAGAGCGCACGCTGCTGATGCTGGCCACGGTGGCGCTGCTGCGCCTGTCCGGGCGGCGTTGGCCCTGGCCGCAGGTCTGGCTGCTGGCCTGCACCGTGGTGCTGGCGTTCGACCCCTGGGCCTTGCTGCAGGCCGGATTCTGGCTCAGTTTTGTCGCTGTCGGGATTTTGTTTGCTACGGATAGTAGAGCTGTCAGCGCAGACCAACAAAGCGCAAAAGGCCGATTTTTCTCTATCCTGAAGGAGCAGGCGCGCATCACCGTGGCGCTGGCGCCGCTCACGCTGCTGCTGTTCGGGCAGATTTCGGTGGTGGGACTGCTGGCCAATCTGGTGGCGATTCCCTGGGTGACGGTGCTGGTCACGCCCCTGGCGATGCTGGGAGTGCTCTGGGCGCCGTTGTGGCAGGCGGCGGCCTGGTGCGTGCAGGTGCTGTCGTGGTGGCTGCAGTGGCTGGCCTCATGGCCCATGGCGCAGCTGACGCTGGCACAGGCGCCGTTGTGGGCAGGAGTGGCGGCGGTGCTGGGCGGCATCCTGCTGGTGCTGCACCTGCCCTGGCGACTGCGCGCCCTGGCGCTGCCGCTGATGCTGCCCGCGCTTGGGTGGCAGCCGTTGCGCCCTTTGCCGGGGCAGTTTGACGTGATGGCGATGGACGTGGGGCAGGGCCAGGCGCTGCTGGTGCGCACCAGCCGCCACAGCCTGCTGTACGACGCCGGGCCGCGCTATGGCGACGCGGGCGACGCCGGTCAACAGGTGATCGTGCCGCTGCTGCAAAGCCTGGGCGAGCGCCTGGACAGCCTGGTGCTCAGCCATGACGACAGCGATCACACCGGCGGCGCTGCTGCGGTGATGCAGCAGCAAGCGCAGGCGCAGGTCGTCGGCTCGCTGGCTGCAGACCATCCGCTGCAGCAGCTGCGCGCAATCACGCCCTGTGTGGCGGGGGCCGCGTGGGAATGGGATGGCGTGCGCTTTGCGGTGCTGCATCCCGCGGCCGGGGCCGAGCAGCCGGCGGGCGAGGGCAGCAGGCCGCCTTCGACCAATGCGCGCAGCTGCGTGCTGCAGATCACCGCCCGCGGCGGCGCCCGTGCGCTGCTGGCGGGCGATATCGAGCGGCCGCAGGAGCTGGCGCTGGTGCGTTCGGGCGCGGATCTGGCGGCGGACCTGCTGGTGGTGCCGCACCACGGCAGCAAGTCTTCGTCGAGCGATGCCTTCCTGGATGCGGTGCAACCGGCGACGGCGCTGGTGCAATCCGGCTACCGCAACCGCTTCGGGCATCCGGCGCCGGTGGTGGTGCAGCGCTACCGCGAGCGCGGCATCACGTTGGTAAGCACGCCCGCGTGCGGCGCCGCCACCTGGGCTTCGTGGCAACCAGCGGTCACGTGCGAGCGCGAACGGTCACTGCGTTACTGGCACCATCGCCCGCCGCAGGATGGTGGCGATGCCGAATGAACACCGTCAGCCGACTGCCACCGGCCGCGAAGCATCGTCGCACCATTCGCTCCAGCTGCCTGCGTACAGCGCCCCTTGCGGGTAGCCCGCAAGCTCCATCGCCAGCAGGTTGTGGATGGCGCTCACCCCGCTGCCGCACTGGTGCACAACGCTGGCCGGCTCGCACCCCTGCAGCACGGCGGCAAATTCGGCGCGCAGCTGGGCAGCGCTCTTGAAGTGGCCGTCGGCGGTGAGGTTGTCCATCCAGGGCCGGTTGAGGGCACCGGGGATGTGGCCGGCCACCGGGTCCAGCGGCTCGACCTCGCCGCGAAAGCGCTCGGCGGCGCGTGCGTCCATGAGCGTTTGATCGGGCTGCTCTAGATGCGCCAGCACCCGCGCTGCATCCACCAGGGTGCGCAGCGGCTCGCCCGGCGCGAAGTGGCCCGGTGCGCGCGGCATTTCCTCGTCCTGTGCGGTGGCGCCGCCCGCGGCCTGCCAGGCGGCAAAGCCGCCGTTGAGCACGGCCGCGGCGTCGTGCCCCAGCCATTTGAAAAGCCACCACAGCCGCATGCAGGGCATGGAGCCGTTGCGGTCGTAGGCCACCGCCTGCATACCGTTGGCAAAGCCGACGCTGGCCAGCCAGGCGCTGAAGCGCTCGCGCGTGGGCAGCGGGTGGCGCCCGCCGCTGGCGCTGGGGCCGCCGGCGGAGCTCAGGTCGCGGTCCAGATGCGCGTAGACGGCGCCGGGAATGTGCGCTGCGTGGTAGTCGCTGATGCCGCGCTCGGGGTTGGTGAGGTCGAAGCTGCAATCGAAGACCATCAACGGCGTGCCGCCGTGGGCCAGGGCTTGCAGTTCGGCGGCGGAAATCAGGTGGGTGTGGGGCATGTCAATCCTGGGCAAGTGGCGTCTTGCTGCCGCCCGAGCGCAGCCAGCCGGCGGCAATCGCGCTCACCACGATGATTGCCATGCCCAGCCAGGCCATGAGCGGCAGGTAGTCGCCAAACACCAGCATGCTGTAGATGCTGGCAAAAATCAGTCCCGAGTATTGCAAATTGGCCACCAGCAGCGTGCCGCGGCTGCTAGCTGCGCGCGAGAACGCCATGGTCATGCACAGCTGCCCGCCCGCGGCCAGCAAGCCCAAGGGCAGCAGCCAGAGCGCAGGCCAGCCGGGGAAGGCCGACATGCCGCTCACGCCCATGGCTGCACCACCGGCGATGGTGCAGCCGAGTGCGAAGAAAAACACCGTGCGCGTCTCCGGCTCGCCCAGGCGCGAGAGCGCGACCACCTGCATGTAGGCCAGCGCCGCGCCCATGCCGCCCAGCAGCCCGACGACGGCGGCAAAGCCCTGGTTGCCCTGCACCGTGGGGCGCAGCATCAGCACCACCCCGGCAAAGCCCAGCAGCACGCAGACCACCAGCGCCATCGGCACCGGTGGCCGGTCCTGCCCCGGCGTGGGACGCCAGGCCAGCAACGCGCCGCCGACGATGAAGGCGGCGATCCAGACGCTGCTCATGTAGCCGAAGGTCATCGCCGTCGGCAGCGGCAGGTAGATGATGGCGTAGAACGACGCGCCCAGCGAGAGCACGCCGATGAAGCTGCGCCAGGCGTGCATGCCGGGGTAGCGCGTCTTGAGCGTGATGCCCTGACGGCGTGCCAGCCACCACAGCACGGCCATGCTGATGATGCCGCGCCAGAACACCATCTCGAAGGCGTTGAAATACGGCGCGGCCAGCTTGACGCACACGCCCATGCTGGCAAAGAAGAAGGCCGCCAGGACCATCCACAGCGCTTGCATGGGTTCAGTAGATAAAACGGGCTGCAGCGCTTGTGTGGCAAGCGCTGGAAGCTATGGTTTCAGGGGGTCTGCAGCGCCTCGCCCATCCTGGCGCGGTACCAGCAGTGAAAGTGCTGCATGCCGTCTTCCATCGGGCTTTGGTAGGGGCCGATCTCGTTCGCGCCGCGCTCCATCAGCGCGCGCCGGCCGGCATCCTGGCGCTCGCCGATCTCGTCGTCTTCGATGGCGGTTTCCATGTAGGCGGCTTGCTGCGCCTCGATGAATTCGCGCTCGAAGGCGGCGATTTCCTCGGGGTAGTAGAACTCCACCAGGTTCAATGTCTTGTGCGGCCCCACTGGATGCAGCGTCGAGACGGTGAGCACATGCGGGTACCACTCCACCATGATGTGCGGGTAGTAGGTGAGCCAGATCGCGCCGCGCTCGGGGATTTTGCCTTCGCGGTAGCGCAGCAGCACCTCGTGCCAGAGCTTGTAGGCATCGGTGCCGGGCTTGCCAAAACTTGGCGCCACGCCCACGGTCTGCACCGAATATTCACTGCCGAACTGCCAGCTCAGATCGTCCACGGTGACGAAATTGCCCAGGCCAGGGTGAAAGGGACCTACGTGGTAGTCCTCCAGATAGACCTCGATGAAGGTCTTCCAGTTGTAGTTGCATTCGTGCAGCTCGGCGCGGTCAAACACATAGCCATCAAACGAAAGATCAGCGGCCACGCCCATGCCCGCAAGGTCTGCCGCGATGTCGCGCCCGTTGTCTTCGAACAGCAGGCCGTTCCATTCGCGCAGCGCCCAGGTGTCGAGGTTCAGCCCCGGGTTGCTGGGGAAATGCGGTGCGCCAAGGAGCTGACCGTCGCTGGCGTAGGTCCAGCGGTGGATGGGGCAGACGATGGCGCCGCCCGCGTGGCCCTTGCCTTCGCGCTGCAGATTGCCCTGGCCGCTGAGCATGAGCGCCTGGCGGTGGCGGCAGCAGTTGGAGACGAGCCGCGCGTCGCCTTGCGGACCGCGGATCAGCGCGCGACCGTCCTTTTCCTGGGGCAGCACGCGGTAGTCGCCGCGTTCAGGCACGTGCAGCTGGTGCCCGACGTAGCGCGGGCCGGGCGCGAACAGGCGCGTGCGCTCCTGCTGGAACAGCGCCTCGTCAAAATAGCTGGATACCGGGAGTTGGCTTGCGGCCTGCTGCAGTTGAAGACTTAAATCAGACATTGACGTCCTGACCTAAAGCCCCCCACAGGGAGGTTGCGCGTGACATGCACGGGCGAAAAAAAGAAACCGGCCGGGCATGGGCTGCCGGAGCCGGTTGGCGCGAGAGGGGCAATTATAGAGGTGCCGCGCCGCTTCCGGAGGACCCGCCGCGGCCTGCCCTTTAAAATCACCGGATCGCGCATCCGCCGCCATTGATCCGTCGTATTGTTTTTCATGCCCAAGGCTGCTGCTCCGTCTCCGCCCCTTTCTCCCGATGGTCCCGCCAGCTACGAAGCCGCGCTTCAGGAGCTCGAGGCCCTGGTGGGCCGGATCGAAGCAGGGCAGTTGCCGCTCGAGGAAATGCTCGCGGGCTACCAGCGAGGGGCGCAGCTGCTGCAGTTCTGTCGCTCCCGGCTGGAAGCGGTGCAGGGTCAAATTCAATTGCTCGATGAGGGCGCACTCAAGCCATGGACCGTCGAGTGAGCGAGGCGGGCGTGCAGAGTCTGGACATGGCCGACTGGGCAAGCAGCCAGCAGGAGCGGGTGGAGCAGGCCTTGCTGTGCTGGGTACCCGAGCGCACGCCTGCCGACCTGGGCGAGCCGATGCGCTATGCGGTGACGGGTGGCGGCAAGCGCTTGCGGCCGCTGCTGGTGCTGGCGGCCTGCGAGGCGGTGCAGGGCGATTCCAACGCCGCCCTGCGCGCTGCCTGCGCGGTGGAATTGATCCACGCGTATTCCCTGGTGCACGACGATCTGCCGTGCATGGACGACGACGTGCTGCGCCGCGGCAAGCCGACGGCGCATGTGGCCTACGGCGAGGCGCGGGCCTTGCTGGCGGGCGACGCGCTGCAGGCATTGGCGTTTGAGCTGCTCACGCCCGAGCAGGGCGTGCCCGCCGCCACGCAGGCCGAGCTGTGCCGCCTGCTGGCGCGCGCCGCGGGGGCGCACGGCATGGCCGGCGGGCAGGCGATCGATCTGGCCAGCGTCGGCAGCCGGCTGACCGAGGAGCAATTGCGCCAGATGCACCGGCTCAAGACCGGTGCCTTGCTGCAGGCCAGCGTGCTGATGGGCGCGGCCTGCGGCACGGTGACCGTGCACGGCCGTGAGGCCCTGGCGGGCTACGGCGCTGCGCTTGGGCTGGCGTTTCAGGTGGTCGACGACATTCTGGACGTGACGCAGGATTCCGCCACACTGGGCAAGACCGCCGGCAAGGATGTGGCCAACGACAAGCCTACCTATGTCACGCTGATGGGCCTGGACGGCGCGCGCGAGCATGCCGGGCAATTGCTGGAGGAAGCCCGGCGCGCATTGGCTGCCAGCGGGCTGGCCGATACCCGGGCGCTGGCGGCGCTGGCGCAAATGGTGGTACACCGTACGCATTGAATCTGTAGAAAAATTTGAATGAAAAATGGCTCTGGCGCGCGCCATTAGTGCGCTGACAGCTATCGAAACAGGATATGACGACGACGAATTTTCCGCTGCTGGAACGAGTGAACGACCCGGCCGACCTGCGCCAGTTCTCGCGCGCCGAGCTCAAGCAGCTTGCTGATGAGTTGCGTGCCTTCGTGCTCGAAAGCGTCTCGCGCACCGGTGGCCATCTTTCGTCCAATCTGGGCACCGTCGAGCTCACGATTGCGCTGCACAAGGTGTTCAACACGCCCGAGGACCGCCTGGTCTGGGACGTGGGCCACCAGTCCTACCCGCACAAAATCCTCACCGGCCGGCGTGGGCGCATGGACAGCCTGCGCCAGCTGGGCGGCATCTCGGGCTTTCCGATGCGCTCGGAGAGCCCCTACGACACCTTCGGCACCGCGCACTCCAGCACCAGCATCTCGGCAGCGCTCGGCATGGCGCTGGCGGCGCGGCAAAAGGGCGAGAGCCGCCATTGCATCGCGGTGATCGGCGACGGTGCGCTTACGGCCGGCATGGCGTTCGAGGCGCTGAACAACGCGGGTGTGGCCGATTGCAATCTGCTCGTCATCCTGAATGACAACGACATGAGCATCAGCCCGCCGGTGGGCGCGCTCAATCGCTATCTGGCGCAACTGATGAGCGGGCGCTTTTACGCCAAGGCGCGCGACGTGGGCAAGAACGTGCTCAAGAACGTGCCGCCGCTGCTGGAGCTGGCCAAGCGCATCGAGCAGCAGGCCAAGGGCATGGTGGTGCCGGCCAATCTGTTCGAGAACTTCGGCTTCAACTACATCGGTCCGATCGACGGGCACGATCTCGATTCGCTGATCCCGACGCTGGAAAACATCCGGGAGCTCAAGGGCCCTCAGTTTCTGCACGTGGTCACCAAGAAGGGCCAGGGTTACAAACTCGCCGAGGCCGACCCGGTGGCCTACCACGGCCCGGGCAAATTCGATCCGCAGATCGGCCTGGTCAAGCCGGCGACACCGCCCAAGCAGACCTTCACCCAGGTGTTCGGTCAGTGGCTGTGCGACATGGCCGAGCAGGACGCGCGCTTGGTGGCCATCACACCCGCGATGCGCGAGGGCTCGGGCATGGTGGAGTTTCACCGGCGCTTTCCCGGGCGCTACCACGACGTGGGCATTGCCGAGCAGCATGCGGTGACCTGCGCTGCCGGCATGGCGTGCGAGGGCTTGAAACCCGTGGTGGCGATCTACTCCACGTTTTTGCAACGCGGCTACGACCAGCTCATCCACGATGTCGCGCTGCAGAACTTGCCGGTGGTGTTCGCGCTGGACCGCGCGGGCATCGTCGGCGCCGATGGCGCAACGCACTGCGGCGCGTTTGACATTGCCTTCGTGCGCTGCATTCCCAACCTGTCCATGGCCTGCCCGGCCGATGAGCGCGAATGCCGCCAGCTGCTCACCAGCGCGTTCGAGCAGGACCATCCGGTGGCGGTGCGTTACCCGAGGGGCAGCGGCGTGGGTGCGCAGCCCCTGGCCGAACTCACCGGCCTGCCGTTCGGCAAGGCGCAGGTGCGGCGCGAAGGCGCGCGCATCGCCATCCTGGCGTTTGGCACCGTGCTGTACCCGGCGCTGGAGGCCGCCGAGCGGTTGAACGCGACGGTGGTCAACATGCGCTGGGCCAAGCCGCTGGATACCGAACTGCTGGCGCAGGTCGCCCGCAGCCACGAGGCGCTGGTGACCGTGGAAGAAGGCGTGGTGATGGGCGGCGCGGGCAGCGCAGTCGGCGAGTGGCTGGCCCAGGCAGGCGTGCAGCTGCCACTGCTGCAGCTCGGTCTGCCCGACCAGTTCATCGAGCACGGCGACCCGGCCAAGCTGCTGGCGCTGCAAGGGCTGGATGCGGCGGGCATCGAACATGCTGTCCGGCGGTGCTTTGATGCACTGCTCGATGGCAGCAAGGCACTGAGGGCCGTGGCGGCAAGAGCGTAAGGCGACGGTTCTCCCCGTGGCAGGATCATGGATACCCCTAAGGTGAATGGGACGGCGACGCGACTACACTGAGCGCTTCGATTTTTTCATCAAGGAGTTTCAGGCCATGGATCGTCGTTCCCTTATCAAGAATGCCGGCATTGCCGGCGTGCTGGCCACCGGCATCGCCCCGGCGGTGCATGCGCAAGAAACCATACGCTGGCGTCTGGCCACGAGCTTTCCCAAGGCGCTGGAAACCCTGCACGGCTGCGCCGTCAAGTTTTCCGAGACGATGAAGGCGATGTCGGGCGGCAAGTTCGAGGTCTCGGTGCATGCGGCGGGCGAGCTGATCCCGGCCTTCGGCATCGTTGATGCACTCAAGGACGATTCCATCGAGATGGGCGAAACGGCGGCCTACTACTACACCGGCAAGGATCCGTCGTTTGCCTTCAGTTGCGCCATTCCGTTTGGCTTTACCGCGCAGCAGAACCAGGCCTGGAAGCTGCACGGCAACGGCCACAAGTTGCTGGACGCGCTGTTCGAGCCCTACAACTTCTTTGCCCGCAGCGCGCTCAATACCGGCACGCAGATGGGCGGCTGGTACCGCAAGGAAATGAACAAACCCTCGGATTTCAAGGGCCTGAAGATGCGCCTTGGCGGCGGTGTGTTCGGCGAATCCATGGCCAAACTGGGCGTGGTCTCGCAAAACATGCCCGGCGGTGACGTGTACCAGGCGCTGGAAAAGGGCACGCTGGACGCAGCCGAGTTCGTCGGCCCGTACGACGACGCCAAGATGGGCTGGAACAAGGTGGCCAAGTACTACTACTACGGCGGCTGGTGGGAAGGCGGCGCGGATCTGGAGTTCTTCATCAACAAGAAGGCCTACGCCAAGCTCTCGCCCGACTACCAGGCGATGGTCAACGCCGCGATGGACGTGGCCTACAACGACGGCACGTCCAAGTACCTGTATCTGAACCCGATTGCGCTCAAGCAACTGGTGGCCAGCGGCACGCAGCTCAAGCGTTTCAACAAGGAGATCGTGCAGGCCGGCTTCAAGGCGGCGCAAGAGGTGTATGCCGAGCACAGCGCCAAGGACCCGCAGTTCAAGAAGATCCTCGACGATCTGCGCTCCTTCCAGCGCGACCAGATCCTCTGGAATCGCATCTCCGAGCTGGTGTTCACGCAGGACATGGCCTCGCTCAAGATCTGAGGCAACACACTGCCCACCCGCCTGTCGGGGCGGGGCAGACACAAAAGCCGCAGTCATCGACTGCGGTTTTTCGTTTGGGGGATGCGCGCCCACGGGGCGCGTACCTGCGGCTATTTGCCTATGGATTCCTGAATCGCCTTCATCGGGTCCTCGGGTTCGCCACCAACCCCTCCCTGAGCACCATCGTCGCCACTCGCTCCGGGCAGCCCAGTGCCATCGGAGGGCGCTGGCGTACCGGACCCGGTGTCCGCACCGCCTGGGGAGGCTGGTGCATCCGGCGCGGCGGGCACGGTATTGAAATCGGAGCTGTTGTCGTTGGCGTTGAGGTCTTGCAGCATTTGCTGCTGCACAGCGTTCATGTCCACCTGCACTTTCTTGTCCAGACCGCCCGTGACCAGCCCCGGGAAGGCGATCAGGATCGCGACCATCGACAGCTGCACCAGCAGGAAGGGAATCGCGCCCTTGTAGATCTGCATCGTCGTCACCGGCTCCATCAGCTTGCCGGTGTGGCTGTCCACATAGGGCTTTTCAGGTGCGACCGAGCGCAGGTAAAACAGCGCAAAGCCGAACGGCGGGTGCAGGAACGAGGTCTGCATGTTCACCGCCAGCAGCACGCCAAACCAGATCAGATCGATACCCATCTTGTCGGCAATGGGTGCGAGCACCGGCACGACGATGAACGAGAGCTCGAAGAAGTCCAGGAAGAACGCGAGGAAGAACACCAGCACGTTCACGAAAATCAAAAAGCCCAGGTGCCCGCCCGGCAGCTTGGAGAGCAGGTGTTCGACCCAGACCGGGCCGTCCGCGGCCTGGAACACCATGCTGAACACCGTGGCGCCGATCAGGATGAACATCACGAAGGACGCGAGCTTGGTGGTCGTATCCAGCGCCTGGCGCAGCAGCGCCCACGAGATACGTTTGCGCATCGTGGCCATGATGAGCGCGCCCATGGCGCCCATGGCGCCGCCTTCGGTCGGCGTGGCGACGCCGAGGAAGATGGTGCCGAGCACCAGGAAGATCAGCAGCAGCGGCGGGATCAGCACGAAGGTCACGCGCTCGGCCAGTTTGGAGAGCAGCCCCAGATGCGTGATGCGGTTGATGGTGGCGATCAGCCAGGCGAAAAAGCTGCCGCCGCACATCGCAACGACGATTTTCTCGTCGGTCGGCACGAACTCGACCAGCTCGCCCTGCCACCAGGTGTGCACCGCCGCCATGTTCATGCCGAGCGCGATCGCGACGGCGGTCGAGAGCAGCGCGAGCATGGAGAGCGAGAGATAACCGGTATGGCCATTGGGCTCGCGGAAGGTGCGGGCCTCGGGCGGCAGCGCCGGCACCATCTTGGGCTTGGTCATCGCGAGGAAGAACACCCACAGGATGTACAGCCCCATCAGCGCAAAGCCGGGGATGAACGCACCCTTGTACATGTCGCCCACGCTTTTGCCCATCTGGTCGGCGAGCACGATCAATACGAGCGATGGTGGAATGATCTGCGCCAGCGTGCCCGACGCAGCGATCACGCCGCTGGCAAGGCTGCGGCTGTAGCCGTAGCGCAGCATGATGGGCATGGAGATGAGGCCCATGGAGATGACCGAGGCGGCGACGACGCCGGTGGTGGCCGCCAGCATCGCGCCCACCAGCACCACGGCGAGCGCCAGCCCCCCGCGCAGCGGGCCGAATACCTGGCCCACCGTTTCCAGCAGGTCCTCGGCCATGCCGCTGCGCTCGAGAATCAGCCCCATCAAGGTGAAGAAGGGCACCGCCAGCAGTGTCTCGTTGGCCATGATGCCGATCAGGCGCAGCGGCAGCACCGAGAGGATGGCCGAGGGGAAGATGTCCAGATACACCCCGAGCAGGCCGAAGAACATGCCGGCCGCGCCCAGGCTGAAGGCGACGGGGAAACCCAGAATCAGAAAACAGATCAGCCCCACGAACATGATGGGGGCGAAGTTGGACGCGATGAATGCCATGGTGTCGAATCTTTCGCGTCGTGTCAGTGGGCCTGCGCGGGGGCGGCGGGTTTGGCCGATTCGCTGCGCAGCGCCTCGATCAGCTTTTCTTCGTCGGTCTTGTCCGTGGTTTTCTCCGTCGGGTCGGGCGCCTTGCCTGCCAGGAACGCTATGCATTTGATGAGCTCGGACCAGCCCTGCAGCAGCAGCAGCGTGAAGCCTATGGGCAGCGCCGCCCACACCGGCCAGCGGATCAGGCCGCCGGGGTTGTTCGACATTTCGCCGGTGTTGAACATCTGGATCGTGAGCGGCACGGTGAAATAGATCACCATCACGCACAGCGGCGTGAGAAAGAAGATCAGGCCCAGGATTTCAACGGCCAGCTGCAGCTTCTTGGGGAAGTGGCTGTTGAGCACGTCGATGCGCACGTGATCACGCTTGAGCAGCGTGTAGCCCGCGGCGATCAGGAAGGACCAGGCAAACAGGTACCACTGCACTTCAAGGTAGGCGTTGGAGCTGTAGTCAAACAGCTTGCGGATGGTGGCGTTGATGGCGCTGATGACCGTGGCGCCAAAGATCAGCCAGATGGCGTATTTGCCGACGAAGCTGTTGAGCTTGTCTATGGCTCGCGATAGCGAGAGCAGGGCCTGCATGGTGTCTCCAGAAAACGGCCGGATGGGCGCTTGGCCCCTGGCGCGTGCGGCGGGGTTTGGGCGGTTGCCGCGTGGCTCGTGGTACGGCGCAGCCTTGCGACAACGCGAAGATTCTAAGGGTCCGCCACGGGGGCAGGTGTGGGTGCTGGTGCGTGCCAGGCCCTCGGACATAATCGCACGCACCACACGAGTGCGGGACGCACGACAGGCATGAACGACGCGGCAGACCCTCACTTCGTGCATCTTCGGCTGCGGCAGTTGCGCCGCACGGTGTTGAGCGCCGCTGTGCTGAACGGGACTTCGGTGGCGCTCGGCATGCTGCTGATCGTGTTGCTGGTGCATGCGGTGCTGGGCATGAGCGCGGCCTCCAGCGCCAGTGTTGGCGTCATCGTGGCGCTGATTCCCGACATGCCGCGTGCGCGGCGCGGCAAGTGGCTGCATCTGATCGTGGCGCCGCTGCTCGGCCTGCCGCTGTTCCTTGCGGTGCAGTTGCTGCGCGGCCATCCGCTGGAGTTGGGGCTGCTGCTGGTACCCGCCACCTTTCTGGCGTTTTTGTCCACGGCCTGGGGGCGCCCGGGCATGCCGGTGGCGGCCGGCCTCATGTTTGCCATGCTGCTGGCGATGGCGCCCCAGCCTGCCGCCAACGCGCATGAGGCGTGGTTGCGCACCGGCTGGTGCGGCCTGGGCGCCGGCCTGTACGTGCTGTGGGCCACTGGCGCCAATGCCGTGCTCAACGGGCGCTACCGCGCGCAGACCTTGGCAGAGCTGCTGCTGACAGTGGCGGCGCTGCTGCGCACGCATGCCAAGCGTGTCACGCGCCTGCCGCAGGAGCCGGGCACCCGCCAGCGGCCGGATGCGTTGGGTGAAGTGCTGCTGCGTCAGGCGGCATTGGCCGAGCAGTTGCAGGCAGCGCGCGATCTGATTCTGGAAGCGCCCGGCAGCGCGCGGCGCCAGCAGCTTGCCGGCATGCTGGTGGTGGTGCTGGAGATGCGTGACCGCCTGATCGCCAGCGAGCTGGATATCGAGCGCATCCAGGCGTCCCAGGCGGCGGGCCTGCAGCAGCTGGCGGCGGTGTCGCGCGCCATGGCCGACGATGTCGAGCAGGTGGCGGATGCGCTGCTGCTGGGCCGGCGCCCGCCTGCCGCGCGCGATCACGGTGCCATCTTGCGCGCCTTGCACCAGCAGGCGCTGGAGGAGGCAGGGGATCAGGCGGACGCCGGCGAGGTGATGCACCAGGCCGCCTTGCTGCACAGCGCCAGTGTTCGCCTGGCGGACCAGAACGGAGCGGTGCGCCAGCTGGCGGCGCTGGCACGCGGCGAGCAGGCGCCCGACCTGTCTGCGGTGCGCAGCGGCTGGCAATTGTTTGTCAGCCCGGCCTACTGGTCCAGCCAGCCCTTGCGAGGGCTGTTGCGCTGGCGCCAGCCGGCGTTTCGCCATGCCTTGCGTGCCGCTCTGGCCGTTGGTGCCGGCTATGGGCTGGCGCTGTTGCAGCCTTGGGGTTCGCGCGATTACTGGATTCTGATCACCATCGTCGTCGTGCTGCGTGGCTCGCTCGCGCAGACGCTGGAGCGGCGTACCGAGCGCGTGCTCGGCACGCTCGCCGGCAGCGCCCTGGCGGTGGGGCTGCTGGCATTGCATCCGCCGGAAGTGGTGCTGTTGGCGGTGGTGGTGCTGGCGCAGGGGTTGGCGCATGCTTTCGTGGTGCGCAAGTACGTGATTACCGCGGTCGCGGGCTCGGTGCTTGGCCTGGTGCTGGCGCATCTTCTCTATGCCGGGAGCAGCTCGGCGTTCGATTTCGCCGAGCGCGTGGGCGATACCCTGCTGGGAACGGCGCTGGCCTGGGGGTTCTCCTATGTGCTGCCTTCCTGGGAGCGCACGCGCATCGCCACCACGGTGCGCCGTGTGTGCCGTGCGATGGCGGCGCACGCACGCCAGTCGCTGGCCTTGGCCACCTTGGCCGAGGTCACCGGGCAGCCGGAGCTGGCGTGGCGGCTGGCGCGGCGCGAGGCCTACGATGCGCTCTCGACCTTGGTGCAGGCCACCCGCCGCGCGCTGGTGGAGCCGCGCGCCGTGCAGCCGCCGATTGCGCTGCTCGAACAATTGCAGGCGCATGGCTACCAGTTGCTGGGCCAGTTGAGCGCGGTGCAGTCCACGCTGTTGTTGCGCCGTGAGCGCCTGCAACTGGACAGGCTGGCCGCGCCGCTGGCCGACGCCGCCCGCGAGATTCAGGCGCAGCTCGATCTTGACACCCCATGCGCCGCGGCGGCTCCAGGCCCCGCGAGCGAAGACGCGGACGCCACGCTCTTCGGCGTGCCGGAAGCTCTGCCTGACCCGCGCGTGGCGGATTCCAGCCCCTGGCTGTTGCGCCGTCTGGCGCTGGCCACAGGGCTGGCGGGCGTGGTCCGCGGCGATGCTCTGGCCGTGCTGGACGAACTGGCAACGGTGCCCAAGCCGTCGGTCAATCGACCAGCGCCACCCCCTTGACCTGCGCGAACACGCTCTGCCCCGGCCCGAGGCCCAGATGGTCGCAAGAGCGTCGGGTGATGCGCGCCAGCAGCGGCGTGCCGGCGCAATCGAGGGCAACGGCGACCAGCCCCGGGCCTTGCGACGCGAGCTCCGTGATGTGCGCCGGCAGGATGTTGAGGATGGTGCTGTCGCCCGGTGCGGTGCGCGACAGGCTCACGTCGCGCGCGGCAACGCGCAAGCGCACGCTGCTGCCCGGGGCATGCGAATGCGGGCTCACGAGGTGCAATTCGCCGCCGCCGAAGGCGACGCTGAGCAACTGGTCGCGCGCGTCGTGGCGCAGCACGGTGGCGGTCACCAGCGCCGCGGCATCGTCGCCGTGCGCCGGTGGCAGATCGAGGCGGGCCAGCACCTGCGCGGTGGCGCCTTGGGCCAGCACGCGGCCTTGCTGCAGCAGCACCAGGTGGGAGGCCAGTCGTGCGACTTCTTCGGGGCTGTGGCTCACATAGAGCACGGGAATATCCAGCGTGCGCTGCAGGCGCTCCAGATAGGGCAGCACTTCCGCTTTGCGGGCGCTGTCCAGCGCCGCGAGTGGCTCATCCATCAGCAGCAGTTGCGGGCTGGTCGCAAGCGCGCGCGCGATCGCCACCCGCTGGCGCTCGCCGCCGGAGAGGGTGTGCGGCATGCGCTCTGTCAGCGCCGACAGGCCCAGCAGCTCCACCGCCCGCTCCAGCGGTACGCGCCGACGTGCGGGCGGCAGGCGACGCAGGCCGTATTCCATGTTGCGCCGGACATTGAGGTGGTCAAACAGGCTGGCCTCCTGGAACACGTAGCCAAGCTGGCGCCGGTGCGTGGGCAGCCACGCGCGCGCGCCGTCGTCCTGCCAGAGCTGGCCATTGACCTCGACCCGCCCGGCCGCGCGATCCAGCCCCGCGATGGCGCGCAGAAGGCTGGTCTTGCCGCACCCCGAGGGACCGAACAGCGCGGTGACGCCGTGGCCTGGAAGCGCCAGATCGACGTCCAGAACGAAGTCTGGACGCTGCAGCCGCAGGCGCGCCGCCATCGTGCTCATGCCAGCCGTCCCTTGGGCTGAAGCCAGTGCAGCAGCACCAGCACGACGAAGGCAAACACCACCATGCCGCCCGCCAGCCAGTGAGCCTGGGTGTACTCCATGGCTTCGACGTGGTCGTAAATCTGGACCGAAACCACGCGCGTCTTGCCCGGGATGTTGCCGCCCAGCATCAGCACCACGCCGAACTCGCCCACGGTATGGGCGAACGAAAGCACGGCGGCGGTGATGAATCCGGGGCGTGCCAGTGGCAGCGCGACGCTGAAGAAGCGGTCGAGCGGCCCGGCGCCGAGCGAGGCGGCGACCTCCAGAGGCCTTGTGCCCACGGACTCGAATGCGCGTTGCAAGGGCTGCACCGCGAACGGCAGTGAATACACGATGGAGCCCACCAGCAGCCCGCCGAAGGTGAAGGGCAGACGACCCCAGCCCATGGCCTGGGTGAACTGACCCACCGGGCCGCTCGGGCCCATCAACATCAGCAGGTAAAAACCGATCACCGTGGGTGGCAGCACCAGTGGCAGCGCGACCACCGCGCCCACCGGTGCACGCCAGCGCGATGGCGTGTGCGCCAGCCACCAGGCGATGGGCGTGCACAGCACCAGCAGCACGATGGTGGTCAGAGCGGCCAGCTCCAGCGTGAGCCGTATGGCCGACCAGTCATCGGGCGAGAGAAAGTGCACTGCTATGGAGAGTGAAGCTGCAAGCGCTTATCGTACATTGACTTGTCCATCAAACATGCATGGAACTGAGTCGTGACGAGCGCAAACAGCTTCAGAAAGAATAGCCGTAAGACGTGATGATGGCCCGTGCCTTGTCGCCCTTGAGGTAGCCCATCAGTGCCGCGGCGGCTGCGTTGCCCTCGCCGGGTTTGAGCACGATCGCGTCCTGGCGGATGGTGTCGTGCAACGTAGCCGGTACCACCCAGCCCGAGCCCTCACGCAGCTGGCCGTTCTCGGTCACCTGCGAGAGCGCGACGAACCCCAGCTCGGCATTGCCCGAAGCGGCGAACTGGTAGGTCTGGCCGATGTTTTCGCCTTGCACGATGCGTGCTTGCACCTGGCTGGCGAGGCCGAGCTTTTCCAGTGTCTGCATTGCCGCGGCGCCATAGGGCGCCAGCCTGGGGTTGGCGATGGCGATGTGCTGCCAGTCGGTCTTGTGCAACACCTTGCCTTCGGCATTGACGTAGCCCGCCTGCTTGCTCCACAGCACCAACTGACCGATCGCATAGGTGAACCGCGAGGCGTCGCTGCCCAGCCCCTCCTTGGCGATCTTCTCTGGGGTGGTGTGGTCGGCCGCGAGCAGGATGCCGAACGGTGCGCCGTTCTTGATCTGGGCGTAGAACTTGCCGGTGGCGCCGAACGAGAGCTCCGCCTTGTGCCCCGTGTCCTGTTCGAACTGCGCGGCGATCTTCTGCATGGGGGCGGTGAAATTGGCCGCCACCGCGACGCTCACGCTGTCGGCGTTCGCATGGGTGAAAGTCGCAAGAGACAGGGCGAGCACGCCGGCGAGCGCAAGGGGAGAAAATGGTCTGGGCATTTTTCGCTATTCCGAAAATGAATAAGGCGAAAGTATACCGGGGTGCACCATCGGGCGCCCATCGAGTGCGGCATGATGGCGGTCATGCGCAAGAAAAGACTTTCCGTGATGGATGCCCTGGGGCAGGACAAGGCCGACCGACGCATCGCCATCCTGCGCGAGATCGACAAGGGCGGCTCGATCTCGCAGGCGGCGCGCAGCGTCGGCGTGAGCTACAAGGCGGCCTGGCAGGCGCTGGATACCCTGACCAACCTTGCCGGCGTGGCGCTGGTGGGGCGCGCCGTCGGTGGCGTGGGTGGCGGCGGTACGCGGCTGACCGATGCGGGACGCGAACTGCTGCAGGCGGCTGATGCGCTGGTGCGCGTGCGAGCGCAGGTGGCCGCGGATGTGGCGAGCGGTGGCGCGGCGCATGCGGCTGCCGCACAACTGGCAATACGCACCAGCATGCGCAACCAATGGCCCAGCGTGGTGACCGGTCTGCGCCGCGATGGCCCGCTGGTGGAGGTGTCGTTGGCGGCGCGCAACCAGGGTACGCTGCCCGCCTTGGCGCGCATCACGCGAGAGAGCGCGCAGCTGCTCGGCCTCGTCCCCGGCATGCAGGTGCAGGTGTTGTGCAAAGCCACGGCGGTACGCGTGCTGCCGCAGGCGCAGGCGCCGGATGCGGCGCAGCCCAACTGCTGGCTTGGCCGTGTGCAGCGGGTGGCGCGCGGTGCCTTGGGCGATGAGGTCGTGCTGCAGCTCGAAGGCGGGTTGCAACTGGTGGGGTTTGCGCCGCCGCAATCAGGCCTGCGCGCGCGCAGCGGCGCGCGCATGGGCCGAGCCGAGTGCGTTGGCACTCCTGGTGCCGGATCACTGACGGCCTGCCGCCTGGCGTGCAGGTGGCTGGTGTGCCAGCCAGGCATGTGCCAGGTTCACCCAATAGGTCGCGCCCAGCGGTATCAGCTCGTCGTTGAAATCGTAATGCGGGTTGTGCAGCGTGCATGGCCCGGCATCATGCCCGCCGCCTTCGTAGCGCTCGCGGTGCGAGCCCTCGCCGTTGCCGATGAAGCAATAGGCGCCGGGCTTGGCCTGCAGCATGTAGGCGAAATCTTCTGCTCCCATGGTGGGCTCCTGCGCCAGGGCATTGGCTTCGCCGACGATGTCGGCCATGACCTGGCGACAGAAGTCCGCTTCGTAGGCGGTGTTGATGGTGGGCGGGTAGTTGCGCTGGAATTCGAAACTGCAGCGCGCGCCCATGGCAGCGGCGATACCTTCGGCCGTTTCCCGCATGCGCGCCTCGATCAGGTCCAGCGTCTCGAAGGTGAAGGTGCGCACCGTGCCCTGCAGCTCGCAGGCATCGGGGATCACGTTGGTGGCTTCTCCCGCGTGGATCATGGTGACGGAAATCACGCCTGCGTCTATGGGTTTGCGGTTGCGTGAAATGATGGTCTGGAAAGCCTGCACCATCTGGCAGGCGATAGGCACCGGATCGATGCCCAGGTGGGGCAGCGCGGCGTGTCCGCCCTTGCCGGTGATGGTGATCTTGAATTCGTTGCTTGACGCCATGACGGGTCCGGTGCTGACCGCCAGCGTGCCGACGGGCATCCCCGGCCAGTTGTGCATGCCGAAAACGGCTTCCATGGCAAAGCGCTCGAACAGGCCGTCCCTGATCATCTCGCGTGCGCCGCCACCGCCTTCCTCCGCCGGCTGGAAGATGAGATAGACGGTACCGTCGTAGTCGTGGTGCCGGGCCAGGTGCTGCGCTGCCGCCAGCAGCATGGCGGTATGGCCGTCGTGCCCGCAGGCGTGCATCTTGCCGGGGTGGGTGCTGGCGTGGGCGAAGGTGTTGAATTCCGTCATCGGCAGCGCATCCATGTCGGCGCGCATGCCTATTGCGCGACCGCTCTGGCCACCATCCCGGCCGTGCACGATGCCGACCACACCCGTCGTGCCCATGCCGCGGTGCACCGGTATGCCCCATTCGGTCAGCTTGGCTGCGACCAGGTCCGCGGTGCGCTCCTCCTTGAAGCACAGCTCGGGGTGGGCATGGATATCCCGCCGCAATTGGGTCAAGGCTGCGGCTTGCGCCAGGATGGGTTCGATCAGCTTCATGGGCGCAGTCTAGCGGGGCATGTCGCCCGACGCCATCGGTGCAGAAATGGCAAATGCATTGAAATCAATCAAATGTTCAAAAAATAGACATTAAGCGAATGATTTATGGACAATTTTGTGAGAATGCGTGGTCGTTGCCCGGCGATGCGACTTGGCACGGCCTGTGCTCCATGTTGTCGATCGAACGAAAAGGAGACCAGAGCTTGCGTCCCGGCCCGGGGTGCGATGGATGGCGATCACCCATGTGAGCCAGTGGCTGTGCATGCGGTGGCGACGATTCATTTTTCGCTGCGACTACGCGTTATTCCCTAGGCGGACGGGGTCCGGCAGGGTTTACGATTCATCGCACGACAACAAGTTACACACGGCGCTGCCGTTATTTTTTGCGCGGCGCGCTGATATGCAATGAGTGATTTCATACTCGAAACCTCCCATCTCACCAAAGAATTCAAAGGCTTCACCGCGGTCAGTGACGTCAATCTCTCGGTGCGTCGTGGCTCCATCCACGCGCTGATCGGGCCCAATGGCGCGGGCAAGACGACCTGCTTCAATCTGCTGACCAAGTTCCTGGTACCCACATCGGGCACGATCCGCTTCAACGGACAGGACATTACGGGGGAAAAGCCGGCAGAGATCGCACGCCGCGGCATCATCCGCTCGTTCCAGATTTCCGCGGTGTTCCCCAATCTGACCTTGCTGGAGAACGTGCGCCTGGGCCTGCAGCGCAAGCTGGGCACCAGCTACCAGTTCTGGCGCAGCGAGCGTAGCCTGTACAAGCTCAACGAGCGTGCGAAACGACTGCTGGCCGAAGTCGGCCTGGAGCACATGGCCGACGAGATGACGGTGAACCTGCCCTACGGCAGCAAGCGTGCGCTTGAAATCGCCACCACGCTGGCGATGGAGCCCGAGCTGATGCTGCTGGATGAGCCGACGCAGGGCATGGGCCATGAGGATGTGGACCGGGTCACCCAGCTCATCAAGAAGGTCTCTGCCGGGCGCACCATCCTGATGGTCGAACACAACATGAAGGTCGTCTCCACGATCGCCGATCGGATCACCGTGCTGCAGCGCGGTGAGGTGCTGGCCGAGGGGCCTTACGAGGAGGTGTCGGCCAATCCGCAGGTGATGGAAGCCTACATGGGCACCACCGAAGGCCAGCTTGAGGGAGCGCACTGAGATGGCCGGCACACCTGCACTTGAAATCAAGGGGCTGCAAGCCTGGTATGGCGAATCGCACGTGCTGCATGGCGTCGACATGGTGGTGCAGCCTGGCGAGGTGGTGACGTTGCTCGGGCGCAATGGCGCGGGCCGCACCTCGACGCTGCGCGCCATCGTTGGACTGACCGGCGCGCGCAAGGGCTCGATCAAGATCAACGGCCACGAGACCATAGACCTGCCGTCGCACAAGATTGCGCATTTCGGCGTTGGTTATTGCCCCGAGGAGCGCGGCATTTTCTCCAGCCTCTCGTGCGAAGAGAACCTGCTGCTGCCGCCTGAACTCAAGACTGGCACCAAAGGCATGAGCGTGGAGGAGATCTACGCCATGTTTCCCAATCTGGCCGAACGCAAGCACAGCCAGGGTACGCGGCTTTCGGGCGGCGAACAGCAGATGCTGGCGGTGGCGCGCATCCTGCGCACCGGTGCCAGGCTGTTGCTGCTCGATGAAATTTCCGAAGGCCTGGCGCCCGTGATCGTGCAGGCGCTCGCGCGCATGATCACGATGCTGCGCGAGAAGGGCTTTACCGTCGTCATGGTCGAGCAGAACTTCCGTTTTGCCGCGCCACTGGCCGATCGCTTCTACGTCATGGAGCACGGCAAGATCGTCGAGCAGTTCGGCGCTGCCGAGCTGCAGGAAAAAATGCCGGTGCTCAACCAATTGCTCGGCGTCTGAATCCCCCGCTGCCTTGGCGGGCGGTTCCGCGGGGCAATCACATCACTCATTAAGGAGACAACCAGCATGCAATACAAACTCAAAACGCTCGTGGCTGCCCTCGGCATGGCCTGCATGGCGCTCGGCACGCTGCAGGCGCAGGCGCAGGACAAGCTCAAGATCGGTTTCATCACCGACATGTCCGGTCCGTATGCAGACGTGGAGGGCAAGGGCGGCGCGACGGCGATCCAGATGGCCATCGATGATTTTGGCGGCAAGGTGCTCGACAAGCCGATCGAGCTGGTCACGGCCGACCACCAGAACAAACCCGACATCGCCGCCACCAAGGCACTGGAGTGGATCGATACGCAAGATCTGACCATGCTCTTTGGCGGTACGACATCGAGTACCGGCCTGGCGATGGCCAAGGTGGCGGCCGAGAAGAAGCGCGTCTTCATGGTCAATGGCGCAGGGACGTCGGCGCTGACGAACGAGCAGTGCACGCCCTATACGGTGCACTATGCCTACGATACCGTCGCGCTTGCGCGCGGCACGGGCGGCGCCGTGGTGGACAACGGTGGCAAGAGCTGGTTCTTCCTGACGGCCGATTACGCCTTCGGCACGGCGCTGGAGGCCGATACCACCAAGGTGGTGAAAGAAAAAGGCGGCACCGTGGTCGGCAGCGTCAAGCACCCGTTGGGCGCCTCGGATTTCTCCTCCTTCCTGCTGCAGGCGCAGAAATCCAAGGCGCAGATTCTCGGTCTGGCGAATGCGGGTGGCGACACCATCAATGCGATCAAGGCCGCCAAGGAATTCGGCATCACCAAGACCATGAAGCTGGCCGGTCTGCTGGTCTTCGTCACCGACATTCACAGCTTGGGTCTCAAGAACACCGAAGGCTTGCTGCTCACGGCGAGCTGGGACTGGAACCTCAATGACAAGTCGCGCGCTTTCGGCAAGCGCTTCTTCGAGAAAACCAAGCGCATGCCCACCGACATCCAGGCGGCGGACTATTCGGCCACGATGACCTATCTCAAGGCCGTGAAGGCTGCCGGGACCATGGATGCGGATGCCGTGATGGCCAAGCTCAAGTCCACGCCGATCGACGATTTCTATGCCAAGGGCGTGATCCGTCCGGACGGCCGCTTTGCCCACGACATGTACCTGATGCAGGTCAAGTCGCCCAAGGAGTCGACCGTGCCCTGGGATTACTACAAGGTGGTCGCGCGTCTGCCGGCGGCTGAAATCTGGACCAAGAAGTCCGAGACCAAGTGCCCCTTGTGGAAGTGAACCTGGCGCCGGGCGGTGCAAGAACGGCCGCCCGCGCCAAGGTCGTTGAAGTGCAAGCGTGTGAACCGAAGGTAACAGGAGATATGCAATGAAATCCAAACTCACGAAATTGGCCGTGGCGCTGGGCGCGGTTGGCCTCATGGCGGGCGCCATGCAGGCGCAGGCACAAGACAAGGTCAAGATCGGCTACATCTCCGACCTTTCCAGCCTTTATGCCGACCTGGAAGGCAAGGATGGCGCTACCGCCATTCAGATGGCGATCGACGACTTTGGTGGCAAGGTGCTGAACAAGCCGATAGAGCTGATGAGTTTTGATCACCAGAACAAGCCGGACCTGGCCGCATCCAAGGCTTTGGAGTGGATTGATACCGCGGGGCTGACGATGATCTTCAGCGGTACCAATTCCGGTACGGCGCTGGCGCTTTCCAAGGTGGCTACCGAGAAGCAGCGCGTGATGATCAACAACGGCGCCGGCAGCGCGGCGCTGACGAATGAACAGTGCGCTCCCTACACCGTGCACTACGCCTACGACACCGTGGCACTGTCGCGTGGCTCTGCCGGCGCGGTGGTGGCCAATGGCGGCAAGAGCTGGTTCTTCCTGACGGCCGACTACGCCTTCGGTCACGCGATGGAGTCTGACGCCGCCGCGGTGGTCAAGGAAAAGGGCGGTACCGTGGTGGGTGCGGTCCGTCACCCACTCAACGCAACCGATTTCTCCTCCTTCCTGCTGCAGGCGCAGAATTCCAAGGCGCAGGTATTGGCACTGGCCAACGCTGGTGGCGACACCATCAATGCCATCAAGGCGGCCAACGAATTCGGCATTTCCAAGAAGATGAAGGTGGTGCCGTTGCTGGTGTTCTACAGCGACATCCACAGCCTGGGCCTGAAGACCACGCAGGGCATGCAGTTCGTTACCTCCTGGTACTGGGACATGAACCCGCAAACCCGCGCGTTCGCCGACAAGTTCATGAAGAAGACCAAGAAGCGCCCGACCGAGATCCAGGCGGCAGACTACTCGGCGACGATGAACTACCTCAAGGCCGTGCAGGCCGCGGGCACGACGGACGCCGCCAAGGTGATGGAAACCTGGCGCGGCATGAAGATGAGCGACTTCTTCGCTTCCGGCCAGATCCGCCCCGATGGGCTGTACCAGCATGACATGTATCTGGTGCAGGTGAAGACTCCCAAGGAGTCCAAAGGCAAGTGGGATTACTACAAGGTGATCAAGCAGTTGCCGGGCGCTGAGGTCTTCACCACCAAGGCCGAAGGCAAGTGCCCGCTCTGGAAGTGATGCATCGCTGATGTTCTGACGGGGGGCGGGCTGCGCCCCCCGGTTTCATTCACCACCCGCACTGTTGCCCATGGAAATTTTCGGCATTTCGATGGCGGCCATGTTGAGTCAGCTCCTTGTCGGGCTGGTCAATGGTTCGTTTTACGCCATCCTCAGTCTTGGTCTGGCCGTGATCTTCGGCCTGCTCAATGTGATCAATTTCGCCCACGGCGCGTTGTTCATGCTGGGCGCGATGGTCACCTGGATGGCCATGAACTATCTCGACGTGGACTACTGGGTCATGCTGGTGGGTGCGCCACTGATCGTGGGCGCGTTTGGCGTGTTGATCGAGCGCCTGTTCCTGCGCTGGATCTACAAGCTTGACCATATTTACGGTCTGCTGCTCACGCTCGGCATCACGCTGCTGATCGAGGGCGTGTTCCGCTCCATCTACGGTGTCTCCGGGCTGGGCTACGACGCGCCGGAATTGCTGCAGGGCGCGACCGATCTGGGCTTCATGGTGCTGCCCAACTATCGCGCCTGGGTGGTGGTGGCTTCCATCGTGGTGTGCCTTGCCACCTGGTACGTGATTGAGAAAACCAAGCTCGGCGCCTATCTGCGCGCGGGGACGGAAAACCCGCGCCTGGTGGAAGCCTTCGGCATCAATGTGCCGGTGATGGTCACGCTCACCTTCGCCTTTGGTTCGGCGCTCGCGGCCTTTGCCGGGGTGCTTGCCGCACCGGTCTACCAGGTCACGCCGCTCATGGGGCAGCACCTCATCATTCTGGTGTTCGCGGTGGTGGTGATCGGCGGCATGGGGTCCATCATGGGTTCCATCGTCACCGGCCTGGGGCTGGGCGTGATCGAGGGTTTCACCAAGGTGTTCTATCCGGAAGCCTCGTCCACCGTGGTGTTCGTCATCATGGCCATCGTGCTGCTGATCCGCCCGGCCGGGCTGTTCGGCAAGGAAAAGTGAGACCCTGGGGCTGTTACCAATGAATATCCAGAAATTTGCTCCCTGGGGCTACGGCCTGTTGCTGCTGGGCCTGATTGCCGCGCCGTTCGTCGGTGCCTATCCGGTCTTCGTGATGAAGCTGCTGTGCTTCGCGCTGTTCGCCGCGGCATTCAACCTGCTGCTGGGCTATACCGGCCTGCTTTCGTTCGGCCATGCCGCCTTCCTCGGCGGGTCGGCCTATATCTGCGGTCATGCGGCCAAGGTCTGGGGCCTCACCCCGGAGCTGTCGCTGATCGCGGGCACCCTGACCGGTGCGTTCCTTGGCTGGGTCATGGGCGCGCTCACCATTCGCCGCCAGGGCATTTACGCGACCATGATCACGCTGGCGCTGGCGCAAATGGTCTATTTCGCGGCGCTGCAGCTCAAGTTCACCGGTGGCGAAGACGGGTTGCAGGGCGTGCCGCGCGGCCATCTGTTCGGTCTGATCAATCTGCGCAACGATCTCACGATGTATTTCTTTGTGTTGATCGTGTCGGTGGCGGGCTTTGGGCTCATCATGCGCACCATCCATTCACCCTTCGGGCAGGTGCTCAAGGGCATCAAGGAGAACGAGCCGCGCGCGATCTCGCTGGGCTACGACACCGACCGCTTCAAGCTGGTCGCCTTCATCATTTCCGCGGCGTTGTCCGGCCTGGCCGGCTCGCTCAAGACGCTGGTGATGGGCTTTGCCTCGCTTTCCGACGTGCACTGGACGATGTCTGGCAACGTGGTGCTGATGGCACTGGTAGGAGGCATGGGCACCATGAGCGGCCCGCTGATGGGGGCCACCGTCATCGAGTTGCTGGAAAACAAGATCGGCGATTTCGGCGCCTGGCTGGCGGATTTGACGTCCATCGAGTGGTTCAGCACGATCGGCGACTCGGTCACCATGGTCACTGGTCTGATCTTCGTCGTTTGCGTGCTGTTGTTCCGCCGCGGCATCATGGGCGAGCTGATTGCATGGCTGGGCCGCCGAAGTGGCCAAAAGACGTAGCAAGCGCTTGCGTGAAAACCAGCAGCTCTTGACGGGTTGGAGAGGAGGTCTGATGCGTACTCTCATGCTTTTTCTGGTGCTGGGCCTGGCAATGGCTTCAAGCGGTCGTGCGCAGGATTTGCTGGCGCAGGTGCGCCCGCCGCATGAGTTCAAGCCGGTCGCGTTCAACCAGGAGGTCAAGGACTCGATCGGTGCTTTCACCAGCATCGCGAACACGATCTTCAAACCGGCCGGTGACGGGCCGTTCCCGGCAGTCGTCTTGATGCACACCTGCGGCGGCCTCAATGGGGCGCCAGGCGCGCACATGAAGGAGCATGCGCGCGAGTTGCTGGAGACGGGCCACGTAGTATTGGTGATCGACAGCTACGGGCCGCGCGGCTATGACAACTGCCGAGCCCATCCCCCCAGTGGCACCGGCGGCATTGCGGATGCGTATGCGGCGCTGGCCTTGCTGGCCAGCAAGCCGTTTGTCGATGGCGCACGCATTTACCAGGCAGGGTACAGCTGGGGTGCCTTCATTGCCGCCTTGCTCGCATCGCCGCAAAGTGCGCGGCTGGCGGGTTCCGAGCGGCGCTTTGCTGCGACGGTTGCGAATTACGGCAGTTGCGGAATCAAGGACAAGCGGATGCTGCTCGACGACACGGACAGGCCGGTCTTGCTGCTGATGGGCGGGCGAGACGATGAGGCGCCGTCGGCGCCATGCTTTCCGTTGCTCGACGAAATGAAGGCGGCGGGCAAACCCGTGCAATGGCATGTCTATCCCGAAACGACGCATGGCTGGGACAAGCAGGGCATGGCGGCTGCAGGCTATGTCTACGATTCGGCGATCACCAAGGACGCGAACGCGCGGATGGTTGCCTTCTTCTCGCAAGTGCGCTGACACCGGCTTGGCAGCGTCAGCCGAGCCGCAGAGCGCCGGCGTAGCCCGTGAGTTCGAGGTAACCGCGCCCCACCTCTCGCCCAAGGGTGTTGCGCAAGCTGCCCAGTCCCTCCCAGTAGATGGCGCCGGTGGAGGCGCGGCTGTCGAGCTCCTGGTCGTCGACCAGGGCGTGGAGGGTGAAGCGCCCGGCGGGGCAGTCGATCTGCTGTTCGATGGGGTAGCGGGTACCAGTCGCGGGGCTGGTCCAGTGACGCAGCGGCGTGAAGCGCACGCTGTCGTGACCGAACCCCTGAACCGGTGCATCGGCGCTGGCGCGCAGTGAGCCGCCGGCCCAGAGCGTGCCGCCATCGGCGCGGCGCAGGATGAAGGCCGTCAGCGCGCCACCGCCCGTGAGGTTGATGCCTATCCAGTCCCAGCCGACGGCGTCGGGATGCATCAAGGCATCGCTCCATTCATGGTCCATCCAGGCGCGGTTGTCGTGCGCCGTGCCCGCCTGCACGGGAAGTGGCTGGCCAGCCACCTGGATGTGGCCCGAGAGCGCGAGCTGCGGCTGGCTGACGTAGCAGCTGGTGTTCTCTGGCAGCGGCCCTTTGCGGGACAGGCCTTGCTCGCCCTGCAGCAGGAGGGGTTGGGTGCTGGTGGCGGTGAGCGCCAGCGCGAAATCCTGTGCCTGCGCGCGGATCGTGTAGCGGCTGCTTCCGGGCGCAGCAATGGGCTGGCGCCGCAGCAGCCAGTCCGCCAGCCGGACATCGGTATCGGCTTCGCTGGCCTCTGCAATGCCAAAGCCTGCGCGCGCGATGCGCTGGTCATGGCGAAGGCGTTTTCCGGCGACATCAGTGAGTGCGGCATGCGCGAACAGCAACTGCCTGGCGGCGAAGGCTGAATGCAGGCCTTGCGCCACGTCCACACGCGAGCGGAAAAACGTGATCTGAAAGCCCCACAGCGTGCCTGCGGCGCGCAACTGGCCGGTGATGTACCACCATTCGGTGCGCCGCAACGGGTGGCTGCCGTGGTCGCGCGGGAAGCTCAGGGCGCGCGGCGGCAGGGCGTAGGCACTGGGGAGGCAGGCGCCCAGACCGGCAGCCAGCAGCCAGCGGCGGCGGGTGGGGAGCGCGTGCATCACCAGTCCTCCTTCACGGCGAGTACCGCGTCGCGCCCGGCCGCAGCCCGGCCTGTCAGCAATGCGGTGAGGGTGCCGGCCGCCACCACGGCCAATGCGAGCGCGCCCAGCCGCAGCCAGGGCAGCTCCAGGTCCATGCTCCAGTGAAAGCTCTGCGGATTGACCACGCGCACCAGCACCAGCGACACGGCCAGGCCCAGCAGCGTGCCGGCTGCCGCGCCCACGGCCATCCACGCCGCGCCTTCGCCGGCCACCACGCCAAGGATCTGGCGGCGCGTGAGGCCCAGGTGCGCCAGCAAACCGAATTCCTTGCGCCGCGCCAGCACTTGCGCGGACAGGCTGGCGGCCACGCCAAACAACCCGATGGCTATGACCACCGCCTGCAACCAGTAGGTGACGGCAAAGCTGCGGTCAAACAGCGCCAGCGAGCGCTGGCGGATGGCTTGCGTGCTGCTGAACTCCAGGGCGTCGGGCGCGACGCCCTGGCGGGCCACCGTGGCCATGATGGCCTGGCGCAGCGCCGCCGGGTCGGCGTCCGCGGCGGGCCACAGCGCCAGGTCGCTGGAGCGGGTGTCGCCCGTCAGGCGGATGAAATCGGTGCGCTCCATCGCCACGGCGCCCGATTGGCGGACGTAGTCGCGCCATACGCCTGCTATGAAAAAAGGTGCTAATGGCGATTTGTCAGTCTGCGCTGCGGGCCTGAATGCCTTGGATAAAGCCGGCCAATCATCGCCGGGACGAACGCCGTACAGGTCGGCCACGGCTTCGCTGACGTAGATCGGCATGCGCCCCGTCGGCACCGGCAAGGCGTTGCCCACCAGCGGCAGGCTGCGTTCAGGCTCAGGCCCCATGGGGCGGGCGAGGACCGCGACGGCAGGCATGGCGGCATTCAACTGGACGCTGCTGCTGCGCAAGGCCACCAGCCGCGCTACGCCAGGCACCTGCCGCACTTGCTGCACCAGGGCATCGCTGAAGACGGCGGCGGCATCGCCGCGTGGCTGGCCGCCGGCGCGCAGGTACAGCGGCGCGGGCAGCATGGCGTCGAGCCATTGCTGCACCGAGGTGCGAAAGCTCGCGACCATGATGGTGAGTGCGACGGCCAGGCTCAGCGCCGCGACCACGCCGCCGACGGTGGCCGCCGCGGCGCCGCGCGTGCGGCGGGCGCGCTCCAGTGCCAGCAGCGGCAGCGCGCGATGGCGCGCGAGCGGCAGCCCTGCGCGCAGCAGCCACGCGATCAGCCAGGGCAGCAGCGTGATGCCGCCGATCAACAGCAGCGCGACGGACAGGTAGGCGGCCAGCGGCATGCCGGCGATGGGCGGCGCAAAGGCCAGCAGCGCACCGGCGACCAGCAGCACGGCGCCTGTAGCGGCCAGTGCGGCATGGCCTGTGGCAGTGGCAAACCCAAGGCCTTTGAGCGTTTGTGCTGGCGGCAGGCGCTGCGCGGCGCGTGCCGGCCACCAGCCACCGAGCAGGGCGCAAGCCAGGCCCAGCAGTGCATAAGCCCATGCGGCCGCCGGATTCCAATGCAGCTTCGTGGCACCGGCAAAGTAGCCTCCGCCCAGATCACCCCCGGCAAGGCGCAGCGCCACGCTGGCCAGCAGCGTGCCCAGCAGGACGCCCAGCAGGCTGCCCGCGCACCCGAGCAGGCCGGCTTCTTTGAGCACCAGCCGCAGGCGTTGGCGCGGCGTTGCGCCCAGTACTGCCAGCAGTGCCAGCTGCGGCTGGCGCCGTGCTACGGAGAGGGCCAGCACCGAATAGACCAGGTAGGCACTGGTGAAGAGTGCGACTAGCGCCAGTGCCGCCAGATTCACGCGGTAGGCGCGCGAGAGCTGGCCGAGCCGGGTGCTGCTGTCTGTCGGCTCGCTGAGCAGGAAGGGGACGACCGTGCTGCTGCCCGCCAACTGTTGCTGCAGCGCCTGCCGGTCCGCGCCCGGGCGCAGTTGCAGGTCGATGCGGTTGAGCCAGCCGTCTTGCCCGAGCAAATCCTGTGCGGCGCCGATATCCATCACCATCAGTGCCGGCCCCGCGGCGGCGATGCTGCCGGCGACTTGCACCGGCACCTGGCCGAGGCCGACTTGCAGAACCACGCTGGCCGGCCCGTCGGGAAGGCCGAGCGCGTGGCGTGCGCTGGCGTTGAGGAACACCGTGCGCGGCCCGAACAGCGCCAGGCGGTCGTGCGCCTGCCACAGCCGCGGCATCAGCGCCGGCGCGGTGATGGGCAGTTGCAGTGCATCGGCAGCCACCAGGTGCAGCGTGGTTTCGTGGCCGTTCGCGGTGGAGGCTTTCAGATCGGCTTCGAGGATAGGGTTGGCATGCGCCACTTGCGGGCTGCGCGCGATCTCGGCGTACAGCGCCTGCGGCAGCAGGCCCTGGCGCGGGCGCAGCTGCAGATCGCTCTGCCCGCTGGCGGCGCGTGCCGCCTGGGCGAACTCCGCCAGCGCGCTGGCGTTGATGAGATGCACCGCGAGCGCAAGCGCCACGCCCAGCATCACCGCCGTGACGGCTGCCAGGCTGCGCCACGGGTGCTGGCGCAGGTCTTGCCAGGAGAACACGGAAAACAGGCCATGCATGGTGGTGATTGTGCTTCGCTGGCCCGGTGCGCCGCCGGGCTCTTGAAACCGGCGGCGGCGTACGCATGTAGGGTGCATGCCGCAGCAAGCGGCGCAACCACACCAGGAGTTGAACCATGAACGCATTGATGTCTCGTCCCAGCCTGTTCGATGAATTTTTCCGCGATGTCGCGCCGGGCTTTTACGTGCGACCGCTGCATGGCGACGCGTTGGTGCAGCCGTCGCAGATCCGCATCGACGTGAAGGAAGATGACGCAGCCTACAAGGTGCAGGCCGAGCTGCCCGGCGTGCCCAAGGAGGACATCCAGGTGTCCATAGACGGCGCCGTCGTCACCTTGCGCGCCGAGGTGCAGCAGCACGACGAAAAGCGCGATAGCGAAAAATTGCTGCGCAGCGAGCGCTACTTTGGCTCGGTGGCGCGCAGCTTTCAGCTGCCGATGGAGGTCGATGCGGCGAGCGCCAAGGCCAGGTACGACAACGGCGTGCTGATGCTCACCTTGCCCAAGAAACTCGAAGGCAAGGTGCAGCGCCTGGCGGTCGAGTAAGGCCGGCCTGCCTCAGCGCTCAAGGCGCGTGATGCCCTGAGCGCTGAGGCGCAGCAGTCGGCCGGCGCGCGCGGCTGCGGCGCTGGCATGCGTCACCAGCACCAGCGCCGCGCCATGCTCGCGCGTCTGCTGCACAAGCAAATCCATGATCCGCGCTGCGGTGGTGGGGTCGAGGTTGCCCGTGGGTTCATCGGCCAGCAGCAAGGGCGGGCGATGCACCAGCGCGCGGGCGATTGCCACGCGCTGCAATTGGCCGCCGCTGAGTTGCTGTGGCAGGCGTGCTTCCAGACCGTGCAATCCAACGGCAGTCAGCATCTGTCCGACGCGGCGGTCGTCGGCTTGCCCGAGCAGCATCAGCGGCAGTGCCACGTTCTGTGCCACGCTCAGGTGCGGCAGGACGTGGAAGGCCTGAAACACGAAGCCCACATGCGCGCGGCGCCAGAGCGTGCGGGCGGTGTCGTCCATCGTCGTCAAGTCCTCGCCCCCGACCAGGATTTGGCCGCCATCCCAGGTATCGAGCCCGGCCAGGCAATTGAGCAGTGTGGATTTGCCAACGCCCGAGTCACCGACGATGGCGACGAACTCGCCGCGGGCGACCTGCAGGTTGACGTTTTCAAAGACGGTTTGCGAGCCGTAGCGGCGCACGAGTTGCCGCACGGTGAGCAGCGGCGTTTCAGTGCTCATCGGCGCAGTAGCTCCAGCGCGGCGCGCACGAGGCTATCGCTGGCATCGGGTGCGTCGGCAGCGATGGCGTGGCGCGCGGGGATGGAGCGCAGCCAGGTGAGCTGGCGCCGCGCCAGCTGACGTGTGGCGGCCACGCCGCGCTCGGCGATTTCCGCCAGCGGGAACTCGCCGTTCAGCGCCTGCCAGCATTGGCGGTAGCCGACGCAGCGCATGCTGGGCAGGTCCGCGCGCAGGTCGCCGCGGGCACGCAGGCCACGCACCTCGTCGATCAAGCCCTGCTGCAGCATCTGCGCAAAGCGGCTGGCGATGCGTTCGTGCAGCCAGCGCCTGTCGGCAGGTTCCAAGGAAAATACGGCTTCAGCCCTTATGGGTAAAGCGCTGACAGCTCTTTTATTCGTAGTAATCAGCACAGACATTGGCTGACCTGTGAGTTGCCAGATCTCCAGCGCGCGTTGGATGCGCTGGCTGTCGTTGGGTGCCAGGCGCGCCGCCGTGGCCGGATCGATCCGTGCCAGTTGCGCGTGCAGGGCTGGCCAGCCGATGGCAGCGGCCTGCGCTTCAAGCTGCGCGCGCACGGTGGCATCGGCCGGTGGCAGCTGGGCAATGCCCTCGGTCAACGCCTTGAAGTACAGCAGCGTGCCGCCGACGATCAGCGGCAATGCGCCGCGCGCCCGGATGGCCTCTATGAGGTGCAGCGCATCGCGCGCGAACTCCGCCGCCGAGTAGGCGTCGCGCGGGTCGCGGATATCGATCAGATGGTGCGCCGCGGCGCGCTGTTCCTCGGTCGTGGGCTTGGCGGTGCCTATGTCCATGCCGCGATAGACGAGGGCCGAGTCCATGCTGATGATCTCGACCGGCAGCTGCCTGGCCAGCGCCAGCGCCGCCGCCGTCTTGCCGCTGGCCGTGGGGCCGATGATGGCCAGGACGGTCGGCGGTGCGTGTGAAGAATCCGGCAAGGCGTGTGTCATGCGCCCCTGAGCGTAGCAGAGCAGGGCATGAAAAATGTCCGCTGTCAAGTCTTTCATGCAGACATGCAACGGGGCAAAAGGTCTTATGGGGTAATAGGTTAGGCTAGATTTCAGCCGTTGTGTGCTCTTGCTGCTTTTCGAGCTAGGTGCCGCATAGGCGCTTCGCGGTGGTAAGCGCAAGGGCACCGCAGCAGGCAAGGTCGCATCGGTCATCATAGTCCTGCACTTCCAGAAGGCTCCTCAAAAGCGAAAGCGCAGCCAGTGGGCTGCGCTTTCTTGGTGAGCGGATGGCGGATACGCTCGTATCGTCAACCCGACTTCGGCGGTGCGGCCTTGCTCCCGCTTCCCTTCCTGAATCCCCGGTCGCCGGCCATGAATGCCTCCAGCATGTGGGGAATCAACGTCGTGGCATCGACCGCCTCGCCATACGCCTGCGCGTGCAGCGCGGCGTAGCGGTCGAGGTCGGCCTTGAGGCTGGCCGGGCAGGAGAACGTGAGCTTCGTGCTCTCGGTCTTGGGCAGCGGCCCGAGCCGCAGCTTCTTGGTCGTGCTCATTGCATGGCCCCCCGCTGGAAGAACATCGGCTGGTACGGCCGCAACACCAGATCGCGGTTGACGATGATGCGCACCGGCAGGCCCGGCCGCTCGGTCAGCGTCGACTGGATGTTCATGTTGCGCCGGGTCATCTCCTGTCCGACCTGATTGATGCTGTCCTGTGCGCTGTCGCGCCCAGCGATCACGATGCGATTGCCGTTCTGCCGGTTCTCCGGCGCGGCCAGTTCGGCGCCCACGCCCAGCAACGTGGTCAGCGCCGCACCGGCAAAGACGCGATCCCAATGCCAATCGACGCCATCCTCCAGGCCGGCGTAGCCGGCAGGGTCGGTGCCCGCCAGGTTGTCGAGCTTCAGCGATGACGTGTCCGGCAGGATGACGCGGTTCCACACCACCTGCACGCGGCTCTGCCCGTAGCTCACCTGGCTGTTGTACTTGCCCAGGATGCGCGATCCCTGTGGGATCAGCAGGAACTTGCCCGTAGCCGAGTCATAGACCGGCTCCGTCACCGTGGCGATCACGTCGCCCGGCAAATCGGACTTGATGCCCGTGACCAGCGCCCCAGCCATCACCGTCCCGGCCATTACCTGATACGGCGAGGACGGCATTTGCAGATTGCCGGAATTGCGGGTTTCCGTAGAGCCGCCTTTCAGGAAAGCCTCTTTCTGGTCTTGCCGGTTCTGCACGGCGGTCGGGTCGGATGACTGGGCCGCCGTAGAGGCCGGGCCAGCGGCCAGCGGGTCGAAGCCGGCCAAGGCGCTGCCGGGCGCAGCCGCAGCGACTTGCGCCGTGCCCGGCGCGGCGGCCTTGCCCTGATTGCCCGAACGGAAGAACACCGACGAACCCGCCGCTGCATCGGCCTCCTTGCGCCGGGCGTCCGCCGGATCATGTCCCGGCGGTGCGTAGGCTGGCGTCACCGGCTGTTGAGAATGCACGATGGCCGGGCCAAGATCACCCGGCAGTGGTGGCCCCAACTCCGGCACCTTGGCCGGCAGCTTGGAATAGTCCGAAGGCAGGCCGTCCAGCCCTTCGGACTTCGAGACGCGATCGACGTTGTAAAGCTCGGTCTGCTCGCCCGCCCCGCGCCGATGCGGCTGCAACGACCAAATCGTGGCCCCGAGCACTGCGACCGACAGGCCGCCGACGAGAATGGCCAGCGTGCGCCGGTTCAAACGTGTGACCGGGCGCGGCTGAGCGCGCAGCGCCACCGCTTCGGGCGCGACCTTGCCCGCCTGTGGCGCGGCAAGGTCTGGAGTGTCGTCCTGGCTCATGGTCAGTTCCTCCGCGTGCCGTCCGTGCGCTCGATCCGCACCACATCGCCCTTGTCTCCGCCCAGGCGCAGCTCGGCCGCGCCAAACAGCCGATCCACGATGTAGTACGGCGCGCGGAAGCGGTAGTTCACCAGTTGCCCGTCGCCCTGCGCGCCGATCACGAACAGCGGCGGCAACTCGCCTTGGGCAATGCCCGGCGGAAACTGGATGTAGACCTTCTCGCCGTCGTCGAAAGCGCGCAGCGGCTTCCAGGGCGGATTGCTGCCGCTGACGGCGTAGCGGAAACGGATCTTCTCCAGCGACAGCCCGGCATCGACTGGCGCGGCGGCATTGGCCACCTGCGACTGGCGCTGCAAGGCCAGCATCTTGTCCTTCGGATACTCCCAGGACACCGACGCCATCCACGTCTTCTCGGTCGAGGTCAGCTCCAGCAGGTACGTCCTACGGCTGGTCGTGATGACCAGATTGGTCTTGAGGCCCGAGCGGATCGGTTTGACCATCACATTGACGCGCAGCGCATCACCGCTGCCGCTCGATGTGTCGCCCACGATCCAGCGCACGGTATCGCCTGCGGCCACCGTCACCAGTTCCTCACCGGGCTGGAGCGCGATCACGGTCACGCGGCCCACGGCCGCATAGACCTGGTACAGCGCGCCATCCGTGAAGGGCCACACCTGAATCGCATTGACGTAGCCTTCGCGCGTGGGCGCAATGCGCGCCTCGGCGTTGGCGCGGGACACCCGCAAGGTTTCATCGGCGGGTTCTGCGGCGGGCTTGGCATCCGGCACAGGTTTCATCTGCGCCGGCATCGGCAGCACCTGCGGCACGGCCACCACCTCCACAGGCGCAGGCGGCTCCGGCAGTGGCTGGGCCTGCACCGGCTCATCGAGCGAAATGGACGGCGGCGGCTTGCCCTGCGTGGCGCAACCAGAGAACAGCACGGTCGAAGCCAGAAGCATCACCGGCAAGGCGGATTTACGGAAAAGATCATTCATGGTTTTGCTCCTTCGTTTCCTTCCAGTTCGCGGCTCCATGACAGCCCATTGACGTAGATGCCCAGGGGGTTCTTGCGCAGGCGCTGCTCGGTGCGCGGGGTTTGCAGCACCGTGGAAATCACCGCGTTCCAGCGTTCGGTGCGATCCAGCGCGCCGTTGACAAAGCGCGTCTCCGTCCAGCGCACGTTGAACGACGTGTCGCTGGCGCGGGTCACGCTGCTGATCTGCACCGTCACCGACTCCTTGCCGATGCGCGCGAAC